>CAVQKC010000007.1:0-161328 GCA_963713015.1 uncultured Solirubrobacterales bacterium | reverse complement strand
TTCTCGCTGATTTCCTCAAGCTCGGATTCAGTAAGCGACGACGGAGGAACCGTGGGCAAACTAACGGGAGAGGGCTCTTTGGGCCTAGCAGGCAAACCCGCAGCGGTATTATCTTCTTCAATTTCCGGAGTAATCAAGCCAGGTGCTGGCACACCAACAGGAGGACAAGTCCAAGCCCCAGGAGCACCCTTAGCACCAACCATGCCAGGAGAAATAGCTTCGACTGCAGGACACTTTTCAGGTGGCTTATACTCATAGATCGCGATACCATCCTGGGTCAGTATACCACCCGGATAATACCACCCTTCACATCAATAAATTCTTTGCGAGTAAAGCCAGGCGGGATATATTCACCTTCGCGTGTCCGATTAAAAGATTCACAACCTTCTAAAGTCAATACTATGTTCTAAAGTCAATACTATGGTACATGTGACGCCTTCTTCTATGACGCCGAAAGAAGGTCCACCGCGGTACCAGCGTAGCTCGCCAGATAAGTACCCGCCGGCAACGTATAATATTCAGGAGCTTCCTCCGTGCCCGCCGAAGGATTCAACGCCCGATTCTTCACGTGCACCCGAAGCGGTTCAGCCAAAAGCCACTCATGTACTTTGACCATTTCTTCTTCCTCACCAGAAGACACCGGATGCCATTCCGGCAATTCAATCCACTGATCAAGCCCATTACCCAATTCGACCCCAAGTATATGAGGAACGCCCCCAAGAGTCGCATTAGTAACAGCATTAACGCCAAGATCGTACGGCAAAGTACCAGCATCCTCGCCATCCAAATCAAGATCGTTCTGAACTTCACCGTCTAACGAACGACCAGCCACACGGGCTTCCTTGACACCTTCCTGCGAATCTTCAGCAAGAAGCCCAAACGCACGCGACCCCGCCCCCGACCAGCAACCAAACCACCCACCAAGACACGCCAAACACCGCCCCCCAACATACGCACCCTCCCAAAGACCTCGGTTAGCGCCCCAGCGGCACCCCCGGAGGATCATAACCCTAGAGATAGACGAATTCTACGAACGGGAATCTTTCTCCTCCTCAATTTGCGCACAAAACTACACGGGACGCGCACCAGGCCTCGCTAGCATCCGTCCGCCATCTATGCGAACATACGTTCGTGCGCTGGAGCAATTTGAGTGAGGAGGCAGACGAGCAGCGGCGGCTGCCCGGCTATCGCGACGAGGCGGTAGTGCGCCACTTCGACGCGCCCGAGGCGCTTGACATGCGCTTCTACGAGGTCCATGCCCGCTCGGTGCTCAACCGCGTTCCGAGCCAATCGCGTATGCCATTCAGCTGGACGATCAACCCCTACAGAGGATGCAGTCACGCTTGCGTCTATTGTTTTGCCCGGCCCACCCACCGCTACCTCGGCTTCGACCCGGGGCGTGACTTCGAGCGCGAGATCGTCGTCAAGGTCAATGCGCCGGAGGTACTGCGCGTGGAGCTCGCGCGGAGATCCTGGAAGGGCGAGCATGTAGCGCTGGGCACCAATACGGATCCCTACCAGTGGGTCGAGGGCCGCTACCGCCTGATGGAGGGCATCTGGGAGGCGCTACGCGACGCCGCCGGCGGGGCCGGCAATCCTTGTTCTGTGCTCACCAAGTCGCCGCTGCTATTGCGCGACCTGCCCTTGATGCTCCAAATCGCCGAGCGCACCACGATCAGCGCGTGCCTGTCGATCCCCACGCTCGACGAGCGTGCGTGGCGCGCCACCGAGCCACACACCCCCAACCCGCGCGCCCGCCTGGAGGCGGTAGCAGAGCTCAACCGTGCCGGCATCCCCACAGGCGTGCTGATCGCTCCGCTGATGCCTGGCATAAACGATGAGCCGCAGCAGCTCGAGCCGCTGCTACAGGGCGCCATCGACGCCGGCGCACGGAGCATCGGAGGCGTTGCGCTGCACCTACGTCGCGACGTCAAGGACGTCTTCATGGACTGGCTGCGCACTCAGCGCCCCGATCTCGTGCGGCGCTATGAGGATCTCTACGACCGCGGCGCCTACGCGCCCGTCGAGGAGCGCAAGCGACTAGCCGGACTGGTACGCGGACGCGGCACGCGCACCGGATTCAGCAGGTGGTCTGGGCTCGCTAGCGAGGCCGACAAAGCAGTCGAGGAGCCGGCGGCACGCCAGGAACGCTTGTTCTGAGCGGAGCTCGCAATGTTCTGAGCCTATGGAACTTTTTAAACTGCTCGCCTAAGTCCAGGGGGCGCCCAAAGCTGCGCACGATCGTCTACGTCGATGGCTTCAACCTCTACTACGGATGCCTCAGGGACACCTTCGAGCGTTGGCTTGACGTCGGAGCGCTTTGCGAGCGCCTGCTCAATGAGGATTCTGAAATCGTCGGGCTCAAGTACTTCACGGCGAAGGTCAAAGGCAGGCGGGACAATCCGCATGTAGCTCAACGCCAACAGACGTACTTGCGTGCCCTGGCAACGGTGCCGCGCCTAACGATCCACTACGGGCACTTCATGACGAGAACCGCCGTTCGCCGCCGTGCCAAGGTACGGAGAGGACAGTCGGCCTTTGTGGAGGTCGAAATCACCGAGGGCTCAGACGTCAACCTTGCCAGCCACCTCCTCATCGATGGCTTTCGCGCGCGCTACGACCTGGCCGTCGTCATATCGAACGACAGCGATCTCAAGGAGCCGGTCAGATTCGTACGCGAGGATCTCAAAGCCCCGGTTGGCGTACTCAATCCACACGGCAACCGCAGCTACGGACTCTCGCCGAGGTCGTTGTCGCGCGGCTCTTTCTACAAGCCAATCAGAAGGTCCGCTTTGCGTGCGAGTCAGTTCCCGACGCAAGTACCGGACGCCAAGGGCATCATCCACAAGCCGCCCGAGTGGTAGGTTTGCCCTAAGACTCGCAAAGGCCGCCCGAAGGCGGCCTCGCATCTCCGCCGCCGAAGCGGACGGAGGGGGTACCAACATCCTAACGGGCTCTCCGAGCATCGTCAAGCAGCTCCCGCAGCGGTCGCGTACTGACGCAGGCTTGCATTTGCCGGTCGGGCAGCGCCACTTCGTAGGGCTAGCGAGTTTCGCGAGCCCTCCCTAGCGCGTAATACGTGAGCGGTTGGGCCGTTGTACCCGTGATGGCATCATCGACCCACCGGTCTGCAGTGAAGCCTCCATCGTGCTCGACCACCGTCCAACACATGCGCTCCGGGAAAATCACGTCAAGCTATGCGCCATGGCCACGCCGGGCACACACCCGCGCAAGCTCGAGACGCTGGACGACAGGGAGCTGGCTAGGCTGGCAACCGCCGGCGACGGTCACGCCTTCGCGCAGCTCTACGACCGCCACGAGCGGCGCGTCTATGGCTTCTGCATGCGGATGCTCGGTACCCCGCATGACGCCGCCGACGCCACCCAGGAGACGTTCGTACGCATGCTCGGACGCCTGCCGGCGCTCGAGGGTCGCGAGCTCAACTTTGCCGCTTACGCCCTCGCCGCCGCCCGCAACGCCTGCTACGACATGATCGAAGGCAGACGGAGAATCGAGCCGGTCGCGGACGAGCCCGACGGATCGGGAGTTGGCCAGTACGGCCCACCCGATGACAACCTCGAGCGCGACCCCGAGCGCGCCGCTCTGCTCGCCGCCGCCCGTGAGGACGTACGCGTGGCAAACGCCGAGCTGCCCGCGCGCCAGCGGGAGGTGCTGGCGCTGCGCGAGGTCGAGCTGCTCTCCTACGACGAAATCGGCGAGCTGATGGGGCTCAATCGCAACGCCGTCGCCCAGCTTGTCTCGCGCGCACGGATCAAGCTGCGCGATCTCTTGCGCGGCTCGGCGCTTGCTTCCGTGAGCGCCTCCTCAGCCAACTGCGCGAAGGCGCTACCGCTGCTTGCAAGCATCCAGGACGACGAGCGCGGCGACCCAGACGAGCTCGACTGGGCGCACGCTCACCTCGCCGAATGCGACACCTGCCGGCTCGCTCAGGCCGCGATGCAGGAGGCCGGGGTCTCCTACCGCGCGCTCGCCCCGATCGCGCCGCTGCTCTGGCTGCGTCACGCGACGATCGCCCGCGCCGCCGAACTCGTTGGCGCCGACTGGAGTCACATCGCCCCCAATCCCGCCTCGGACGCGCACGGGCCAGCCGGCGAGCAGACACCCAGACCTAGACCGCCCTCAGACGCGCACGGGCCTACAAGCGGAGCAACCGGGGAGCAAGCACTTGGAGACTCCCAACAAACCGAGGCCCTACCAGGCAACGGAGTCCATTCCAGTCGCGTGCGGCTGGCGCGCTGGAGCGCTCTCGGCGCCGCACTGCTCGCGCTATGCCTGCTTCTCATTGCGATGACTGGCATCACACGAGACGGACACATCGCACGCCAAGCCCTACCAGCCGTTGACCAACCCGTGCACCTCACCACCACGGCGGTCCCCGCCCACCGAGTCCACCACCCAGCCATCGTGCTCCCAAGCTCGAAACCTGAGCAACCGCTCGCTCTCCACGGCTCCGCCCCCAGCGATGGCCCCCGCGTGACCATTACCCCGGTAAAGCCACACCATCAGACAACTCGCGTGCGCAGCAACCATCATCGCGTCCCGAAACCAAAAACCAAGCGGCCAGCACCCCCAGTGGTCACCACACCGCCAGCTTCGACCACAGGTCCGACCCCCAATCCCCCCACACCCACTCCGCCGCCTACAACCACCACGCCACCGACCCAAACCACGCCCGCTCCCGCCCCACCAACCACCACGGGCTCTGGCGAAACCACCGAAACGAGCACTACCCCCGTCCCTCCCGAAAGACCTGGCTTGATTCCCTGACACCGGCTTCGCCGTGGCCCAGCAGAGTGACCCCGGAAAATTTTGCGCCGCTCGCGTAATTCGCCGCGCGAACCTCAGTTTCGTCTCGCACAAGCCAATTGAGCCCGCCTCCGCGGGCCCATCACAGGAGGTATCGCGAGATGATGCTCAACCGGATCTTCAAGCCCCAACTCGGACTCGCCATGGCGGCGGCGACGCTTGCCATGGCGGCTCCCGCCCATGCAGCACCACAGTGGCTCACGCCGCAAACGCTCTCACAGCCCGGCCAAGACGCAAGCAAGCAACAGGTGGCCTTCGACCAGGGCGGCGACGCTGTGGCTGTCTGGCAGAGCAGCGGCCCCCAGACGGTCATCATGGCCTCCGCGCGCCCAGCGGGGGGAGTCTTCAGCGCTCCTCAGACGCTCTCAGACCCAAGCGCCTATTCGACGTCCCCCGATGTCGCCAGCGACGCACAGGGCAACTCGATCGCGGTATGGCTGCACTTCGATGGCGCCAACGCGCGTGTCCAGGCCGCCTACAGACCAGCCGGTGGCTCCTTCGGGGCACCCCAGACGCTCTCACCGGCGGGCTATGAAGCAAGGGAACCACGTGTAGCGATGAACGCCACGGGCGAAGCCGTACTCGTGTGGAGCCTCGGGTCTGGCCTCAGCGAAGAGGTGCAAGCAGCCTCAGCCGCGCCCGGTGGGCTCTTCGGCACGCCTGTCGATCTAACCGGCTTCACCACGGTCGCTAGCGTCGCGCGGGTCGCGCTCGACTCTCAGGGAGATGCAATCGCCGTATGGGACGGCTGGGACGGCTCGAACATCCGTATTCAAGACGCCATCCGTTCAGCAGGCGGAAGCTTCGGCACTCAAGGCTTCCTCTCGCCCAGCGGCTACAACGCGGACACACCACAGGTGGCGTTCGACGCGAGCGGCAACGCGTTTGCCGTGTGGCGCTTCGATGGACCCCCCGCGAGCACCGTCGAGGGTGCCTACCGGCCTAGCGGCGGTACGTTCGCCAGCCCTCAGACAGCCTCCGCGCCGAGCTCAATGCCGGCACAAGCCCCGCAGGTGGCATTCGACGCTCAAGGCGAGGGTGTCGTCGCATGGCAGCAGTCCGACGGCAGCGAACTGCGCATCGACGCAAGCGTGCGCGCACCTGGCAACACAGGCACCTTTGCCGCGCCCACCACGCTCGACCCAGGCGGCCAGGAAGCCTATGAACCGAGCATCGCCGGCGACGGGCTGAGCGCGACAATCGTCAGCTGGAAGACGTTCAACGGCGCTACCAACACCACCCAGGCGGCCGTAAGACCAGCCGGCGGTAGCTTCGCGCCCGCCACAACCATCTCCGCGACGGGCCCCCAGGAAAGTGCTTCCGAGGTGGGCATCGACGCGCAAGGCAACGGCATCGCCGTGTGGTCACGCTCGAGCGGCCCAAACTACCTGCTTGAAGCCGCCGGCTATGACGGCGCCGGACCGTTGCCTCGCGGACTCACACTTCCCTCTCAGGGAATCGTCGGTCAGCCACTGCAGTTCTTCGTGGCACCCCTGGATGTCTGGAGCCCTGTCCTGTCCGAGGGATTCTCCTTTGGAGACGGCTCCTCCTCGAGCGGCGTAAGCGCCACCCACACATACAGCGCACCAGGCAGCTATCAGGTGACAGTCACCACCACCGATGCGCTTGGCAACACCACAACAGTAACTCGCACAATCACAATCCCCGCGGCAGCCACCGCCAGCACACCTGGAGGAGTCTTGCCGACCCGCTGCACACTGAACGCCGTCCGCACCCAGCGACTGCTCAGCAAGGGCACAATCCTCGCAAGCGCCGGCTGCGCCGCAAGCCTCGACATGCGGCTAAGCGGGCGTGTGACCGTACGCATCCCACACCATGGCGCGCATGGCAGGAACGCCAAAGGCTTCACCCTGCACAGCTATACGCTGACCGGCACACAGGTGAAAGTCTTGGCCGGGCGTCAAGTGGAAGTCCGCTTGAAGCTCTCGCATGGATCGCTACACACCGTGCTCGGCGAGCTCGAGCGGCACCGCCAAGTGGGGCTCTACCTGACGCTTGCGAGCATCCCCAGCACAGAGCCCGGGGTGCAAACTCAGGTGCACGTAGCGGGCATTTCGCTCGCTCGACACACGCCAACCAGGCGCACACATCGCTGACGTCTAGCCTCAAACCGACAAGCGGCACCGCTATGCCCGTCCCGCCTGCCGCGCGGGGCGGGCATAGCCCGTTTCAGATGCTCACAACGATGGCCGTATGCGCTCTGCCGTCGCATGACCGATGATTCACCCCATGCTCCGCGAGATCCAGATTCAGGACGAGCCGATCAGGCTCGGTCAGCTGCTGAAGCTGGTGGGCGCAATCGATAGCGGCAGCGAAGCGAAGGCATTCCTCGCACTCGAACCGGTCTGGGTCAACGACGAGCCCGAGATCCGCCGGGGACGTCAGTTGCACGCCGGCGACACGGTGCGCGTGGGTGAGCAACAGCTGCTGCTGACCGCCCGTCCTGAGCAGGGCCCCGATTCAAGCGACGATCCCCGAACCTAGATGCCACCCCAAGCCCTTGCCCTAGCACTCGCCGCCTCGATCTATCCGCCAGCGGTGGCCGCTGTGATCGCCCTGGGTCGGGGCTCTGAGGTGCGCTCGCGAGTGCTTGCTTTCGTCCTAGCCGCCGCGGTCATCACCTATGCGGTCGGCACCATCGCACTGTTCCTGCTAGACGACATCGGCGCCACCGGGCCGCATCACCAGACTCCCAGCGCGGCTCTCGACCTGGCTCTGGGCGTGTTGCTCATCGGAGTCGCCATCTATCTGTATCGCAAGCAGCCAACGCCTGCGAAGCCCAGCGGTACCTCAAAGATCGAGCGCTACCTCCAGAGCCGCCGCTTGGCGTTCGTGCTGGGCCTCACGCTCTACGTCCTGCCCTCCCCGATCTATATCGCCGCCGTCAAGGAGATCTCCGACGCAAAGCTCTCAACGAGCGACAAGCTGCTGAGCCTGATCGCGGTAGTGGCGGTGATGCTGTGGCTGATCGAGCTGCCGATGCTGACGCTGTTGCTCGTCCCCGCCCGCGCTTCGAGCGCGCTCGAAGAGATCAACCTGTGGTTCGCCAAGCACGGTCGTCCGCTAGCCGTACTCCTATGCGCGGCAGCCGGTGCGTACCTTATTATCAAGAGTCTGGCTGACTTGATCAACTAGGCACCAGAGCCCGCCCCAAGCGAGCGTCAAGCAGGCGCGTCGGCGGGTAGACCGACCAGCTGGGCGCTGTGCTCCCAGAGACCCTCCGCGAGCACATCGTCTTGGGCTTGGGCGCTTGGCGCGAGCACTTTCTCATCCTGGACGTACTCGCCGTTGAGCGTGGCTGCCTCCGCGGACATAGAAAGCCACACGAGCGAGCGAGCGCCGCGCTGCGGCGAGCGAAAGAAAGGCCCGGCGAGCGTGGTTAGAACCTTCCATATGCCGTTCTCATTCTTGCCGAAACCGGTGCGCACCACGCCGGGATGAAAGCAATTCGCGTGCAACTCCGGCGCACGCTTGGCGAGCTCGCGCGTGAAGAGGATGTTGCAGAGCTTCGAGGTGCCATAGACGCGCATCGCGGCGTAGGACTTCTCGGACTGGAGGTCATCGAGATCGAGGCGGCCAGACTTATGGGCATCGGAGGCCGTTGTCACCACACGGCCACCAGCGAGACGATCTCGCAACAGGTTGGTGAGCAGGAACGGTGCGAGGTGATTCAGCGCAAAGGTCCGCTCGAGACCCTCAGAGGTCTCCTTCCGCGAGGCGAACAGCGCGCCGGCATTGTTGGCCAAAACATCGATGTGCTCGTAGCTTCCATGGACCTCCTCAGCAAGGGCGCGAACGTCGGCCATGAGCGCAAGGTCCGCGACATGCTCGTGCACCGGCGCACCGGACCCGGCCGCTCTTGCCTCTTGCGCCACGGCCTTGACACGCTCTGGCTCGCGGCCCACGAGCGCGACCTCGGCTCCCTGGCGGGCAAGCTCGACCGCGGCTGCTCGGCCGATACCGCGGGTGGCCCCGGTTAGCAAGACGAGCGTCATTTCGCACAGCAGTCTACTTGCCTACTCGTGCAGGCCCTCACGCAAGCCCGACCCGACTGAGGTTAGGCCTTGGCCCACACGAGGGTAGGCATATGACCGAGCACAATCTCAACATCGGTATAGTTGCGCGCACAATCTCTTCAAGGAGCTACTCATGAAACTTGGCCTAGCACTGCTACGACTGGTCGTTGGAGGCCTGTTCGTCGGGCACGGTATGCAGAAGCTCGCCGGGAAGTTCGGCGGCAACGGCCTCGAGAGGACTGGTCAGGCCTTCGAGTCGCTGGGTCTTCGTCCCGGCAAGACTCACGCCCTCGCCGCCGGCGTCGCCGAGGCTGGTGGCGGCGCTCTCCTCGCCGCCGGCGCCGCCACTCCGATCGGCGCGACGCTGCTGAGCGCCACGATGATCACCGCCATCCGTACCGTCCATGCTCCGAAGGGACCGTGGCTCACCGATGGCGGCTACGAGTACAACCTGGTGCTTCTGGCAATCGTCTTTGCCGTCACCGACGTCGGGCCCGGACGTTGGTCGGTCGATGCCGCACGCGGTCGTGAGCGGTGGGGCGCTCCATGGGCCCTGGCACAACTAGGGGCCGGCCTTGCCGGGTCAGCGGCCGCGATTGCCTATGGCAAGAGCCAATCGGCAGCCGAGCCGGCGGTGCCCAGCCCAGCCGTGAACTGACCCGAGACTACTCAAACCGACTCAAACGGTGAGGCGGCGCGGGAGTGTCATCGATCGAACTCGAGAACTGAGCGAATACCGTCCTGGTTCTCCATCAGCTCGAAGGCACGATTGACTTCTCCCAGACCCATGCGATGGGAGATGAAGGGATCGACGTCTATTTCTCCTTGCAAGTAGCGATCTACCAATTGAGGTACCTGATCGCGGCCCTTGACCCCACCGAACGATGATCCACGCACACGTCGCCCGGTGATCAACAAGCGGGGCACGATATCGAGCGTCTCCCCCTTCCCGGCGACCCCAGCGACGGTGCAAAGCCCCCACCCCATGCGTGCCGCTTCCACAGCTTGGCGCATCACCGACACCAGCCCCGTTGCCTCAAAGGTGTAGTCGGCGCCGAAGCCTCCGGTCTCCTCGAGCACACGCTCCACCGTGTGCTCATCTACCTGCCAACAGTCGGTCGCTCCCTGCCCGCGTGCCAACTCGAGGCGCTCAGGCGAAAGATCGACGCACACGATTCGCTCGGCACCTCGCAGCCTACAGCCAGCCACCGCTCCAAGACCAACCATGCCGGCCCCGAACACAACACAGCTCGAGCCTGGCTCCACGGCGGCGGTATACATCGCCGCGCCGAGTCCAGTCGTCAATCCGCATGCGAACAGACACGCTCGATCGAGTGGCGCCTCACGGCTCACACACGCCAGCGCGATCTCGGGAAGAACCGCATACTCCGCGAAGGTAGAAGTACCCATGAAATGACGGATCGGCTCACCCGCGCGCGAGAGACGCGCCGTGCCATCGGGCAGGTAGCCCTTGTTCTGTTGATCGCGAATCGCCAAGCAGAGATTGGTCTTGGGGTTGAGACAGTGCACACACTCGCGGCATTGAGGCGAGAAGAGAGTGACGACATGGTCTCCGCGCTTGACCGATGTCACCCGCTCACCCACCGCTTCGACCACTCCCGCCCCCTCATGGCCGAGGACCGTGGGTGCATACCCAGACGGATCGACGCCAGACGCGGTGTACATATCTGTGTGACACACGCCGCACGCCACCAAGCGCACAAGTACCTCTCCAGGGCGCGGATCGGCGAGATCGACCTCTTGAACAACCAGAGGTTGGCCAAACTGCTCGAGCACAGCGGCGCGTATCTTCACAAGCTTCTCCTCCTGGCATGTAGGCGCAGCTGCCCTAGATTGGCACGACAGTCCCTACGGTGCCAGCTCGGCGACGCGATTCTCGAGAAATCGTCGCTCTGACTCGGAATGTGCGAGCTGTAGTGCACGCTCATATGCCACAAGGGCCTCGGCCGGTCGAGCGAGGCGACGTAGGAGCTCCGCGCGGGCCGCATGGAAATAGTGGTAGGCGTCCAGCTCATGTATGCCCTCAAGAGCCATGAGCCCCGCTTCAGAGCCCTCGGCTTCCCCCAACGCGACAGCGCGGTTCAGCTCAACGACCGGAGAACCGGTCAGACGTGAAAGCTCTCCATACAACGCGACGATCTGTAGCCAGTCGCAGCTGTCCTCGGTATGTAGCGAAGCGATGGCCGCCTGAAGGACATACACCCCACCAACTCCATGGCCGCGCAATGCCAGTGCGCGGTCGAGCGCTGCCCGACCGGCGGCGATCTGCTCGCCGTCCCACAGCGTCCTGTCCTGGTCTGCGAGCAGCACGAGCTCCCCCGCAAGGAAGCGCGCGGTGCGCCGCGAGTCGTGCAACAGCATCAGGGCGAGCAAACCGAACACCTCGGGCTCATCCGGCATCAGTTCGACGAGCGCATGACCGAGGCGAATCGCCTCAGCCGCCAACTCGCCACGACCCTGGTAGCCCTCGTTGAAGATCAGGTAGACAACCGCCAGCACCGCCGTCAGCCGATCTGGCAAAAGGTGCGCCGCCGGGATCCTGAACGGGATGCCCGCGGCCTTGATCTTGCGCTTGCCGCGAACGAGTCGCTGCGCCATCGTTGCCTCGGAAACCAGGAACGCACGGGCGATCTCCTCGGTTCTCAAACCACCCAGCGTGCGCAACGTCAGCGCCACCTGCGCGTCGGTCGCAAGCGCCGGGTGGCAGCAGGTGAAGATCAGCTCGAGCCGCTCATCGGGAATGGTGGTCTCCTCCATCTCATCCTCCACCGCCGGGCGCACGTCAAGCAGCGCGTACTTGGCTGTGAGCGTCTTGTCGCGACGAATCCGGTCGATCGCGCGGTTGCGCGCCGTGGCAACAAGCCACGCACCCGGGCTTGTTGGCACATCGTCGCGGGGCCAGCGCTCCGCCGCCTTCGCAAACGCCTCCTGGGCTGCCTCCTCGGCAAGATCGAAGTCGCCTAGGTAGCCAATCAATGCAGCCAGCACACGGCCCCATTCCTCGCGAAAGATCTGCTCGATCAGGGTCACACCACGGGACGTGCCTCGATCAAGGCTCGCTTCGATCAGGGCTCCACCAGCGGACGCACCTCTACCGCGCCACCCATCCGCGCCGCCGGAACGAGCGACGCAAGCTCGATCGCCGCGTCGAGGTCGTCGGCTTCGAAGAAGAGATAACCGCCAAGCGCCTCCTTGGTCTCGACGAACGGACCGTCGGTGCTCAGCGTCTTGCCGTCCGCCACCCGCACGGTGGTTGCTGTCTCGGGAGATTGCATCCGCACACCGGGGGTGACGCCTGGAGTTTCGTTGATCGCCCTGTACGCACCATAGATCGCCCCCTTCTCGTCTTCCGAAAGCGCGTCCCACTCCTGCGACGGTGGCGTCGGGGTCGTGCCCTGATGGATCAACAGCATGTATTTCATCGCTTCCTCCTTCGTAGGGTACGTGGATGATCGTCTCTAAGACGAACGGGCGATGACTGAATCGACAGCTCCCTGAGATGTGACCCACTCCAATCGCGATTAGCTTGCAAGGAGCACGGGTAATGTCGCTTCAATGAGGACACTCACCTCATCGCAATGGCGGACCGTTGCGATGATGGCGACCGTTGTGGTCGGGCTGCACGCGGTCGGCTTCTTCCTCTTGATCGTGGTCGTCGCGCCGCATCACTATTACCTCGGCGCCTCGGGAGCATTCGCTATGGGGACTGGCCTCACCGCCTATACCCTCGGATTGCGCCACGCCTTCGATGCCGATCACATCTCGGCGATCGACAACACCACGCGCAAGCTGATGGGCGAAGGCAAGCGACCGATGAGCGTCGGCTTCTTCTTCTCGCTAGGGCACTCGACAATCGTGTTCATGCTCGCGTTCCTGTTCGCAATTGGCATCAAGCAGCTCGGCGGACAGGTGGAGCACGGCAATTCCCAGCTGCACAACCTCACCAACTGGATCGGCACCGGCGTGTCAGGCGCCTTCCTGTACATCATCGCCGCGCTGAACCTGGCGATCCTGTGGGGCATCGTCAAGGTGTTTCGTGAGATGCGCAGCGGAAGCTACGACGAGGTACAGCTCGAACGTCAACTCGAGACGCGCGGACTGATGAACCGCTTCTTTGGGCGCTTTACAAAGACGATCGGCAAGCCATGGCAGATGTACCCAGTCGGCGTGCTCTTCGGCCTCGGCTTTGACACCGCCAGCGAGGTCGCATTGCTGTTCCTCGCCGCCGGAGCCGCCGGTGCGGGCCTGCCCTTCTACGCGATCCTGTGCCTGCCCGTGTTGTTCGCCGCCGGGATGTCTCTACTGGACACAATCGACGGCTCGTTCATGAACTTCGCCTACGGCTGGGCATTCTCAAAGCCGGTGCGCAAGGTCTTCTACAACCTCGCGATCACCGGCCTCTCGGTGATGGTCGCGCTCGTCATCGGCACGATCGAGCTGGGCGGCATCCTCGCACAGCACCTCGATGCTCAGGGCTCGTTCTGGAGCTGGTTCGAGAACATCGACATCAACGAGCTGGGACTCATCATCGTTGGAATGTTCCTCGCCACATGGTTCGTGGCGCTATCGATCTGGCGTTTTGGCCACATCGAGGAGCGCTGGGGCGCGCGGATCAGGACAGTCGCGCCGCTGCCACCGCCGCCTGGCCGTAGCTGATCCCGCCGTCGCCCGGCGGCAGCCGCTCAGGGACCAAGACACGCAGGCCGGCCTGCCGCAGCTTGGCGATCGTTAGCTCGAGCAAGACTCTATTTTGAAAGACGCCGCCCGATAGGACCACGGTATTCAGGCCCCGAGCCTCTGCGATTCGCTCACACGCAAGCGCTGTTGCATGGGCGATGCCGGTATGGAAGCGAGCAGCCACCGCTCCGATCGACACACCCGCCGCTCGCTCGCTCACGACCGCAAACACCGCCGCGCGCGGATCGAGCTCGAGCACACCGCCGCGGCTCTCCACGGCAATCGCATATTCCCCGCGCTCAGCGTGGTCGACTGCGCCTTCCAGCTCGATCGAGGCCTGGCCCTCATAGGTAACCGTCGCGCGCACGCCGCACAGCGCGGCGACCGCGTCGAACAGACGTCCCGCACTACTCGTAAGGGGAGCAAGCTCGCTCCGCGCGAGCCGCGTAATCGTCTCCCAGCGCTCAGGCGTCACCCTGTCGGCCAGCGTACTCGGCAGCGACGGCATCTCATTGGCGTCGCCGCATGCATGCTCCAGCCACGCGCATGCCATCCGCCACGGTTCGTGCACCGCCCTATCGCCCCCCGGCAGGCGCACCGCGCGCAGGTGGCCCACACGCTCGAAGTCGCGCAAGTCGCCAACCAGCAGCTCACCGCCCCACACCGTCCCATCGGTGCCATAACCACTCCCGTCGAACAGCGCGCCCACCGCGGGTCCGAGCTCGCCGTGCTCGGCCAGACAGGCAGCCAGGTGGGCGTGGTGATGCTGGACGCCAACTAGCAACGAGCCAGCGGCAGCGGCGGCGCGCTCGATGGCATAGCCGGTTGACAGATAGTCGGGGTGCAGGTCGTGCACGATTGCCTGCGGGGTGACGGCGAACAGCCTTTCGAAATGAGCGACGCCCTCGCCGAAGGATCGCAACGTCTCATAGTTCTTCAGGTCCCCGATGTGGTGACTCACCCACGCTCGCTCGCCCCTAGCTACGCAGAATGCGCTCTTCAGCTCCGCTCCGCATGCGAGCACGGGGCGCCGCGCAGGGATCGGCAGACCGACCGGCGCCGGCACATAGCCACGCGAGCGGCGCAACAGCATCGGCGCACCGAGGGCGCTCGCCCTCACAACCGAGTCGTCGGTGCGCATGTGCACCGGGCGATCGTGCAAGAGGAATGCGTCGGCGATGCCCGCCAAACGAGCAATCGCGTCCTCGTCGGTATAGGCAATCGGCTCGTCTGAGACGTTGCCACTGGTCATCACCAGCGCGATCGTGGCGTCAGAGGCACCGAACTCCATGGCGTCACTGGCACGAGACTCGAGGCTATTGCTGTCAGCTGACTCGGCGGTGGCAGCCTTGCGCGTGGCGCGCGCGAAGTCGGCCAGGAGCAGGTGATGCAGTGGCGTGTAGGGCAGCATCAACCCGAGGTCAGAGCTATACGGGGCGACCGCGTTGGCTATGCGCGCATGCGCACGCCGGCGAGCGATCACGATCGGTCGGGCTCGGTCTTGCAGCATCTCCCGCGTGTCCGCATTCAGCCACACCAGCTCTTCCGCGGCCGCCAGGCTGACAACCATCAGCGCGAATGGCCGATCCTCTCGATGCTTGCGCTCGCGTAGCGCCCCCACTGCCTTCTCGGAGTCGGCACGACAGGCGAGGTGATATCCGCCAAGTCCCTTCACCGCCACTATCAAGCCTTCGAGTAGCGCCTCGGCGGCCGCTTGTACGGCATCGTCAGGGACTTGACTGCCGTTGCGCGCCGTGGCTTGCGCCACACGCCCGTTGGCACGCTCAGTCCCATCGGCCCACAGCAGCCGCGCGTGCGGTCCGCACATCGGGCACGCGTTCGGCTGCGCGTGAAAGCGTCGGTTGCCTGGGTTCTCATACTCCGCGCGGCAGAGCTCGCACATGACAAAGCCCGCCATCGTCGTCGACGCGCGATCGTAAGGGACACCCGTGGCGATCGTGAATCGCGGCCCGCAGTTGGTGCAGTTGATGAACGGATACCGATAGCGACGGTCGCCTGGATCGTTCAACTCGTCTAGGCACTCCGCGCATGTCGCCGTGTCCGGCGAGACAAGCGCATCCGCCATGCCGGCATGAACGCTGGGAAGGATCTCGAAGGCGACCGCCCCCGTCGCGGGGATGGTTTCCGGTAGGAGGCGCTCGATGCTCGCCAGTGGTGGCTTCTCAGCGACCAGACGCCCCAGGAAGCGCTCGGCGACTACCGGGCTGCCCTCCACCTCGAGCAGCACGCCACGATCGTCGTTGAGCACATATCCACCCAGATCGAGCTCACGCGCGAGACGGTAGACATGGGGGCGAAAGCCGACGCCCTGCACGACGCCTTCCACGCGGACGCGCAGCCGCACGCTGGGGTTGCGGACGACTGCGCCTACGCTGCTCACCGAGCCATCCACTGTCACGCGTTCACGCCTGCGAACGCCCGCGGGACTGGCCGGCAATCCTCATGCGCGTGCTTCTCCCACCGTCTCGATCAGCTCGCGCAGCACGTGCCACGCGCTCGCCTGCGCCTCCTGGATGCGCGGGATGTGCTCTGAGTGGGTGACAATCACATGATCGGCCAGTCCTTCAGCGGCAATGCGTCCGCCGTCGTAGCCGACCAGGGCGATGGTGAGCAGTCCGCGCCGGCGCGCCTCGCGAAGGGCCATCAGCACATTGCCCGAGCCGCCGCTGGTGGAGAACGCAAGCAGCGCGTCATCGACGCGTCCGTGGGCTATGACCTGTCGAGAGAAGATCGACTCCTCCCCCACATCGTTGGCGATCGCCGTGAGGATGCCGGGGTCCTCGGTCAAATCGATCGCCGCCCGCGGTGACCATCCGTCGGGAGGAGCGCGCAGGTCGGCGACAGCGTCCATCGCGTCGGTGGCTGAGCCGCCGTTCCCCAGCGCGAGCACGCGCCCGCCGCGGTCGAGCCGCGCTCGCAGCGCACGGGCAGCGTCGCTCAGCTCGCCCTCGCCGTCGCGAAGCGTCTGCTCGCGCAGATCGGCCACCTCGGCGGCCTTGAGCAGCACGGAGGCTCGCACATCGGCGATCACCGACTCGAGGTCGTCCTCCTGCTGCCCGAGGAACGGGTAGAGAAAGCTCGAGGCCCCGCTGTCGTGCACCGTGCGCTCGGCGCGACCGTCGAGCAGCCCCTGGTGCTCAAAGAACACGTGTACCAGCTCCCACAGCACGTGATAAAGCGTCTCGACCAGCTCTTGCGCTACGAATGGATCGTCCTCCGCTGGCGCCAGTTCCCACTCCGCCGCCCACGCGGCCGGCAGCGAGCGTTAGGCAGCCGCGCTCGCGTGCGATGCCGAGCGCCGCCAGCGTCTGAGGATGCTCGCCAAAGGCCATCGCGATGTCCTCAGGCTCGACCAGGAGCGCGACCTGGGCGGCCACCGGCCCACCCTCGGCGGTAAGCGCCAGCGCGGGCAGCGCGCGCTTGCCCACGATCACCGGATGGACGAACTCCACCGCGACGTGGCGCGCGTCCGAGCGCGCAACCGGCCCGTCGCCGAAAGCGATCAGCCGCCCGCCGCGAGCGAAGCGCTCGGCCATGCGATGGCACAGCCGCGCGATCCGCTCCGCCTCGACCCCCGAAGAATGCATCGCCAGCGGCCCGGCGGCGATCGGCGGCGGTGAGTGCCAGAGTCTGCCATCACGCCGCCGCGCGCGCCTTGGGCGGGAGCAGCGGTAGCTTCAGCGCCGCGTCGAACGCGGCTCACTAGCCAGTCGCGAAACGCGTCTACCCCCTCCCCCGTGCGCGCGCTCGTCAGCAGGTGCTCCATCCCGGGATGCACGACCTGGAGGTTGTAGAGCAGCTCCTCCAGCTTGACGTCCACGTGCGGGAGCAGGTCGATCTTGTTCACCACGGCAAGCTCGCAGGCACGGAACATGAGCGGGTACTTCAGCGGCTTGTCCTCGCCCTCCGCGACCGAGCAGACCATCGCCCGCAGATCCTCCCCGACGCGGAACTCGGCCGGGCAGACGAGATTGCCGACGTTCTCGATGATCAGCAGATCGACGTCATCCAGCGGGAGCGAGGAAAGCGAGGAACGAACCATGTTCGCGTCGAGATGACACTCGCCCCCAAAGCCGGCGCTTGTGTTGAGCTGGACCACGGGGACGTGCAGCGAAGCAAGCCGCTGCGCGTCGAGCGAGCCCTCGACGTCGCCCTCGAGCACCGCGACGCGAACGTCGCCGGTGTCGGCGAGCACACGCTCCAACAGTGCTGTCTTGCCGGCGCCGGGAGCACTCATCAGGTTGACAACCGTCACGCCGGCCCGGTCAAAGTCTTCGCGATTGGCGCGCGCGATCGTGTTGTTTGCGTCGAGCACGTCCTCGACGACTCTGACTCTGACTTTGTGCATGACTACATCGACCTGATCTTCAGGTATCGCTGGATCTCGGGCAGCTGCTTGGCCACGACCGCTCCGATCGCACCCAAGATGCCCAGCAGCAGCGCTGTTTGTGCCGGTCGACTGATGGTGATGTCGCTCATGACGGCGATCCCTTCCTTTCCTCTGGTCTTGTCAGCTCTGTCAATAGGTCCTCGACGAGGACAACCGCCTCATCGAGCGAGGCCCGCACCGGCTCGGTCAGCTCGGCGATGATCCGATCGTCCTCGGCGCTCATGTGGGTCTTTGGCTCGCAACCGACGACCAGCGTGCGGGGAAGCGACTGCGCGCCGAGGGTGTGCGCGAGCGCCAACACCTTGACGGGGTCCATCCCGTGGGCGTCGATCGTCATCTCGATGTCCTCGAGATCTGGCTCGATCACGTACAGCGTCCCGGGCCGCTGCCCGCGGGATGTGGCGTCGAGGAAGACGACCGCCTCGTAGTCCTCCTGCATCGCATAGGCAAGGTCCATTCCTCGGATCCCGAAGTCAACGACATCGACACCGCGCGGTAGCGAGCGCGCCGCCAAGCGTCCGGCGAGCGCCACGCCCCAGCCGTCATCCCCTAGGAAGACGTTGCCGATTCCCGCCACGAGCACGCGTTGGGATGGCGGCTGGCTCTCCCCCTTGACAGGATCGAGCGGCTCGACCTCCTGCGGATCGAAGAAGAAGCGATGCCCGGGGCGGCGCAGTGCGCCGAGGTCCTGCCCCGGATCGTCGGCCACCGTGACCGCGAGTTGGATGCGACCCTCGTAGTCCTCCAGCACCTCGTGCACGATCGCGGTGCGCCCATCGAGCGCAACCTCGAAGATGTCGCTACCGCCCAGACGGGGAGCTAGCCGCACCATGGCTGCCCGCGCGCACGGACACACCGTCAACCTCGACCGAAGTCCGGCCCGCGGCGCTCGAGCTCCTCCCATGGCGGCCGGTCGTGGATCATCGGCCGCGCACCAGCCCGAACTCGCGTACGGCGCCGTTCAGGCGCATGATCTGCTCGTCGCTCAGCGCCTCGGTGCGCTCCAGGATCTCGCGCGCGCGAGGATCGGAGTCGCGCATGTCGCGGCGCTCCTCGTCGGTCATCGCGAGGATGTTCAGCACGAGCATCTGGTCGATCTCCCCAGAGTCGAACAGATCGCCGGGGCTCTCAGGCGCGATCTCCGGATGGTCGGAGAGGATGATCGGCGAAGCCAGCATGGTGCTCATATCCCCCTCCTCGCCGACGAGCACCGGCCAGACGCCGATGTTCTCGCAGGCCTCGGCATCGGCACGCAGCTCAGCGGGCGGGTCTGTCAGCGAGACCCACGAACCGTGGGGCGCACACAGGACGGCGTGAGTGGAGCAGAATGTTTGGCGCAGAGCGTCCTCGCGGGTGTTGGTGCGGCGAGGAGCCTCCCACTCGCCATCAAGCCACCGCGGAACATCCTCATCGTGAGCCGCGACCCACGGAGTCGTGTTCGTGACACGCACGGTGATACGCCATAGCCCGCGACGCACGAGCTCGCGCGCGAGCGACACCTCACCTTCCAACGCGCGCCAGGAGCGCCGGATCGCGCCGCCAGATATCTGCTCGAGCTGCTCCCCCGAGCAGATGTCGATTGGGCCGGGGGCAATCTCCCGCTCCACGGCCTCATCCCAGGACACCCAGCGCCGCGCCGCGACTTCGAGCTCATCGACAGGCCGAAGGGAGGCCGGAGACGGGTCGTCCTTCAGCACCTGGCGCTCAACCATCTGCAGAAAGCGCACCTGGACCTGGACCTCGGCGTCCTCGTCGTCCCGCAACAACATCTGTGCCTGCGTGACCGAGCTGTCCTCCCAGGCCGGTGGATACACGCCGCCAAAGGTGAAGCGCTGCTGATTCTTCAGCGCCGACTTGCGGTAGGGCCACAGCAGGTAGCCCTCGTACAGCACCGCGTCGGCAATCCTGCGGACGACGTCGACTCCCATCTACCCCTCCTCCTTCAGAAGGCGCTCCACGGCATCCTCCAGCGTCCTCAGCCCGTGCTCGGCCTTGTAGGCGCGCAAGCCATCGAACGCCGGGCGACCGAGCCGCACCCACGCGGCACCGGGGAAATGACGGTCCATCGCCTCGCGCCATACCCGCACCGGTAGGCGGTACCCGGCCTCGCGATCCCATGAGATGCGCGCGGTCTGAAGCATCCCGCCTGGACCGGAGTAGAACACCGAGCCGGAGAAGAGAAACTCGAGCGGCACCTCGCCGTCGCGCAATCCCGGACAGATAGTTCGCGGCGTTGCCTCGAGGTCATAGGAGCACGCCACCGGCAGAGTGACCTCGGCGGAGTCGGCGAAAGGCGGCACGACGAGCGTCGTCCGCGTCCACAGAAGCGTTCGCAGAGTGGTGCCCCAGCGCTCGGGCGTGCCGAACAGCTCGACCAGCGAAGCCTGCTCGTCCTCCCCATAGGGACGCCGTCGCGCGGCGATCTGAATCTGGGTATCGAGCAGGATCGAGCGCACAGGGCCACCTCCGGAGCGCTCGATGCTCATCCCGAAGTTCAACGAGGGGAGCGGCCGAGTAGCGCTCGGCCGCGGCGTCGGTGACGCGAAAGGAGAGCTGCGGGACCGCTCCCGCCGAGCCATCGATTGGTTGTGCAATCGCCGACATCCCGTCCCCTTACGCCGGTGAGAGGTTCGGCATGCTCGGGTCGATCGGTTCGGTCCCGGTAACACCGGTGGAGCGCACGGCGGTTGAGGTTCCATCCTGGTTGTGACCAGCCATCTGGTCGTATTTGCCCAAAGCGTTTCCCTGCGCGATGCCCTTCACGTGCGTGGGCTTCTCGATGCCGGTGTGCTGGGCTCCCGTCTTCACGTCAGTCATAGGTCATCTCCTTCCCCTCGCGCTGCGCGCGCGACGATCTAGTTCCTCGAAGAAGCGGTCGATCTCCCGCCAAACCTCACCGCCGCCGGTCAAGCCCCGCCAGCGTGTCCTGATCACTCCGACGAGCGAGTAGCACTCATCCAGCGGCACGAGCCAGTGCCGGCGCGCTCCCGCAACGCGGTTCACGAGCAATGCCTCCACGTCCGGCTCCATCTCCGCCAAGATCGGGTTCTCCCGCTCCAGCTCCCGCCAGGAGCTCAACTCGAGCTGGGACTCGGTGGGGCCCATCGGCCCCGGGTAATAGGCCACCACCTTCCCCTCTGCGCTGGAGTAGAAGAGGAAAGCCATATCTACCGGGATGCGCAGCTCATCCCAAGCGACATCGCTCATCGCGAAGTCATCCAGGCGCAGGCGGCGCTCGGGCACCAGCTTGTAACGCCCATTGCCGGCGCCGCCACGGTCGAACAGCAGCGAGCAGGGCCGGCACGCGCACATCAGCTCCCGTGAGGACAACTCCAGGAGGTGGCGGTGAACGCTTGAGATCGGAGCGTCGCAGAGCTCGCAGTGCTCCTCGGGCTCGGCCTGCACCACAACGTTCGCCGAGCCTTGGGCAAGCCGTCTCAAACGCGAGGTCGCGAGCGTGCCAGAAGATGGGGTCATGGCCTCACGCGGCCACTCCGAGTGCCACCTTTACGAGGCCGGCGTCGTCGACGAGCAGCGGCACCGGTTCGAGGTGCAGTTGCGGCGCGTCCAGGCAGCGGCCCGCCCGCAGCACGTCGTAGCGGTTGCCACAGCTCGCGCAGGTCAGCTCGTTCGCTCGCAGGCTCGCTTGCTCCAATGTGCTCGCGCAGCCGGGACAGGCGGGACGGTAGGCATAGACCCGCTCGCTCGGGCGCAAGAAGAGCACGGGCTCGCCGGAGACCTCCTTCAGCAGCACCCCGCCCCCGGAGAGCTGAGGCATCCCTCCGGCCGTCGCCCACGCTCCGGGTGAGACAGATGGAGCGGCCGCCGGCTTGACGATCTCCAGCTGTAGCAGGCCCGATGGAGGATCAACCGGAGAGACGGCACCCTCGGCCCTCACCTCCTCGACGTCGGGAGCCGCCTTGAAGATGGCGTCCTCGATCGCGAGCTTGAGCGTCATCGACGACGAAGGGCAACCCGAGCAGCTTCCCTCGAGGCGCAGATGCACGATCCCATCCTCGACACCGAGCAGCTGCACGTTCCCGCCGTGGGATTCGAGATATGGGAGCACCCCCTCTAGCGCACCGGACACGCGCTCCTCGACCGGCACCGGGTGCAGGCCATGTAGCAGCAGCAGGTGCGCGACGAGCTCGTCATCCGCCAGTGCCGCGGCGAGCGTGCCGTCGTCAACCGCGGCAACGACGTCCACAATCCGTCCGAGACCCTCCCCGTAAAGGTCGAGCAGCGCCTGCATCACCTCGGTAGCAGTGTCCCGGGCAGCTACGTCGGGCAGAGCTTCCAGTTGACCGAGCAGGCTCTCTACACGCGCGACTTGCTCAGCTGCTGTGCCTCCCACCGGATGCTCCTAACCGTGCTGCTCGCCGAACATCGGGGAGTGCACCTGACGGATCGTCCGGCCTTTACCCATGTACATGTGCACGCCGCACGGCAGGCACGGGTCGAACGAGCGAACGGCCCGCATGATGTCGATCCCGCGGAAGTCCTTCTGGGAGCTCTCCTCGAAGATCGGCTGGCCGGCCACCGCGTCCTCGTACGGTCCCGGCGTGCCGTATGAGTCGGTTGGCGAGCCATTCCACGGCGTCGGCGGGTAGGGGTGGTAGTTAGCGATCTTCCCCTCGCGGATCACCAGATGATGCGAGAGCACGCCGCGCACCGCCTCGTGAAAGCCACAGCCGATCGCCTCCTCAGGAACCTCGAAGTCCTCGAAGACCTTTGTGCGGCCCGAGCGTAGCTCGGTCATGGCCTTATCGAGGAAGTGCATCGCCATCGCCGCCGAATAGGCGACGAAGTAGATCCGCGCCCGGTCGCGCTCGATCGCGTTGGACCACTTCGGCACCTTCCACTCGAGCGTCTGCTCGGGCGTGTTTGGCGTCTTTGGCAGATTGATCAGAACGCTGTTGCCGGTCGACTTCACATAAGGCGTGTCGACCTTGCCCGCCAACGCGGTAACCCACAACCGCGCCAGAGCGCCCCCGCCCGTGTCAAGCGCCAGGTGATCGCCCGTGCGCTTGTCAAACCAGCGCGGGCTCATCACCCAGGAGTAGTTGCCACCCGCGAGATCGCGTTTCTGTGGCTTGGGGATCGTCGTCTGGTTCCATGGGTGGCGCTTGTCCACCGGATTACCGAGCGGGTCGTGGGAGACGAACGTCTCCTCGCTGGTCCAGTCCTGGTAGTAGGAGGAGCCGAGCAATATCCGTATCCCGAGGTTGATGTCCACGAGGTTGGTGGTGATGAGCTCGCCGTCGACGACCACACCGGGAGTGACGAACATCTCGTTGCCCCAGTTGTCCATGTGGCGATAGTCGTAGTCGACGTAGTCGGGGTTGTTCCACGCGCCCCAGCACCCGAGCAGGATGCGCCGCTGTCCCACCTCCTCATAGCCCGGTAGACGCTTCGTAGAAGAAGTTGAAAACGTCGTCGTTCATAGCGACAGCTGACTTGATGAAGTCAAAGCAGCGCAGCAACCGCGATAGGTAATCGGTGAACAGCGTGGGTGTGGCAACAGTGCCCACCCCGCCAGGGTAAATGGTGGATGGGTGCACGTGGCGACCCTCCATCAAGCAGATCATCTCTCGCCCGACGCGACTCATATGGAGGGCTTCCTTGTATGTGGCGCCGGTGAAAGGGTTATAGGACTTCATGATGTCCCCGATGGTGCGGTAGCCGTGGATGTTGGCTCCGGGGGCAGCAGTCTTCTCGGCCTTCTCCCACACCTTGGGGTTCGTGTCGCGCACCATCTGCTCGCAGAAGTCCACGAACACCAGGTTGTCCTGGAAGATGATGTGATCGAAAATATACTCCGCTGCCTCGCCGAGGTTGACGATCCACTCACCCAATGGCGGCGGCTTTACCCCATAGGCCATCTGTTGTGCATAACAGGAGCAGACGGCGTGGTTGTCGCCACAAATGCCGCAGATGCGACTCGTGATGAAGTGGGCGTCCCGCGGGTCCTTGCCCTTCATGAATACTGAGTAGCCCCTGAACATCGAGGACGTGGACTTGCATGTGGCAACCTGGCGATTCTCGAAATCGATCTTCGTGTAGATCCCTAGATTCCCGACGATGCGGGTGATCGGGTCCCACGACATGTCCACGAGCTTGCCTGCCTCCGGCTTTACGCGCTCGTGTGTGGTGGCCATCTCGACCTCCTCTCTTTCCTAGTTGCCCCAGCGGGGTTGATAGCCGGTCGTGAGCTCACGCTCGTTGTGGCGCCACTTCGTCTCCTTGTTCATCGTCTTGTTGGTGATGCCGCGTAGCTTGCGCATCACGGGCCCATAGACGGTCGTGACGCCGGAGGAGATGCCCCCGCCCGGAGGTGCATCCATGAACGGCATGAACTTGTCGGGGAAGCCCGGCATCGTGCAGCCGATGCAGATGCCGCCCACGTTCGGACAGCCGCCGATCCCCGCCATCCAGCCGCGCTTGGGAACGTTGCAGTTGACCACCGGCCCCCAACAGCCGATCTTCACCTGACACTTGGGCGAGTTGTAGTCATTGGCGAAATCGCCCTGCTCGTAGTAACCGGCGCGATCGCAGCCCTCGTGAACCGTCTTGCCGAAGATCCATTGCGGGCGCAGCGCGTCGTCGAGCGGAATCGTGGGCGCGAGACCCGCTGCCTGATAGAGCAGCCAGACGAGCGTCTCCATGAAGTTCTCCGGCTGCACCGGGCAGCCGGGCACGTTCACGATCGGCAGGCCGCCCGCCGAGCGAAAGTCCCAGCCCAGGTAATCGGCTAGACCCATGCAACCGGTGGGATTGCCAGCCATCGCGTGGATACCGCCGTAAGTAGCGCAGGTGCCGATCGCCACCACCCCCCACGCCTTCGGCGCGAGACGGTCGAGCCAATAGTTGAGGTTCAGCGGCTCGCCTGTCAGCTCGTCGTTGCCAAACGAGGTCCAATAGCCATCGCCGTTGATGTTCTCGTTGGGGATCGAACCCTCGATGACGAGCACGAACGGCGCGTCCAGCTCGCCGCGCACCGCTTGGCGGAAAGGAAGCAGGAACTCCTCGCCACCCAAAGTTGGCGAGAGAACCTTGTTGTGCAGATTCACCTTGGGCAGTCCTGGGATCGCACCGAGAAGCACGTCCTCGATGCTTGGCTGACCGGCCGCGGTGATGGACACCGAATCGCCGTCGCAACTCATGCCCTCCGAGATCCACAAGATGTGAACCTCCTCGACGCCGGACGGCTTTGCTTCAAACGTGGCTGCCATGACGACCCATCCTCTCGTTCGTTACTCGGTTCCTCCTCGAGCTCGAGCGCCTCGACCAGCAACTCCTCGCCCGCGAGCACTTCCACATCGAGTCCCCCGCAGCGCGCACAGCACAGAGGGAAGTCCTCCATCACGCTCTGCGCACCGCACTCGCGACAGTGGCCGGCCGCCGGTACGTGTGTGATGGCAAGCTCCGCGCCCTCGAGCTCCGTGCCCTGAGCCACGAGCTCAAAGGCAAATGCAGCGAGTCGGGAACCACCTGGCGCAGGTGGCCAACCTTCACCTCCACCCTCACGACACGGCGTCCGGCCGCGTGACGCGTGGCGACGTCCACGATTGCCTCCGCGATCGAGAGCTCGTGCATCAGCAGATCCTCGGCAGGGGATCGCCGACGAGCTGATCCATCACACGCCGCCCGCCGAACGCGGTCTCCACGAGCACCATGCCCGGCGGCTCGGTCTTGACCTCGCCGATCTCCGCCGCGTCCTCGCCGCCGGGAATCGTGCGCAGCGCGGCAAGTGCCCGCTCGGCGTGATCGGGATCGACGAAGGCAACGAGCTTGCCCTCGTTGGCCACGTACATCGGGTCGATTCCCAGGATCTCCGCCGCGCCGGCGACCGCCGGCTGGACTGGGACTGCCGCCTCGCGGACGATCATAGCCACGCCGGAGGCACGCGCGAGCTCGTTGAGCACGGAGGCCACTCCGCCACGAGTGGCGTCGCGCAGGCAGCGCAGCCCAGCACCGGCGGCGTCGAGCAAGGCTGTCGACCGTGGGCCATAGAGAGCGAGTGTCCGATTCGATGTCGGCCTCCAGCCCGAGCTCGCCGCGGGCGAGCATGATCGCTGTGCCGTGCTCGCCGATCGAGCCGGAGAGGAGGATCCGATCGCCCGGCCTCAAACGATCGGGCGCGAGCGTGGCACGTGGATCGCGCCGGCCGAGACCGGTTGTGCAGATGTACATGCCGTCGGCGTGCCCACGCTCCACCACCTTCGTGTCTCCGGCCACGATCTGAACATCGGCCTCCCGCGCTGCGCGAGCGATCGCCTCCACCTCGCAGCGAAGCGTCGTCCGCGGACAGGCCCTCCTCGAGCACGAGCGAGAGCGTCAGCGCAAGCGGACGGGCGCCCGCCATCGCGAGGTCGTTGACCGTCCCGTTGACAGCCAGCTCGCCGATCGATCCACCGGGGAAGCTGAGCGGCTTGACTACGAACGAATCGGTCGTGAGCGCCAGATCGAGCCCATCGACGCTCACGGTGCCGGCGTCCCCAAGAGCATCGAGCGAGGGCGAAGCGAAAGCGGGTACGAATAGTCCCTCGACCAGCGACGTCGTGGCCTTACCGCCGGCCCCATGGGACATAGTTATGTGCGGGTCGCGGAACTTCGCGCGCTTGGCCCGCGCGGTCTCGATGATCGAGAGGATCTTCGACTCTCGCTCTGAGACCACGCCTCCCATCACGCTATGCCCCCCATCACGCGACCTCTCGCTCCCGCGCGAAGCGCCCGTAGTTGTAATAAGCGGCACAAGCGCCCTCGGGCGAGACCATGCAGGTGCCGATCGGCCGCTCCGGTGTACACGCGGTGCCGAACACCTTGCACTCCCATGGCTTGATCACACCCTTGAGGACCTCGCCACACTGGCACGCCTTCGGATCGGCGACGCGCATGCCGGGCACCGCGAAGCGCTGCTCGGCGTCCCACTCGGCGTAGGCGTCGGAGAGCCGCAGCGCACTTTGAGAGATGAAGCCGAGGCCGCGCCACTCGAAGTGCGGGCGCAGCTGAACACCTCGCCCATGATCTCGCAGCGCGCGGAGATTGCCCTCCCATGGAACCACGCGCGCGTACTGGTTCTCGACCTCGGCGCGGCCCTCTGCCAGCTGGCGCAGCACCATTAGCGTCGACTGCAGCAGGTCGAGCGGCTCGAAGCCCGATATCGCCACGGGCTTGCCGTACTGGTCGGGAAGAAACTGGAAGGGCCGAGCGCCAACGATAGTAGCGACGTGACCGGGACCGATGAACCCGTCGAGTCGCAGGTCGGGGGACTCGAGCAGCGCCCG
Source organism: uncultured Solirubrobacterales bacterium (assembly GCA_963713015.1). Lineage (GTDB taxonomy): Bacteria > Actinomycetota > Thermoleophilia > Solirubrobacterales > Solirubrobacteraceae > Palsa-744. Next base: position 134,068 of record CAVQKC010000007.1, on the reverse strand, counting down.
CAACGGCGGCACGATCGTCACGTGCGAGCACATGACCGAGAAGTTCTGGACATTCTCGGCCTTGGCACGGCGCAAGGTCAGCGCTGTTGAGGGGGCCGTGGTCTCAAAGCCGATCGCGAAGAACACCACTTCGCGCTCGGGGTTCTGCTTGGCCATACGCAAGGCATCCAGCGGCGAATAGACGATTCGCACGTCCGCCCCTTCGGCCTTGGCGTCGAGCAGGCTCTGAGTCGACCCTGGCACCCGCACCATGTCGCCGAAGCAGGTGAAGATGACCCCCGGCTGGTGGGCGAGAGCGATCCCATCGTCGACGCGGCCCATGGGGATGACACAAACGGGGCAGCCTGGACCATGGACGAGCTCTACGTTGGCAGGCAACAGGTCGTCGATCCCATACTTGTAGATCGAGTGGGTGTGCCCTCCACACACCTCCATGATCTTGTAATGGCGGCTCGGCTCAGCGGTGGCACGGATCTCGCCGGCAAGCACCCGGCCGAGCTCCGCGTCCCGAAATTCATCGATGAACTTCAAGCCCTCACCTCTCCCTCGGCGGCGCGCGTTAGAGCCGTGCCGGCGTGGACAAGCAGTACCTCATCGCATGCCACCGGCTCCACAAGCGCGATCTCAACGCTCGCGCGGTCGCCCTGCGAGTCGCGACATAGCGCGAGACCTCGCCTCGCGTCGATCTCGACCACCCGCATCGGGATGGCCTCGTCGCCGCAGGTGATACACCCGTGTGCGGCGACGCACTCACTCATGCGAGGAACTCGGTCACTCGATCACGCTGGCCTTGATCTCCTCGAGCTCCTGGTTGTACTCGGCGCCCATTTCCTCGAGCAGGCGCAGCGTGACACGCGCCTCCTGCTCATCTATCTTCGAAAGCGCGAAGCCAACATGAATCAGCACCCAATCATCTGGAGCAGCGGCCGTACCGTCCACGTCGAGCAAACCGATGTTCACCGTACGTCGGACACCCGCCACCTCCACGGTGGCGAGCCGGTTGTGCTCGTCCACTACCTCGACCACCTGTCCTGGAATCGCTAGGCACATGTTGGGACGCTCTCTGCATTGGTCAAACAAAGCCCCTGAATCTGCCTATACCCGCAGGCGGCACTTCTAACGCGGAGTTGCGGCGCGAGATGCGGGACAGCACAAGCAGCGCAACTAGGTTGCGGCGCGAGGCGCAAGACGTCGAGAGCAGTGCGACTCGGTTGCGAAGGCGGTCATTCGCTGCGTACCGGGTTGACGAGCGTGCCGAGCCCGTCGATCTCGACTTCGACGGTATCTCCGTCGCGCAAGAAGCGTCCTTGGGCCGAGCCCACACCCGCCGGAGTGCCGGTGGCGATGATGTCACCGGGCAATAGGGTCATCGTGCGCGATAGCCACGCCACGACCTCCGCCGGAGCGAAAATCAAGTTGGCGGTCGTGCCTTGTTGCAACAGCTTGCCGTCGATGCGGGTACTCAGTCCTAGCGTTTGCAGGTCGTCGATCTCATCGAGTGTGACGAGCGCAGGGCCGCAGGGGGCGAATGTGTCGATTGCCTTGCCGCTTGTCCAGAGCGGGTTTTGCAGCTGCAGATCGCGGGCGCTCACGTCGTTGAAGGGCACCGCGCCGGCAATGTATGAGAGCGCGTCCTCTACGTTGACGTTCCTCGCCGTGCGTCCTATGACGAGCGCAAGCTCGGCCTCGTAGTCCACATACTCGGAGTGCGAAGCCGGCAGGACTATCTCCTGTCCGCTGCCGATGAGCGAGTTCGCAAACTTCGCAAACCACATGGGGGCGGTTGGGATGTCCTGGCCTGTCTCTTCGGCGTGATCGCGATAGTTGAGGCCGAGACAGACGATCTTCTGTGGATCGGTAACTGGGGCATGCAGGGTCGCCTCTGCCAGGGCGATGCGCTCGGTCGCCTCCTGTGCGCGCTCGTGAAGCTCGTGCAGCCCTTCGGCGTCGAATGCCTCCAAGATGCCGCGGACGGTTGCGGCGGGCGCGTCCAGAGCTGAGACTGGAACAAGGTCTTCTCCGATTTGCACCGCGGCGGCGGGTCCAGTGTCGGTTTGAAAGCTCAGGAGTCGCATCGTTATCGGCCTTGGGCGGGAAGCTCGAGCGATGACTGGGCTGAGCCGGGCTCGCCAGCCATTACATCAATCGCCCAGCGGCGATGGCGGTATCCGTGTCTCGCCATGCACCTCGGGGATGTTCATCGCGACCTCGTCGAGGAAGCACCAAGACCATGCCTCCCCGGGCTCCAGCGAGCGGATCAGCGGATGCCCGCTCGAGCGACTATGGGCGGTGGCGTGACGGTTGGGCGAGCTGTCGCAGCAACCGACGTGCCCGCACTCCAGACAGATCCGCAGGTGCAGCCAGGCGCCGCCGATAAGCAGACAGTCCTCGCAACCCTCGACGGACTCGGGAAGCTGCGTGATCTGGATGCGGTCGAGGTGTGTGCAAGCTGACATTCGGTCCCTCCGATCAGGTTTGGGTGAAGGGGAGCCGCACGCGAAAGATAGTGCGGCCAGGTCGAGTGTCGAGAGTGAGCGAGCCGTTGTGGCGGTCGACGACGATCCGCCGTGCGGTAGCCAGGCCGAGACCCGTGCCGTGTCCCACGTCCTTTGTCGTAAAGAACGGGTCGAAGATCCGTCCAACCACCTCGTCGGGGACGCCGAGGCCGTCGTCGGCGATCTCGATCTGAGCGCAATCCCCATCGGCGCGTGTGGCGATCGTGATCGTCCCTTGCTCGCCGAGTGCGTCGATCGCGTTGTCGAGCAGGTTCGTCCACACTTGGTTGAGCTCCGATCCGCGGACGGTGAGCCTCGGCAGGGTGCGGTCGTAGTCGCGTACAACGGCAATCGTGGTGTGCTTGAGCTTGTACCCAAGCACCGTGAGCGTGGTCTCGAGGCCCTCATGCAGGTCTACCTCCACGAGACCGCCGCGGTCCATGTAGGCGTATGACTTGACCGCGCCCACGAGCGCCGACATTCGCTCCGTCGACTCGCCCAGCTCGGTGGCGAGCCGTCCCGCTGTAAGGCTAGCCGCCACCCAGCGCAGAGCCGCACCGGTTGCCGGCCCCGCCAGCTCGGCGACACTATCAAGCCACTGCTGGTCAACACCCGCGACCGCCAAGGGCTCGGCAAGGCGCCAGGGCTCCTCGACTTCCAGTGCCTCCAGACGCGCCAACAGCTCCTCCTCGGCGTCTGAGGCGTCGAGCGCGTCGAGCGCGGTGCAAGACGCGGCGCGGGCGCTTGCCTGCTGTTGCAGAGCCACAAGTCGCTCGGCGTCCTCGCGCTCCACCCCCGCCTCGACGAAGCTTCCAAGTGCCGAGCCGATCGCGTCGAGTGCCTCGGTGAGCTGGGCGGCGGCGCGGCGGGCAGCGGCGGCCGGGTTGTTGAGCTCGTGGGCGAGGCCGGCCGCCATCGTGCCCAGCGAGGCGAGACGCTCCCGATTCTGTTCGCGTTCGGTGACGCGACTCATCACGGGGGCGACCTGGCGCATCACCCGCTGGTGGATCGACGGTTGAGCGAACGCAAGGCGCTTGAAGTCCTCAGAGGCGACGACCGCCACCCGGCAGTCGGTCTCTGCCTGCATGCGTGCACCGAGCGAGCCACCGGTGAGCACGGCGATCGCCCCCATCCAGGTGGGCGCCATGTGGTGGCCAACCGGCTCGCTTTGTCCTTGGGCGAGAACAAAGGCCTGCGCTCGGCCCTCGAGCAGAAGCTGTAGGCCTGAGGGCTCCTCGCCATGCTCGGCGATGATCTCGCCGGGGCCAACGTGGTGAGCGTGGGCGAGCGGGACCCACTCGGCGAGCTCGGCATCGTCGAGACTGTCGAACAGGTCGACGCCGCGAAGCTCGGCAAGCGTGACCGGCGCCTCGCTCACGCCTCGACCAAGTACTCGTGGATCAACGAGACAGCCATCGAGCCCTCGCCCACGGCGCTTGCGACCCGCTTGATCGAACGCGCGCGCACGTCACCGGCGACGAATACACCAGGCACCGTTGTCTCGAGCACATAAGGCTCGCGCTGTAGCGGCCAGCCGTGCACCTGCGCGTCGCGCCCAGCCAAGATGAAGCCGCGCTCGTCGCGCGCGAGGACGCCGTCTAGCCAATCGGTTCGGGGAGAGGCCCCGATGAACACGAAGCAGGCGCTAGCCTCGAGCGTCTGCTCGCCGTTTGGGCTCTGTATCCGCAGACATCTCAAGCGCCCATCCTCGCTCTCGGCGGCGAGCGCCGAGGAGCCGGTGCGGACCTCGATGTTGGGCTGTGCCGCGATCTGCTCGATCAGATAATGAGACATCGACTTCTCGAGCGACGGCCCGCGTACGAGCATCGTCACCTTGGCGGCATAGCCACTGAAATAGACGGCGGCCTGGCCGGCGGAGTTGGCCCCACCGATCACCACCACATGCTGGTCGGCGCACCCACGCGCCTCTGTCATGGCGGCGCCGTAGTAGATGCCCGCACCGGTGAGCTCGGAGAACCCCGGCGTGCTCAGCTGGCGGTAGGAGACGCCGGAGGCCACAATCACACAGCTCGCGCTCAGCGCGCCACCGCCACTCAGGTCCACCAGACGCGCGGCGCCCTCCGCGCGCAGACCAACGGCCTCCTGGACCGTGAGCAGCTCGGCGCCCAAGCGCCGTGCCTGGTCGGTTGCGCGGCGGGCAAGGTCCGAGCCGCTCAAACCTGCCGGGAAGCCAAGGTAGTTCTCGATACGGCTCGACTGGCCGGCTTGGCCGCCTGGTGCCTCGCGCTCGACCATGACCGTCTTCAATCCCTCGGAGGCGCCGTACACCGCGGCTGCCAATCCTGCGGGGCCACCACCGACGACCACGAGATCGTAATGCTCCAGTGCCGGGGTGCCTGTGACACCGAGACGCTCGGCTAGCTCGAGAATCGTCGGGCGCTCGAGCACCGTGCCGTCCTCCAGCAGAGCCACCGGGAGACGGTCGGCGTCCACGCCGGCAACTCGCAACAGCTCGCGCGCCTCGCCGTCGCGCTCCACGTCCAGCCAACGCGCCGGCACGCGGTTGCGCACCAGGAAATCACGAAGGTCATGTGACTCCCGCGAGAATCGGTGGCCCACCACGCGCACTCCACCGGACTCGAGCGCGGCCCCTGACTCCCAGGTGGTGAGTAGGTCCTCGACGACCGGAAACAGCTGCTCCTCGGGAGGGTCCCAGGGCTTGAGCAGGTAGTAGTCCAACGCCACCTCGTTGATCGCCGCGATGGCAGCCTCGGTGTCGGCGTAAGCCGTCAGCAGCACCCGCTTGGCGTCGGGAGCGATCTTGCGCGCCTCCACCAGATACTCCGTGCCCGGCATACCAGGCATGCGCTGATCGGCGATCAGCATCGCGACTTGGTCGCCACGCGTGCGCAACTCGCGCAAGACCTCCAATGCCTCTGTTCCCGAGGTGGCACGCAGCACCCGAAAGCGCTCGCCGAAGCCGCGGCGCAAGTCACGAGCGACTGCCGCCAGCACCGCCGGCTCGTCGTCGACCGCCACAATCGCGGGGCGTCGCTCCGGCGACTTGGGTTGGTGGCTGAGCGCCACGGCTGCAGACTCGGCTTGGGCGGTCATCGCTGGCATGACACTAAAAGGTTGCACCACTCAAGCGTTGGCAATCAAACCGGCGCGCCCGCGTATGAGCCGGACGGTGGCGGTGAGCGTGTCGATGTCATAGGCGCCGTGGTGACGGCGTCCGTTGATGAAGAAGGTTGGCGTGCCGGAAACTCCGCTCGCATCTGCACCGGCGACGTCCTCGGCCACCCGCGGCGCGTGCTCATGGTGGCGCAACTCCTCCCAGAAGCGCTCGACGTCGAGCTCGAGCTCTTGTGCATAGCGACGAAGCTCGGCCGGGGTGATCGTGTCCTGATGGGCAAGCAGTGCGTCATATAGCTCCCAGAACCTGCCCTGTGCCGAGGCCGCCTCAGTTGCCTCGGCGGCTAGCTGGGCGCTGCTGTGGACGTCGTTTAGTGGAAGATGACGCCACACATAGCGCAGATCGTCGCCGAATGAAGACAGCAATTCGCGCACCACCGGCTCCGCCTGCCCGCAGTAGAAACACTCGAAATCGCCGTACTCCACCAGCGTAACGAGCGCGTCATCCGCGCCGCGGATGTGGTCGCGAGCCGGATCGACGTCCTCTGCGAGATCGAGAATGTCCTCCGCCGTGCCCACGATCTGGCGCGCCCTGACTTGCCTTGGCAATCGCTTGACCAGTTTGAAAACCGTCCACGCCAACAGTGGCGCGAATATGGCTGAGGCCAGTACCCCTAGCTTTGCCTGCTCCAAGAGCTCTCCGTGAAACGCGAGGCTCGAGATCAAAAGCGACACGGTAAAGCCGATGCCGGCAACCGCTCCACCACCAGCGAGCGATGGCAGACTCAACGTCGGACGTACCCCATGCAGTGCCGGACGCGAAGCGATCCATGAGGCGCCGAGGATGCCAAGCGGCTTGCCAAGGACATAGCCGATCAAGATCCCAAGCGTAATTGGCGAGACGATCGCGTCACCCAACAGGCCACCGGTTACGTGAATACCCGCGTTGGCAAGCGCGAACAGAGGCACGATCGCATAGCTCGCCCAGGGATGCAGGCTGTATTGGAGTCGCTCGTTGGGCGAGATCGCCGAGAGCACGCCCAGTTGCGCCGAGCGCGCGAGCTCCGGCGTCGGCTGCTCGCGAAACGAGCGGGTGAGCGCGGTAGCGCGCTCGAGATCGTCGCGCGACGGCGGGTAGGCGCTCGTCACCAGCCCGATGGCGAGGCCCGCGATCACCGGATCGATACCCGACTCGAACATCGCCACCCATAGCGCCACCGCGACGACGACCGAGAGCTGGCGCCGCCAAGCCGGTAGATAGCGAAGCGCGACAAGTAGCCCAAATAGCCCGATCGCCACCGCCAAAGCCACGAGCGAGACATGCGTGGTGTAGGCGATTGCGATCACCATCAGCGCACCGAGATCGTCGACGACCGCCAGCGTGAGCAAGAAGACCCGTAGTCGAGTGGCGCCAACCGGAGTGAGCAGCGCCAGGGCGCCCAGCGCGAAGGCGGTGTCTGTTGACATGGCGGCACCCCACCCGTGCGCACCCCGACCGCCGAGGTTGAACGCAAGGTAGATGGCGATCGGCACGGTCATCCCACCCATCGCCGCGAGCACCGGGATCGCAAGCCGGCGCCGCTCGCGCAGCTCGCCCATGTCGAGCTCGCGCTTCGCCTCGAGGCCAACGACGAGGAAAAAGAACGTCATCAGGCCCTCGTTGACCCAATGCCGCAGGTCGGTGGCAATCCCGTTGCCGCCGACCACGATCGAGAGCTTGGTGGTCCAGAGCGACTCGTAGGAATCCGACCATGGCGAGTTGGCCCACAGCAGCGCCACGATCGTCGCCGCCAGCAGCACGATCGCGCTGCCAGTCTCGGTACTCAGGAAATCGCGAACCGGGGCCGCGAGGTTGCGTGCCCACGCCGTGCGACCGCTATAGGAAGTAGCTTGCGCTTCGGCCATTCCCAACGATTATCGCGATGTGCTCGAAACATCGGGATCATGGTGGCCGAGGCGGCAGGCTCCCTTACGGCTTAGCTTCGAGGATCATGTTGAATGGAGTCTCCGCCACACGACGGACCTGGCTGAACCCGCCCTGCGTTAGCACCTCGCGCAGGCGCGCCTCGCCGGCTTGCGCACCAAGGGCGAGACCGACCTCCTGGGACAGCGACACGGGCGTGCAAATCACAGTGGAGGCACCGTAGAAGATTCGACTCACCGGGTTGAGATTCTCCTCGACACGGTCGTTTGCGAATGGCTCGACGATCATCCACGTCCCGTCGGGCTCGAGCGTCTTGCGCACGTGTGCTGAGGCCCCAACCGGGTCGCCCATGTCGTGCAGACAGTCAAAGACGCACACTAGGTCGTAATCGTTACCGGGATACTCCTTCGCCGACGCTGCCTCGAAAACGACCCGATTCGACACACCCGCTTCGCTGGCAGCATGGACGCGCACGGTCGATAGAGGGCATGTGGTAGTCGAAGCCCGAGAACCGTGAATTGAGGAATGCTTCGGCCATGACGATGGTGGACGCGCCGTGGCCACAGCCGACGTCGGCGACCTTCGCGCCGAGCTCCCAACTTGTCCTTGACGCCGTCGAGTGCCGGTATCCACTCCATCACGAGATGCCCGCGATAGCCAGGGCGAAAGAAGCGCTCTGTCCCACGAAACAATCGGTGATCATGCTCGTGCCAACCCATCCCCGAGCCACTTCTGAACGTCTCAACGATCCTGTCCTCGTCGGCGTAGAGGGACGCGATCAAGTCGTAGACGCCGAGGATGTAAAACGGGCTGTCTTCGTCGGCTAGCACCAGCGCCTGCTCGTCGGGCAGCGTGTATCGATCGCTTTCGGCGTCGTATGTCACGTAGCCACCCGCGGCCTGGTTGCGCAACCACTCGCGCACATTGCGCTCGGCCGCGCCGGCACGATCGGCGACCTCTTGTGAGCTCAGCGGTCCCGCGCCGGCCATCGCCTTGTACAGGCCAAGCTTCTCGCCAATCAGGAACAGCGGGGCGCTGATGACCGCCCCCATATCCATCACCGCCTGTCCCATGAACGCTTCAAGCTTCGTCTCATCGATCTTCGGTGCGCTCATCGCCATCGCGTCTGCCTCCTATGTGGTTCAGCCGATCCGGCGTCAGCTCAGCTCAGATCGTCCAAGGCGCACCGTCCACTGTGCATCGACAATTACGCGACACAGGCTCGGGGTTAACCCCCGGGCCTGTACCGCGGGACCAGGCTCGTGCATATCGCGGCAACCACACACGAGGTGAGGAGAGGGGGTCACCGCTTCGCTCCCCTGCTGGCGCTTGAGACTGTCTGCCGCCAACCGGTCGAGCCATATCCAGTCACGCCTGACATGTTCGGTCCCAGCCAACGCCGCCACCATGAGGTCGAGACCCCATCTTTCGTGGTTGGCATGGATAGGGGCGCTAGCGTGACTTGCGGGTGCGAACGGCAAGCGAACAAGCCAGCAGCGAACAACCCAACCTCGCGCGGGCCCTCCGAGGTCGCGATCCACCGGTTGCGCCGAGCTCCTATGAAGCCGCTCCAAGCTCGCACGCCAGCACCGCGAGCCACGAGGCGCAGCCGAAGACGACCCGCCGCTACATTGCCCTCTTCTGGCGCGTGCTCGCCCTGAACGCCGCCGTGGTGACGACGATGGCGGTCGCGATCGCGATCGTGCTGCCCGCCCCATTCGCGCACATCGCCGCCGACGACGCCACCATCCTCGCTATCACGCTAATTGTGACACTGGTGGCAAACGCACTGCTGTTGCGCCAGGCGCTCGCCCCGCTAACCCACATACCTGCGCTACTGCGACGCGTCGACCCGCTGCAATCTGGCGAGCGGTTGCAGGTGCCCAGCGCGCCGTCGGAGGCCACTGAGCTCGCGCAGGCCTACAACGAGATGCTCAGCCAGCTGGAGAGCGAGCGTCTGGAGAGCACACGGCGAGCGCTCTCTGCTCAGGAGAGCGAGCGGTTGCGGGTGGCACAGGAGCTCCACGACGAAGTAGGCCAGACATTGACCGCGATGTTGCTGGACTTGGCGCGTATCTCCCGCGACGCGCCACCCGAGCTCGTAGCCCCGCTCGAGCGGCTACTCGAGACCACGCGCGCCAGCATCGACGATGTTCGCCGCATCGTCCAACGCCTGCGACCGGAGCCGCTCGAGGACCTCGGCCTCGCCGGTGCATTGCTGGCTCTCTCGCGTCGACTGCGCGAGCACTCCGAACTGCGCATCAACTGCCACATCCCCGCCGATCTGGAGTCACAGTCGCCGGAGCGCGAGCTGGTGGTTTACCGAGTCGCCCAGGAGGCTATGACCAACGCCATCCGCCATGCTCGTGCCGCAAGCATCAGCATCGCCCTGCAAGCAAACGACAACAGTCTGACACTGAGTGTGCGCGACGATGGACAGGGCATGCGGGAGGGGCGCCGTGAGGGCGGCGGGATGCGGGGCATGCGCGAGCGGGCCAATCTCGTAGAGGGCAGCCTGCACATCACGAGCGCGTTGCGCGGTGGAACCGAGGTACGCCTGGAGATCCCACTCGACGGTGAGATCACTTGGCTGGGCTGAAGACCAACATCCTGCTCGCCGACGATCACGCTGTGGTACGCCAAGGGCTGCGCCTGGTACTCGAAAACGAGCCCGACCTAGTCGTTTGCGCCGAGGCTGGCGACGGCCTGGAGGCTGTTCAGATGGCGCTCGTCCAGCACGAGCTGGACCTCGCCATCCTCGACATCTCGATGCCACGCATGACCGGTTTGCAGGCGGCCCGGGAAATCCACCGACAACGCCCTGTCCTGAAGATCCTGATGCTCTCGATGCATGACAACGAGCAGTTCCTCTACGAGGCCCTACAGGCGGGCGCCAGCGGTTACGTGCTCAAGTCGCTCGCCGACCGCGACGTCGTACGCGCCTGCCGCGCCGCCGTTCGGGGCGAACCGTTCCTCTACCCAGGCGCCGTCACCGAGGCGATCCGCCACTATCTCGCCAAACCAAGCGAGGACCACCCCGATCCCCTCACCCCGCGCGAGCTACAGGTGATCAAGCTAATCGCGGAGGGACACAACAACCGACAGATCGCCGAGACCCTCACGATTAGCGAGAAGACCGTCGAGCGTCACCGCGCGAACATGCTCGAAAAGCTAGGCATGCGCGACCGCGTAGAGCTGACGCGCTACGCCATCCGACGCGGCCTCATTGAGCCTTGAGTCGTGTCTGCTGTTAGCGGCCACAAGTGAAGCACTCGTTCCGATTGCCACTGTCCCCGTCCGGGTAGAGCACTTGCGTCCAGTCCACCAACTGAGCTCGAGGAGGATCAGATGCCGGCGATGAAGAGCAGCAGCGGAATCCTGGCCGATGACATGCACGGTGAGCGCGACACGATCATCGCGATGCTGTGCAGGGCCTACTGGATGGAGATCGAGACGGTGATGAGCTATCTCGCGAACTCGATCAACCCCGATGGCGTGCGTGCACAGGAGGTAATCGCGTCTCTGCGTGAGGACATACAGGAGGAGCTAGGGCATGCCACCAAGTACGCGAATCGCATCAAGGAGCTCTACGGCGTTGTGCCCGGATCGATGGATTTCAAGGCTGAGCAGTCCTATTTGCAGCCGCCGGAGCATCAGAACGACATCGTGCATGTCATCAAGGGCGTGATCGCCGCCGAGACCGGCGCCATCGACTATTACAACAAGATCATTCAGGCCACCGATGAGAGCGATCCGGTCACAAACGACATGGTGATCGCGATCCTGCACGACGAGGAGCGCCACCGGCGTCTCTTCGAGGGCTTCCTGCGCGAGTACGACGAGGAGCCATCGCGGTCCTAACTATGCGTCGAGGATCAATCAAGGGCAGCGAACCGCCCTGTGGCGGAATGTGACTACTGTGAATTCGCATGCCGGACTCTCAGCAAAAGGAGAGTGGGGAAACCCGCCATGAGACCTCGCTCGAACAGCTCGATCGCAATCTCGAGGAGCTGACAGGCGAGCTTCGCGTCGTCGTCACCGGCGTACAGGTGCTGTTCGCTTTCCTGTTGATCGTCCCATTCAACACAGGGTTCGCTCATGTTGGGAGCTTCGAGCGCGTCGTCTATTTCGTGACCCTTCTCCTCGCCGCGCTTGCTGCCGCGTGCACAATCGCGCCATCCGCGCAGCACCGCTTCCTTTTCCGCCATGACGACAAGCGCCATCTTGTGTTCATCTCCAACCGCATAGCGATCGCGGGCTTGGGTTTCCTCGCCCTAGCAATGAGCGGCTGTCTCCTGCTAGTAGCCACCAAGCTCTTCGGTGCACTAGCGGGCCTCCTCACCGTTGCCTTCGGGGCAATCCCCTTTCTCGTACTGTGGTTCACCATGCCACTGCGACGCAGAGCCCAACTCGACAAGACCCTACGCCCGAGGCAATCCCAACGGGCGACCAGCGCACTCGGGCGAGACTCAACCGATGACGTCCGGCGATCCTGAGCTGGCGGGTCGAGGAGCGTGAGCCGTCGGTGGCCCAACAATCAAGGGGTGCGGATGTTCGACGTGATCGTTATCGGCGCAGGTCCCGCCGGAGAGGTATTGGCTGGACGCCTCGCCGAGCATGGCCACAAGGTTGCTTTGGTCGAGTCGCGGCTCGTGGGCGGCGAGTGTGCCTTCTATGCCTGTATGCCCTCCAAGGCACTCCTGCGCCCAGCCGAGACCCTAGCCGAGACATGTCGAGTTCCAGGTGCCGCGGAGGCGGTCACGGGCGAGCTGGACGTGGAGGCTGTTCTTGCACGCCGCAATCAGATAATCCACGATCTGGATGATTCTCAGCTGCTTCCGTGGCTTGAAGACCACAAGATCGAGCTGATACGCGGCCACGGTCGCCTGGAGGGCGAGCGGCGTGTGCGAGTCGGCGGGCAAGTCTATGAGGCGCGCCTTGCTGTGGTCATCGCCGTAGGTAGCTGCGCCGCGATGCCACCAATTCCTGGCCTGGCGGACGCCAAGCCTTGGACGAACCGAGAGGCCACCACCGCACAAGAGATACCGAGCCGCCTAGCGATCCTCGGTGGGAGCGCTGTCGGTGTCGAGATGGCACAGGCCTACAGTTCACTCGGCTCCAAGGTCTCGCTCATCGAGGCTGACAAGCGTCTGCTACCTCGCGAGGAGCCATTCGCCGGTCAAGAGCTACGCGATTCCCTCCTAGCACGCGATGTGGAGGTCCACGTAGGAGTGAGCGCAAAGGCCGTCCACCGTAATCAGGCGCACGTCATCGTCCTCCTAGATGACGCTGAGCCCATCGAAGCCGATGAGCTCCTCGTGGCCGTGGGACGTCGAGCGCAAACCGACGATCTGGGCCTCGAGAGCGTCGGCCTGGAGCCGGGCCGGTCGATTACGGTAGACGACACGCTACGCGTGCCAGGCAAGCCTTGGCTTTTCGCGATCGGCGATGTCAACGGGCGCTCCCTGCTTACCCATATGGGTAAGCACCAGGCCCACATCGCCTCCGCGGTGATCGAAGGCAGGCACGCTCAAGTGGTCCGTGAAGCCGAGATCACGCCTCGAGTGGTATTCACCGACCCACAAGTAGCCGCGGTGGGTCTCACGCTGCGGAGAGCTCGAGAATCGGGAATCAATGCTCGGGCTTATGACGTGCCGAGCTCGGGTACCGCGGGGGCCAGCTTCCACGGGCGCGACACACCCGGAACATCTCGATTGGTGTTCGATGAGGATCGCCGTGTGATCCTCGGTGCGACGTTCACAGGTACAGACGTCGCCGATTGGCTGCACGCAGCGACGATCGCCATCGTCGGCGAGCTCACTGAAGAGCGCCTCTGGGAAGCGATTCCCGCGTTTCCAACGCGGAGCGAGATCTGGCTCGAGCTGCTCGAAAGGCGTCAAGCCGAGCTCATGGAGTGATCGAGCGGGGATCGAAGTCCTCGAGCGGATCGCCCTCGAGCGGATCGCCCTCGAACGGATCGCCCTCGTTCATACGCGGTTTCGCCATCGCCATCAGCGATTGAACCAGCGGGCGCGGCGACTGGTGCCGAAGTCCCACTTGTCGGCGGCGAGCTTCTCAGACGCTTCGCGATCTCGTGGTAGGGAATTGCGGCAGCGTACGTCGGAAACGGAGTCAAAGCCAGGGGCGTGTCGCTAGGGTTGCCGGCTTGACCGAGCGGGATTTCATTGTGCGCGCGTGCCGACCCGAGGAGACGGCGGCCGTGCTCGAGCTATGGCTACAGGATCGGAGCGAACACGCCACTACTGTCGACCGCCTCGACGATGTGCAAATGCTGCTCTCGGAGAGGCCGGGGAGCCTGCTTGTTGCCGATGCGGATGGTGTGATCCTGGGCGCGCTGATCGCTGCGTGGGATGGCTGGCGGGGGAACATGTATCGACTGGCTGTTCGCTTCGAGCATCGTCGCCGCGGTGTCGGCTTGGCGCTCGTGCGGGCCGGCGAGGAGCACCTACGCCGTCAAGGCGCTCACCGGATCACCGCGCTGGTTGCGTATAGAGACGAGACTGCCTCCGCATTCTGGGAGGCTGCCGGCTATCCGCGGGACCGCGAGATAGGTCGCCGCGTGCGCAACCTATAGCCACGGCTCCACTGTCACCCCACAGATTGACGCTCGCGACTCTACTTGTCGGGTACCCTCCTACGCGCGGTCTGCCGAATTGTCACTCGGGCTCCAGCCAAACGGATTGGTTGTGTCGTGCATTCTGTCGGCGTTATTGGACACCGCGTAGAAGACGGTGGAGCGCCCTGACATCGGCTGTGCGTTCAGACACGCATCTATAGCGCGTAGGAGATCGCGGTGACTCAGCCAGGTTGCCGTCTGCCCTGCTCCCGTCTTTACAGAGTCATCTCGTGTTACACCACCAAACCGCACACCGATGAACTCAAAGCCAAATTGCTTTGAGAGGGCCTTTCCTGCCTCCTCCCCGATGAGCTTGTACACACCGTATGGCGTTGCAGGGTAGTAACTGCCCGGTATCGTAAGCGGCTCAACCGCGGCCGAATCGCGGTGGTCGTCGGCGTGGACTGAACTGGCCATAATGAGACGCTTTACTCCAGCTCGCACTACCGCCGTGAAGACATTTACGTCTATCTGCACGTTCTCCGGATAGATGCGCATCCGCCGCTCGATGGGGTCAGTCGGTGAAAATCTGCGGGCAAGGTGAATGACCGTGTCGACTCCAGGCATTTGCGCCCACAGGACCTCATAGTGGGATATGTCATCAGGCAGATCCACGCCCCTGACCCGGTATTTCTCACCCAGCCTACGCCGCAGCACCGAGCCGATGATTCCTTTGGAGCCGGTGATCAGGATCGTGCGCATCCAGCCGGGCTATCCCGGAGCTTGCCTTTCGCTGCGCTCCTGCTCTCGTGCACGCCTGTACTCGTTGACGACTATCTCGGTGAGCTCCTCGACAGAGGTCTCGTTCGTTGGCTTGTCGAGCGTGATCACCCCGTCTTGGATCATGCTCACGCGGTCGCACGCCTGCAGCACGTGGACGTAGTTGTGGAGGATCATGACGATCGACACTCGGCCCTCCGCCTTCAGCCGCGCCACGAGGTCGAGGATCATCGAGCCCTCCTTGGCGCCCATAGCCGCGAGCGGCTCGTCGAGCAACAGGATGTCGGCGTCGGAGTTGACCGTGCGTGCGACCGCGATCGCTTGTCGTTGCCCTCCGGACAGGCGCGCGACCGCGACGTCGATCCGTGGGATGTTGATCCCGATCTCATCGAGCGCCGTGCGGGTCTCGCGCTTCATCAGCCGGTTGGCGAGCAGTGGGATCGGATGGTGCACGTGCTCGCGGCACAGAAACATGTTGTGGTAGACAGACAGTTCGTCGATCAGGGCGAGGTCCTGAAAGACGGTGTCGATCCCCTGACTGCGGGCGTCGTCGACGCCGCGGGGCCGGTAGGGCTCTCCGTGCAGGAACATCTCGCCCGAGTCCTGCTTTTGAAAGCCGCTGATGGTCTTGATCAGGGTGGACTTGCCCGAGCCGTTGTCGCCCAGCAGACCGAGCACCTCGCCCTTGCGCAAATGCAGGTTGACGTCGCGCAGCGCTGTCACGGGGCCAAAGCGCTTGGAGATGTGCTCGACTCTGAGCACATCATCGGGCGCCGAGGTTGGCGGGACGACAGTCTCGATCGGTTGCGCGTCAGCCACCGCGGTGTCCTCTGCGCACGCGTTGGACGTAGACGTTGACGGTCATCGCCACGATGATCGCCAGTCCGAGGTAGAACAGCTTGTAGTTGGCGTTCACCCCTTGAAGAACCAGACCGTCTTGGAGGATCCCGAGGAACAGCGCGCCGATCAGCGCGCCGATCACGGTGCCGGACCCGCCGGCCAGCAATGTCCCGCCGATCACCGCCGAGGCGATCGCGAAGAAGAGGATTTCGTTTGCCCCGGACGGGTCGGGCTGGACCGACCCGGCGCGCACGGCCTCGAGGATCCCGACGAGCCCGGCGGTGAGACTGCAGAGCACGAAGTTGCGGATCGTTATGAGCCTCACCGAGACGCCCGCCTCGGCCGCACCGAGCTTGTTGGAGCCAATCGCCACGGTGTGCAGCCCCCAGCGGGTGAACGTAAGCGTGGTTTGCAGCAGGAACACGATCACGAGCGCCCAGATGAACTCCGAATATGTGCCGGCGCCAAAGATTTTGGCGAACGTGCCGACGTGGTTGACCGTTTCGGTGAGGAAGATGTGGTGGCCATTGACCACGTGTTCCACCTTCACCGTCGTTTGGTGGACTTGTGCTCCGGGCGTATTGACAGGCGCGCCATGGGAGATGATCAGGCTGAGTCCCTCGAAAGTGAACAGCATTCCGAGCGTCGCCACGAATGAGCTGATTCCGACGACCGCGGTGAAAAAGCCGTTGACGGCACCCACCGCCATACAGCACAGGAGCGCGATCACCACGCTTGGCACTAGCGGGATCCCGGCGGTGGACAGCTTGTAGAACAGGATCGGAGAGAACAGGTACATCGCGCCGATCGACAGGTCGATCTCCCCGAGGATCATCACGAACACCTCGCCCGCCGCGAGAATCGTAAGCGGCGCGAAGTACGGCAGCAGCGTCTTGAAGTTGGCGCCCGTCAGGAAGTGCTGGTCTCGAGCGAGAAGTACACCGCCGTGACGATCGCCACGACGATGATGCTGCCCTCGCGCAGGGAAAGCACGCGCGCGAGCGGACCGTCCGAATCGATGGAGCGCGTCCGCCGTCCCGGGCCCTGCTCGCTCGCCTGGCCCTCAGAGCGCAGGCGGTCCCCCTGTCGCGCTTGACACCTACGGGCCCCTCCACTTGGCACACATAGCTGTCACGAACTCCTCCACTGGGCGCGAATGTCTGTTGCGATCACTAGGCGGGTGTGCCGGCCTTGATCGGAACCACCTTGACTTCGGTTGACGTCCCCTCGAAGCGGGTCTTGGATTCGACGTACGGCGCGACCGTTTCCTTGTTGAGGAACTTCAACCCCGTGTCTGTTTCGGCAGGGCCCGTGAGCGAGCCCGACACTTGCCACATGAACAACTGCAGGACCGGAAGGAAGCCCTGTAGGTAGGGCTGCTGGTCGATCGTGAATTCGATGTTGCCTTCCTGCAGCAGCTTCTGCGTGCCTTCGGTCAAATCGAAGCCGCCGGCCTTGATCCCCTTGGCCGCCAATCCGTACTTCTGCATCACCCGCGCGAGGCTTTCGGTGCTGCCCCCGTCCACGGCGTACATGCCCTTTGTGCTCTGATGACCGATCCAATAGGCGTCGATCGTGGAGAGCTCGCCCGGGACGGCCGCGCCGGTCGCGACCGTGTGCACCGTGATCGGCTTACCCGAGGCCTTGATCGCCTTTTCAGCCCCTTCGATGCGCGGTTGCAGATTGGCCGATCCGGGGGTTGCGATGAACAGCGCGACGTCGCCCGAGCCGACCGCTTCGACGATCCGTTCACCCATCTTTTCGCCGGCCAGTTTGAGGTCCTGTCCGATGTAGGAAAGACGCGCGTTGCCGGGCGCGTCGGCGTTGTACGCGACGACGGGGATGCCCGCTTTCAACGCCGATTCGACCGGAGCGTTGAAGGCGTGCAGGTCGATCAACGCGACCGCGATTCCATTGGCTTCGCTTGTAATTGCGGTGTTGACCGCGTTGACCATCTGGTTGACGTTGCTGCTTTCCGAGCCCGTCCACTCATACGAGCATCCCAACAGCTTGCACGCATCGGCCAGCCCCATATTGGGTGGGGACGAAGAACGGGTTGGTCGTGACGTGGTTGACGACCACGAATTTGTAGTTGGGATGCGAGCCGAACACGGCCTCGCTGCCGTTGCCGGCGGCAGCGCTCGAGCCACTGCTTTTGCCGCAGGCGGCCAATATGCTGCTCGCCGAGCCGGCCGCTATGCCGGTGAGCGCTGTGCGGCGCAGGAACGCACGACGATCCAAGCCTCTGCCGGCCGATCTCCGGACGCTCCAGCAGCTCCGTGAGCTCATCGACCTGATCTGTCTTTGACATCTGTATCTCCTCCTGTATGGAGGCTGCGTCAGGCGACGCAGCGCCCATCAATACATGTACCCCCTGAATCCATTCGTATGCAAGGACTTCGCGTTGAAGGGGTCTATCGTCAGAGCATGGCTCCGGCATCCGCCAGCCCACAGCCCCCTTCCGACCGCTCGGATACAGCCGGCCTGGGAGAGCCGGGATCGGATGCCACGCACCGTGAGGCCGCCGCGGCATCGGCGTCGGACACCACTCGTCGAGAAGTGCACGATCCACATGAGCTTGCGCAGGAGCGATGCGAGGTCTATGGGCCGCTGCGCGTCGAGCGACATCTCAAGCAGGACGGCAGGGCGCTCATCCTCTACGCCCGCCGAGAGCGGCCAGGAGCGATGAGCGAGCAGCGCTTCAACGAGTTGCGCGGAGAGGAGGTCGTATACGCGATCCAGCGACAGGACCGCACCTTCCTTCCCTCCGAGGATCACTGCCCCCTGTGCCCCACGCCGGCCGGCCTCACGCTACGGAGCGCACTCACGCCAGGGAGCACACTCACGCCCCGGCCAGCCTCCCTACGCCAGCCAACCCCCAGTCCGAGACCTTCGTGGAGACGGAGATTCCTCACCGGCCTTTGAGATCGCCGTCTTCGACAACCTGTACCCCGCCTTTCGAGCACCGGAAGGGGCGGCGGAGGTGATCGTGTACACCGACAGTCACCATGGCTCCTTCGGCACGCTGGCGCCCGAGCGGGCAGAGGCGCTGATGTGGGTTTGGCGCCACCGCTATCAAGAGCTTGGCGGCCAGAGAGGACGTGCAGTATGTGCTCATCTTCGAGAACCGGGGAGTCGAGGTCGGCGCGACCTTGCACCATCCGCACGGGCAAATCTACGGTTACCCGTTCCTGCCGCCGGTGCCGAAGCTCGAGCTGGCCGCGGACGCGCGCTTGGGGGGCTGTGCGTCCTGCGAGCTGCTGCGCCGCGAGCTGGAGGACGGGCGGCGGATAGTGCACGAGAACGAGAACGTCGCCGCCTACATTCCCTATGCGGCACGCTGGCCGTATGAGACGCACGTCGTCATCCGAGAGCATCGCCCGAGCCTGCTCGATTGCGAGCCCGATGAGCTGCGCCTGCTCGCCGAATGCCTGCAGACCCTCACTCGTGGCTATGACGCCCTGTTTGCCAGGCCCTTTCCCTATGTGATGGTCGTCCACCAAGCACCCACCGACGGACATTCCGATGGGCACCTGCATGTCGAGTTCTACCCGCCGCTGCGCACGGCCACCAAGCTCAAGTATCCCGCCGGCTCAGAGCAGGGCGGGGGCACGTTCGTCGGCGACACGCTCCCCGAGGACTGCGCCGCGGAACTGCGCGAGGCGATCGCCAGTGTCGCGTGAGAGCGTCACCGCGTTCGCTCCCGGTCGCGTCAATCTGATCGGAGAGCACACCGACTACAACCAAGGGCTCGCGCTGCCGTTCGCGATCGCCGAGGGAGTCACGGTTCATGCGCAGCGCAACCGGCGAGGAGCGCATCTACGCGCGTGCGCTTGACTACGGCGAGCAGGACGAGTTCGCGCTCGCCGAGCCCGCGAGGTGCGACGGGCTGGCGCGCGTACGTGCGTGGGGTCGTCGCCGAGCTGCGTCGAGCCGGGCACCCGCTGGTGGGGGCTCGTATAGAGATCGGCGGCGATCTCCCCCGAGGTGCCGGCCTCTCGTCTTCGGCGGCGCTCGAGGTGGCTCTTTGCCTCGCCCTGCTCGCCCTGATCGGCACCACCGACGCCGACCGCATCAGTCTCGCCCGGCTGTGCTCGCGTGTCGAGAGCGACTGGGTGGGCGCACACACCGGCCTGCTCGATCAGCTCGCCTCGCTGTATGGCGCACCCGGCATGGCGATGCTCATCGACTTCCAGACATTCGAGGTCGATCCGGTCCCGCTGCGGCTCGGGGATGGCTGGCGACTGGTGACGCTCGACTCCGGCGAGCGCCACGCCAACGCCGGCTCCGCCTACAACGAGCGCAGGGCCGAGTGCTCAGAGGCGTGCAAGCTACTGGGCGTCGATTCGCTGAGACAGGCAAGCTGGGACGCCCTCGAGCAGCTGCCCGAGCGCGCTGCGACGACGCGCACGCCATGTTCTCAGTGAGAACACGCGGGTGAAGGACACGGTGGCCGCATTACGAGCGGACGACCTACCCGCAGTGGGACGGCTACTGAACGCTTCCCACGCGAGCCTGCGCGACCAGTACGAAGTATCCACGCCGGCCGTCGAGGCGACCGTCGAGCGGTTGCTCCAGTCAGGCGCCGCGGGTGCCAGGATCGTGGGCGGCGGGTTCGGAGGACATGTTCTTGGCCTGCTTGCCCAGACGTTCACGCATGCCCGAGGGCGCACGGGAAGTGCACGCGAGCGCAGGCGCCCACCTGCTGGATCCTCAGACGATCCGCTGATCTTCCCACGTAGCCTTGGCGATGAAGCTCGCGATCCGATCGTTTAGACCGTCGCGCTCGTCGACCAGCTTGGGTCATCCACGGTGTCCCAGCCGCGCTGGCCGGGACCGTGGTAAACGAGAGCCTTCATCGTGCACCGGCTGTCGCGGCGTCTCGGCGTCTGAGGTTCGCCTGCCAGTTGGCGAGCGGGAGCAGGAACAGGATTGCTCCCAACGCTATGAGTATCCATCCGGCGAGGGTGGCGATGGTGCCGATGAGTGACCATCCCCAGGCGTTCAGGAGCAGGCCGCGCAGGGTCTCGCCTTGGAAGAGGGTTGCCTTCTCTTCGGCCAGCTTTGCGTTGGTGGGCGCGGCCAGGGCTGCTGTGCTGACCTGTGCATAGGTCTGTCCACCGGCGATCTTTGAGAGGTGGACATTGATGAAGTTGTTGGCGTACGCCTTGGCCTGGCTACCGGTGGTGAGTTGCTGACCTGCGTACTGCTTGACGCCTGGTAGCAGTGCCGGACTACCAACGGCCGGGAAGAAGATCTTCTGCGGCACGAGTTGATCGTGGACGACCTGCTTGTCGTAGTTGCCTCCCACTACAGCGAGAATGCCGACGACGACGACGCCTGCGGCTGCAACAGTTGCAATCGAGGTCAGACTGGTCAACTTCGCTAGTAGGGGGTTGCGCGGAGCTTGATTTGGCTTGCCGGGGTGGGCTCCGTTGGATAGATGATCCGCGAGGGCGGGTCCGCCGTTGCCGGTGGTCTCCACCGGTAGCTGCTGGATGGGTGAACTGGGCACGGTATTCCCTCATTTCGGTTGGTGTGCGCATGAGCGCCAGCGACCAATCGAGCACCGCAGACTTGAACAACATAGCATGAAATTTAAATCTAGGAAATAAATTTCTAGGAAATCGGAATCTAGATACGCTAGTCTCTGTCTATGACCGAGGCCACCACTCACCGCTGGAAGTTCCTGACGAACCACGCCCAGGTCCTCGCCTGCATCGCCCACGATCCAGGCGTGCTTCTACGAGAGATCAGCGAGCGAGTCGGAATCACCGAACGGGCCGCCCACCGGATCGTCACGGAGCTCACCGACGGCGGCTACATCACGCGAGAGCGCAACGGACGTCGCAACCACTACACGATCCAATCCGGCCTCCCGCTTCCTGACCGCCTCGGCCGCGTGCAGCGAATCAGCGACCTGCTCACGATCCTCATCGGCACCAGCGAAGAGGGGCCGAATACGCCGGTCCCGAAACCGCCCAAAAGCAGCAAGGCCGATAAAAACAGCAACTCCGCAAACGGCAACGCCAGTAGGTAGTCATGACGGGTACTTCACATGCCGAGACCGCGAAGGGCCTGCATTCCGACCAGCTTCGCGTGGTAATCGTGGGAGGCGGAGTGGCCGCGCTCGAGACCGCACTTGCCCTGGCCGATCTTGGGCGCGACCTAACCGATGTGACGGTGATAGCTCCCAACACCGAGTTCGTATACCGGCCTATGGTCGTCCGCGAGCCGTTCGCCGACGGTGCGGCCCGCCGCTATCCACTCGTCCCGATCGTGCGCGATGCCGGGGCGAGGCTGCTGCACGGCGAACTTGGCTGGATCGATCCGGTCAGGAGGACGATTCACACGAAGGCCGATGAGGCGATCGAGTACGACGCGCTCCTCCTCGCGCTCGGCGCGAGCATCAGCAAGCACTACAAGCACGCCTTGACGATCGACGACCGCGATCTGGACGAGACCATGCACGGGCTGATCCAGGATGTCGAGGGCGGTTTCATCCACAAGCTGGCGTTTGTTGCGCCCGGCCGCATGGCTTGGCCGCTGCCACTGTACGAGCTCGCACTGATGACAGCCGGACGCGCCTACGACATGGGTATCGATCTAGAGACCACGATTGTCACTCCAGAGGACGCCCCGCTCGCGATCTTTGGCGCGTCGGCGAGCAGTTCCATAGCCGAGCTCCTCGCCCGTGCGAGCATCGAGACGATCACATCCGCATACGCCGAGGTTCCCAACGCCCGCGAGGTCGTGGTCAACCCAGGTGACCGGCACCTCGAAGTGGATCGAGCGATCGCGCTACCCGAGCTCTTCGGACCCGAGGTGCGCGGCATCCCGCTGGGCGATCACGGCTTCATCCGGGTGGACCCGTACTGTCGGGTTCCAGGTGTCGAGCGCGTCTATGCGGCTGGCGATGCAACCGACTTTCCCATCAAGCACGGCGGCATCGGCTCGCAGCAGGCCGACATTGCTGCGCAGTCGATCGCGGCGCTGGCTGGGGCTTCGGTGACGCCCCAGCGCTTCAACCCCATGATCCACGGCATGCTGTTGACAAACGAGAAGCCCCAATACCTCACCGCTCACATCACCGGAGGACACGGGTTCAGCTCCGAGATCACCGACACACCAACATGGTCGCCTCCGGGCAAGATCGCCGCCAAGTACCTAGCGCCATATCTACAGGAGCGCGACCGCGAGAGTACCCTGACCTGACGTATGCGGTGTTCGGGCGAGTCCGATCAGGCGGATGGAGCCGGTTGCATCACCGTGAAGGAGGCTCCCTGGGGGTCAATCAGGCCGGCGAAGCGTCCGATCGGCATGTCCATCGGCCCGTTCGTGACGGTTGCCCCGAGCTCGCGGGCCTTGGCGACGATGGCGTCGCAGTCGGCTACCCCGAAGACCACACCCCAGTGCGGTGGGATCTCGGCCGGGAAGTACTCGTCGCTCATTTGCATCATGCCGCCGACCTGTTTCCCGTTCAGCTCCCACACCGTGTAAGTCGTCGGCGCACCCTCGAACGCGGGGGGGCGCCCCTGCCAACCGAAGACGGCCGAGTAGAACGCCTTGTCTGTGTCGGCGTCACGGGTGAGCACCTCGTTCCAGCAGAGCGAGCCCGGCTCGTTGACGAGGTCGGCGCCGGTGAAGCTCTTTGGCTGCCACACGCCGAACACGGCACCGGTGGGATCGGCGAACAAGGCCATCCGCCCGATGTCCATCACATCCATCGGCTCGAGCACGACGCTACCGCCGGCGGCCTTGACCTTCCCAGCCGTCTCCTCGGCGTCGGCGACACTTACGTAGGTGGCCCACGCGGTGGGCTGGCCCTCCTGCATGTGGCCCATCAGGCCTGCGATGTTCTTGTCCTGTAGCTGGAACATGCGGTATCCGCCGGTCTCCTCAGATCCCGGTTCGGTTGTGCTCCAGCCCATCAGCTGGCCGTAGAACTGGGAGGAGGCATCGGTATCTGGCGAGGAAAGTTCGATCCAGGACGGGGTTCCGGGTGCGTAATCGGGCATGGTGCTCCTTTCGCGGGCGAGGACGATCATGATCGTGGCAGATCGACGCGTGGATTGATGTTTCCCGGTTGGCACATGTGCCAACCGGCGACGGTGCGCATGCGCACCGTCGAACGGGGCGCACATGCGCGCCCCGCGCAGGGCCGCATGCGGCCCTGCGTTCCGACCCGTACATGTACGGGTCGGCCATCCCCCCGGCACATGTGCCGGGGGGATGGGTGGGGGGGAACCGATGAACGAGATCAGTGGCGATCGACCCCTGGGAGCACCTGGGTGCCTTCGATCTGGACCGCTTCGAGCGCGTCCGGATCCAGCCCGAGCAGGTCGAGGATCGTCGGCGCGATCTGGGTCGTCTCGACCCACGGGCGGTATGTGCCCGGCTGCACCGCCCCTGGCGCGTACACGACGATCGGCACGTCACGGTCGGCCGGGTTGGCGCCGCCGTGCTCGGCGATCTTGCTGCCGCCGGTGTAGACCACGCCGACTTGCACCACACCCCATACATCCGGGTGGCGCGGATCGCTGAGCGGCACGCCGAAGTATTTCGCCGCTTCCTTGCAGGCGAATATTTCGGACAACCCCGAGTGCGCCAAGGTGCGCGTGGAGCCGTCGTAGGCGACACCGGTGGCCGTATGGTTCCACAGGTATTCCTTGACGAAATTGGCGGCTTCCGGGGAGGTATTGGACAGGTAGCTCTGCCACGCGTCGTCGTCGGTGCCGGCAACGATCAAGGCGCCGGACCCAAGGTGAGCTGCTTCCCAGGCGGCGTTGATCGCTTCGATGATCGGGCCGTCCTTGATTTTGACCAGCGAGTCTGGGTCTTGGGGCGACTGACCGTGCTTGGCCGAGACGATGATGGCCGTCGAGTCCGCGAGGCCCTGCGCGTGGATCTCTTCGTCCATCGCTTGCAGCTGCGCGTTGATGTAGTCGAGCGCCCGCTGGAGCAACGGTCCCGGCGTGTTGGTGCCGGGTAGGTAACCGCCGGTGAGGCCATCCGAGGTGTGCAACTTCTCCGCGGTCGAGACAGTCTGGAAGTTCATCCCGAAGATCGCCGGCACACCAACCTTGGTTTTGCGACTGTGGTCGTAGCCGTCGATCTCGTTGAGCACCGCCTGGACCTTGTATGAGTCGTACTGCATCGTCGCGGCGTTGTCTTCGGTCCAGCTGATTTCACCTGGATACGGTTTGCCGTTCGGTTCGAGCGCGATCGAGTCGATCTCAGGCGTGAACAGGTCGTCGATGCTGTTGCCCGCTGGGCCCTCGAGGGCTTCGTAGGCGGGGTGCTTGTCAGCCCATGCGGTCCGCAAGCCGTGATCGTGGATCACTTCGAAGATCGTGTTGACCTCGAGGTATTCGTGCGGGTAAATGGGCTTGCAGGTCTGCGGGTTGACGGGCAGCGTGGCCGGATCGATCAGCGACTGCGGCTGAGCGGTCATTTCGAGAATGCTTTCAGGCAGGCCGGTAAGGCCCTCGCCAGCGTCGAGCGCGCTCGCGTTGTTGTCGTCCGGCGAGTCGTAGATGACTTCGCCGCCGGTCGGCTGACCATGACACGAGGTCGTCCCGGCAGGCAGCACCGCATGGCTGTACTCGTCGTCGTAATAGATGCCGGTCGTGCGCGGGTTGCCTCCGGTGACCTGGGCGGTCATGCCGGGGAACGAGTCAGACGGGATAGGCGTCTGCGCTTGTGTGTACTCGGCGCCGCCACCCACGAGCTTTGCCAGCTCCGATCCCGGGTGATTGCTGACATACCATTCGACATCTGACTGGTGCAAACCGTCGACTGAGATCAGCAGCACGTGGGAGATGGCGTTCTCGTGGGGGTGTCCGTGACCACCTGGCCCTCTTCCATGGTTTCCAGAACCTCCTCCATGTTCCCAGGACCGCCCTTTGTGGTCACTAGTGTGCCCCCCACGCTCCCCAGATTGTCCTCCGTGGTCCTTTGACTGTCGTCCATGACCTCCCGATGGGTGTGCGAAAACCACAGCCGCGGGAGCTCCAATCGCGATGACCCCGACGGCAAGCGCAACACCTGCGCCGCGGTGTATTCGTCCAAGCATGAAACCCTCTCCTTAGTCGCAAGTGAGTAGTCGCATGTAGTCCTAACCGGACACCGTCGCGCCGAGGTTGCCGAGCTGTGGCGATCCTGTGGCCATCTCGTAAATGGCCCTATCGTCAATATGTCGAGAGCAATTACATATCTTCAAGGTCGGCGCATGCTGGCTGATCTTCGATCGCCCTCGGCGGGAGATCACTCGGTAACCGCGACACGCGGGACGCGCGAGGCGATCACATCGAGGACCCGATCAATGCACGGGTCATGCCATCCCTCTCCGAGCGCCTCGTCGCGCAGGAGCCGGGCCTGGATGGCAACCCGCTCACTTAGATCTCTGCGGGCTCGCTCAAACGCCGTGGCGTTCAACGAGAAGTCGTCTGCCAGGTCGGCGAAGTGGATCGAGGTGATCGAGTCGGGGTCGAGCTCGTCGCCGATACTCAGAGCCAAGTGCGTGTCGAGCTCGGGGTAGACGGCGGTACACACGACGTCATACAGCGGCGCGAGGCGCACGCCATCCCCGCCGTGGATCAGCGAGATGTTCTTGGCGTGCGCATCGGCGTTACCCACCAGGTAATGAAAGACCGCGTCCTGCGCTCCAGCGAGGCGATCGAGGCCGGGGAAGGGCGAGTGCTCGTCGAGAAGTCTGGCGAGTGCTGCATAAGAGGGCAGACTCCACCCCTCCTTCTGGTACTTGAAGTCGGGTGTCAGGCCCAGCGCCTGGCAGAGATCCTCCTGGTGCACGCGCGTCCGCGGGAAGCCCGAGGGCTCGCGATCGAAGCGCTGCACCACCAAGCAGGGGCGGTCGGCGACCTCGATCAGCTGTACCTCCGCCGCGGAGAGACCGCAGCGAGCGGCCAGGCGCATGCAGAAGTACTCGTTCGTCGCCAGGCCCGGGTAGTAGCCGCGTGGCGGCTCGGGCTTGAGGATGTGCGTGCTGGGCATGCCATCCAGCGGCTTTCCGAAGACGCCGGCGTCGTCGCGCAGCAGCACCGCCTTGTTCTGCACGCCAGCCAGGCTGAGGCGCAAACGCTCGTCCTGCGCATGCACGCCGAACGGATGGCGCGGAAGCTCTTCGATCAACGCGTCGAGCTCGTCCTCCGCGAGCCAGCCGACCGAGGAGGTCTCTGACATGCGCTTAGCCTCGAGGATCTGAAGTGCGCCCGCGCAGTCGCGGCCGAGCTCAGCCAAAAGGCCATAGGAGTCGCTGGTGGCGAGCTTGAGCTGGCCTGCGATCTGTTCGCGCACCGCACCCTCGGGCAGCAGCGCCTCGAAGAAGGGGCGGCTCTGCTCCGGGGTGAAGGGCTCCTCGGAGATCGGCAGCGACAGCGAGATCGCCCGGGGCGCGTTGGTGTATTGGAAGTAGTACTCGCGCGAGCGCTCATTGACGCGCTGCAGTTTGCCGACCTCCTCGCGATGCCAGTAGACGCCAAGGCTCATCCGCCGCTCCGGTGGCGCACCTCGAGCTCCAGACCCAAAGCGCTGAGGATTCGCGTCACCACATCGAGACGGACCGTCGGCTCACCGTTCTCCACGCGATGGATCGAACGCACCGCAACGTTCGCAACCAGAGCAAGCTTGGCCTGGTCGATCCCCTGACGACGGCGTGCTTCTCGAACGTGCCTTCCGATGCGCTTGGATGTAGCTTCGTCAGGGCTCATATGCGTGATCGCGCAGATTATAGCTCGTGTCGTGAGTTTTGCTCATAATATGCGCGATCATGCAGATTTGCTTGCGTTTGCCCCGAGGTGACATCTGATCTGCGTGATCGCGCAGACGGAAGATGTCTTGGCGGTGAAACTGACCGCCTCGCCGAGAGTAGCGGCCTCGATGACCGCGGATCACACGATTTGTGCAGCGCCAACGCGAAGACCCCACTTTCGCCATCACCATGAAGAGAGCCGAAGAAGTCTATGAACGCGCAAACAAGCCAGCGTGACCTTGGGGCCGACAAGCGTTGGGGCAAACAAGCGTCGAGTAACTTACGAGCAGGCAAGTCGTGCTCGGTTGAACTAGTTCGGGGTACGCTCGTACCGCACGACGTCCTCAAAGTGTGGTGCCCACGGTTGCGCCGAGCGCGTCCAGATCTCGGCTGTCGGTTCGAACCAAGATGTATCGTCGATCGTGCCTGCCTTCAGGAAGGCTACCTGCGGCATCGACTCAATCGTGCTGAATATTGGCGACCCGCAGGCCGAGCAGAACCGCCGCTCCGTTGTGCTCCGATAGTCCTCACTGGCGGTCTTGAACGAGGCGAGTGTGTCGCCCTCAACCATGAGTGCTTTGCTCGGTACGCCCACGATCGCCGAGAACGCCGTAGCGGTCTGGCGCTGACAGTTCGAGCAGTAACAAACCCCTTGCCAAACTGGCTCAGCGTCGACGCTATAGGTCACGCCACCGCACAGGCAGCGGCCTGTAATGGGTCTGGGTATATCGGCCACGCACCTAAGACCCTACTAACACCTGCTTTCACGGGGGAGCAATCCGTCCGACCGGGGACCCCACAGCCGCCGGCCTGACCCTCAGACATAGCCCGCTATTGCCGGGGAGCGTCGGGATCGTGGTCGGCAAGGATCTGCGGTTGGGAGTGTCACTTGAGCATTTAGGTGATCAAGCAGCGGCCGACCGACAACCAGGGCGTCCAGTCAGACTGCTGCTCTAGACTGCGCCCGTGTCGTTTGACCTATTCTTCGACCTCTCCTGGCGGTGACCATTCACGTCGCCGGTATGCAGTGGGAGGAGACAGAGAAAGTGCCAGTCGTCAACCAGGCCGATGTCCTCCCATTTGCCCCGCTCACGATTTTTTTCGGAGCCAACGACAGCGGCAAGAGCTCGACCCTGCGGGCGATCGCGGAGCAGCTCTATGGCATGTCACGCCGGCACCTAAAGACTGATGGCAGCACCGTGGTCGTCAACTTTCGCAACGACGAGCCGGCACTCAGAGCAATGCTGACCGAGTTCCGCGCACAAGGGAAGCCGACATCGCCCGCGGCGGTGTGGGCATTTCAAACGCTGGATGACCACCCACAGCTTTTTGCGGACTCTGCCACGGGACTGGGACAGATGCTGGCGAGAGCCCCCGTGTTCGCTCTAATGACAGACGTCGACGTGAACGGCGGACGATCACAGGATGGCGCATTGTCTGTGTCCCTAGTCATTTCGCCACCTCATACGCAAGAACTTCCGGAGGCTCTGGGAGCTGTGCTCAAGGGCCTCCAGGACAATCGCGTACGACCGTTTGGCAGGAACCCCGGAATTGATCCTAGTCAAATCGGCCATCCCCTGCGTCCATGGCACCTGGGCCAACTAGGTAAGACCTCACTCCCCCTTATACCCCAGCCGTTGAGCATCCCCCAAGGTGTCGACACCGCCCTAAAGGCACTCGAGGACGCTGTCGAGCGCTCCCGGCGCG
Organism: uncultured Solirubrobacterales bacterium; assembly: GCA_963713015.1. GTDB lineage: Bacteria > Actinomycetota > Thermoleophilia > Solirubrobacterales > Solirubrobacteraceae > Palsa-744. Next base: position 104,879 of record CAVQKC010000007.1, on the reverse strand, counting down.
CATTCCGTGCCTGGTCTGGGAGCGTAGGACTCGCTCTGCCGGACGCCGGTAGCGCGAATCCGTGGGTCGATATCGACGGGAAACCGGACCGGTTCGTCGTTCAGCTCCTTGGCGACCTCGAGTTCCTTTCACACTCCCTCCTCCCACCGTTCGTGAGATCGACTTACCGCTTCGACTTCGATTCCACCTCACCGGTGAGGCCGCCCGGAGTTACTCGCATGAACGCTCGCATGAGTGCCGTGTACCAGCTGCTCCAGTACGAAACCTTTGCTGAGAAGTTCAGAGTCGATGAGATCGCGTCAGGCTTCCAGCTGTGGGTCGAGCTCGCGGTCTGGGATATGGTCGACGAGGTCGACCGCGTCACGGCGTCGTTGCGACTCGCGAGTGTTGACGCGATCATACGATCTCTCGACCGCCCCGGCTCGCCGGCGGCACGCTTCGAGGCGCTACGCAAGTGTTGGCTCGATCGAGACCATAGCCGCGCCCCTTGGCTGTGTCCGCCCGAAGAACGAGCCTGGCAACTCGGCATGCTGATCGACGCATCGTGGGATCCACGAATCGCCCCCGCACTCGACGAATTCGTACGCGCCGTGCGGCCACGGCTTGTGCTCATCGACGAGCCAGAGCGCCACCTCAACGCCTCGGTCGCTAGGGACGCCGCAGGGTGGCTACTGCGTCGCACCCGTGAAGGGCGGAGTCAGTTCATCATCGCTACGCACTCTCCCGCGTTCCTGGCTTGCGAGGGACATGACGTGCGTCACGTCCACGTCCGGCGCGCTTCCAACGGTTTGATCCACGAAACGTTCACTCCTTCCGACTTGAAGATGCTTGATGCAGTGGCTGACGAGATGCAACTCCACCACGGCGAGTTGTTCGGCCTGGTGGCAACGATCGTGTGGGTTGAGGGACCCATGGATCGAGCAGTTCTCGAAGCACTTTGCGGAGATGCCTTGCACAAACGAGTGCGGCGGAGAATGGTGTGCCGTCGAGCAAGCTCAAGGGCTTCGTCGCGGATCGTTACCACCTGAAGGTCGACGAGGCGAGCTGTCGATATGCCGCCGAACTGTCGCGCCGGGACGGTCTCCCACGGTGGACAATCGGTCTGTTTGCCGCTATCGACCGACTCTCACAAGAGCGAGAAGACGCATAAGCGAAGCAGATCCGAACATATCCACGTGTCCAGCTTATGTTGAGCGTAATCGCCCGTCGTTACTGGGCACAAGTGAGCGATCTGTCACCTGATTGCATAGCCGAGCCGGCGGCTGCCGCCATCCCTGACCGCGGCCCCACCGCTCGCGCCGTCAGGCGGGCGGTTCATAGTCCCGCCGTTCGTGCCAGCGCCGCTCCATCGCCCGAAACATCTGTGGGTAGACGACCATGTGCCGGAACGGCTTGATCGCGGCCATGTAAGCGTTCCCCAACAAGCCGTTCGGCCTCACGTAGACCGCCATCTGGCCCCGGTAGCCGCTGGGTCCCTCGGTGACCCAGCCGAGGTGCAGCACGCCGTGCATCGTTCGGTTTGCGATCTCGGCAGCGAACTCGTTGTCGGTCAGGTAGAGCGAGGTGAATGGGAGCCCCTCGAATTCCGGCCCGGTCGCGGCGCGCAGGTCATCGGGCAACCGCTCGCGAAGCGTCATTACCCTCGACCCGAGCCCCGAGTCTGGTTCGTCCAGGCCAAACAGGTCGCCGAGCTTCCACCGCAGCGACCACAGCGCCCGCGCCGCGCGGGGCAGGGTCTTCGCCGGATCGGCCGCTGCGAACCCCTCGACGAGGATCGGGAACTCGTCGGCTGCACCGGGCGTCGGCAGCGCCCACACATCCTCGAGCCGAAAGTCGGGGACGATCTCGTGGATCCGCCAGGGCCTGGACGTGTGCGCTGTGTTCGGGAGTCTCACCTTGATCCTATGTCCTGGTGTTGTAGCCGGCGAGGTTTGCGCCGAGAACCGCGCCGTGGTATCCGCCATTGTGGGCGCTCATCGCTTTGCTCACTCCTGGGCGACCGGCTCTCGCACAATTGCCGCCAACTTGAGCAGGTAGGGAGCGGCGCCTCGGTGAATGTTGCCGATGACGGCCCAAACCAGCGGTGCCGTCCTGCGCATCTCGTACTGGAGGAATGTGCTCATCACCAGCCGCTCGTGATGCAGTCGCCACACCATGTGGCCGCTCAGCAGCGTCGATCGTGCTTCGAGATGTAGTAACTCGGGTTCAGACGTCACGATTTGCCAACCGAAAATGTGGTCGGAAGAGACCCACGGACCGAGGTGAAAGCCAAGGATCCAGCGGTGTATGAGCAGCCCCGACCGGCGGATCGTCACAGGCAGGCCTTCGGAACCATCGCGTGCCCATTGCTCGGCCGAGCGTCGGTCGGTCGGGCTCCTTGCGATCTCGAAGGCGTCCGCGTAGTCCAGCGAGGCGACGGTGGATGGAGGCCTCTCGGACACCACAGTACGGTGCGCTCGCTTTCTCGCATTTGAGCGTGCGCTTGAGTGCTTCGAGCTCGTCACCAAAGAACTCCTCCAGGCTGTCATCTCTCAGAGTGGTCCATCCATACGGTAGCGTATAGATGAAGGCTAGCATCATCCCCTGGAATGTCAACACCGAGCCGAACGCGATAGAGAGGCGATGGCGCCCCCGACCCGCACGCCTCGCAACAGGTGGATCGAAGAGGGACTGAGTGCCCTTGCCGCAGGCGGCCCGGACGCCGTCCGGATCGAGTCCCTGGCCCAAGCACTGGGCGTCAGCAAGGGCGGCTTCTACTGGCACTTCAAAGACCGCCAGGCGCTGCTCGAGGAGATGCTGGACGTATGGGAGCGCACCTGGGTCGACGAGGTGATCGAGACGGTCGAGGCCAAGGCCGAGGCCGAGGACGAGGACGCAAGGTCGAGATTGAGACGGCTGTTCGCGCTGGCTGCCGCCTCAGGCGGCGAGCTGTTGAAGATCGAGCTGGCGATCCGCAACTGGGCCCGGCGCGACGAAGCGGTTGCCGAGCGATTGCGGCAGGTCGACAACAGGCGAATGAACTACATGCGCTCCCTGTTCGGGGCCTTCTGCGAGGACGAGGACGATGTCGAGGCTCGTTGCCTGCTGACCTTCTCGCTGTTCATCGGCAGCCACTTCGTCAGCGTCGATCACGGCGGGCGCAGCCGGGCGGAGGTGGTGGAACTGGCCCTGAAGTGGCTTACCCGATAGGACGAGCGGGAGTCAAGGCAGGTTGGCTAGATCCATCGGGCAAGAGACTAAGCGGCCCGCGGATCTTTGCCCTTATAGGTTTCTGGCGCTCGCGCCGTCGCGTAGCGCCGCGACCACGCGGGCGGGCGCTTCGAGAGCGGGCCAGTGCCCGACGTCCGCCAACGAGGTGAATGGCGCCGAAGGTAGTCGTACGCGGATGCGCTCGGCCATGTGGGCGCCGGAAATCGGGTCGAGCATCCCCCACACGAATGCAAGCGGCACGTCGGCCTGCTCGAGCGCGGCCACCCAGCGGTCGGCGTGGACGGCGCGGTCGTTCATGTAGCGGATCACGCGGTGAATGACCAGCTGACCGTCTTCCCGAGCCGTCCCCCGCCAGATGTCAGCCCCAGCAGCGGTAACGTCAAAGCCCTCGGCGAAGGTGGGCTTCAGCCCCTCGATCCACAGCTCCTCGGTTATCTGCGCGCCGATCTGCGGTCCGAGTTCCGGGTCCAGCAGCGCCAGCTGACCGGGCTGGGGACGGTAAACGTCTGGGTAGAGCCCGCCGTTGAGCAGGTCTACCTCGACCAACTCGACACCCAGCGCGCCTTCGGCGCGCCTTGCGAGCAACTCCTGCGCGACCGACACGGCGTAGTCGTGGGCCACGACGACCGTCGCGGTAATCCGCTCTCGCGCCCACACCGCTTCGACGAGGTCGGCCTGCTCATGGATCGAGTAGTCGTGATCGGCCGGCTTCTGCGATGCACCGAACCCGAGAAAGTCGAACAGCACCAGCGAATTGCGCTCGGCCAGCACCGGAAGCACCGCGGCCCAATCGTGCGAGGAACTGGGGAACCCGTGCAGCAGAGTCATCGTCGGGCCGATGCCGGCCCGACGCAGAAAGATCTGCCGGGCTATCCCGCCGAGGTCTATGTCCACGCGCTTCCCCGCCGACCACCAAGCGTCGATCCCTTCCACTCGCCGGATTATCACAGCCCCACCTCAGCCGTGCGCGATCCTAAGCACTACGTTGCCGAGCGCCGACACGCTTCGCGTCATGCTCGCAGCAACGGCCGCATCGAACTGCTGTTTGGTACCGCTCGACTATCGGTCGTGCGCTCAGCCGATGCTATTCAGCTCGGTGAGCTCGTTCTCGGAGAGCGCGAGCGCAGCGCCTTTGACGTTCTCACGCAGGTGCGCAACCGATGAGGTGCCGGGGATCAGCAGGATGTTCGGGGAGCGCCGTAGCAGCCAGGCCAGCGCGACAGCCATCGGTGTGGCCCCCAGACGGGCGGCGACCGATTCGAGTGTGTCGGACTGCAGTGGGGTGAAGCCACCGAGCGGGAAGTAGGGCACGTAGGCGATGCCCTGTGCGGCGAGGGACTCGATCAACTCGTCGTCGACCCGGTTGGCGATGTTGTAGAAATTCTGCACGCACACGATCGGCGCGATCGACTGGGCCTCGGCGATCTGCTCGGCGGACACGGTACTGATGCCGAGATGCTTGATCAGACCCTCCTGCTGTAGCTGTGCGAGGGCGCCGAACGGCTCGGCGATCGAGCCCGGCTCGGGGCTGTCGAACCCCCCGGCGCGCAGATTGACAACATCGAGCGCGTCGAGACCGAGGTGAATGAGGTTGTCGTGAACGGCCTGGCGTAGCTGCTCGGGAGACCGCGCGTGTGGCCAGCCGCCTTTTACGTCACGGTAGGCCCCGACCTTGGTGACGATATGCAGCTCGTCCGGGTAGGGGTGCAGGGCTTCCTTGATGATTTGGTTCGTGACGTGTGGGCCGTAATAGTCGCTGGTGTCGATGTGGGTTATGCCCAGCTCGATGGCCTCGCGCAGCACGGCAATCGCGGCGTCACGGTCCTTGGGCGGTCCGAACACGCCGGGGCCGGCGAGCTGCATCGCGCCGTAGCCCATGCGGGTGACTGTTAGACCCTCGGCCATGGTGAACGTGCCGCCGGGAAGTGTCTGCGCTGCCATCATCAATCCTCGTTTCGGTTAGCCGCGGCGATGGATAATCAGCACCGAGCGTCGTGAGTGCGCGGCGACCGCCTCGGCGACGCTTCCGAGTAGTACGCCAGCAAGCCCGGTGCGACCGTGGGAGCCGAGCACGATCAGACTTGCGTCGTGCTCGTCGGCGACTTGGACGATGCCCTTCCAGGTCGGAGCGACCTCGGTCTGCAAACCGCGTGCTTTGAAGCCCGCTGCATTTGCCTGAGAGGCTCCGTCGGCGGCTGTCCGCTCGGCGGCTTCTCTGACATCGGCGATCTCGGCGGCGTCGATTCGAAGCGCGACAGTTGGCACGAACCCGACGTCGAACGGTTGCCAGACGCATGACGACGAGCGCCTCGCGTCCCGGCGCGAGCTGCCGGCCGGCCTCGTCGATCGCGAGCTTGGCCAGTTCGGAGCCGTCGTAGGCGAAGACGACGGGGCCACGTGGCTGGCTCGCGCCGCTTTCGATGTCGCTTGTCGTTGTCATGCTGCCTCCTCGGCGAGCGTTCGACGGTGGGGGTGGTTGCGGATGCCCGCGAGCAGCGGCGGCGAGTCCCAAGCTGCGCCCTCGCCGTTCATGAAGCGCTCGAGGTCCGGCGCTTGCGGGCGCACGCGGCCGAGCACGTAGAGACCGACCGCTGCGAGCGCGCCGGCGACCGCGAGGCCGAAGCCGATCCACAGCGCAATGCTGGTGCCGGCTCTGGCGTTACCGCCGACAGTTGCGGCGAAGTGCACGAACACCGGAGCGATCATGAACGCGGCGACCGCCCGGAAGAGCTCGACGATCGCGAATACCCGCTGGAGGCTCGCGGCTGCGAGCGAGAACCCCGCGACGAACAGCGCCGGGGCGACCGCCGCGCCGAGACCGATTCCGGTGAGCCCGGAACCGATCAAGGTGAGCGCTTCGGTAGGCGGGGCCTGGACTAGGAATACCGCGATTCCTGCAGCCAGGAACGCCATGCCGGCCAACGGCAGGAAGTGCATTTGACGCTTATTGAGAACGACGCCGAGCGCAATCGCTGTGATCAAGGCGCCACCCAACTCAGGGAGATAGAGCAGTCCAAGATGCAGGGGCGTGTAGTGGGGAGCCAGCTCGTCGGCGGTGAGGACTGTCGCCGAGACCGACGCGGCTGCGGCCGACAATGCGAGGACGATCCCCGCAACCGGAATCGTGCTGGTCAGCATGGTGCGGATCGTCAACAGCGGGCGGCGGCTTCGATACTGGTTGACGACGAGGGCGACGATCAGCGCCAGGCCGACGATCAGCGGCAGGAGCGTCTCCGGGCCCACGAAGCGGTGAGTCAGCAGCTCGGAGGCGCCAAAGAACGCGGCCACGCATCCCGATGCGGCCAGGCCGATCGCGACCGGGTCTCGCGGGGCGTCCCGGTCGGCGGGCGGGGCGTCCTCGAACGTCAACAGGGACAGCAGGAGCGCCGCGAGCGCGATCCCGGCGACGATCCAGAACAGCGGCCGCCACGCGTGCGGCGCTCGCCTGGATCCCGCCGATCACGGGTCCAAGCGCGACCGCCCCGAAGATGCAGACGTTCATGATCATCGCCGTCCAGCGGAACTTCTCCAAGCCGAAGCCGAGCGCCAACGGCGGCACGGCGGCGATCAGCAGCAGGCTCGTGCACAGCCCCTGCAGCACGTGCCCGGCGATGAACATCGCAGGATCCTGCGCCGCTGCCACCACGATCGACCCGATCACCAGCAGTAGCGCGTAGAGGACCATCATTCGCCGCTGCGGCAGAAGCTGAGCGAACTGCACCGCCAGAACAGTCCCCACGGCGTAGCCGGCATTCGCCATGCCCAATCCCAGGCTCATCGTCTGCATGCTCATGTGCAGCTGCCGACCGATGATCGGCGTGAGCGGCCCCAGCGCCGCCGAGAGCCCGAGGTAGGGCACCAGGGCGAAGATCACCATCGCGGCCGCGGCGGGATAGCGGCCGGCCAACCAGCCCTGGCGCATCAGCCTCCCCCCATTCCGGAAGCCGTCTGATCGAGGGATCGGGTGGCAGCTGGGTTCATACGGATCACCTTGTCAATATCTAGGATCACGGCTAAAGTGGAGGTTACCTCCGGAACATTCGGAGGCGTCCTCCGGAACTATACGGAGGTAGCCTCCGGTTTTCAAGGGCGAGATCATGAGCTCAACGCAAACCCCCACGCAGACAGCGCCGACCGGTCCGAAGCGGGCCGATGCGAGGCGCAACTACGAGCGAATCCTCACCGACCGCGCGCGCAGCGTTCGCCGAGGGTGGGGAATCGACGTCCCTCGAGGAGATCGCCCGCCGAGCGGGCGTGGGAATCGGCACGCTCTACCGCCACTTTCCGAGCAGACAGGTGCTGCTCGAGACTCTCTACGTCAACGAGGTCCACGAGGTCTGTCGCTCCGCCTCGCAGCGCGAGCACGATCCGTGGAAAGCCCTCAGCGTCTGGTGCGAGGGGCTGATCGGCTATCTGACCACGAAGCGCGCGCTCGCGCAAGAACTCCTGAACTACCTCGACGAGGACGCCTCCCTGTTCCAAGAGTGCCGGCGTACGGTCTTCGCCGCCGGCGAACCGCTGCTGAAGCGCGCCCAGGACGCCGGCGTCGTCCGGCCGGACGTCGAGTTCTGCAGACGTGCTCCACATGCTGGCCGGCATCTCACGGATGCCCGCCAGCGACCCCGATCAGGTGACACACGTCGTGCGCATCGCGCTCGACGGCCTTCGCTACCGCGCGCAGGCGTAGAGGACACAGTCAGCAAAGTTCATACATCGGTGCGATGTGCGGTGTAAGGCGCGACTATGGAATGAATTCCAACAACGGAGGTCAGCATGAGCACTATCGACCAAGAGATGGTCTTGGGCCATTTCATCCTGACGGCTACCTGATCGAGGTGGGCCAAACGATCCTGGCCAGGGGTTGGCGTCCACCGTCTTGATCGCTTCACCCGTGTGGGCGCGCCAAACTTACGGGGTGCGATGCCTCTGTTCCGGCCGGCACATGTGCCGGCCGGCCGGGTCGCACATGTGCGACCCGGGACCGTGCCGCATGCGGCACGGTCTTCCCGATAATTGAATGGATTGAGAGCCCAGCACTTGGGGTAGACGAGGCGTCTGGACATGAGCGACGGGGTCGAGACAGGAACGATCGAAACAGAGATTCCGGCACGGCTGGACCGGCTACCCTTTTCGCGCTTTCACTGGATGATTATCGTTGGTCTCGGGACGGCGTGGATCCTCGACGGGTTGGAGGTAAACGTCGTCGGGTCGATCTCGAGCCGCATCTCCGAACCCGGCGCCGGCACCGGATTGACTCCCGCCGACGTCTCGGGATGGGCTGCCTCGCTGTATATCGCGGGTGCCTGTCTGGGAGCAATCGTCTTCGGCCAGCTCACCGACCGCTTCGGCCGCAAGAAGCTGTTCATGGTGACACTCGGCATCTACCTGCTCGGCACCGTGTTGACAGCCTTGTCATTCTCACCGGGATGGTTCTTCGCATGTAGGTTCCTCACCGGCCTGGGCATCGGCGGTGAGTACAGCGCTATCAACTCCGCGATCGACGAGCTGATCCCGGCCAAGCACCGCGGGCGGGTCGACGTGCTCGATCAACGGGAGTTACTGGCTGGGAGGCATCGGGGGCTCGCTGCTGGCAGTCGTCCTCTTGAACACTGCGCTCTTCCCCATAAATGTCGGCTGGCGACTGTCGTTCGTGCTCGGCGCCATCATCGGCCTGGCGGTATTGCTCGTGCGCCGCAACGTGCCCGAGAGCCCACGTTGGCTCTTCATCCATGGCCGCGAGCGAGAGGCCGAGAAGATCATCAGCGACATCGAGCGGCAGGTAAGCGAGTCGACCGGCGAGGAGCTACCCGAGACCGAAGGCGAGCCTATGACGGTGCGCCAGCGCAAGACGATCCCGCTTCCCCTGATCATCCGCTCCGTCGTCACGCTGTACCCGCGCCGCTCGATCCTCGGGCTGTCGCTGTTCATCGGACAGGCGTTCCTCTACAACTCGATCCTGTTCGGATTCGGCAACCTGCTGAGCCTCTACTTTCACACCCCCTCGGGTAACACTCCCTACTACCTGGCCGTGTTCGCCGCGGGCAACTTCGCCGGTGCGCTGCTGCTGAGCCCTTTGTTCGACACCGTGGGACGCAAGCCGATGATCGCCGGCACCTACCTGCTCTCCGGTGCCCTGCTGATCGTCACGGGCCTGCTCTTCAAGGGCCATCATCTCGACGCCACCACATTCACGGCATGTTGCTGCGTGGTCTTCTTCTTCGCATCCGCGGGCGCCAGCGCCGCCTACCTCACGGTCTCGGAGATATTCCCGCTGGAGACCCGCGCACTGTGCATTGCGGTCTTCTACGCGATCGGCACCGGGATTGGCGGGATCATCGGCCCGCAGGTGTTCAGCCGCATGATCAACACCGAAAGCTACGAGCAAGTGTTCCTCGCCCTCACACTTGGCGCGGTAATGATGATCCTCGGCGGCCTCGCGGAGCTCATCTTCGGCGTGAAAGCCGAGCGCGAAAGCCTTGAGAACATCGCAAAGCCCCTTACCGTCGAGGACTCGCCCGGGACACCACCGCTTTCACCCGCACCAGCCGGCTAGAGAAGCCAAACAGTGGAGGAGGTACGAATGTTCGATGGATTGCCCCCGTCGACGGGGCTCTCTACTGCTTACTGCTCACTCTGACGAGAGGGCATCGCCGACCGCGTTGCATCGACACGCCTCGATTTTCTCGAGCTGCCCATCGGCGCGGCCGATCAGGCGTTCGAGCTCCGGGGTAGAGAGGCGAGGCTCCTGCCGCGCAAGCAGTTGAAGCGTCCGCCACAGCGCCCGCTTCCCGGTGACACCCAGCGCCAAAAGCTCGAGCTCCTCCAACCGGCTGAGCGGCGAGTAGGTGGAGAGGCGGCCATTCAGCTTGAACCGGGCCGCCTTCTCGCCCATCCACGCCGCGAGTTGCTTGACCCGGTCAGCGCGGACATGCAGCCGGGCCATGAGTGAGCGCAGTGAGTCTCGATCTTCGTCGATTTCGCCAGCCAACTCTCGCAACGCAGTGCCATAGCCCTCGCCATCTCGATTGGAGCCGGCCGCACGGCGCGCGAGGTCTGCTCCCGCTGTCGCGCCTGCAAAGTGATCCTGCAAGTAGACCGACAGATGCTTCTGATGTGCCGCATCGATCGAGCTGCCCCTCCAAGCCGCACCACCAGCGCGGAAAGAGCTACTTCTCATCTCGATGGAGCACCTCCTTTGCTCTATCGGCGGCCCTGTCGATCTTGTCCTTCGCCGAGGCCTTGGCTCGGTCGACCTTGCCCTCGTTCTTTAGGTCGTCATCGCCGGTCAAGCTGCCTGCGGCCTCCTTCAGACGCCCCTTGCCCTCGTCGACGCTCTTGTCGGTATCCATCAGGACCTCGCTTTCTGTTAAGAGTCTTCTACCCGCTCAGAAAATGAGGAACCATCCCAGAGGGAAAATGCGGGCAATGAACGCCGGCCTCCGGCGCTACGAGCAGAACTGCGAGACGCGGTACTAGTGCTTAGCTTGGGTTCGAGTACGCGCACCTCGCTTCGCCGCCTTGCTGCGTTGACGTGCCTTGCGCTTCCGCGTCCGCGCCGCCTTCTTGGCGGCGGCACTGCGCTTCTGTGGGCCTTGTTGAAGCCGATCCTGGATCTCGGCTACCACCGATGCTAGATCGGACATTGCGCGTCGAGCGATCTTGGGGCTAGCAGCCCCGTTCGTTGCGCGTGCCACCTTGCGAGCAAGCCTCTTGCGCACGCCGCGCGCACGGAGGCTCTTACTCAAGTCCCTCTCGCGTTTGCTCATTATGTCCTCCTCCGAAAGTTCTCCTAGAAGATTTCTACCCACCTGCGGGGCTCGAAAACTCTGCTCTCCCTGGCGGCAAGGTTCGACATCTAGTTCGGCTCGTCTCGGGGTTTGAGAAACGGCTCGCGGTCAGCGGGCGCACCTGCCTGGATCTGGCGTCCGCGCTCGATCTCGGCATTCAGCTCGGCACCGAGCAGGATCGCCGTGTTGGTGATCCACAACCACACGAGGAAGACGACGACGCCCCCAAGGGCACCATAGGTCTTGTTATAGGAAGCGAAGCTCGCGACATAGAAGGCGAAAGCGGCTGAAGCCACGATCCACAACAAGACCGCCAAAACGCCGCCGGGAGTGATCCAGCGAAAGCCGGGATGGCGCACGTTCGGCGAGGCGTAGTAGAGGATCGAGAGCATCAAGCTCACCACAAGCACCAAGACGGGCCACTTAGCGATGTCCCAGATCGTGACCGCGCTGCTTCCCACACCGATCACATCCCCGACCTCCTTTGCCAGGCCGCCCGTCAGAACCACCGCGACAGCGCTCACGGTGAGCAGCACCACGGTGACCACGGTCACGGCGATACGAAGTGGGATAGTCTTCCAGATCGGCCTGCCCTCCCCCACGTCCCAGACGATGTTCGAGGCGCGCATGAACCCAGCGATATACGCGGAGGCCGACCACAGACCGCCCGCTAGACCCGCGATGAAGAGGATGCCGGCGGTGCCCTTGCCGCTCTGTACGTTCTTGATCGCGCTAGTGGAGATTTCTCTGGCGGGACCGGGGGCGACCTTGCCGAGATTTTCGATCAATGGCTGAGTCGCGGAGTGCCCGATCAACCCCAGGATCGAGACAAGCACGATCAGCATGGGAAAGATCGCAAGCACCCCGTAATAGGTCAGCGCAGCTGCAAGATCAGTGAGATTGTCGGCCTTGTACTCCTTGAACGTGCGCTTCAACACATCCCGCCAGGCACCCCGCGAAAGATCGCTCACATGCTCGGACGCCCGCGGCCGATCCCCAGGCGCCTCGGACCGCGGATCTGCCGATTCGCGGGTCACGAGGCCCACCGCCGCGGTCCCAACAGCCAGCGGAGGAGAAAACCGACAGCAAGCGCGCCAGCCGCGAACGGCGCCGGCCTACGATGGACACTCGCAGGCACCTGCTGCGCCCCGGAGCTGGCCGACTCAGGAGAGACACGCTTCACCTTCTCCACCAGGTCGTCCTTCTTCTGCCCCACCGCGGTCCCCACCACGGAGATTCGTCGTGTGACCTGGCCCTTCACGTCAGCCTTCTCGGCAAGAGCCTCCACCGTCTCCCCGAGATGGGCACTCGTCTCGACCAAAGAGATCGCAAAATCTTGCCCTGCATCTCCTTTGCCGTATACCCCCAACGCGACCAACAAACACTAAGAAATCATGCTCCACACGCCGTAGCGCCTTCCGTTGCGGCTGCCACGTGCCTCGCGCGACCTCGGGCCTTGGCAAGTAGAGCCTGAGCGCGAGCTTGAAGGCGCCCTCGCTCGGTGCACGCAGCCAGTTCGGCTCCGTCGCGGCGGCGGGTTTCTCGCTCTAGATGTAGAGCGTCAACGACCCGTCGTCGCCATAGGTGAGGCCGCTGCGCTCGCCGAGCGCGTAGCGGTCGATCGGGTTGGCGACGAGATAGGACTCGGGGTCGTACATCGCCCGCCAGCCACCGCGAGGCATGGAAGAGTTTCAAAGGTCGCGATAGTCATTGGAGCTAAGCTCGTCCAGTGGCATCGGGATTTGAGGTCAATTTCATACAGCAGGGAGGACGGGCAGCAGTCGTCGCTACTTGGTGCCACTGATCTGCTGATGGAGAGACCCAAGTTGACTCCCGCGGTCGCAGATTACATCCACTCGCTAGCTGACCCCGTTGCTTTGGAGCCTCCCCCGTCAGGTGTCCTCCTTGGCTGACCGCTACGGACCGCGGCGCGTCGGCGAGCAGCCTGACCGACTGCTGCATCCGACTGGGCGTCGATACTCACGGCTCGCATGGCACCGAGTCAATCGCGCAGGCAACCCCGGCCGACACTTGCATCGGCGTTTCCCGATCTGACCGCCTCATGGCATCCTCAAGCCAATGGCGACCTGACCCCTAACGATTTTGGTCCGAATTCCCACCGTAAGGTCTGGTGGTGCTGTCAAACGTGCCACTGGGAGTGGCAGGCAACCATCGGTAGCCGATCGAAAGGGCGCGGGTGCCCCGCATGCGCACATACCGTAGTGAGATCGGATCGCTCACTGGGAACATTGTTCCCTGGCATCGCCAGCGAACTGCATCCAACGCTCAACGGCACATTGGACCCGCTTAGCCTTGCCCCCTACTCCAATCGGAAGCTATGGTGGCGCTGCAAAGGCGGGCACGCATGGCAAGCCGCCATTGGCAATCGGACTAGACAACATAGCGGCTGTCCAGAGTGTCGATATGTCCGCCGAACCCCAGAGCTCTTGACGAGCATTACAGAACTTCGCGCCGATGGCCTAACTCTATCTGAAATCGGAGAGCGACTTGGCCTCGAACGGCATACCGTCTCAAATATATGTCGAGATTACAAGATTCCGACCCCGCGCTACCAGCCCCCTCCAAAGGCACGGATAGAAGAGGCAATAGCAATATATACGGCTGGTCGGCAATCAATCAGTGCCGTGGCGCGCGATACCGGCATATGCAATAAGACCCTGGCATACCATCTCAAGAAAGCCGGCCAGCAAATTGACGATCGTCGACTTCGTCGCTACCAAGTTGATGATTCATCGTTTGACCGACTAACCCCCGAGATCTTCTCTGTCCTTGGCTTCATCGCCGCAGACGGGAGTATCAAGGCCAACCTCAGGTCATTTAAGATCGAAGTTCAGGCACGAGACCGCAAGCACGTCGAGCGCATTAGAGACACACTCCATGCTCAAGCCCCTATTAGACATGTTGTCCGAGGCAAGCGTCGCGATGGAAGCCCTAAGGAAACGGTCTCCGTGACAATTCACTCGGTTAGACTGGTCGCGCGCCTCATCCAGCTAGGCATATGCCCTCGAAAGAAGTATAGGCCCATGATCCTTGATCCCGTACTGAAATCCTCTCCCGCTTTTTGGCTCGGCTTTTTCGACGGGGATGGGCATATTGGATTCGTGCCAAGTGGTCGTCCCCGAATTACGCTCGCAGGACAGCCATGTGTGCTAGACCAGTTCCGCGAATTCCTACAAACAATCTGCTCCTGCCGCGAATTGCCCCCACGTCGCGCGGGTACAGGCGCCGGTTGGTCACAGTCCATTGAGCGACTAGATGATGTGAGACGTGTATTGAAACTGCTGTACTCATCGTCTGACGTGAGCCTTGACCGCAAGCGTGATGCAGCCACAAAGGCACTTGCCCATCGGACCTATTCAGATCGACGCCAGATAGCAAAATGCCATCATTGTGGTACAGAGATCGTGCGACCACCGTCGGGTATACGGAATAGAACGCGACTATACTGTGGGCGCCGTTGCCACATTGAGACCCAACGAGCCGAGCGCAAGAATCCTCCTCATAACTCAGCGGATTGGAAGATCAGGGCCGACGCCAGGCGGGCACTGTGGCGTCTGCCATCACAACGAGGGATTCGCGCTGCCAGCTTGCCGAGGCTTGTCTCGGAAGTGTTTGAGCGGCTCGACCTGCTTAAGCCGATCCCCATCCGCGGTCGAACGCTATTCGTAGCACATCTCGCCGGCAAGGAGCGCGTTGTATTTGCCACAGCCCACTGGGCGTGTGATTGTAATACCCACCGCGAGAGAGCGATAGCCCGAGGACTCAGACTGATCGTGGTTCATATTTGCCCAGCCTATCCTCGGCATTCCTGGATGAATCAGGATGCGCACGCCCAAAGCGTTAGCACAGTTCCGACTTATGTTTTTGACGCACTGCACGAGACGGCGTCTGGCGCGCCCCTCGCCGCCAAAGGTCCCGAGGCATCTGATGGGTAGGCGGAAGCCCGATCTCGGCGAGCATCCGATACCACTCCGCCCAAGCCGTCTGCTCCTCATCGGCAAGGTAGATCGCCGCCAAGTTGCTGCCCACTTGCCAACGACCACTTGACGGCGGAGACGCCAGCCACAACGGATCCCCGCCGTGAGGCGCCTGACGCCACCACGAACCCGCTACCGACACACCCTGGACACCTGACGCCACAACGGCAGGGCCTACGAGAAAGAAGCCTCTTCGAGCGCGGAGACCAACTCCGCCACACGCATGTAGTCGCCGCTGGCGATCACGTCTATCGGCTTGCTCTCAGCGAGCGCCGGGACGGGCTTACGCAACCAGACAGCTATGTAAGACGGCTCCATCACACGCGCCAAACGCTCCACGAGCGCAGACAGCTCGATCAGCCGCTCGGCCCTTTCCCCCGTCGGAGAGCGTGTATGCGCAAGCCACGCTCGGGCCGTGCTACGAGCGACACCCGTCGCGCGGGCTATATCTGCATCGGTGAGCTGCGCTATCTCGTGCAGGTAGACGGCCTCTCGGATGAGCGGATGCGGAGCCAGGGCCGGAGACGACACCACATCAGTGTGGCACGATTGCAGCAACTTTGTCAAGTACATAGCAACACAATCGCCTCGACAACCACACCGCTCGACCCGATGCGCATGTCGCTCGCGACTACAAGCATACGTGCGACGCCGAAAACTGAGGCTAGAACTTGTACTTACGCTTGCGCTTTCGGAAAAGCCTCCTCTCCACCGTCAAGAATGTCGCATGCATGCTCGCGTATCCCGCCACACTCTAGCTCGATTTCAACCTCGCGCCGCTGCCGCGTGTGCTCACGAGCGCCGCTGAAATAGTCGAACGTCCGGCTGTCAACGTTCTTGGTATTGACACCGTGACGATTGGCAACGATCACTTGCTCAGCATCAGCACAATCTCACGCCGGATCTGCGCGCGAGGGCGACTCGGCGGTCTCGCTACCAAGACGAACGCTGGGGCGAGCTCATGGGCAGCATCCGCCACGGACTGTTTCACCCCGCAGACCGGCCGGACACTGACTGAGCAGGGCGACGGAAACCACCGCGCCGAGGCGGCACGGAGCTTTGCCACGGATCCCAGATCCTCGTTGCCGGATGCCCGCTTCGCGCCGCGAGCAGGCGCGGGCACCGTCGTGATCGAGACTGTCGAGTTTGGACGACCAGCAGCGCTCTGCGTCAGCGGCGGGACCGCGCTCGCTCGCCGCCGGTAGCGTGCGTAGGGGGCGATGCTTGCCGACGCATTGGTCGACGCCAGATGTGGGCAACGCGCGATTCAGCCTTCCTGGAATGCAGCGCGATGTCGGCTGCATGGAGGAGGTCATCGGGCGTCTCACCAGGTTGCCATTGCACAGAGGTAACGCTGGTCGTCGGCCGCAGATCCGTGCTGATGCGACAGCGTGTCCGGGCGATCACGCCGGTGATCTGCTGCATGAGCGCATCCGGATACTCTGTGGCACTCCGCGATGCTGCGGCGCTCGGCCTCCTGTTCGTTGCGGGTGAGCTGCGGTCAGGTCGATACGCCCACGCGCCGAGCCGCGTTGCGCACCATCTGCCCAGCGATTACGAGTTGCTGGATCTGGCTGGTTCCCTCGTAGATGCGAAACAGGCGCGCGTCACGATAGAGGCGCTCGACGGGGACGCCCAGCATGTAGCCTGCGCCGCCGTGTATCTGTACGGCGCGATCGGCGATGCGACCGACCGCCTCGCTGGCGAAGTACTTGCTGGCGGCGGGTGCCATGCGCCGGTCCGCGCCGCTGTCGTAGGCGCGGGCACTCTCCAGCACGAGCGCGCGGGCGGCGAGGTATTCGGTCTGTGAGTCGGCGAGCATCCCCTGAATGAGCTGGTGCTCTGCGATCGGCTTGCCGCCCTGCCTGCGCTCGAGCGCAAAGTTCAGTGACTCGTCGACGAGCCGCTCGGACAGCCCGACGCACAGGGCCGCGATGTGCAGCCGCCCGTGCGCGAGGCACCGCATCGCGGTTTCATATCCGGTGCCCTCGCTCGCGCCCACGAGCGCGGACTCGGGCACACGGACCTCGTCGAGGTACACGTCGGCGGTCCAGGCACCGGCCTGACCCATCTTCCTGTCCTTGGGAGCGACGCTGAGTCCGGCGGCGTCGCGCGGGACCATGAACACAGAGATCCCCTGATTGGGCTTCTCGGCCTTGCTGGTACGGGCGAAGACCATGAACACGTCGGCGATGGGCGCGTTCGTGATGTAGCGCTTGGCGCCGTCGATGACCCATTCGACGCCATCGCGTCGTGCGCGCGTCACGAGCCCAGCCGGGTCAGAGCCAGCCTCCGCCTCGGTCAGCGCGAACGCAGCCGTCACCGCCCCGGAGGCGAGTCCGGGCAGCAGGTGGCGCTTCTGCTCGTCCGTGCCGCCCTCGATCAGCACATGGCCGGCGATGCCGTTGTTGGTCCCGAACATCGACCGGAACGCCGGTGTCGTGTAACCCAGCTCGAACACGAGCTGCACCTCCTCGGTCATGCTCATGCCAAGCCCACCGTGCTCGATTGGAAGCGCGAACCCATAGAGGCCCATGTCGATGGCCTGCTGACGGATGCGCCCGGGGATCGCGTCGCTCTCGTCGATCGTCGTCTCTTCCGGGACTACCTCGGAGCGCACGAATTGCCTTACCGCGCGCACCATTTCCTGCAAGTCCTCGTGCTCCATCGTTCATCTCCTGGCCAAGTGCCCTACACGCCCGCCGGTGCAACATTCTCGAAGATTGCGGTCATTCCCTGACCACCCCCGATGCACATGCTCTCAAGCCCGTAGCGCCCCCCGCGACGGCGCAACTCCCGCAGCAAAGTGGCCAGCATCCTCCCGCCCGTCGCACCGACTGGATGACCGAGTGAGATGCCCGACCCGTGTACGTTGACGCGCTCGAGGCCGTCCGGCAGATCCCACTCGTGTAGGACTGCGAGCACCTGTGCCGCAAACGCCTCGTTGAGCTCAATGAGGTCCATGTCCTCCATCCTCAACCCGGCTCGCTCAAGAGCCCGCCGGGTCGACGGGACGGGACCGATGCCCATGCTCGCCGGCGCCACACCTGCGACTGCCCACGTCACAAGGCGGGCGAACGGCTGCAAGCCTAGCTCTGCCGCCTTCTCCGGGTGGGTGACGATGCACACGGCCGCGGCGTCGTTCTGAGAGCTCGCGTTCCCGGCGGTCACCGTCGCCTCGGGATCGGCGCGCGCCATCAGTGCCCGCAGGTTGCCGAGCCGCTCGAGCGTTGTGTCCGAACGCGGGTGCTCATCACGCTCGATCAGCCTCTCATCCTCCCGGCTCTTGACGGACACAGGAACGATCTCCTCAGCGAACACACCGCTCTCTTGAGCGGCAACCGCGCGCTGGTGCGAGCGCAGTGCGAGCTCGTCCTGCTCCGTGCGCGAGATCCCGTACTGGCGGCGCAGGTTCTCAGCCGTCTCGATCATGCCTCCAGGCACCGGAAAGTGAAGCCCACCGGCGGTCACTCGCGGCCGCGCCAGCCGGTCCTCCAACGTCACGCTGGCGCCCTTGATGCCCCAGCGCAGACCCATCGCATAAAACTCGGCCTGACTCATACTCTCGACACCCCCCGCGAGAACGAGATCCGCAACACCGGTCTGGACCTCCATGCAGCCGAGCACGATCGCCTGCAGGCCAGAGCCGCAGCGCCGGTCGAGCTGAAGCCCTGGAACCTCGATCGGCAGACCCGCGTCGAGCGCGGCCACCCGACCGATCGCCGGCGCCTCGCCATTCGGATAGCACTGGCCGAGGAGCACGTCGTCGATCCCCAAGAGCGGCAGCGATGTCCGCCGGAGAAGCTCCCGGATAACCGTCGCAGCCAGCTCTGCAGGCGGCACGTCGCGGAAAACGCCGCCGAAACCACCGACGGCTGTTCTCAACGGCTCGCAGATCACAGCCTCGCGCACGTCGGAGAGCCTGCCACAAATCGCACGCCGGCATACGGCACGAGTGGCGCCCTCCCGAGACCCTGACCCGATAAGACTCGTGTCGCACAGACCGGCGAGCCCACACGAACTCATACGATCTGGCTCCCCATAAAGCCCGTATTTACTGGCCCAACCGCCCGAGTTCGTGCGGGCTCGGTCTGCTTGAACCTATCGGGGCGAACGGTTAGAGTTGGCTTGGATACAGACGATTCGGGGACTCTGCTACCGATTTGCTACGGCCATGCCACCCCGAAGCCGAGGGTTCCGCGAAGCCATGCCGGCTGTATGCCATCGTGAACGCACGTATCAGCCCACCAGCACACTGAGCGCCGTTAGTTACGCAGCTTCGGGATCGCCACCCGCCAGAATGTCATGTCTTGCTTGACAGCCTCAAGGTAGTCGTCCTGCGGTGCGCACAACTCTTTGTAGTCGATGCCGGCGATGTTCATACCCGCGTCACTGTCGAGCGGTGTGGCGTCCCATGCCTCGTGCATATACGTGCCGGCGATTTGACGAGTCTTGCTGACGAGCAGATTGTACTTGGTCGATACGGCCTTCGATTCGGTGCTGATCTGCGCGCTGTAGTTGTTCAGTTCCTCTTGGACGGTATGCAGGGCCCCGGTAATCCGCAGTCGTTCTTCACCGCCGGTCTCGGGGTGCTCTGCCGTGGACGCCCGCCTCCGGCGGACCACATACGGGAACTCCTGGTATGAGACAACCGCCACGTAGGCATCAGCATAGAGCTTCTGCAAACGCGTCCGCTCGGCTCGAACGCCGTTGATGAACCACGTGAAGACCCCCGCGGCAGCGGTGACGATACTCACCACTGCCGCAACAACGATTGGAAATACCGTCCAGAAACTGGCCGACGCGATCATGCGGCCTGCTTCATTTCGTCGGATTCATGCGGCGCCTCGGGCCCAGGCCATTCGCGATAGCGTCGCCAGTAAGCCTCCTTGAACAGGTGGACTTGGGCGCAACGTATGAGGCGCAGTAGCCCGTCGTCCGCAATCCACCGCTGGTCCGGCCCGTCCTTCGGATACCACATGCACAGCGCTCCGTTGCCATATCGGTGCGGGGACTTGGTAGGTCCGTCAGCCGTGACCGACTGGACCGTGGCACGTCTATCGTTCCATAGCGCAATCCTGATAAGGCGACATTCGTTGAACTCGGGCACCGACACCTGCAAGGTGTAGACGACGCTCCCAGTCTTCTTGCCTTTACCGGTCCTCGACACCGACATCGAGGGGAACGCGGTACGAGCCGCCCTCTCAAAACGGAGTCGAAAACCGAAGTCGTCGTACCAGCCGCCCGGCTTAGCGCGCCTCATCGCCGTAAGCCCTCGCCGGCTTGAGGTCAGCCACGCCGATGCCGAAGGCGGCGCCAATCTGCGCGCGCTTCTGCCGACGCAGCGCATCGCCGAGACTGCGCACCGCCGAATCCGACTCCACGTGATCGGGGAAGACCTCAGACAAGGCCGCTTCGGCGTCCTCAAGCGCCTCGGCATCAATGGCACGGGAGACGGCCTCGCCGAGTTCGCGGAGTCGCGCGACCGTAGAAGCACGCGACACGCCATCTGGGAGCTTGATCGGGTCCGAGACTCCAGCAGGGTCCGGCGTGGGACCGTCGGCCAACAAATCCGCGCCACCGAGTAGGAGGTCGCGCAGGCTCTCAGCGATCGTGTTGTTCTCGTCCACGTATTCGAGCGCCAACGCCTCCAGGTTGAACGAGCTGACTACCGGCGTCGCGTCTTCCTTGACGGCAGCCTTCGCCAACCGGATCACCCTCGCACGGTGAACGCGAACCGAGATGTCTATGTCGTTCAGGAGACGGGTGTGCTCCTCGGGGTCCGAAGCATCCCAGCATTCGGCCTCGATATTGGGTATCCAGCGGCCATCGCCCTCGACTCTGGTCAGAGCGACGATGAGGTCCACGCTTGGGTCCTGCTCGTCCCCGAGAGGTTCGTGAAGCTCAATCAGGATCGCGCGCTTGCAGACCTTGTAGGTGGCGTCGGGATACTCCTCGCGCACGCCTTCGATCACGTGCTCGGCCATCTCGACCACGATGGCATTCGGGGACACATCGTCGCCATCGGGCCCAAGCTCCTGATACTTGCGCCTGTCGAGCACAACGCCACAGTCGGCGTCGCTCACGGGCTTGTTGACGTTGCCGTGGGCGACGCTGCCCGAGTCGAACGTTTTGAGCGCACCCGGGAAGCTCCTCGCGTACCTCTTGACGACGTTGCGCCTCGCCTTCGTCTCCGAGAGAACGTCATCGTCCACGGCAATCTGCCTGCGGACATCAGCCAGAACCTGCCCCGCGTAATCAACCGTCGTCATCGTCGCCATACCAAACCTCCTTATCTCCATGAACATTGAGAGGAGCCTCACTGCTATCGGACATCACTCCGATAGAGGCACCTCACTGGAGATGCTGCCATGCGACCCGGTCGGAATCAGGTGGACTGGGCTGAAAGGCACCCGCCGGACCGAGGTGATGAGTCTCGGTCCGGCGGGGCAAGGCATGTTCATGGTGCGGTACGACACGGGTTTTCTATCCGATGCTCACGACGGACGCTTCCCCGAGGCGAGATCAACGCCCTGAGATCGCTGATCTCGGCACCACACAATGGGAAGGCCATTGCGTTTGGCGCAGACCGTCGCGCCTGCCATCATGGAGGCATGGCCGAGCAGGCGCATGTCGAGCTCAGCGGCGATATCAACGGCCGCTACGTCGTGACCGATCGCCGTGCCGGCGGCGAGCTGACGCTCGTGCCTGATACCTCTGCTGAGGCGATCCGCGAGCGCGCCGGACTGCTCGACCCGACGCCCGAGCAAACAGAGGCGTTCTGGCGCGAGAACGAGCCGCACATGCTCCCGCCCGACGACGAGCCGTAGCCCGTGGGCGACACCGAGCGCCGCGCCAGGGCACATTTCGACGCCGACGCCTGGGAGGAAGACCTCGCCCGCGCCACCCCGCCCGGTCGCCAGGCCGCAGAGGCGGCACGCAAGGATTACGAGCAGCACGGCGTCCCGATCACACAGCTACGCCGCGTCGCCGAACACGGCCACGACCGCACCGTCCTTCCGGACTGCACGAAGGTCTACGTGCCGGTGCCCGCTGGTCGATTCGGGATGATCTTCGTGCTCAAGTTCCAACCTGACGGCCGGCCCGTGCTGATGTTCCTCGCCTTCGGCGTGCGCCACCACCCCCAAGGCTCGCAGCGCCCGACTGTCTACCAGCTCGCCCACCAGCGCCTGCACGGACAGCTACCAAGGCGCTGAGCCTGAACACGGCCATCATCCGCGTCCTCTGGCGGTAGGGACTTGAGACCCCAGCGATGATCTGATCTCATCCCGCAGCTCATGAAGCATGACCCCGAGCACGAGCACAGGCCGCCCGAGCCCTGGGTGACCAAGCGACAGCTTGCCGCCCACCTGAGCGTGACGCCACGCTGGATCGAGCTTCAGCAGCCGCTCGGCCTTCCGCGTCTATCAACTGGCGGCATGAGCCGCTATCGCATCTCAGAGGTTGAGGCTTGGCTGCGCGAGCGCTACGGCTCTCCCTCGGATACCTCAGCCACGTAGCCCCTGACCGAGGCCTCGTGGCTGTAACCGTTTCGCACGGATTCGCTTCCGTTCGCCTCAAATCGACTCGACAGAAGTTTTTTGTCCCGTAACGGCCCCCGAGACGACCTTTCTAGGTTGAGAAGCCCAATTTAAAATCGGGGCGACCAGTTCAAGTTGGCTTGAATAAAAGGGATTCGGCCTTCTGCGTCCCATTTACGTCCCGCAGACCACTCTCATGCCAGGCTTCTCGCCTACCGAGACCCGATGTATGCCATCCTGAACACACGTATGCTGTTCCGGGGAGTCGGGGCGATGGGTACCGGCGTTGCGCGTAGTCCTCCACGATCTACAAACGTCGCTTTCGGGGGCTCGCGGGTACACCTACCCCCTTGCTACCTCGATGAACTCCGCGCCGAGTAGCGCCCAACGCGATGCCGGTTCGGCTGCCGCCCACCATAGGACCCGCAGACGGCCGCAGGAGGCCGGCGGTTAGGCGCTCCGGTCCGATCGCGAGCGGGACGCCGCCCGTGCCCGCGAAGCACAGCGCTCGCCTCACAGTTCATCTCAAGGACTTCCCGAGGCGGATGCTCGGTATCCGAGACGTGCGGATAGTTCCGACGCTGTGGTGAGAAGCGCACCCTGTGCGGTGCCCACAAGCGTTTCAAGCGAGACGTTCTGTGCTGAGGCGCTGAGCGAAACTGCGGCGGCTGTCTCACCCCACTCGTCTCGTACGGGGGCGGCGAGTGAAAGGAGTCCCGGGTGGTACTCCTGGTCATCGCGACCGACGCCTCGTTCGCCGACACGGGCGAGTTCTTCTCGCAGCTCGCTGTCGTGGGTGATGGTGTTGCTGGTGCGGGCTGTGAGCACGAGTTCACCGAGGCGCTCCTCTCGCACATAGTGGGGGAGGTGGGCCAACAGCACCTTGCCTGGGGCGGTGCAGTAGGCGGGCAGGCGCCGGCCTGGCGCCAGCAATCGGCCAAGCATCGTTTTACCGGTGCCCGTGGCGAGCAGCGTGCGCTCCATGATGATCTCCTCCCCGTCGAGGATCGCGATGCTCGCGGTGTATGACGTCCGCTGGGCAAGTTCCTCCAAGAATGGCTGCGCGTCTTGCGGCAAGCCGATTGAGCTGAGTGTCGCGAGGCCGAGGTTGACGACCTTGACTGTGATTCGGTCGCGCCGCGTTGGTCTCGCTTCGAGGTAGCCGAGGTCGCGAAGGGTCGAGATACGGCGATGCGCTGGCCCACAAGGAGACGGGCCGCCGCGACTCGACCGTGCGCAGGATGCGCGACGGGCTCAAGCCGTTCATCCGCGAGTTCCACGACCGCCCGATCGACAGCTTCACTCGTGACGAGGCAGTGACCTGGACTCGCCCGAAGGGCGCCCACACCCAACAGTCCGTCCGGCAGTTCTTCAATCACGCACTCGACCGCGACCTCATCCCCGCGCAACCAGTTCATCCGGCTCGGCGCGAGCAAGCGCAAGCGCCGAATTGACCGGCCCGACTTCGAGATCATCACCGACGAGCAATACACACGACTCAGGCGAGGCGCGCGGAACTGCCGCGCCGATGATTATGGACTCGTCCTTGAGGGAGCAGTCCTGACGATCGGCGACGAGGCGCTACGCCCCGGCGAAATCTTCGCGCTGCACCGCCCCGAGCTTCACTGGGACAAGGGCCTGATCCACGTCAAGCGCCAGATTGATCTCCACACCGGCAAGATCACCTGGCCCAAGGACGACGATGGGCGATGGGTCGTAATGAGCCCTGCGTGGCGCGAGCACATCGAACGTATGCCTCGCATGGGCAACGTCGTACACGATGACATGGGCGAGATCGTCTTTCCAGCACCGCAAGGCGGATACATGCGACGCAGCACCTGGTCGTCATGGTGGAAAGCCATATGCGCCGCCGCTGGGATGCCCGGCCAAGACTTCTACGACCTCAAGCACCGCGCGATTCAATGGATGGTCGATCCCGTCGATAAGGGCGGACTTGGCCTCGACTCCGCTACGGCCGCAGAGATGGTCGGCCACGACGACGGCGGCTACCTCATCGCCACCGTCTACACCAAGCTCGCCCAGCGCCGCGCCATCGCCCGCGCACAGCACGCGATGGACGCCTACCAGCAACGGCAAACAGCCCGCGCACCCCGCCACCTACACGTCGTCAACTCCGCGTGAATCACATGCGCGCCACGTAGGTACTTGGTGAAAGAAGCAGTTGATCCTCAATTCACCTTCGCGCGCTCGGATGCCCTGGTGGCCTGACCGTAGATGAAGAACTCCGGTGTCGCTTGCACCTGCGCGTCCCATCCGAGGTCAGCAAGCCGCTGGTGTAGCGCATGGGGATCGTAGAAGCGCTTGACGATACGAAACTCGCGGCCATCGGCAAGCCGTCGTGTCATCGTCTCATCCCCACCATCGGGCAGCAGCCGGTCGTCCACAGCGGTGAATAGGTCGCTCGGCAGGTTGTCCACAAAGAAAACCCTGCCGCCGGGGCGCAGACACCGCCTGACCTTAGCCCAAAAGGGTCTCCACTGCGCCTCTGGCACATGGGAGAGCCAGAAGCCAAAGAAACATACGTCGTAGCTCGCAGGCGACTCCCACTCGAAAAGGTCCGCACATACGTAGCTCACCTTCGGATCGTCCAGCCTGGCGCGAGCCAGCTCGATCGCCTCCGGCGAGGCGTCCACCGCGGTCACTGTGTCGGCGTGCCCGACCAATCGCCGAGTCCACACGCCCGTACCGCACGCCAGCTCCAGCACCCGTCCAGCCGGCCTAAAGCGCTCCAAGGCGTCCTCGACCTCAGCCGCCTCGGCGAACCATCGCGCGTTCGCGTCTGCGCCGCGATCATAGCGTCCACGTCGAAACCACCCGTCCTCGTACTCGCCGGCCAGCTCACGGTAGTAGCGAGCCTGCTCAGCAAGCAACCCCGTCAACTGGTCGGTCATGCCTCTCTCCTCCCGCGGATCGCCGCACGCATCTTTTCCGCGCTCGAAGACACGCCCGGTCGCCTCAACGCGGCTCGACGGGAGGGTCGTGCTCGACGCCGAGCGCACACTGCATCCACGCGACATCGTGCCACGCGCCGAACTTCCAGCCGATCCGCCGGTAGACGCCGACCGACTCGAAGCCCATCGCTCGGTGAAGACCCACGCTTGCCTCGTTCGGCAGTGTCATACCCGCGACGGCCATCAGATAGCCACGCGCCGCAAGCCGCTCCAACAGCGCCTCGTACAGTGCGCGACCCGAGCCCGTGCGTCGCCGGCCCTGCTCGACGTAGACGCTGACCTCGCACGAGAAGCGATAAGCCGCTCTCTCCTGGTGCGGCCCACCGTAGGCGTAGCCGACGACGCACTCGTCGTCTTCGAGCACGACCCAAGCGTGCGTACGCGTCGCCACCGCGATGCGCTCGGCCATCTGCGCGGGCGACGGCGGCTCGCCCTCGAAGCTGACGGCCGTCTCGCGCACATACGGCGCATAGATCGCCGCGCACGCCGTCGCGTCGTCCTCGCTCGAATCTCTTACCGTCGCACCGGACACGTTCGGCCGTAGCATACGCAGGCTCGTGAGACGTTGTCTCTGAGCAGCCGCACGCCCCAACACGCAGTTCCCCTAGCTTGTCGATCTCCTCCAAAGAGGATAGTCCCGTAGAAGCGTCGCGTTATACGCGCGAGGGAACTGGTAGGCGGCGCGCTCGACCAACACGGCGATAGGCGCGTCGATGTCGGATATCAGGGACATCATGTCGATGACGGGCTTCGCGGCCAAGCCCGGCACGGCGGTCGAGCCGATGTGGTGGATATCAGCGCCGCTAAGCAGGGGCGCGAGTCGCCTGCGCTCGACCTCAAAGGAAGCCGGCCAGGCAGGGTCGTAGTCAACGAGCTGCACCGGAGCGTCGGCTTCGCCAGCGCGCGCTAGGTCCACTGCACCGGCTGCTCGGCGGTCAGCGAGTGCCATCGTCGTCTTGTAGGCTGGCGAGCCGCGCACGAACCTCGCTTGCGCGGGAGAGGAGCGCGGGGTCGTGAACCTCGTTGCGGTCGTGGTAGGCGAAATAACGCGGCGCAAGACGTGAACTGTCGTGCCGCACTGTCTTTTGCTTGAACTCCTCCTGCGAGCGGACGGCGTAATGGTTAAGCCGCACTCGCCCGACTGACACACGCTTCACCGAGGAGTGGCGCACCGCATACGGGTCCGTCTCGATCAACGGCAGCCGCAGAAGGCCACGCCGCACCCGTCGTGCCCACGCGCGATGCTCGATCACCCGCACCGACTCATGATCCTCCGTGACCGCGAGCGCTCCGTCCGCGTACTCAAAGAAGTGCGGGCCGATCGGCCGCACCGCGCGCTGCGGGTCCACGATGCTCTTGACGCGACGGTTGCGAACCCATCGAGTCCGTGCGCGCCTGACGAACCGCTCGATCACGAGACCGTCGCTTGCCGTCGTTTGGCCGGACGAGCCGTAAACCTGCCAGTTGACGACGATGCCGGGGTGCCGCTCGTAGTCCGTGAGCACGTCCGGCAGCGGCGTGGGTCCGGGCGAGAAAAGGAACTCATCCACGTCGATGAACGCCAGCCAATGCGTGCGTCCTCGTGCTCGCCTCAGCGCATCTGCGTAGGCCCAGCCCTGGCCGCCCTCGCCCAACGGGATCGAGCACTCCGCCACCGACACGATGCCCCTGCGCACCCACGGCTCCACGACCTCGCGCCCGCCATCGCCACTGCCATTGTCATAGAGAAAGAACCGCTCGACTCCCACGAGCCGGTGAAACTCGATCCACTCAGGCAGATACGGCGCCTCGTCCTTGAAGATCGCACAGATCGAAAGGTAGGCCGGCGTCATCGGTAAACACGATATCCAGCGCCGACCACTCAGCATCGAGAGCGCCACCTTGCCGTTCGGGGTAGAAGTGCTTGCCGGTCTGATCGCGTGCCGTTTGCCGTCGTTGCCGCCCAGCAGCCGCGCGCTCGGCCTTCTGGTCGCGGCGTTGACCTTCGGTCGCGTAGATTTCGCTGATGGCATCCGGTCCACAGGTCGTCTTGTTGGAGCGCGAGCATCTGCCTGGCGTAATCGAGCTGTTTGCCGGCGAGCGCTGGAGCTATGCCGATGATGAACAGCGGACGTGGCGGGCGCTCACGGCGCCCGGAGCGTTGAGCCTCGTGGCGCTCTCGTCCGAGCAGTCGGTCATGGGGATCGCGCAGATCCTCAGCGACGGGAAGGTTCAGGCGTTCCTCGCGGTCCTTGTAGTCGCCCGCGAGCACCGCCGTGAGGGTGTCGCGCGGCGCTTGGTCGAGGAGGCGCGCGCCCGCACAGGTGGTTTGCGGCTTGACGTGATCTCCTGCGCGGACCCGTTCTATGAACGGCTCGGCTTCCGGCGGGTTTCAGGCTTCCGCCTGCCGGAAGACGTAGGCTTGCGTGAACGCGATGCCTAACGTGTTTGACCCGCAGTGGGATGAGCAGCAGGACCGTCCGCCGTTTTCGTGGAGGCGGGCACGGCTGGGCCGCCAGGCTGGCGGCAACGCGCTGGGGGTCTCGTTGTACGAGTTGTCGCCGGGGTCATCGAGCTTCCCGCTGCATATTCATCACGCCAACGAGGAGATGCTGATCGTCCTTGCCGGTCGCCCCACCCTGCGCACGCTCGACGGTGAGCGCGAACTCGCTCCGGGCGAGCTTGTGGCCTGCCCGGTAGGCCGGCAAGGTGCGCACCGGATCGACAACCGCACCGATGAGCCGGTGCGTCTGCTCGTGGTCAGTACGATGATCGCGCCCGAGGTCAATGAGTACCCGGACTCGGGCAAGGTGTGGGCACGATCGTGGCCGCCGGGCGCACCGCAACCAGATCAGGCTGTCGATCTACTCGTGCACGACGACCAAGAGCCAGCGGATTACCTCGACGGCGAGACCTGAGCCAGTCATGCAGAAGGCTGGCTGGCTTTCCCATCAACGACGGTACTCCGCGCTCGCACATGAGACCAATCGCACGCGGCGGTGCCAACGACACGTCCGCGCTAGTTGGACCGACTCGCCGATAGCGAAACGGCCTTACGTCCCGTTTGCGTCCCATTTGGCCTGCTCTTGCGTCCCGTCTGCATCCCGCAGTCCACCGAACAGCCGCGAATACGAGCGAACGACCTTCCACGAAAGCCACTATTTGAGCGGATTTTCGCTCGTGTTCGCTGGCCTTCGCAGGACTCGAACTTATCGGGGCGAACGGTTAGAGTTGGCTTACCTAAGCGGTTTTCAGGGTGCCTGCGGTCCCATATGCGGTCCTCATACCGCGTCCATACCGGGCTTCACGCCCGCCGAGACCCGATGTATGCCATCCCACACACACGTATGCTGTTCCGGGGATTCGGGGCGATGGGTACCGGCGTTGCGGGTAATCCTCCACGATCTAAAAACGTCGATTTCGGGGACTCGCGGGTACACCTCCGCTACCTCGATGGCATCATGCGTCGCCCTACTGGTGGGCCTGCATGAGCGCCATCTCGTGCTGTTGGGCTTGCGCGCACACTGCGCGCCAGTTGTCGTCGGTCCACCCCATGAGGACGAACCGTGCATCGGCGGCCTTGCGGAGCGCGATGAGCACGCAAAGCGCCTGCGCTCGCACCGACGACGATGTTGTCCCATACGTGACGAGGCCGCCATCGAGCCCCGGCGTCGGCGCGTCGCTCGTGATGGCCTGCCGGAGCCCGTACCAATTGGCGTGCGAGACGGCCGAGAGATAGCTCCACTGTGCTTTGCCGATACGGGCTTCGTCGTCGCCGACAAGCAGTTCGGCGATGCCTGACGGGACCGACGGCCGGCTGGTGCCGTCGATCACCGGCTTCGTGTTGGGCTTGACGGTCCAGCCGAGAGCCGCCGCGCACGCTCTCCAGTAGTCGCGGCGCTCGGCGGCGTCATCCTCAAGGCCGAGGCGGACAAGCTCCATAGCGCTGTATAGCTGCTCGCAGAGTCCGCGCTTGACTCGCTCAGTCGCGTCGACCTTCGGATCGTTCAGCCATGCCGCCACGACGCACGCATCGAGCACGCTGCGCGCCACAACCATATGCCCGTAGACCGGCGTGGAGTCGGCGTCGATCAGGACGGCGAAGCTCCGCGCAAAGTCAGCGGCGGCCATGAGCGTCATACCGCCGAAGGTGTGGGTATCCCTGATCGGTTCCTGCCAGCCTTCCGACCGCGTGGCGAATGTCGCTTCGACGGCAATCTCCTCCGTCGCGCGTGAGCTGGCGCTTGGCTTGTGCCCGTGCCGTCCGGCGCGCTCGTTTACGGCATCCGTCAAGTCACGCACCGCACCGATCGTTGGCGCCAACGCTTGACGAAACTCCTCTGAGCCGGCGGCCTGCATCAACTACCTAGCCCTCGGCTTGACGGGCGGACGCTCCGTTGGCTGCTGACCTTCGAGCTTGCGAGTCCAAAATCCCCTTCACCACCAACAATGGTCGCTGGTATGCCGCTACGGTACAGCGCGCAGCAGCGACGGACGACGCCAGCAGCATCGCCGACAGACCCCGATACCTCCCGCGTCGAAGTGTTATGCGATTGCGTCGCAGTGTCGGCCGTGCGCGGCGCTGCGACCTTTCGGTCCCCCTTTGGCCCACACTCGTTACCTTGAGTAAGCGACTTGCCTCATTGCGGACCCTTACCTAGCACGAGCATAGAGGACGGACAGAAGTCTGCGCTCCTCTGCCGTAGGAAATGGGTGTGGTGAGCCGACAACCGTGAGAGTTATCACGGCCCGACCGACAGCAAATGCCCATAGATCCTGATAGTAGTTAGAAGCGTCACTAGGCCCACTCGTTTCTATGGTCTCATGGGCAGCAGTACGCACACCCACAATTGGTGTCCCATCGACGCGTAGCTGCACGCTCGATATGGTGATTTTGTTGAGCAGTGGTACTTCTGCGCCGGTACCTTCCGGCTTTACGTTGACATTTTTGCTGACTGCACACTGTAGTCCGCGAGAACTCATGGCTGCCGCTACCTCGCGATGCGCGAGTTCCGAATCACTCATCACATAGACCGCTGATTGAGCGCTTTCGTGCGGGATCAAATTCCGGCGTTCACCTGGGAGTGACCCTGTGTGTTGGAATCTTTGGGACCTCATCCCGACCACTTCCTGGACATTAGACACGCCGTCACACTTTTCAATATTCGCCCCAAAGGGGCCAAAATTAATCCTTTGGCTTCGTGGAAATCTTGCTGCCACAAACCCAGGAACATCAGATGCACGTAGATTAACATGAAGTCCATAAGCGACAGCGTTTACAGGCTTTATCTTTTCCCTAGCACTTGCCATCGAGGCCGAACCTGTACCAGCACAGCCAACAGCAAAAACACTCATAGCACACAATATGCTAATCGTATAAATTGTCCGACGCATGGCCACCTTTACAACCCTTCCATCCCCAATCTTATTACCCATTACC
Source organism: uncultured Solirubrobacterales bacterium (assembly GCA_963713015.1). Taxonomy (GTDB): domain Bacteria; phylum Actinomycetota; class Thermoleophilia; order Solirubrobacterales; family Solirubrobacteraceae; genus Palsa-744. The sequence goes on along the minus strand of CAVQKC010000007.1, from coordinate 73,952 downwards.
GGTCACCATCATTCAAAATGCCATATTCCGTGATTTGGGCATAGCCAGGCTTCTTCTCCTATGTTTGGGTTGTCCCAGCATTGCTCTACGACCTGCGTTTTCTTAATGATAGTCCGCCCATATGCTTCTCCATATGTAAAGTCAAAGAAGCATACGGCGCTCTGAAAGAATTTTTTGGCGAAAAGACCATGCCCATAGGTTACCCATTTGCCTTTGCCTACGCTGGCAGCACACGATCTGAGCATACTCGCATATTTTAGATCGTTTTCTTCGCCCTTTTCGAGGACAAATGTCGCAAGCGTTTCAGACGAATCGTCCGCACTAGCAATTTCCCCAACCCCATCAGCCAAGTCAATCTGAATCGCGCGAGCTTCTGATTCAAGAAATTCGGCACACTTCAGAGCCTGTTTCCCTGTCAGGATACCTTCCGGATCTATTTCAGCTGCGTTGAAGGCAGCTTCATTCGCTTCCCGCTGTTCTGCCGCAGCGATACCCGGTGCTTCCGCCTCTACACGCGCTCCACCCTGCATATTCCACGGTTCTGCCACGAACGAAGCGTAGGTTCCACCTCCGATCGGGGTCGGGTAGCCTGGACTTTCAACAGGTACGGTCTGTAGCATTCGTCCCGTCTGCGGAACATATGATGTCGCGCCGTAGGTGATTACGCCGGAGGAAAGCGACTTGGACACGTCGGCTGCTCCAAGCCATGCAAACGTCGGCGGCGTTTTCCCGCCGTTCGGCACTCCAAATTCAGTGCTGTTGTAGGTGGATAGCAATTTGGTTGCGCTCGAACTAAGTTCCGCAGTCGCGACGACGTCGCCCTTGAGATCGTGCAACTGTAGCACCGGTGCAGCTCCATTGGTTTGAACCGCTGCCAGAGCCCCATCGATGCCCGGAATGTTACGAGTCCACTTCCCGCTTTCGCATGTTTCTGTACCGACAGCGGCTTCGCAAGCCCATGCCACGGTTTCTCCCGACCCATCGTAATGATTGATCGTCGTTTTGGCGCCGGTGGCGGTGGTCAACACCCGTCCGGCAGGGTCGAGCCCGTATTCATTCGTCACGCCGTTCTGCGATTGTGATGCTACAGAGCCGTCAACGTAGAAGGTGCTTTTTAGTTCGTGGCCTTCGGCGTCGGCTGCGGGTAGCTTGGTGATGTTGCCAAGTCCTTCGTATTCGATCCCGGTGTCGGTCATGCGGTTGGCTTCGTCGTAGGTGTGTTTTTCTTCGGTGCCACCTGTGGTTGCGCATTCGCCTTTGGTGCCTGGTTTGCGTGAAGTGAGCTTTGTCCGGTTTGATTCTTTTTCGTATTCATAGAGTCGAACGCTACATTCGCCCCCGCTGGGTGTTTCCTGCGCTTCGGTAAGTCTTCCTAGTGTGTCGTAGGTGTAGTTCTCTGTTGCAAGTGTGCTCATGCGGTTGAGCATTTCGCCGCGTACCGTCGAGCCGATGGTTTCGCTGTACCAGACAGGGGCCGTTTTTTCTGTGCAGTTGGTGGTCTTGATGTATTCGAGATGTGTTGCTTCACCGACTGAGTTGTATGTGTAGTTCGCACACATACCGTTTGGATATGTCTCGCTCGCCAAGTTTCCTTCGGTATCGTAGGACGCGGTAAATGTTTCTGCCGCGGAGTCCCAGAGCGTTTCGAGCTGCATGGTGTTTTTGTTGTAGGCGTATGTCTGTCGGCTTTTGGCGCCATTGCTGCTATCGCTCATTTCTTCGATCTGGGAGTCCTTTCCAGGGCCTCCGTAGATCATTTTGGATGTATTTTCTCCAGATCCATCCGTGTATTCGGTCGGTTGCCCGATAGTGTTGAATTTCGTCGTGAGTACCTTTGTTTTACCGCCAATTGTCGCGCCCTCACCGTCCTGCATACCTTGTTTGGATTCGTATTCATAGTTGACCTTGGGCAGTGTCTTGTCTTCGTTGCCGGTAACCGTGGTTTCACTGCTGAGGAGCCGGCCCGCCGAGTCGTATATATCTGTCCTGGTTCGTACCGAGGACAGGTGCGGCGAGAACGTAAAGGTTTCTATGGCGGTTTTCGGCTCATCAAAAATGTTGTAGGTCGTTTCCGTGACGGGAAGGTTGGGGATTCCACTTGTTTCAGGCTGTTTCGCCGGCAGCGTCTGGCACACAAGTCCCGCCCATTCTGGGTGATTGCGACAGCTCGCTACTTCTGCTTCATTTTCAGACGTGTAGTACACGATCTTTGCGTCATGTGCCGAATTGCCGGCTTCTCCCACGGGGCTTCTGGTTTCCGTCACTTGTCCAGCTTCGTTATAGAGGGTAGTCCGCTTGAGTTTTTGCCCTCCTAGCTCCGCATCGGTGGTAACCGAAGTCGGGGCCCGTAGCTTCCAGCCAAGATTGTTCTGTCCCGAGTATGAGGTTATGATCGTGCGAGGTTCTATTTCCTGTTCTACCCTACCTTTACTGCCAAGTATCTCTGTTAGGTTTTGTGTTTCTGTTATGAGATTAAAGGTTTCGTTGCTAAAGGATTCTTTGTTTGGTCCTTCCGCGGGGACTTTCTCGTCGTAGAAGTACCGGACATGATTTCGCGCCTCACCTTCTTCTTGGCCTTTAGTGCCTGTGTACTTCACTATATGCTCCGGGCCTTCTGTTTCGCATAGGCGCGTACCGAATTCCGAACTTTCTCGTTCTTCATTGAATTCTGATTCCCTACTGCACTTGTTCTTGTAAGTGTTGAATGTGCTCAGTAGCGTTGCGACTTCTGCTGATTTTTCACCGGATTCGAGCGCCGTCGCACGATTGTCGGCTGTCAGCGTCCGCGTGACGTCGTTTTCTTCGTTGTATTCGCTTGTAGATATAGCCCCATATTTGCCGTTGCTAGGAGTGGCAACATTGACCATTCGACCCTGTTCATCGAGATAATAGGTGGTCGCACGGGAGTAATTGGAGGCCGGCCACCCCTGCGGAGAGTCTGGAGGAAAGATAGCCGTAGCTTCAACTGGAGCGTCCACCTGCCCCCACTTCGATATTTCACTGGCCGTCATGTTCGGCAGCGTCGATCCCGACAAAGGAACGCCGTACTCGATCGTCGTTATGAGCTAGTCCCAACACTGGGGGTTTCCGGGGGACTAGTTTCAGTCGTCGTAGCAGGCACCCACTCTGTAATTCGATTATTTTTTGTGTCGGCAACGTAGAGATCGTTGGCTGTGCTCACAGCCACACCCATAGGTCCTTCTAGCTGCTTAGCGGCGGTTCCTTTGCGCCCCACCTGCTGTATGTACTTGTAGGCGGGCGAAAGCTCCTGTATCCGGTTGTTCTGTGAGTCGGCCACCCAAAGATCGCCAGATCCATCTACTGCGATATCGGCCGGAGCCTCAAACTGCCCATTACCACTCCCACCAATAATTTTGGTTTCGCAACTAAATTCGAGAGCTTTACACCCTACGATTTCGCAGCTACCGCTCCCATGAATATTACAATGTTGCAACTGATTATTACCTGTATCAGCGATCACTAGTGTTTCGGCCGAACTTTCTGTAACTCCTAGAGGTTCCTTGAAATATTCCCCTATTTTGCTTCCATTGGAGTTACCGAATTCGGCATTAACTTTATTTTCTGAGTATCCAACAAAATCCGGAAATACGAGTGGCCAGTTCGACACCGTTACATTACCTGATTTAGATACAGTTATACCCGTCGGTTTTTCTAGATGGGTAAACAGACGTATTTCCGAGAATTCGCTAACGTAGGCGCCTGCTTCTGTGAACTCCTCGACGCGGTTGTTACCTGTGTCAGTAACGTAAATATGGCCTTTGTTATCCAACGCGAGATTGTGAGGTTTATTTAGGGCGCCTAACAGAAAGAGGTTTTGGGATGCTGTCGTCGTAGATAGTGTTCATGGCGAAATCTTTGGTTAGTGATGGGTTGTGGGCTCGTATCGAGCCGTTGTTGCCGCGCGTGGAGCGTCGGTATCGGTATCCGGGGCGCAAGCGGGTGCCCGATCGGCAGGCCCTGACGGGCATCCTGTTCGTGCTGAAGACGGGCATCCCGTGGGAGGATCTGCCGCAAGAGATGGGCTGTGGGTCGGGGATGACCTGTTGGCGTCGCCTACGGGACTGGAACGAAGCGGGGGTCTGGGAGCGCCTGCACCAGGTGCTCTTGGACGAACTGCAAGACGCCGGGCAACTGGACTGGTCTCGCGCTGTCGTTGACAGTTCGCACGTGCGAGCAAAAGGGGGGGCGAAAAGACAGGCCCCTCGCCCGTCGATCGCCGCCGGCCGGGCTCCAAGCACCATGTGATCTGCGACGGTCAGGGTATTCCGCTGGCCGCGACCCTCACAGCCGGCAATCGCCACGACATCACCGAGCTCATCCCTCTCGTTGATCGGGTCCCGCCAACCGGCGCTCACGGCAAGTTCAGGCCGAAGGCGCTGCTCGCCGACCGGGCGTATGACAGCCGCAAGCATCGCAACGCACTCCGCGAGCGCGGCATCACACCGAGGATCGCCAAACGCAACACCACCAACGGGTCGGGGCTCGGCAAAGAACGCTGGGTGATCGAGCGCACGATCTCCTGGCTGCACCAAAACCGCCGTCTCGAGCGTCGCTACGACAGGCGCGCCGACATCCACGAAGCCTTCCTAACAATCGGTTGCGCACTCATCAGCTACCAACAACTCCAAAACTCATTCTGTTAGGCGCCCTTAGACGCGGAACCGAGCCGCAAAGAGCGAGGCCAACGAGGTGTGAGGCCGCGCCACCAAGACCGGAGCGCCGCAAGGCGGCCCGTGACGGGTTCCTCAAGCGGCCCGGAACCGCGTCAGTTTCGTTCATCCCGGCCCGCGGAGGGCAGCCGGCGAAACCCCCTTCTGTCGGCTGCCCCGCGATTCGCACCGACCCCGTCCATCTCGTCAGCCTCGCGCGAGTGGTGCGAGGCGCGCAGTGGACAGACCCTGACCGTTCCGAAAGCAGCGGTGTCCGCGCCACGCCGCAGGCGCCTGTTCCTCGACTGGTTCTCTGCGCGGCGGGGCTAGCCGCAGGGGCCGGCGTTCGCTGGCCTTTGGGGGTCCGAACCAGCAGGCGTGAACAGCACCGAAAGACGAACCTCCGTACCCGCCTTGATGTGGGAAGACCTCATCGTGTGGCGCGCGGCGCTGCGCGCATGGGGGCACCCCGCACGCGAGCAGGACTTCATCATCCCCGGAGACCTCGGCGGGTCGCGGTGGGAGGTGATAGACCCCGACACAGGCGTCTACCACCTGAGCCTGAACCAGTGCAAAAAGTGGGGCGCCCGCAGCTTCAACCGGGCGGTCGCGAAAGTCGCCGAACGTCCCGAGTTCGCCGACATCGCCGGCGCCACGCCGTACTCGCTGCGACACGGCGGAATCTCCGTGCGGCTGCGCGCCGAGGACGCGCAGACCGTCGCGAAAGAGTGCGGGACGAGCCTGCGAATGCTCGACAAGCACTACGCCTTCGCGATCGACGACCTGCGCCGCTTTGGGCTGCGGTCCTTCGAGGACGAGTGGCGCGCGGCACGCGAGCAATGCAGCGAGCCCGACGAGCCGCGCCTGGCACTCGCCGCCTGAGCAACCATGTCTGCGGCGCGGGTCAGTGAAGGCTCGCGCCGCAAGCCCGGTCAACGGGATTGGTTGGGGGCGAGAACCGCACAGCTCAATAGGTCAAAGTACCCCGCGTCTGGGACTGATTAAGGCGTTCGTTCACGCGATAGAGGAAGAGTTGGGTCCGCAATGATCACAGGTGGTCGAGCAAGGATCATCAAATGTCTCCGATGGCCCCCGCGCAGCTAGAGGTTGATTTCACCTTTGGCTTTTACTTCCACTTCAAAGGTATTACGATTAATAATCCCGCTGAATCCGAGGGCTTTGCCGTCCACCTCTGAGGCGTGCCGGTACTTGCCGGTGCCGCGCCCGAGTGTAAAAGTCCCGCCAAAATAGCCGAGAGAGTCCACTATCTTATAGTTTGCATACGCTGTGCCCTTGATCGACCCACCCCGAGGGTAGATTGTGAAGACTACCGTCACAGATTTCGGATGGATCGTAAAGGCCGCCGTTACGGGTGCGTCATATGTGCCGCTGGCCTGTCCGCGCTCGGAGATTTCCGATCCTTCTTCTTTACTGAGTCTCAGGTGGCCGACCTCCATGAGGTCAACCCGATTCGCAGCCTTCGCCGTCGGACTGACTGTCCTGTCTGAAGCCTGCGCGGGTGCTCCGACGACAGCAGCGATAAACGCCATCATCCAAATACAGACCAGCAGTCGGGCTGGCATCGATCCCACGCTATGTCTCATGCGCTCTCCACATCACGAATTGCCAGATAGGCACGCCGACCGGACGGGAAGTTGTGTCTCGCCTTAACTCGCCTTGAATACCATTCAGAAGGTGTACCTCGACGAGAACGAAGCCATAGACTACGTATCTCGTTCGTCATCCCCCAAGCATACCGTCCAAATGTGGCCTGCGTCCCGATCAGCGGACTCTATCCCCGGCTCGGGTCCATGACCGAGCTAAAGATAGTGTGGGTGTCTCCCGCTCAGTCCGAGACGATGCTTGACGATCAACAGATGTCTACGCCAGGCGGGCACTACCACAGGTCCGGCTGTGCGCCCATAGCCGTCTCGCTCGATCTGGCGCAGGATCTCGCGGTAGAGGATCGTGCAGAGTTCCATGCCTCGTTGGCTGCGAGCAGTCAACGAGGTGGCCCCCATCGCTTGTTCGTACAGTGCATCGGCGCGGGCTATCTGATCGCGGAGAAGCTTGGCACGCATCCCGGGCGCGGGCGCTCCAAAGCGCTCGATCGTGCTGCGAGCGATGTAGACGCGGCCATGAGTGGCGTCTTCGTCAATGTCACGCAAGATGTTCGTTCGTTGCATCGCTCTACCAAGTGTGGCCATCTTCTCCTTGTCTTCGGGCCGTCGGGCCTTGAGGAGATGTGCGAGCATGACCCCGACCGAACCACCTGCGCGCTGGCAATAGAGTTCGAGATCGTCTTCGGTGTAGATAACCGCGCGCGCGATGTCGTGTCGCATCCCCTGGCAGAATTCGAGAAATGCTTGCGCGGGTAGCGTGTGACGCCGTGAGAGTTCTGTCAGTATGCGGGTCTCGGGAGTGTCGGCATACTCGTTGCGCGCCCAGCGCTCGACAGCAGCAACTCGCTGGGTGGCCTGCGGCTGATCATCATCCACGAGATCATCCAGCGAGCGTAGGACGGCATACAAGCGATAGACCTCTGCCCTTGTGTCACTCGACAGTATCCGCAACCCTGGGGCGAGTGTGCTTTTGTCCGAGGCCAACATCGTTTCTCATCATGAGCGGTATACATGGCTAGACGTTAGCAGACGCATAGTCTATGGATTCCGTCGTTGGGTCTCTCCGACGGTAGCGGAATCAGTGCCGCTCGTGTGATCCGGACTTGTTAGAAAGTAAGCCTCTTCGCTATCAGATGTACGATGTTTCCCCAGCTATGGGTAAGTTGGATCGCTCCGTGTTTTGCAGCGCGGTCGAGTAAGAACACAAAGGAGATCGATTACGCTCCAACGGCCGACCATTTACTCGGTCGAGTAGGTTGTCTTCGGCCGAAAGCCGACGGTCCGTAGAACGGCGACCATCGCCGCTGTGATCGAGATCGCAATGGCGATCAGGATTGTTCGCAGGCCGAGCGACCAGGCGGCCGCGAATACTACTGGCGATCCCGTGCTGTGACGAAGCCAGCTATCGACGAGGAATTGGCCAACGATTCCGCTTATGACCCCGATAAGGCATCCGCCGAGAAGCACACACCCGCTCTCGTAGAATACAAGCCGCGCCAATTGATTGAAGCTCATCCCCATTGATATCAACGCGTCGAGTCTTCCCCGTCGCTGCCAGACGGCAGAGATCATCATTGCGACGACTGTAACTATCGCCGCGATCAGCACGATTGCCGAGGTTTGATCCAAGCGCGAGAGAGTGCTACCAAGAACCGTACTGACCTGTCTCTGGCGTTCTTCTGCAGTTTGTACCGTCAATGCAGATTCGTTTGGTAGTGCGCCCTGTACCGCTAGCTTTCCCTGAATGGTGGAGACCCCTGGCTTGAGTGCGACGGCAAGCTGACTGGCGCGGGTCGTCTGCCAAAGCCTGCTGTAGTCATCGGCGTTCAGGAGAACTGCGCCTGGCAACCAGCCGTAATTCGAGATTGTCGCGGCGAGCCGGAAGCTCGCATAACCGGAAGGCGTTGGCAGGATGAAGGTCTGACCGAGTCTAAGGCGATGTTCGCTTGCGATTGTCTGGCTGATTACGGCCCAGCCTCCTTTGCGCAAGTGCTGCGCTGCGGTGCTCGTGGAGCCTTTAACGAGCTGGCTTTCTATGATTGGGTTCGGCGCTTGTGGGGGAATACCGATGACCAACACCCGGCGATCGGGCAGGTCGAGGAACGACTCTCGATACACAGCCCACTGACCGTAAACAACAACGTGGATACTCGGTCGGCGGTCGTGGCGCTCAAGCCCAAGCTCGGGGAATCGCGGCAAGCGACCTCGGTTGTCGAGTGGCGACGCACTGCGCCCCTTTGGAGCCACTCGATGAGGACGGCACATCGCGCGACTCTTGGATGCAGCGAAGCGCCTCACGACAAACCGTCCGTGAGTTTCGCTAGCCGCATGACGCGAAGGGACACCATCCAGCAGGGCACCACCCAAGGGAGACGCGGGCGCCGTATGGGGCGGCATCCGCAGGGGGTGAGGTGGTCCAGGTCGGCGAACCGTCTGCGCCGCGCCGGGCTGGGTCGTTGGTCGAGTCCCGTGACAAGCTGGGCAGCCAGGACCGGTTCCTGGGGGCTGCCCGGCTTGTCGAAGCGTCGTGAAATGGCGGGGCCAGCCGCCGGAGCCGGCGAGGCCTAGTGAGTCGCCGGTCGGCTTACTCCCACGGCGGTCCGTCAGGGGGCCGGCGAGACACTGCCCATTCGGCTCGCCGGCCCCATCTATTTGAAAATGGCGGCGAGTCCGTCAATGGTCGGCGGGGTATCCATCCAATCACTTCGCCGACCGTTAAGCCCGGCGTGACTCTATTGATGTCAGCACGCCGACAGTGCACGCCCATGCTAGATCAAGAGCGATTCGCGGCGACTACGCTCGACTCTGAGACGGGTGATCTGCTACACGCCGGGCTCGACCGGAGAGGGTCGATCATGGTCGAGCGCGAGGGGGTGGCGCTCGGCCCATGCAGCCTTCCCGATCCCCTAACGAGTTGTCGATTATGAGCCCAAGAGTCAAAGGTTCACCTGGGGACGGCGAATGGTCGATACCGAGCCTCCTCGAGCCGCGATATTCCCAGTCGCTTGAGCGGGGGCTCGCGATCCTCGGCTGCTTCACGCCCGAGCGTTCGGTGCTCGGCATCGCCGACATCGCCGACGACCTGGGAATGAGCCGCTCCACCACTCATCGCTACGTGATTACGCTCGTCGCGCTCGGGTTTATGGAGCAGGGCGCGTCGCGTAAGTATCGCTTGGGGCTGCGTGTCACCGACCTCGGCATGTCGGCGCTCAACTCGACGGGTCTGCGTGAGCACTCGCGCCCCTACCTGGAAGAGCTGCGTCAGCGGACCTCCTACACCGTCAATCTGGCGGTGCTCGACGGTCCTGAGATCCTGTATGTCGATCGTGCCCGCAGCTTCCGCCGTGGCCAGCACAAGATCGACCTCAACCTCCGTCCCGGCTCGCGGCTGCCGGCCTATTGCACTTCGATGGGCAAGATCCTGCTGGCGTACCTACCTGAGAACGAGCAGCGCGAGCTGATCGGCAAGATGACGCTCACCCGTAAGGGGCCCAACTCGATCACCAGCAAGAAGGCACTGCGCACCGAACTCGAGCATGTAAGCGAGGAGGGGATGGCGGTCAACGACGAAGAGCTCGCTGAGGGGCTCTACTCGATGGCGGTACCCGTCCGCAACGAGTCGAGAGAGGTGGTCGCCGCGATCAACATAGCTGTCCATTCCTCGATGATCTCCGTCGAGGAGCTCGTCGACGCGCTGGGGCCGCACCTCGTCACGACCGCCGACCACATCTCCGCGCGACTTGGATACCGACGCGACGACGAGCAAGGCACGCTCGCATGAGGTCCCGGCGATCCTCCATACCACACTCCCCGGGTCGCCCCATGAGTTCGACCATGCTGCTGGTGCGGAGCCCGATGGTCGAACAACTGCGAGCGGGTCTCTACAGGAAGCTTGGGCTTGCAGCCCAGCAACTCGCTGAGATATCGGTGATCCGAGGCGGAAGGGAACGTGATGCCTGGCAGTGTGATGCCTATGTCCAGGCCGTCGGCTGCATGGACGCAGCACGGGAGTTGCTTGAGGAGATCGGCAGACAACCCACTCACACAACTACTCGCATCGACATAGGTAAATACCATCAACCCATGCTGGCTGCACTTCGCCAGCAGCTTGACCATCAGGTAGAGGCGCTACCGAATATCTTACCCACGCAGCGCTCTGAGGCTGAACGTCGAATCGAGGAGCTGGGCGACTACATTCTGTATCTGCAGGGCCTGCCTGTGTAGCCGGGCTGGACCGATAAGGGCACTGGCTCCGCGCATAGAGATCATTTTTCAACCGCTGCGGTTAAGAGAGAAGCATGAATAGTTACTTCGCACATGGATCTCTATTGCGCCAAGTTCACGGTGAGCGTGTAGTCGGATTGTTTTACGGCTCGCGCGCTCTTTGTGTAGGTGCTGCTAACCCACTTACCTACGGAGGGGTCGTTCGTGACGGTACGGCAGACAGCTAAGTTCATATCTTTACCGGAGACGCAGCCTATGGGTGCGGCTGCCCGGTTGGCGGAGGTGGTGTGGCCGAAACCCGAGTATCGAGGTATTCACAGCCGCCGTGCCCTAATGGTGCCCCTCGGCTTTGTTCTTCTGGGCTTTGTGCGGGAGATTGTATTCGCGCCGGTATCCGTCGAGCGGAAGCTCCTCGGTGCTCTACTCATACTGGCACTATTTGGTCTCGTCGAGTTGTTGCTCGTGCGACGCATGGGCATAACGATTGGGAAAGATGGGCTCACCGTTCACCAAGTCGTGTCATACAAGTGGGTGCCGTGGTCAAAGATTGCAGGATTTGAGTGGCGGGCGTTGGGGAGAGCAGAAGTGCTCGTGGTGAAGCTAAACAGCGGGCGTCTGCTGTTCGCCACGACAATTTGGCGTATCGACAGCTACCTTGAGTTTCTTGGGTCGGACAAGATGCGCTCGCGGAAGGATGGGGCAGTAGACCCGCTGGTGACTCTTGAACGCGCGCTGGTATTGGCCAAAGGTGAAGGATGCCACGGACTCTGAAACGAGCGGAGGCCGGCGCGTTTGCGGTGCCGGGATTGCTTTGTCGGCTTCCTCCACGTCGGTTTGCTGTGGCAGCTCGGGCAAGCCGTGGACACTACATGGTTGATCTGGATCTCCGTCCCGGTTCTCATCTGCCCGTCTACTGCACCTCGATGGGCAAGGTATTGCTCGCCAATCTTCCAGGGTCCGAGCAACGCAACGTGATCGGCAACATGACGCTCGCACGTAGCGGTCCCAACTCGATCACGAGCAAGAAGGCCTTGCGTACCGAGCTAGAGCATGTGCACGAGGAGGGTATGGCCGTCAACGACGAAGAGTTCAAGGTCGGTCAGATCTCGATTGTTGCGCCGGTTCGGGACGAGAGTCGAGATGTCGTCGCTGCGGTCGACATGGCGGCTCACTCGTCCATAATCTCTGTAGAGGAGATGGCTAACCAGCTACAGGCGCATCTCCTCGCCACAGCCGACGAAATATCAGCCCGTCTCGGCTATCGGTGCGACGACGAGGCTACCCGATGAACGGCTCGACCTGGATTGTTGCGCACGATTGGGAACAGCTTGCCGAGACTCTTGTGAGGCTTCATTGTCTCGAATGTCGAGCTTTCCGATGCGTACATTCTGGCCGCCCGCAACCCCAGCATTGGGTCTACAGATGAACGCTGGCGTCGCGCTCGGCGCTTATATGGAGTGAGAGATATGCGATTTCTAACGGATCAAGCAAGCACTACGGCGCGCATCGCGCTCGCGGATGATCGAACGCACGGACGGCCACGAAGACACACTCCGAAGGATTGTCGGCCACGACGCTGAGGGTGAAGGGCGTGCTGATGTTCGGGTCATACATTCGCCGGTTTGTCTTGATCGCTCCTGGGGATAGTGGATATCAGGAACGTACACGGCCGATAGTGGAATCGCACCACTTGCGTACACCCATGCCAAAGAAGGGGAAAAGGGATAAATGAGCAACGGTGCAGACAGCGGTGACGATTGCTTTGACGAGATCCGCTCGCGCGCGGTCGAATGGTTGCGGTCACGCCAGCTGGAGATCGAGCAGGCCGTTTATGCCCGCATCCAGAAGGACGTCCCCGATCCAGTAGGTGACGAGAATCCCGAGTACCAAGCTGGCCTGCTTGAGACGGTCAAGGCCGTCGTGAACTACAGCCTCCAGACAATCGAACACGGTCGAGTCGCGGCACCCATCCCGCCAGCTGCAGCGGCCCAGGCGCGGCGCGCGGCGCGTGCCGGAGTAAGCCTCGGCACGATTCAACGCCGCTACTTCGCAGGGCACGGCGAGCTCGGTGACTTCATGGCATTGGCGGCCGAGGGTATCGGACTATCGAACAACGGCCACGTCCTCCAGCACCTGCGACGCATGCAAGAGACCGTGTTGGCTCATATCGCGGCATCGATCGAGGAGGAATACACGCACGAGTCCGAATTGGTCGCGCGGCCCTTCGAGCAGCGCCGCGCCCACACTGTCCAGAAACTCCTCGCCGGCGAAACGGTCGACCAAGCGCACATCGACGAGCTCGACTATCAGCTTCACGCCTACTGGCATCTCGGCGTAATCGTCACCGGCGCCGAGACCAACGAGATCCTTGTGCAGTTGCGGCAGGGGCTCGAGCGCAAGCTGCTACAGGTGCCTTGCGGTGACGATACGGTATGGGCCTGGTTCGGAGGGCAGCACGAGCTGGCAGTCTCCGATGTCGAGCGCCAACTCTCAGGCAACGGGCATACCGACTCACGGCTGGTCATCGGAGGCTCACGACGAGGACTCGATGGCTGGCGTCAGACACACAGGGAAGCCCGCGACGCGCTCGTCGTCGCGCTACGCACACCCGGAAAGGTCGTGGTGCGGTACGCCGACAGCCCGCTGTTCGCAGCCGCGGTACAGAACGACACGCTAGTACGCTGGCTCGAGGACTTCTTGGCACCCGTTCGCAGCTACAAGGGCGGCGGCCTCGATCTGCTCCAGACACTGCGTGCTCTGATCGACAAGGAATGCAACCGTCGCGCTGCGGCGACTATGCTCGACATTGATCGGCACACCGTCGAAAGCCACCTGCGCACGGCCGAGGAACTACTCGGCCGCACCCTCCCAACCTGCCTACCGGAGCTAGACGTCGCGCTCCGCCTCGAGGAACTCGACCGCGCGATGACGGTCACCTCCATCCCACGGACCCCGTAAGGCCCGGCAAATGCGCAGCACACAACATAGGCCGGATCGGCTAAATCCAAAATGTCGGATTGGACCATTGGTCCAACCAAACTCACCACATAGGCGTGGCGAGGCCACTCCCGCTGTGGTACTCATAGGCTGGAACGATTCACTATTCCCGCCAGCGGCGGTCTAAACCGAACCCAAGGTCACCATCTCGTGTCTGCGGTATCAGCAGCTCCCGTGTCTCGATCAGTCGGCGCTCATAAGGGCACAAGCCGGCGTGCATATGGACTCACAAAGGTCGGCTGGCAGCCCGAGGGAGAGCTGGATTATCCGCAGTGGGTGGAGGCGGGCCGCTATCTCGGGGCCCTCGGTCGAGGAAGCCAGTGGTGGATCGGCGACTGGATCCGATACGGCACAAAGAAGTGGGGAGAAAAGTACACAGAGGCCGCACGGCTCACAGGCTACGATCACGGCAGCCTGCGCAATCTAGCGTGGGTTGCCTCGCAGTTCGATTTGTCACGGCGCCGTGACAAATTGACCTGGACGCATCATCAAGAAATCGCGCCACTGGAGCCGGCCGAGCAAGACCAGTGGCTCGACCGTGCGATAGCGCTCAAACTCTCGTCCTCGGACCTTCGAATCGAGCTGCGCACACTGCGGCGAGCGCGCGAACAGGTGGCTGCAGCAGCCGACGACGTCGGGGTTTCGTTGAGTGGAGTGCAGCGACCCATGGCGAACTCTCGGACCAGAGAGGAGTCCTCCGGAGCTGAGCACTGCGACAACATCGTCTGTCCGAATTGTGGCCAGAAGCTGCTACTCCCGGGCTTGCCGCACACCGACCCGAAGCTCGCGCCCACGACGAAGAGACTTCGGCGAGCGCGCCTTCCGGTGCCGGCAGTCGCCTGACGCTAACCACCGCGCCAGTCTGACAGCCATGCCTTCCAGCGGTATGCCTGATCGCGTTTTTTGACCGTCCGCACCTCGCTATGTAGCGTCAATGCTTGGTGTGACAGAGTTCTTTGACAGGGGCGCTCGACCACAAACTGCGACTTCGATTGGTCAGGAGGCGATATGAGGGGCGATATGCCAACGCAGCGCGTCGCGGGACTCCGTGTGGGCCTCGCGACAATGTTCCTACTGACCGCTGCGATCGTCGTCGCTGCGCCCGGCGTGTACGCCTCCGGCGGGCCCAAGCGGCGCTTGTCGGCGCACGCGGCCAAGACGATCTCTGTCAACGAGAGTGCCACCCTGAAGATCGTCCATCAGGAATACCACAAGGTCGAAGCCACGGGCCGGACCTCCGGCACGTTCAACGCCCCGATGACGCTGCACTACAGCATCGACTCGGGCGAACGCAGCAGCTCATCATTCATCAGCTATACGAGCGGCGGTCGGATCTACGGCGGAGCGGAGTCGACCTACCGCGTCTCCGGAGCCGACTCTTACTTCTCGGGCACAGTCACCATCAACGGCGGTAGCGGCTCCTACAAGGATGCTTACGGGACCGCCATCCACATTACGGGAACTCTCGAAAGGTGGCGTCTTGAGTTGATCATCCACATCACCGGAACCATGCGGGTATAGGAGGTGAATGTCTTGACCAGAGCTTTACTGATCATGATCGCGCTGGTGGCGTGCGTGTGCAGTTTGCCTGCCTGCGCGTCTGCGTCAGAGACAGTGGCTATGACTGCGCAGTTCACTCCGTATAGCCTGCTGGCGCATACAACTGTCCACTTTGGGTTCCAGATTGGCACCACCGACGCGGCCGTGCCGTCCCCTATGACTAACCTCGACCTTTCGCTTCCGGCCGGAATGGGTCTTGAAACGACCTCCCTCGGTCTGGCGACCTGTGACACTCAGACTTTGAAGGAAGCGGGACCGGAAGGCTGCTCGCCAGACGCAATAATGGGCTTTGGGCGCGCGCTGGCAGAGATTCAGGTTGGCTCAGAGATCGTCCAAGAGCACGCCGAAATTACGACCATGATGGCTCCAGCCGCCGACGGTCACACTGTGGTGCTGTACTACGTCGATGCCGCTGGCCCGGCGTCGGTGGAACTCATCTTTCCGGGACTGGTGCTGGGCGCATCGGAACCGTTTGGGACGAGAATCAACACGGAAGTTCCCGTGACTGGAACGTGGCCGGGAGGTCCCGATGCGTCGGTGGTTAGTCTGAGCGCGAGCATCGGCCCGGAACATCTGACCTATTACAGACCAGTGGGTCGCAGGTTCGTGCCTTTCAGGCCAGTCGGGATGCAGATACCTCCGAAGTGCCCCAGAGGCGGGTTCCCGTTCGCCGCCACAGTTACCTTCTTGGATGGCAGCCACGTCGACGCGCGCACTGCTATTCCGTGTCCGCCAGGCAGTGCAGGCATACATCGGCACCACTGACGCATGAGCGAGCCTTCGACGGATACCGACCCGGTCGATGAGCTGACCGCCGAGCTTGCGAGCGCAGACTCTCTCGTAGGCCCGATCGAGCTTTTCGATCGCTGGGAGAGACAGGCGTGGACCACGCGAGAGCTACCAATGGAACAGGACCGGGCGGATTGGGAATCGCTCGGTCCGTTTACGTTGCGGGAGCTGCGCCTGCGTCTCTACCAATTCTTCCTCGGCGAGGCGGCCGTCACTACAACACTCCCTGCCCTAACGTTGGCCGCCCCCACTCACTCCGCCCAATGCTTTCTCGCTACACAGGCGGCGGACGAGGCGCGTCACACTATTTTCTTCCTGCGTTATCTAGAGGCAGTGGGCGAGCCGAGCGCGACCGAGGTCGACACACTCACAGAACGCCGGTCAGTAAGTGCGTCGGCGAGCCACACGCAGTTCTTCGACTCGGAACTGGTGCGCGCAACCGCAGCGGTACGCATGGACCCCACCAATCGTGCAGCCTGGATGGCGGGCATCACTATCTACCATCTGCTGACCGAGGCGGTTCTCGCGATCGCGGGGCAGCGCGCAATCATCAGAACAGCACGCCGGTCCAAGCGGCTGCCGGTACTCGTCCAGGGGGCGCTGAACGTCGCGCGGGATGAGTCGCGACACATAGCGTTCGGAGTTCGGACACTCCGGGAAGGCGTGCACGAAGGGCACGGCGACGTCATCTCTGGCATGGTCTGCGAGCAGATCCCGCTGCTCACCGCGATCCTCGTGAGCCCGGAGCAGAGGCTGCCGCAGCTCGTACCTCACGCGTTGCACCCACTCGTTAACGAGGTATCCGCGAGCTGGGACGCTGCCTACGAGGCGCTCGCCAAACGCCTGCGACTGATCGGCCTCGGCGATCTCCTCGGCGACACGGATCATCTGTGGCGAGGTGGGATTCGCCACGCACTCGAGGACTACGAGGTCAGACACGGCGTCGCGCATCCAGCCACCGTGCTCGGCACGATGCAAGCACCTGCCATGCAAACCGACGCACCAGAGGTCTCGGTGCCGACCGTGGGAAGAAGCCTATGACCGATCAATCGCATGCCGTGGTGAACGAGCTGAGAGGTCTGATTCTCCGCATGTCCCCCAGAACTGTCGCGTCCACAGCCGCGGAGGATCGACTCGTCGAGGACTTGGGGTACGACTCACTCACGTTGATCGAGCTGGCGGTCGCGATTGAGGATCGCTTCGATCTTCCTGCGATCACCGAAGAGGAAGCAATGCGCATAAAGACGGTCGGCGATCTGGAGCGCTTCGTAGCCAGCCCGCATGGATCGGCTGTCTAATGAACAACTCGGCCGCGACGAGCAGCAGCGTACCGTCGGGCTCCCCGAGTGTGTTTGGCGCCGATGATCTGCGCGGCTGGCTGGACTCACTTGAACAGCTCATCCCCACCCCGCCCGAGTTTCGCGAGGAGACGATCGACCGGGGCACCGCCATTGAGATGCTTCGCTGTAGCGACGGCGTCCTCGATGCACTCGTTCGCGGTGGGCTACCGAACTCCGGCGCGGCCGGCGAGGAGTGCTTTGATCGCTGGGACCTCTTCAACGTCGCGCTCTACTCACGATCTCGTCGCTCGATCCCCGAGCTGAGCGCGCTGGTCGTGGCACGGGCCGCCGCTGAGAAGCCACCTACCTGGATCGAACGGCGTGAAGTTAGGCTCACATTGAGCCTACGATGCGCCCACCCGAGCGGCTGTGCCGCCGACCCGCACTGGCTTGTGAGACAACCAGAGCCGGAGCGTTTCGACGGGTCGATCACGCCGTGGCGTGCATCGACCGCCCTGCAGGAGGAAATGCATTCTGGGGCGGCGGCGGGAGTGGCCACGCACGCCAGCACACAGTTCGAGCTCGCCGCGACGGTCGTAACCCGTGGTGCCGAACAAACGATCTGCTCAGAGACCCTGAGAGCACTGTTTTGGGAAATCGTGCATGGCATGCGGTTTCAGGTAATGCCGCACGCACTGGCGATCCAAACTGACCGTATCGCTGAGCACGGCGCGGTTGACTGCACCGCAGTTGCGATGCTCCTCGGCGAGCGATGCAAGCAGGCTGGGTTGGAGGCCCGCGTAGCGAAGGGTCTGCTCCTGACGATGCTGGGGATCGACAATCACGCCTGGCTTGAGGTCAAGGACGACGATGGCCGGTGGAAGTCGATCGACTGCTCCCTGGCGATGATCTCGCTCGGCTCCTCGCTCGCGAACCCTGCTTTTGCTCAGTTCTGTCTGGGGTCCCGATTCAACAGGGTTCTACCGTTTGCCTGCCCTGCACTCGCGCCGATCATCGAACACACCTGCGGCAGCGAGCAGCGGGCAGTGGATGTGCGAGTGAGTATCAACGGCCTTCACTCGAACTGACTGACGGCATGGATGGAGGATCGTTGTCGGCTATGTCTCCTCACAATCACACACTCTTTGCCCGCCAAGATCGCGATAACCGACGACGCCAGGAGATCAAATGGGAGACCTAGCGACCGACACCGCAGTGACATCAAGCGGCGAAGGCCGCTACCTCGCGACTCCGTCTAAGGATTGGGAGATCTGGGGCCCTAACGGCGGCTACATGGCCGCGCTCGCGCTGCGCGCAGCCAGCGCGCAAGCCGATCACCCGTACCCCGTAAGCATGGCCTGCCACTATCTCGCACGCGCTGACTTCGAGCCCGTCGAGCTGCAGGTCACCTCTCTGCGTGCCACGTCGAGGGTCGAGTCGCTGCGGGTCACGATGACGCAGAGTGGGCGGCCTGTGCTGGAGGCGCTCGTATTGGCGGCCGGTGAGCTCACCGGGCCACGCCGCGGGTGGACCACGCCGGGAGAGATCGCGCCGCCGGCGGAGGTGCCGACTGTCGAAGAGCTCGCGCAGGCCCACGGCTTCCCTGCCCTGCCGTTCTGGAAGAACATCGAGATTCGGATTCTTACGGGGCCCGACCCGGGATCTGAGGAGCCGCAGGACCCGGTGGTGCTCGCCTGGAACCGATTTCGCCCGCGATCCGTGTTCGACGATCCGTGGCTTGATGCGTGCCGCGCCACCGTACTTATCGACGTGCATCAGTTCCCGGCCGTCTCGCGGGGATTCGCCCGCTCGGAGTTGACGTTTGCGGCACCGAGTCTCGATCTCTACGTGGCCTTCCACAGCCGCGCGCCGCAGGATGAATGGTTGCTAAGCGAGAGCCGCGGCCTGATCTCCAACGACGGTCTGCTTGGCGCGCGCGCCTGCTTGTGGTCATCGGATGGCGTGCTGCTCGCCAGCGGAGCACAGCAGATGCTGCAGCGATCCTTCGCTTGAGCAGCCGCAGCGCACGACCGCGCCGAGAAATTAGGTGTCCCAGCCGGTGCTGCCTACCATTCCCCGCCAATGAGCGAGTGCGCTGTCGCGATCAACGGATTGAAGAAGTCCTACGGCTCCAACGAGGCCGTTCGAGGCATCGACCTCGAAGTCGGGCTTGGCGAGATCTTCGCGTTCCTCGGACCAAACGGCGCCGGAAAGACCACAACCGTCGAGATCCTCGAGGGGTTCCGCAAGCGCAACGCCGGCGAGGTCACCGTGCTAGGCGTCGATCCGTGGCGTGCCTCCCGCGAGTGGCGCGCGCGTATCGGCCTGGTCCTCCAACGATGCGAGCTAGTGCCGGAGCTCACCGTGCGCGAGGCGCTGAAGCTCTACGCCGGCTACTACCCGGCGCCACGGCTGGTCGAGGAAACGATCGAGCTCGTCGGGCTCACCGAACAGGAAAACCAGCGAACGGGCCGGCTGTCGGGGGGTCAGCAGCGCCGCTTGGATGTCGCGATCGCGCTTGTTGGCGACCCGGACTTGATCTTTCTTGACGAGCCGACGACTGGCTTCGATCCGCAGGCGCGTCGTCAGGCATGGGACGTCATCGCGAGTCTGGGCAAGCTCGGCAAGACCGTTTTCCTCACCACCCACTACATGGACGAGGCGGAGAGGCTCGCTGACCGCGTAGCAGTGATCGCGGCGGGTCGCATCGTCGCGTCGGGCACACCGGAGACACTTGCGCAGCGCAACGGTGCCCCCACGGAGATTGGCTTCACGCTCCCGAACGGTGTCGCGGTTGGCGACCTACCCGGTGGGCTCGCAGCGAACGTCGCTGTATCCGAGGGCAGCGCCGCACGACTACGGGTCCGCCAGCCGGTGGCCGCGCTGAATACTTTGACCAACTGGGCGCTCGAGCGTGACTACCCGCTCGTGGATCTTCAGGTTAATCGCCCGAGCCTGGAGGACATATACCTCCAACTAACGAGGGAGCCATGAAAGGGATAAAGCTCATACTGCACCAGGCGCGCTACGACCTGAAGGTGTTTTGGCGTAACCCCCAGTCACGCTTTTTTACCGTGGCGATACCCGTCATGTTCTTGTTCATCTTCGTCGCGGTATTCGGCAACAACACAACAAAGGTCAACGGTCACACGATCCGAAACTCGACGTACTACGTCCCCTATATAGCAGCGCTCGGACTTATTTCGGCGGCGTTCGGGGAGTTGACGATCTCGATCGTCACGCAACGTGAGCGCGGCATACTGATGAGATTTCGCTCCGTGCCCGCGCCGACCTGGGTGATTCTTGTCTCACGGGTGCTGCTCGCCTGCATGCTTGCCGTACTACTCGTAATCGTCCTGATACTGATCGGTTGGCTCGTGTTCGGCGTGAAGCTGCCGGGCTCGACAATCCCGGGCGCCGTAGTGACGACTCTGGTTGGCGCAGTTTCGTTCTGCTGTCTAGGGCTCGGGCTCAGCACATTTATCCGATCCGCTGAATCAGCGCCGCCAGTCACGAACATGCTGATCCTGCCACTGCTGTTCATCTCCGGGATCTTCTTCCCGAACGAACTACTCCCCAAGTGGCTGTATCACTTTGCGAGCTATTTCCCGGTGCAGCACCTGGGACACGCGCTAGTGACCGCGTTCGCCCCGGAAACCAAGGGAACCGGCATCGTTGGGACTGATCTATTGTGGATGGCCGGCTGGGGTATCCTCGGACTGCTGATCGCACTGCGACGCTTCAACTGGATGCCCCGCCACGGCTCCTAAACGGAAATGTCCGCGTGAGCCAGTCTGCATGGCCTGCAGCGACCGTCCGACCAACCGCCCGTCGGGGCACATTTTCGCGAACGCTACGACTACGCTATCCCTATGACCGTTACTGAGTCTCCCGAGGTCATCGTCGTGGGCTCCGGCGGCGCGGGATTGACCGCCGCGCTGCGTGCCGCTCGGGCGGGACGGCGCGTCGTAGTGCTAGAGCGGTCAGACCTCATCGGCGGCTCTACCGCGGCTTCAAGCGGATACGTTTGGGCACCCAACCATCATCTGCTCGCCCAGGCTGGGATCAGCGATAGCCGCGAGGATGCGCTCGCGTACTGCAACGCGACGAGCGTCGGCGGGACGCTATTGGAGACGTTCGTCGACGAGATCGGCGAGCTCGCGCGTTGGGTCGAAGCGCACAGCCCTATCGACTGGAAGCCGATGGACTACCCGGACACCTTCGCTGAGTTGCCCTCCGGCCGCGCCAGCGGCCGGCACCTTGAGGTACAGCCGCTGCAGGTGTCGGTGCTCGGTAGTTGGACGGAGAAGGTGCGTAAGCCGGCGAACCCTCCGTACCTCACCGGCGACGAGGTGTTCGCCCATCGTGTGCATCTCACGCCCTCGGGAGTGCCGATGGAGCTGATCGGTGCCCGCCACGGTGCCGGTGAATGGTGCGGCGGCTCCGGCCTCATCGCCGGGCTGCTGGCTGCCTGTCTGGACGCCGGTGTGCAGCTGCGGCTGGGAGTTCGAGCCGACCGGCTGCTAGTCGACGACGGCCGGGTCCTTGGTGTGTCCGTGGATGGGGAGAAGCTGCACGCCGACTGCGGCGTGGTGCTGGCGTGCGGTGGGTTCGAGTGGGCGGAGTCGCTCCGAGACGATCTGCTGAACTCTCCGTTGACTCACCCTGCCAGCCCTCCATTGCACGAGGGTGACGGACTCAGGATGGCTGCGGCCGTGGGTGCTCGACTCGCGCATCTCGCGGAGACATGGGCATGGCCGACACTGCCCGCCGCGAGCAGCGGCACGGAGCGTGCGCCGTCGCCGCTTTGCATGGGGGAGCGAATGGCGCCCCACTCGATTTGGGTGAATAGCCGTGGGCGGCGCTTTACGAATGAGTCGGCGCACAATTGCGCGCTCGCGTTCGCGGAGGTCGACCCCGCCTCCGGCCGGTGGGCAAACGTCCCGGCGTGGGCGATCGTCGATCGACGGTATCGCGAGCGGTACTTCTTCGGGGGTATGCCGCCCGGGTCGACGAGCCGCCCGCCGCGGTCACTGCCGGCACGCTGCAGGAGCTCGCCGAGCGCTGCGGCATTGATGGGAGCGGCTTGTCCGAGACCGTCGTGCGATTCAATGCCGGGGTCGAGGAAGGCGTAGATCGCCAGTACGGGCGAGGCCAAACGGCATACGAGAACTACATGGGCGACTCGGACGCGCCGCACCCTAACCTCGGCGCGCTCGCGACGGGTCCGTACAGTGCGATCCCCGTGCAGCCCGGCGCCGTCGGCACCAAGGGCGGGCCGGTCACCGACTCATGTGGCCGGGTGCTGGATTACAACGATGATCCGGTGCCCGGTCTCTACGCCGCCGGGAACGCCGCGGCCCGGATCTTCGGACCGGGGGTGAATGCGGGCGGCGCGACGATCGCCTCGGCGCTTGTGCTTGGTTTCTGTGCTGGCCGCCACTTGGCTGATCTGTGAGCGATGGAGAGCACTCGGTCGCCACTCCCGGCAGGCAAGGCGAACGGTAACGGGAGTTGCCACCAGGTACTCGTGGTTGGTGCCGGGCCCGTTGGCCTGAGTGCGGCGCTCGCTCTGCAGTCGCTTGGTCTCTCGCCAATCGTGCTCGAGTCCGACTCGCAGGAGACGGTGCGTGACGGCAGCCGGGCGCTGTTCCTGCACCGCGAGTCGCTAAAGCTGCTCGAGCGCATGTCGCCCGGCCTAGCGGCCAAGCTCGTCGCATACGGGCTAGTTTGGTCGACTAAGCGCACCGTCTACGGCAGCCGGCAGGTGTTCTCCCGCACCTACCCGCCGCTGCCGCCCGAGACGATCCCGCCATTCGTCAGCCTGCGACAGCCCGATACCGAGCGTCATCTTCGCCATGCGTGCATCGATGCTGGCGTGGAGGTCATCTGGTCAGTTCCGATCACGGCGGCGCGCTCCACCGCCGGGCAGGCGACCGTCGAGGCTGAGGACGGCCGCTCCTGGCACGCTGACTACATCGTCGCGGCCGACGGGGCAAGGTCGACGGTGCGTCAATCGCTCGGCATCAAGATGCGCGGCTCGCGGTCTCAGAGTGTGCACGTGATTGTCGACCTCGAAGAGGACCCCGTCGATCCGATGCCGGTCGAGCGGGTGTTCCATTACCGTCATCCAGCTCTCGCCGGTCGTAATGTGTTGCTGATTCCGTTCGCTGGCGGCTGGCAGATCGATCTGCAGTGCAAGACCGGCGAGGACCCCGAGCGGCTCACCAGCCCGACCGCACTATCGGACTGGCTCCCCGGGGTGGTCGATCATAGGTACCGCGACCGGGTGCGATGGGTCTCTACTTATCGCTTTAACCACGTCGTCGCGGAGACCTTCACCGACCAGCACCGCCGAATGCTGCTCGCGGGCGAGGCTGCGCATCTCTTCGCTCCGTTTGGGGCGCGCGGTATGAACAGTGGAATCGCTGACGCGGATGCTGCTGCGAGCGCGATCGTGACCGCGATGGCGGCAACTCACCCTAGCCGCGCGCGCGGTGCGATCGAGGACTTCGATCGCACCCGTCGCCAGGCAGCCCGTTATAACGAGCAGGCCGCGAGTGCCGCGCTTGCGCACTTGCGCCGCGACCGTGTTGGCGCTTGTCTTCTACAGCGAGCGGCGGCCACACTAGCTCCAACGTTTCGGCCGTTCGGCGTGTGGTTGGACGAGGCGCCATACGGGCCACGGATGTCACCTCTGTCAAACGCAACTGGAAAGTATTGAAGGCTATGATCGACGCGGCAGACACTCATACGAACTCGACGTTGGTGATAGAGGCCGAGATAGGAGGCGATCCGCTCGCGCAGTTCCATGAGTGGTACGCGCAGTGGAGTTCACGCGATGTCGCCGATCCGACGGCGGCGTCCGTTGTGCTGGCGACCGCCGACGCGCAGGGCCGTCCGTCAGCGCGACTTGTAGACATCGCCCGCGTGGACCACGGGTTTGTGTTTTTCACCAACTACGACAGCCGCAAGGGCACCGACCTGGCTAGCAACCCACGTGCGGCGCTGTGCTTCGCGTGGCTTGCGCTGGCGAGGCAGGTGCGCGTCGAGGGCGTTGTCGAGCGGCTGAGCGACGTCGAGTCAGACAGCTTCTTTGCGACGCTGCCGCATGAGGTGCAGTTGCTCTCGTGGGCGTCAGACCAGCGGCAGACGATCGCCGACCAGGACGCTCTCGTACAGCGCTTCGCTGAAGTCGAGCAACGCTTCGCGGGCCAGGAGGTTCCGCGCTCGCGCCAGTGGGGCGGCTACCGGATTACGCCCGACAGCATCGAGTTCTGGCAGGGAAAGGGCGACGTCCACACCAATCGTCGGCGCTATCGCCGGTCCGAGTCGGGCAAAGACTGGATTTTCGATCGGCTGATGCCGTAAACCTTCGACTGCTTGCTGTTGCCAAAGGTGAGGTGAACGGACGTGTTGGAGGGGTGCGTGCCGTGGCCTGGAGAGGTCACGGCTCAATACCGCCGGGACGGATATTGGGAGGGTCGAACGCTGGGAGCGCTGCTCCGCGGGTGGGGCGAGGCTTACGGTGATCGGACCGCGCTCGTCGCCGGCGAGGAGCGCTTCAGCTATGTGCAGCTGACCGCGCGGGTAGATCGCCTCGCCGCCGGGCTTGCAGAACGTGGCGTTCGCCAGGGCGATCACATTGTCGTTCAGCTTCCCAACGTGCCGGAGTTGATCACGGTGTCGTTCGCGTTGTTTCGCCTCGGGGCGCTGCCGATCATGGCGCTCCCTGCACACAGGCGCAGCGAGATCTCCTACCTCTGCGAGTTCTCCGGTGCGGTTGGGTATGTAGTGGCGGATCGCTCTCAGGGCTTTGACTACCGTGAGCTCGCCAGCGAAGTGCAGGACGAGTGCCCCACGCTCGAGCAGGTGTTCGTTGCCGGCGACGCTGGCGAGTTCGTAGCGCTCAGCGACGTGGACAGCGATCCGATCGAGCTTCCCGAACCTGACGCCGGCGACGTCGCGCTGTTCTTGCTCTCCGGTGGCACGACCGGCGCTCCAAAGCTGATCCCTCGCACCCACGATGA
Organism: uncultured Solirubrobacterales bacterium; assembly: GCA_963713015.1. GTDB lineage: Bacteria > Actinomycetota > Thermoleophilia > Solirubrobacterales > Solirubrobacteraceae > Palsa-744. Next base: position 48,780 of record CAVQKC010000007.1, on the reverse strand, counting down.
CTATGCGTACAACCTCCGTGTCAGCGGGGAGATCGCGGGGCTAGACGGCGACTCGGTGTATCTCGCGGCGCTGCCAGTGGCGCACAACTTCGCGCTCGGGTGTCCAGGGGTGCTCGGCACGCTCCATGCGGGCGGCCGGGCGGTGCTCGCACTCATGGGCAGCCCTGACGAGACATTCCCTCTGATCGAGCGCGAGAGAGTCACGTTCAGCGCGCTCGTGCCACCACTCGTGCTGATGTGGATGGACGCCGTCCCGTACAACAGCCACGACCTCTCAAGCCTTGAGCTTTTGCAAGTCGGCGGGGCGAAGCTCGGCGTGGAGCCCGCGCGGCGTGTCCGCTCCACGCTTGGCTGCACCCTTCAGCAGTCATTTGGGATGGCGGAGGGGCTGCTCAGTCAAACCCGCCGCGAGGACCCCGAGGGGATACGCCGCATCAGCCAAGGCCGACCGATATCTCCTGCCGACGAAGTGCGGGTCGTTGACGGCGCCGGCAAAGACGTCCGGGCCGGTCAACTGGGGCAGCTGCTGGTACGCGGCCCGTACACGATCCGTGGCTACTACCGTGCGGAGGAGTACAACGCGGCGGCGTTCACCGAGGACGGCTTCTTCCGAACCGGGGATCTCGTCCGGCTTACACCTGGCGGGAACCTCATCGTCGAAGGACGCGCACGCGACTTCATCAACCGCGGCGGTGACAAGATCGCGGCAGACGAAGTCGAGGATCACCTGCTCGCCCATCCCGCCGTTCGTGAGGCAGCCCTTGTCGCGATCCCAGACGAGGTGATGGGCGAGCGCGCGTGCGCATGCGTGATACCGCGCGGGCGTCCACCGACGTTGCGGGAGCTCGCTCAGTTCTTGCGGGGGCGCGGGTTGGCCGCCTACAAGGTGCCCGATCGGCTGCAGATTCTCGACTCGTTTCCGCTGACGGGCGTCGGCAAGGTCAGCAAGTCAGCGCTGCGGGACGCGCTGGCCGTGACGGGTGAGGCATAGCCGCTCAAAGGAGAGTCCGTGGGTGCTCGGCCGTGGTCGCGGCGGCCTGCAGCAGTCGGTCTCCCCAAAATTCGCGGACGGCTAGGTCGACTCCAACGGCGGCCAGCGACGCTACGTGTCCGGCGGCCGGGTGGAGGTCGTAAAGGCGCATCTGGGAGGCGAGGTTGGGCCGGGACTCCCAGGAGATTAGCCGCGGCGGTTGCGTCGGGCCTGCGACGGTGAGCGCGTGCATGGGGAGCGTCAGGCCGTCGCCTGTCGCCTTCAGCAGCGCCTCCTTGCGAGTGCAGTAGCCCAGCAGCGCTCGGTGGCGTTCGCGGTCGGTGAACCCTGCGAGCGTTGCGTGCTCTGTGTCGGAGAGTGCTGCGCCGGCGAGCGACCCGTGGTCGGGGCGTCGAAGATCCTCAACGTCGATTCCGATGGGGACGCACAATGCGGCGGCGATCCCGGCCATTGTCCCGGAGTGCGTGATCGACACCTCCATCCCTGCGTCGCCGATCACACGCGGCTTTCCGTGCGGCTCGCCGCAGCGTCGGCAAGGGTCTGCGGCGAAGAGAATGCTGGCTGGGGGCAGATGAAGGTGGGCGGCGAGCACGAGCCGCGCAAGCGCGTGAGCGGTCAGGTAGCGCGCCCGGTCCGCGCAGCGATGGAAGCTGGCCCATCGGGTGCGCTCGCTGGCATCGAGGTAGCTGAGCAGACTGAGACGCGCCGACGTGGTGCTGGCCCACCAGACGTGGCACTCGCCGGCGAGCAGGACGGGCCGCGGGCAGTCGGGCATCGCCGGCTATGGGGAGGTGGCAGCGTCGATCGGCTGCTCGTCCGGCGCCTGGTAGCTCAAGGCGCTCAGCGGCGCGCGTGCCTTCAGCAGCATCTCCTCGAACTCCTCGTCTGGATCGGACTCCAGAACGATCGCGCCGCCGGCGCCTACGGTTAGCCGGTTGCCCTGGATCACGATCGTCCGTATCACGATGTTCAGATCGGCGGTGCCGCTCAGCCCGAAATAGCCGATCACACCGGAGTAGATGCCGCGTGCGCGTGTCTCGATCGTGTCGATGATCTCCATCGTGCGCAGCTTGGGGGCGCCGGTCATCGATCCGCCTGGGAAGCACGCTCGTACGGCGCCCACGGTGCTCGTGCCGCGCTGAAGCTGGCCGCGGACGGTCGATACGAGCTGGTGCACGGTCGCATAGGACTCGACCACCATCAGTCGCGGAACGCAGACCGTCCCGACGTCGCAGACACGGCCAAGGTCGTTGCGCAGAAGATCTACGATCATCAGGTTCTCGGCCTGGTTCTTCGCGCTGGCCGCGAGCTCGTCTCGTGCCGCGGCGTCAGCGACCGGGTCCTCGTGCCGTCGCGCGGTGCCCTTGATTGGCTTGGACTCAACGGTCCGGTCGCGGGTGATCTTCAGGAATCGCTCGGGCGAGGAGCACAGCACGTCGATCCCGTCGAGTCCTAGATACGCGGCGTACGGTGCGGGATTCGTCTGCCTTTGGCGGAGATACAGCTCCAACGGGCTTCCCGTGAACGGCATCTCGATCGTGTTCGTCAGGCAGATCTCGTAGCTCTCCCCCGCGCGTAGCTGCTCTATGCAGTGCTCGATGTCTGCGACGTAGGTTCCTCGGGGCCGCACGAGCCACGGCTCGGGGTCGAAATCGATGTTGCTCTTGGTCGCGGTGGCCGACTGCGGGTGCGCGGGAAGCGATGCCAGGCGGGCATGCGCGTCGATGAGCCACTCCTCGGCTGTATGCGCGCCCTGCCGGTCGCCGCCACACAAGGCGACCAGCCAAGTCTTGTGCTCTAGATGATCGATGATGGCGAGCCGCGTCGCCGCGATCCAGGCGGCATCAGGGGTCGGGGATATGTGTCGGTTCGTTGAGCCGCAGTCGGCCTTGCACTCATAGCCGAGATAGCCGACGTAGCCGCATGTGAGATCGAAGGGCAACTCCGGGTGCTCTGGGACGGCCCGGTCTGCCAGGCGCTGCTCGAGCGCGTCGAAGATCGAGCCGGTGATCAGCGTTGGTGCACCCGAGGTCGGGCGCACCTCGACGGTGCCGGTAGCGACGTAGTAGGTCAGCACCTCGCCGTATGGGCCGCCGCCGTCACCCAGGAACGAGAAGCGGGAGAGGCCGGGGTCCAAGAGGCTGCTATCGAGCCAGAAGGCATGGGTGGACGCGGCAAACAGCTCCTCGAACACGCGATCGGTGCTCACCGGGAAGTCCAGGCTGCAGAACCGCAGTGACCAGGTGCGCGCGTGCTCAAACACGGGCGCCCTTCATGCACTGGCCGCGAAAGTTCTCTAGTAGCTGCGGCCCGTATTCGGTGGCGATCGACTCAGGGTGAAACTGCACGCCGTGCAGGGGCCGTTGCGTGTGGCGCAGTGCCATGACCGCTCCGTCCTCCGCCCATGCTGTCGCTTCGAGTTCTGCCGGTAGCGGCGTGTCGACTGCGAGTGAGTGGTAGCGCACGCCGGTGAAGCCCTGGGGCAACCCGTCGAATAGATCTTCGCCTGTGTGGGTGATCCGCTCTAGGTATCCGTGGCGGGGCGCCGGGGCGCGGACGACGGCACCGCCGCCGGCGCACGCGATCGCTTGGTGTCCGAGGCACACGCCGAGAAGTGGCAGCGATGTGGTGCGCACGATGTCCAGACACACGCCGATATCGCGCGGGACATGCGGCGATCCCGGGCCAGGTGAGATCACGATCGCGTCGAACGCGGTGAAGTCCAAGGTGTCCCACTCTGAGGCGTCGTTGGTGAGGACCCGCGGTGTCGTGCCGTAGACCTCGGCGATCAGTTGGTAGAGGTTGAATGTGTAGGAGTCGTAGTTGTCGATCAGCAGGGTGCGCATCGTGGGCTATTCGATCGGGATGTCGTCGACTGCGACCATCAGCTCGTCTAGTGCCTCGGTCCACTCCACAAGGCGCGATGGGAGCACCGCAGGCGCTTCGCGTCTGCCCGTCGATGCGATCCAACTGCTGACCGGGCGAATGCCGTGCAGAGCGTTCAGGGTCCAGGTCTCTACCGCGTCGAGCTCGGCTGGTCGCATGTGCTCGCGGATCACGCCGATGCGGCGACGTGCGGCGCGCTCGAGGAGCAGCCGCCGCGTGACTGACGGCAGTATCCGGCTCTCCGCCGTCGGGATGCAGAGGATCTCGTTGCGCCACCAGACCACCGAGGAGTGCGCAGCCTCGAGGATGCTGCCATCGCTGGCGCACAGCACCGCGTCGTCGGCGCCTTCGGCGTGTGCCTGCTCTCGCAGTACGGCGAGCACCCCGAGGTCCGGGCCCTTGACCTGCGGGTGCGACCGCGGATCCGCGCCCGGTGCGATCCACAGGGTGGTGCGGGCCGCCGGGTCGGGCGCCGGACGTAGCCACACCGCCAATTCCGCGGCCGGCGCCTGCTGCAGTTCGATGCGGGGGAACCAACGGCCCGTGCGTGGCAGCAGCGGGCGAACCGACCGCAGGAACGCCCTTACGGTGCTCCCACCCAGGTCAGGCAACAGCCTGGTACACGCCTCGCAAAAGCGCTGCTCGTGCAGCGCGAGCGCACGCACTTTGCCGTCGGCGATCAGCCACGAATCCGCGATCAGCGGCTGCCGGACGGGTGCGGCGCCCGCGTGAAACAGGCCGTCCCGTGACGAGAACACGAGGCGACTCGCGGACGGAACGGCAGACGAAACGGGGCGAGGAGCTGTGGCGGCGTCTTTCACCAGGTCCCCTCGCGCAGCAGGAAGCGGCGCAGCTTCCCGGTCGCAGTGCGGGGCAGCGCCTCGACGAACTGGATCTGCTGTGGCGCCTTGAACGGAGCGAGCTCACTGCGAGCGAGCTGCTGCAGTTCCGACCGCAGCGACCCGTGATCGCGCTCCTCGGCGCGGGTGACTACAAACGCATACACCCCGGTCGCTCCGCGGCCATTCGCACGCGTTGCGACTGCCACCTCGACGATGCCCGGATGCTTCCCGAGTACCGCCTCGATCTCGATCGGGGAGACGGTGATCCCGCCGACCATTTCCATGTCGTCGGTGCGACCGATGTGAGTGTACGTTCCGCCCGGGCTGCGGATCGCGAGGTCGTGCGTGCGCAGCCACCCATCGACTAGCACCTCGCTGGTCTGGACTGGCAGGTTCAAGTACTCGAGCAGCAGCGATGGTCCCCTGACCCACATCTCTCCCCGAGCGGCGCCTGCGAGGGGATTGCCGTCCGGGTCTCGTAGCTCGACCTGGTAGCCGTCGGTGGGCCGCCCGACAGACCCGAGGACGTTCGCGTGCACTGTGTTCGCGCAGAAGGCGTGACCCGCCTCGGTCGATCCGAGCTGCTCGAGCACTGGCGCATCCAGCAGCTGGGCGGTCTGCTCGGCGAGGGAGACGCGCAGCGTCTCCCCGGCGGACACGCCGGCGCGTACCGACCTGAACGCGGCTGGGTCTGCTTCGGCTGTGAGGTTCGCGTACGCCGACGGCACGCCGTACAGGACCGTGACGCGGTGACGAGCCACCAAGTCCTCGATGACCGCCGGGGTGGGCCTCTCTTCGACCAAGACGGCGGACGATCCGGAGAACAGCGGGAACACCAGGGCGTTCCCGAAGCCATAGGCGAAGTACAGCTTTGATATCGAAAGAGCGACGTCGCGAGGCGTGATTTGGAGCGCCGTCGCGCCGACGGCTTCGTGGTATGCGCACAGGTCGCCGTGAGCGTGCACCGCTGCCTTCGGTCGACCTGTCGTCCCGGATGTGTACTGCGCATAGAGCGCAGCCGCCCTGCCCATTGGCTGCGCAGCGGCCGGCGAAGCACCGGCCGCACGGCCGAGCAGCTCCTGCACATCGAGCCACCCGGCGTCCGTGAAGCGCACCGCGAGGCCCTCCGTGCTGAGCACGAGCCGTGCCTGGCTGTCCCGGACTATGAAGGCGTGATCGTCCGCGGTGAGCAGCGGGTTCACTGGCACCGCGACCGCCCCAATGCGAGCTGTGGCAAGGAAACTAGCGACCCACCCGATGCCGTCGGGCAGCGCGATCACGACACGGTCCCCGGCCCTCACGCCGCGGCCGGCGAGTATCGACGCCGCGCGCGCCGCAAGGTCGTGGACCTCGCCGTGACCCCAGCTGCGTCCCGCCGCGTGGAACGCTGGATTCTCGCTCCATCCTTGACGGCTGGACAGATCGGCAAGCTGAGCGGCGACGTTCAACTGACCGGCGCCGAGCGACTAGTGGGGTTGGCAGGCACGTCTTGAGACGGCACCAAACCGGCGCGTTGGTGTCAAAAACATCGACGCCGTTTCACGGTCGCGTAGAGCCTGTTGTCGGATTGGAAAGCGCACCTACCGACGTGCTACCAATCGCAGCAGCCTGGACTATCCGCCTCACGCGGCCGGGCGTAAACGGACCCCCGCAATCTTGGAGCGAGGTTAAGTTGATAGGCGACACCAGACCCGACCCGCCAGGCGATCACTCGCAGGCAGCCCCGCCCGATCGCCAGGGTGCGCCGGACCAAGTGATCTCGCACGGCATCAACCACTGGCCCTCCGAGATCGAGGCGACCGTACGCCGCGTCGACGGGCTGCGCAACAGTTCTGTATGCACGCTGCAGCTCTACCACGGAGAGACGATCATCCTTCTCGCCGAGGTCGACGGTTGCCCGGCGGACCGCGCACTCGCGGAAATCGCCGGTGGAATGCGTGCCGCTGTCGTCGAGGAGCACGGGTTCGCGGGGGACGTAGCACTCGTTCCAGTCGATGCTCTGCCACATGGCGAGGACGGCGCACCGAGCCGTGACGCCGCGAGGCGCGCTTATCGGCGCGGCGAACTAACGATCCTTCACCTGGACCAACTCTGCGCCGCGCAGCCCAGGCTCGGCCTCGGTGATCCGCTGCCGCAATGGCAGACCGTTAGGCCCTCCGAACCGACCCAGGGCCTCCCCGTGCTGCTTCCGCTCACCCAGGATGCTCTGCGCCGCGCCGTTGCCGAGCTGCTGGACACAACACCAGACCAGATCGCCGAGCGGGACGACCTGATCGCCGTCGGGCTCGACTCGATCGGGGTGATGGGCCTCACGAATGACTGGCGGTCGGTCGGCCTGGAGGTGAAGTTCGGCGAGCTGATGGAGAAACCGACGCTCGAGGATTGGTGGACGTTGGTGTCGGCAAAGCTCGCCGACGGGATCAGCGTGGCGCGGCCACGGGCCGAGGTCGACCATGCCGCCCCGTTCGCGCTCACACCGATGCAGCACGCTTACTGGATCGGCCGCGAAGACGAGCAGACCCTTGGTGGGGTCGGCTGTCACTTCTATGCCGAGCTCGACGGTGCCGGCGTAGAACCGACGCGGCTGCAGACGGCTGTACGTGCGCTGTTCGCCAGGCACGAAATGCTCCGGGCTCGCTTCCTGAACGATGGCCGCCAGCAGATCGCACACGAGGGTATGTGGCCCGGGCTGACGGTGCACGATCTACGGGAGCTGTCTGATAGCACCGGCCAAGAGAAGCTGCAGCAAGTCCGGCGAGCGCTCTCACATCGTCGCCTCGCAGTGGACGACGGGGAGGTCTTCGACGTACAGCTCTCACTCCTACCCGACGGGAAGGCGCGACTTCACGTCAATGTCGACTTGCTCGTCGCCGACGTGCTCAGCATTCAGATCCTCTACCGCGACCTCGCGAGGCTCTATCGCAACCCCCGCGCGAAGCTGCCGCCACTCGCCTACAGCTTCCAGAGGTATCTCACCGAACAGGACGTTCATCGCGCGGGCGGGCGCGAGCAAGCCAAGAGCTACTGGCAGGATCGCTTGGACGAACTCCCAGGCGCTCCCGGGCTACCGCTCACGGTCGAGCCTGAGCACATCGGCGTGCCGCGTATCGTGCGCCGCGCACACCGGCTCCCGACACAGGAGTGGAAGTGCCTGACCCGTCGCGCCCGCGAGCACGGGCTCACACTTTCGATGACATTGGCCGCCGCGTTCTCAGAGGTACTGGTGGCATGGAGTAGCGAGCAGCGATTCTTGTTGAATCTCCCGCTGTTTGACCGCGAAGCGCTACACGCCGATGTGCAGCATCTCGTCGCGGACTTCACCAATCTGATCCTACTCGACGTCGATGCCTCGCGCGGTCACTCATTCGCCGACCGTGCAATACAACTTCAGTCACGGTTCCACAGCGACGTAGCCCACAGCGAATACTCAGGAATCGAGGTGCTCCGCGACCTTACCCGAACGCGCAACGGTCAACCCGTCAGCGCGCCGGTTGTGTTCACCAGCGCCCTCGGGATGGGGGACCTCTTCGACCTTGAGGTTCGTGACACACTCGGCAACCCCGGCTGGATGATTTCGCAGACGCCGCAGGTGTGGCTGGATCATCAGGTGTTGGAGTTCGAGGGTGGTTTGTTGTTCAACTGGGATGCGGTTGAGGAGTTGTTCCCGGCGGGGTTGTTGGACGCGATGTTCGAGGCGTATGTCGGGCTGCTCGGGTGGCTCGCAGCACCCGACGCGGATTGGGGCGAGATAGTGCCCGAGTTGCTTCCCGCTTCGCAAGCGGCGGTGAGGGCTGCGGTCAATGAGACGGCTGACCCGGAGAGCGGTGGCCTTTTGCACGAGGCGTTCTTCGCGCAGGCGCAGAGCCGGCCGGAGCGGCTAGCGCTCGCGTGGGGCGATGACGGGCAGCTCAGCTACGGCGCGCTCGCGCAGCGCGCCCGCGCGGTCGCGGGGCTGCTGACCGGCAGAGGCGTGAAGCCGGGGGACACGGTGGCGGTCACGCTGCCGAAGGGTCCGGCTCAGGTCGTGGCGGTGCTCGGCGTGCTGTTCGCCGGCGGCGCGTATGTGCCGGTCGGAGTGGATCAGCCTGTCCAGAGACGAGAGCGGATATACACCAACGCCGGTGCTCGCCTGGTGTTGACGAACGCTGCTGAGCGCGACGCGCTTGACTGGCCACCGGGCGTGGGGCTTGTCACGGTGGAGGACGCCGCTGAAGCGTCGCCGCTAAACGCGCCGATGGAGGTGTCCTCGGAGTCGCTGGCGTATGTGATTTATACCTCGGGCTCGACGGGTGAGCCGAAGGGCGTCGAGATAACCCATAGGTCAGCGGTGAACACGATCGGGGACGTCAACGACAGCTTCGGGGTTGGGGAGAACGACCGGACGCTCGCGGTCTCCGCGCTCGACTTCGACCTCTCGGTCTACGACGTCTTTGGGTTGCTTGCCGTGGGCGGCGCAGTCGTGCTGATCGCGGAGGAGGACCGCCGCGAGCCACAACGCTGGCTTGAGCTGTTGCGGCGCTGGAAGGTGACGGTCTGGAACTCGGTGCCTGCGCTGTTGGACATGCTGCTCGTCACCGCCAGCGACGCGGACCCCGAACTGGGCCTGCGCCTAGCGCTCGTGTCCGGGGACTGGGTGGGCCTAGACCTGCCCGGTCGCCTGGCCGCAACGTGCCCCGCCGCTCGTTTCGTCGCGTTGGGCGGCGCGACCGAGGCAGCGATCTGGTCGAACTACTTCGAGGTTGGTGAGGTTCCCGAGGAGTGGCGTTCGATTCCCTACGGCTACCCGTTGCGCAACCAGACCTTCCGGGTCGTCGACGCGCGGGGCCGCGACTGCCCGGATTGGGTGCAGGGCGAACTTTGGATTGGTGGTGTCGGTGTCGCTCGCGGCTATCGCGGCGATCAGCGAACTACCGCCCGCCAGTTCGTCGAGCATGACGGCGAGCGTTGGTATCGCACCGGGGACCTCGGCCGCTACTGGCCAGACGGCACCATCGAGTTTCTCGGCCGTGTCGACCACCAGGTCAAGGTTCGCGGGCACCGCATCGAGCTCGGGGAGATCGAAGCAGCACTCGAATCACATCCAGTGATCCGCCAGGCGGCCGTGATCGCGACCGCGACCCGCCCGCCCCGGTTGATTGCTCTGCTCACGGGCACTGGGCTTGAGCTTGACCCGCAGACGCTCGCGTCATTCCTCTCCGAGCGACTGCCCGCGTACTCGATTCCCAACACGTTCATCCAGCTCGACGCGTTCCCGCTCACCAGCAACGGCAAGGTCGACCGACAGGCCCTCACGCGAATCGCCGAAGAACAACCCGACATCACCGACGACGAGCCACCACAAGGTGAACTCGAGACGACCCTCGCAAACATCTGGAGCGAACTCCTCGACATCCCCACCATCGGGCGCAACCAAAACTTCTTTGTCCTCGGCGGGGATAGCCTGCTCGCGACCCGGCTCGTCACAAGGCTGCGCGCATCCGGTGTCCTCGGCGCGGAGCTGACCCAGCTATTCGCCGCGCCAACGCTAAAGGACTTCGCCACCACCTTGACGCTCGGCGAGGCGACACCCTCGACAGGGGTACTGCCAGCCGATGCCACACACCGCCACGACCCGTTCCCGCCTACCGATGTGCAGCGCGCCTATTGGTTTGGCCGCACCGACGCGTTCGCGCTCGGCGGGGTCGGCTGCCACTTCTACAGCGAATTCGACGGGGTCGACGTTGATCTCTGTCGTCTCGAGGAGGCGTGGAACGTGCTCATTGCTCGCCACGAGATGCTGCGCGCCGTGTTTGACAGCGACGGCAGCCAGCGCATCTTGCGGGATGTTCCCCGCCTTGAGATACCCGTCCTCGATGCTCCCGCCGGGCAGGATGACGTCGCGCTGGCACAGCTACGCGAGAGCATGTCTCACCAGGTCATCGATCCTACGCACTGGCCGGTGTTCGACGTGCGGGCCGTCCGCTACGCCGGCAATCACTCACGCATCGCGATCAGTCTGGACAACATCATCCTCGATGCGCTGAGCGCGATGATCGTGTTCCGTGAGCTTGAACAGCTCTACGAGAATCCGGGCGTGACGCTACCGCCCGTCGGGGTGTCCTTCCGTGACTACGTGCTCGAGATGGAGCCTGACCCCGAGACGCTCGCGGCGGCGCAGGGCTACTGGCTGGGTCATCTGGCCGACCTGCCACCGGGCCCGCAACTGCCGCTCGCGACGGATCCGGCGCTGGTCTCCAAACCGCGGTTCACCCGGCGAGAGATGCGCCTGCCAGCCGCGCAGTGGCAGACCATTCTCGACCGCGCCCGTCAACACGACCTCACTCCATCGACCGTTCTCGCGACGACATTCGCGGAGATCCTCGGCGCGTGGAGCGCGCAGCAACAGCTCACGATCAACCTCACGCTGTTCGACCGTCGCGAGGTGCATCGCGATATCAACAACATCCTGGGCGACTTCACCTCGCTGCTGCTGGTCGCCTACCGGCCCCGGGAGCATGAGGGGTGGCTGCAAAGCGCGCGGCGCCTACAGCGGCAGGTATGGCGCGATCTCGAGCACAGCGAGGCGTCCGCCGTATGGGTGCTCCGCGAGCTTGCGCGGCAGGCGCAGTCCAGCGAGGTGTCGATGCCGGTTGTATTCACCAGCACGATCGGGGTCGCCTCGCAACTACGGGATCGGGACGCCAAGCCGTACGCCGTGCACGTCGGTGGCGTTTCGCAGACGCCGCAGGTGTGGCTGGATCATCAGGTGTTGGAGTTCGAGGGTGGTTTGTTGTTCAACTGGGATGCGGTTGAGGAGTTGTTCCCGGCGGGGTTGTTGGACGCGATGTTCGAGGCGTATGTCGGGCTGCTCGGGTGGCTTGCTGCACCGGACGCGGATTGGGGCGAGATAGTGCCCGGGCTGTTTCCCGCTTCGCAAGCAGCAGTCAGGCGGGAAGTGAACGCGACGGCTGGCGCGGAGAGCGGCAAGCTGTTGCACGATGCGTTCTTCGAGCAGGCGCAGAGCCGGCCAGAGCGGCTGGCGCTCGCGTGGGGCGATGACGGGCAGCTCAGCTACGACGCGCTCGCGCAGCGCGCCCGCGCCGTCGCCGGGTATCTGGCCAGCAAAGGCGTGAAGCCCGGTGACACGGTTGCGGTGACGCTACCAAAGGGTCCGGGGCAGGTCGTGGCGGTGCTCGGCGTGCTGTTCGCCGGCGGCGCGTATGTGCCGGTCGGGGTAGACCAGCCGGTCCAGAGACGAGAGCGGATATACACCAACGCCGGCGCGGCGCTGGTGCTGACTAACACGGCTGAGCGCGACCGGCTGGACTGGCCCGCCGACGTTGAACTCGTCACGTTGGAGGACGCCGCGGACGCCTCACCGTTGCAGCAACCGATCGCGGTGTCCGGCGAGTCGCTGGCATATGTGATCTATACGTCGGGCTCGACGGGCGAGCCGAAGGGCGTCGAGATCACACACCGCTCGGCGGTCAACACAATCGAGGATGTCAACGCCCGTTTCGGGGTTGGGGAGGATGACCGGACGCTCGCGGTGTCCGCACTGGACTTCGACCTCTCGGTCTACGACCTGTTCGGGCTGCTCGCAGCCGGCGGCGCCGTAGTGTTGATCGACGAGGCCGACCGTCGCGAGCCGCGGCGCTGGCTCGAGCTACTAAACCGCTGGCAAGTCACAGTCTGGAACACGGTGCCGGCACTGCTGGACATGCTGCTCGTCACCGCCAGCGACACTGACCCGCCGCCCAGCCTAACGCTGACACTCATCTCGGGGGACTGGGTTGGCCTTGACCTGCCAGGCCGCCTCGCGGCGACGTGCCCCGACGCACGTTTCGTCGCGCTGGGCGGAGCGACCGAGGCCGCGATCTGGTCCAACTACTTCCCGGTCGAGAACGTTCCGGAGGAGTGGCGCTCGATCCCATACGGCTACCCGCTGCGCAACCAATCCTTTCGGGTCGTCGACGCGCGCGGACGCGACTGCCCGGACTGGGTGCAAGGCGAACTCTGGATCGGCGGGGTTGGTGTCGCCCGCGGCTACCGCGGAAACCCCGAGGGCACCGCCCGCCAGTTCGTCGAGCATGACGGCGAGCGCTGGTATCGCACCGGGGACCTCGGCCGCTACTGGCCCAACGGCACCATCGAGTTCCTCGGCCGTGTCGATCATCAGGTCAAGGTGCGCGGGCACCGCATTGAGCTAGGCGAGATCGAAGCAGCACTCGAATCCCACCCCCACATCCACCAAGCCGCGACGATCGCGACCGCGACAAGACCACCACGCCTGATCGCGCTGCTCACCCCCACCGACCACGACATCGACCCGCAAACCCTCGCGTCATACCTCGCCGAGAGGCTCCCCGCCTACGCGATCCCCAACACCTTCATCCAACTCGACGCGTTCCCGCTCACCTCCAACAACAAGATCGACCGCAACGCCCTCACCCGCATCGCCGAAGAACAACCCGACACCACCCAAGACGAGCCGCCACAAGGTGAACTCGAGACGACCCTCGCAAACATCTGGAGCGAACTCCTCGACATCCCCACCATCGGGCGCAACCAAAACTTCATCAGCATTGGGGGGGACAGCGTTCTGGCCGCAGAACTCGCTGAGACCGTGCGTCGCCGCCTCGGGATCGACATCTCACTACGAGAGTTCTTCGCGGCGCCGACCGTCGCCGGGCTCGCAAGCAAGATCGCCGGCGACCTCGGGTCCGCGGAGATTGAGCAAGGCGTCATATAGCCCGGCCTTCACGGCGGCGGGCTATATGACGCGGCGGGTACCTCTCCGGCGAGCGGTGGGTTAGGCGAGCTTCATGGGATCGACATCTGCGCCGGCGAGAAGCGCCCCAACGGTGGCGTAGGAGTCGGGCCGCGTGACAGCGTGCTGGCTGGCGGTATGAATGTCGCGCATCCGCCGCTGAAGTGGTGAACCGTCGTACACCGACGTGCCGCCGCCGAGGGTGTAGGCGGCGTCGACGACTTCGGTCGCGGTCTCGGTAACACGCGCGGCGGTCGCCCGGAGTGCGGCACGCTGCAGCGGCGGGATTGCCTCGTTGGCGGCGGTGTGCTCCCAGGCCGCTTGCGCTTCCCGGTACAGCAACGCGCGCGCTGCGCTCAGAGCCATGTAGGAGCTGCCAAGGCGATCCTGAAACAGTGGCGACTGCGCCAGCGGCTGCATGCTCATTGCCGGGCGCTTGCGGGCTTGCGCCTGCAGCGTGAGGTCGTCGACCGCGCCCGCCGCGATCCCGAGCGCGACAGCGCCGATGAACAACCCGAGTTGGTTGATCACGGGCATGTTGAAAATTGGGGCCTTGACGGTCGGAGTGCCGCCGAAGATGGTCCCGCTTCGCTCCTCGGGACAGACGGCCTGATCGATCTGGATGTCGTGGCTGCCTGTGCCTCGCAACCCCATCGTGTGCCACGTATCGAGAATCGTGGTGTCAGCGGCCGGGAACAGCATCATCCGCACCTCGGGATCGCCGCTGGTGGTGCGTCGGGCCGACCCATCCTCCAGCGCGACGCAGTTCACGTAGATCCAAGCGGCACGCTGACACACGCTGCCGAATGGCCACTTCCCCGAGACCCGCCATCCCTGCGGCTCGAGTACCCCGCGGCCCTTCGGCGCGAGTGCGCCGACGGTGATCAAATCGGGTCCGTTGCTGTAAAGCGAGTCGAACGTCGCGGCCGGCAAGTGCGCCAGCACGAGCGGTGTGGTCGTGACGATCGCGACAGTCCAGCCAGTCGACCCGTCGGCACGGGCTAGCGTCTCGACGACCTGCAGCGCCTCCGCGAGCGACGCCTCGGTTCCGCCGTGGCTCGCAGGAACGAGTATGCGAAAGCAGCCGGCGTCGCGGAGGCTGTCGAACAGCTCAGTGGGGATGCCGCGCTGCTCCTCGATTTCCTCGGCGCGGTCCGCGACAACCGAGGCCAAATCTTGCACGTTGGAGAGCGTCGAGGCCATAGTTTCGGTGGTCATGGCTAGCGAAAATACATCAGCGCTCCCGGCTGCACAAAAGCCGTCGACTCCAACTATCACCGCGACTGGATAGCAGTCCGGGAGCACTGAATGTCGGTATCCTCCGCAACCGTCGAGCGCGGCTCGCCGCACCGTCTCGTCGAGCTCGGCGACTACATCGTCCCGATCACGCTGCGCGTCGTCGCGGACCTCGGTGTCGCCGATCACCTGACTGACGGGCCACGACCCGTGCAGGAGTTGGCTGAGGCGACCGGGACGGATGCGCCGTCGCTCGCGCGTGCGTTGCGGGCGCTCGCTTGCAAGGGTGTGTTCACCGAAACGACGGCCGGGTCGTTCGGTCTGACGCCAATGGCCGAGCTGCTCCGAAGCGAGCACCCGGTGTCCTTCCGCGGCATGCTCACGATGCTGCCGTTCGACCTGGCAGCGCTCACCCACCTGGAGTACAGTCTCCGCACTGGCCGGCCGGCATTCGAGGAGGTCCACGGACAGCCTTATTGGTCGCACTTCGCCGAGCACAGCGAGGCCAGCGAGCGCTTTGACCGCTTCATGCAGAGCCTCACCCGGCTGGTCCTGCGGTCGGTGCTCGGCCGCTACCCGTGGGAGCAGATGGAAAGCATCGTTGACGTCGGTGGCGGCAACGGCACGTTCCTTGCCGGGCTGCTCGCCCGCAACGGGTCGATCCGCGGCGTGCTCGTCGATCTGCCGCACGTGGCGGCCGGCGCCGCAACAGTGCTCGACGCCGCAGGAGTCGCAGACCGCTGCGAAGTGATCGCCGGTGACTTCTTTACGGGGCTGCCGGCGGGCGCCGACGGCTATGTCCTGAAGCTCATCCTGCATGACTGGGATGACGAGCAGGCGATCCGCATCTTGCATGCTGTGCGGGCGGCGATGCGCCCGGACAGCCGGCTGCTGATTCTCGATGCTGTTGTCCCTCCCGGTGACTTGTTTGATCCAGCGAAGGCCCTGGACGTGCAGATGCTCGCCCTGACCGGCGGCCGGGAGCGCACCCAGGAGGAGATTGAGGAGCTGCTCGCCGCGACTGGCCTGGGTCTGCGAGAGATCATCCACACCGTAACGCTGCCGATTCTCGACGTACGGCTAGGTGAGCCGTGAGCGCCCGAGTATTGGTTGCCGATCTGGAAGGTCTCGGGGTCCGACTGTGGGAAGAGGCTGGGCAGCTTCACTTTCGCGCACCGACGGGCGTGATGAACCAGCGGCGCGTTGACGCGCTGCGCGAGGAGAAGCAGGCCGTCCTTGAGTATCTGCGCGAGACCGCCTCGGCGGCAGCGATCGAGCCCGACCCCGACGCGCGGCACGAGCCGTTCCCGCTCACCGATGTCCAGGCCGCGTATCTGCTCGGACGTCGTGACGCCTTTGACTACGGCGGCGTGGCCTGCCAGGTGTACGGCGAGGTCGCGTTCGCCGACCTGGACCCGCAGCGGCTGCAGACCGCCTGGCAGGCGCTCGTGCAGCGCCACGACATGCTGCGTGCGGTGATCCATGCCAGCGGACATCAGCAGGTGCTTACGCAGGTGCCCGAATATCAAATCCGGGTGGCCGATCTCCGAGGCGGCGGCCAGACGCAGGCCGACGCTACCCTCGCGGCGACCCGCAGCGAACTTGACCATCGCTTCTATGAGCCCGATCAGTGGCCGTTGTTCGAGCTTCGAGTGACCGTCACCGACAACCGGGCGTTGCTCCATCTCTCGATCGATTTCCTGATCGCCGACTACCTCAGCATCCAGCGGCTCCTCGGCGATCTGATGCAGCTCTACGGCGATCCCGCACGGTCCTTGCCGCTGTTGCAGCTCACCTTCCGCGACTACGTCCTCGCCGATCGGCGGCTGCGGGAGGGTGGCCGCTACGAGCGCGATCGCGAGTACTGGCACGCGCGTATCGACACGTTGCCCGCAGCGCCGGAGCTGCCACTGCTCGAGCAGACGGCCAACCGTAGGCGCGCACGGTTCCGTCGCTGGCAGGTTGAGCTATCACCCGAGGAGTGGGGTTCGCTGCGTCGCCGTGCTGGCGAGCGACAGATCACACCATCCAGCGCGGTGTTGGCCGCGTATGCTGAGGTCGTCAGCCGCTGGAGTCGACGGCCGCGGTTCGCGCTCAATCTGACGCTTCTGAACCGCCAGGCATTGCACCCCCAGGTCGGGGAGCTGGTCGGTGACTTCACCACCGTCAGCCTCCTAGAAGTGTCTGCCGGCGAGGAGCGGTTCGCGAGCCGCGCACAGAAGCTACAGGAACAGCTTTGGCAGGACATGGACCATCGCCTGTTCTCCGGTGTCGAGGTCATGCGCGAAATCGCGCGCAGGCGCGGGAGGGGCGCGGCATTGATGCCCGTCATCTTCACCAGCACGATCGGGTTGGGTGATGAGCGTCCCTCCGGAGCCGCGGCGCAACACGACACCGCGCACGCGCCGGTCGAGGGTGAGCTCGTGTTCGGGCTCAGCCAGACGCCGCAGGTATGGATCGACTGTCAGGCCGTCGAGCGGCAAGGCGGCATGGCGGTCAGCTGGGACGTGCGCGAGGAGGTCTTTCCCGAAGGGGTCATCGAGGAGATGTTCACCGCGCTCGGCGGGCTGCTCGCTGGCCTCGCACGCGAAGACGCACCGTGGGAGGCCGCATGTCCGGTCGCGCTTCCTACCGCGCAACGAGAGCGCCGGGAGCAAATCAACAGCGTGTCGCGGCGGATGTCCGACGGGCTGCTCCACGACGGGTTCCTCGCGCAAGCCCGGCAATCGCCCGAGCGGCCCGCTGTCCTCAGCGAGCGATTGTCTCTCAACTACGGGCAGCTCCTCGCGCGTGCCGCCGCGGTGCAGGCCGCGTTGGAAGATGCCGGCTGCGCCCCCGGAGAGGTCGTCGCGGTGGTGATGGACAAGGGCTGGGAGCAAATCGCCGCGGTGCTCGGCACCCACCTCGCCGGTGCCGCATATGTCCCGGTGGACACGACACAGCCACCGGCCAGACGCGGAGAGATCCTTCACGCCGCGTCTGCGCGGCTCATACTCACCCAGTCGTGGATCGTCGCGACCTCGCAATGGCCCACCGGCACCCGGCCGATCGCGGTCGACACGCTCACCCCGGCCGAGCTTCGCGACCAGACACCCGACCGCCGTCCGGTGCCAGACGACTTGGCATACGTCATCTTCACCTCGGGCTCATCCGGGACTCCCAAGGGCGTGATGATCAGCCACCGCAGCGCGCTGAACACGGTCGAGGACATCAACGAGCGATTCGGTGTCACGGAGCACGACCGTGTTCTCGCACTCGCACACCTCGGGTTCGATCTCTCGGTGTACGACATCTTCGGTGTGCTGGGGTGCGGCGGCTGCCTGGTGCTGCCTGACGCCGACCAGCGCGGCGACCCGTCGCACTGGGCGCAGCTACTGGCCAAGCACGCCGTCACGGTCTGGAACTCCGTGCCCGCACAGATGCAGATGCTCGAGCACTACCTGCAAGCAACCGCCGACCTTGATCTCCCGTCGCTACGGCTCGCGCTCCTCAGCGGCGACTGGATCCCGGTCGGCCTCCCGGACCGCATCCGGCAGCGCCTGCCGGGGCTGCGAGTGATCAGCCTCGGTGGCGCGACCGAGGCGGCGATCTGGTCGATCTTCCATCCGATCGAGGACGTACCGGCTAGCTGGAGAAGCATCCCCTACGGCAAGCCGCTGTCAAATCAGACGTTCCACGTCCTCGACCACACATTGCAGGCCAGCCCCGACTGGACCGCAGGCGAGCTGTACATCGGCGGGATCGGCGTAGCGCTCGGGTATCTCGGCGACCCCACCAAGACCGCGGAACGTTTCATCGAGCATCCCGTGACAGGGTGGCGGCTTTATCGCACGGGGGACTTCGGGCGATATCTACCGGATGGTTCGATCGAGTTTCTCGGCCGTGAGGACCGCCAGGTCAAGATTCGCGGCCACCGCATCGAGCTCGCGGAGGTCGAGACCGCGCTGCAGTCCCACCCGGCGCTCGCCGCGGCGGTCGCACTCGTCGATGGCAGACGACCGCTCGAGCGGCAACTCGCGGGGTTCGTGCAACCTGCGCGGCGCACCATCGCCGCGCAGGCACAGCGCGATGCCGCGACGGCCGTCCGTGACGCCGCGCTCGCGGCCGGGGAGGACACCACAGCCGGTCAGGACCGTGACCTGTTCGTGGCGTTTGTCGGCGCGCTGAACGAGGTCGCGTTGCTGGAGATCGCCGGCGCGCTGCGCAGCGCGGGACTATTCGCAAGCAGTAGCGATACGCATACGCTCGATGAGATTCTCGAGCGTGCGCGTGTCGCCTCGCAGCACCGCCGGCTTGTGCGGCGCTGGGTCGCCGCGCTCGCGCAAGAGGGGCTCCTCCTACACGACGTGGACACCGGCCGCTACCAGGCCGCACCGCGACTGAGCGACACCAATGTGACCGCGGCATGGACCTGCGTAGAGAGCCTCCTCGCCCGCGGCGACTATCCGCCGGAGGTCGTCCAGTATCTGCGGGCAAGCAGCGAACATCTCCCGGAATTGATGCGCGGCGAGGAGGACCCGCTGCGGCTGCTATTCCCCGAAGGACGTCTCGACACCGCGCAGGCCACCTACGGCGAATACCTGATCGGCCAGTACATCAACCGTGTCATCACCGCTGCCGTGAAGGAGGTAGCCGCGCAGGCATCCACGGCCGGGCCGTTGCGGATTTTCGAGGTCGGTGCCGGTGTCGGCGGGACTAGCGCGGAGCTGATCCCAGCGCTCGCCTCAAACGACGTGGAATACCACTTCAGCGACGTGTCGCAGTTCTTTCTCAACGAGGCGCAAGCGCGGTTCGCCGAGTACCCGTGGGTGTCCTACCGCACTTGCGACCTCAACCAGGACTACCGTGCCCAGGAACTGCGGCCCAACTCCTTCGACGTGATCGTTGCGGCGAACGTTCTGCACTACGCCGAGCACATTGGCGTAGTGCTGACGCGCCTGCGTGAGCTGTTGGCACCCGGTGGCTGGCTGGTGTTCGTGGAGGCCACTCAGGACACCCACTGGATCATGGCCTCGATGGAGTTGATGGAGACCGAGGGTGACTTCCAAGACCTGCGCCGCGGCCAAGACCAGACGTTCCTTGCACTCGATCAGTGGACCGAGCTGCTTACGCAGGCCGGCGCCGAGGTGACGCTGTGCCTTCCCGGCCGCGAGCACCCGCTCGCCGCGATCGGCCAGCAGGTCTTCGCGGCAAGTTTCAAGAGCGAGTTGGCGCCGGTAAGGATCGAGGAGGTGGGGCGTCATCTCGCGGCCCGGCTACCCGAGTACATGATCCCCCGGCATCTGCAGATCGTGGACTCGCTGCCACTCAGTCAGAACGGCAAGGTCGACATCAATGTGCTGCGCAGCTGGCTCCCCCAGAATGCCTCCGAGCAAGTACTCGTCGGCGGTGAACCGCGCAACGATCTCGAGCGGCGCCTCGCCGGGATATGGGGCGAGATGCTCGGCATGCCGCGTGTCGGCCGCGACCATGACTTCTTTGAGCTTGGCGGCGACTCGCTGCTCGTATCCCAGGTCACCGCCCGCATCCTCGAGGTCATGCCCGAGGCGAGCGGCCTTTACTTCGACCACCTGATGCTGCGCATGCTCGACGAACCTCGGGTCTCCGCGCTCGCGGCGTTCCTGGGGGAACGACCCGAGCTCACTGAGGAGCGCGACCCCGGCAGCGAGGACGTCCAGCTGGTGCGGCTCGATGACACCGACCGTGCGCTGACGGGCGGCGGCTGCGTCGCAGTGCTGGTACACGACGAGCTCGGAACCATCGCGCACTATGTTGACCTCGCGCGGGAGCTGGCCGCTGCAGGGCCGGTGCTCGGGGTCACCGTTACCGACACCAGCGCATATCTCGCGCTCGACACCACAACGCTCGTGCAGCGCCTCGCAAGCCGCTATGCGCAGCTGATCTGCGAGGCAGTCGGCGGTCCGTTGCGGATCATCGGGCACAGCGCTGGGGCGACGCTCGCGGCCGAAGTGGCAAGCGCCGCGATCGAGCGGGGCGCCGAGGTGACGGAGCTGGTGCTGGTCGACCCTCAGCGCATCGAGTGCCTGCTCGAAGATGACCTCGCGGTCGAGCTCGCGTTTGCGCACACGGTAGGCGTCGATCCGGTGAGTCTCGGGTTCCCAGCCGGCAGTAGCGCTCTGGATGAGCGGGCGTTCCAGGCGAGCAACGGCAACGGCCCAAGGCGTGTGCCGCCGGGGACGATCGCCGCGCTCGCAGACGCCGCACGCGAAGTCGGGGTGCAACGCCTCGCGCAACGACCGTCGCAAGAGCGGCTGGCGGCGATCCTGCGCGCGGCCGGTGCGCTGCGCCCCGACCTTGATGGAGGCGACCTGCCGGGCTGTTTCGAGCGGTTCCGTCACAGCCTCACGGCCTTCGCGCAGCACGACGCGCAGCTCTACGCCGGCAATATCGCTGTGCTCATGCCCTCCGAATCCCGGGCGCTGCCGTGGCAGGCCCAGGATCCCGCCGGATACTGGCGCGGCATGTGCATCGGCGAGTGGCGCAGCCTCGAGTCACCCGGTGATCACCTTGCCAGCCTGCGCCCGCCGCAGGTCAAGCGCACCGGGCAACTCGTGTGTGGCGGGCAAAGCGCCGCGGCATCGGCCCGGTGAAGCGCCCGCCGGTAATCGGGTTGCTCGGAGCGACTGGCGCCGTGGGACAGGCCGCCGGCGAGGAACTGCGGGCTCTGGGAGTCGGGGAACTGCGCCTGGGCACACGATGTCCAATCACGACGCTCGACCCGGCCGCGACGGTCGTCCCCGTTGACATTGATGACGACACGGCGCTCGCCCGGTTCTGCGCCGACTGTCGCGTGGTCGTCAACTGCGCCGGCCCATCGCACCGGATTCTCGATCGTGTCGCTGTCGCGGCGCTCAACGCCGGCGCTGACTACGTCGACGCCGCTGGCGATGATCCCGTGCACGACCTTGTGGCCGGCTGGGCGCCTCGGGCGGGAGAGCGCACCGTAATCGTCTCCGCAGGCATGATGCCGGGGCTGTCCGGGCTGCTCCCGCGGTGGGTCGCCGGCCACGGCTTTGAACGCCTGGATCGCCTCACCGCTTATGTGGGAGGGCTTGACCGCTTCACTACGGCGGCAGCCGGCGACTATCTCGCGAGTCTCCGCAACGGCTATGGCGAACCGCTGGCGGCATGGCGGCATGGGCAGCGCGCCCCCGGGACGCTCGAGCCGCTGCGTGACGTTCACCTGCCGTTCTTCGCCGGGACGGTCACCGCATACCCGTTCCTTGGGACCGAGACCGAGCGGCTCGCCCACGCGCTGAGCATCGACGAGGTGAGCTGGTACAACGTGTTCGCTGACGGTCATGCGCTTGCTGCGATCAACCGGCTGCAAGCGTCGATCCAAGTCGGCGGGGACCTGGCCAGTGCCGCCAGAGAGCTGGTCGCGGCGGCCGAGCTCGACGTCGCCGGTCGAACCCCGTACCAACTCCTCCTCTTCCAAGTCGACGGGCACGCACGGGGCGCGGCGAGAACCCGCTCTGTGATGCTGCGCGCCACCGACAGCTACCGCCTGACGGGCTGCGTCACCGCGCTCGCGACGGCCGCGCTGCTGGCCGGGCAGGTGAGCACCGGCGTGCACTACGCGGCCAATGTGCTCGACTCGCAGAGCGTCCTCGAGCGTCTGCAGCGCAGCCCGAGCGTCGCGGTACTTGAGGAGATCGACGGGCCACTCGACGCCAGCGACACGGTCGAGCGGGGCGCACTTTGACCAAGCACACCGAACGGTCCCCGAGGGTGATCGTGTGCGGCACGAAGTTCGGGCGTGTCTACCTGGCGGCGTTTCGTGACCCCGGTTTCCCGTTCGAGCTCGCCGGCATCCTCGCACGGGGCAGCGACCGCTCCCACGCCTGCGCACGGTTCTACGACGTGCCGCTCTATGAAGAGCCCGAGGATCTGCCCGGCGACGTGGACATCGCCTGTGTTGTCGTCAGCGGCGGCATCAACGGCGGGCCCGGCGCAGAGCTAGCAAGGGCGCTCATGGCGCGCGGCATCCACGTACTGCAAGAGCACCCGCTGCATCACGACGAGCTCGCGGACTGCCTGCGCCACGCCCGCCAGCACCACGTCGTTTATCACCTGAACACCCACTACATCCACCTCGAGCCGGTGCGCAACTTCCTCGCCAGCGCCCGCCGGCTCGCCGAGCACCAGAAGCCCGTGTTCATCGACGCGGTCTGCGCGATCCAGGTCGCCTTCCCGCTCTTGGACATGATCGGTCAAGCACTCGGCCAGCTTCGGCCCTGGACGTTCTCGGCCGCCCCTCACGACGCCAGCAAGAACACCGGGCCGTACCGCAGCGTTGACGGGGAGATCGGCGGGACGCCGCTCACCCTACGGGTGCAGAACCAGCTCGATCCAACAGACCCAGACAATCACGCGCACATCCTGCACCGCATCACCATCGGCGGCAGCGGTGGAAACCTCACGCTCCTGAACACGCACGGACCGACCTATTGGAGTCCACGGCCTCACCTGCCAGGCGAAGCCAAAGACGTTGTCGTGCTCGAGGAGATGACGGCCAGCCACCTCGCGTTCCCGACCGCCGAGGCGATCGGCCCAGCGCGAGCGCCCAGCTACCAGGAGATCCTCGGGTCGGTATGGCCCGCAGGGATACGACGAGCGTTGCTAGAGCTACACGCCGCCACCATCGGCGAGGACGACACACTCCGTGCCGGACAGTACTACCTCACACTCTGCCGGCTATGGCACGACGCGACCACGCAGCTCGGGTATCCCCAGCTCATGCGCCGCTCAGAGCCAACCCCGCTCGCCGGCACCTCACTCCAACCCGCCCCGCCCCCCGTACAGGTGGACGCCTGCGCATGAACAGCCGCGTCCTTACCTCCCAGTCACAATGCCTTCGCTCCTACAGACGTGGCAGCGCGCCACCGCGGATACGCCTCGTCTGCTTCCCGCACGCCGGCGGCGCCGCCACGTTCTTCCGCGGCTGGGCATCGCATCTCCCCGCCGAGGTCGATCTGCTCGCGGTCCAGTACCCGGGCCGCCAAGACCGCATCAGTGAGCCGTGCGTCGAGGAGATGCAACCGCTCGTCGAACTCGTCGCCGGGGAGCTCATCGCGACACTCGATCGCCCCACGGCGCTGTTCGGGCACAGCATGGGTGCCGCCGTCGCGTACGAGGTCGCGCGACGGATCGAGGAGATCCGCGGCATGCCGCTGCGGCTGTTGTTCGTCTCAGGTCGTCCCGCGCCGCACCGCGATCGGCCAGGGAAGGTCCATCTTGGCAGCGACGCCGACCTCCTCGCCGATATCGGGCGACTCGGCGGCACACCCGACTCGGTGCTCGATCACCCTGATCTGCGCGAGCTACTGCTCCCGAGCCTGCGAGGCGACTATCGACTGATCGAGACCTACCAGCCAGATGACTGCAAGCCCCTACAGACACCGATCGTCGCGTTCGTCGGCGACAACGACCCCGACGTCACCGCGGAGCAGGCGCAAGCCTGGGGTGAGGCGACAAGCGCGGGCTTTCAGCTGCAGCTCTTCCGCGGCGAGCACTTCTACCTCTTGGACAACGAGGCGCCGCTGCTCGACCGGGTCCTGGCGCACCTCTCGGTGACCAGCGCGGCAGGCTGGCCGTCCACGCCCTGAAACCCCCGTCAGTGTATGTCGTGTCTGGTGAACTCGATTAGCTGAAAGCCGATCGGCCCGTAGGGACTCTCACTCGGCGCGGCCCGCACGATCGCCGACTCCCAGCCGTACCGGCTTGCGACCTCAGCGAGCTTCTGCGGGTTGCCAAGATCCGCGAACCCGAGCAGCAGCCGGCCCCCGGGATTCAGATGCGCAGCTGCGTCGCGGAAGAACATTGCGTGCGTGTCGTACCCAGGGTCAAACAGGGCATGCCCGAGATCCGCGTTCTCGCTCGCAGCACCGTCCACGAAGTTCGAGTTCCAGAAGATGACGTCGTAGCGAGCCGCATCACTCGGCGGGGGAAACAGGTACCACCAGAGCGTCTGCATGCGGCCCTCTACCTGGTGGCGGGCCGCGTTGAGTATCGCGTTGCGCACTGCGTGCGGACTGATGTCGATCGCGGTCACACGCTCGCAACCGCGAAGTGCTGCGATCACGGCAAGGTAGCCGGTCCCGCATCCGATCTCGCAGAACGCGCCGCCGATCGGGTAGGGCACCCACTCGGCATACAGCGCGGCGGACCGGGTGAGGTTCGGGGCATACACGCCGGGCAGCAGATCCCACTCCAGACCAAGCAGCTCGAACACGGTCGGCTCGGTGATCTCGCGGTGGCGACGCAGCAGGTCATTGGCGGCTTCGGCAGCTACCTGTCGGTCAAGCGAGATGGCAGGCTGATTCATGCTGGGCCGGTGCTCACTGTGGAGCTGTCATACAGCGACTCGGCGACCAAGGAGCCATCAAGGAATGCTCGCCAGAGCACGCGTCGCCGTGGCTTTCCGCTTGAGGTCCGTTCGATTGTCCCGCGCTCTGCAGAGAGCACGTTAATAACAACCTCTGTCCCGCCTTCGCTTTGGAGGATTGTCGTGACGCCGTCCACCCATTCTCCTGACGGTTCCTCCACAAGGGCAACCAGGAAATCTCTACCTGCGTTCGTGCCAGCGAGTACCACACACATACCCTTGCGGACACCGTCGACTGTAGCCAGTCTCGCCTCGACATCCTCGACGAATATCGTCCGACCACGCACCTTAATACTGTCGCCGAGGCGCCCTACGACAAATAGCTCACCCCGATCAATGAACCCGGCATCGCCTGTATGCAGACGGCCGTCAACGAATCGGGTTGATCCGTTATCGACTCCCTGATACCCATGTGCGATTGTCGGCCCCTCGACCGCAATCTCACCCAAGAAGCGCTCAGGTAGCTGGCGGCCGTTCTCATCGAGGACAGAGACCGACACATACGGGTGTGGCGTGCCGCACCCAATAAGCCAGCCCTCGCCGTGTCCGATGTGTTGCGTCTCAATGAGCGAGGCTTCGTCGGCGATGACTACTCGCTCCGTCATACGGGCGCTTGACCAGTCCAGGCGCACAGTCCGTGGTATGCGCTCCAGGTCTACCCCTGTGACGGCGAGCGTCGCCTCAGCCAATCCGTAGGCCGGCATGAATGAGGAAGCGCGGAACCCCCTGGGTGCCAACTGCTTAGCAAACCGCCCAAGGGCCTCGGGGTCCAGTCGCTCGGCGGCGACGATCGCCGTCCTCCACCGTGAGAAGTCCATCCCGTCGATTGCGTCGCGGTCGATCCGCTTCGTGGCGTAGGCGAATCCGAAATTGGGGGCAACACCAATCTCCACGCCGCGGGAGCCGAAACAATCAAGCCAACGAAGCGGATCTCGCACGAACTGGTCGGGTCGCATTATCCACAGGTCCGTCTGGTTCACGACGGGCATCAGCAGGGCTCCGATGAGACCCATATCGTGATAAAGCGGGAGCCATGTGGCGACCTGGTCCTCTCCGTCGATCTGAAGCCAGTGCCGGATCATCGCGACATTCGACTCGATGTTCTCCCATGTGACTCGAACGCCACGCGGCCGACCCGAGGACCCCGACGTGAACTGCAGCAGCGCCAGCTCCGCGCACTGGCCCGGAGCCAGCGGGGAGTCGTTCTCGCGAACCTGAAGGGTATGTGGCTGGTGCTCCAGCCCGGCGCACACCGCCGCGTCGGCCAGCAAGTCCCGGACCGCGCCATCCACAAGAACGAGCGTCGGATCCGCGACGCCAAGGATCCCCGCCGCATGGTGCACATACTGGTCGCGATCGCGCATGGTCAGCGGAAACGCCAAAGGGCTCGGCGTGTTGCCTGCGCGCAGAGCTCCGAAGAAGCCGGCGACGAACTCGGGACCAGTGCGTGTCACGATCGAAACAACCCCGTCAGGCCGCGAGCGATGCTGCACGATGTCCTCAGCCGCCGCCCCAACGGCGGCTGCCAGCCGTGGATACTCCCAGAAGTCCCAGCTCCCGTCGTCGTCCGCGAAATGCAGGCCGTACCCGGCCCGTGGCTCTTTAAGCCAGTCTAGGAGCCCAGAGTTCTTGTATGCACGCGGATATAGAAGGCGTGGCACGTCCGGCGACCGTGCTCGCCGAGGCGTGGCTAGTTGACTGTGACTGCGATTCGCCATATACGCGTTCCCGCTTCTCAGCACTCGTGCCCTGGCCTTGGCGGGCACCCATCACAGCCGAGCTAACCACGCAGCAGCCGCGACGGCAAATTGCAGCGCGCCCAACCCGCCCCCGATCGTGTCCTGCCAGCGAGCCGCTACTCTACGCAGGCACGCAAAGCCATACCGATAGACGGTCATGAACGA
This sequence comes from uncultured Solirubrobacterales bacterium, assembly GCA_963713015.1. Taxonomy (GTDB): domain Bacteria; phylum Actinomycetota; class Thermoleophilia; order Solirubrobacterales; family Solirubrobacteraceae; genus Palsa-744. Next base: position 21,764 of record CAVQKC010000007.1, on the reverse strand, counting down.
GAGCACCTCAAGCGCTGCACCGAACATCTATCCGTACCTACGCTACGCCGACCCCGAGGCAGCGATGCAGTGGCTGGCCAGCGCCTTTGGCTTCGATGAGCGCACAGCGTTCCGGGAATCCGACGGAACGGTCGCCCATGCCGAGATGGGCTTCGGGCCGGGCGTGATCATGCTCGGGCCCGTGGGAGACACCGAGGCTACCGTGAGCTCTCAAGACCCCCGGATGGCTCGACACGGAATCTACGTGCACGTCGACGACGTTGACGCCCACTACGCCCGGGCGAAGGAGGCAGGAGCCGAGATCGTCACCGAGCTTGAAGAACGCCGGCCTGGAGAACGGGAGTACTACGCACGCGACCTCGAGGGCTACCACTGGACCTTCGGGACGTATCGACCTGCAAGTAGCTGACCCTGCCCGGCGGCGCGGGGGAATCTACTCGGCCGTGGGCTCACGCAGCTTGAGTAGCCCATGGCACCCGAGGCACCCAACCAACCAACCAACCAACCGTGCCGTCAGACCCACCGAACGATCAAGTTCCAATCACCGGGGGCCAGCACCAGGTCGTTCGGGGCGTAGCTCGCAGCCGAGGAAGTGTATGCCCTAGTCCGACGACTAAGTATGGATGGCGTTCTCGTTGATGAGGCATACAACGCCCAGAGGTAGGGGGTACCGGCGAAGTCTTGGCGAGGTGGGAGCGTTCGACGACGACACTTGGCGCATCTCGATGCTCACCTCTCAGTCAACGGGGGAAGGTGTGAGCGTCCGCGTTCTTATAGGAACGGGCGTGGCACTCATGTTGTGGTGTGCTGCCCATAGGACTTTCGCGCATGCTGGCCGCTGTTGGCTCGGCGTCCCGCTCTCCCGCGACCGGGTAGGGCTGTCCGCGAGGGTCAGTCGGCGGTCGCTGCTGCCCAGAGGAAGCACGTGGGCTCGCGGGCACACGCGACGACGGTCACGTTTGTGCGGCTTGCCGCGGCCGCGCATCCGGTGATAGATCGGTGCAGCCTGTGCTGCGCGCGGCTAGCGATCTGCAGCAGGTGGTCGGGCTGGTCAAGCTGGCGGTTTTGGAGGCCCCTCTACTGTGCGGTCGCTCGGTCGCCCGTAGGGAATCGGGCGGACGGCTTCCACCAAGTTGAGCGGCGAACTGGTGGCCGGCGTGATTACGGCGGTCATGGCTGAGCCTCGGCCGCAGTGAGCCGTGCCCGCACCTGGCTCGCGAAGCGCATCAATGCTGGATCGTGAACCTCGTTTCGGTCGTGGTAGACGAAGTAGCGAGGCGCGAGACGTGTGCTGCCGTGACGAGTCGTCTTCTGCTCGAACTCTCGCCATGAGCGGACGGCGCAGTGGTTGAGCCGGAGGCGCCCGACCGAGACGTGCTTGACCGAGGACCGGCGTATCGCATAGGGGTCTGTCGCGATGAAAGGCAGCCGCGAGAAGCTGCGCCGGATCCGCCGCGTCCAAGCGCGTGGCTCGATCACGCGCACCGGCTGATGATCCTCTGTGACTGCGAGTGCTCCGTTGGCGTACTCAAAGAAGTGCGGTCCGATCGGCCACAGGGCGCGCGTCGGGTCCACGATGCTCTTGACGCGCCGGTTGCGGACCCACTGCGTCCTCGCGCGCTTAACGAAGCTCTCGATCACGAGCCCGTCCGTCCTGGTCGTGAGCCCGGAGGAGCCGTACACCTGCCAGTTGACGACGACGCCGGGATGCTCCTCGTACTCCCTGAGCACGTCGGGTAGTGTCGTCGGCCCAGGCGAGAACAGGAACTCATCGAGGTCGATAAACGCGAGCCAGCGGGTGCGACCTCGGGCGCGCTCCAAGGCATCGGAGTAGGCCCAGCCCTGGCCGCCCTGTTCCAACGGGATCGAACACTCCGCGATCGACACTACGCCCGCGCGGACCCACGGCTTAAGAACCTCCCTGCCGCCATCGACGCTGCCGTTGTCGTAGAGAAAGAAGCGCTCCGCGCCTATGAGCCGATGGAACTCGATCCACTCGGGTAGATACGGCGCCTCGTCCTTGAAGATGGCGCAGATCGAAAAGTAGTCTAGCTTCATCAGTGACCACGATACGCAGCCCTAGCCGCTCGCACGGAGTTTGCATAGACACAGGTCGATGCGGCCGACAGGCCATGCTCTGACTCCAGATGGGCCCCGGGATGCGGGCGGTCGGCTAAGCAGCCGACAACGACGAGCGCGCACTTCGCAACGCTGGCGCCGAGATCATCCGCTCCCTGGACGGCCTCCCGAAGCTCTTGGGTTTGCTTCCAGCGTAAACCGTCGGGGCGGTGGCCCGCTCGGACAGCAGCCGCGCGCTCAGCGTCTGGTAGCAGCGTTGACCTTCGGTCACGTAGATTCCGCTGATGGCATCCAGCCCAGAGGTCGTCTCGTTGGAGCGCGAGCATCTGCCTGGCGTCATCGAGCTGTTCTCCGGCGAGCGCTGGAGCTATGCCGATGACGAGCAGCGGACGTGGCGGGCGCTCACTGCGCCGGGAGGGTTAAGCCTCGTGGCGCTCTCGCCCGAGCGAACGGTCATCGGGATCGCGCAGGTTCTCAGTGATGGTGAGGTTCAGGCGTTCCTCGCGGTCCTTGTGGTCGCCCGCGAGCACCGCCGTGAGGGTGTCGCGCGGTGCTTGATCGAGGAGGCGTGTGCCCGCACGCGTGGTCTGCGGCTTGACGTGATCTCCTGCGCGGACCCGTTCTATGAACAGCTCGGCTTCCAGCGGGTCTCGGGCTTCCGCTTGTCGGCGACGTAGGCTTGCGTGAGCGCGATGCCTAACGTGTTTGACCCGCAGTGGGATGAGCAGCAGGACCGTCCGCCGTTTTCGTGGAAGCGCGCGCGGCTGGGACGCCAGGCTGGCGGCAGTGCTTTGGGAGCCTCGGTGTACGAGCTGCCGGCGGGGTCATCTAGCTTCCCGCTGCATGTTCATCACGCCAACGAGGAGATGCTGATTGTCCTTGCCGGTCGCCCGATCCTGCGCACGCTCGACGATGAGCGTGAACTCGCTCTGGGGGAGCTTGTGGCGTGCCCTGTAGGCCGGCAAGGTGCGCACCGGATCGACAACCGCAGCGATGAGCCCGTGCGTTTGCTCGTGATTAGCACGATGATCGCGCCCGAGGTCAATGAGTACCCGGACTCGGGCAAGGTGTGGGCGCGATCGTGGCCGCCCGGCGCACCGCAGCCAGATGAGGCGGTCGATCTACTCGTGCGTCCCGACCAGGAGCCCGTTGACTACCTCGATGGCGAGAGCTGAGCGGGCTCAGGCAGCAGCATGGCGACCGTCTCGCTCCATCGCAAGCGCGCCCTGATCCTGCTCGGGGATCGCCACCGTCGCGTTCACAGTGATCCTCGAACTAATCGACCCGTCGCACGTCTCGCACGGGCCAACGATCCTCGACTTCGAGTTCGCCGTGACCCGCTCGCGTGCCGCGCAGATCATGGCCGAATGGGAGGCCGAAAGGCCGCAGCGCTGCGCACCTCTCCCTGCTCCTCGAATACGGCTTATGCCGACATCGGCATAAGCCGTATTATGTGGACCTCCGAATTATGTGGAGTGAACGCGCCGTCTCCCTACTCTGAACAGTTGATCGCCGTTTGTGGTTGGCATAATCCCGGGTCGCTTTGAGGTAACGACAAGCCGTTGCTCCTCTGTCTGCGACCTGCGGAATCCCGGCAGTGAGCAGAGCCGTCGGGTTGGGCTTTGCTTACTCAGTGCCTCTGATCGGTGCGGGGGACCGCAAGAGCACAAGGACATCGCGGAGATCCTCGGTATCGAGGACGTGAGTGGCGACCTCCTGAGCGTCGGGGGTGGCGTTCAGAGCGATCGATAGACCTGTGCGGCGAAAGAGCGGGATATCTGAGCGTGAGTCGCCGACTGCCGCGACCTGGCTCATCGAGTACCCGCTTTGTGCGCACCACTCCTCGACGAAGCGCGCCTTGTCGTGCTCATCGAAGTATCGATTGACTGTGCCTGACAGCACCCCCTCGGCTGCTTGCATCTCGGTTCCGCTGACCGCAGCGAAGCCGTATGGCTTCCGCAGCATCTCGGCGGCGAAGCTCCAAGTGATCGTTCCCAGCAGGATGCTGGCCCCAGAAGCGGTGAGTGTCTGGAACGTCTCGTCCATGCCAGCAATCCACGGTCCCTTTGCGAGTACACGCCAGACGTCGGCTGTGTGCTGTCCGGCAAACCATCCCGCGGAGATGTCGGCAACGACGCTGTTGGAGATCTCGTGTGCGTAGAACGCCCGCTCAAGCTCTGTGATCTCCCTCGTTCGTCCGAGCCATTCCGCGAGCATTAGCGACACGGATGTGCCGCGCAGCAGAGTCCCGTCGAGATCGAAGGCTACGACTGGATAGGCACTCACCCGCTCCCCCCATCAAGTCCTGCTGCCGAACGCCCAAGCACCGTTATCACGATCCTGCAGCTCACTAAGCGCTGGGTGCCCGATCGGCTAGTAGAGCGGCCGTCAGCGATCCCAGTGCCCAGAACTATGGCAGGACATACGGATGTTGCTCCTCTTGCACGACGTCACCATCCGGCACCTACACACATGGATCTGACGAATGAGCACGAACTCGTCACCTCGCTGCGCACCGCTTTAGGATCGCCGAGGAGCAGCTCGTCGGGCTCGGATACGCCGAGCAGTTTCTGGGCGGCAGCGCCTTGAGCAAGATGACCACCGGGACGGCACACGAGCGCGCTTCTGGCATAAGCTAGTCTCGGCTCAAAGCTTGATGGGTGCTCGGTGACATACGATCGCATCGGCGTTGGCTACCGCGCGATACGCCGCACAGATCCAGTGCTCGCGAGCCGAATCTGGGCGGCGCTCGGTGACGCGCGCACCGTCCTAAACGTAGGAGCCGGCACCGGCTCCTACGAGCCGCTGGATCGATGGGTGCTGGCGGTCGAGCCCTCTGGCGTGATGATCGCTCAGCGCCCGCCTGACGCCGCCCCGGTGATCCAGGCACCTGTGGAGCAGCTACCCCTGGCTGACAAGACCGTCGATGCCGCCATGGCGGTTCTGACGCTGCAGCACTGGGAGAGTGTCGAGACTGGCCTGCGGGAGCTTGTTCGCGTGGTGCGCGATCGCGTCGTGCTCGTAACGATGGACGTTGGAATCCTGGGTGAGTTGTGGATCGTGCGCGACTATCTCCCCGAGTTGCTCAGTCAACACGAGCGGTTTCCAGCTATCGATCAGCTTCGGGAGCTGCTCCCCAACGCGCAAGTCGAGGTGCTCCCGGTCCCGCGCGAGTGTGAGGACGGGTTCATGGCAGCGTTTTGGGCGCGTCCACACGCCTACCTCGATCCCACGGTACGCGCAGCGACCTCGCCCTGGCACGAGGTCCCCGCCGCTGTCGTCGAGCGCGCCCTCGTTCAGTTGCGGGAGCACCTCGACAGCGGTGAGTGGCAGCGTCGTCACGGCCACTTGCTCGCTCGCACGGAGCTCGACGTCGGCCTCCGCCTGATCACGGCGAGCAGCTGAAGACCTGCGGCATCTGAACATCGTCGGGGCGGCCGGGACACCTACGTCGCGCTCACGTTTGCCGAGCTTCTACAGCCAGCGAAATTACTAGATCGCCAGCATTTCCGGTAGCTCTTCGAGGGTGTGGAGTATTTCGGCGCTTGCGTGGCGTAGGGCGGTCTCGTCGCTATCGGCGGCGTAGCCGATGGCGCGCATTCCTGCCGTGACCGCTGCGGTGACGCCGGAGACGGTGTCCTCTACGACCACGCATCGCGAGGGCTTCGCGCCCATCGTCGCAGCGGCATGCAGGAACAAATCCGGATAGGGCTTCCCGCGCGGCACCAGCTGTCCGGAGAACAACGCGCTGGCGGAAAAGAGCGAGCGCAGACCTGTCAGGCCGAGCGTCATCCGCGTCTTCTCCAAAGCACCCTGCGAGGCGACACACACCGGAATGCCAGCGTCCTTTACGCGCTGCACAGTGCTGGCCGCACCTGCGACCGGCTCCAGTTCTCGATGAAACGCCTCGGCGCGATCGTGCTCGAACCGCTCCACCCAATCGTCGGCCAGCGCCCGTCCAAGGCTTTGCTGTGCCTGCTGGACGACCTCGCTGAGCAACAGGCCCTGATATTCGTGGCGGGCCTGCGCGAGTGTGGTAGGTAACCCTTCAGCGGTCAGAGCACGCGCAAGCACACTGCTTGAGATGACCTCGCTGTCCACGAGCACGCCATCGCAGTCGAAGATCACCAACTCCAGGTCGCTCATCAACGATCAGCGCAGACGTGCCGTAGCCAGCGCCGCGATGAACGGTTCGCGGACAGCTGGGTCGCAGTATTCGGCCTCGAGCATTCGCTTCTCTGCGTCCGGGTCCTCCCCGGCGGGAGAATCGTCTCCTGGCCCGCATGCCAACGGCAGCGACGAATGGCCGTCCCAACGCGGGCCGGGGAATGTCACGTCGATCGCGATGCGCTGTCGGTCCAAGCGGATCGTCAGGTATCTGTGGACATCAATCAGACCGTTGTCCTCGGGTACGGTCTGCGCTACGTGCTCGCCGTAGTGCTCCCGCGCGGTGGAACGGTCGAGCCGGTAGACGCGATGGACGATCAGCGGTTCGGTCTTGGGGAACCGCTCAGCCAATCTTCGAGCGAGGAACAAGTGCTTTGTCGAGCAGGTGCCGCGACGCTCACGAAGCATCCCCTGGACAGTCCGGTTGCTCGGACGACCATACGGCAGCGCCCGCACCGCTTCGACGAGGTCGACCAACGAAGCCTCGGACGAATCGAGTGGGTCGCTGGCTCTCGCGGCCGACAGCTCGGCCATCGTGAACAGCGAACGCAACTGCAGACCGTGCTCGGCGAGCCGATCCGCGCCGCCGGCTTCACGGTCGATGACGCACAGCAGAGTCTCGATCTGCGCTCCCCGCTCGCGCAACTCGCGGACGGACTCGATCGCTTGGCCGGCGGTGCTGACGACATCCTCGATGGCGATCAGACGCTTACCATGGATCTCGATGCCCTCGGCCAGTCGGCGGGTGCCGTAGGTCTTGGCCTGCTTGCGCACGAACACGGTCGGCAACCCACAGACCTGTGAGAGCACCGTCGCGAGCGGGATGCCACCTAGCTCCAATCCCGCGACAGCATCGGCCTGATCGGGCAGTAGCGCCGCGAGCGCTCCGGCGATCTCGCGCAACAAGCGCGGATCGGCCTCGAACGCGAACTTGTCGAAATACGAGTCGCTACTGGCGCCTGAGCGGAGCGTGAACTGTCCAGTCAGGTGAGCACGCGCGACGATACGTCGAGCCAGCGCAACACGGTTCGTCTCGGCTTGCGTCATCGCTTTCATAGGCGCCACGGCGGATCGAGCCGATTCTCACCAGCATGGAATATGAAGATGCGGTGTCCGTCGGGGTCGAGCAGGATCGCCTCGCGCCACAGGTAGGGTTGATCGACTGGATCGCAAACGAACTCGAACCCAGCCTGCTTGAGCCGCCCGACGGCCTGGTCGACGTCATCGACCTCGAAGTGGATGCTCGCCCCGGTCTGGACCTCGCTGGCCTGGTGCAACGAGAGAGTCGTGTCACCGTCGGGTGCCAGCAACCGGGCGTAGTTCGGATAGTCCGCGACGATCTGGGTGAGCCCGAGCCTGACGTAGAAGCCCGCCGAGTTCTCCACGTTGTGAGCGGGGAGAGTGATGTGGTTGAGCCGCATGTTGGCGAAGATACAGCTAGCGCCCCAAGCTGGCGGGTCATGGTCCATTCTCGCGCGCTGACCCGGTGCCGAGGGATGCGCACCTACGGGCTGTCAGTTGAGATCGGCCAAAACTCGCCGCCTCCTCGCGTGTCCGCCTTTCCGGCTGTCACCTTCCGGTCTGCCACTCGACGATAATTCCCCCCGTGCCGCACGAGCGCAACGTCTGCTCTGGCCCCTTTGGCGCCATCTACGACGTCTATATCGAACGTCCGTGGCTGGCGCGGCTTGTGCTCGGCGCGATGTGGGGTGTGGACGCTAGACCGTTCTATCGCAGCCTCCGCCATGTGGCCGGGCTGCCGGACGGAGCTACGGTCCTTGACGTTCCCTGCGGCGGCGGGGTCGCGTTGCGTGGGTTGCGTCCCGGCCAGCGTGTGCGCTGGCTCGCCGTAGACATCGAGCTCGCGATGCTCGATCGAGCGAAGCGGCGCGCAGCGCTGCATCCGGACGCCGACGTGCAGCTCATCGAGGGCGATATGTACCGCCTGGATCTACCGGATGCAACGGCCGATCTGTGCCTCAGTTACGGCGGCCTGCACTGCATCGCGCGCCCGCAGGACGCGCTCGCGGAGATGGTGCGCTGCCTGCGCCCTGGCGGGCGTCTGCTTGGCAGCACCTTCCTCGCTCACGGTAGCCGCCGCCAGCGACTGCTGCTGCACAACGAGGACTTCGGACACACAGGCAGCGCCGATGATCTGCGCGACTGGCTGAGCATTGCCGGGTTCACCGACGTCTCGCTCGACCGCGAGGATGGCCTGGTCGTCTTCAGCGCGACCCGACCGTGAACCTATGGGCGAGTAGCGGTGGCGCCCGTCCTCAAATTGCAAGATCCGGTCTCGCGCATAGCCGGGCGAGCTCACCGCCCGCCCGGCGGCCGGTGGCCGCTCAGGCGATCAGCCTGAGCCTCGGCCGCTGCTGCTCGGCTGGCGCGGGCGGACGCGGCGGGGTGCTGGGCGTGTTGCGCGCGGCGCTCCACACCTCGTTGAAGGGGCGCGGCCCCAACCTGCGCAGGTCGTGCATGGCGAAGGCATAGTGGCGGTCGAGCATTTCAAGGCTCGTGCCGCACTCTTCGGCGACAATCTGCGCGTCCTCGGCGCGTAGCCGCACGGAGATTCCGCCGCGCCGCAGCGAGTATGGGGTGGCGCCGAGGATCGCCCGGAACTCGTCGCGTTCGGCGACCTTCTTGACGGCCGGCGTGAGGAACTTGCCGCCCCACTTTTCGCATTGGTTCTTGGTCAGGCGCACGGCGCCGGTCTTCTCGTCCAGGGATTCGGCGCCTTCGAGGGATTCGTTTGGGACCAGAAGGTCGGAGCCTGCTCCGTTTGCGCGCAGGTGTAGGTCGTGGTCGTAGTCGTGGCCGCCTTGGCACTCGGAGCTGCTTTACCGGTCGCCTACTGGCCAGAGCGCGCAACCGCGGGGGGCTTACGATCCTCGGGGTGGCGCTCGGCGTAGTCTCGCATCGCGCGTTTGGCGCGCTCCTTCGCGCGGTGCTCGGCGAGCTTGGTGTAGACGTTCGCGATCAGCCAGCCGCCATCACCGTGGCCTGCCATCAGAGCCGCAGTCGCCGGATCGAGGCCGAGGCCGCCGTCCTCGACCGGATCGATCATCCACTGCAGCGCCCGGTGCTTAAGTTCATAGAACTCCAAGCTAGGCATTCCCGCCGCAACCCGCACAGCGTTCCAGTGCGAGTACCAGTTGGGGAGAGTCATATATCCGCCGCGTACCGCGGGAAATAGGATCGTCCGGTCGGATTGCATGACGATCTCCAGGTGCGCGCGAAAGCGCGGGCTGGGGACGACCCAGCGCGGATCGCCGTCCTTGGGCGGAACGCGCTTGCCTGTCAGCGAGTCGATCTGCCAGCGCACGTCAATAATGCCCTCGTCGAGGTCCACTTCGTCCTTGTGCAGCGCGAAGATCTCGCTCGGACGGATTGCGTCCTCGCCGACCGCAAGGATGGCGCCCTCGATGATGAGCACGAAGTCGTCGGTGCGGCAGGTGCGTGCGCAGTGCAGTAGCTGCTCGTACTGCTCGTCGCTCACAATTTCGAAATCGGGTCGATCCACGCGGCGCTTGGTCTTGCTCGCGCCCGTGCGTGCAAACTTGTTATCAGTGATCAGCTCGCGATCGTGGGCATGGTTGAAAAACTGGCGCACCGACTGCTGTACATGCGGACCCATAGGCAGAATCCAAGTGAGCGCCTCATCGCGGCTGAAACTGTCAATCGGCCGCTCGCCGAACTCGCGCAGGAACGGCCTGAGCCCCTCGCGCAAGCGCTGGATGGTTTTCCTCGTGCGGCCCGTATCCTTCTGGCAACGCTGCCCATCAGGCCAGCTCATCCTGATCCGCCCATTAGGGTGAATCACTGCTCCCGCAAACTCCAGGCAGGTCGGGACGGGCTTGGCGTCTGGCTTCTCGACCCGCGCACACAGTTGCGCGCGCGCCTTCTCGACAGCCACCTCGAACTCGGCGACGCTCTTACAGCCACTGACCCACTTGCGCTTGCCCTTGTAGGAGGCGTACCCCGCCCAGTTCGGCTTGCGGCGCGTACCGCGATTACACGGCATCAGCTATCCCCGGCTGGCTTGAGAGCAGCCACGACTCGACCTCGGAGATCCGGTAACGAACGATGCCGCCCCGGCGCAGGTGCGGCAGCCCGTGGGAATGCTGCAACTCGATCCAACGCGAAGTGACCTGCAGGTGCCTCGCCAGTTGACGCTTGGTCACCCACTGCTCCTTGCGAGCGGCAGCGCCCCCTCCCCGCGCGGGCGTCGGCAAGCGACTAGCGCGATCCTCTCGCAGCACGACAACCGTACGGTTCACCTCACGCGCGCGAGAGAAGCCCACGGGCGTCGAGCTGGTTGACGTCAGGGTGCTCCTCGGCATGGGTCCTTTCAGAGAAATGTGATCTGGCCCGCTCAGCACCCCCGAGCCCGCCAGCCGCGCGGCGGGCTCGCTGCGCGGCGTTCGGCGATGCTCAGCCATCCACTTATTCAGTCGTTCCCGCGAGGCGTTTGCCCCTACGGAACTTCCGCCAGCGCCACGCACACACAGGCGCGCGCCGTGCCCGACCGGGCGCGAACGCCACGCCGGCGCGGACCGATGCCGACTGAGCTCAGCGCCAGGAAGCCCGTGCGGGCGACGACCTCTCTGTTCGCGGCCGGCGCCTCGTTGCAGCCGATTTGCAGCCGATCCGCGGCCGGCTGCAGCCGGTTTGCAGCCGCCGTGTACGCGAATGCCACCGAACTGGGGCGAAACGGCTTGCGCGGACGCCAGCGCTTTCGGGCTGTTTCGCCTTTGTTCGGTGGGCTTCGCGGGGTTTTTTAGTATCGGGGCGAACGGTTAGAGCTGGCTTGAATACAGGGGATTTGGGGTTTATGCATCCCGTTTGCAGCCTTTCAGACCACCCCCATGCCGGGCATCGAGCCGTCGAGGCCGGGTGTATGCCATCCCGAACCTGCGTATAGCGATCCACACCCGCTATCGCTCGTATGCCCTGCCCCGCGGAAGGACGTGCCGGACGAGTACGGTCTGCGTGGCGCGATCGTAGTCGAAGATCACTCGCCAGTCGCCTACGCGCAGCCGGAAGTGCTCGCTGCCCGTGAGCCGCCGAACATCGAGCGAGCGATCATCGGCGCTGAGACGATCCAACGCTCCCGAAACACGCGCACGAACCGGCGGATCGAGGCGCCGCAGCTCCTTCTCGGCGGTGCGCGTGAAACGCAGCGCCCGCTCGCCGCTCACTCCGCTCCGAGGCCTTGCTTCACCTGCGCGTAGGAGACGGTACGACCGGCGGCGATGTCCGCGTCGCTTGCGGCGAGCGCTGCGCGCTCCTCGGGACTCAGCGGCTCGTCGTCCTCGGGACGCGAGTCCAGCCAGTCTCCGAAGCTCTGGCCGCGCGCAGCGATGAACTCAAGGGTCGCCTCGGCGTCCTGCTCGGTCAGGTCCTCGACCTGTGCGCGTAGCTTCTCCTTCGCCGTCATGGGCCAATGGTAGCGGGACCACCTCGAATGGCCGCTCGGCGCTGCGCTTGCTGACCACGCAGGCAAAGAGCAACATTGCCCCAAACAAAGCTAGCGGAGTGAGCCGGGGCTACTCCGCACGCCTGCGGACCATAGTCAGCGCGAGCGTGAGCAGTCCGACCATCAGCAACACGCGCCCTACTGCGGAGTCCACGGTCATCCAAGCGGCGCCGACGAACACGCCGGTCAGCACGAGGGCGAGCGCCCACAGCGCGCAGCCCGCCGCGGTGAGGACGACGAACGTCCCGAGCTTGACACGCCGAGCCCCGGCGGGCAGGGAGACGAACGTGCGGGCAAGCGGCAGCAGTCGCGCGAGGAACACGGCGCGCGTGCCGTGGCGGGCAAGCAGGCCGTCCCAGCGGTGCAGTACCGAGCGCACGATGGGCACGCGCTCAACGAGCCGGCTTGCGCCGAGGCCATAGGCGAGCAGCGATCCGACGAGGTTGCCTGCGGTCGCGGCGAGCACAGCGAGCGGGAGACTCATCCAGCCCTGGTGGACGGCGAACCCGGAGAAGAGGAGCGTGACCTCGCTCGGGATCGGGATGCAGGCGCTCTCGGGCACCATGAGCAGGAAGACGCCGAGCGCCCCGAATTGCTCGATCACGCCGGTCACGGGCGCTCTCCTCGGGGACGCGGGGGGCGCGGCTTCGCGGGCGGGCGCGGCCCCTTCCCAGGCGGGCGAGGCACATGCCCAGGACGCGGCGCGTGCCGCAACGGCGGGGGAGGCACGCCGGGAGCCGGCGGGCGTGGGCGGCGGTAGCCGAGCGCAGTCTGCACGCTCGACGGCCGCCAGCGGTCCCCGCCGCGCGGCGTCGGTACGCCCTCGTCGTTGAGCAGGTTGGCGATGGCTTGGAGGCTTTCGCCAGCGTCACGGAGCGCCCTAATGCGGTCGGCTAGCGCAGGCGAGTGATGAGCGAGCCCCGGGCGCCCCCGCGGCGCGCTGCCGGGTGGCCGCTCACGCTCCCAGCGCTCGACCTCGTGCAGCACCCGGGCGACGTGCGTGCCCGCTCGCGTCGCGGTGTCCAGCCCAACGTCAAGCGCGATGAGGTCGCCGTCGCAGGCGTCGAGCCAGTCGAGCAGCGCGACCAGCTCCTGCAGCGAACCGGCCGCGTCCGCGAGGCGAGCCACAAGCAGCGCCGACACTTCTCCAGTGCCGATGCGCTCCAAAGCCCCCACGGGGCTGTCACGCACAACCCCGATCACATCTACGCCGATCCGCGCACCGTCGGCGCCGGGGTCGGCCTCTATGCTCGCCGGGTAGTACGCGAGGGCGGTACGGTCCACACAGCCATTATACGCAAATATATTGCGTAAAAGACAAGTCCGTCGCGCCGGACGGTCACGGTCTGTATCGGCTGGCATAGGCCTCCGCGCACAGCGCCCATACAGCCGGCGACCTTCGGGTTCCCGACCCGACAGTGGCGTCTTGGCGACGGGTCAGGTCGCCACTCCCGCGCGCGCCGACGAGCCGTGGAGCGCAGCGGCCCTCCCCCCGTTGAGTCGTGTCCGGTAGGCGTCCAGCAGACGCCGGTGTGTGAGCCAGCCAACGACTTGCTCGCCTGTCTCCGCGAGAACTGGCACGCCGTTTTCGTCTCTGCCAGCGAGGGCTTGCACGGCTTCTTCGAGGGATTCATCGGCGCGGACCTTGGGCGCGGGGCGGGCGAGTCCTGCGGCGGTCAGACCGTTGCGTTCCCCCTCGATGGCTTGCTCAACGTCGGTCGCGTCCACGACGCCGAGCAGTCTGCCGTGGCGGTCGATGATCGGCAGCGTGTCCGATTCCTCGACCGAGAAGTACGCGATGAGTTGGTGCAGCGGCTCGTCGGGCGTGAGTGCCCGCGGGAGGGCTCCCATCGCCTCGGCTACGTGGATTTGTGCCATCAGGCTCGGCGGGGTGGCCTTGTCGATGTCGATGCCGCGACGGCGGAGCTTGAGCGTGTAGATCGTGTCGTGCGTGAGCGCGTTTGAGAGCGTGGTCGCCACCACGACCGCGAACATCAACGGCAGGATGATCCGGTAGTCGCCGGTCAGCTCGAAAACGATGATGACCGCCGTTATCGGAGCGCGCGCGGTGGACGCGAACACCGCACCCATCGCCACCAGCCCGTATGCCCCGGCGGCGACCGCCAGGTGCGGCGCGAAGTGGTGAGCGATTGCGCCGTAGGCCGAGCCGAGCATGGCGCCCATGAACAGCGAGGGAGCGAAAACGCCGCCGGACCCGCCGATCCACATTGTCAGGCTCGTGGCGATGATCTTCGCGGCGAGCAGGCCGAGCAGGACGAGGATCACGTAGTGCCCGGCGACCGCGAGCTGGAGCACCGGGTAGCCCACTCCGTACATCTGCGGGACGGCGAGCAACAGCAGCCCGAGCAGCACTCCTCCCGCGGCGGGGCGCAGCCATTCCGGGCGCCCGCGCCACAGCCGGTCGGCGGCGTCCTCGCCCGTGTAGAGGACGCGGATGAACGTGAGCCCGACGCCCGTTGCGAGCACACCGAGGCCGGCATACAGCACAAGCTCGACCGGCGAGTTGAACGTGAACGACGGGAGCGTCAGGAAGGGATGGTTGCCGAACGCCGCGCGGCCGATCGCATCAGCGGTGATCGAGCTGAGGACGACGAGCCCGAAGGAACGTGTCTGGAAGTCGCGGAGGATCAACTCCAGTGCGAAGAACACTCCGGCGATCGGCGCGTTGAACGTCGCTGAGATGCCGCCCGCCGCGCCGCAGGCAACCAGCAGCCGCAGTTGTGACTCTGGCAGGCTCAACAGTTGCCCGGTGACCGACCCCAGAGCGGAGCCGATCTGGACGATTGGCCCCTCCCGTCCGACGGACCCGCCGGAGCCGATGCACAGCGCCGAGGCGAGCGACTTCACGAGCGGCACCTGTGGGCGCATCCTGCCGCCGAGACGGTTCACCGCGTACATGACCTCGGGCACGCCGTGACCGCGTGCCTCGGGCGCGAAGCGGCTCACCAGCGGCCCGTAGATCAACCCGCCGATGACCGGCGCGATTATGACGAACCAGATGCCCAGGCCCGGCAGTAGCGGGTTGATCGCGTGTCCAGCGGCGCTGTAGTCACGATGGCCGGTGAACAGGTAGGTGAAGCCGAGGATCATGTAGCGAAACCCCACAGCACCAGCGCCCGCGCCGGCGCCCACCAGCAGCGCTAGAACCGTCAGCCCCGTGGAGTCACGAGCGAGCGAGCGCTGCACACGCTCCCGCCAGCGCCCGCCCGACAGCGTCTTTCGAGCGACGGCCACTCTGGCTTTACCTGGCCTCGATGCCGGCGAGCATCACGTCTATCGCGCGGCGGATATTGCGCCAGCGAAACGCGCCCGGGTCGAGCGCGCCGTGCAGCATCAGACCATCGGTGAGCGCCAGCAGGATCGAGGCGAGCGCGTTGGCTGGGATAGCCACCAACTCGCCGCTGCTCACCCCGTCCTCGATCCACGAGCGCACAAGCTCACGGCGGCGTTGCGTCGCTTCGGCGAGCTGACCCCGCACCCCCTCGTCGGTCAAAAGCTCCGCCCACAGGTCCGCGCGGACCTGCACACGCGCCGGATCGTCACCACGCGCAAGCATCACCTGAGCAAAGCGCCGCACCCGCTCCACGCTCGAAACGTTGCCCTGCGTGATCCGCTCCAGCTCGCCGTCAAGCGCAGCCGCATCGTCCTCGAGCAACGCAAGCAGCACGTCCCGCTTCTGCGTGAAATAGCCATAGAACGCTCCCTTGCTCACGCCCGCCTCCGCGCACACGTCATCGACAGTGAGATCGCGGAAACCACGCACCGCAGCGCACCGCCACGCAGCATCAATCAACAACTGCCGACGCTCAACACGGGTCTCAGGACGAATCTTGGGCATCGCCAGCCTCCTTTCGCCCTGACCCACAAACCGACTCGTCGGTTTTTATAGGATACCGGATTACGAAGCGCGACTCCTGGCAGCTCGGACGCAGCCCGACCCGTTGGTCGCAAGGGTCGGCCTCGCGCTCGCCATCGCGACCTCGATCACGGCCGCCGCATCCGAGCCGCTGGCTACCGTGGTCGTGTCGAGCTGGACGCCTTTCCTCCCGATGTCATCCCGAAGCTCAAGACCTACGTCTACCGCCTCATCGACCCACGCAACGGCGAGACCTTCTACGTGGGCAAGGGCCAGGGCAACAGGGTCTTCGCGCACATCCGCGACGAGCTGAGCCAGGACGGCGACGAGCTGAGCGACAAACTCAAGCGCATCCGCGAAGTACGTCTATCCGGCTTCGAGGTCGCCCACGTCATCCACCGACACGGCATGGACGACGCGACCGCGTTCGAGGTCGAGGCGGCCCTGATGGACGCCTACCCCAGCCTCTCCAACGTCTCAGGTGGCACCGGGTCAAGCGATTACGGGGCCATGCACGCCCGCGAGATCATCCGCCGCTACTCGGCCCCGGCGGCTGACTTCCGGCACAGAGCCATTCTCATCAGCGTCAATCGCAGCGCCGCCGAGACATCGCTCTATGAGGCCACGCGGTACGCCTGGAAGATCAGCCGCAAGAAGGCGATGCAGGCGGAGGTCATCCTCGCCATGCAGCGCGGACTCATCGTCGGCGCGTTCGTCGCGGAGGACTGGCTTCCAGCTACAGCGCAAGACTTCCCGGGCCACGAGGATGCGCCCGGACGGTTGGCCTTCATCGGCCGGGAGGCCCCTGCGGAGCTGCGCGATCAGTACGTCGGCAAGCGAGTCCCGGACGAGTACCGCAAGAAGGGCGCAGCCAACCCCATCAGGTACACCTGGATACGCTGAATCGGCGACCCTCAGCGTCGAGCGGGTGACCTGCGCGGGCCGCTTCGCCTTGCGCCAGCCATTGAGGGGAACGCGCGGCCAAGTGAAGCCGAAGGATGTGAGCATGGCGCAACGCCAGTTCCGGTCACGAAACGCGCTGCTGGTGAACGTGATCTCGAAGTAGCGGCCGTTGAACGTGCCGGTGCCGCTGACATGGCCCGTGTAGCCGCGAAGCGTCGCTTCGCCCGTGACGCCGCCGACTTCTTCTCCGAGTAGCCCCACACGTTTCGGCCTAGCGCTCATGCTCGCGCTGAAAGCGGGAGGATGGAACACACTTTCGTCGTAGCTGAGGCATTTCGAGCCTAGCTTGAAACTTTCGCCAATCTGTTCGCCCCAAAAACTTGGATCGAAGACTTCCGCACGTAGGGAGACGGTGCCGGCGCTCGCGTCGTATCGAATGATGACTTCGCGCGTGGACTCTTTCGCCTGGACCGCAGGAGGCGGCGGTACACCGATGCTCGGAGGATTGCGTGGTTCGGGAAACACGATGCGGCCAGTGTGGATCGTCGCCCCGGCTACGCCTGGCGCTATGAGCCCAAACGCGGCGACAAGCGCGGCGATGCTGGCGACACGGATACGCATATCGAGCAACACTCTGGGGGCCGGCTCGCTAATCAGACGATCTTACGCGGTGCCGCCGCCATGCCCGACACACTCGACGGTGATCGCCAGCTCACTGAACGGCACCGGGTCCGCATGTCTGCGCACCCAGGCGACGCTCACGCTCTTGTAGGCGCACTCGCGCACTCGGTCAGCAGCTACGACCTAGAACTCCGACTGCGAGAGGTCGAGCACGTCGTAGCGCTGTGGGTCCTTGCAGGTCTGGACCGAGAACACGAAGACATCCGCGCGGACCTCAGGCTCAGCGCCAAACTCGACCTTACCGGCCTCGCGCACTCCGGCGCCCGACCGGACCCGCGTTGGCGCCCATCTCCACCGGGGCACATCGACCTCGGCGACCTTCGGGGTTCCTACCCCGACGTGCGGCGCGGGCTCGCTGCTGCACCTAATTGTCTCTTGCGGGTCGGCGCGGGCTCTGCTCTGCTCTCCCGCCCAAGACATCGTTGTGGCCGGGCGAGCGTTCGAGCGCCCGCCCGGCCAGTGGACAACCGAAGATGCTGCTTCGGATGCCACGCTCGACACCGTAGCTCTCCTGGCTGCGGGTCCAGTCATGGCTACGCCGGGCGGTTTCTTCGGCCGACCGAACGGAGCGACCATGCACATCGTCATCCCTGACGAGCTTGTCCCGCTGTTGCGCGACGGGCTCTACTTCGACCTGCACGGCCAACTGGAGGAGGCCGGCGCCTTGATCGAGCCTCGCGGGCGAGCGGATATCCGCGCCGCGGTCGATGGCTGTTTAGCCGAGCGAAGGGCACTCGGGCGCTGCTCGATGTCCTGGGCTGGATCGAGCCCGTCAATCCCCCGTCCGTCGTGGAGGTTGACGTGCGCAAGCACCAGACGGCGCTGCTGCGAACGCTCCTGACACGCATCGAGTCCGAGCACGGTGTCGAGGAAGACCCGGAAACCAGCGACGAGGATCGCGCCATAGCAAAGGCGCGGATCGGCCAGCTCGCGGACCTCATCGCCCAGCGGAGGGGAGCGCGGTATGAGCACGGTCACGGTCCCGGCGCGGCTGGTGAACATGATGCGCGAGGTTCTCGTTGAAGAGGTTGCGAACTGCGCGGAAGAGATCAAGGACTCCGGCCACAGTCACCCGGACTTCGGGATCGACCCACAGGAGCTTGAGGACTTCGAGGTCCGCCGGACGCTGCTGGAACAGGTCGGGGCGATACGCACCACACCGACGATCGCGGTCGAGCTCAGGCTGCGCCGCCGGACGCACCGCGAGGCGCTGACGGCGGCGTTGTACGGCGGGTGGAGTTCGAGCGGTTCTGATGGACGTGGACGGCGACTTCCCCGAGGGCGCCAGGCAGGCTCGAGTATCCCGACGCCACATCAAGCAGATCGAGACGTTCCTTGCCGCCGCTGGCCTAGAGAAGCGCGGCGGCACCCCAGCCGAAGGGAGCGACGTATGAGCGCTTCGAGGACCCCGATAGCCCCGGATGAGGACGAGCTTGCCGCCGAGGAGAACCCGAAGCTTAGAGGCTGATCGAAGCGATGAACCGGCGTGCCGTCTGAGGAAGACCGGAAGCTGCCGCTCGCGCTCGGCAGCGCGGTTAGCCGGCTACGCGAGGAGCGACGGATGACCCCAGCCGAGCTCGCCTGCGCCTCCGGCATCAAGCGGGAGGAGCTTGAACGATTGAAGCCGGACGACGTTCCTCGGCCGACAGAGGGCTCGACATCGAACCTTGCGGTGCTCGTGATGTCCTACGCCGATATCATCAGAATCCTCCTCGTCGGCCGTCTCACGCGCGACCCCGAGCTGCGGGCCCTGCCTTCCGGCAGCACCGTCTGCGGCCTGCACATCGCCTGCAACAGTGTCCGCAAGGACGGTGACGTTTACCAGAGCGTCCCAACTACTTCGACGTCTACGTCTTCGGAGCCCAAGGGGAGAACGTCGAGCGCTATCTGCGCGAAAGCTCCCGCGTGGCCCTCGCAGGCCGCTTGGAATGGCGCGAGTCGGAAACCGCCGACGCCCACAACCGCCAGGCCGTCAGCATCGTCGCCGATTCCGTTCAGTTCCTTGACCCGCCCGCGGGCTCAGACCGCGGCGAGGGTGAGGCCGACGGCGCGCTTCTCGAGGCGGCTCGGCGACGGATGGCTAGGCGTGATGGTCGCGCTCGGCCGGCGGATTCGACAAATGCGCGAGGAGCAGGGGATGACCCCAGCCGAGCTTGCATGTGCAGCGGATATTGACCAGGAGTATCTGGGAGCGCTGGAAGCCGGAGAACTCACGCCGGCCGACGACTTGCTCGCCGTATTCGCCGCAGATTCATCAGCAACGGAAAGTGCGCGAAAACGAGGAGTAAGGGTGAATCAGACACGACCAAGCGCAGGCCACCGTCATAGGCTGGTTGCGCGCGCAAGGGCAGTCGCGCGCCTCCCACTCGCCAGAGGCGACGTCGCCGAACGTAGGACCGCGCGGTGCTCAACGCCCTCGGGCAAGCGCGGCCAAACGGACTGAGCGGCCCGCAGACGGGTCGAGATCGCCTCCGGCCGTACGTAGTGCGCCTCGAAGAAACCTCCTCGCATCGGCCGGGATCAACAGCTCGATGCGAGCACCGCCAAGGATGTCGGCTACGGCGTCGATCATGGGGAAGCGCTCGCGGTCGTCAGCAAGCGCCTCGGATAGGTAGTCGCTAATGATCCAGTGGCCCGCCAGTACGTCGATGTCGAAGGTGAGCACGACAGCCGGTTAGCGAGCGACACGCCGCAGCTCGCGCAGGCCCGCCGCCGGGTCGCGCCAGTGGTGCAGCGTGATCATCGCCGTTGCCCCGTCGAAGGCGTCATCATCGAGCGGCAGCGCCTCGGCGCTGGCGATGATCGCCGGGGCGAGGTGGGCTGGGCGTTGTGCGCGCATCCCGGCCGAGGGCTCGACCGCGAGCACGTAGCAGTCCTCGGGCTCGTATGAGCCGCTGCCGGCGCAGACGTTCAGGACGGTACGCGCGTCGCCGAGCGCCGCGAGGATACGGGCGGCGATCCGTGGGTCGGCCTGCCGGTGGTGCGGGTAGTCCGCGGCGTGCCGGTCGTAGTCAATGCTCGCATCACGCACTGAACCCGCACTCTACGCCCAAGCCTGCGAAAGGCAGGCTCGAAGACGCCGGAGATTTTTCCGCCGCAGGCTCTGCTCTGATCGCGCCACAAGCCCAAAACCGATGCGGCCGAGCGGGATGCTTCGAGACACCCCGCCCGGCCTGTAGCACCGAAGCACCATCCTTCGATGCCACGCCCTACCGTAGCTCTCTGCGGATATTCGGTCGTGCTCGCTGGCGGTCCTTTCGGTGCCCGAAAGGAGGTCAGATGAGCGCAGAACCCGTCCGAGTATCGGGTGAAGACCCAATCACGAGTGCGCCTGTGCTGCTTCTCTACGGCGAGGAGCACACGAACCTGTCGTTGGCCGACGAGCTGGCGCTAGACGGATACGAGGTACGCCGTGCTAGCGGCCACGCGACGCTGCGCGCCGCGTGTGAGGCGGACAAGATCACGCTCGTCATCTTGGGTCAAGTAGCAGACCGTGGCGCAGGCCTCGACGTGCTGCGCAGACTTCGCGCTGGCGAGTTTGCGCCCGAGGTCGATCCGCGGTTGCGCGCGCTCTGGATGAGCCCGAACGGCGAGCTTGGCGACGTGCTGCGCGGATTCGAGGCAGGGGCCGATGATGTGATCCGCTCCCCGTTCCAGTACGCCGAGTTTCGCGCTCGCGTTCAAGCCCTCACCATGCGCCGGGGCCTTGCAGACGCCCCCGACGTGATCGAGTATGGAGAGCTTCGCATCGACACCGCCGCGCACGAGGTCACGATCGGAGCAACCCCCGTCGTCGGTCTGCGCCGGCTGGAGTACGCGCTGCTCGTGCATCTTGCGAGCAACCCCACTCGCGTCCACACAAAGGACGAGCTACTGCTGACGGTGTGGGGCATCGGCGCGGGGATTATGACGAGGACGTTGGACTCGCACGCCTCGCGGCTGCGATGCAAGCTCGCTCGCGCCGGCGCCGAGGGATGGGTGCGCGTTACCCGCGGCGTCGGCTACCGCCTCGCCCCGGACCCTCTCTCCTGCATCCCGCGACCGGCGTCGCACGATCGCGCCAGGCACGTAACAGCTACGTGTCCCGCGCCCACAACCCCATAAATGCGCTGTATAGCTCCCATTTCAGTCCTAGCCATATTGGCCTCGGCGCGGGGCGGCAACCCCGCCCGAGACCGTGACACAGGAGATAATCGCTCCCATGCTCGACCAACGTAGCTCAACCGAATCCGAAGCGCACGCCTACCTCGACCGGGGAGTCCTCGGGCTCCTACTCGACATCGACAAGCAGCGGCCGTGGTCCGAAGCTGAGATCGCCCGTGAGATCAATACCCCCGGCCACGTCCCCGCCAGTCTCAAACGCCTCCGCCCAGCGGGCCTCATCCACCGTTGGAACGATCTCGTGACCGCCTCACGCGCCGCCGTGCGCTTCCACGAGATCACCCAGAGCGGAGACGCCGCCTCAGCGGAGGAGCGCCACCACGACAAAGCTGTGCTCGAATCCCTGCTGGTACGCGCCAGCGACGGCCAGGGCCCACTCGCCGAGGGGGACCTTTGGGAGGCGTTTGGCGCCAAGGG
>CAVQKC010000006.1:0-43869 GCA_963713015.1 uncultured Solirubrobacterales bacterium | reverse complement strand
CCAGCGAAGGGAGCAGCATGTTCGATCGAGAGTCACAGCAGACAGCGCAGTCGCGTCGATATGGGCACCCTTTGAGTTGGGCGCTGGGCGCGCTGGCGCTAATGGTGGTCGCGATGTTCGCTGCGATGGCGCTCGCTTCGGGTTCTACGGCGCCGACGCTCGGATCGGCCACAAACGCGAAGTTCAGCGAAAAGATTGTGGTGGACGCGCACGGCCGGACGCTGTATGCGCTGAGCCCCGAGACGACGCATCATCTCCTGTGCAAGAGCAGCGAATGTCTGAAGTTCTGGCCGCCGCTTACCGTGCGCTCGCGCAAGACCAAGCTCGTGGCCGGGTCCGGTGTGCACGGCCATCTCGGGATACTGCGGCGCAGCAACGGGATGCTCCAGGTCACTCTCGGCGGCCTGCCCCTCTACCGCTTCTCAGGGGACAGCGCCAAGGAAGCAGCGAACGGCGAGAACATCCACAGCTTCGGCGGCACATGGCACGTGATCTCGGCTGCGACCGACACGCCTCTGGAGCCGGCGCCCACCGAACCTACGCCGGGTTCTCCCTCGGCTCCCGCCACCTCATCGCCCACGAGCACACCTGCGCCTACGACGACCACTCCCACCACGCCCACAACGACGACGACAACGCCAACAACGCCAACAACTACTACACCCGAAAAATACGGCTATTAGCAGCCACGGGAGTGAAGACATGCGCCATCTATTGAAGTTGTCTTTCCCGGCAATCGCTACGTCGCTCGTGATTGCCGCCTGCGGC
The DNA here is from genome assembly GCA_963713015.1 of uncultured Solirubrobacterales bacterium. GTDB lineage: Bacteria > Actinomycetota > Thermoleophilia > Solirubrobacterales > Solirubrobacteraceae > Palsa-744. Next base: position 43,101 of record CAVQKC010000006.1, on the reverse strand, counting down.
AGCAATTCCTCTAGCAACACCACTAGCTCGGCCGCTAGCACGCAGTCCGCCACCCAGACGAGCAGCAGCCCGTCAGGTGCTGTTGTCGTGAAGGCGGCCTCTAGCTCGCTTGGCACGATCTTGGTGGATGGTCAGGGGATGACGCTGTATCACCTCAGTGGCGAGCTGAACGGTAAGTTCATTTGCACCAGCTCCGCCTGTGTTGGTGTTTGGCACCCGCTGATCGCGCCATCCAGCGGCACTCCCAGTGGCGAAGTCGGCTCGCTCGGCACCGTGAAGCGTCCCGAAGGGACCGTGCAGGTCACTTATAAGGGCACGCCGCTCTATACGTTCACGGGGGACCAGCGGTCTGGTGAAACAAAGGGTCAGGGCATCAAAGACATAGGCACCTGGAGCATCATCGCGACCAGTTCTAGCGGCGCTCCCGCGGCGAGCTCTAACAGCACTTCCGCGACACCCACACCGAGTACGGGCGGCTCCTCAGAATCCTCGAGCGGCGGCGAATCCTCGAGTGGTGGTGGTTCGAGCGGTGGCGGCTACGGCTACTGAGCCGTCTCGCGGATGCGCGGCACAGCGCGCGCGGGTGTGACGCGCCACACCCGCGCGCTGGTTGCCAGTTGCTTGTGCACGGTCACGCTAGGTGGGTGCGCGAGCCAAACCGGGTCGGTGGCCATGACGCAACGTGCTGGGCGGGCAGCGATCGAGCGCTATATGGGCGAGGTAGAGCCGATCAGGCTCGCGGTCAACAAGCTCCTGGACGGCGCCGACCCGATCCTCGAGGCGTTTCACGACAGACGCATCTCTCCGCGGCAGGCATCGCTGCGGATGGGTGAGCTAGAGCAGCGGTTTGCCGCCTACGCGGTCGACATCGCAGCGGTCCAGCCCGCCACGGCGCAGCTGCGTGCCGTAAACGCCCCCTACGCCCATACATACATCCTCGAGGACTCATATCTAAGCGCGCTCACTACGGGCCTGGCAGAGCGGGACCTGGACAGCCTGCCGGACACGCAGTCTGAACAGCGCGCCGCGATCATCCAGTGGCGCACCGGCCTGACCGTCCTCGCCCGCGCCACCGACACGCCCCTGCCAGCCGACCTGCAACAGGCCGGCCGCGGCGAGATCGCACCCTCCCCCGACGGCAGCTGAGCAGCGGGGCGCGGCGCGATGAGCGTCGGGAAGGATCGCGCCGGGCCGGAGTCCTGGGTGGTTAGGGCGTGCATCGGCTGCTTTGCGCGAGCACGCTGGACCGACATGGGGTACTCGATCGAGAGGTGGGCTGAGATTGTGAAGCTGCGTAAGCGTTATCTACCCGTAGCGGCCGTGCTCGTAGCGGCTTCGCTCGGAGCCGTCGTCGCAGTTGTGCCCGCGCTCGCTACCACCGGCCCGACCGAAGTAAAGCTCGAAGTCAACCAAAACTGCGTCGATCCCGACTGGCCGTGCTGGACCTTGGAAGGGTCGGCGTCGAAACCACAACCCGCTCTAAAAGTCACGATCGCCACCGGCGACAAAATCAAGTTCATCGACCACGACGTGAGCAAGGCGGCCGCCGTTGTATGGATGGGCTCTGCGCCGGCCTGCCCCGATGTGCCTACAAGCGCCACAATGGACTGGGAAGGAACGTGCACGTTCTCGACATCGGGCCTCTACAAGTTCGAAAGCTCGACCCTCTTCGAAGAAAAACAGAGCGTATACGGCAACGGCAGCAACATCAACTACAGGAATTACGAAATCACAGTCACAGGCACGCCCACAGACGCAACGACTTCCGCGAGCGGCGAAACCCAGACGGAAGCGATGCTCAACGGCAGCATCAATCCCGAAGGAAACACCGCCGTCAAATACCACTTCGAATATGAAGGCCCGGGTGTGACCGGTAAACAGTCGACCCCTACAGCAACGTTGAGTGCTGCCGACTTCACGAACCACTCCGTGTCGGCCCCGGTGACGAGCCTTCAGCCGAGCATGACCTATCAATTCCTTCTGGTGGCGACCTATGGAGCAGCGGAAACCGTGGTGGGCGCGACACAGACGTTTACGACCCATGCGGTAACTGCGCCGATCGCTACAACGCTCGCCGCCGAAGGATTCAAAGAAACCGAAGCCACTCTTAAAGGCACGGTCAACCCTGGTGGCGAAGCTACCGAATACTTCTTCGAATACGGAACCGGCACCGGCTACGGTCAGAAGACGGAAAAAGCGACTGTCTTGGCGAGCGGAGGCAATCAGGGTGTCTCTGCCACACTCAAAGGCTTGACCCCCGGCACGGAATACCACTACCGGCTTGTCGCTAAAAACAACCAGGGCCCTGCCGAAGGCCTGGACGACAGCTTCAAAACAATCTCCCCTCCGACCAAAGAACCTCCCGCGAAAGAACCTTCACCAACGCCGACCCCTATCGGCGGCAATCCCACGGCCACAACCTCTGGCTCACCGTCTTCTGGGCAAGCAAAGACCGAACCTGCTTCCGGCCCGCTGTTTGGGTCGCTCAAGCTGGCATCCACTCAGCACGGCGGAGCGGTGCATGGATCTCTGGTCGTGTCCTCGGCCGGTTCTGAAGGTCAACTTCAGATCGAGCTGCTCACCAAGGGCGCCGCAGCTCCTGTTGGCAAGTTCGTGCGCTCCTCGCTGCACGCGGGCAAGCTCACGTTTGCGCTGACACTGAGCGCGAAGGCAAAGCGCACGCTGAAGACCCATCACAAGCTCGCGCTCACCGTGAAGATCGTGCTCACTCCCAAACACGGTGCGGCTATGACCCTCACGCGAAGCGTGGTCGTACGATGAGGCCGCGCGCTCTTTTGAGACCACGCATGCTTGTGCTTTTCGCCTTCGCTGGGCTGGCAGGGACGGCTGTGGCGGTGCTGCCCGCGCTCGCCGCCGCACCGTCTGAAGTGAAGCTCGAAGTCGCCCAAAACTGCAACACACGCGACTGGCCGTGCTGGAACCCCAAGGGGAGCCCCGAAGGGAACGTGGGGTTCAACGAAGTCGCGCCTTTACGATCGCCCAGGGCGGCACGATCTCTTTCGAAGACAACGACGCGGATGCTCCGACAGACGTGATCTGGATAGGCGCGGCGCGGCCGACGAGCTGCATGGGAGTCGTGGAAGCGCCGCCGACGAAAACCGACTGGAAAGGCACGTGTACGTTCTCCACTGCCGGTGAATACGAGTTCGAAAGCCAAGAACTGTTCAACGACGGCACCAGTAACTACACCAAATACAAGGTGATCGTCGAAGGCGCCACCACCGGCACAACCCCCACCACGCCGACCACGCCGACCACAACCACACCGACGACCACAACGCCGACGACCCCCATGAAGCCGAGCGAACCCAACCACGGCACGCCTTTGGAAGGAGGATCGAAGGCGCTCAAGCTCGCCGGCAACCAACGCGGATCGACAGTGCACGGATCGATCAATGTGTCCCAGGCCGGCTCCGGCGGACGGCTGGAAGTCGGCCTGTTTGCCGTCAGTGCCTCGGTGGCCAAGGCGGGGCACCCCGCGCAGGTGCGCATCGGGCGGCTGCTGCGCTCATCGCTGAAAGCGGGCAACGTGTCCTTCTCCGTGCCCCTGACCGCCAAGGGCAAGGCCGCCCTACGCCGCCACAGGCGCCTGGCGTTGACGGTGAAGATCACGCTCACACCACTGCACGGCGGGACGGTGACGATCGCCCGCAGCGTTGTCGTACACGCCTGAGCTGAGAGGGCACTGAGTGTTCTCGCGTGTGACCTGGATGGCGGCGGCGTAGCGCTCGCGCACGTCGCTGGCTTGCGTCGTGGTGGTGTCGGCGGCGCAGCCGCAGCCGTCGCCGTGGCTAGGGTCGCAGCACTCGGCCTTGGCGCTCGGATCGCAGCACGTCGCCTGCGCCTCGGGTGCGCAACAGGAGTTCGCGGTGGTGTCAGTGGGTGCGGTCAGCTCAGCCATGTGGATAGCTCCTCCAGAGCGTCGGGAATCACGTAGTAGTAGGCCCAAAGACCCTTGCGCTCGGAGTCCACGATCCCGGCGGCGCGCAGCTTGCCGAGGTGGTGGGAGAGCGTGGACTGTGAAATGTCGAACAGTGGCACGAGCTCGCAGACGCAGACCTTCCCGGCGTGCTTGCGCAGCACGTCCACGAGCTGCAAGCGGATCGGGTCGCCGAGCGCCTTGGCGACTTCGGATATGCGCAGCGCGTGGTCACGCTGTACGTCGGGGTAGACGATGGGCTCGCAGCAGCGCTCGCCGGCCGCTCGCTTTTGCTTGGGCGCCAGCTCCAAATCGACGGACATCAATCTACTTATATCAATAAGACGCACATCCGTCGATGTAATACGATCCTCGCGTGGACGTCCCGCTTTCACGCCGTCTGCTCGCCGAGCTGCTTGGCTCCGCGTTCCTGGCGGCGCTCGTGATCGGCTCGGGGATCGCGGCGCAGACCCTCTCGCCGGGCGACGTAGGACTCCAGCTATTCGAGAACGCCGCCGCCACCGCGGCGGGGTTGTTCACGATCATCCTCATGTTCGGACCCGTGTCGGGAGGACACTTCAACCCGGTCGTCTCGCTCGCTGACGCGACCTTCGGCGGCCTCCGCTGGCGCGATGCGCTTGCCTACATACCCGCACAGGTAGCCGGTTGCATCCTCGGCGCCGTAACCGCTAACGGCATGTTCTCCTTGGCAGCCATCAGCATTTCCACCCACCATCGCGCTTCGCCTGCGCACCTGTTCTCAGAGGTCATTGCCACGTCCGGTCTGCTGCTGGTGATCTTCTCCCTGGCCCGTACGAGACGCAACAGCATGGCGCCGGCCGCCGTCGGCGCCTACATCGGCGCTGCCTACTTCTTCACGAGTTCCGCCAGCTTCGCCAATCCTGCGATCAGTGTGGGGCGCATGTTCTCCAACACCTTCGCCGGTATCGCGCCGGCATCCGTGCCCGGCTTCATCGTCGCGCAGCTCATCGGCGGAGCCTGCGCGATCCTCACTATCAGGGCGCTCTACCCGGACATAACCCCGGCCGAGGCGGCAGAGGCCGTCATGCCGCACCACCAACCGCAGCCGAGCGTCGAGGGCTCGCTCAGCCAACCGCTCCCAAGCTAGGCCTGACGATGGCGACCGTCCTGTTTGTCTGTCTGCATAACGCCGGTCGCTCGCAAATGAGCCAAGCGCTGTTCGAGCGTGCCGTCAACGGACACCACCACGCCATATCCGCCGGCACGACACCCGCCGAACACGTCCATCCCGAGGTCGTAGATGTCATGCGCGAGCTCGGCATCGACCTAGCCGATCGCCGGCCACAGCTGCTCACCCGCGAGCTCGCCGAGCAGGCAGATGTCATCGTGACGATGGGCTGCGGCGACGAGTGCCCATACATCCCCGGCAAGCGCTATGTCGATTGGGACCTACCCGACCCGAAGGGACGCCCGCTGGATGAGGTTCGTGCCACGAGGGATGAGATCGGATGCCGCGTAAGCACTCTCATTGGCGAACTGGCAAGCGGCTAAGCATCGCGACTGCTTGGCGGGCGCTTCGGCCCTCGTGCCGCGTCCCCGCGCCCTACCGCTACCGGCGCGGCTGCTCGGCCAGTCAGGCATCGAGCATCTGGCGCGTAAAACGGATGTGCCGTCCTACACGATGGCAAAACAGGTGACCCGCCCGCACTATGTTTGCACCCTGGCGTGTGACGGTCGGGCGACACTGGTGTCGGAAGCCCCGGTGGACCGCTGACTCCGGTTATGTCGCCGGGGCTAAGAACTTGCAGGTCGGCGCGCGGTCCCAAGGATGTGCGGATCGGGCGGGAGGAACGCGGAGGGACTGAACGGGAAGCGCTCACACGCCTCGATGGCGAACCCTGCCTGCTCGATTCCGGCGGCCGTGTCTCGCGCTAGGTGACATCCACCGGCGACGTGGGGCCAGAGGGTCGCGTCGGCGAGTCGTTGAAAGCGTGCCTCCCACTTGGAATGGCCGACGACGTGCTCATAGAAGCGCAGTTCGCCTCCTGGCTTGATGACTCGAAACAGCTCGGCGAGGGCGCGCTGCTGGTCGGGAACGGTGCAGAGGACGAGTGAGGCAACGCCAGCATCAAAAGTCCCCTCGTCGCCGGGTAGGCGATACGCGTCGCCGTCTAGCACCCGGATGTTCACCGATGCTTCTGTTGCAGCCCTGAGTGCCTGTTGGCGGAGGTAGGGCTCTGGCTCCACGGCGAGAACTTCGTCAACGGATGCGGGGTAATGCGCGAAGTTCGCGCCGCTGCCTGCTCCTAGCTCGATGACACGCCCGCTCAGGCCGACGAGCAGCTTGCAACGATGCTCGGCGCCGCCGCGGCGATTGCTTGTCTCCGCGAACCTCGTATATACGCGAGCGAAGATCGGGCGCCGGATACGCTCAGGCATCAGCTATCGACTATTCCTGGGGCCAAGCCTTCGCGCAAGCTCCGAATCCGCTTTTGCATCTGAGGCAGTCGCACAGTCCTGAACTTCTCGGGCAGGCGCTCGTCATCGAGTACGGCATCGAAAGCCTCGACGCCTCGTTCGGCGGCCAGCCTTGAGCATCGGTCTTCTTGGGCGAAGCGGAAGATGCGCTCGTTGAGCTTCAGGACATCGCGGATGGCGGCCTCGCCAAGGTCTGCTGTGTTGCCCAGGAAGTCGATGTCGCGGCTGACTACCGGCGCCGTCGTGAGTTTGTCTCCCAAACGATCTTCAAGCTGGCCGATCCAAACGGAGACCGCCTGTCCTCCAACGAGGACGACGTGCCGATCGCGGACCACGTCCTCGATGCGGGAGATGATGCGCTGAGCCTCATCCAGGCTCAGCGGAGATGCCGAGACCTCGATCGCATCGAGCGCCTCAACATCCAAGGCTGGCGGATTCTCGCTCAGGAGAGGGAGCGGGCCGAGTCCAGGTTGATACGAGCGCGGCCCGGCGGAAAAGCAAACGCCTCGGTTTCGCGCTTGAGTTGCGCCTCAGTCTTTTCCCCGGAGCGTAGGGCCTCCACATCGGCACGGCGAGCCCTCTCCTTCTCATCCCAGAGCTGTTGCGCATCGACATATTCGACTGGCACGGTCATCGTTCTGTCGAGGATAACGCCTTCCACGGAAGTTCTGTAGTCATTTCGCATCATTGCGGACAGTCTGGGGAATCGCCAGTGGCTCGCCGAGGTCGCTGTCAAGCAGGTGGACATAGGTTGCGAGCGTGAACGCTGCGGAGTGATGACCGAGCCAGCGCTGGACCTGAACGGCTTCTGCGAACAGGATGGAGGCGCAGGTGTGACGGAAGTGTCCTGTCCTCGGATCTGGTGAACGCTTGAAGGGTTGATGGGGGCTCTCATAGCAAGTTATCTAGGCTCGTTTCCCACCCCCGCCCCCGCGGCCATTACGTGCTCTGTGGTCGCCCAGCTGAATACGGGAAATTACCGAGACGCAAGATGTAGAAACAGGCAGGTAAATAAGAATACATTTTAGTCGTGTTAATGGCTAAATCTATCGGAGGCGGTCTCGGATGCGCAGAAGTGGCCGAAGAAAAAACAGGTCAGTATAATAATGAAAACTGTGAAGGTACGGCAGAATCCGGAGGCAGATACATAAAGATCTATAACAACTTCGAATGGCGGAATATCAAACGTGAATTGCTGACCAAAGCTGAAACGGCCACTACGGACGCCTTACTCCTAATCCATCACAAAGTGCCCGCACTGCTGGGTGGAGGAGAAATCACGGTGCACTGCGAAGGCACGTTTGGGGGAACGGTTGGTACCGGAGCCAAAGACGAAACAAAACAATTCAAGGGCAATAAAGGCGAAGAAACAAAAATCAATTGCGAAGCGTCGTCATCTACCAATTCGCTTTGCAAATCTGGAGAATTAGTCTTAGGGCGTATCCCTGTAGGAAGGGTTCCTGGCTGGCTGTGGCGAATTGTTGAGCCGATTTGTTGATCGGATATAGGAGGCCGGTGATGGGCTTGGTTGACCGTGACGATGGTTGGCGTATGCCGGACTGGTTGTGGGAGCGAATTGAGCCCTTGTTGCCGCCTGCGCCGGAGCATCCGTTGGGGACTCACCGGCGTGGTCTTCCCAAGCGCCAGGTAGTGGATGCGATCTTGCTGGTGCTGCGCACTGGTATGCAGTGGAACGCGCTCAACGTGACCGGGGTGTGCAACTCCTCTACTGCGCACAGGCGTTTTCAGGAATGGGAGCAGGCAGGCGTCTTCCACGAGATCTGGCGTCAAGGCCTACTCGATTACGACCAGCAGATTGGTATCGACTGGTCCTGGTTGGCCGCCGACGGAGCGATGAGTAAGGCGCCGCTTGGTGGGCCGAAGACAGGTCCCAATCCCACTGACCGGGCGAAGGGGGGGCGAAGCGCTCGCTCCTCGTCGAGGCGCGTGGGGTCCCGATCGGGATCGCGCACGACGGCGCGAACCGCAACGATCACAAGCTACTGAAGCAGACGCTCGAGTCGATCCCGATCGAGCGTCCCCAGCCAACCAAGGTCGAACCCCAGGGTCTCTGTCTGGACAAGGCCTACGACTTCCCCATCGTCCGCGAACTACTCGAAGAACGCGAGTTCACACCACACATCCGCACGCGTGGTGAGGAGATCGATCTCAAGCAGCGCAATCCGGACTGGCGAGCACGACGGTGGGTCGTCGAGGCCTGTCACTCATGGCTCAACCGCAACCGGGCGATCCTGATCCGCTGGTCCAAGAAGGACCAAAACCACCTCGCTCTCCTCCAACTCGCCAGCGGCATGATCGCCTTCAAGCGCGCACACACCGCACGCACAACCACCGCCCTACAGGGATAGGCCCTTAGTCACAGCGGTAGATCTACCGTGGAAGACTGAACTAGCAGAATCAGGCGAAAGTACTGTCGACAACATCGAAAGTGATGGTAGCGGGGAACCCGGCTATAAGCTTGAATGCAAATCGATCACAACCACGTGTACGGGCAAAGATCGAGCCCACGCAATAGAAAACTCTTCCAGCGGAGCCGTCCTTGAATTCTTTGGGGAACTAACCGCGACGTGTAGCGACGGCGGGACGAGCACCACGTTAGGTCATATGACCGTCTTAGGCTTCTTAGCCATCTGAGCGTCTACGATGTGAATATGCACGGGGAGCCTGACTTCCCGTGCATATTCATCGAATCGTGTCCCTGATCTGAGGGAATCAAAGGAGGCGGGCGTAGCCTCACCAATGTCCTGAGAAGGCAAGCGATGAAGGTACGCCCGCATGGATAAGCCGGAGCGAAAGCTTTCACGCAGTTCGCGCTCGAGTAGTTGCTTGTCGCGTCCGGGTCCTCGCTGGAGATGGTCTTCTCCTAGCTCGCATGCCAAGGGAACTGCTGAGAGTCCGTCCCATCTTCGACCGGGGAACTTCGCGTCTACCGCGATGCGCTGTTCGCCCACGCGGATCGTCAGGAACAGGTGTACGTCGATTAGGCCGCCTCGGGAGGGCTTGAGCGATTCGCTCGCCGTAGCGCTCCTTCGCGGTTGCGCGGTTGAGCTGGTAGACGCGATGGACGATCAGGGGTTCGGTTTGAGAGTCGTGCTGGATGCACCGACGCCGCTCGCCGCGCCCGCGATGGGCATGTCCGTAAAGACTACGCTGCGCCTCTCAGCCGTTGTCGCACCAAGCGCCGCAGACAAAAGGTACTAGCTCAGCAGCCCAGCGCTCAGTGTGATATTTGTACCGCCCAGGTCTTTGCCGCGGCTTGACTTCGGCTGTGTCGCAGGATTGGTTGGGGAACCCGAGGACTCGTGCGAGTCGGCTCTCGGACGCTCAGGGATGCTCTGGTGCGGTCGACGGATTTCGTGCAGTTTTCGAGAAATGGGCGCGTCGGTTTCCAAGCCTCCCTTCCGACTGCACCCGACAATCCCGACAAAGGCACTCCCGCCGCGAGGCGTGTTCGCAAAGCCAGGGGTCTCTCAGAGATAACCCAGCCCCCGAAGGAGATGCCATGTTCGTTTTTAAGTTTCGCCAGCAATGTACGCCTAGGAAGTTTCTGACCATGCTTGCAATGTTCTGTGGAATTACCGCAACAGCTGGCATGGCCACAGCTACCAACACAGACGCCGCTCCGAGTGTGCCGGTTTTGAGCTTGAATGGTGACACGGTCACGTGGACTGCTTTGCCGGGTGTGACGAGCTATACGTTTGCTACGGTCCGCGATCCTGCCACGACTCGGGAAACTACTTACAAGGAGGTCGGTGGTACGAGCTTTACTCCCCCTGCGGTACCCGGCCAGACAGTGAACTACGGCCTTGCCGCGAGGACGCCAGAAGGCGGACCTTGGGCGCGTGAGGTTTCGATCACCTACCCGCGTAGCGAACCTGCTGTGCCGAGTGCGCCGGTTTTGAGCTTGAATGGTGACACGGTCACGTGGACTGCTTTGCCGGGTGTGACGAGCTATACGTTAGCTACGGTCCGCGATCCTGCCACGACTCGGGAAACTACTTACAAGGAGGTCGGTGGTACGAGCTTTACTCCCCCTGCGGTACCCGGCCAGACAGTGAACTACGGCCTTGCCGCGAGGATGCCAGAAGGCGGACCTTGGGCGCGTGAGGTTTCGATCACCTACCCGTCGCAGAGCCCACCCGTGCTCCCTCCCAGTGAAGAACCAGCGAGCGGGTCTTCGAGCGCATTTGGCCTGCCTTTCGTGAAGGGCATAGTTGCCAACCTCAAGGGCTGGGGCCTCGACAACCTCCCGGAAATCGCCTCGGAGATGAACTCGCTCGGTGTGAGCTGGGAGCGTGAGGATCTCGCCTGGGAAAGCGTCGAGCCTCAGAAGGGCGTCTTCAATTGGTCAGGCTTCGATCAGACAGTCGCGGCGGCCAAGGCGCAAGGCATTACGATCCTGCCGATCGTCGGCTACGCCCCATCCTGGGCCGGTCCAACCGATGCGTCGGCGTACGCGGAATTCGTCAAGGCGGCAGTGGCGCGCTATGGGCCAGGCACCGCGGACAACCTACAGTGGTGGGAGATGTGGAATGAGCCGTACTTCGCCTATGCTTGGTCCGGGCACACCCCTGAACCCGAGGCATACGCCAAAGACGTGCTCGCGGCCGCCGAAGCAGCCAAGAGCATGGCACCGTCAGTCAAGTTGTTGGTCGCAGCTGACGACCAGGGACAGCCACAGGTCGGAGGGATAACCGGCTCGGAGACAAGCTGGGTGGACAGCATGTTTGCTGGCGCCCCAACCCTGGGCAAGTGGATCGATGGAGTGTCGGTGCATCCCTACGGTGGTGACCCGGCGCTGCCACTCGCGGAAGTGGGTGGGTTCCGTGACACTAGTGGGCAGTGGGCTTTCAGTCGAATCGACACGATCCGCAGCCAGTTCCTCGCGCATGGCGTGAACGTTCCCTTCTGGATCACCGAGGAGGGATGGTCCACCTGGGACATGAGCGAAGAAACGGTGGCGCACAATTATGCCGACCTGTTCCCCGCAATCAGATCGCGCCCCTGGGTCAGGGCACTGTTCCCCTTCGGTTTGCGTGAAGGCACAGAACGTCCTACCAACGACCAGTCCGGCTATGGGTTGCTGAAGTTCGGCACCTGGCAGCCCAAGAGCTCTTGGAGTGTCATCCAGGCAGGCTTCGAGACATTCAACTAGAGCTGGACCGGTAGCACAGGTCGTGCTGGGTTTCCGGTGATGCCGGAGGAGGGACTCGAACCCCGACACGCGGATTATGATTCGCGCGTCTCAACCTCGATCTGGCTCTAGTTAGCGGGTTTTCGCCGTAGATACAGGCTCTATTTCAGCCTGGGCGTGGCCCTCTCTAGAAATCCTAGAGAAATCCGCCTCTCGACTCGAACCTCCTTGGCCGGTTCGAGTCGATGGAGGTCTACAGCAACATGAGCGACAAATCTCGCCCCACGGGGCATCTACAGGTCCGTCCCGACAAGAGTGGTGGCGGACGGTCTTATTGGGCCTTCTGGTACGACCAGGATGGCGAACGGGGCGGACGCCGGCTCGGCCCGGCGCATGTCCGCGAGTCAGGCCGGCGCTCGTCGCGCGGCGCGATCATCTGGCGGGCGGGCAACGGACCGCGCCCGACGCCGGAGCACCTGACGCCGAAGGATGCCGATGAGCGGCTTGACGCGATCCTGCGCGAGCTGAAGGTCGTGGACGAGCTCCCCGAGCCCGATGAGCAGCAGGCGACGCTCGCGGACGCCCTCTACGGCTCGATCGCTGAGCGCGAACGCGACAAGGGCCTCAAGCGCTCGACGCTCGCCAGCTACAACGCCATGACCGAGCGCATGTACCGCGATCTCGGCTCCGACACTCCACTGCGCGACTTCGCCGACGGCCGTCTGCGTGCGTACTTCGCTGACTTCAAGTCCTACAGGGTGCGCGGCGAGAAGTCGGCGAAGAAGGCCCGCGCCGAAGGCAAGGAGGTTCGCCGGATCGAGGTCGAACGCTGGACGGCGCAGCCGCCCGGCAGCCAGGCCGTCGAGGTTTCCACCAAGGCCGAGGCCGTGCAGCTCGCCGACGAAATGCCGGGCACCTGGAAGCACCGGCGCCGCGGCGCCTACCGCGTCGTGCCGCTGAACGCCCAGCGCCCCAAGTGCGTCACGTTCGCAAAGGCGAAGGCCCTCGAAGCCGAGGGCTGGATCATCGCTCGCCGCAAGATAAAGGTATGGATGCTCGTGGAGCTCGCCGCTCCGCAGACCCGCAACGAGTATCGCGATGTTCTCTCTGCCGCCTTCGACTACGCCGTGCGCAAGCGCTGGCTCGACGTGAACCCGCTGGCCGAGGTCAAGCGCGCCAGCAAGCGTGAGGAGCGCGAAAGCATCTTGCGCCGCGAGGACTTCTACGACACCGACGAGGTTGGCCGCCTCATGGGGCACGCCCCTGGCGTCCTAGAGGAAGCGTTCTGGCTCTGCGGCGGCCACGCGGGTCTACGCCTTCCCGGCGAGGCGCTTGGCATGAAGTGGGGGGCCGTTGACTTCCAGGTCGGCGTGATCCGCCCCTACGACAATTGGGTCCTGGGCCAGCTCGACACCACCAAGACCGGCGACTCCGAGGCCATCCCCATGACGCCCCGGTTGACTCGCGCTCTGGCGAAGCTCAAGCAGCGGGGCTACGCGACCAGCGATGAGGACTTCGTGTTCGCCTACGAGCCCGACCCGGAGCGGCCACTGCCGGAGCGCCCGCTGCGCGAAGCGTTCAAGCTCGCGCGGGAGAAGGCCGGGTTGAAGCCGATCAAGATGTATAACCTGCGCCACTCGTTCGGCACGAGCCTGGCCGCCAAGGGCGTAGACGTGAGGACGATTCAGGCGCTCATGCGGCACAAGCGCATGAACACGACCGAACAGTACATGGCCTACGCGCCCCGGCCGGAGCTCGCGAATCAGATCACGCGGGCGCTCGATCCCTCCAGCCTGCCCGAGAACGTCGTGCCGCTGCGTGTTGTTCCCGGCGGTGCGACCGCGACGTTCCTTGAGCGCTTGGAGGAGGAGATACCGGCGAAGTGGCTGGCCGAGGTCCGGCGGCTCTACGCCGAGACTGGAGTGCTGCAAACCGCGTAGCGACGGCTCGGCGCGGCGTTTGTCTGGTTCGTGTGACAGACCTGGGGCGTACTGTTCAGCCGTGCGTTGGCCTCCAACCCATGAAGACAGAGCGGCGTGGAGTGCTGTGGGCGGCGTCCTTTGTACGGCCGCCGTCGGCGTAGGCGTGGCAGCGGTTTCGTGGCCGCTTGTTGCCGCTCTCGCCATCGTTGGAGCCGGCCTTATGCTGGCGCCTCTGCTACGGCTCGGCCCGTGGCATCAGGAGGATTCGCGAGCGCTACGTCCAGGGGTGAGGGCTGGTCACGCCATCAGAGCCGGGGGCGATATAGATGCCGCCGGCCCAATAGAGGCTGGCCACGAGATCGCGGCTGGCGGCAATATCCGCTCATCTGATCGCCCTGAGCCGCTACACGCGGCCATTATCGCTCAACGCAAAGCCAGTTTGGTAGCGCTGGGCCAGGTAAATCCACTCGTTGGCCACTTCCGAATTGAGCAGTTCGCAACGCCATTGGATCACGATGAACGCGGATGCGTCTTTCGGGTCGTCGTCGCTCCTGATTGTCGGCCAGCTACCGGCGAACTCCGAACCGATATCAAGGACACACTCAAGGACGCTTTGCTCACATCAAGCCTGGAGACCTGGGCCTCCAGCCAAGTCGGGAAGACCCAATCATCGGCATCCGCCAATTGGCTGCGTTCCGATCCTAACTCTGGCCAGATAGCTACCTTCAAGCGTGACTGGGGCGCATCTCCTGATGCCGGCTTCACGCTGCGGGCAAAGGCCACCCTTCAACTTCCTCCAGGATTTCAGTTCGGTACTCGTGTGGTATGCGTGCTTGACGTTATCGAGAGCACCGCGGGAACGGACAGCCAGTCTTCCCGGCTCCGCCTGTCACTCTCTCAACTGCATGAGCTTCTACACACTCTTGCGACAACGGTTATAGAGGAGATCGGCACAGCCGTCTTCCCACTTGTTTGCGAGGATGCCGCGCCAACGATTCTCGGTCCGAACTATCAGATCAACTTTGGCGACCGTTCCTTGGAGACCTGTGTCGAGATTCCTGAGAGTTTCGACCGCCCCCAAGACGCGCCCAACATACCTTGGGCTGAAATCAACACACTTGACGATCACGATTCACGGAGCCTCATCGTTCGAGACACCATCATCCGCGAAGGGATACAAAAGGTTCTCCGCAATAATGGGTATGACCGCATCGAGGATGCAATTGCGGAACTCCCCTTGCCGTCACAAGCAGCGCATCGTAGAATGTCTCGCGGCATAACGGGATTCACCCGTTCACAACAGGACTAATGCGGAGCGGGTGAACCTCCAAGTGCCACCAAGCACACATCCTCGAAGCTCGCGGCCGTGTTGATGGCGCCAGCGGTGCGATAAGACCAGCGAGGATGGTCTCCGGGCTCTTGGGCGTGAACAGCAATGAGAAGGCCCGGAACGAGGAAATCTTGGTCGATCTTGAGCACGGGTGCGGAGCCGTCAACGGGATAGGCAGGCTGCCCGTTGAGCAAGGCTGACCACGACTCCTCGCCGTCCGTGTCCGACACGACGACAGCCAGGCAAGCGTCTACTCCCCTATAGCCCGCGAACTTCTTCTCAAGGCTGGTTCTAATGTCTCGCGCAACGCTCGGACGACCATTCTCGCCGGGGAAGAAAGCCACTGCTTGAACCTGAAGCGATTGAGGGACGACCCCAGGAAACGAACCGTTCACCGCCTTTGTGGGCCAGCGGAGCGCGGGACTCGTCGTCGCCTTGGAGCCAAAGAGGATCATCAAGGCGAACTGGTTTGCCGTGGCGGCGAGCTGGTGGAGCTGTCCGCCCCGAGCGGCAAGTGCGGCTAGGCGCTTGTTGGATCTCAGGTTTCTGAGAGCGTCCAGCGAAGTCAGCTCGGCGGGATTGACTCCGAGTTCGCGGAGACGCCGCTCACCGGCGCTTGTCCACTCGGTTCGCGCAGGCCAAGCCTTCGGCATATCAGGGTGGTTGATTACAAAGTCGATGTGCCAATGGCGCGTTGCGGAGGTGAGGTCATGCAGGCTCTTGACCTCGACAAGAAGAAAACGGCCGGGGTGCCCCAACCTGGCAACCGGGAAACGAAAGTCTGCAACGCCACCGCTGGGAAGCCGAGATCCGTCGGGCTCATGCTCAGGGGTCGTCCCCATGAGACCGGCGATCTCCGACGCGACGAACCGCTCCGCCTGTAGTCCAGGATCATCCACATTCGAGAATCTACCGAGCGGGGCGAAGCCGGCTTGCCCGTCCATTTTCGCATCCCTACGGGAATGCGGCCGGGGCTGCGACCGGCCCCGCATCGGGCGGGGCTACGCATCAAAGGAGAGCGCTATGCCTACGCGCACCCGCTGGCCCGGAGACGAAGGTTACGATCGGATGGAGTTCGCACGCAGTCTCGGATGGGACGCAATCGCGAATTGGGGACTCAACGGCTGGGACCTCGGCAGCTGGCCGTATGTCGTCATCTATCACTGCAGCGAGACGGAGCTTGCAGTGGACGTGGAAGGAGACATCGACATCGAGGAGTTCGCGACTCGCGAGGAGCGCGAGCGCAGGACCGACGAGATCGCCTTCTTCTACTGGAAGAACAACGAGGAGGAGTGGGTAGACGGCATCGGCTCGCACGAGCAAATGCCGCCGAACCTACGCGGCCCTTTCTCGTGGAGCCGGCTCGACGGCAGCTATGAGCCGGAACCCGAGTACGAGCACTCGTAAGCGGAGCACGTCGGTCCTCCGGTGCGGGAGCCCGCTTGCCCGGCCAGTGTTGCATCCCCTCCGGGGATGCGGCCAGGGCTGGGACAGTCCCCGCACCGGGCGGGACCACCCACCCAAAGGAGGGCGGCAGCATGTCCGCTGGACTCACAGATTCAGACTCGATGTTCTCCGTGCGCGAGACACCCTGGCACGGGCTCGGTGCCGTACTCGACCGGCCGCCGGCGACCGTCGGCGAGGCGATCGAGGCGTCGGGGCTCGGTTGGGACGTGGCGAAGGAGCCCGTCGCGATCGACCGCGGCGATATGCCGGAGGCGGATTGGTGGATTCCGCGTTGCGAGGAGATTCCCGGCTACTACGCGACCGTCCGCCAGGACACCCGTGAAGTGCTGGGGATCGTCGGTGAGCGCTACCGCATCGTGCAGAACCACGAAGCGTTTGCCTTCATCGACCAGCTGCTCGGCAGCTCGATCAACTTCGAGACGGCCGGCAGCCTGCACGGTGGGCGCCGCGTATGGGTTCTCGCCACGCTGCCCGAGCATGTCGAGGTCGGCGGCGACCCGGTGCGGCCCTACGTGCTGCTGATGAATAGCCACGACGGCTCGACGGCGGTGATCGCTGCGACCACTCCGGTCCGCGTCGTCTGTCAGAACACGCTCAATTGGGGTCTGCTGGACGCACGTCAGAAGTTCTCGATCCGCCACACCGAAGCGGTCACGCAGCGGGTCCATGAGGCTCGGCGCGTGCTCGACCTTTCGGTCAGGTACTACGAGCAGTTCAAGCGCTTCGGGGACGAGCTCGCCTCCGAACGCTGCACCGAGCGCCAGTTGCGCGCCGTCCTCGATGAGCTCTACCCGAACGGGACCGAGGACTCAATGAGCAGCCGCGCACGCAGCTCGCGCCAGCAGACCAAGGACCGGATCGCAGAGCTGTTCCTGAGTGGCGACACGCAGGGAAACGCGCCTGGCTCCAAGTGGGCGGCGGTGAACGCGATCGTGGAGTACGGCGACTGGATTCGCCCTCTGCGCTCAAGCGCTCAGCGCTTCGCCCGCGCACTCGATGACGGAGCGGAAAAGACCCGCGCCTTGCAGCTGGTAGCGGCAGCCTGAGACACCACGGCCCGGCGGGCATAGGGACTCGCCGGGCCTCCCATCCATTTATGCTACTTCCGCTATAATCTTGCTATGCGTAGTTCTGATCTACTCGTGACCGGACGCAGGCGTGCAGGACTCTCTCAGGACGAGCTCGCCGGACGCATGGGGCGCCCGCAGTCAACGATCGCCCGCTGGGAGACCGGCCAGCAGCACCCGCCGCTTGAGAGTGTCATCGAAGCGTTGCGGGCTTGTGGCCTTGAGCTCACCGTTGGCATCGCGCGCTATGACGACTCCTATGACGCGCAGATCGCGCGGCAGCTGCGGCTCGACCCGGCAGAGCGCGTAAAGCGCCTGACGCCGGCATGGGCCACAAAGGGCTTTGACCCGACCGGCGCCCTCGCCGAGCTGGCCGGACAGGCGCGTTTCGTCGTGATCGGCGATGTCGCCGGCGCCCTGCACGGCTCCCCGGTCATGCTCGGCGCTCGAACGCTGCACGTCGTACCAGCAGAGACCGCGCTGGGCCGCATCGAGCAGACCGCCCGACGACTCGATGCCAAGCCGATCGCCGAAGGGACAGCGCAGGCGCAGCGCTGGACACTGCCCACCGGCGGAGAGCTGCACGCCACGCCGCTGCCGCCCGGCACGCGCGGCTACCGCGACCTCGCGCGCGACGCAGAGACCATGCAGATCGCCCCGAGCACGTCTGTCAGAGTCGCGTCGCTGCTAGACCTCATCCGCATCGCCGAGGCATCCCCCGATGCCGGCGCCCGCGCTTCGGTCCCGGCTCTATGGGCCACCCTTGAGATGCGCCAACGCCAGGCGCAAACCACACCGGCAAAGACATGGCAGACGGCGACTCGATAGACGACGGCCGCCAGGCCATCCTTGCCGCTCTTGAGCGCCATCAGGTGCTCTATGTCGTGATCGGCGGCGCCGCCGCCCAGGCACGCGGCTGGCCCGAACCGACCGACGACATCGACGTGACGCCCGAGAGCTCCGAGGGCAATCTCGCGCGGCTGGCCGCCGCCGTAGAAGAACTCGACGCCGGCTTTCGCGTGGACCCCGCACGCTACCCCGAGGGCTTCCGGCCACCCGACGGCATCGACGCCCGCACCTTTCGCAATCAGGTGTCGATCACGTTCACCACGCGCCACGGCGACTTCGATGTTGTCCTCATCCCCGATGGCACCAGTGGCTACGAGGAGATCATCACCACCGCCACCCCGGAGACCGTGCCCGGAACGGGCATCGTCGTCCCGGTCGCGTCGGCCGAGACCATCCTGCACTCCAAGGCCGCAGCCGGCCGCCCCAAGGATCGCGCCGTCATCGAGTCAATGCGCGTCGCGCTCGGGCTTGACGACCAATAGCGGCTGCACCTGTAGAGCCGGTGCGCTCTACCGCGGCCGACGTGCCGCGTGCCGGCGCAACGTGCTCGTCACCGCCATCTCGTGATCGAGCTTCGCGCTGACGCGGATCAGGGCGTGCGCTGCCGCGCGCGGACCGAGCTTGAAGATCGCCGTCAGCTTCCCGCGCTTGAGGGCGATTGTCTTGGCTCCTGAGGCAACAGTGTGCCCCCGTAGCCGACCCGTGAAGCTGACGCGGACCCGACCCGTCGCGGGTCCGCTCACATGCACGATCAGCTCGCGCCCGCGCAACGTCTCCGTGACGTGGATCGTCGGCGTCGTCGCGGTAGCGCTATGGCCTGAGTTCGAGCCCGAGCCCGACGGCGGCGCGACGACGTTGGTGCGCGCGGCATTGCCGGCGCTGGTGTTGCCTGCGGCGTTGCTGAGCCACACGGCGATGCTCCAACTTCCAGGCCCAGGCACCGTCACTGTTGCCGGCCCCGTAGCCGGTGCCGACGCGGGCGTGCTGCACGCGCCGGAGCCGCTTGCAGGACAGACTTGGTAGAACGCGCTGGTGATCGGTGCAAGCTGGCCTGTGGGATCACTCCAGGTAGCCGTAAAAGTGGAGCCGCCCGCTTGCGTCGCGGTGGCAGACAGCCCTACGGGCGGCGGTGGCGCGCTGTTCTCCACCGTGATTTCGTGCGATGCAACCGTCGATTGATTACCCGCCGCGTCAGTTGCGACGAGCGTCAGCGTGTGCGGACCGTCGGCGAGCTCCGTCGTCGGCAACGTCAAGGTCTGCGTCCCCGTGGATGACGGGCACGGCTGCGCGAAAGTGAAATTGCACGGTGCCGTGTAGGTCTCCACCGGCCGCCCGTCCCGACGCGGACGCGATCACCCACCTACCGCGCCATACGTTCCTCGCGCAGCTCACCCATCGCGGAGAGCTAACAAACCCATTCCTCATCAAGACCCTCGCGGTCACCGACCTCTATCACGACGCCTACAAACCCGAGGACATCCCCAGGGTCCAGTCGGTCATCGACCAGGCATCCGCTCGTCGGGAAGCACGCGCTACGATCGCGCGTCTCGACACGCTCGATGAGCAGATCGCCGACTATCTCGCCAGTCGCCGCCGAGACGCGCACGAGCGACCGAATGGCGGGCAGGGGCCGGCTGTGCCCGCGGTGGTGCGTGATCTTCCAGCGCCGGCGACGGGAGAGCCCTCGTGATCGGTCAACCCGAGACAGCGATGGCGATGCCTGCGGTGGCTACGGAGATCATGGAAAGCCTCTACCAGCACCGAGTGCTCTCAACGACCCAAATCCACGAACTCCACACCCCCGGCGCTCATAAGAGCTTCAGCCGCCGACTGCTCGGCGCCCTGCAAAAGGCTGGCGTAGTCGAGTATGTGTCGGGCGCTGGCCGACTGAAGCTCTGGTATCTGACCAAGCGCGGCAACGACGCGATCGAGACAGTAGGAACCCGCGCAGAGCACCGCCGCAAGCAAATCTCAGCCGACCAAGCTGCAGGACCCCTACGGATGCACACACTTGCCGTCAACGATGTCGGCATCGCATTCGTCAACGCCGCACGCGCAAGCGGCGACGAGTGCGGACCGCTGGCATGGCGGCACGAGATCGCCCACCCGATCACCTCCAAGCGCAACACGCGTCCCGGCGACATTGTGATCGCTGACGCGCTACTGACATACACCCAACAACGCCCAGATCGGACGCTCAACGTGCACCAACGGTTCATCGAGCTTGACCGTGCCACGATCCCACTCCAAGCACTCTGCGAGAAGTTCGACCGCTACGCCCGCCTGCGCGACTACACACCCGAAGAACCCGGAAGAGATGCACGTCGATCTGGATGGCGCGCCTACTACGACCAGTTCCCGGTGGTACTGGTGATCTTCGCGCACCGCGACCGCAAGACCCTACAGCGGCGAATGCAAAACACGATCGCCCTCTACCAAGCCGACGCGCGGACACACGAGCTGGCCGTCCTAGTCGGGCTACTTGAGGATCTCTGCGAGCACGGACCATTCGCCCCGATCTTCATCGACCCCCAGAACCCCGAGCGCTACCTCGACTGGCTCGGCAAACCACAACCAGAGACACAGCAATGAACCCCACCACACAATCCCATGCGGCCCATCGTCTTGACGGGCCCCTCCTACGCCCCGAGCAAGCAGCAGCCCTGCTAGCCGTCAAGCCAAGCTGGGTTTACGAGGCAGTGCGAACAGAACGCCTTCCCTGTATTCGCGTCGGACGACACATCCGTTTTACCCGAGCCATGCTCGAAAGTTGGCTAGTCGATGGATCAAGGAACAGTTGACTTGGCTAGCCTCGGATGTATTCTCGATCAAGGAGTCGAGCTATGTCGATCGGCTAGCGCGCGAATGATCGGTATCGCCTTCGCAGACGCAACGTGTCGATGAGCTGCTCGGCTTGCCCCATGCGCCTCGCAGAGCCTGCTGCAAAACCGAGCGCGAGCAGGCGTCTGTTCTACCCGACTTCGACACGTCATCGATAGAGCGTCGAATGGGCCGTCAACAGAGAAGGGTGGAAGGCCAGCGGAGGCCCCTTATGCTTGATGTGGAGTGAGCATGGTTTGGCAGTTTTGCGGTCGTTTGGTGGCAGACCGATTGCGCGTCTTCCGGCAATATGTAGAATGCCTTCCCTTGTGCTCGCCGCCGCGTGGAACTCTTTGGAAGTCGCGAAGCTAACAGTCGCTGCGCTGGTGCCAATTATCGTGTTTACGCTGGGGTGGCCTATCACCCGGGCTGCGAGGCGTATCGACCAGGAGCAATGGACTAACCGCAAGCTCATAGAGCTCCGTCTCGAACTTTATGCAGCGATGGCACCGGCGCTTAACGATCTGCTCTGCTTCTTCCGCCTGGTGGGTGATTTTCAAGTTATCACGCCACCCGAGGCGCTCAAGCGAAAGAGGATGCTCGACAAGGCGTTCTACGTCAATCAGTATGGTTGAAGCCGATCCCTATGTACAACTTGCGCCACTCTTTCGGCACCGCTCTTGCTCGGGATGGCGTGGACATACGGACAATCCAAGCTCTCATGCGCCACGAGCGCATAACGACGACCGAACAGTATCTGGCCTACGCGCCACAGCCTGACCTGGCGGAGCGGCTAGCGCGAGCTTTGAGCCCGTCCAGATGAGCACGAAGACGCATTTCAACCGGCGTGGTGCTCAAGCTCGACGCTACATCCGTGGGCAGATCGAGGAAGGCGCCGCTATCGCGTTTAGCCCTTGAGATAGTGGTCGTGGAGGTCGACGCCTGTGCGGCGATGAGGCTTGCGGTCGCGGTCTGCTCGTCGTCGGCTTCTGCGCGGTCGATGTCCTTTGTCATCCGGCTCGCACGCCGAGTCGCAGCTCTAGTGCAATGCTCCGATGCGCTTAAGGTCTTGCGCAAGCCACTTGTGGACGACAAACGAGACGGGTAGTGCTCACCGACTTCAAGCCATCCAGCCGTGCGTTTCCGGTTAGCCACCGAGCGGCTGTCGGCCTTGCAGGCCAACGCCATACTGACCGTCTCATGCCATGTACCGTTCAGGGTGACGTGCTTGTCCGCGCCGACAGTACCCAGGCTCATGTGGTGACATCTGATCCCTGTTCGGATCGGCTGGCCTATGGCTGAGCTCTTGTCTATAGAGAGGGTGCAGAAGGGATATTCGTGCGGGAGCGACTGGGTGCCTGTTTTCTCGGATGTCTCGCTGGAGGTTGTGCCGGGAGAGATCGTGGCGGTCATCGGCGGGCGGCTTGAGGGCAAGACAACGCTCTTGAAGATCGCAGCAGGAATAGAGCGCACGGATTGCGGGACTGTCTCTCTCGAAGGTCGGGCGCTGACGGATCTTGGTGATCGGCCTCGTGAAGTCAGGTGGATTGACCGTGAGGGGCCAAGGCTGGATGTGGGCGTTTCGGAGTTCGTGGGGTGGCCGCTGGCTCTGCACGGGCGCGGACGGCGACTGGCAGAACGGGCGGCGGCGCAGATGCTTGGGAGGGTTGGGGCACAGGAGTGCTCCGATCTGCGGTGGGGAGAGCTATCGAACCAACAGCGCGTGTTGGTCGGGCTTGCGCGGGCGTTCGTTGGCACCCCAAAGGTCGTGATTGTTGACGATCTGCTCGACGCTCTTGGTGAACCTGGGACGGAGAAGGCTTCTGATCTGCTGCGCTCGTTGGTGGAGCAGAGTCAGCCTCGTTGTGGGGTATTGATGAGTGCATCGGACATGGAGTCGGCGATGTTCGCCGACCGGGTGTTCTCGATCACCGGCAAGCAGTCATTGAAGTTGCTGTCGGGGCGGTTGACCAACGACGGCGAGGTCATTCCCCTACGCGGCGCTCAAGCAGATGGGCAATAGCGCAGTGCAACTTGTAACGAGCGGCTTGGTATCGCCAAAGGTCAACTATACGAGTACATGAATGTTTCCGACTTCCGGGAAGTCGGTAGGCTTGGCTAACTGTTCGGCAATGTCTATTTGACCGTATAATTCGAGCGAGCCACATATCGTGGTCGGTTTGGTTAGCATCCGGCAGATGCCAACGTTCAACGCGGGAGACCCCACCCCCCAAATGATGGTCCTGGGTCTCGTGATCCAGCAGCGGGACACGGTTGCGAGCGTTGCACGTCGTTTGGCCGATCAGTTCGCGTCTGCGCGCTTTCCGAATACCGCTGCACACTGCAATCTGCCCCGGCTGGCGCGGAAGGGCTTTGTGCGGTTGATCGAAGAGGGTCCAGCTGGCGAATCTACGCGCAATCGCTATGAAGCCACGCCCAAGGGAGTCGAGTACTTCCGCGAATGGCTCTGTAGTACTGAGTTGCCCCCGACCGTGCGAGATGCTTTGCAGTGCAAGCTTGAGCTGCTAGAGCGAGAGGACCTTGCTGCCCTCATTCGGCTTGTCCGCGAAGAAGAAGAGGCGTATACGGCTGCTTGCGACATTGCTCGTGCTCGGGTCCTGCGCGAACAGCGGTCTCGGCGTGCTCAGGGGGAGCCCGTGGACTGGCGTATGAGGCTGCGTGGTATTCGGAACAAGGACGAAGCGACCCTCTGGGGCTTGATGTCTAAGCGCCTAGAGCGTTTGGGCGAAGAATTGGAAAAGCTCCTGAGCGATGTCTCCGCGAGCGGAGCTGGTTGATGGAGTCCGTCCCGCTCAAGGTAGAGGGCATCTCGAAGGGCTATCGGCGCGGATCGCAGTGGACAGAGGTCCTGTCGAATGTCTCGTTTAACGTGGGACGGGGAGAAGTCGTAGCAGTCACAGGCTCGCGGCTTGAAGGCAAGACAACACTCTTGAGGATCGCAGCGGGGATGGAACATCCGGACAGAGGGAGCGTTTCGCTTGGCGGGCTAGCGTTGACGGATTGTCGAGACAAGAACCGGAGTCGTCTGCTGGGGCGCGAGATGATGTGGATCGATCGCGACGGACCTGGATTGAATATCGAGGTTTCGAGATTCGTGGGCCTGCCGCTGGCTCTGCACGGCGGCGGGCTGCGGCGTGCAGAGCGGGAGGCAGCGAAGGTCCTTGAGCGAGTTGGGGCGAGGAAGTGCCTGGGTCGGCGCTGGGTGGAGCTATCGAACTGGCAGCGGGCGCTCGTCGGTTTGGCGCGGGCATTTGCTGGCAGTCCGCAAGTCGTTGTCATCGATGACCTGCTCGATTCTCTCGGGGGGCCAGCGACGGAAGATGCCTCTGACTTGCTGCGCTCTTTGATCGAGACGTCTGAGCCTCGCTGCGGAGTGCTAATGAGCGCATCGGACATAGAATCGGCGATGTTCGCCGACCGAGTATGGGGGATCACGGGCAAACGCTCGCTAAAGCTGATGGCCGGACAACACACCGACGGCAAGGTTATTCCCTTCCCCGACAGAGACAGCACGCGAGCTGGAGGGTCACTTGGCGTAGGCTCCACCTAGATGCTCGAACTACGCGAACTAGTCAAGCACTACTCATTGGGCGATGGGGAGCCTGTCCGCGCTGTCGATGGCGTGTCGATGACTATTGAACGCGGCGAGTTCGTAGCTCTTTATGGTCCTAGCGGCTCGGGCAAGACAACGCTGCTGGACCTGATCGCAGGCCTTAAGGATGCCGATAGCGGCACGGTCCTTGTCAATGGTCGCAACGTCTTTGAGATGTCGCGCAAGGAAGGCCATGCCTATCGGCTGAACCAGCTCGGGATCATTGGACAGCCACACAATCTTTGGCCTGGGGCACGAGCAGTCCAGAATGCCTCGCTCAAGCTCTTGCTAGCTAACGTGCGCAAAGCAAAGCCTACGATCGAACCATTGCTTTGTCAGCTCGGCCTCGGGAAGCGGCTTCAGCACCGCACCGAGCAGCTATCGATGGGCGAGCGTCAGCGTGTGCTGATCGCTCTAGCGTTGTCGATGAGTCCAGAACTGGTGCTAGCCGATGAGCCAACCGCGAGCCTCGATACGCAACGCACACAAGAGGTGCTAGAGCTGCTACGCGATCTCTGTCATGACCACCAAATGGCCCTTCTGCTGGTGACGCATGATCCGCAGGTGGCTTATTTCGCCGACCGAGTATACGAATTGCGTGACGGTCGCCTCACGGATTACAGACCGGATCACATATCGGCTTTCGTTGGCTCACGAACCCAGAAAGCTTAACGGTGGCTGGAGTCAACCTATCCGGTATTCTCTATATTTATGAAGCGCGACTTGAGGCGCGGGCTGTCCTCGTGCAAGAAGGTTTTGCGATTCTCGGTATTGCTATAGGTGTGGCGCTGCTATTCGCTTCGCAGATTTCGAGCGCCAGTCTTACCCATTCCGTCGCGCAGCTCAATGGCCAGTTTGTCGGCAATGCCCAGGTGCAGCTTGAGGCCCGTGGACCGGAAGGTGTCCGTGAACGACTGTTGGAAGAAGTAAGACATGCGCCCGGTGTGCAGGCCGCTCTGCCAATTTTTGACCAACAAGTGAATCTAATTGGCCCGCACGGCGAACGATCCGTTGACCTCATCGGCGTGAATCCAAGCTCGGTGCGTGCCAGTGGCCCTCTGCTGCGACGTTTCTCGGCCAAGCAGCTAGCAGCTCAGCACGCAATCGCGCTGCCGGCACCGTTGGCGAGCGAAATTGGCGCCGGTCCCCTAGAAGCGGTCAAGTTGCAAGTCGGAGCCCGCTCCGTGGAGACGTTGGTTGGTACCACGCTTGACGAAGCCAATATCGGAAGTCTTATCCACACGCCCGTCGTGATCGCACCTATCCGGTACGCGCAAGAACTGGTTGGTGCACAGCAGCGGCTTAGCCGGATCTTCGTGAGGTATAGGCCTGAGAGCGCCAGAGAAGCACACGCAGCGCTGGCGCGCCTTGCGTTGCGATGGAACGTCAATCTTCTATCGAGTTCGTTTGACTCCAGGTTGTTCGAAGTTGCGGTCTCACCAGAGACGCAGAGCGAGACGCTGTTCTCGGCGATTAGCGCCTTGGTCGGATTCATGTTCGCACTAAACGCGATGCTAATAACTGTGCCGTCAAGGCGCGCGCTAATAAACGATATTCGTCCTCAGGGCGCGAGCCGTGGGGATACCGCCAAGATCCTCCTATTTGATGCTACAGTCATCGGTGTGCTGGGGTGTGTGCTCGGGTTGGTGCTCGGCGACCTCCTTTCCATCGCCGTCTTTCACAGCACGCCAAATTACCTTGCCGTTGCCTTCCCGATCGGGAACAATCGGCTCGTGACCTGGCAGAGTTTCGTCGTCGCGGTTGGCGCCGGAATGATTGCCGCACTGGTCGGGGTGTTTTGGCCTCTCCGCGAGATTCTTGCACGCCCATTGCTTCCGGCACGATCTGATCCGGCAGAGCATCGGCGATGGGCCGTAGTGCGGCTCGTTATCGGGGTTCTCTGCCTGATACTTACTACCGTTATCTTGATCGCTGACACCAAGGCTGCACTTGTCGGCAATATCGCGCTAGTGGCCGCGCTGGTTATTCTGCTTCCTCCACTGTTTGACGTATTCGTGGGACTCTTCTCCCGACTCTCGGGTATTCTCGATGATATCGGCTCGGCGCTAGCGGTCACCGAACTGCACGCACCTCAGACACGAGTGCGTTCACTCGCGATAATAGCCATCGCTGCCGTTGCTGTATTTGGGGTCGTGGAGTTTCAAGGTATACAGACAAATCTCAAAAATGGCCTTAATATTTCATCACGAGACATAGATTCCGCAGCTGATATTTGGGTAGTCCCGACAGGTAAGACTAACGTCCAGGCAACGACCCCTTTTCGACTGTTAATGCGGCGGCGCTCACCCGCATACCGGGGGTGACGCGGCTTGCAGTGTTTCGCGGTAGTTTCTTTTAATTGGGATGATCGACGTCTCTGGGTTCTAGCGCCCGCCAGCAGCATTAAACATCCCATTCCCATCACCCAGGTAGTTGGCGGGGATCCAAACCTTGCCTCCGAACAAGTACGTCACGGTGGTTGGGTGGTCCTATCGCAGGCGCTCGCCCTCGAACATCATTTGCATGTCGGCGAGGTATTTACGCTTCCTTCCCCGCGGCCGTTGACTTTGCATGTTGCTGCTCTGACAACAAACCTTGGATGGCCACCGGGCGCGCTCATCCTTAGCTCGGCCACTTATGCGCGGGCCTGGGCAAGCGATGCTCCGACTGCATACACGATCCAGACCGCAAGTCGCGTTCCTGTTGCCCTCGTGCGCAACCGCGTTCGGCGGGCATTGACATCATTACCGGGCCTAGCAGTCGAAACCTCCGGGGAACGTGACCAACGCCGCTATGCAATCGCAGACCAAGGACTCTCGCGCCTAACCCAGATCAGGGTACTGGTACTGATCGCGGCAATACTCGCGATCATCGGAGCAATGGGCGCAATGATTTGGCAGCGCCGTGGCCTGATCGCATTCATCAAGGTACAAGGTTACGAAGAGGGCACGCTGTGGCGCTGGCTGCTGTGTGAAGCTACGGTGCTACTCACCGTCGGCTGCCTCATAGGAGCCGTATTCGGCCTATATGCACAGTTGCTTGGAAGTCGCTTCCTGGCAACCGTGACTGGCTTTCCAATCGTCTTCAGCGTCGAAGGGCTGGCCGCAGTTTCGAGCTTTCTGCTGGTGAGCGTTATTGCTCTTGCGGTCGTAGCTTTGCCAGGATATCTCGTGGTGCGTGTCCAGCCTAACACCGCAGCCAAGCCCACATACTAGGCGGTGTTGGGCACGTTCCAACGACGATACGGGTGATCCTGCCCCCCTCTCGGCACGTCAACTTTGGGCGCTGATCGCTGCGGCGACGCGAGAGCTTACGTGGGGTCTCCCCGCTGTCGCCTGTGAGGTGCGCCGTTGGCGCGAGATGGCTAACAAAATCCACGATCCAAGGATTCGTGAAGACGCGCTAAACGCACTCGAGGAGCAGCGCACTCACATCGACGGTGCCGCTCTATTCTCGACGTTGCCTCGTGCTCGCAATCCTCACCTGCTGCGCCTACTCGTTGCTTACGAGATCATCTGGGACTTCCTCGACAACGTAAACGAGCGCAGCGCTGCCGCTGGTGTCACCAACGGTCTCCAGCTACATCTAGCGCTAATCGACGCGCTCGATCTAGCGCGACCGCTCTCTGACTACTACAAGTTCAGTCCTGGATATGACGACTGCGGTTATCTTCGCAGCCTGGTTATAGATTGCCGGGCAAACTGCGCCCGCCTGCCATCCTACGACCGTGTTCGACCATCTGCCATTAGAGAGGCTATCCGGGGCCAGATTTGCGCCATCAACCATGATCCTGATCCGCTGAGTCGAGACGCGACTCTAAAGGCCTGGGCTACAAGAGAGTTTCCATCAGGACACGAAGCATGGTGGTTTGAGCTAACTGCTGCGGCTAGTACCGATCTCACCATCTTCGCATTGCTTGCGCTCGCCAGCGAACCAGCCTTTCCTAACGAGCAAATCACACGGACCTCTCTAGCCTATTTCCCCTGGATCTCTGTTCTAACAGCGATGCTCGACAGTTACGCCGACCAGCTAGAGGACGTGACCACAGGCGACCACAGCTATATGGCGCACTATTCGAAGCCCGAGCTTGCGACCCAGCGCATCCGCCTGCTTATGCACCGCTGCCTACGGGAGGCCAGATCGCTCACTGACGGCGAGAAGCATACCGTGATCGTTGCATGCATGTTCGCCATGTATCTGTCTAAGGGGAGCGTCCTGCGCCCCGGACTGCGCGCAACCACGAGGCGACTAGTCCAGTCCGGCGGGTCGCTCACTCGTCTTCTGCATCCAATCCTCAGACTATGGCGAGCCGCCTACGGTCTGGGATCAGCATAACGTACCCTTGAGCATCCACGGAATATTACTCATTCTTGGTCAGCAGGAACAATGCTCAATAGCTACTCGCTTATTTGGATAACTGATCTCTTATTTCGATAACTGATCACTTTGCTGGACGACCATGTCATGTCAGCTTATTCGCGAATAATGTCGAGCCATCGGTCACAGCGTATGCATGCCTTTGCCACAGGGGAGAAAAGGGTCGCCGATGACCGACCTCCGGCCGATACATTGGGACAGGACAGAGGCACCTGTGTCCAGTAAGCCCGAGACTGAGATATTGATTCCCATCTCTCTCGGTCAAGCAGAGCGAATCGTGCAGCAGATTGTAGGTAGCGAGGGGCCGGGCACCTCACTCGTGCGCCTGCTCCTAGCACTCGGCGGGCAGGATCGGGTAATGATGACCGAACTACTCGATGACCCACGGGTCGCCAACCGTCTTATCAGTCAAAATGTGATTATTGGCCTTCTCGTTCTTTCTGCCTTGCACAGCGGGGAAAGACGAGTCACTGAACCGCTCCGGGTATTTTGGAGGTAGTTTTTATTGAGTGTTCTGTCTTGTTCTTGTTTGCTCGTATTCGACGGGAGGGAGCCCGTCGCATGCCGTGTGTAGTCGTTTGTGGTTGTACCAGTCGATCCATTCGAGGGTCGCGAGCTCGATTTGGTCGATGGTCTTCCATGGTCCTCTGCGGTTGATCAGCTCTGTCTTGTAGAGCCCGATTGTTGACTCGGCTAGAGCGTTGTCGTAGCCGTCACCGACGGATCCAATCGAGGGATCGGCGCCGGCATCGATCAGCCGCTGCGTGAAGGCGAAACTCGTGAATTGGCTGCCGGCATCCGAGTGAACCACGAGCCCGTCTATGACGGGCTGCCCGTGGTGGTCGCGTGCCCAGAGAGCCATCTCCAGCGTGTCGAGAACGAGAGTGGTCTGCATTGTCGTGTCTGCCTTCCAACCAACGATCCGGCGGCTGAATGCATCGATCGCAAACGCGACATAGACCACGCCCGACCAGGTCGCGACATATGTAAAATCAGTCACCCAAAGTCGGTTCGGGGCCGGTGCACTGAAGTCACGATCCACTAGATCCGGGGCGCGGTCGGCTTGCCCATCGGGGATCGTGGTGCGCCGCTTCTTGCCACGCACAGCGCCACGCAACCCAGCCTTGGCCATCAAGCGTTCCACAGTGCAACGCGCCACATCCACGCCTTCGCGTTGCAGCTGCCACCACACCTTGCGCACCCCATAGACACCGTAATTCTCTTGATGAACACGGCGGATACGCTCAACCAACTCAGCATCACGTCGCGCGCGCAACGACGGGTTGCGCTGCCTAGCCTTCACGGAGTAATAAGTGGACGGGGCGACCTCCAGAACCCTGCAAGCCGGCTCGACCCCATACTCAACACGCAACTCGTCAATCACCGCGCTCATCTCCTCGGCTGCGGGTCGAGCTCCCGCGCGAAGAAAGCCGAAGCGGCCTTCAAAATCTCGTTCGCCCGCCGCAACTCACGATTCTCACGCTCGAGCTCTCCGATCCGCTCAGCCTCACTCCTGCTCGTCCCAGGACGCACACCACCATCAACTTCAGCCCGACGCACCCAACCCTGCAACGTCTGCGCCGAACAACCAAACTTCGCAGCAATCGAACTAATCGCCGCCCACATACTCGAGTACTCCTCACGATGCTCAAGCACCAAACGCACAGCGCGCTCACGCACCTCAGGTGGATACCTCTTCGCTTTTCCCATCAGCCCATCCTCTCACGAAGCCAAGCCTCCAAGAATCCCGGAGCGGTTCACACCACCGTAGAACGACCCACAGAAGGCGAAACCCCCAAGATCGAAGACACCTACGCCTATAACGGCGAAGGGTTGCGGACTTCACAAACAATCTCCGGAACGACCAGCTACTTCACATGGGACACAGCGGAAGGACTCCCGCTCATCCTCAGCGACGGTACCAACAGCTATATTTACGGCCCCGACAACATGCCAATCGAGCAAATCAACAACAGCACCGGAACAGTCACCTACCTCCACCACGACCAAGCCGGATCGACACGCCTACTGACGGGCTCCACCGGGACCGTCACCGGGAAATGCACATACAGCGCCTACGGGACGCCCACCTGCGAAGGGACGGCTACGACTCCGCTCGGCTACGACGGCGAATACACGTCGGCGGACACAGGGCTGGTCTACATGCGCGCCCGCGTCTATGACCCGGCGACGGCGCAGTTCCTCAGCGTCGATCCGTTGGAGAAACTGACCAGGGCGCCCTACAACTTCGCCGAAGATAACCCGCTCAACGAGAGCGACCCCACGGGCCTCGGGGACTGGCTCGGGCTCGGCATCCCCTCCCCCGGCGAAGTTCTGTTCCCCGGTGGCGGATCGGGGCAGGCGTGTATCGGAGGCACGATCAGCTACGGCGGCGTATCGGTGGGCTTGGAAGGGTGCTACGTGCACACTCCCCACGGAGAAGGCGTCACCATCACGCCAAGCGTCACGGGCGGACCGGGTCTTGGCATCAACGTTCACGCTGGGGCCGGTGAAAGCAATGCTTGTCACGTGAGCGAATACGGCGGCCCCTTCAGTCAGGCGGGTGGGAGCGCCGAGTTCGGGACCGGCGGCTACTACAATCGTTTTTCCAGCCTTCCCTACAACAAGCTGTCTGGATCTAGGTCGGTAGAAGGTTGGACGGCCGGGGGTAGCGTTGGTCTGGGCGCCGAGGCTGGGGTGGGAGGTTCGTATACCTTCACGATCCCGATCGGTGGAGGAAGCGGCGGATCGGGATCATCGGGTTGCGGATGCTAGGAACCGTATGTCACGCGGGGTGCGGGTCTACGCCAAAGAGCACGGTCGTTTTGTTCATGGTGCTCGGGGCGATTCTGGTGATCTTCGGTCGTCGGTTTACGCTGTGGAGCCTTCGCCCGTATTTCTCCAAGCAACGGCTCGCTGAACTCGACCAGCCTGGTCAACGTCGCTTGCGGATGTTCGTCAATTTCTCGCGGGGGACGGGCGTTGTCATCGGTCTTTTCTTTGTCGTGACCGGCATAGTGAGCTTGTTGAAATAGGCATCTCGACCAGATTAGGATAATACTAAAATATGTCTATACCACCCGACGCAAGTGATCAGGTACTTGGGAGACGTATACTGGCAGGACTCGTGGATGTCTTGCTACTCGGGCTAGTGTTTGTGCTGCTCGGCGTGATTACGGGGGGCGCGCACTCAAGCTCTAGCTCGGCGAGTGTGACATTGGGGGCGGGAGGGACCGTGATCTTTGTCTTGATTGCCGGAATATATTATTTCGGCTGCGAGAGCACAGCTGGTCAGACGATAGGCAAGCGACTCGTTGGTATCCGAGTCAGGAGCGATGACGGCACACCCGCTAGAACCCGTGGCGTTGCGATACGCACGATCCTGCGAATCATTGATGTACTCCCATTGTTGTATCTCGTCGGGTTCGTGGCCATGATGGCGACCGGTGTCAGGCGCCAGCGTCTCGGTGACCTCGCGGGCCGGACCATTGTCACGAGATAAGATGATCTATGTGTACGGTCGGTGCGAAACTACATTCGAGCAAATCAGCAGCAGCACAGAAAAAACCCAGTATCTACACCACGACCAAGCCGGTAGCACGCGGCTCATCACCGGCTCCACCGGCACGGTCGAAGGCGCCTACACCTACGACGCGTATGGCAACACGACCGGGCACACCGGCACCGCCACCACACCCCTCGGCTATGACGGCCAATACACCAACAGCGACACCGGACTGATCTACCTCCGCGCTCGCAACTACGACCCCGCCACCGGACAGTTCCTCAGCGTCGACCCGTTGGAGGCGATCTCGGGCGAGCCCTACAGCTACGCAGGCGACAGCCCGACAACCTACGGCGACTCGCTCGGGCTTTTGTGGACGCCGCTGGCCGGCGGCGCCGCCGGCGCTGACGCAGCGTGCGGCGCGACGTTCGAGATTCCCGGCGTTGACCTCGGCACCTGCGGAGCCGCAGGGATCGCCACAGGCGCAGCGACGGTTTGATCTTCCCGACGCGCGCTGCGCTGCACATGGATCAGATCGCGGGCCTGAACGTAGGGAGCGCCGCGTCGCAGGGTTGGGCGTGGCGCTCAACATAGCTCGCACTTTCCCCTAATCACGTAGAGCATCTGAATGCGGCGTAGCTCGTCCTCGGCTGTCTCCAGTGCTGCGCTATGCCCTCCAACGGTGGCACGCAGGAGACCGGCCTCGGGTGTTGCACGAGCCTTGGCCAGAAGATCCACATAAGGCCGCTTGATCCCCTCCACATCGGTGTCGTTTGTGACTTGAGTGATCCCCCAGCCACCATCCATAAAGAGGCATCCGGCATCCACATGCCATGAAGGATCGCTGTCCGCCTCAACGTGCCCGAAAAGCAGGTTTCCTCGCTCTGGGTCTTCCCGTTGCAGCCAGTCGCGCATTTTGGCTTGCGCCGACTCCCTCTGTGCCAGCGTCCTATCGCACGCCTCCAGCGCCCTCCCGGCTTCGGGAAAGTGCGCCCAGAATGAGTGCTCAAGCCGCTCGTCCTGTTTGCCTCGGGTGGGGCGGTGATAGCTGATCGTCTTGGAATAAGCCGCAGCCAGTTCCTTTAGCTCGTCCCGATGAGCCTCGGGCACAGGCCGTTGGTCATCGTCTTCCGAGAGGGCTTGCACTTGCTGCTGCAACTCATGCAACTTCTTTTCTTGCGGCGTCCTTTGTACTGCCTTGCGTGCTGCCTCGCGGCGCTTGTCCTGGAGTGAGCGAGTCGCCTTGGCTTTTGGGATCTCTCGGTATTGAGCGAGACGGGGATCGCGACTGGCGGCTATACGTTGAGCCTCATTCTCGCCAATTTGGAGGGGAGGAACCCTCCGCTGGGGAGCGCGTGTCCCACTGGGCACAGTCAAGACGCGAGCAGGTCCCTTCGCCTTCTTCGGCCTGATCCCTATGTCGGAGAGAATCACGCCAAGGCTCACTACGGCGGCTGCAAGCAGCAGAAACAACGAGAGCGTGTGATTCCGCAGTAGTCCTGCGGCACCGATCAGACAGGCCACGAGCACCGTTCCAGCCCAGTCTCGTCTACGCATTTGCGCATCCTAACGTCGTTTTTCCGTCCGACACGACCTGTAACTTTCCCAGTAATAAAGCCAAAAATGACCCCCGCGACGCGCCAACGTCCGGGGGTCTGGATCAAGGAGATAGCGCTCCATGACCACGCTGAACGGAGCACGGCGATCCGTCGCCGAAAACCTCTCTGAGATCCTCGCATCACCGGAGGTCTCCCGTCTTGTAGACGAGCTTCGAGCGACCCGCTGGACAGGTCGTCCCGGCTACCCGCTCAGAGCCATGATCGGCATGGCGCTCGCCAAGTCGCTGTACGCGATACCGACGTGGACACGAACAGCGGCGCTCGTGCGCGAGCACCCCGCCTTGGCGGCGGTGATCGCTCCCGATGGCGATGTGCCGTCGGTGTATGCCTGCTACCGCTTCACGGCGAAGCTCCATGACCACGCGCACCTGTTGGACGGCTGCATCGCTGATGTGATCGGGGCGCTCAAGAAGCAGAACCCCATCCTTGGTTGGGACGTAGCTATCGACGCTTCCGATATGCCCGCGTATGCGAACGGGCAGCGCTTTGCATCCAAGGGTGGCCGCGAACGCTCGACGAAGAGTTCTCCGACCCCGACGCGTCCTGGGGCCATCGGTCGGCTGTCTCGACGCGCAAGGGTGGCGGTTTCTACGGCTACCGTCTGCACTTGGCGGTGTGCTCCAAGACGGACCTGCCGCTCGCATGGCGAGTCGAAACAGGAAAGGCAAACGAAGTGCCGACCGTCGCCAGCCTGCTCGACCAACTCCACGTGCACGGGATCAATCCCGAGACATGCGCGATGGACAAGGGGTA
The DNA here is from genome assembly GCA_963713015.1 of uncultured Solirubrobacterales bacterium. Taxonomy (GTDB): domain Bacteria; phylum Actinomycetota; class Thermoleophilia; order Solirubrobacterales; family Solirubrobacteraceae; genus Palsa-744. Next base: position 8,224 of record CAVQKC010000006.1, on the reverse strand, counting down.
CGACGCAGGGGCCGCCTATGACGCTTGCGCCGACCGGGGGATCGCTCCGGTGGTCCCGCTCCGTCAGACACCCGCCGTCAAGCGCGGTGAGCACAAGCCGCCGTGTTGTGAGCACGGCGAGTGGAAGTTCGCGGGAGCCGACAAGAACGCGACGCCACCAAGTGGCGCTGTCCAACCGGCGAATGCAAGCCCGCTTCCATGTGGATCAAAGCCGACCGTCTCCATCCACTGATCCCGAGGGAGACAACGAGGTGGAAAGGTCTCTACCGGCGTCGCGCGTCCGTCGAGCGAGCGTTCGGTCGCCTCAAGAACGAATGGGCACTCGCACCATTGCGTGTGCGTCGTATCGAGCGTGTACGCCTTCACGCCGACCTCACGATCCTTTCCCAACTTGCGACTTCGCTGAACGTTGCACGGGGTCAGGCTGTATCAGCCGCATAGGCTTGAGAACGTGGACCAGCCCACGATCGACGGGTGCGTTGCCAAGGCCGACATGGCCGAGGAACTGCTCAATTTGCTCGCACGCGAATGGAGCGCCTTCCTGAAAACGAACCCCTGGCCCAGCCGGGTAGATGACCGGACAGACCCTCCTTGGTATCGCGTCTATCTCGACTTCACGGCACCACCGCCGCCACGCTTCGCGATCCGGGTCGGAGAGATCGCGCACGATCTCCGCAGTGCCCTCGACCATCTCATGTGGCGGGAAGCAGTTGAGCATGTCGGCCTCCAACAAGCCGAAGCTAACGCCGCGGTAATCGCCTTCCCACTCTCGAAGAGCCCCGCCGCCTTCAAGAGCGCGAAGGCACTGAAATACATTGGGAAAGACGCCTGTGCAATCGCCGAGCGCTACCAACCGTACGAGAGCGCGCAGCAGAATCGGCCGCTGTCGCTTGGACTCCTGCGCTGGTTCAACAACATGGACAAGCACCGCACCATCCAGGTAACTGCTGTAGGCGCTCCGAGCTTTTTCACGCTCAAACAGCTCTACATCACGTTTGCCAACGGGGCGAGAATCACTGCCGTCCAGCCCTGCCTTGAGCCGGGGCAGCTTCTCGTAGGCGATACAGAGGTCGTGCGCGTGCAGTTCGCCCCCGGTGGACCTGAGCCGAAGGTGGAGATGCATCGAACACCGCCGCTCAACCCAAGCTTCGGTCATCCGCCAAAGCCACTGCGGGGCGTCGAGATCAGCCATACGATTTCGAAGGTGCGCGAGGTCATCGCAGGCTTCGCCGACCTCATCCCATAGCGGCGGCCGACTCATAGGCCATCACCAGGCCGATCATCCGCTGGGGTAGGACCAGCCAAGACGCGAGGTAAACGTCCAACACCCACCATCGCTATCCCGCATGGACAAGCGGCGCAGCGAGTTTCGCTAGACCCTCCTAGTGCCTCTTCGGGGTACGCAGGACGGGGCCGGCGAGTTCAACCGGTACAGATCCGGCCAGCGACACGCCGACGACCGCTGGGGAAATACTCTAGGGAAATACTGGCGTTCGCCCGTGTAGTCCTGTAGGCTGGATGGGCGGTGTTTGCAGGACGTTCGTGGATGCCGGAGGAGGGACTCGAACCCCCGACACGCGGATTATGATTCGCGTGCCTCCACCCCTAATTGGCTCTACTTAGGCGGTTTTGCCCCATGAAATCTAGGGCTTTTCCGACCTAGCCGCGCCCTCCAGGGAAATCACAGGGAAATCAGAGCCGTTGCAGGTCCCCAAGCTCGTTGGCCGTTTCGAGCGAGTGGAGGTCTGTAGCGATGATGAGTACATTCCGGCCGCGAGGCCATCTCCAGGTCAAGCTGGACGCGAACGGCCGCACGCGGTCGTTTTGGGCGTTCTGGCGCGATCAGAACGATCAGAAGCGTGGACGGCGCCTCGGCCCCGCCCACGTCCGCGACTCCGGGCGCCGGACGCCGCGTGGAGCGATCGTGTGGCGTGCGGGCTACGGCGAGAAGCCGAGCCCTGACTACCTGACGCCCCAGGAGGCAGAGGAACGCCTGGAGGACATCCTCGCCGCGCTGCGCGCCGGCGTCGAGGACGAGCAGGCCGAGCAGAGCACAGGGACGCTCCGCCAGGCCGCAGAGGGATGGCTCGCCGAGCGTCAGAGCGAGAAGGGCCTCAAGCGCTCGACCGTCGCGGGCTACGAGGATATGTTCGAGCGCCTCTACCGCGACCACGGCGCCGACACGCCCGTCAGCGACTTCGCCGACGGTCGGCTGCGCGCCTACTTCACGGACTTCAAGTCCTATCGCGTCCTGGGCGAGAAGACCGCCCGCAAGGCCAAGGCCGAGGGCAAGGATGTCCGCAGGGTGGAGATCACCCGCTGGACGGCGCAGCCGCCTGGCAGCGCCGCCGTGGAGGTACGGACCCAGGACGAGGCCGTGCGCCTCGCCGACGAGATGCCCGGCACCTGGAAGCACCGGCGCCGAGGCGCCTACCGCGTGGTCCCCCTGAACGCACAGCGCCCAAAGCGGGTCTCGCACGCGACCGCGAAGGAGCGCGAAGCCGAAGGCTGGATCATCGCGCGTCGCACGACGAAGCCGTGGATGCTCGTCGCCCCAGCAGCAGCGCAGACGCGCAACGCCTACCGCGACATCTTCGGCGCGATCCTCGACTACGCCGTGCGCCGGCGCTGGATGCCGACGAACCCTCTCGATGAGGTCAAGCGCACCAACAAGCGGCACGAGCGCGAGCGCATCCTGCGCCGCGATGACTTCTACGACCCCGACGAGATCGACCGGCTGCTCCAGCACGCGCCCAGCGTCCTCGAGGAAGCCTTCTGGCTGCTCGGCGCACACGCCGGCCTGCGGCTGCCCGGTGAGGGTCTCGGTCTGCCGCGGGGCGCGGTCGACTTCCAGGCCGGGGTGATCCGTGTCCACGACAACTGGGTGCGCAACGCCATCGACACGACCAAGACCTCAGACTCCGAAGCGATCCCGATGACGCCGCGGCTGGCTCGCGCGCTGGCGAAGGTCATGGACCGCGACTATGCGACCGAGAATGAGGACTTGGTGTTCGCAAGCGAGGACCGCGACGGTCCCGTGAGCGAGCGCTCGATGCGCAAGGCGTTCAAGCTCGCCCAGCAGAAGGCCGGGCTGAAGCCGATCAAGATGTACAACCTGCGCCACTCGTTCGGCACGACGCTCGCCCGTCGCGGAGTAGATGTCAGGACGATCCAGGCGCTCATGCGCCACGATCGGCTCACCACGACCGAACAGTACATGGCCTACAGGCCCCAGCCCGAGCTCGCCGGGCAGATCACGCGAGCGCTCGACCCCCACAGCCTGCCCGAGAACGTCACGCCCATCCGCCCGGTCTCGGCCGCATCGTTCCTTGAGCGCTTGGAGGAGGAGATCCCCGCCAAGTGGCTGCGCGAGGTCGAACGCATCTTCGCCGAAGGCCACATGCCTCTCCCGGCTGGCGAGGAGCCGGACTCTCTCGATGAGGGGTCAGGGTCCGGGCGCCACCTGACGGCGATCGAGCCGCGATGCGCAATCGAGGTCAGTCAGTAGCGCACACGAAGCGTGCGGTGATGTCCCCATCGGACCACGACTCGTGAGGTCGAATTCAATCGGGCATCACCAATTGCTTCGTGGGCTTCATCGACTGCTTGATTGATGTCGCGGTGCGCTTCCATAACCTCGCCGTCTTGGAGCACATGCGGCCACTGAGGGCGGGACGACAGCTCGAAGAAATGGGAGGAGCGTCTGCGGCGCCAGCCCCGTGGTTTGCCGTATCGAAGTTCGACCTCCAAACGTTCGATCCGAACGGGTCGCTGCCTGGGCCGCACTTCGACTACGAGACCCTCCCACGGCGGATGGGCTTCGCCAGCGTCCTCACTCACCCACCTCGCGTCGACGCGAGGACGGTTCCAGAGCGCCTGCACCGTGACGAGAGACGCCAGCAGCCCAATCGTTCCAAAGACCCAAGTACAGACGATGGCGAACGTGTCGACAGCGGAGGCAATCACATCGGAAACCTAGCGCCGGACAGGCTTCAACATGGCGACACCCGTTGCCCAGGACTTCTTCAGCAGGAAGAATCGACCCGCCTGCCGCAACCGCGTGTGCCGACGCCGTGGACTTGACCGCAGTCTCGTGTACCGTGACGCGATGGTCCGTAGCCAGCCGTTGAACACCAGCCTTTATGACGTTCTCGCCGAGACTGTGGCCACGAGCAGCCATGTTGGCGAGACGACGATCACCCGACAGAAGGAGACCTTGGACAATGACACCGAGGCTTTTGAGCTTGAGCACCCAGCTAGTTTCGACGCCGGCCTCTGAAGGCTCGCTCTACGACCTGTTGGCGCGGCCTATAGCCGCGGGCGGTTCCATCGGCGAGACGCGGATCACGAAGACCGCCGAGACTGTTGACGAGGACGCCAGTCTCTTGCATGAGGGAGAGATTTGATGGCTGAGCTGACCCAGGACGGACACTCGCTCTATGAGGTCTTGTCAGAGCCGGCACCAGTAGGGACGTTGGCTGGGGAGACCAGCTTGACCGCCACCAAGGAGACGCTGGACGGCGACGCGGAGGACGCAGGCGGCGGCGACGAAGACATCATTCACGGCCGCGGTGGCTGACTCGGCGCTGATCGTCGGCAGTCTTGAGGACGAGCACGTACAGGCCGTACTCACGGCGATGGGTTCGCTCGCGCCGCTTGTGTTCGATGCCTCCAGGCTCGAACTAGACGAGTTTGTGCTCGATGATGGGTGTTTCGTCGTTGGCACCGGCGATCGGCTCGATCGATTGCGCCTTGCAGGTGCCCGCGGCTGGGTTCGTCGCCTAAGCCCACCGGGCTGGCGTATCGGTGCCATCGGTGGCTCGCGAGACGCGGCGGTCAGGGGAGCTTGGATCGCTCTGACCCTCGGCATCGCTAGCAACGTCGATGTGGATTGGCTAACGCCCTATCCACGGCTCATAGGTGCAGAGAACAAGCTACGTCAAGCTCGCCATGCCAATCGACTCGGTATCCGCGTCCCCCGCACAGTCGTGGCCAGCAGACCGGAGGCAATACCCGATGACTTCGGTGATGAGTTCGTCGTCAAGCCGCTAGGTGCGGGCCATTTCATCCAAGCTGACGGCGAGGCTCGGGTGCTGTGGGCGCAAACTCTCCGACGTGGCGACGAGCGACTTGCTGCGCTCCGCGGCGCACCGTTCCTCGTGCAGGAGCAGATTCCCGCGCGTCGACATCTGCGCGTAGTGACAGTGAAGGATCGGGTCTGGAGCTGCGAGCTGCTCGCCGACGACCTACCGCTCGACTGGCGGCGCAGCGACGACGCGCACCATGCTTTCAGGACGACGCGCGAGCCGACCGTCGAGGAGGCAGCGCGGCGGTTGGCGATCGATATGGGTTTGGGGTACTCCAGCCAAGACTGGATCGACACCGGCGAGGATGCCGTGTTCATCGACCTAAACCCAGCAGGACAGTGGCTATTTCTCCCCGAGCCCGTCAATGATGCAGTGGCCGACGCGATTGCCGACCATCTGCGCGGTGCGTAGGCTCCATCTGTGGAAAGTCGATTCCGAGCATTCCTCCAAGGCCAGGGGATCTTTCTGGCTCATGTTCTCGGTCTAGTAGCTCCTGGGCACGATATCCCGGTCTTTCGAGCCGACCAAGTTCAGGCCCAACCCCTCGATCAATGGGGCAGCGACGACTTGGCACTGCTGATCGATGAGGGCCGACGCCAGGTAGATCGTCAGCAAGGCGACCTTGAGAGTATTCGAGGCCGAGCACAGTGGCTCTTTACTTTGGGCGTTGCCGTCATTGCGGCGCTTGGTGGTGGTTTCGTCTCAGCCCGGCCGACGTTCGTTCTCGCCGTGGTGTGGCTGGTCGGGTTGGTCATCCTGGTTTACGGCGTTGCCGGCGCGGCCGCCATCCTCACGGTAAAGGCAGACTTCCGCGTGATCCACGCAGCGGTGCTGAGCGCCTCAACTCCACCGATTGATCAGGCCCTCGCGTCCAGCTACACGCGCATGATGGCAACTGGTGAGAACACAGTCGCCACTCGTCTGACCGTTTTCCGCCAAGCAGTGGTTTTCTGCTTGGTCGGCGGCTGCCTCGGGCTGCTCGCAGTGCTTCTGACTAGGTGAACTCTCGCTCGGGCTGAGGGTCGATCTCTACCGAGCTGCACGGGCTACTCGCAGTTCCTTGGCCCTGTCGGCGTCCTGAGCTGAAGTCGGAGAGAAGCCGCAACTCCCGCGTGTGGCCATGCCCGCGCCATTTTTGCACGCCCTATCGGGCGTGCGGCGCGTGCGGCATTGGCCCCACACGGGGTGGGGCCCTTGCGAAAGGACGGCCATGTCTCAATCGGTTGCAGTCGCAGATTCCGTCGAGGGCGGCAAGCGCGGTGGGTTGTTCGGTGGTGCTCTGACAGATGAAGCGCTCGATTCCTCGCGCAGCGTGCTTGGCACCACCCGCTTTGGCGACGTGCGCGGGCTTCAGCAGTTCTACACGCCGCCGGAGGTCGCGGCGTTCATCAAGCAGGCGATCGACCCGCTTAGGCGTCTGCCCGTGCTCGACCCCACCGCCGGCAATGGCGCGCTGCTTGCGCCCTGGCCGCGTGAACAGCGCTTCGGGGTGGAGATCGACGGCGATCAGGTCCGATCCGGCGACTATCAGGCGATCACCGGCGATGTGCAGCGCGCCTTTCCGATGCTGCGCAAGCTCGGCGTCCAGTTCCCGCAGATCGTCGCCAACCCGCCCTTCGGCCTGAACTGGACCGATGGCACCGGGCGCTCCGAGAACAGCACGGTCGCCGTGTGCACGGGATGGATGCGCTGGCGCGACATCCGGCTACCGAAGGGTCTCCAGGCCGCGAGCGCCCCGCCGCGGGTCGCGCTGCCTGGCCTCGACCGGGACACCGCCGACGAGCTGGAGCGGAGCGCCGCCTGATGTGGATTGGCGACGACGGTGGACGAGAGGCAGCGGGCTTCGCCGGCCACGCCGGCGACTGCGTGGTGCGCGCCATCGCCATTGCCAGCGAGATGCCCTACGCCGAGGTTTACCGCGCGCTCCACGAGGCGACCCTCGCCGACACTTGGCTGCGGCGACGGCGAGAACACCGCTACGGCGCTCGCGCACGCACCCACGCCAGTCCACGCTTCGGCGTCTACCGCTGCGTCTACGACCGCCACCTCGCCGAGCGCGGCTGGATCTGGACGCCGACCATGAAGATCGGCCAGGGCTGTACCGTCCATCTACGCGCCGACGAGCTGCCGGGCGGCCGGCTCATCGTCAGGGTCTCCAAACACCTGTGCGCGGTCATCGACGGCGTGATCCACGACACTCACGATCCGAGCCGCGGCGGGACGCGCTGCGTGTACGGATACTGGAGCCAGCCCAAGGCGCTCTGATCGAGCCAGGCGTAACGGCGTCTGCCACGTCGGTCGCTAACGCTCCGACTCGGCAGAGCGCGATTGCCTTCGCGCGGGCTTGCGCCCGGCGCGGCTGCCTCCGGCTGCCCACCGCGCGGCGCGACCGCCGCGCCGCGCGTCACCAGCGAACGACAGATACCCAACGCGGGCTTCGCCCGCTGTAACCGAGCCTCCCTGCAGTCGGCTCTCGGATCGACCCCGGTGCTGCACGCCTACGGCCTACGGGCCTGCTCGCTGGACTGCTGGCTTCGCCGCAGCCAGCACGGCACGCCGCTTCGCGGCGGCCTTCGCAGACCCTTCGGCCTGCGCTGCTTCGCCTTTCGGCTTCGCCGCGCTCGGCGTACAGCACCAAGCCCGAACAGACTAGATGCACAGCCGTGCCGGCGCCGTGTCCGCGCCGTGCAATTCGTTGGCCGGTCTGAGGGCCTGGGGGTCTGTACCCCTTGTGATGACCGCAGCCAGCATCGGTGCCGCCAAGGGCGGCGGCTACGCCCGCTACCTGGAGTCAAAGACGATCGAGCCCGAGCGCGGCGACTACTACCTCTCGCCCGACGGTGAGCCAACGCAGGCCCCCGGCCAGTGGCTCGCCACGCCGGACACGCTCGCGCGGCTGGGCATCGAGGGCAGGACGGTCGAGGGCCACGACTTCATCGCGCTGATGGAAGGCAAGCACCCGCGGTCGGGAAGGTTCCTTCGCCGCGCGGGCTCCAACGGAGGCCGGGCCGCCGGCATCGACCTGACCTTCAGCGCCCCCAAGTCGGTGTCTACGGTGTGGGGGCTCGCCGGCGAGCGCCAGCGCCGCGAGATCGAGGCCGCGCACGCCACCGCCGTCAGCGAGACGATCGCCCACC
>CAVQKC010000005.1:0-335028 GCA_963713015.1 uncultured Solirubrobacterales bacterium | reverse complement strand
CGCCTACGGCGTGGCGGCCCTTGACTCAGGCGCGGTCGACTCTCTGCCGCGAGCAAGGCTCGCCGAGAAGATTCAGGGAGCCGCTCAGGAGGGGCGCCCGCTGCGCGTCAAGCTGGGGATAGACCCGACCGCGCCCGACATCCACCTTGGCCATGCCGTCGTGTTGGGCAAGCTGCGCGAGTTCCAGGACGCTGGCCACACGGTGGTGCTGATCATCGGCGACTACACAGCACGCGTTGGGGACCCATCCGGTCGCTCGAGCGCTGCGCCCGATGCTCTCCGAGGCCGAGATCGAGGCCAACGCGGCTACTTCCAGGAGCAGGCGCTCAAGATCCTCGACGCATCGCCCGAGCGGTTGGAGGTGCGGCGCAACGGCGAGTGGCTGGACATGCCGATGGTGGACTTGCTTGCGCTGGTACGCACGACCACCGTCGCGCAGATCCTCGAGCGCGAGGACTTCGCCAAGCGCTGGTCGGCCTCTGAGCCGATCTCGATGCTGGAGCTGTTGTATCCGTTGTTGCAGGGGTATGACTCGGTTGCGGTTCGCTCAGACGTTGAGCTGGGCGGAACCGACCAGAAGTTCAACCTGTTGCTCGGGCGCGACGTGCAGCGCGCCTATGGACAGCCCGGCAGGCGATCCTCACGATGCCAATCCTCGTCGGCACCGACGGGAGCCGGAAGATGTCCAAGTCGTTGGGCAACCACATCGGCGTTACCGACGAGCCGGGGGAGATGTATGGCAAGACGCTGAGCATCCCCGACGAGGCGATGGGCGACTACTACAGACTGCTCCTTGGCAGAGAGCTCGACGGGAAGCAGCCGCCGCGCGAGGCCAAGCGCGAGCTCGCACGCGAGCTGGTCGGCTGGCTGCATTCGCCGGAGGAGGCGATCGAGGCCGAGCGCGCCTTCGACCGCGTGTTCGTTCAGCGTGCGGCCCCCGAGCACATCGAGGAGCTCGTGTTCGCGCCCGAGAACGGCGTCGTGCACGTTCCGGCGCTGATGGCCGAGGCGTTTGGCGTGTCCCGCTCCGAAGCCCGCCGGCTAATCGATCAAGGTGGGGTATCGCTTGACGAGCAGGCTCTGAGCGCCGGCGAGCACGACCTCGCCCTCAGAGCGCTTGGACGGAACCGTCTTGCGTGTAGGCAAGCGCCGCTTCCGCAAGCTGCGTGCTCGCTGAACACGTTCGTCCGCGCGATGCCCTATAGTCCCAGCCATAGCAGCTCGGCTCTGCGACCGAGACGGTGGGCTACGGTCCAGCCACGGTGCAGAGGAGAGCGCTATACTGTGCGGTCGGTCCGCAGACGCCCATGGGCGTTGGACCGAGCGGTCTCCTCTTACGAGAAGTCCTCTCAAAAGAGGCTACGACGGTCTTTGAAAACTCAACAGCATGCGCACCTATGATCGAGAATCGATCTTGGTGTGCGTCCAGGTTCGACCCGTCACGGGAGCGCTTCGGCGGCCCGGTGACGGCAAAGAGTCAAGTAGAGAAGTACCCCGTCATGGTTGGGACCACGGTGTATGGGTTTGGCCGTGTAGTGAACGCACTATGACAGCTTTTCGTGAAGTTCTTCACGGAGAGTTTGATCCTGGCTCAGGACGAACGCTGGCGGCGTGCTTAACACATGCAAGTGGAGCGACGAACCAGGGCTTGCCCTGGGGCAGAGCCGCGAACGGGTGAGTAACACGTGGGTTACCTGCCTCGATGACCGGGACAACCCGAGGAAACTCGGGCTAATACCGGATGTGCCCGCAAGGGGAAAGGAAGCTTCGGCCTCCGCATCGAGATGGGCCCGCGGCCCATTAGCTTGTTGGTGAGGTAACGGCTCACCAAGGCTTTGATGGGTAGCTGGTCTGAGAGGACGATCAGCCACACTGGGACTGAGACACGGCCCAGACTCCTACGGGAGGCAGCAGTGGGGAATCTTGCGCAATGCGCGAAAGCGTGACGCAGCAACGCCGCGTGGGGGAAGAAGGCTTTCGGGTTGTAAACCCCTTTCAGTTGGGACGAAGCCTCATCGGTTAATAGCCGCGTGGGGTGACGGTACCTTCACAAGAAGCACCGGCTAACTACGTGCCAGCAGCCGCGGTAATACGTAGGGTGCAAGCGTTGTCCGGAATTATTGGGCGTAAAGAGCGTGTAGGCGGCTTGATAAGTCTGCTGTGAAAGTCCAGGGCTCAACCCTGGAATGCCGGTGGATACTGTCAAGCTAGAGTCCGGAAGGGGCGAGTGGAATTCCTGGTGTAGCGGTGAAATGCGCAGATATCAGGAGGAACACCAATGGCGAAGGCAGCTCGCTGGGACGTGACTGACGCTGAGACGCGAAAGCGTGGGGAGCAAACAGGATTAGATACCCTGGTAGTCCACGCTGTAAACGATGGCAACTAGATGTGGGGGGTGTCGACTCCCCCCGTGTCGAAGCTAACGCATTAAGTTGCCCGCCTGGGGAGTACGGCCGCAAGGCTAAAACTCAAAGGAATTGACGGGGGCCCGCACAAGCAGCGGAGCATGTGGTTTAATTCGACGCGACGCGAAGAACCTTACCTGGGCTTGACATGTGCCTGACCGCCATGGAAACATGGCTTCCCTTCGGGGCAGGTTCACAGGTGGTGCATGGCTGTCGTCAGCTCGTGTCGTGAGATGTTGGGTTAAGTCCCGCAACGAGCGCAACCCCCGTCGCATGTTGCCAGCATTTAGTTGGGGACTCATGCGAGACTGCCGGTGACAAACCGGAGGAAGGTGGGGATGACGTCAAGTCATCATGCCCCTTATGTCCAGGGCTACACACGTGCTACATTGGCGCATACAGAGGGCTGCGATACCGCGAGGTGGAGCGAATCCCTTAAAGTGCGTCTCGGTTCGGATTGCAGGCTGAAACTCGCCTGCATGAAGGCGGAGTTGCTAGTAATCGCGGATCAGCATTGCCGCGGTGAATACGTTCCCGGGCCTTGTACACACCGCCCGTCACACCACGGGAGTGAGCAACACCCGAAGCCGGTGGCCTAACCCGCAAGGGAGGGAGCCGTCGAAGGTGGGGCTCGTGACTGGGGTGAAGTCGTAAGTAAGTTGCGACCCGCGTCGGTAACGGCGCGTGAAAAACTCGGCTGTATGCTGGAAACTCCGAGTATCCCTTTGCTACTCGTTGTTCCGGTCGGAGCAGTTTTCCGTCCGGTGCAGCAGTGAAAATGCAGGGGTGCGGACAATCAGCAGGGAAGTCGCGGAATCGCCCAACCAGGCGGCTCCGTTGACCCCTCAGAGACTACACGCCGAGCTCCTCGAGACCAGTGCTTCTGGTGCTTGGGCTATCTCCATGGAGCAGCACACGATGCGACGATCAGCGCAAAGCATCAGACGGTCCGGTTCGGGCAATCTGATGCTGGATGGCTGTATCGTCCTGAAGGTTGTTGCTGGATGGACCGGGAAGACGTTCATGGATGCTATCGTGAGGGCAGATCCAGTCATTCTGGGTCTTGGAGACTTCCGTCCAAGTATTGGCGGATCGGCCCGAGTTCTCAACGCGAGAGGAACGCCTCGCTTATGCGAGGGGTTACTTCGATGCAGAGGGTGGGATTCCCACGCGACTCCATCCGCGAGGTTCTATCTCCAGTTCGTTCAGAAGGACCATGGCGATATCGACGAGCTACGAACGATGCTCGTGTCTGAAGGCATAGGTTGTGGTCGGATTCATAACCCGAGCCGCCAAGTAGATCCAGATCTCTGGCGGTTCTATGTTCTGGCATCTGGCCACGAAGCTTTCGCGACACGCGTGAGTTCGTGGCACCCGAGGAAGCGAAGTCTGCTCGATGCGCGGTTTGGCTTCGAGCAACGAGGATGAAGATATAGTCCACGCTCCATGGCGACATGGGGAACCACGTGAACAAGGTAGCCGTAGCGGAAGCTGCGGCTGGATCACCTCCTTTCTAGGGAGCACTACGGTGCCCCGATCGCAACGGCCGTCAGGTCCGTGGCCCCTCGAGGGTCTAGAGATCCTGTCGGTGTCTGTACGGTCGGGCCTAGCATGTCGACCGAACCTGGCTGGATGGATGCGTATCACGAGGACTCCTGACTACTTGGAAACCAAGTGAGACAAGTCCGCAACGATGCCAGCATGCTGTTGAGTTTTGAGAGACCGGCGTCCGCCGGTGGTGGGGCAGAAGCGATCGAGATCGCCTCCGCACATACCCATTAGCGGCCGGCGTTATACGCCTCTCGACGGTCCTTGAAAACTGCACAGAAGCCACATCAGCCGCCATCGATAAGCGGCGGCTGAAAAACGGGTATCACCGGACCGATGGAGCCCACATCCCCGCAAAGGGATGTGATCGAAATCGGTCAGATCACCGTCAAGATAGTAAGGGCGCATGGTGGATGCCTTGGCACCAAGAGTCGATGAAGGGCGTGAACGGCTGCGATAAGCCACGGTTAGGCGCTGAATGGCCTATGACCCGTGGATTCCCGAATGGGGAAACCCAGCGCTGGTAATGCGGCGTTATCCCCGGTTGAACACATAGACCGGGCGAAGACAAGCGGGGGAAGTGAAACATCTCAGTACCCCGAGGAAAGAAAATCAAAAGAGACTCCCTGAGTAGTGGCGAGCGAAAAGGGATCAGCCCAAACCCGGCAGATGTAAGCGGACATGCGTTGTCTGTTGGGGGTTGTAGGGCGTTTGTTCCGGGTCGTGTCCGGCCCGGCAGGAGTTACAAAATCATGTGGTAGTCGAAGCGTGTGGAACCACGCACCATAGAGGGCAACCGTCCCGTAGACGAAACTGCATGATCTTCTGTCAGACGTTCCTGAGTAAGTCCGCGCCCGTGAAACGCGGACTGAACCTGGGGGGACCACCCTCCAAGGCTAAGTACTCCTTGGTGACCGATAGCGGACTAGTACCGTGAGGGAAAGGTGAAAAGTACCCCGGAAGGGGAGTGAAATAGTACCTGAAACCGCGCGCCTACAAGCGGTGGGAGCAGACTTGTTCTGTGACCGCGTGCTTTTTGCATAACGAGCCGGCGAGTTACTCGTCTGCGGCAAGGTTAAGCGATGAGCGGAGCCGTAGCGAAAGCGAGTCCTAATAGGGCGACATAGTCGTAGGCGGTATACCCGAAACTGAGCGAGCTATCCATGGGCAGGCTGAAGCGGGGGTAAGACCTCGTGGAGGGCCGAACCGACCTAGGTTGAAAACTGGGCGGATGACCTGTGGATCGGAGTGAAAGGCTAATCAAGCTCAGTGATATCTGGTTCTCTCCGAAATATATTTAGGTATAGCCTCGGATAAATTACGTAGTGGCCGTAGAGCACTGTTTGGATAAGGGGCCCTACCAGGTTACCGATTTCAGGCAAACTCCGAAGACCACTACGTCTACTCCGGGAGTCAGTTGCTGGGGGATAAACTTCAGCGTCAAAAGGGAAACAGCCCAGACCGCCAGCTAAGGTCCCTAAGTACTAGCTAAGTGGGAAACGATGTTCGAGTGCATAGACAACCAGGAGGTTGGCTTAGAGGCAGCCATCCTTGAAAGAGTGCGTAACAGCTCACTGGTCAAGTGTTCGAGCGCGGACAATGTAACGGGGCTCAAGCTAGTCACCGAAGCTGCGGGTGTGTGAGGTCTTCGGACCGATCACGCGGTAGGAGAGCGTTCCCATGCCAGTAAAGCGGCGGCGTAAGCCAGCCGTGGAGGCATGGGAAGTGAGAATGCCGGCATAAGTAACGAAAGAAAGGTGAGAATCCTTTCCACCGATTGCCCAAGGATTCCTGAGTAAAGTTCGTCTGCTCAGGGTTAGTCGGGACCTAAGGCGAGGCCGAAAGGCGTAGTCGATGGCCAACAGGTTGATATTCCTGTACCACGTAACTTCCGTTTGACCGATGGGGGGACGAGGAAGGCTAAGGGAACCCAGGCGATGGTTGCCCTGGGACAAGCATGTAGGGGTGGTCCATGTTAAATGCGGGACCGCATAACCTGAGGTGCGATGTGAGCTGGCACTAAGCCGGCGACTCCCCAACGCCATACCTCCGAGAAAAGCCTCTAGGGAGGAAGCGCGTGCCCGTACCAAAACCGACACAGGTGGGCAAGTAGAGAATACTAAGGTGATCGAGATAACCATCGTTAAGGAACTCGGCAAAATTGCCCCGTAACTTCGGGATAAGGGGCGCCCCAGTAGGGTAAAACTCTTCGCGAGTCGAGCCCGAGGGGGCCGCAGTGAATAGGCTGAAGCGACTGTTTACCAAAAACACAGGTCTCTGCTAAGTCGAAAGACGACGTATAGGGGCTGACGCCTGCCCGGTGCCGGAAGGTTACGTGGAGTTGTTAGGGCTTGACCCGAAGCAGCGAAGCTAAGCCCCGGTAAACGGCGGCCGTAACTATCAGTTGACCGAGGTAGTTGTAAAACTTGGCTATATGCTGGAACACCCGTGTATCCTGCACTACTCGTAGCGTAAAGTTCCGTCCGAACTGAGCGATACAGTGAAAATGTGACAGGTGCGGACAATCAGCAGGAAAGGCCCAGAGCCGAGTCGTGTCAGGACGGTTTACCGTTTCGACGGTGTCCTGAGCGGCGTAGAAAGCGCTGGGAATCCTCAGAGACTATACGCCAGGCCCATCCTCCAAACCGAGGGCGGGATGAGATAGTCCGCTCTCATGGGCGACCATGAGAGTCGGCCAGAAATGTGCCGACCGCTTGGACGTTGTCCAAGTTGTAACAGTTGGAACGGTCCTAAGGTAGCGAAATTCCTTGTCGGGTAAGCACAATTACTTGCCCCACCGCCTCGCGAGAGGCGATCGAGAACCGGCTCATATCGGGGAAACCCTCCTGCCATCGGCAGTGGGCAATCCCGAGGGAAGTCCTAGTGACCCCCTAACGACTGATCCGAAAGGAGAGGCGTGTCACGCTTCGGAAAGTCCGAAAATCTATGTGATGCGCAATACGCCGGCCCTCATCGAAAGACAAGGCGCCTATGAAGTGGTAGTACCGCTGGATCCCTGGTATGTCACAGGTCTGACGGATGGTGAGGGATGCTTCTGCATCTCGCTAGCCATCCGAGCGAAGCTACGAACCGGCCTCGAAGTGAGGCCATCGTTTTCGCTCTCACTCAATGAGAAGGATTTGGGACTGCTGGAAGGTCTGCAAGCGTTCTTCGATTGTGGTTGGATCCGTGAGTCCAAGAGCGATCGCACCTTCAAGTATGAGGCGCGGTCGATCGTGGATCTTACGAATAAGATTCTGCCTCACTTCGAGCGCTTCCCCTTGCGGGGAGATAAGGCGAGAAGCTGTGCAGGCTTCTCCCGCGTCTGCCGGATGATCGAACAAGGAGATCATCTGCAGCGTAAAAGCCTGAGAGAGATAGTAGACATCGCCTACCAGATGAATTTGGGAAAGCGACGTTATTCAAAGGCCACGCTTCTAAGGGTGCTGGATGAGGTGAAGGGATAGTCTGCGCTCTCGGATAACGAGAGATCACGTGAAGTTCCGACCTGCACGAATGGCGTAACGACTTCAGCGCTGTCTCAACGATGGGCTCGGTGAAATTGCAGTCTCGGTGAAGATGCCGAGTACCCGCGGCTAGACGGAAAGACCCCGTGAACCTTTACTACAACCTGGTATTGGAGTTCGGTGCATTTCGCTCAGGATAGGTGGGAGGCTTTGAAGCGCTGGCTGCGGCTAGCGTGGAGCCAACCTTGAGATACCACCCTTGGTGTATTGTGCTTCTAACAGCATTCCGTGAATCCGGGTGCTGGACAGTTCCAGGCGGGTAGTTTGACTGGGGCGGTCGCCTCCCAAAATGTAACGGAGGCGCGCAAAGGTTCCCTCAGCACGGTCGGAAATCGTGCGTAGAGCGCAAAGGTAGCAAGGGAGCTTGACTGCGAGACCGACAGGTCGAGCAGGTACGAAAGTAGGTCTTAGTGATCCGGCGGTAGCAAGTGGAAGTGCCGTCGCTCAACGGATAAAAGGTACTCCGGGGATAACAGGCTTATCGGGCCCAAGAGTCCACATCGACGGCCCGGTTTGGCACCTCGATGTCGGCTCGTCGCATCCTGGGGGTGAAGTCGCTCCCAAGGGTTGGGCTGTTCGCCCATTAAAGCGGTACGCGAGCTGGGTTCAGAACGTCGTGAGACAGTTCGGTCCCTATCTGCCGTGGGCGTTGGAGAATTGAGAGGATTTGTCCCTAGTACGAGAGGACCGGGATGAACGCACCTCTGGTGTATCTGTTGTCCTGCCAAGGGCATAGCAGGCTAGCTACGTGTGGATCGGATAACCGCTGAAAGCATCTAAGCGGGAAGCCGGCCTCAAGATGAGTTCTCCCATCCCCTAGAGGGAGTAAGAGCCCTGGTAGACCACCAGGTTGATAGGCCGGATCTGGAAGGACGGTAACGTCTGAAGGAGACCGGTACTAATGGCTCGAGGGCTTGACGGATTTTTTTGATTACCCCCTAACCGGGGTAGTGGTACCCGCTGTGGCGCTGTGTAGTTTTGAAGGACCCGAGAAGCGTGGTCTCTCGCTTTTTTCCGGTGGCTTTAGCGAGGGGGAAACACCTCTTCCCATTCCGAACAGAGAAGTTAAGCCCCTCAGCGCCGATGGTACTTGGCTCGCAAGGGCCTGGGAGAGTAGGACGCCGCCGGTTTCTTCGTAGCACCCACGAGCCGCCCACCCGGGCGGCTCGTGGTCGTACTGGTGGTGGGGGTAGCATGGACCGCATGGGACGTGTCGCCGAGATGTATGCCCGCCTGAGCCCAAAGCTCGCGCACAAGCCCGGTAGTACCGAGGCCTCCCGTCTGCACGCATGGATCCATCGCAAGACGCGCGGAAGGGTCGGTGGACGCATGCTCGGCGCCGACGTGCTCACGCTGCGCACCACCGGTCGTCACAGCGGACAACCCCGAGACTCCCCGATGTTCTACATACGGGACACAAAGAACTATGCCGTGGTCCCATCCAACGCTGGATCTCCACGACCACCTGCGTGGTGGCTCAATCTTCAGGCCGATCCGGATGCGGAGGCCCACGTGAAAGGCGTCATCCAACGAGTGCGTGCGCGTACCGCCAGCGAGACCGAGACCGCGGCCCTATGGCCACGTCTCGTCGAGATGTACGCCGGCTACGACTACTACCGGTCGATCGCCACGCGTGCGATGCCGGTGGTGATCCTCGAGCCACGCTGAGCATCGCGCTCGTCGCGACGCTCACGGGCAAGCAACGGGCACAGACACACCTGCTCGCGCGGCACTGGGCTCCCAGGGCGCCGCGCACCCAACCGACTCCGCAAAGCCATCCGGTGCGGATGATCGCCCCGGTTGGACTCGCTCCTGGCAGACAAGCGCGAGCCACAGATGGGTGGCTCGATTGGCTTGTCCGGGTCGACCTCCCAGTCGACGTCATAGTCGTCCTCGAGCAACAGGAACGAGCGGATCAGATGCAGCCCCCTGAGAAGGCGCCGCGCGAACAGTGGTGTATCCGATGGAGAGAACATATGTTCGTACTGTATGTAGGACATCGGACGGAAGGCATGCGAACGTGTGTGCGTATCGCTTTGGGACGTGTGCTTGAACCCGGTAATCCGTTTGTTCATGCGAGATCTGGGCTGCTCAGGACTGCAACGAGAGTTGCATGCGCCTGCTCGCACGAGCATGAGCTGACTACCTGGGCGCCCACGGGGAGGGTCTTTGGGGCCGTGCTCGAACTTTGTTCTTGGAGATGGCTGTTACGCTTGCCAAGCACGCCGATCGGGACTTCGCTCTGGCTCCTCGTCGGCGCATTCAGCTCATGGAGAAGTTCGTCATCGAAGGCGGCGTCCCGCTCTCCGGCACGATGGTTCCCGCCGGCAACAAGAACGGTGCCCTGCCCATCCTCGCCGCGTGCCTGCTTACGGAGGATGAGATCGTGGTGCACAACGTGCCACGTATCCGTGACGTCGATGCGATGCTCGCCATTCTGAAGTCGCTCGGGGTGGTGGTTGAGTGGGGAGGCTCCAATGAACTGACCCTATGCGCCGCGGATGTCCATCAGGTGGAGATCGATCCTGAGCTAGCCGAGCAGATCAGGGCGTCGTTCCTGCTCGCTGGTCCGCTGCTGGCGCGCTTTCACCGAGCGGTGATGCCCCCGCCTGGCGGCGATGTCATCGGCCGCCGGCGCCTGGATCCGCATCTAGATGCGTTCAGAGCGATGGGAGCGAGCACCGCGTGCAACCGCGAGATCGCGCTGAGCGCTCCGCATGGGTTGCGCCCCACGGATGTGTTCATGGACGAGCCCTCGGTGATGGCAACCGAGAACGCCCTGATGGCGGCGGCCCTCACGCCTGGCACCACCGTGATCGGCAACGCCGCCTGCGAGCCCCACGTGCAGGACCTAGCCCGGATGCTCGTGAAGATGGGCGCCGACATCCAAGGGATCGGCTCCAATCTGATTGCCGTGGGCGGTGCACAGCGGCTGCATGGCTGTGAGCACCACGTGGCGCCCGACCACATCGAGATCGGCAGCTTCATGGCGCTCGCGGGAGTCACCGGCGGCGAACTGCGGATCAAGGACACTGTGCCTGGCGATCTGCGCATGATCCGGCTCGTGTTCGAACGACTCGGTCTTCGCTCCGAGCTCGACGGCAACGATGTGATCGTGCCTGGTGGCCAGAAGCTTGTGGCACAGGCAGACGTGGGGGAGTACAAGAGCAAGATCCAAGACGGTCCGTGGCCGGCTTTCCCCGCCGACCTCACCTCGATCGCGGTTGCCCTCGCCACCCAAGCCAGCGGCTCGATCTTGGTGCACGAGTGGATGTTCGAGAACCGTCTGATCTTCACCGACAAGCTGATTCTGATGGGCGCGGACATCGTGATGTGCGATCCGCACCGAGCGATCGTTACGGGCCCGCGCCGCTTGCGTGGGGAGCGCGTGGAGTCGCCTGACATCCGTGCCGGCATGGCGATGCTGCTCGCCGCTTTGTGCGCGGAGGGACGCAGCGAGATCGGCAACATCCGCCAGATCGACCGAGGCTACGAGCGCATCGACGAGCGTTTGCGTGAGCTCGGCGCCCGCATCGAGCGGGTGGCTACGGAGCCGGTACACGCATAAGAGGAGCTCCCGGGGGGCCCACGTACTTGTGGGGTACACACCCATCGGTGCCGCCCACGGTGCCTACCGTCGCCGGAGTCCGCTTGAATGGCAACCCGATGATCCATCCGATACCCAGCGGAACCAGGGATGTTCTTCCGGATGAGACGCGCGAGGTGCGTGCCATAACGGACGCCCTACGTGGCGTTTTCGAGCGCCACGGCTACGGCGAGGTGTATACGCCGGCGCTCGAGTACGAGTCGGTGCTCGCCCGCGCTGACATGGCTGAAGCAAAGCCCGCCTATCGCGTGTTCGACGAGTCTGGGGCGGCGTTGGTGTTGCGCTCGGATATGACTGTGCCGATCGCGCGGGTGGTGGCAACCCGCTATCCCACCGTCGAGCCACCTCTGCGCTTCTGCTACCTCGCGCATTGCTATCGCGGTGTTCGTCCGCAACGGGGACAGCCGCGGGAGCTGCTGCAAGCAGGGATCGAGCTGATTGGCTCACCGGCCCCGCAGGGAACGGCCGAGGCGCTTGCGGTGCTGTGCGCGGCGCTCGACACCGTGGGCTTGGAGGGCTACAGGATCGGTCTCGGCGACGCCTCGCTCTTCCCATCGCTGATGTCTGGTGTAGGGGTACCCGAGCAGGCACGACCATTGCTGCTCGAAGCGCTTGCGAATCGCGACTTCGTCGGGTTGGAGCAGATGCTTTCCGGTCTGAGCTTGGCCGAGGAGGATCGGGAGCTGCTGTTAGACCTTCCGCAACGCCGCGGTGGCCCCGAGGTGCTAGCCGCCTCCAGCAACGTGGTGGCGGATGCTTTGACGAACATACGCGACGTCCACGAGCTACTCGAGCCGGATGTTGCTGCGCGCGTGATCTTCGACCTCGGCTTGGTGCGCAGTATCGGCTACTACACGGGCGCTGTGTTCGAGGTATATGACCCTGCGCTTGGCGCACCCATCGGCGGTGGCGGTCGCTACGACGAGCTGCTCGGTCGCTTCGGCCGCCCGCTACCAGCTGTGGGTTTCGCGCTCGGGGTTGACCGCCTGCACCTGGCGCTGATGGGCGAGGAGCGCGGTACGGGGGCGTTGCTGTGACGAGCGCCACCAACGGGCTCACGATCGCGGTACCGCGCGGAGCGCTGTTCAGCGAGACGGTTGAGCTGCTCAGCGGTTTGGGGATCGACACCTCCGAGCTTCGCTCCAACGACCGCAAGCTGTTGTTCGAGGACATCGGTGTGATCACGATGAGGCCGTCAGACGTGCCCACCTACGTGGAGTCGGGCGCTGCTGACATCGGTATCACCGGGAAGGATGTGCTGCTCGAGCAGGCAGCCACGCGCGGCGGCGAAGGTGGGCGCGAGGTGTATGAGCTGCTCGATCTGGGCTATGGGCGCTGCACGATGGTGCTCGCCAGCAAGGCAGGCCCAGACCCGGCGGCCGAGGCGCTGCGTCGGCTGGGCGTGATGCGCGTGGCAACCAAGTACCCACGCATCGCCGAACGCCACCTGGAGGAGACCGGCAGGCAGGCGGAGATAGTAGAGGTGAAGGGCTCGGTCGAGCTCGCGCCGCTGACCGGCATGGTGGAGGCGATCGTTGACCTCACCGCAACCGGCACCACCCTGCGCGAACACGACCTGATCGTGCGCGAGGAGATCGTCGAGTGCACGGCGCGGCTGATAGCCAATCCTGTGGCGCACAAGCTGCGCGCGCAAGAGATCGACAAGCTGTTGGAGCGTTTGCGTGCGGCGTGAGCAAGCAGTTGTTGGGTGCACATGCCGGATTGGAGCGGAGGAGGGCAGGCGTGCTCGTTGAGCGAGTGACGCTCACCGACGTCGAGCGTCTCGGTGCTCCCGCGCTTGCCGCGGCCAATTTGCGCAGGCTGGTTGGGGGTGTGGAAGGGATCGAAGAGACGGTTGCCACGATCGTCTCGCACGTGCGCGCCGAGGGTGACGAGGCGGTAAACGAGTACACGCGCAACTTCGACACCGACGGCGCGCAACCGCGCGAGATATGCGTACCGGCGAATGAGCTCGACGAGGCATTGGAGAAGATGCCACTCGATGTGGTGGCTGGCTTGCAGGTGGCGATCGCGAACGTCGCGCGCGTGGCGGACGCGTCGATCGGGCCCGATCGTGTGGCCGTCGACCTCCCTCAAGGACACGTGGTAACGGTGCGTGAGCTACCAGTGGCAGCCGCCGCGGTGTACGCACCTGGCGGTCGCGCCGCCTACCCGAGCACGGTGGTGATGGGGGTAGTGACGGCACGAGCCGCGGGTGTGGTCGATGTGGCGGTGTGCACTCCGCCGGGGCCCGACGGCCAGGCGCACCCGGCCATCCTTGCAGCATGCAGATTGTGTGGGGTGCAGCGTGTGTACCGCATGGGTGGCGCTCAAGCGATCGCCGCGCTCGCGTTTGGCACCGAGTCGGTGGAGCGTGTGGATGTGGTGGTGGGGCCGGGCAATCTGTATGTGCAGGAGGCCAAGCGCCGGCTCTCCCACGTCGTCGGCATCGATGGCTTCGCTGGTCCGAGCGACCTGATGGTGGTATTTGGAGCCGACGCCGACCCGCGTCTGGTTGCGCTCGACCTGCTCGCTCAGGCCGAGCACGGCGCTGGCAGCCTCGTCGCGGGTGTATCGAGCTCGCGTGCGGCGCTCGATGCCGTGGGCATGGAGATCGAGCGAGAGGCGGCATCGTGGCCGGGGCTCGAGCCGGATGCGTGCGTGCTGATCGAGACCGCCAATCCAACCGCGGCGGTTGAGCTGGCCAACGCGTTCGCGCCCGAGCACCTGCAACTGGTGGGGGCGACTGAGGAGGCGCTCGCGAGCAAGGTGCGGGCGGCGGGTTGCGTGCTGCTCGGTCGCAACGGTGCCACCGCTTTCGGCGACTATACGGCTGGCTCCAATCACGTGCTCCCGACAGGCGGAGCGGCACGTTTCGCCTCGATGCTCTCCCCGCGTCACTTCCGCCGGAGCATGTCGGTGGTGGAGATAGACGACCAGGCGGCAGCCAAGCTTGCACAGGCGGGCGTGCCCATCGCGAACGCGGAGGGCTTCCCGTTGCACGCCCGCTCGATGCAGGCGCGCGTCCGCGAGTCGCGATCGGAGCAGGTGAGCGAGAATGGATGAGATGAACTCACAGCAAACAGCCAACCCTGTCCGAGCAGCCACGATCGAGCGCGCCACAGGCGAGACCGATGTACGCCTGTCACTGACGCTCGACGGTACCGGCGCAGGGCACGCGTGAGACGGGAGTTGGCTTTCTCGACCATATGCTCGACCTGCTCGCCCGCCATGGGCGGCTCGATCTCGACGTGCGGGCGAGCGGCGATCTGCAGACAGGCGCCCACCACACGGCCGAGGACACGGCGATCGTGCTTGGCCAGGCTCTCGACGGTGCGCTCGGCGACCGCGCGGGCATTTACAGATATGGATTTGGGGTCGTTCCAATGGATGAGGCGAGGGCGAGCTGTGCCGATCGATATCTCCGGCCGCCCATTCACGCTGTTCGAGGCAGAGCTGCCACCCGGCTCGACGGGCGGCTTCGATCATGAGCTGACAGAGGAGTTCTTCAGGGCGCTTGCCAACTCGGCGAAGCTCACCTTGCATCTGGAGGTGCAGAGGGGCACGAACGCCCATCACATGATCGAGGCGGCGTTCAAGGCGTTTGCGCGGGCTCTGCGCGAAGCGGTGGCGCTCGACCCGACCGAGAGCGGCGTGCCGAGCACGAAGGGTACGCTGACCTCATGAGCCTGCTCGATGAGCCCGTGGAGATCGCCGTGGTGGACTACGGCATGGGCAACCGCCGCTCCGTGGAGAAGGCGCTCGCTCATATCGGGGCCAGCGTTACGGTCACCAACGATCACGAGCTGCTGCGCGGTGCGGCTGGGCTCGTGGTGCCGGGCGTGGGGGCGTTCCCGCGCGGTATGGCGAACCTGCGCGAGCTCGGCCTCGACGAGCTGTTGCGCGAGCGGCTCGCGGAGGCACCCCGTGCTTGGCATCTGTCTTGGCATGCAGCTTGGCTTCGAGCGCTCCACCGAGCAGGGAGGCACACCGGGGCTCGGAGTGATCGGGGCGAGGTGCGCGAGCTCGAGCATGGATCGCTCGAAGCTTCCCCATATCGGCTGGAACGAGGTGAGCTTCGGCGCGAGCTCCCCGCTGACGCGAAGGACTGCCCGAGCGCTGCGCCTTCTACCACGTGCATTCGTTCGCGCCGGTGCCGAGCGCAGCTGAGGACATCCTGGGAACCGCCGTGTACGGCGCTCCGTTCGCGAGCGTGGTGGCCCACGAGAGCTTCTACGGCGTGCAGTTCCACCCCGAGAAGTCCTCGGCGGCGGGCTTGCGCTTGCTTGCGAACTTCGCCCGCATCTGCGCACACCGATCGGTGAGTCGGCCAGCCTACCGGTGGATCGTGAACCTCTATCCGGCGATCGACATGCTCGGCGGCAAGGCCGTGCGCTTGGTGAAGGGCGACTTCGATGCCAAGAAGGTCTATGACGAGGATCCGCTGTCGGCAGCGAGCGCGCTGGGTGCGGGCGGGAGCGCGCCTGCTTGCATGTCGTCGACCTCGACGGGGCGCGCGACGGGCGCTCCAGCGAACTCGAGCACCTGCGGCGCATCGCGGGCGAGCTCGGCGTGCCGGTTCAGTTCGGCGGCGGTTTGCGCTCGCCGGCAGTCCATCGAGGAGGTCTCGATGCGGGTGCCGAGCGCGTGATCCTGGGCACGGCTGCCTTCACCGACCCGGACCTGCTCGAGCAAGCGCTCGCGAGAGTGGCCTGGGCAGAGTGCTCGTCTCGGTGGACGTGCGCGGCGGGCGGGTGGCGACGCAGGGGTGGACCGAGACTATCGACGGCTGGCCCCGAGGAGGTGATCGCGCGGCTTGCCGAGCGAGGGGCCAGCGAGCTCGTGTACACGAACGTGGACCGTGACGGCATGCTCGAAGGCCCCGACCTGGAGGAAGTGGCGACGCGTCGCCGCGGCGGTGTCGGGAAGCTTCGTCTACTCGGGCGGCATCGGCGCGCTCGCGGACCTGGAAGGGCTCGCCGGCTCTCAGGCACCGAGTCTTGCCGGTGTGATCGTCGGCAAGGCGCTCTACGAGCGACGCTTCACGGTGGCCGAAGCGCTTGCCGTGCTCGACGGTTCAATTAATCAGTCGACCGCGGGTGGGTAGGCGACCATGGTGCCCGCTACCGTGGGCGGATGCACTATAAGCGCGTCATCCCTTGCCTGGACGTCGACGGCGGCCGTGTCGTGAAGGGCGTTGAATTCCTCGATATCCGCGATGCCGGCGATCCCAGTGGAGCTAGCCGCCCACTATGACCGCGAGGGGGCCGACGAGCTCGTGTTCCTCGACATCACCGCCACCCATGAGCGACGCGAGACGATCGTCAAGCTCGCGCGCGATACGGCCGACGACGTGTTCGTGCCATTCACGATCGGCGGCGGCATCCGCTCGGTGCAGGATGCCCAGGCAGTGCTTGACGCGGGAGCCGACAAGGTTTCGGTCAACTCCGCCGCGCTTGCACGTCCCGAGCTGATCGACGAGCTGGCCGCCGTATTCGGAGCGCAGTGCGTAGTACTGGCGATCGACGCGAAGGCAGTCCCATCGGAGAATGGCGGTCGCTGGGAGGCGTACGTGGCTGGAGGGCGCACGCCCACGGGTCGCGATGCGGTGGAGTGGGCGTGCGAGGGGGCCAGCCGCGGGGTTGGGGAGATCCTGCTCACGAGCATGGATCGCGACGGCACGAGCGACGGCTACGACCTGCCCCTCACCGGCGCCGTCAGCGCGGCGGTCGACGTGCCCGTGATCGCCTCTGGCGGGGCGGGCGAGCTGCAGCACCTGGTCGAGGCGCTGCAAGCAGGCGCCGACGCCGTGCTGTGTGCATCGATCTTCCATTACAACCGACACACCGTCGCGCAGGCGAAGAGTCATCTCGCGGCGGCAGGTATCCCGGTGCGCATCGTCTGAGCAGCTCGGGAAGGAAATAGGTCCGACGGTAGTCAACATTCAGGAAGCGAGCATGACGACCATCGACAACCAAACCAACGGTGAGAACCACACGAACGGCGACACAGGGAGGTCCGTCGGGATGTCTGTGGAGGACGGCGTCATGGTGCTCGAGAGATTGCGGCTGCTGCCGGCTGGAAGTGAGCTGCTGGATCTCGCCCAGGAGCACTTGGGCAGTGTCGAGCTGGTGGGGGGCGCGGTGCGCGACATCATGCTCGGAAGCACTCCTGGAGAGTTGGACGTGGTGGTGGCGAGCGATGCGCGTGCATTCGCCGAAGCGCTTGCGCTGCGTCTCGGGCCTCTCGCGGGGGAGAGCTTGGGGGAACGCTGCGGGGTGACCTATCACGAGCGCTTTGGAACCGCGCTTGTGGATTGGAAGACGGGCAAGGTCGACATCGTGACGCGACGTACCGAGACGTACTCTTCGCCCGGGGCTCTCCCAGATGTTGCTCCGGGTACTCCAGAGCAGGATCTTGCGCGTCGCGATTTCACGGTCAACGCGATCGCGGTTGCACTCGCCGGAGAGCATATGGGACAGGTGCGGGCGGCTCCAGGCGCGCTCGAGGATCTAAGCGCGCGCCGCTTGCGGGTGATGCACGACGCAAGCTTCCTCGAGGACCCAACTCGGATACTGCGTCTTGTGCGCTATGCGACGCGCCTGGGCTTCGAGGTCGAGTCCCACACAGCCGCCCTGGCGGCCAACGCGATCGAGGCCGGCGCTCTGAAAACGCGTCTCCGGCGCTCGCTTGGGAGCGGAGTTGCGCCTTGCCTTCGCCGAATCCGACCCAGTGGCAGCGCTTGCCGAGCTCGATCGTCTCGGTGTGCTCGCGGCTTGGGAGGAGGGCGTGTGCTTCGACGAGCACATAGTGCGGACCGCCCTGGAGATCCTGCCCGAAGACGGCTCCAAGCAAGTGTTGCTTGCCGCTTCGCTCGTGCTCGAGCTCTCTCGCGAGCTCGACCAGGAGGAGACAGAGCCGGCGATGCGTGGCTTCCTGTACGACCTCGAGCTACCCGCCCGCGCTGGAGATCGTGCATTCGGTGTGGCGGTCAGCGCCATCTTCGCGATCGACCATATAGACGAGGCCGACACCACTTCGGACCTGCTCGAGCTGACCGTCGGCACGCCCGTCGAGTCACTCGCGCTCGCCGCGGCCGCCCGAGACTTGGAGGACGGTCCAGAATCCTATGGGCGGCGATTGCTCGAAGAATGGCTCAGCCAACGACGGCATATCAGCCTGGAGATCACCGGAGACGACCTGGTGGCCGCGGGTGTGCCCGAGGGCCCGGAGGTAGGTGTGCGCTTGGAAGAGTCCTACAAGCTGCTCCTGGAAGAACGGATCGAGCCCGGACTCGAGACCGAGCTGCGTGCGGCGCTCGAAGCGAGGATATGAGCCCAGAGCTATACGAGCTGCCGGCGGGCGGCTGTGCCATGTTCACGGGACGTCTCGAGGGCAATCTGTCGAGTGTTGGCGGTGAGGGCGCCGAGCACGGGCTGGAGGCTCGCGAGCGCTTGCGCCAAACCATCGGCGTGCGGCGCTTGGTGCGCGGCTACCAAGTCCACGGGACCGTGGTCGGAAGAGTCTTCGGCGACGGGGAACGACCGGATCTCCTAAACGCCTTCGAGTGCGAGGACTCCACTCGCCAGCCTAGCTTCGAGGCCGACGGCCATGCGCTTGGCGCTCCTGGGCTGGCGGCAATGGTGCTCACCGCCGACTGCATCCCGGTGGCGCTCGGCGCGAATGGTGCCGTGGCGGCGTTGCACGCCGGTTGGCGTGGGCTTGCCGGCGGGGTTCTCGAGGAGGGCGTGCATGCGCTGCGCGAAGTTGGGGGCCAGGGAGAGGTTGTTGCGCTGGTGGGCCCGTGCGCGGGTGCCTGCTGTTATGAGGTGGGCGAGGAGGTTCATGCGGCCTTTGGTGGTGTCCATCGCGACGGGCGTCTGATCGATTTGCGGGCGATTGCCCACGAGCGATTGCTCGCCGCGGGTGTGAGTGAGGTGCGCCATGCCGAGGTGTGCACGATTTGCGACGAGCGTTTTTTCTCCCATCGCCGCGAAGGTGCCTGTGCCGGGCGCCAGGCAGGCTTGGCATGGTTGAGCTGATTGCGGGCCTGGCGGTTGAGCGTGTGCGTGCCAACTTGGAGGCGGTACGCGCGGAGGTTGCAGTGGCCGCGGAGCTATCCGGCCGCGATCCGGGCAAGGTGGAGATCCTCGCGGCTGCTAAGTACTTGCCTTGCCAGGAGCTCCCCGTGCTCGCGGCTGCCGGTATCGCGTTGGTTGGGGAGAACCGCGCTCAGGACCTCGAGCAGAAGGTTGCCGCCCACGGGAGTTTGTTCACGTGGGACTTCATCGGTGCGCTTCAAAGCAAACACGTACGTACGATCGTTCCGCATGTGCGCCTCATCCATTCGCTGGCGAGCGACTCGGCGTTGCGCGAGCTCGAGCGCCACATGGACCGTGCGCGTCCCGGCCTTCAGGTGCTAGTCGAGGTCAATCTTGCGGGAGACCCAAGCAAGAGTGGTGTTGCGCCCGAGTACCTCGACGCCTTCATGGCGCGTTCGCCCGTTCCGGTGGCGGGCCTGATGACGATGCCGCCGCTCGCCGATGACCCCGAGCAGAGTCGCCCATGGTTTGCGGGTCTACGCGAGTTGGCTGACGAACGAGGCCTGCGGGAGCTCTCGATGGGCACCACGCAAGACTTCGCCGTGGCGGTCCAGGAGGGGGCCACGATCGTGCGAATCGGCACGCGGTTGTACGCTTAGTGCGGGCTTCACCCTGAGTAGTGCCGTGACGGAATCCTCGGCACGAGCAGGGAAAAGCCCGTTCTCAACGAAAACGCCCTCTACCAATGGCATTCCGCGACTCCTGGCACCGCGCTCTCGTGTACTTCGGCTTGGCCGAGGAGTATCACGACGACTACGACGAGCCTCCCCATGAGGAGGAGATAGCCGACCGCTACCGCGAGCGCCCCAACGTACGTCGCCTCTCTCCTCGCCGCCGGCGCGACGAGTTCGACGAGATATTCCCCGATGACGAACCGCGTGGACGCTCCGCGACGGTATTGCGTCCGGTAGGCCGTGGCAACGGCGATGTGCGCGTGCACCTGGTGATTCCCAAGTCGTTCAATGATGCCCAGCAGATCGCGGACAAGTTCAAGGACTCCATCCCTGTGATCCTCAACCTCCAAGGCGCCGACACCGACCTCTCAAAGCGTCTGATCGACTTTGCCAGCGGGCTCACCTATGCGCTCGACGGTGGCATGCAGCGGATTGCCGACAAGGTGTTCATGCTCACCCCGCGTAACGTCGAGATCTCCGCGGAGGAGCGTGCACGGTTGATCGAAAAGGGCTTCTTCAACCAAAGCTAGTCGGCCGACAGTGCCGGTAGCCTGATTTCCCCATGAAGATCGGTCTTATCGGCTGCGGCAACATGGCTCGGGCGATGGCTCGCGGGTGGGGTAGGCCCATGCTCTGCTTCGACCCCGCCTCAGGGCGCGCTGAGGCGCTCGCGGGCGAAACAGGGGGGGAGGCGCTTGCGTCGGGTGCGGAGGTGGCCGAGCGTGCCGATCTCGTGGTCCTCTGCCACAAGCCCGCCCAGCTCGAGGATGTGGCTCGCGAGATCGCCCCGACCGCTAGAGCGGTAGCGTCGATTCTGGCCGCCGTGCCGCTCTCGAAGCTGAAGCTTGCCTATCCCGATCGGCCTGTTTACCGCTTCCTGCCCTCGCTGCCGGCGGAAGTGCGCATTGGGGCGCTTGTGCAGGCAGCAGACCCACAGATCGATCCGGCGACGCGACTGCCCGCGGAGGCTGAATTCGACGTCCAAGTAACCGAGCTGTTCGCCGAGCTGGGCACGCTCGTCACGCTTGACGATTCGCTCATCGACGTGGCTATGGGGCTGATGTCCTGCGCACCCGCCTATGTCGCTCTGGTGACCGAGGCTCAGGTCGACGCTGGCGTGCGCCGGGGTATTCCGCCCGCACAGGCCTCCGCTCTGGTGACGGAGACGCTTGCCGGCACAGCAGAGCTCTTGCGCCGTCGCGACTACGACACGCTGGCGGTGCGCCGTGAGGTGACCTCTCCCGGAGGAATCACGGCGCGTGGACTGGCGGCCCTGGAACGTGGGGGCGTGAGAGCCGCATTCAGCGATGCCCTCGACGCAGTCCTCGACAGATGACGTTCCTGCTTGCCAGTGTGCGTATTGAAATAGCCGGCTACCTCTCCACGCTGATCTATGTCTACACGCTGCTCATCGTCTTCTACATCGTTACGCAGCTGCTGTTCGCGTTCGGAGTGCGCCCGCCGTATTCGCGCACGAGCAACGCCGTGCTCGCTTTCCTGCGCGACGTATGCGAGCCCTACCTGCGCCTCTTCCGGCGCATCATCCCGATGGTTGGGGCGTTCGACTTCAGTCCGATCGTGGCGATAATCGTGCTGTCGCTCGTGGGCAACCTGCTCGTCAGCCTGATCCACGGTTGATCATTAGTCTCTCCCCCAACACGGGAACCGCCAGACACCCCGCCCTTGTGTGGCTGTGGACGGCGCTCGTGATGGCGCTTGTGGTGGCGCTCGACCAGCTCACCAAGGCCGCGGTGCGCAAATCCATCGTTCCAGGCGAAGCACACAGCGTGCTGCCGGGTATACAGCTAGTCAACGTCCGCAACCAGGGTGTTGCCTTTGGCTTTCTCCCCGGTCGTCACGTCGCGGTCACGGCGCTGGTCGGCTTCGCGCTGCTCGTGCTCCTGGTGTATTTCGCCCGTCACCGCGACAAGCCACTGATCTGGCTCCCCACCGGAATGCTGCTTGGGGGCGCCTTTGGCAACATCCTCGACCGTCTTCGCGCGGGCTCGGTTACCGATTTCGTCAAGCTGCCACTCGGCTGGCCCGCCTTCAACCTCGCCGACGCGTCGATCACGTTTGGGGTGCTCCTCCTGCTGTTCGTGATCGAGGGGCCCACTCGTCACTCCGAGCCCCCCGACGGCTCGGGGCCGAGCGCGAAAAGTGTCTCCTGAGAGCACCCCCAACCCCTCCTTCGAGATCGTGTGGCGGGACGATCAGTTGCTCGTCATCGACAAGCCTGCTGGACTCGTCGTGCATCCCGCCCGCGGACACCGCGAGGGCACGCTATCCCAGCTACTCGCAGGAACGGCCGCTGGCGGCGAGCCAGAGCGTGCCGGCATCGTGCATCGCCTCGACCGCGACACTTCAGGGCTGCTTGTAGTGGCCTGCACCGAGCAGGCCCACAGCCTGCTGCAGGATTCCTTGCGCAAGCGCCTCATCGAGCGTGAATACCTGGCGCTGGTCGAGGGTCTGCCACCCGCACGTACCGGCACGATCGAGGCCCCCATCGGCCGTCACCCGCGCATCCGTACGCGCATGGCCGTTGGCGGTACCGCCAGCCGCGAGGCCCGTACCCACTTCACGCTCGAGCGCTCCTTGGCCTAAGTGTCTCTCTTGCGCTCTGCGACTGGACACCGGGCGCACCCACCAGATCCGTGTTCACCTGCAAGCGATCGGGCATCCCGTGTGTGGGGACCCCGAGTACGGCACTCCTGGCACGCTCGGATTGACTCGACAGTTCCTGCACGCAACCCGCCTGGCCTTTCCTCACCCGATCACGGGGCGCCGATCGATGTCGAGCTCGCCACTGCCTCAGGATCTGCGCGAAGCCCTCAGGCGCGCCGAAGGAGACTCCGAGCGGTAAGCTGAACGTTCGCTATCGAACTCAATGCCGTGCGCCTACGCAACGCGGCCCTGCCCGAGCTATGCCTCCGCGTACTCGGGTCCGCGACCGTATCGCCCGGATCCAAAGCAACATCACATAAGGGAGCACCCGTGAGCCAAGTAGGAATCGCGGACCTGCTGGAGGCCGGAGTTCATTTCGGTCATCAGACACGCCGCTGGAACCCGAAGATGCGCCGCTTCATTCATGGCGAGCGCAACGGCATTTACATCATCGACCTCTTGAAGACCGCTGCGCTCTTGCAGCAGGCCCAGGAATTGGCCGCCCAGATCGCCCACCGCGGTGGCACGGTCCTGTTCGTGGGCACCAAGAAGCAGGCCCGCGACGCCATCAAGGAGGTTGCCGAGGCAGCCGACATGCCCTATGTCAACAACCGCTGGCTCGGTGGCTTGCTCACCAACTTTCAAACGATCAACCAGCGCATCCGTCGTCTGCACGACCTCGAACGCTACGAGACGGAGGGTCAGCTCGCGCTGCTGCCCACGCGTGAGCGCATGGCAGCCCAAGCTGACCTCGCCAAGCTGCGATGCCAACCTCGGCGGCGTCAAGAACATGCAGCGTACCCCCAACGCCATCTTCGTCATCGATCTGAAGACCGAGGCCATCGCGGTGCGCGAAGCCCAGCGTCTGCGCATCCCGTAATCGGGCTGGTAGACACCAACTGCGACCCCGATGGCATCGACTATGTGATTCCCGGCAACGACGACGCCATGCGCTCGTGCGCGCTCATCGCTAAAGCGATCGGTGACGTCGTGGCCCAAGGCCATGCCGTGTTCCGCGCCGAGGAGGAGAAGGCCCGCCAAGAACGAGTCGAGCAGGCCAAGCGCGAGGCCGAGGAGCGCGCCAAGCGCGAAGCCGAGGAACAGGCCAAGCGCGAGGCAGAGGAACAGGCAGCCAAGGAAGCCGCCGAGAAGCAGGCCGCCGCGGCCGCTGCTCAGGCCCAGGCCGCGGCGGCAGCCGCTGAGGCCCAGGCGGCTGCGCCGGCTACAGAGGCCGCTCCGGCGCCTTCAGCCCCGCCGGCTCCAGCTTGCGGCTCCGGCCCAGACACAGGCTGCCCCGGCACAAGCGGCCCCGGCTCCGCCAGCTCCGGTACAGGCCGCAAGCCTGCGCCGCCAGCAGACCGCGCCTGTGAGACCGCGTCTGAGCAGAGCGCACCTGCCGAGGCCGCGTCCGAGGATGCTGCGCCAGAGCAGAGCGCACCCGCGGAGAGCACATCTGAGCGGAGCGCACCCGCAGAGACCACGCCCGCAGAGACCGCGCCCACCGTGGAGGACGAGCGCATCGTGAGTACGACCGAGATATCGGCCAAGGACGTCAAGGCGCTGCGCGATCGCACGGGCGCGGGCATGATGGACTGCAAGAAGGCCCTCGCCGAGAGCGGAGAACGACATCGAGAAGGCGATCGAGATCCTGCGCCTGAAGCAGGGCAAGAAGATCCAGGACCTCGGCGAGCGCACCGCCACAGAGGGCACGTCCAGGCATACATCCACGCCGGCGCCAAGGTGGGGGTCCTGATCGAGGTCGATTGCAACACCGACTTCGTCGCCACCAACGAGGACTTCGTGAGCTTCGCCCGCGATGTCGCCATGCAGGTCGCCGCAACGCCCACCGTCAAGTACGTCTCACGCGAGGACGTTCCCGAGGAGGCGCGCGAGGCCGAGGCCCGCATCTACGAGCAGGAGGCCGCCGAGAAGCCCGAGAACGTGCGCGCGAAGATCGTCGAAGGCAAGCTCGACGCCTGGTATCGCACGATCGTGTTGCTCGAGCAGGAGATGCACAACCCCAAGTTCGAGGGCAAGACGGTGCAGCAGCTGCGCGACGAGCTCACCGTCAAGACCGGCGAGAACGTGGTGATACGCCGCTTTGTGCGCTTCGCCATAGGCCAATAGCCCGCGGTCCTCCCCGTGCCGCGAGGGCGCTCGGATGACCGGATAGGCTCTGGCCTCGATGGGCGCCCCCGCCTTCAAACGCATCCTGCTCAAGCTCTCCGGCGAGGCCCTGATGGGCTCGCTGGACTACGGCACCGATCCCGATCGCGTGGCGGCCGTCGCGCGCCAGGTGTCAGAGGTGCGCGACCAGGGCGTGGAGGTCGCGATCGTGGTCGGAGCGGGCAACATCTTCAGGGGCATGAAGGGTGCGGCGGAGGGCATGGACCGCTCGACCGCGGACTACATGGGGATGCTTGCCACCGTGCTCAATGCGCTGCCCCTGCAGGATGCTTTGGAGAAGACCGGCACCAACACGCGCGTGCAATCGGCGCTGGGCATCTCTGAGGTGGCGGAGCCCTACATCCGCCGCCGCGCGATGCGCCACCTGGAGAAGGGACGCGTGGTGATCTTCGCGGCCGGCACCGGCAACCCGTTCTTCACCACCGACACCGCGGCCGCTTTGCGCGCCGCGGAGATCCACGCCGAAATGATCCTGATGGCCAAGAACGGCGTCGAAGGGGTCTACAGCGCCGATCCCGCGCTCGACCCCGACGCGCGGAGTTCCTTCCCGCGATCACCCACATGCAGGCGATCGAGCGCCGCCTGCGCGTGATGGATTCCACGGCGCTTGCGCTTTGCATGGAGAATGGGATGCCCATCAACGTGTTCAACATGGACGATCCAGACCAATATCGCGCGGATAATCTCAGGCGCCCGCGTGGGGACGCTGGTGAGTGCATGACCATTTCGACGAGAGGAGCCGAGGATGGCAGCTGAGATGATCGATGCCTTGCTCGAGGATGCCCGCGAGCGGATGACCAAGTCGCTTGGAGTCCACCCAGCACGAGTTCTCTACAGTCAGGACCGGTCGTGCCAGCCCGGCTTTGCTGGAGCGGGTGGTGGTCGACTACTACGGTGCGCAAACCCCGCTCGAACCAACTTGCCACGATCTCGGCCCCCGAGGCGCGTCTGATCACTGTTCAGCCTTATGACAAGTCCTCGATCAAGAACATCGAGAAGGCGATCAACGAGTCGGATGTGGGCTTGAACCCCTCAAACGACGGCAACCTGATCCGTCTTGTGGTGCCCGAGCTCACCGAGGAGCGCCGCCGGGAGCTCGTCAAGGTCGTGCGCAACCTCGCCGAGGACGGGCGTATCGCGATCCGCAACGTCCGTCGCGACACGATGCAGCAGCTGCGCGACCTGAAGGCAGAAGGAGAGACCGGCTCCGACGACGAGCACCGCGCTGAGGTGGAGCTGCAGAAGCTCACCGACGGCCGGATCGGCGATCTCGACGGCGTCCTGAAGGCCAAGGAGGAGGAGATCCTCGAGGTGTGATGCTCCGGCTATCGTCGCACCCCGCCCGCGGGCGACGGCGGAGAGCACCGGCACCTGATGAGGGACTTCCGTCCATAGCAGTTGGTCAGGCGCCCCGGGCAGCGACGCCTCAGGCGCCCGCTACGTGGCGATCATCACCGACGGCAATGGCCGCTGGGCGCGTGCGCGCGGTCTGCCCGTCAACGAGGGTCACAGCGCCGGCGCCGACAACGTCAAGGCCCGCCTGCGCGACGCCGCGGAGCTGGGCGTCAAGGAGCTGACCGTGTACTCGTTCTCCACCGAGAACTGGTCGCGTCCCCCCGAGGAGGTCCAGGGATTGATGGAGATGTTCGCCAAGCGCATCTCCGAGGAAACCCCTGAGCTGCACGCGGAAGGAGTGCGCATGCGCTTCATCGGTCGCCGTGAGGGCGTCGCCCCCGATCTGCGTGGAGCGCATGGCTTGGGCTGAGGCGCTAACCGACGCCAACACGCGCATCACGCTGTTCGTCGCTTTCAACTACGGAGGGCGCGCCGAGATCTCGACGCCGCACGCGCGTTCCAGGGTGGCGACGAGGAGGACTTTCGCAAGCTGCTCTACGCCCCGGAGATGCACGACCCCGACCTGATCATTCGCACCAGCGGAGAGCGGCGCCTCTCCAACTATCTGTTGTGGCAGTCGGCCTACTCAGAGCTGGTGTTCCGCGACGAGCTGTGGCCCGACTTCTCGCGCGAGGCGCTCGAAGAATCGCTTGGCCGAGTTCTCAGAGCGACGCCGGCGGTTCGGTGGCCGGTAGCCCGATGCCGGCTCCACGCACGGCGGCTCGTGTCGGTATCGCTCGTGGCGCGGGAGGCTCGGACGTCGGCGCGCGCGCCCTCTTCGCGCTGCCCCTGATCGCGCTCGCGCTGTTCCTCGTGATCTGAGGCGGCCGTCTTCGCGGCCGGGCGTGTTCGTGCTCGGCTGCCTGTGCATGCACGAGCTGTACGGCATGTATGAGCGCGTCCGATCCAGTTCGTTTGGCCGGCTTCATAGCTCTGGCCGGCATGCTGGTGGCCGCCTCCGTACGGCAGTCAAGCCCAGGTGCTGCTTGCCGCCAGCTGCCGTGCTGCCCGTTCTGTTCGGCCTTGACGCTGCTCCAGCGCCATCCCAGCGTCGGCGGGATGGCGATCACCTTGCTGGGCATCTACTGGATCGGCGTTCGGCCTGGCCCACGCGGTGCTGCTGCGCGAACTGCCCCACGGCGAGGGCATCGTGATCGACGTGCTCGTCGGCACCTTCCTGGGAGACACCGGCGCCTATCTCGGCGGACGCCTTTCGGCCGGCGCCCGCTTGCGCCGTCCATCTCGCCGAACAAGACGGTTGAGGGCTTGGTCGATCGGCATGGCTTGCACCGTGCTCGGGGTGTGGTTCGCCGGGCGCTACCAAGACTGGCTCCCGGGCTCCCACGCGCTGGTCCTGGGCCTGGGTGTGGCCGTGTTCGCGCCGATCGGCGACCTGTTCGAGTCCTTCGTCAAGCGCCAGGCCGGCGCCAAGGACACCGGCACCCTGCTTGGGCGCCCACGGCGGTGTGCTCGACCGGCTCGACGCGGTTCTGTTCACGGCGGTGGTCGGCTACTACATATGGTTGGCCTATGTCTGATCGGTGAAGGGGCCGCTCGCCGAAGCGGTCGGCTGCGCTTGGATCCTCGGCTCCACCGGCTCGATCGGTACCCAGGCCCTCGACGTGCCTGGGCCGCGACGACGAGGAGTTCGAGCTTGTGGGCCTCTCCGCCGAGCGCTCCTGGGAGGCGCTGGTCGCACAGGCGCAAGCCCATGGGGTCGCTCGGATCGCGCTGGCCGACGACGCATGCGGCACGAGCAGGCCGCGCTTGCGTGGCCTGAGGGCGAGGTCTTGGCGGCGCCGAGGGCCTTGTACGGCTCGTCGTGGAGTCCGGCGCCGACTTGGTGCTCAACGCGCTGGTGGGCTCGGCCGGGCTCGGTCCGACCGTGGCGACACTTGGCGAGGGCATCGATCTTGCGCTGGCCAACAAGGAGTCGCTGGTGGTCGGCGGGGAGCTGGTGGTGGCGCTCGCCGAAGCCACCGGCGCGCAGATCGTGCCCGTCGACTCCGAGCACACCGCGCTTCACCAGTTGCTCTCAGGCCAGCCGCCGGGCGCCGTGGAGCGCCTCACGATCACCGCCAGCGGCGGTCC
The DNA here is from genome assembly GCA_963713015.1 of uncultured Solirubrobacterales bacterium. Taxonomy (GTDB): domain Bacteria; phylum Actinomycetota; class Thermoleophilia; order Solirubrobacterales; family Solirubrobacteraceae; genus Palsa-744. The sequence continues at coordinate 306,828 of CAVQKC010000005.1, read as the reverse complement.
GTTTCGAGGCCGCTCCGCGCAGCAGCTCGCGGAGGTGACGCGTCGAGGAGGCGCTCGCCCATCCCACCTGGGCGATGGGCGGCAAGATCACGATCGACTCGGCCACCCTGATGAACAAGGGCTTGGAGCTGATGGAGGCCCACCATCTGTTCGGCACTCCCTATCGAGCGCATCGACGTTGTGGTGCACCCCCAATCGCTGATCCATGGCTTGGTCCAGCTGCTCGACGGAGCGATGCTCGCCCATATCGGGCCCAAGGACATGCGCATCGCGATCTCCTACGCCTTGCACGGTGCCGCGAGCGTGGAGTCCGCGTCGCCGCCGCTGGACTTGGTCCAGGTGGGCGCGCTCACCTTCGAGCCGGTGGACCTCGACGCGTTCCCGTGCCTACGCCTGGCGCGCGAAGCGGCACAGGCCGGCGGTACCGCGCCGTGCGTGCTCAACGCGGCGAACGAGATCGCCGTGCACGCCTTCCTCGCGGGGCGCCTGCCCTTCCTTGGCATCGCCGAGGTGATCGAACGCACGCTCGAGCTGCAGCTCGCCTGGTACCAGCCCGTCAGAGCCTTCGAGTCGCTGTACGAGGCCGACCGCGAAGGCACGTACCGGGGCCGAGCGGATGTGGCCCGCTCCATAGGTGGGTGGTCGGATAAGGAGGAAGTGGATCCCCTATCGTCTTCCAACGGAGGAGCTTCCCTCTTGCAAGTCCGCGCCCACGGCCTTCCGCCGCACCAGCCGGTACGATCATGGTATGACCAAAGTAGCCAAGATCACCATTTCGCTTCCCCAGGAGCAGGCCAAGCAGGCACGTGCGGCTGTAGCCAGCGGCGAGGCAGCGAATGTGTCGCAGCTACATATCCACTGCCCTGGCCGCCGTTGCGCCCCGTGAGGTGTCTGAGGCCGAGAGACACGCTCGCCGCGTCTGGTGGCGGACATCATCGCCGAGGACGGAGTGCCCAGTCCGGAGGCCTATGCGTGGGCCGACCGAGTTCTCGGCTTGGTCACTCCGAGGACTGAAAGTGCGGGGCTTGACGCTCGATACTGGCGCGCTCATCGCGTTGCAGCGCAAAGAGGACCGCATGAATGCGTTGCTCAAGCGGATGCTTGCGCATCCGGAAGCGATCATGAACATTCCGGCTGGCGTCGTTGCCCAAGCGTTTCGTGACGGCTCAAACAGGTACGGCTCATCGAGGTTCTTGAACGGGCCTCAGACACGGGTGGTAGCTCTTGACGAGGACATGGCCCGAGCGCTGGGAGTACTCCTCGGCTTGCGCAAAGCACGCGATGTGGTTGACGCGAGCGTTGTGATATGTGCCCGCCTCAATCGCCAACCGGTGGTCACCGGGGACGTTGAGGATCTGCGCAGCTCGACCCGAAGATCGAGCTGTACGCCATCTGAGCCGGCTCCTAGGCGAGGCCGCCGCCGAGGCCGTTTGGTCTGTAGCGGCGGGTCCTCCCGGGAGGCCTGCCAAACTGAGGCCATGAGCTGGTTACTCGACGATCCTCGGGATCATGGCGCTGATCGTCCTGCACGAGCTGGGCCACTTCGCCGTGGCGAAGGCTGTAGGGATGCGCGTGGAGCGCTTCTCACTGTTCTTTCCGCCGAAGCTCGTGGGAATCAAGCGCGGGGAGACCGAATACATGATCGGCGCGATCCCGGCGGGGGGGTACGTGAAGATCACGGGCATGAACCCCGAGGAGATCAAGGACCTGTCGCCTGAGGTGGCTCGTCGTGCCTATTACACACAGCTGCCGTGGAAGCGGATAGTGGTGATCCTGGCGGGTCCAGGAGTAAACCTGTTGATCGCGTTCGTCCTGTTCTGGAGCGTGCTGGTTGTTGGCAGCATGAACGGTGCCTTCACACTCGAAGGGATCAACCCGAGTGTGCAGACGCTAAAACCGGCCACCACGGCCGTCGGGGCTGTCGAGCCCAACATGCCAGCCACCGGGGTGCTGCGCGCTGGTGACAGGATTCTGACGGTCGATGGGCATTCGGTGACCGAGCGCACCGCGGTGGAAGCGATCTCATCCCATCGCTGTTCCGGTGTGGCGAGGGAAGGCTGTAGCGGGAGGACCCCTGTAGCCGTGACTGTGCGTAGAGCTGGGCAAATTGTGAAGCTGTCGATCGTCCCCCGTTACAGCAGCGAAGCGCAGCGCATGTTGCTCGGCTTCGAGTTTGCGGCACCCAGCCCGAAGTCGTTCGGCCTGCTTGCCGCTGCCGGAACGTCGGTCCGCGAGATGTGGGCGATGACCACGCAAACGTTCAGTGGTCTCGCAAAGGCCCTCACGAGCTCCAAGCAACGCGGGCAGATCAGTAGCATCGTTGGTATTAGCCAGGTCACCGAGCAGGCCGTCGCCGCCGGCCCAGGCAAGGCACTGGTGGTGATCGGCTATGTGTCGCTGGTGCTCGCGGTGCTCAACCTGCTGCCGTTCCTCCCACTCGACGGCGGCCATGTGCTTTGGGCCGTGGCTGAGAAGCTGCGCGGACGGCGCGTGTCACTGGCCGCTATGTGGCGCTTCAGCTCGGTTGGAATCGCGCTGCTGCTGTTCCTCGTGGTGAGCGGCTTCAGCAACGACATCGGACGTCTGGGCGGGTGAGGGGCTGTCTGGGTCGGCCGGTTTTGGCGTATGCACGCACACCCAGCTCTTGACGAGCGGCCCGAGTCGCTCAGGCTGGGCAGGACCGAACAGCGCTTGCATCTCGCGACGAGACAGCAGCGAGATGTCCTCCCAGTCGCCTGCCGCACCCAGACGCCAGTAGGTCTTGCGTAGGCGCGGCGGGAGCCAATGAGCGCCTGGCAGTAGCGAATGCGGCTCGATTGGGAACGAGCGGGCCGGGGTTTGCACGAACCAGCCACGGCCCACGCGACACACTTCGGCGGCGAACGCGGGGCGGCGGGCGGGCGGCACGTGCTCGATTACGCTCGAGCAGTAGACGAGATCGAACTCGCCGTCGGCGAACGGCAGGCCCGCGGCGGCATCCGCACGCACGAACGGACCCGGATAGGTAGGGCGCTCGACCAGGTCCACGCCGGTGATATCGAGGGTGGGCTCGAGCGCGCGTAGACCGAGCGCTCCACAGCCCACATCGAGGATCCGCGCCCCGGCTTGTAGTCGGGCAAACGCAAAGAAGCGCTCGTGCCGTCGGGCACGAGCGTGGGCGGCCAGGGGGGAGGCAAGTCGTGCGAGCGGGCCGCGGGCGGTGGCATAGACCTCCGGGCCCCTTGGATGTCGTGCGGGTGTCATCTGTCAGGCAGCTTACGGACGGCCATATGGGTGAAGCGCCTAGCCCTACCAACTCGGCGCGCTAGCGACGATCAACGCGAGCTTCACAGATTGTGAACGGCGCCCACGTACAATGTTCCCATGGCTTCAAAGCGCCAGATCCAGGTGGGCCCGGTAGCGATCGGCGGCGGTGCGCCTGTGGCTGTGCAAACGATGACGAAGACCGAGACCGCGAATTTGGCGGCCACGATGGAGCAGATCCGCAAGGTGGCGGAGGCGGGTGCGGACATCGTGAGAGTGGCGGTGCCCCGCGAGCAGGACGTGGAGGCGTTGAAGCGGATCGTGTTGGAGTCGCCGATCCCGGTGATCGCGGACATCCACTTCAACCACACGCTCGCGTTGAAGGCGATTGAAGCGGGAGCTCACTGTGTGCGGCTGAATCCGGGCAACATCGGCGGTCCTGAGAAGGTGGCAGAGGTGATTGCGCTGGCCAAGCGCTATGGAACCCCGCTGCGTGTTGGAGTCAACAGCGGTTCGCTGCCCAAGCACTTGCGTGAGCTGGAGTATGAGAGTCCGGTGGAAGCGCTGGTTACCGCGGCTGTGGAGACGGTGGAGCTGATGGAGCGTTTGCAGTTCGAGAACTTCAAGGTGTCGATGAAGTCGACATCGGTGCCCAACACGATTGCTTCCAACCGGATGCTCGCCGAGCGCATCCCCTATCCGCTTCACCTCGGTATTACCGAGGCCGGCACGAAGTGGTCGGGTTCGTTGAAGTCGGCGGTTGGTTTGGGGACGCTGCTGGCTGACGGCATCGGCGACACGATTCGCATTTCGCTGTCCACCTTCCATGCCGAGGAGGAGGTAAAGGTGGCGTGGGAGATCCTCAAGGCGCTCAAGCTGCGCGAGCGGGGACCGGTGTTGATCGCCTGTCCCACCTGTGGGCGCTTGCAGTTCGACATGGACACGGTGGTGGTCGAGGTGGAGCGCCGCCTGGAAGCTTATGAGGACCCGATCGAGGTGTCGGTGCTCGGTTGCGCGGTGAATGGCATCGGCGAGGCCAGACACGCCGACTTCGGCATCACTGGGGCGAAGGACATGGGGATGATCTACTCCAAGGGGGAGCCGTTGAAGAAGGTCCCTACCGAGCAGTTGGTGGACGAGCTGTTCAAGGAGATCGATCGCTATTACGCCGCCGGCAAGACGGTGATGCGCGATGAGCGCGAGGCGGCAGATGCACGGGAGTGGCTGGCTGCCAATGAGGACGCCGAGGCGATGACCCCAGAGAAACTGGCCGCTTTGGAGGCCGCCGCGGCTGAGCAGGAAAGCGAGGCGGACGCCGTGCTCGAGTCGATGCTCGCTGTGTCCCCGCAGGGGGAGCCGGCGTCGGCCGGCCAACGGCTCGACGAAGACGTCTCTCCGGTGGCTGGCCGGCGCTTCAGCCGCAACTGAGCGCCGGCCTGTGTCTCGTGTCTAGCTCGCCGCGCTGAAGCGCTCGGCGACCTTCTCCCAATCGACTGTGTTCCACCAAGCGTCGAGGTAATCGGGGCGGCGGTTCTGGTAGGAGAGGTAGTAGGCGTGCTCCCACACATCCACACCCAGCAGCGGGGTGCTGCCTGCCGAGATCGGGTTGTCCTGGTTGGGCGTGCCGACGACCGCCAGTCCGGACCCGTCGTGCACCAGCCAGGACCAGCCGGAGCCGAACTGGTTGACGCCTGTTTCCTTGAGCTTGGCCTGGAAGTCTGAGAAGGAGCCGAACGTCGAGGAGATGGCGTCGGCCAGTGCGCCGTCCGGCTCGCCGCCGCCGTCCGCGGACATGCTCTCCCAGAAGTGGCTGTGGTTGTAGTGGCCGCCGCCGTTGTTGCGCACGGCGGTGCGCTTTGCCTCGGGAACTTTGTCCAGATCTTTGAGTACGTCCTCGATCGAGGCGTCAGCCAGCGGTGTGCCCTCCAAGGCCGCGTTGACCTTGTCCACGTAGGCCTGGTGATGCTTGTCGTGATGGATTTCCATCGTCAGCTTGTCGATGTGAGGCTCGAGCGCGTCATATGCATAGGGAAGCGGCGGTACGGAGTAGGCCATCGGGGCTCCTTGGGTTGGGGACGAGTGCTGTCTGTAATTCATAGCGTGCGATGACGCTCGGGGCGTGACCGAACGGATTGCGATGCGATTGGGATTTTTTTAGGGCTACCCCGCATCAGCTTCGCGCAACGCCCGTTGGAGCGGGAGGACGCATAGGATGTCGAACTTCGCCATGACCCGACTGACCGAGTATCTGCTGCCCACCGAGAAGCAGGCCCCCGCCGATGCCGAGGCGATCTCGCACAAGCTGATGGTGAGAGCTGGGCTGATCAGGCAGATGGGGGCGGGCATTTGGACGTGGTTGCCCGCCGGCTGGCGCGTGCACCAGCGCGTTGTCGGGATCATCCGCGAGGAAATAGACGCGATCGGCGGACGGGAGATGCTGATGCCGGTAGTGCAGCCGGCCGAGCTGTGGCGCAAGACGGGGCGCCTTGGGATCGACGAGCTGTTCAAGCTGCAAGACCGCAAGGGATCGGAGCTCGTGCTTGCGATGACCCACGAGGAGGCCGTTACCTTTCATGCGGCGCAGACGATCGACTCCTACAGGGATTTGCCGCTGATCCTCTACCACTTCCAGCTCAAGGAGCGCGACGAGCCGCGCCCGCGCGCCGGGGTGTTGAGGACGCGCGAGTTCGTGATGAAGGACTCCTATAGCTTCGACCGCGACCAAGCGGGGCTGGAGGAGCGCTACGCGTTGCATGTGGGCGCCTATGACCGCATCATGGGGCGCACCGGGCTGCGCTTCTATCGGGTGCAGTCAGATGTGGGCATGATGGGTGGGCTGGGAGCGCACGAGTACATGGCTCCCTGTCCGGCCGGTGAGGACGAGGTGGCGCTGGCGGACGGGTATGCCGCCAACATGGAGGTCGTACAGAAGAGCCCGGACTTCCACGAGGCAGGCGATGTTTACATGCTCGGCGAGCAACAGCTCACCGTCGAGCCGGCGATAGAGATCGGCAACATCTTCAAGCTCGGCACGCGCTACTCCGAGCCGCTGGGCGCCACCTACCTGGATGAGCACGGAGCGGAGCTGCCGATCTGGATGGGCTCGTATGGGATCGGGCCGGCGCGCGTGGTGGCGGCGGCGGTGGAGCAGTTTGCCGACGAGCACGGCATCTCCTGGCCTAAAGCGCTTGCTCCGTTCGCGGTGCACCTCGTGGCTGTGGGTCGCCCTGGCACGCCCGAGCGCGACGCCGCCGACGCGCTGTATGAAACGTTGCTTGCGGGCGGCGTGGATGTGTTGTACGACGATCGCGAGGCGGGCCCGGGGGAGAAGTTCGCCGATGCCGAGCTGCTCGGCTGTCCTGTGCGCTTGACCGTGGGCCGGCGCAGTCTCGAGTCGGGCGAGATCGAGGTGCAGCTGCGGCGCGGACGCAAAACCGGTCCTAGCCTGCCCCTCGGCGGCGAGCCGGCAGGGCTGTTGCGGGCGCTGGACGAGCTGTGCCAGAGCACCCTGTAGAGCCTGACGGGGACGTCTCCGGGCTGGAGTCCAACTCCAGCGCTCCTTTGCGGGGGCCTTCGGAGGAGGACACCTTAAAGAGCGCAAGCAGGCATGCGCGCGCGGGGCGTCCGCCACACGAACGTCCCCCACACGAACGTTCGCCACACGAACGTCTGACCCTCCGCCGCCTGGTGGGTTTGGACCGCTCTGGGCCGCCGCCGCCGCAGACGCTGACTGGCCAGCCGCTACGGCCATGGACGTTCCCCAACGCGATCGGCTTCGCGCGGCTCGCGCTGATTCCCGTGTTCCTGGTGGTGGCGCTGTCGAGCAGCGATGGCGTGGATGCGCTCAACGCAATCCTGTTCGCGGTAATCGGCTGGGGCGATTACGCCGATGGGATCGCGGCGCGAGTCACGCGCCAGTACAGCCGCCTTGGCGCATTGATGGACCCGGTCACCGATCGGTTGCTCGTCGTGAGCGGTGTGGTGGTGTGCTGGCGCTTCGATTTGCTACCGCGTTGGGCGCTGGCGATCCTTGTGGCGCGCGAGCTTGCGATGGTGGCACTTGGCCGTTACGGCCTCAAGCGTGGTGTGGAGCTGCGCATCAACTGGCCTGGGCGCGTGGGGGTGGCTCCGCTGATGGGAGCGCTGTTCTTTGCGATGTGCGGCTTGAGCACGCTTGCCGAAGTGTTGCTCTACATCGGGCTAGTGCTGGCGCTCGTTGCCAGTGCGCTGTATGTGCGCTCAGGACGTGCCCAGCTGCGCGCCGGGGTTGCTGGCTAGTTCGCCGCGGGCACTACTGGGGTCGCCGGCTAGGTCGTTGTGGTTCTGCTGGGGTCGTCGACTAGTTCACTACGGGCACTACTGGGGTCGCCGGCTAGGTCGTTGTGGTTCTGCTGGGGTCGTCGACTAGTTCACTACGGGCACTGCTGGGATCGTCGACTAGTTCACTACGGGCACTGCTAGGGTCGCCGATAGTTCACTACGGCACTGTCGAGGTCGCCGGCTAGTTCGCTGCGGGCGCCGCCGGAGCATGCCCAGTCCGGCGCTCGCGCCACATGGCGAGCAGTCGTTCTCCCGCCAGCCATGCGCCAATCGTGCCGGAGCAGATCAAGAGCGCCATCAGGCTCACGTTGTAGCGCGGTTGGTCGTTGAATGGGGTCGCCAGGACAGCGATGGCGAGCAATACCGCGGCGCTCATTCTGAGCAAGAAGCGACGTGTGAGAGCGATGCCGGCGAGCAAGCCGATCACGGCGAATATCAAATAGATCTTGTGTTGGGTGGGGCTAGTGTCGGGGTGGTAGGTGCCGTTGCCTCCGGTCCATGCGACCGTCCACATCTTCCAGAACTTCGACCACAGCATCGAGGCGAAGGCGGCTGGTTTGCCGAGGGCGTACTTGTGGATGTTGCTGAGGTTTTCTTCGGTAACAGCCGCGTTCTCTGACATTCCCGGGTGATGCGCTTCGATCAACCGAAACACGGGCGCGGAGCTCTGCTGCCAGTAGCGTCCGCAGTCCTGGGGGAAGTGACGGCACACTTCGGGCGCCAGCTTCTCCTCGGTGGGTACGAGCTCGCCCTTGCCCGGCAGGTAGCTGCCGATGAAGAACGCATCGGGCCCGGCGGTGGTGATCGGTACGAAGCGGCCCTCCTTGTTGGAGGCGTAGAGCAGCCAGGGAGAGAGCACGAGCATCAGGGCCACCAGATACAAGCCGCCGCGCAATAGGCCGGTACGCCAGCCAGGTCGTCCGCTGAGTGCCAGGGCCAGTGCGATCACAGCCATGCCGATCGCCATGTCGCTGCGCGTGAGGCATGCGATTCCACCGGCCGCGCCGGCGGCTAGGAGCCAGAGCAGTTCGTTGCGGGTGCCAAAGCGCGAGCGGGCCAGCATGGCGGCTGCGATCGCGCCGAGCAGCACCAGCGCGCCGAGCGGCTCGCTGAGGAAGGTGCGCGTGGCCTCGATCAGCGGCTCGTAGCTAGCTACCAACGCGGCGGCGATCACAGCCGCCCATGGTCCGGCAAAGATCCAGGCGAGCACAGCCACCAGCCCCAGCGTGAGGACTCCCGCCACGAGCTGGGTGTATTGCGCAGGCCCGCTGGCATGTGTGGCGAGGCGCAGCGAGTGGTGGCCGGAGAGCCGTGTGGCGATCGCGAACGCTATGGAGGTGCCCGGTGGCCACTTGAAGGTGGCGTAGCGTTCGTCGGCGAGGATTCGGTTGGCGTTGCCCACGTAGCCGTTCTCGTCAGCCGAGAGATGGGTGTTCGTTCCGATCGCGGTGTTGCGCGCGATCCCCCCGGCGATCACGATCAGGACGACCAGCGCCGCCGCGATCGCCTGTGTGCGCGTCAGCCGCGGGCGCGTGATTCGTATGCGACGCGACGACGCGCCTATCGATGGTGCGGAGGTTGGCGGCGAATCGGTCGACGGTGTGCTCATCGATTTCTCTCTGAATACTCTCAAGCTCAACTTCACCTTTTGGTCTATACTCGAACGGCAGCATGGCAGCATGACCGGCAGTTATATGACCTGCATCCTTGCGCAAGAGGAGATGGCTCGCGATGGACACGTTCCCCGATCTTGGCTCGATGAGCGACAGTGAACTCAAGGATGTGATCCGCCAGCTCACAGAGGAGGAGATGGAGATCTCCTACAAACGGCGCATATTGCACGGCAAGATCGACATCTTGCGCGCCGAGCTTGTGAGCCGTTTGCGCGAGCAGCACAAGGACGGCGAGACGGCGATCTCCGGGGATGACGTGCAGCGACTATCGGACATCCTCGCCAACCGCGCGGGCGGAGCCTCGATCGACGAGCTCTAGTCGGTGACCAGGATGGCCACAGCAGATCTCATGGAGCGCCCGCAAGGCACCCAGAGGGCGAGGTAGCTCATGGCTTTGCACTGTCCTGAGTGCGGTTTTGTGAGCGATGAGGGCGCCAATTACTGTCCGCGCTGCGGTGCGCTGCTTCCGCGCGGCGAGGGCGCCGCCGGCGAGCCGGTGACCGCCACCTACAGGATCGACGAGGCGGGTGAGCTCGTGCCGGTGGAGCTCGAGCAGGTCATCGCCCAAGGTCCAGCGCTCGTGATTCGGGCAGGTGGAGGACGGGCAGGGGAGAGCTTCCCGGTCGACCGGGAGCGGATGAGCATCGGCAGGCGCCCAGACTCCGATGTGTTCCTCGACGATGTAACCGTCTCGCGTGACCACGCTCTGTTGGTGAACCGGGGAGATACCTGGTATCTCGACGATTGTGGCTCGCTGAATGGCACATATGTAAACCGTTCGCGGATCGACTCACATCGTTTGGAAGAGGGCGACGAGCTGCAGATCGGCAAGTACAAGCTCACTTACCACGCACGCTGATGGCTACGCTCGTGCCCACACCACTCACGCCTATGACCGGCCTCTTGATGACCGGCCTCTTGATGACCGGCCTCTTGATGACCGGCCTCTTGATGACCGGCCTCTTGATGACCGGCCTCTTGATGACCGGCCTCTTGATCATTGGCCTCTTGATCATCGGCCAAACTGTGTGGTTGGCTATCTCCAAGCCCGTCAACCGCTCTCGCTGATGGCAACGCTTCCACAAGCCGGGCGCCGGCAAGCCGAGATCGAGTTGAATGAGGCTCAGGCTGCGGAGGTGTCCAACGGCCGCGAGACCCGCGGTGAGGGGGGACGCCAGAAGGCGTTGACGATCGGCGCCGTGTGCAAGGCGCTCGTGCAAGAGTTCCCCGATATCTCGATTTCCAAGATTCGCTACTTGGAGGATCAGAAGCTGCTGACGCCCCGTCGTACCCCCGGTGGCTACCGGCTCTATACGCAAAGCGACGTAGCGCGCCTACGCACGATCTTGCGCATGCAGCGCGATGAGTTCCTACCGCTGAGGGTGATCCGCCAAGAGCTGGCGGCTGGCCGCGCCGGCGATATGCAGGTTCCGCGTCCCGCCGGTCGCGAGGGCGGCAAGCGCGCGTGGCACACGAGCGTAAGCGTGCGTGAGGAGGCCGGCGCCCTGTACTCGCTGGAAGACATGCTGGAGGAGACGGGTGCCGAGGCGAAGCTCGTGCGCGAGCTCGAAGAGTACGGAGTGGTGAAGGGGGAGATGCGTGGCGGGGTGCGCTACTTCGACGAGACCGAGCGTGAGATAGTGAGCGCCGTGTCAGAGCTCGCCCGCTATGGCGTGGGCGGGCGCAATCTACGCGTGTTCCGCTCCTCGGCGGATCGCGAGGCGAGCTTGTTGCAGCAGATCCTCGCGCCGGCGCTACGCTCGCGTAATCCCGAGCGCCGCAAGGATGCTGTCGATGCATTGGAGAACCTCGCGGCGGTCACCACCCATCTCAAGCACCTGCTACTGGTTCGCGACCTTCGCAAGATCGTAAGGTGAGGTGGCCGGTCCGCGGCGTGTTGTGCCACCACCGATGTTCGGTTTACTACCAGTACGGTTCGGTTTACTACCAGTACGCCTCCGCTTGGGGGCGACGCATCCAATCAATGGCCCGACCACCTCATGCTTGTGACTAGCGAGCTGCGTGCGCTGATCAGGGACATCCCCGACTTTCCCAAGCCGGGGATCCTGTTCAAGGACATTACGCCGTTGATGGCTGACGCAGCGGCGCTCGAGCTGGCGGTGCAGGGGCTTGTCGAGTATGCGCGCCCACTGAATGTGGAGTGCGTGCTGGCGGCCGAGGCGCGCGGCTTTCTGCTCGGACCGGCGCTCGCGCTTGCGCTCGGCACCGGCTTCGCGCTTGCGCGCAAGCCCGGCAAGCTTCCCTATGAGACGGTGAGCGCCGAGTACGAGCTGGAGTACGGGGCCGGGCGCTTGGAGCTCCACAGCGATGCCGTGCGTCCGGGGACGCGTGTGCTCGTCCACGACGACCTGCTTGCCACCGGCGGCACCGCGCGGGCGCTGTGCGAGCTTGTGGAAAAGGTGGGTGCCGAGGTGGTGGGTTGCAGCTTTCTCGTAGAGCTCGAGGCCCTTGGAGGGCGCAAGCGACTGGCCCCGCATCGTGCCCACGCGCTGCTCTGCTACGAGGAATAGGTGTTCGCGATGTCCACAAGCACTCAGCGGATCGACCCGGGACGCTAGCCGTGCCCGCCGTGCAACGTAGCCGCGCGATCGCTGCCTCTCGGGAGGAGCTCTGGGATGTGCTCGGCGATCCCCACCACCTGCCGCGCTGGTGGCCGCGCGTGAGCCGGGTCGAGGCGGTCGAACAGGGCGCGTTCACCGAGGTGCTGACGGGCTCCAGCGGAAAAATCGTACGCGCCGACTTTCATCTGCTTGCCTCCGAGGAGCTACGTCGCATCGTGTGGTCCCAACAGGTCGAGGGCACCCCGTTTGCCCGTGTGCTGAAGAGCGCCGAGACGGAGATCGAGCTCGCCGACGGGCCCGCCGGCGACGGTCGAGCCACGCAGGTGACGATCGAGTTGCGCCAGGAGCTGCAAGGGTTTCGTGGCGAGAGCACACTGTCGCTGCGTATGAGCGGGATCTCGCGCTTCGGCAGCCCGCTCGTGCGCAGGGCGGCGGCCTCCACGATCGAGGAAGCCCTCGACGGGCTGGAGCGGATCCTTGGGGGCTGAGATGCGCTGGTGGGGCTGGGGCGATCCCCTCCACCAGTCAGGGCTACCGGCGCACGCCCTCCTTTTCCTACGCGACACGGTTGGCGTGGGTGCCACGCCCCGGCCAGCGGTGGCTCTAGAGAACGTCGAGATCGACCCCCCATGCATCCCCTCCGACACGCTTGCGGTGCTGCGCGAGATCGTTGGCGCGGAGCATGTGCGCGACGATCACAGCGATCGTGTGTTGCACGCCGCCGGCAAGGGCTACGTGGACCTCGTGCGGTTGCGTTCCGGTCGACCAGCGGGTGCGCCCGACGCGGTGCTCTATCCCTCCTCGCGGGAGCAGCTGCGCGCACTGCTCGTCGCATGCGCCCGCGCCTCGCTCGCGGTAGTCCCGTTCGGCGGGGGCACGAGCGTGGTCGGTGGCGTCGAGCCGCTGCGCGGCTCCCATCGCGCGGTGGTAGCGCTCGACATGGGTCGCTTGGCGAGCGTACTCGAGCTCGACGAGCGCTCGCTGCTGCTTACCGTCCAGGCCGGTGCCAGAGTGCGCGAGCTGGAGGGCAAGCTGGCGGCGCGCGGGTTGACGCTCGGTCACTTCCCGCAATCCTTCGAGTACGTATCGCTTGGCGGGTGCGCTGCCACGCGTTCGGCCGGACAGGCATCCAGTGGCTACGGGCGCTTCGAGCGGATGGTGCACGGCTTGCGGATGTCGGCGCCCGCCGGCGACATCGAGCTGGCTGCCTTCCCCGCGAGCGCGGCAGGTCCCGCCGTGCGCGAACTGCTCGTTGGCTCTGAGGGAACGCTCGGGGTGATAGACGAGCTCACGCTGCGCGCGCGCCGAGCGCCCGCCGAGCGCATCTACGAAGGTGTCTTCTTCGAGAGCTTCCAAGCCGGCACGCTGGCGTTTCGCGAGCTGGCTCAGTGCCACTGCACCCCCGATGTGGCGCGACTGTCCGATGAGCAAGAGACGCGCATGTCACTTGCGCTGGCGGGCTCTGGTGGCGCGAAGGGTCGGCTTGGACGCGCCTATCTAGGGGTGCGTGGCTACCGTAGCGGCTGCCTTGCCATCCTCGGCTTCGAGGGCGAGCGCGAGGAGGCACACACGCGACGCGCGCGAGCCCTGGCTGTTGTGCGCCGCTGTGGCGGGTTGCGCGTCGGAGGCTCGCCGGGACGTGCATGGCTTGCCTCGCGCTTCTCTGCTCCCTATCTGCGCGATGACATGCTCACCCATGGCGTGATGGTTGAGACGCTCGAGACCGCCACCCGTTGGTCGAACGTGGAGGCGCTGCACGCTCGCGTGTGTGCCGCCATCGAGGATTCACTGCGTGCGCTTGGCACGCCCGGCCCGGTGATGTGTCATGTCTCACACCTCTATGAGACCGGCGCTTCGCTCTACTTCACCTTTTTCGCACGTCAGAGCGAAGGTAGTGAGCTAGAGCAATGGCGGGTGGTGAAGACCGCGGCGAGCGCCGCTATCTCGAGCGGTGGCGGCACCATCACCCACCATCACGCCGTCGGGCGTGACCACATGCAATGGATGGAGCACGAGATTGGAGCGGAGGGACTGAGCGCGTTGCGCGCGCTAAAGGCCGAGCTTGATCCCGCCGGCATCATGAACCCGGGCAAGCTCCTGGTGTGAATCGGGGCTGTGGGTCAGTGCCGTGCAGTAGTGCAGTGGGTCAAGTGCCGTGGGGGCAGGACTGTGCAGTGGGTCAGTGCAATGCAGTGCAGTGCGGAAGTGCAGTGCAGGAGTGCCGTGACTTGAGTGCAGCAGTGCGGTGCCGTGGCAGTGCCGTGCCGTGGGTAAGTACCGTGCGTTAGTGCAATGCGAACGAGCCGCTCAACACCGTTGGGCCAGGATGGCTCGGATGAGTACTCGTCTCGCGCGTGACTATGAACTTGGCGTAATCGCCAGCGTTGGTGGGCAGTGGGTTTCCGCCCTGCATGCGACCGTCCGAGCCCACGTTTGAAGCTCGTCCGAGGGGCTCCGCGCTCGACGGCGAGTTATACAGCCACACGGCGTAGAAGAAGCCCGAGGTGGGTGGCAGTCCCTGCGCCGTCAAATAGAACGCACGCCGGCTATTCTCCGAGAGCACATACGCCGTGCCGCTGGCGTTCACCGTCGGTTCGACTGACGTAAGCGGGATCGTCTTGTCGAGGGTCGCCTTGCCCTTGCTCGCGCTAGAGGTAGAGGAGGTCGTCGAGGTGTGGCTTGTCGAGGTCGTGGTGGTGTTCGAGCTTTTCCCGCCGCCGCTCGAGATCAGGATCACCGCTACCACGATCACCACCACGATCGCCCCGAGCAGCAGCGCCCCAGCCCGTCGCGAGCTCGCCGGGGTGCGTGCCGAGCGTGGCTCTCGGGAGCGCGATGGGCGAGCGCTCGATGTGCCGGGCGCTGTCCCCGATACGCCGACAGAGCTTGCCCCCGCCGCGCCGGCCGCCCCCGGTCTCGATGCGTCGACTGAGCTTGCCCGCGCCGCGCCCGGTCTTGCGGGACGTGTGCTCGCGACGCGTGATCCACCAGCCGCGGCGACGTCGTTTGCAAGCGCATCGAGCGCCGCGTGGGCCCTGTCGCGCACGGTGCCCTCAGGAATCGCAAGCAGCTCCGCCACCTCGGCGTAGCTCTTGCCGCGATCGAGCACGAGCGAGAGCACAGCGCGCTGGTCGGGGGGCAGTCGGTTGAGCTCAGTCATATCGAGAAACGGTCACCGCGTCTCTATGGACGCTGACCGTGGTCCGTAGGCTATCGTGGCCGCCCGATGGCCATCCCACCCGCCGCCCAGATCAACGAGATCCTCTTGGGCTTCGACCGTCTCTACGGACTCGAGCTGCTGGAGTGCTCGGAGACCGAGATGCGTGCCCAGGTGGTAGTTCGCGAGGAGCACAAGCAGCCGGCGGGGCTCGTGCATGGCGGCATCTATGCGTCCATTGCCGAGTCAATCGCGTCGATAGCCACCGGTATGACCGTACTCGACGAAGGCTGCATGGCGATGGGCATGTCCAACAACACGAGCTTCCTGCGCCCGCTGACCAAGGGCACCGTGCACGCTCACGCCACACGCATTCACCGCGGGCGTACCACTTGGCTGTGGGATGTGAAGTTCAGCGACGACGACGGTCACACGTGCGCGCTCACGCGCATGACCATCGCCGTTCGACCGCTCCCCGGCTGATCGCACCCTGCTATTCAGGTCCGCGCGGAACGCTCACGCCCACTGGCACCTGACTGGGCAGCGGCACCCGGTCAAAGCCCGTATCGGGCACCGCCGCCGGCAGCGGTGCCAGTGGCATTCCCACCTTGTTGACGGGAGCCATCATCATCGCCGCCGCCCTAGCAAGCGACGGGCGATCGGCGAACACACTCACCACCACGCCCGCCGTGGTGAGCGTAAGTGTCGCGCCGCGCTGGGCGGAGGTTGCGTTCACCCCCCTCAGCGGCATCGACCGCGTCACAGCGGTTGCACCAGGGACGAAGCTGTTATCCGGCGAGGTCACAATCGACACTGGCGTTACGCACGTGTACTGACCGCCGAGCACACAGTCGCCGTAGCGGATCGTCACTGCCTCACTCGGATCGGTTGTCACGCCGCTGATCTGCATCCCTTGGAACTTCAAACCGAGCCAATACACCGGAAAGCGGCTTCTTACGAGCACCGACTCGAGTGGCTGCGGGCCGATCGGGTGGTCCTGTAGGGTGTTTGCGCAAGCGCCCAGCGCCAGCGCACACGTCACGAGCGTGGCACCGAGCAGCGCTGTGGCTCGTCGCTCAGCCACGGTAGGAATTGGTGATCGGCATACGCCTGTCGCGTCCAAACGCACGCTCGGTGATCTTGATGCCGGGTGGAGCCTGACGACGCTTGTACTCGGCCAGATCCACCAGCCTCGTGGCCCGCTCGACGTCCTCGCGTGGCAGACCTTCCGCGATCAGTTGCTCGCGGCCGCGATCCAGCTCGATGTAGCCGTGCAATATCTCATCGAGTACTTCGTAAGGCGGCAGCGAGTCCTGATCGGTCTGGTCCTCGCGTAGCTCAGCCGACGGAGCCCGCTCGATTATCGAAGTAGGGATCGGCGCCCTAAGGTGCCCGTGCACGCCTGACTCGGGAGCGTTGCGCCAGCTTGCAAGCCGATACACGAGCGTCTTGGGCACGTCCTTTATCACCGCGAAGCCGCCCGCCAAATCGCCATACAGAGTCGTGTAGCCCACCGACATCTCAGACTTGTTGCCGGTTGTCAACACAAGCCAGCCAAACTTATTGGAGAGCGCCATCAACAGATTCCCGCGGATGCGCGCCTGCAGATTCTCCTCCGTCAGGTCTGCTTTCAAGCCTTCGAAGTCGGCTCGCAGCGTCTGCGTGTAGGCGTCCATCACAGGCGCGATGGTGAGCTCATGCGCTCTCACCCCGAGTGCCCGCGCGAGCGTGCGCGCGTCCTGTTGAGTCGCCGAGGACGAGTAGGGGGAGGGCATCACCGCCACGTTCACTCGCTCTGACCCGAGCGCGTCCACCGCAAGGCATGCCACCAGCGCCGAGTCGATCCCGCCGGAGAGTCCGAGCACCACCTTGCCAAAACCGTTCTTGCGCACGTAGTCGCCCAGCCCCAGCGTCAGCGCCTCATAGACCTCCTGCTCACGCGAGAGAATCGCGGCGTGCGCAGGGAGGGTTGCCCGCGCGGTTGTGCTCTGGAGTGGTGCGGGAGTGGCAGGCGAGGCGGTGGGGAGGCCCGAGGCAGCCCGCACCGCGACCCACGAGTCGGTCTCGGCGTGTGCGGCCCCATCCACGCCGATCGGCAGGTCACAGACGAGCAGGTCCTCCTTGAACTGCGCCCCCCGCGCGAGCGTCTCGCCACTTGGATCCAGCACGAATGAGTGGCCGTCGAACACCAGCTCGTCCTGGCCGCCCACCATCCCGCAGAACGCTATATAAGCGCCGGTTTCACGGGCTCTCTGTCCGAACAGTCGCTCACGCTCGAGGCCCTTGCCCGCGTGATAGGGAGAGGCGGAGACGTTCACGATCACACGAGCCCCAGCGGCGGCCTCAGCCGAGGCGGGAGGCCCTTCGACCCACAGATCCTCGCAAACTGTCACCCCAAGAACGACCCCAAATCCTCCAATTCCAGGCTCTCCTTCAAACTCGTCGCTCACGGTCCGATCGCCGGCGCCCTGACCTCGGGGGTCAAGCAGCGGGCCGAGCTCGAGCGCCAGGCCCTCGTCGCTACCAGCCTTGAAGTAGCGCTGCTCGTCGAACACCCCGTAGTTGGGGAGGTGAACCTTGCGATAGATCGCGTTCACGCCACCGTCAGCTAGCACCGCCGCGGAGTTGTACACGCCCTCCGCGGCCCGCTCGGGAAAGCCAACGATCGCCACGATCCCCTCGACGCCGGCCGCCAGCTCGTGCAACTGTGCGCCCGTATCGGTGAGGAAGTGCTCGCGCAGGAGCAAATCCTCCGGCGGATAGCCTGTCAGGGCAAGCTCAGGGAACAGCACCAAATCGGCGCCCTCCCGTTCGGCTGCCTCGATGCCCTCGCGAACGAGCTGTGCGTTGCCAAGAAGGTCGCCAACAGTCGCGTTCATCTGGCAAAGGGCCAGGCGCACCCCGGCCCTCATCGCCGCCGTGCTCGAGCCACTAGTGCGCAGCCACCGCTCGTGGGCGCTTGGTGTGTCCAGGCCTCGCGCTCACGCCCGCGGCCTTCGCGATCGCCGCGATCGCCCGATCGAGCTCGCTCGCGATCGTCTCTAGTTCAGGCAACGCATCGTAATCGGCGATCAATCCGAAGCCGAGATGTCCGTCATAACTCATCACCGCAATCCCCAGCGCCTGGCGCTTTGCGAGCGGCACCACCGGATAGAGCGCCTTCAGGCGGCGTCCCAGCAGGTAAAGCGGGAACTGCGGGCCCGGCACGTTGGTGACAACGAGATTGAAGAAGCGCTGGCGAGCCTGCAAGCGCGCCGCCTGGCTGAGGATCGTCGGCGGAGCGAACCCCGCGAGATTGGTAAGCACCTCCGCGCCCACCGCCTGACCGGAGTGCTTGAGATCGTCCATCTCCAAGCGAACCTGAGCAAGGCATTCCAGCGGATCCGCGATGCCCACGGGAAGTGGCGCCCACATCGCCGCCACGCGATTGCCAAGCGCACCGCGCTCCACGTCGGCGCGCACCGACACCGGCACCATCGCCTTCAACACCAAGCCCTCGGTGTCATAACCCTGCGCCCGCATATGCCTTCCCAGCGCAAGGCTCACAACCGCGAGCACCACATCGTTCAGCGTTCCCCCAACGGAGTCCTTGATCGCCTTGAACTGGGCGAGGTCAGCATCTATCCAGGTGTAGCGCCGGTGGGAGGTTATGTCCACGTTGAGCGGGCTCGGCGGCGCCGGCGCGTTGATCCCCGCAAGCGTGGTCGCACCCACCCCCACAATCGCGTCCTTCACGTGCCCCAGCGCTCGTCGTGGGGTGCGCACGAGCCGGCGCGCTCCACGCACCATCTCCGCCGGCGCGGTCGAGCGCTCTACCAGAGCGTCCGCCAACAGCTTCGCCGACCCCGGCAGCGGGCGTGCCACCCACGGCACCGGCGGTCGCGGTGTGCCAGCCGGCTCGGGCGAGAGGTCGAATAGCACCGTCGTGATGTCAACGCCCGAGATGCCGTCCACCAACGCGTGGTGGGTCTTCGCGATCACAGCGAACCGTTCGCCCGCCATGTGCTGCACCAGCCACATCTCCCACAACGGCTTTGAGCGATCCAAGCGCTGGGAGAAGATGCGTCCCGCCAGCTGCTTGAGCTCCGTCTCGTCCTCCGGACGTGGAAGCCCGGTGTGGCGAATGTGGTAGCGAGGGTTGAAGTGCGGGTCGTCCGTCCACACAGGTCTGCCCTGGCCAAGGGGTACGAATGCCAGTCGCTGGCGGTAGCGCGGCACCAGGTGCAGTCGCGAGAGGATCTGATCCACCAGCTCCTCATACTCCGGCGCCTTGCCCTCGAACACCATCACCGACGCCACATGCATGTGTGCCGAGCCGCCATCCTCCAAGTGCAAGAACGCCGAGTCCAGGCCCGATAGACGATCAGGGTTTGCCATCTAGTCCGATTGTCGCGGGTCCGAGGTCCGCAGTCAACGCCGGGGCTGCGCCACGAGCGAGTGCACGCCGAGCTCATCGATGCTCGCGTGGCCAGAGAGCGCCATGTTGAGATCGAGATCCGCAAGGAAAGCCCGCAACACCTCAACCACGCCCTGCTCACCCCCGAGCGCCAGCCCCCACGTGTAGGGGCGCCCGAGGCATACCGCCCGTGCGCCCAATGCGAGTGCCTTCAGCGCGTCCGAGCCAGAGCGAATGCCGCTGTCGAATAGCACCTCGCAGCGCTCTCCCACCGCAGCCACCACCTCCGGTAGCGCCTGCAACGAGCCGATCGCCCCATCCACCTGACGACCGCCGTGGTTGGACACGATGATCCCCTCGATGCCATGCTCCACCGCGAGCACGGCATCCTCCGCGCTCTGGATGCCCTTCAACACGATTGGCAGTTTCGTGCACTCCCGCAAGAACGTCAGGTCCGCCCAAGTGATGGCAGGGTTGGAGAACTGCCACGCCCAGTACGCCACCGCGCTTGGCATGTCCTCCTCGGGCGGTTTTGGCAATGCCGCACGGAACACCGGATCTTGCAGGTAGTTGATGTTGCCCTCCCCGCGCAGGAACGGCAGGAACCCATCGGTCAGGTCCGCTGGGCGCCAGCCCAGCAACCATGTGTCCAGCGTCACCACGATCGCCTCATAACCAACCTTCTCCGCGCGTGCGATGAAGCTACGCGCAAGCTCACGGTCACGCGGCCAATACAGCTGATACCAGCACGACTGCTCTCCCGCCGCCTCGGCGATCTGCTCGATCGTGTGCGACGCCGCGGTGCTCGCGATCAGCGGCAACCCCACGTGCGCCGCCGCGCGCGCGCTCGCGAGCTCTCCGTCGGGGTGTGCCACGGTCTGCACCCCAATCGGGGCAAGCAATACCGGTGCCAGCAGCTTCGTGCCCAGCACCGTCCGCTCCATCGAGCGCTCTGAGACGTCCCGTAGCATTCGCGGCACGATCCGCCACTCGTCAAACGCCTCGCGATTGGCCCGTATCGTGTGCCAACGCCCCGCCCCGCCCTGGATGTACCCGCGGGGACCGCGCGAGAGCATCGCGTACGCGTCGCGCTCGAGCTCCCGCCAGTCGAGCGATCTCGCCGGCTTGCGCCCGCCGAGCATGCCCGCCACGTAGATCTCGTGCTCGTAGTTAGAGAAGGGGGGCTCCACCGCCATCGCGGCGTGGATGCTATTGAGGTGCAACTCTCTTCGCGCCCACGATTGGTGTATTCGTAATGACAGCGCACGCTTACATCGATGGAGCAACGCCAAACCAACCCTCAGGAGGACCCCACATGACATTCGACCAATCGAAGATCGGCCAGGTCGTCGCCGCACAGATGGAGGCGCTCGAAGGGCGCTATGGAGAGGACTGTGAGATCGGCAACGTCTGCACGATCGTCGAGGTGCTGGGGCCACATGGCTCCGACGTCTCCGTACGAAGCAACGAAGCTCGCCCACACACCACCATCGGACTGCTCCGGATGGCCGAGGCCATGCTACTCAACAGGCTTGGCGCACCCCCTCGTGGGGATGAGGACTAAGACCGATTCGGATGAGGAAGGCGATTCGGGTGAGGAAGGCGATTCGGGTGAGGAAGGCGATTCGGGTGAGGAAGGCGATTCGGGTGAGGAAGGCGATTCGGGTGAGGAACAGGCGATTCGAGTGAGGAATGAACGGCAATTCCGTTGGTGCTGAGTCTGGAACAGACAGCTCATACAGAATTGTCATGTGTGTGCGATGTCACACTACTCATCTCCTAGAGTCCTCTAGCGTCTCTCGGATTGCCTAACCCTGCCGAGTCGTCTTCGTGGATGAGGACGAGCGGGGGACCCACTGCCGGGCCTGTCGTTTTGGGCCCGGATGGGGCGAATCGGCCGCTGATGTGGCTGTAACGCCCGACTGGAGCGCGTATGGATTCGTGCTGCCGGCGGACGTGAGCCCGACAGCTAACCCCGTAGGCGGATACACAGGGAGAAACCTCTTTGTCGATGCCGCACATAGCCGGGCGCGCTCGTCGTGCCCAACCGGTGTTGCTCGGTGCCAGTCTGACCTGCGCCGCCGCCCTCACCGTCGCACCCGTAGGTAACGCCGTAGGTGCACCCGGACCAACATCGTCTGGACTGTCGACACTGTCTGGCTCACCAGTACCTCTTGGCTCGCCGACACTGTCGGGCTTGCCCGTACCTTCTGGTTTGCCGGCACCCTCTGGCTCGCCGGTGCCGTCTCTGCCAGTAACCCCAGCCACTCCGCTCGACGGGTCTGCATCACAGCTGATCCAGCCCGTTGCGCTCGCGGCTCCGCTTGTGCGGGTGAAGCTACGGATACGCAGAGTCGAGCTGGACGTGCTCGACGGGAGCTCCGCGATCGTCGCGGGCGCATTGCGCCCCGGGCTTGCGAGGCGAGCCGTCGATCTCCAGCGGCTCGGTCGCCACGGGTGGCAAACGATCTCGCACACCTTTACGCGGTCAGGTGGGCACTTCGTATTGCGCTACACACCCCACCGTCTGCTCACCGAGCGCGTGCGGATCCTGTTCGCCGGTGACTCGAGCGATCTCAGCGCACGTCGCCGCGTCGGGCGCCTGACCTCCTTTCGGCTTGCCGACGCCTCTTGGTATGGCGGGGGCGGCACTCTCGCCTGTGGTGGGGAGCTCACCAGCTGGACCATGGGAGTCGCGAACAAGACGCTGCCCTGTGGCACGCTCGTGACGCTCCGCTACGGCGGGCGCTCTGTGAGGGTTCCGGTCGTCGACCGGGGACCCTATGTCGAAGGTCGCGAATTCGACCTCACCGAAGCCACCAAGCGCGCGCTTGGCTTCGAAGGCGTTGGCGAGGTGTGGAGCACGCGCTAGCCTGAGTAGCAGCAGATGGGTAAGTCCACGAGAAATAGCGACCGCAAGCGTCATCCCAAGAGGGCCAAGCGCCGCAAAGCAGCTACGGCGGCTTTGCTCGTGGTACGCCTGGCGCGCTCCGCCCGCAAGGTCAAGCGCGCCAGGCGCAAGAGCCGCAAGGTGCGCCGTGCCGCTCTGGCTTCGGGCGCCGTGTCGATCGGCTCGCTGGCGCTCGGGGCGCTCGCGCTCGGAGCGGTGGCCATCGGCGTGCTCGCGATTCGCCGGCTGGCGGTCAAGCGCGCCGTCGTCGGCAGGCTCGACGTTGGCGAGCTGAAAGTCGGCCGACTCGAGGTCGACGAGCTCGTCGTGCGTACTCGTAGTTGAATACGGCTTATGGATCTCACATTCAGCGAGCGCGAGAGCGCCTTTCGTGAGGAGCTGCGCGGCTGGCTCGCCGAGAACCGGCCAGCTGAGGAGCCGAGCGAGGGCGGCGAAGACGCCCACTACTCCTGGCGTCGTGACTGGCAACGACGACTGTACGACGCCGGCTGGGCCGCCCCAGCGTGGCCTGCCGAGTATGGCGGGCGCGGCGCCTCGCTGACTGAGTCGGCGATCTATTTCGAGGAGCTCGGGCGCGCCCGCGTGCCGCTGCCAGCCAACGTGCTCGGTCTGCTGCTCGGTGGTCCAACGCTGATGGTGTGGGGCACCGACGAGCAGAAGGAGCGCTATCTCGCGCCGATTCTCTCCGCCGAGGAGATCTGGTGCCAGGGCTTCTCAGAGCCCGACGCCGGCTCGGATCTAGCGTCGTTGAAGACACGAGCGGTAAAGGACGGCGATGAGTGGGTGGTCAGCGGTCAGAAGGTGTGGACCAGCGCTGCCCAATACTCAAAGTGGTGCATGCTCGTCGCTCGTACCGATCTCGACTCACCGAAGCACAAGGGCCTCACCTATTTCCTGATGGACATGGAGCAAGACGCCGTGCAAGTGCGCCCGCTGCGCCAGATCACCGGTGAGGCCGAGTTCAACGAGCTGTTCATCGAGGAAGCTCGCATCCCCGCGGAGAACGTGGTCGGGGGCGTGGGCAACGGTTGGAAGGTGGCGCTCACAACGCTCATGAACGAGCGGGCGGGTCTCGGCTTCGCCTTGCAAGTTCGTCTGCGTCAGCTGCTCGACGACACGATCGCTCTCGCACGCGAGCGCGGGCTGCTCGCCGATCCGCTGTATGCCGATGCGCTTGCCGAGCTACACATACGCTGCGAGTCGATCCGGTTGCTCGCATGGAAGGGCCTCACCGACATCGAGCGCTACGGCCAACCCGGTCCCGAGGGATCCCTCGTGAAGTGGCTGTGGTCGGACACCAACCAGCGCCTCACCCAGCTCGCTGCCGAGATCGTCGGTCCCGCCGCACTCACCTCCGGCACGAGCTGGAGCTATGAGCTGTTGCGCGCACGCGGCAACACGATCGAGGGCGGCACCACTGAGGTGTTGAAGAACATCGTCGCCGAGCGCGTGCTTGGCTTGCCGCGGCTGAAGGTCACAACGGCATAGACAACCCGCGAATGGACCTCGACCGCATGACAATCGGCTCGGATGAGCAAAGCAACGCCCGCGAGCGACGCGAGTTGAGTGCGTTTGGTGAGGCGGAGGAGCAGCGGTGGACTTCGGCCTGAGCGACGATCAGCGCGAGATTCAGCGCACAGCTCGCGAGCTGCTCTCAGAGCGGGCACGTCCCGAGCGTGTGCGCGAGCACGCCGAAGCCGGTCGTCTGGATGAGGGTCTGTGGCGCGAGCTGTGTGAGCTTGGCTGGCCTGGGATCGCGATCGCTGAGGCCCACGGCGGCCAGGGACTCGGCCTCGTCGAGCTCTCGATCCTGTGCGAGGAGCTGGGGCGCACGGTGGCCCCTGTGCCATTGCTCGCGTCTGTCCTTGCCTCCACGGTCATCCAACAGGCCGGCTCGCAAGAGCAGCATGCGCGCTTGCTCCCGGGCCTTGCAAGCGGCGAGCTGGTCGGCGCGCTCGGCACAGCCCACGACGGCGTGGCCGAGTTGGTGGTGGGAGCGCCGGGCGCCCAGCTCCTGGTGCTAATCGAAGACGGCGTGGCACAGGTTTTCAACCGTCAGCAAGTCGAGGTCGAGCCCGTCGACTCGATCGACCCCACGCGTCCCGCGGCTCGCGTGCGCGCGGCGGAGGGCGCTGGTGAAGTGCTCGACGGGGATGTCGCGGGCGGAGTGAACCGCGCGCTTGTGGCGATCGCCTCCGAGCTCGTTGGGGTGTGCGACCGCGCGCTTGCGATGACCGTCGCCTATGTCAAGGAGCGCAAGCAGTTCGGCGTGCCCGTAGGTGCCTACCAGGCTGTGTCTCACCGCTGCGCCCAAATGCTGCTCGACACCGAGAAGGCACGCTCCATGACGGCTTTCGCGGCTTGGGCGGCCGATGCCGATCCCTTGCGGCTGGGAGAGGCCGCGGCGATGGCCAAGGCCGCGGCATCCGACGCGGGCATCGAGGTCACCTCCTCGGCGATCCAAGCACATGGTGGGATTGGCTTCACCTGGGAGGCCGACATCCACTGGCTCTACAAGCGGGCATTGCTGGATGCCGCGCTGCTTGGTGGCGCCAGGCGCCAGCGGGCGCGTCTGGCGGAGATCATCGCCCAGGGCTAAGTCGGATTTTCGCGCCTGCGCTCGCTGCACAGGTAGACGATATGCGTGATAACGTACATTTGTATGTCAGATGTACGCAGTTGGGACGGAGCGAGTTACGACCGCATCTCCGGTCCGATGGAGGCGCTTGGGCGCGAGGTGCTTGGGCGATTGGACCTGGAGGGCGACGAGGTCGTACTCGACGCCGGCTGTGGGTCTGGACGGATCACCCAGGCACTGATCGAGCAACTTCCGCGCGGCCGCGTAATCGCCGTCGATGAGTCGCCTTCGATGGTGGACGCCGCCAGGGAGCGACTCGGTCAAGGGGCAGACGTCCGCGTCATGGACCTGCTCGAGCTGGAGCTGCAGGAGCCTGTCGATGCGATTCTCTCTACTGCCACGTTTCACTGGATCGCTGATCACGATCATCTCTTCGGTCGTCTGCACACGGCACTGCGCCCTGGCGGTCGGCTCGTCGCCCAGTGCGGGGGAGAGGGCAACATCGACATTCTGCGCGGCAAGGTAGCCACGCTGCTCACCCGCGAACCGTACGTTCCTTACTTCATCGACTGGCGCCCACCATGGAACTACGCGGCGCCGTCGAAGACGCGCGAGCGCCTGCTTTCAGCGGGCTTCGCCTCCGCTGAGTGTTGGCTTGCGCCCGCGCCTCGCGAGCCCGAGCACCCGCGCGAGTTTCTTTCCACAATCGTGCTTGGCCCACATGTGCAAGCGCTGCCGGAGGAGCTGCGCGGTCGGTTCATGGACGATGCGCTCCACATACTTGGGGAGCCCGTGGTCGTGGACTACATACGCCTGAACATCGACGCGGTCGCCTAGCATCCGTGTGCTCCACGCGCGGCTCAGCGCCATCCTTCTCGACGATGACTATCGCTGCTCCTAATGTCGTTAGACGTGGCAACCGCCGTGGGAGCCACTTACACCACAAGGAGACCAGTCATGTTCGCGAACACCAAGGCATTCAGTGGCTTCGCCGTCGATGACATATCCAAGGCGAAGAGGTTCTACGGCGAGACACTTGGACTGCAGACATCCGAGGAGCACGGGCTGATGACGCTGCACCTCGCTGGCGATCGACCCACGCTCGTCTACCCCAAGCCCGATCACACACCGGCGAGCTACACGATTCTGAACTTCCCGGTGGAGGACATCGAGAAGGCAGTCGACGAGCTCGTGGCTCGCGGCGTCGAGCTCGAGCGCTACGACGGGCTCGACCAGGATGAAAAGGGCATCCACCGTGGCGGTGGACCGCTCATCGCGTGGTTCACCGATCCGGCTGGCAACGTGCTCTCGGTGCTTCAGCAGTAGCCACTCAGCTAGCCACTGAGGTCGCCGTCACCCGCGCTAGATTCGAGCGACGGTGTCGATCGCCAACGAGGTATCCATTGAGTCAGCAGCGACGGTCCCAAGCGCGGATCGATCGATGCTCCGCACATGCGTGGCCCACCTCGACGCAGACGCGTTCTATGTATCGGTCGAGCTGAACCGTCATCCCGAGCTGCGGGGGCTGCCGGTTGTCGTGTCCGGGACCGGGCCTCGGGCCGTGGTCACCACCGCCAGCTATGAGGCTCGTCGCTTTGGCGTTGGCTCGGCGATGCCAGCCGCACGAGCGCGCAGGCTCTGCCCGCAGGCGGTGTTTCTGCCACCCGACGGAGCACACTACCGCGAGGTCTCGCGTCAGATGATGGACGTCGTGCGCTCACACGTCGAACGCGTCGAGGTGGTGGGCCTAGACGAGGCCTACCTAGATTTGAGCGACCTCTACTCGCCGCGCGCCGCCATGCGCCGAATCGTGGCAGACATCCAGGCCACCACGAAGCTCATGTGCTCCGTGGGGATCGGTCCCAACAAGCTCGTCGCGAAGGTCGCCTCCGACATGGAGAAGCCCGCCGGCTTCGTCGTGCTCACGCGCGAGCAGGCCTGCCGGCGCTTTGCCGCGGCGCCTCCCGGGCTCGTTCCAGGCATCGGCCCGAAGACCGCCGCCAAGCTCGCCGAGATGGGCTTGCGCACATTGCACGAGCTCGCCAATGCGCCCGAGCAACGGCTCGTGGAGCGTTTCGGTCCCAATCTCGGTCGCGAACTGCGCCGACGCGCCCACTTCGAGCACGACGGCCAGGTGTGCCAAGCGCGCAAGGTGGTCTCCGAGTCGCGCGAGCGAACTTTCGACAGCGACATCCGCGATCCGCTCCTGCTACGCGAGGCGCTCGCGAGGATGTCGGTGGACCTGTGCGCGAGCCTCATCGCCCACAACAATCACGGGCGTACTATCGGCATCAAGGTACGCCTCGATGACTTCTCCACGGTCACACGCGCGCGCACCCTGGCGACGCCCACGTGCGACGCCGAGCGCGTCACGAGCGTGGCGCTGGCTTTGCTCGACGAGTATGCGCCATCACGGCCTGTCCGACTCTTGGGGGTGCGGGTCGCCGGTTTGGCCACCCAGGGAGAGAGCGACGGTGGCGACTTGAAGGCGAGAGGCGTCGTGGGGCAGCTCGAGCTGCCCGTGTAGGCTTACTCGCACGATGCCACTCGCAAAGGCAGGAGAGATCGAGCTCAGCTATGAGCGTGCCGGCAGCGGTCCGCCGCTCTTGCTCATCATGGGGATGAGCGGCACCAAGCACCATTGGGGCGAGCCGCTACTCGAGGATTTGCGCCGTGACTTCGACACGATCGTCTATGACCATCGCGACGCCGGTGACTCCACGAGGACTGGCAACCCGTTCACGATTGCCGACCTTGCCGAGGACGCCAACGGGTTGCTCGCGGCGCTTGACATCGACTCGGCATATGTCATGGGCATCTCGATGGGCGGCATGATCGCCCAGGAGCTCGTGCTCGCATACCCAGAGCGCATACAAGCGCTCGTGCTCGGCTGTACATACAGCGGCGGCGAGGGCAGCGCGCTCGCAAGCGAAGACGTCTTGCGCCGCCTGGCCGAAGGCATGTCCTCGGGCGATCGCCAGCGTGCGATCCGCACGGGTTGGGAGGTGAACGTCTCGCCAAGCTTTGCCGCTCGGGAGGACATCTACGCGACGTTCTTGCAAACAGGGCTGAAATATGGACTGCCCGTCCCCGTGATCATGGAGCAGATGCGAGCCATCAGCGAACACGACACGAGCGAGCGGCTTGGCGAGATCGTAGTGCCAACGCTTGTAATACACGGAACGCTGGACGAGATGCTACCCGTGCAGAACGGCTACATGATCGCGGAGCGCATTCCCGATGCGCGCCTGGAGATCTTCGAGGGCGTCGGTCATCTGTTCTTCTGGGAGGAGCCAAAGCGCTCGGCGCGGCTCGTGCGCGAGCACGCGGCGCTACACGTCTAAGGCCTACATCGCAACGCTTTCACGGTGGCGATCTCAGAGCAGCTAAGCATTGACGTCGGCGATGGTGTGCTGCTCGCCGGGGAGCAGGGTGGCGAGGGCATCCCGATTGTGCTGCTGCACGGTCTCACAGCCACCCGTCGCTATGTCGTCATGGGCTCGAAGGCACTCGAGCGCTCCGCTCACCGCACGATCGCCTACGACGCACGCGGGCACGGCCATTCCACACCGGCGTCCTCGGCTGAGGCATACACCTATGAGCTGCTCGCCGAGGACCTGCGGGTGGTTCTCGATGAGCTGCAGATCGATCTGGCAGTTCTTGCCGGTGCCTCGATGGGAGCTCACACGGCGCTGCGCTTTGCGCTCGAGCACCCCGAACGGGTGCTCGCGCTAGGCCTCATCACTCCGGCGTTTGACCCCGACACGCACGGCGCGGCTGGCTCTTACGCGTCATGGGACAGGCTCGCACAGGGGCTCAGAGAGGACGGCGTGGGAGGCTTCATAGCCGCTTACGAGCTCGACTCCGTTCCCGAGCGTTGGCGACAAACCGTCGTGAAGGTGCTGCGCCAGCGACTCTCATCCCACGACAATCCCCTTGCCGTCGCGGATGCGCTAGAAGCCGTCCCACGCTCCAGGCCGTTCGCAGACTGGGCAGAATTGCGGTCCATCGAGGTTCCCACGGTGGTGGTCGCCAGTCGCGACGAGGCCGACCCGGGTCACCCGCTGGTGGTCGCCCAGCGCTATGCAGCCGCGATCCCAGCTGCGGCGCTCCTGCTCGAGGAGCCCGGCAGCTCCCCGATCGCTTGGCAAGGAGGGCAGCTCTCCAAGGTGCTCGCTGAGCTGGCAGCGTCCGCCCGCCGCTAATCGTTTGCTGCCTGTCTTCGTTTGTCGCTAGTCATTTGTTGGTCGGCTTCGTCTGTCGCTAGTCGTTTGCCGGTCGTATTCGTCCGTCCTAGCCTTCCCCGCTGGCAGCGTCCGCGATCATCCCACTGGCCCCATCCGCGACCATCCCGCTGGCTACCTCGACCATGCCACCGGCGGGGGCAGCGTTCCATGTCCTGGCTGGGACTCGCAATAGGCGAGCCACCGGGTGGGGAAACCACCAGTTCCACTTGCCCATCAGCGACACAAGCGAGGGGAGCAACAGCGCTCGCACGACGGTTGCGTCCAGCAGGATGCCCGCGCCAAGGCCCGTGGCCAGCACCTTGATGTCGGTGTTCGGCGCCGATGCCAGCGAGGCAAAGGCCAGGAATAGGATTAGCGCGGCACTTGTCACCAGCCGTCCAGTGCGCCCCAGGCCGGCGATGACCGCCTGGTCGGTAGAGCCCGTACGGTCGTACTCCTCGCGCACACGCGCGAGGATGAATACCTCATAGTCCATCGACAGGCCGAAGAGGAACGCGAACACCAGGATCGGCACCCAGAACGTGATCGCACCCGTGGCGGGGATCCCGAAGACCGCCTGCGACCCGTGGCCCTGCTGCCAGAACCATGTCATGAAGCCAAACGCCGCCGCCATCGAGACGAGGTTGAGCACCACCGCCTTGACAGCCAGCACGACCGAGCGGAAAGCTCGCGCGAGCAGCACAATCGTGAGCAGCGCGATGATCGCGAACATGAGCGGGAAGTTGCCGAACACAGCGTGCTGGTAGTCGAGCTCGGTTGGGCCCTCTCCCGCGATCCCGATCACCCCAGGGCGTCCTTCAAGGGCCTCGCGCGCGGTGCGTACCGCGCCAAGCGTTGTGGAGTTCACCGTCTCTTCGCGTGGGACTCCTACGACTATGCTCGTGCCAACACGGTTGCTGTCGGGTGCGCTGGAGCGCAGCGCGTCCGCCATTCCCGGCAGTGTCGCCAAGCGGGTACGGATGGCGCCGGCCTGTGCTGAGCGCACCAATACCTCGAGCGGCGTGATCACCCCGCTTGCGGCGCCCCCAGCGCGGATCAGTTCGTATGCCGCGTGCGCCGAGCCGGTACGTGCCTGGGCGCTCGCACTGGTTTCGCCCGTAGTCAGGCTGAAGAAGGGCACGATCAACGCCGCGAGGACTCCGATCGCCACGGCCGTTCCCACCCACTTGCGGCGCACCAGCATGGCTGACCACGCCGTCCACCCGCGGCTGGCGTGGCCCTCGTGGCGGATCCTCGGCCAGTCCACCCTCGGTCCAATGCCTCCCAACAAGGCAGGCAGCAGCGTCAGCGCCACAGCCGTTGAGACCAGTGGGATCAGCATGCCCCCGTATCCCACCGACCGCAGCCCTGGCACCGGCAGCACCACCAGCGCTATCAGGCCGATCGCGACCGTCAGGCCCGATAGCACCACCGCGCGACCAGCCGTGACCATCGCCACCATCACCGCCTCATGGTTCTCGCGACCGTGTGCCCGCTCCTCGCGCCAGCGGGTGACGATCAGCAGCGAATAGTCGATCGCCACGCCCAGCCCCACAAGCGAGACGAGGAACTGCACGAGGAAGGAGACGTTGGCGATGTAGGTGAGTCCCAGTATCACCAGCAGCGTCGCCAGGATCGCCACCGCCGCGATCAGCAGCGGCACGAAGGCAAGCAGCGAGGCGAACACGAACGCAAGTACCGCCAGCGCGCCGAGCCCACCAATGACCGTCTCCAGGAAGACTCCCGGGCCACCTTTGGATTCTTCGCTGCTCGAAAGCTGCAGCAGCCCAGTCATGCTTGTCTGCGTGTCCATAGGAAGGGTTGCCGCGAGCACCCGCTCGGCCTGCTGGGGAATCTTCGGCGCTGTGAACGTGCGCTCCAGCGGCGTGAACAAGAAGGCGTAGGTGGTGCGTCCGTTGCTTGCGATCAGACGCGTGTCGCCGGTGCTCGCGAAGTCCACCACGCGGACGTAGGGCATGCTTGCCCTGACGCGCTGGAAGGCGGCCGCGATTCGCGCCTGCTCGCCGCGGACGGTCTGTCCCGCGGGGACCGTCACAACCGCGATCGCCGGCGGGATGATGCCGCCATTGCCGTAAGTGCGGACGATCTTCTGAGCCGTCTCATAGCCTGGCTGGCCAGGGAGCGAGAAGTCCAGTTGCAAACGACCCGACACGTGAGATGCCCCGGCCGCGCCCGCGGCGAGCACGACAAGCCACCCGACTATCACCAGCCGGCGGTGGGCCAGCACAAAGCGCGCCAGGCGCACGATCCTCGATCGCTCGTCGATGGTTGGGCGGTGATTGGGCGATCCCAACCTCTCGAGCTCAGCAGGCGAGGAGCCAGCGGCTGGATGGTTGTGAGTGGGGGGGTCAGGCATCTGGCTCAGGCTCAGGCGAGCGCCGCGGAAGGGTCCTGACCGGGCTCGTCCACGATGGCGCCTCGCAGCAGCGCGGCGTAGCGCCCACCGAGCTCCACCAGCTCCTCGTGGGTGCCGCGCTCCACGATCCTACCGCCGTCGAGCACGAGGATCTGGTCGGCATTGCGGATCGTCGAGAGGCGATGGGCGATCGCGATCGTCGTGCGCCCGCGCGAGAGGTCGTCAAGCGCTATCTGCACCGCCCGCTCGGTCTCTGTGTCCAGGGCAGAGGTGGCCTCGTCGAGGATCAGCACAGGTGGATTGCGCAACACGGTGCGCGCGATCGCGATGCGCTGCTTCTCACCGCCGGAGAAGCGGTATCCGCGCTCGCCAACGGGCGTGTCATAGCCCTCCGGCAGGGAGGAGATCAGCTCGTGGATCTGCGCCGCGCGCGCGGCGTCTTCGATCTGCTCGTCGCTTGCCTCGGGACACGCGAAGCGCAGGTTCTCGCGGATCGATGCGTGGAATAGGTAGGTCTCCTGGGAGACGAGCCCCACGGTTGCGGCCAGCGAGCCGAGCGTCACGTCGCGTATGTCGGTCCCGTCGATGCTCACGCACCCGCGCTGGGCCTCATACAGGCGTGCCACCAGGTAGGCGAGCGTCGTCTTGCCCGAGCCCGTCTCGCCGACGAGCGCCATGCGCGTGCCCGCGGGGATCTCCGCGGAGATGTCCTGTAGCGTCCACGGTGCCTCCTCGGCGTAGCGAAACCACACGTCTTGCAGGGTGACGTCGCCACGCACGCTGCCCAACTCGCCCGCTCCGCTGCGCTCCTCGATATCGACGGGCAGGTCGAGATACTCGAAGATGCGACCGAATAGCGCGAGCGAGGTCTGCACTTCGAGTCCGACCGACAGCAGCTGCTGCATCGGGAACAGCAGGCGCGTCTGCAGCGTCGTGAACGCAACCACCGTTCCAATCGAAATCACTTCGCTGCCGTGGACGCTGCTGTAGCCGGCAAACCAGTACACGGCGGCCGGCATGATCGCGAAGCTCATCTGTACCGATGCCATCCGCCAGCGTCCCGCCATGCGCGCACGCACCTCCAGGTCGGCGAGCTCGCTGGACTCGCTGGAGAAGCGACTGGTGAGCTCGCCCGAGCGGCCCATCGTCTTGCCGAGCAGGATCCCCGATACCGACAGCGACTCCTCTACGAGCGTCGACATGTCGGCCAGGCGGCCCTGGCGCACCGATTGGATGCGGCGGCGCTCGTTGCCCACGCGGCGCGTGAGCCACACGAAGAACGGCAACAGCACGAGCGAGAAGGCGGTCAATTGCCAACTGAGCGCGAACATCGCGGTAACCGTCGCGGTCACGGTGGCGACCGTCGAGACGGTCGACGTTGCGGTGCTCGTCACCACGTCGTCGATCCCGCCGATGTCATAGGCGATACGCGCCTGTACCTCGCCCGAACGGGTGCGCGTGAAGAACGCGAGCGACATGCGTTGCAGGTGTGCGTACACGGCAGCGCGCAGGTCGTGCATCACGCGCTGGCCGACCTGATTGGAGATCCACGTCTGTGCGACGCTGATCACGCCGTTGATGACCGCCAGCGCGATCATGCCGGCGACCAGCCAGCTCAGCAATTCGAGATCGTGACCGATGATGCCCTTGTCCACCGCTTCGCGCAGTAGGAACGGAGAGGCGACGCTGAGTATCGAGCCGACGACGATCAGCGTCAATAGCGCACTCAGTCGTACGCGGTAGGGGATGAACAGCCTGCCTATGCGTCGTAGCGAGACCGGCCTGTCGGGAATGTCCTCGGGGCGTAGCCTCGGCTTCGAGCCTCGACCGCCTTCGCCTGATCGCCCCGAGGCGAAGGGCTGATGGCTCAAGAGGGGCGCGCGGGTAGGTCGTTCACGCCCCCGATTCTAGTCCCGCCTCCTCAGCCCTCCAGTGGATGCTTGCCGATCTCGGAGGATCGGTCGCCGCGCAAGAGCGTGGGCCTACCGGCTTAAGGTTGGTTGAGCACCGTCGGCGGCGTTTGGCCTCGCCGGATCGTAGGATGGGGGTTTGATGGACCTCTCCGACTCCGAGATTCGCGTGCTTGGCTGCTTGCTCGAGAAGCAGCGGACCACGCCCGATCACTATCCCCTGTCGCTCAACTCGTTGCGGCTGGCGTGCAATCAGGCGACTAATCGCGAGCCGGTGGTGGACTACGACGAGGCCATCATCCGCGACGCGCTCCACCGCCTGGAGCGTCGCGGCTATACGCGTCTTGCTGGGGCGAGTCGAGCCGCGAAGTACCGTCACCTGCTCTCAGAAGCCCTGCCGATGTCAAGCGGCGAGCAAGCCGTCATCTGCGTGCTCATGCTGCGCGGCCCGCAAACGCCTGGCGAGCTCAAGCAACGCGGCGAGCGCATCCACTCCTTCGACGGGCTCGACGAGGTGCACTCCACGCTGGCTGGACTGATAGAGCGTGGTTTGGCCGCACAGCTGGAGCGTCGTCCCGGCCAGAAGGAGGATCGCTATACACAGCTGCTGGGCGATAGCGAGAGCTCCAATGGGACCGCCGCGATCAACGGAGCTCCCTCGACGCGAGTTGTACCGCCGCTTGCCGCGCAGGCGCCTGAAGATCTGCGCGATCGAGTTGCAAAACTAGAGCAGGAAGTGGCCGAGCTACGCGCGGCGCTTCTCCCACAGCCGTGAGTCATATGCATCTCCTCATCGCAGCGTCGAGCTCTGACACCGCCAGCGGTGTGGGCATTCCGGTTGCGATCGCGGCGGGGCTCGTGTCATTTCTCTCTCCGTGCGTGCTGCCACTCGTGCCCGGCTATCTCTCGACGGTCATCGGCGTCGCACCCGCAGACATCCAGCACGCAGGCGCACGGCGAGTGCTCGTGCCGAGCTTGCTGTTCATCGCCAGCTTTTCGCTGATCTTCATCCTGCTTGGACTCAGCGCCACACAGGTGGGCTCACTGTTGAGCACTCACATCGAAACGCTGCGCACCGCCGGAGGAATCCTGATCGTGCTGATGGGCATCGCGTTCCTTGCCACTCCGTTCGTGGATGCGCTCAACTTCCAATGGCACTCCGAGTCGTTGATGCGCATGGCGGGGCGAGGTGGCCCGTTGCTCGCCGGCGCCGCGTTCGCGATCGCGTGGACTCCGTGCACGAGCATCACGCTTGCCGCGATCTTGACCCAGGCCGCGGTATCTGACTCGGCCGCCCACGGGGCAATCCTGCTCGCGTTCTACTCGGTGGGCCTGGCGATCCCGTTCTTGCTGATCGCGGTGGCGTTCGAGCGCATGAGCGGGGCCCTTGCGATCGTCAAACGCCACTTTCCGTTGATCGTGGGCATCGGCGGCGTAGTGATGATCGCGCTGGGGCTGCTGATCCTCACGGGCGAGTACACGATTCTCAACGCTCAAGCCAATAGTTGGCTACACGACACGGGCCTCGACGTGTCGAACATCTGATGTGAGGCTTGCAAGACGTCTGCTGTCACCCAGCTGTCGTGAACGGTAATTCACGCGCCTGCTGCTCCACGCCGTGTGAGCTCGCCCCTCTCCTTTCAAGGAAACGCTTTTCCCACGCTTCTTGGTTGCGCTTGGCGTCGAGCACAAACGGCGAATAGCCGATTGCCTTGACGATCATGCGGTTGATTTGCGACCAGGGGGAGGGGAGAGGGCGCAATAGGTCTACAAACAGCACTACCCGCGTCTCCTCGGTGTCGTTCCAAACCTCGTGGTTGAAAGTGTCGTCGAACACCAGGCTCTTGCCCGTCCGCCAGTGGCGGATGTCATCGCCAACTCTGATCCTGCACTGCTCAGCCTTTTGCGGCACGATCAGCCCCAAGTGGTAGCGCAGTACCCCCTTATAGGGACCACGGTGGTCGAGGATGTGCTTGCGTGGGGAGAGGATCGAGAACATCGCGGTAGTCATTCCCGGGATCTGCCTCATCAGGGCCGCGGTCTTCGGACACATCTCAATTCCTAGCTTTGCCTTGAAGCCATAGCCATATAGGAAGAAGGTCTTCCAACGGTCATCGTCGGTGATCTCGATCTGATCCTTGGATATGTCCTGGAAGTTCGGAAGGGCCTCACGGTTGGCGAGTACGTCGTCGAGCTCGTCGCGAATGGTTTCCCAATTGGCCTCGATCTGCTCGATCCATGGGAAGCGCTCGTCGGGGAAGAAGGTCGTGTCGCCCACTAGGGAACGCTTGCCGATAAAGCGCTCCACGGGCGCCAGTACACGTTCGCCCACGGCGATCGTCAGCTCCACGGTGCGCTCCCACATCGACTTGTCCATCTGTGCCTCCCTCGCGTCGGCCTCTGTCTAGGAGATGTTGCCACATGGTGTGGGAAGGATTCGGACCGGGGAGTGTCATAACGTGAGGTAACCCCAACCGACGGAGGAACAAGCCGTGAGGCTCAAAACCGCAGATCAAGCACCAGGTCGACGCGTACCGATCGTCTCGCTACTCGCGCTCGCCGGCGGCATGCTCGCGCTCGCGGGTTGCGGAGGCTCGAGCAGCACGAGCTCTTCGGCGTCCACGCCGGCTACAACCCCCGCTACAACCCAGACAGCCACAACCTCATCCTCCACGACCGCGGCGCCGTCCACCGCCTCAGGGGCGCTCAGCCTGGCCGCGAACCCCGAAGGTCAGCTGAAGTACAGCACGAGCTCGCTCACCGCCAAAGCGGGCAAAGTGTCGATCGACTTCACGAACATGTCCCCGCTCGAACACAATGTGACCGTCGAATCGGCGTCGCACTCGGTAGTTGGCGCCACACCCACCTTCAAGGGTGAAAGCAAAACGCTCACAATCACGCTCAAGCCGGGCACCTACAAGTTCTACTGCTCGGTCCCCGGCCACCGCATGGCAGGAATGGAAGGCACGCTTGTCGTGAAGTGACGCCGGATATGGCAGCCCCGCCGGCCGACGTGCGGTCGGCGGGCGGGGCGGGGGCGGGTGGGCCGTTTAGTCCTAGGCGGCCTCGCGGAGCGCCGCGAGCTCGGGCGACTCGGCGAGCTTCTTCAAGGCACGCTGCTCGAGCTGTGAGGCCCGCTCGGCAGAGAACCCAAGACGCTTGCCGATGGCGGTGAGTGTTTGTGGCTCCTCGCGTCCGGTGCCGAATCTCAGGGTGAGTACGGTTCGCTCGGTATCGGGAAGCTTTGCGATCGCATTGTGCACGATGCGCTCGCGCTCGTTATCCCAGGCACTGTCCTCCGGCGCCTCGGCGTCGGATGGCAGCAGATCGCCAAGAGCGGTGTCGCCGTCGTCGCCTACCTGCTGGTCGAGACTGACGAGAGCGGCGCGCTGGTGGCGCACCTCTTCGACCTGCTCGATCGGCAGCCCTGTCTCCTCGGCAAGCTCCTCGAGTGTTGGCTCGCGGCCGAGCCTGACAGACAGCTCCCGCTCGACACGGCCCACCTTGCGCGAACGCTGGGCTACATGTACGGGCAGCCTGATGGTGCGACCGGAGTTCTCGAGTCCTCGCTGGATCGCCTGTCTGATCCACAAGGTGGCGTATGTGGAGAACCTGAAGCCCTTGCGCCAGTCGAACTTCTCAGAGGCCCTTATCAGGCCGAGCATGCCCTCTTGGACGAGATCGGCGAGTGGCAGTCCCTGGTTCTGGTAGCGCCGGGCGTTGGATGCCACCAGCCTCAGGTTCGAGTTGATCATGGTTTCCTTGGCCCGCAGGTCGCCGCGCTCGATCTTCTGGGCGAGCTCGATCTCCTGTTCTGGGGTGAGCAGGGGGTAGCGGCGCGAGTGCGCGAGCAGCTGGTCGACCGACTCCGGGATGAATACCTCGGCGGTCATGTCTATGGTGGGTGTGGGCTTTATCGTGGGGTCTGGCATGAGCGTCTCTCTAATCCGATGCTTGGAGTCGGAATTATACGGCGCGATAGTTGCGTTGTCAATCATTCCTGGTAGATTGCTGCCTCGATTTGGTTCGACGCCTCCCGCGCGAGAACCTTCCCCCGCAGGAGATAACCCGCGAGAGCGGCAAAAGCTCCGCAATCAGGGCGATCTAGGTTTGGAATGGGCGCATAGGACGCTCTACCCGCTTGTCGGCCTCGCATATCAAGCATCGGGCGATTCGGCCGCTTGATCGAGGTTGGAGTCCTTCCCGGGTGTGGGGCACACGTTAGAGGGTCCTCTTTGGGTCGTAAGCTCATCGCCATGAATAGAAGCGAGCCAACCGATAGGGCAGGCGAGGAGGAGCCCAGGGGTGCCGAGCGTGCCGCATCCGCGGAGACTCCAGGCGCTGAGCATGCAGTGTCTGCTGAGACTTGCTCGAGGCTGTTTTCGCCCTCGCTGCTCGACGGCCAGGTTGCGCTCGTCAGCGGCGGTGGCAGCGGCCTTGGTCGTGAGACGGCGCTGGAGCTTGCTCGCTGTGGCGCGCACGTCGTCATCTGTGGACGGCGCGAGGATCCCTTGCTCGAAACCGTCTCAGCCTGTTCGTCTGGGCTGGTGGAGGCTCGCGTGTGCGACATCCGCGAGGAGGATCAAGTGGATGCGTTGGTGGATGAGGTGCTGGCGCGCCACCACCGGATAGACCTGCTCGTCAACAACGCTGGCGGCCAGTTCTTGGCTCCCGCCGAGTCGATCACGCCGAAGGGCTTCAGAACCGTTATCCGGCTCAACGTGGAGGGCACATGGCTGATGACCCACGCGGTGGCAACCAAGGCGATGATCCCCTCTGGGCGGGGCGGCAAGGTCTTCAGCGTGACCCTCTCTCCACACAACGGCATGCCCGGAATGGCCCACTCGGGAGCTGCCCGCGCGGCCGTGGAGAATCTGATGCGCACCCTGTCGGTGGAGTGGGCACGCTTTGATATCCGTCTGCTGGCGCTTGCCGCCGGCCAGTTCGAGACGCAGACGCTGCTAACCAAGTACCCCGCCGCGATCGTCGAGCGCGTGGCCCATACGATCCCGCTCGGGAGGATGGGTAGCGAGCGGGAGTTCGCGTGGCTCGTCGCCTACCTTGCCTCACCCGCCGGTGACTTCTTCTCAGGCACGGTGATCACGATGGACGGCGCTCGCGACGATTGGCTTGGGCCGTGGCCGCCGGCACAGGCAGCCGACGAGCAGGGGACACCCCTCAGCGAGCAGCGCCGGGTATAGCTTGTTGGTGTGGAGCCCACAGCCTTCTCCGGGACCCGCTTTAAAACACGGCCCAACAAACCGCTCATCACAGGCCAACATCGAGATGAGTAATTTGTGAGCGTAGGTTGCTCGCGCAAGCGAGTCGCCAATGAGCTCTGCCCCAGACACTGATGTCCGAGCAAGATCGCCAAAAGCCTGACGCCGAGCCCGATTCCAAGCAGTCGCGTGGACTCGATCCCAAACGACTGGTCGACAGGCGCACCCTGCTGAAGAGCGGCCTACTCGCGGGCGGCGCGCTAGCGGGCGGCGGCGCGGCGCTTGCGGATCTCATCGCAAGACAAGAATCTGTCTCAGGAGCGGAGAAGCACGTGGCCGGGCATTCCATTGGTGGGCGCCATGCCACGGCCCACGTCCAAGCGGCCGAGAGTGCCGCAAAGCAGCAGCCGGGCTCTGGCGCTCGCTTCAAGGCGCCCAACATCCTCGTGATCATGGTTGATCAGCTGCGTACCCCTCAGTGGTTCTCGGCGGGCGCGACGGCCGCGGCGGGTATGCCCAACCTCGCACGCCTGCGTCAGCAGGGCGTGTCCTTTGCCAGTCATTACACGGCTTCCAACGACTGCACTCCTTCGCGCGCGGCGCTGCTGACAGGGCTTCACAGCCACCAGACGGGCTGCATGATCACAGGCGGGAGCACCCTCGACCCGGGCTTTCCCACTTGGGGCACGATGCTGCGCGAACACGGCTACCGCACATATTGGTATGGCAAGTGGCATCTCACCCACGGGGATAACCTGTGGGACTCCTACGAAGATGCCGGTGCGCTCGAGCCTTATGGCTTCGCTGGCGGCACTTTCCCCTCGCCCGATGGGGCGCCCGGACAGGGTTGGCGGGTGGATCCGCACATCGTCACGCAGTTCGAAAAATGGTTCGCAGGCGCCCCACAGCATGAGCCGTGGTGTACCACCGTGTCGCTTGTCAATCCGCACGACATCGCGTGGTGGTACCACTGGAGCCAGCGGTTTGCCTCAGAGGCCGAACCTTCCCGCGTCGTGCAGCAACTTCCCCCCAACTTCGAGACTCCCGAAGAAATGCTCGCCAGGGGTAAGCCGCTACTGCAACGTTCGCTGCAGGACACCGCACAGGCGTCGTTTGGCGTCGTGCCCTATACGGGAGCGGAAGTTCAATCGACCTGGCTGCCATTCCTCGACCTCTACCTGATGTTGCTCGAAGAGGTCGATAGCCACATCGGCGGGGTGCTCGACACGCTCTCCAGTCGCCCGGAGGTAGCAGCCAACACGGTCGTTCTGTTCACCTCCGATCACGGTGAGTACGGTGCCTCGCACGGCATGCGCGGTAAGGGCGGTGGAGCCTATGAGGAGGCGATCAGGGTGCCGCTGGTCGTCAGCGACCCGCGGGGAGTGCTCACACGGGCAACCAGACAGCAACGTACAGGCCTGACCTCGAGCGTCGACGTGGCGCCGCTGCTGCTCGACATCGCCACTGGATCTTCGCAATGGCGAAAGGAACCCCACTACTCACACATAGCCTCACGTCACGACATCGCGGCGATGTTGCGCGACCCCTCCGCGCCGGGACGCGAGTACGTATTGCACGCCACCGACGAGACCGTTACCGAGTTCGCCGTCGAACCGTACGCCGCGGATGCGCCACTGCATGTCGTGGCGCTGCGCACCCCCCAAGCGAAGTACGCCACTTATTCGAACTTCGCACCGGGCAGCATCAAGGCGCTGAAGGCTGGCCGCGAAACCGAGCTGTATGACTACAGCACACCCCAGGGGCTCATGGAGCTACGCAACGAGGCAGGCCACAGCGACCTAGAGGCGAAGCTGAATGCGCAGATGCAACGGGCGGTCCGAGACGAGCTACGCGAGCCGCTACCTCAGCGCCTGCACGCCGCGCGCAGGCGGGGCCTCGCCGACTATTTCAACATAGCCTCCTTCGCTGCCCTCAAGGCCGCCGCGCAGCGACGCAAACGTGCAGAACGTGAAAGCGAAACGCCGCTTGGCGGCGGCGGTGGTCAGGAAACAGAAAGAGAAACAGAAGCAGAATTGGGAGCGGGGGTGCAGGCGTCTTCTAGGTCGAGCGTTCGGCGGCGCGCAGGCCGGCGGGGATCCAGACGGCGAAGAGCGCTATGAGCGCTGCCAGGCACACGACGCGACCCCTCGAGCCTGCGACCCCTCGAGCCTTATAGGTACCGTGACCCACGTGAGCCGTGGTGGACGACGTCGAGACCAGCCATACACGCACCGCGGATGTGCGGATTGCTAGACGAATAGTTCGTCGGGCGAGAGAATGGTGCGCAGATGCTTGCCGATGCCGGCGATCGCGAACAGACGCTGAACCTGCTCAGTACCGCGGGTGAGGGCGAACTCCTGGTCGTGCTGGCGCGAGCGCTCGTGTGCGGCGAGGATCACACGTAGGCCCGCAGAATCGATGAACTGGAGGTCCTGGATATCGAGCACGACGATCCCTGTCGCCTCGATCTCGGCACTTTCGATCTCCTTCTCCAGCAGTGGCGCGCCGAGCAGATCGAGTTCTCCGTGGAGCCCTAGCACGACTCTGTCCGACTCGCTCCGGACATCTATTCGAAGATGCTCGCTGGCAGGTGCCACAACCGGGATATTAGCGCCGGAGATGGCTCTCAGCGCGATACGCGGAGCGCCAGCAGCGCGAGGTCGTCACGTAGCCCTTGCTTGGCATGTTCGAGCGCCACGTCCTCTATATATTCGAGTAGGCCATCGAGGTCCATGCGCGGCGCCTTGCGACACAACTCGATCAGGCCTTCCTCGCCGAGCTGCGCGTTCGGGCGGCCCGCATCGGGTACCCCGTCGGTGTAGAGCAGCAGCGTCTCCTCGCTGCGCAGCTCGGCTTGGATCTCGGTGATTTCGATTGGGTCGAGCACGCCCAGTAGGGTGCCCGGCCGGCCGATTTGTGTCGCTTGTCCCTCGCGGTCTACCAACAGCGGTGGCGGATGGCCCGCTAGTGCCACCGTGAGGTGTGTGTGTCCAGCGTCTGGTCGGATCGTTACCAAGCACACTGTGCATAGGTCAGCTCCGCGGGGTTGGCGACGTAGAGCCTGATGCAGCGTCTTGAGCATCTCCGAGGATGATTGGTTGCTCATCGCCGCGGCCCGCAACGTGTGGCGCGCAAGAGCTGTCACCCCGGCAGCCCTTGGTCCCTTGCCGCAGACATCGCCGATCACGAGCATCCAACGGCTGGGGCCGTACTCGAAGACGTCGTAGAAGTCGCCTCCCACATCGTTGAGCTCGCCAGCGGCGCAGTAGCGCGCCAGGACCTCGACGCCTGGGATCTCGGGCAGCGACTCCGGCAGCAGTGCCTGCTGGAGCGTATGGGCGATGCGCGAGCGCTCGGTATAGAGGCGTGCGTTTTCAACGGCCGTGCCGGCGCGGCGGCCAAGCCGCTCGGCAAGCGCTAGATCTGCCGGTGTGAGCCGGCGCATAGACTCCGCGGAGACGAGTGTGATCGCCCCGATCGGCTTGGTGGCGCCGATCATCGGCACGATGATTACCGCGGTCGCGCCAATTGCCCGCAGCAGCTCGAGGTGCTTGTTGTCGCGGGCATAGGTAGCAAGAGCCTCGGAGTTGATATTGGTGAATATTTGGGCTTCCGCACTGCGGATCACCCGGGGAACGCCCGCAGGCTCATCTAGAGAGGGGCTGTAATCACGGTCGAGACGCTCAGCCAGCTCGACCATGGCGGGGTCGGGATGGTAGACGGCCACACGTTCGATCTCGTCCCGTTCGTTTACGAGATCCACGGCGCACCAGTCCGCAAGTCGTGGGACCACCAGCCGCGCGACGCGGCTGAGTGTCTCGCCATAGTCAAGCGAGGAAGACAACACTCGGGTGGCCTCAGCCATGAAGCTCTCGGCCAGCTGCGCTCGCTTGACCTCGGTGATGTTCTCAAAGACGTTGACTGCATAGAGCACCCGGCCACTGTCGGGGTCGGTGATCGGCGAGGAGCGCACGATGATCCAGCGCTCCTCGCCCGTGGCGCGCACGATGTTGCGTACGAGCAGCGGCTCGGGAATCTCACCGTTGAACAGGCGCCTGCCGGGCATACAATCGAGGTCGAGCTCGCGACCGTGCTCGTCGAGAACCAGGAAGCGCGGCATGATCGCTCCGGGAACGGCACTGGTGAGATCCTCAGGAGTGTCGAGCTGGAGCAGATTGGCGGCGGCCTGGTTTGCGAACACGGTCCGTCCCCGCTCGTCCACGACGGTGATTGCCTCGGCGAGATTGACGAGGATCGCCTCCAAACGTCGCTCGACGCTTTGCATCTCGGAAAAGAGGCGAGCATTATCGATCGCAAGGGCGGCGCGGCGTGCGAGCTCGCACACCAGCTCCAGGTCCTCTTGCCCGTATGGCATCCCACTGCCCAGACGGAGCACCGACAGCGCCCCGAAAGTGCGTTCGCGCGCTAGGAGTGGCGCCACCACAGCCGAGCGATAGCCATTGTCGATCATGAACTCCGCGTGCTTTGAGCCCTGTGCGAAGGAGCTGAGTAGAGCGCTCGTCATCTCCGGCAGTAGGACCGGCTGACCGCTGCGCAGCACTTGTGCCACTGGATGTCCACCGGTTGGGTCAAGTGGGTGACTCGCGCGTAGTTGCTCGAGCTTATGGGCGAGTCCAGCCTCGCTTGCGGCCACCCCTACGTCCCTGATGGAGCCATCTTCGTCGCGCAGGTCGATGACACACATGTCCGCCAATCGCGGCACAGTCAGCCTCGCCACTTGACCCATCGTTGTTCTCAGATCGAGCGAGCTGGCTAGCACGGCGCCGGCCTCGAGGAGCAAGCCCACGGCTACCTCGCCCACCGGATGGGCGTTGACGCTGATTGGCTCCCCCTCCGGTGACTCTGGCATCGCTCGTGCCCGACATCGTTGAGATCTGCCTGTGTGCTCGGCTCGATGCCAGACATCGCCCAGTATCGCAGCACCCGGGTGTTCCGGCCAAGCTCTCGCGCTCTCGCCAGGGGCTGGCCACGCCAGGTGGCAGGCAATGCTCATTGGGCTCAGGCAGGCGGGCTTGGCAACGCTCGCGGGCTCACGCCATGGCAGACGGTGTTCTCAGAGCACTCAGATCAGGGCGGATGCCGCGGTGTTGGGTGGGTCAGGCCAGGCGCATGTGCACCGCGCACGACGCTACCCGTGTTCGTGGAGCGAATCTGCACGAGATCGCAGAGGTGGTTGACAACCCAAAGGCCACGGCCAGACGGTTGTTTTGGTTCGGGTGGATCGCGACCTACCAATGGCTCGGTTATGTATCCGTGATCGTGGACCTCGCAGAGCAACGCGTCATCCTGGCTCCACATTCGCAGCGCGTCGGTGCCACCGCCATGGCGCAGGCTGTTGGTGGCGAGCTCGTTCACGGCGAGCACGAGGTCTTCGCTGCGGGAGGGCTCTAGCGAGACCTCAGCGGCGCCCTGTGTCACGAACCAGCGCAGGGTGCCCAACTGCTCGGCCGTGAAGGTGAGCTCCTGAAGTGGGCCGACCGGACGAGGAAGCTCGCCGTCGAACGGACTCGGAGCCTCATGTGCGTGTAGGTATGCCTCGCTCGTACGGGTGCTGTCTTGTGTGAGAAACGGGTGGCTACGCCGCGTCGCATCGATGACGTGGCGGTCTAGGGCGTCTAGGTCATACGGACATAGCAGTCGCCAGGCTTGGCCTTCCTCGACGGCGACGTTCAGAAGTGCCTAGTGGAGCTGGCACTCGGTTAGCTCCGCCTCACTGCGACCCACCCAGATCGGTTCGCCGATGCCACGCACCGGACGCCCATCGGGGGCCCACTCGGCCA
This sequence comes from uncultured Solirubrobacterales bacterium, assembly GCA_963713015.1. Taxonomy (GTDB): domain Bacteria; phylum Actinomycetota; class Thermoleophilia; order Solirubrobacterales; family Solirubrobacteraceae; genus Palsa-744. The sequence continues at coordinate 262,435 of CAVQKC010000005.1, read as the reverse complement.
GAAACCGGCGCCAGGCCGGGATAATGCAGGCCGGATTGCTGCCAAGCACCCGCATGTCCGCGAAATTCACCTGTTCGGCATGGCCTCCCAATACATCCTTCGGGAGCTCGATCCTCGAGGCGGAAACCGCGACAAGGAGGGGTTCCCCTCCCGCCAACGCCTCAGTGATGAAGGGCAGCGTTCCATCTAAGGAACCCAGTCTCGCCCGCGTAGAACAGCGTCGCGTGATGGAAGCTACTCTCCGTGTCACCTATGGCTTCGTGCTGGCTCATATGGCGAGTATGCGATCCGGTGAGCAGGCAATTGCCCGGACGATTCAGATCGCATGAGGTCCAAGCTCGTAGAAGGTTGTGGTCCTCTATCAGCGTCCGTACCAGCGACGTCCTCCACCCTCGGGGATCCCTCCGACGAAGAAGCCGATGAGCCATAGCAGCAGCGCCACGATCAGTACATACCAGAGAACGTGCACGGCAAAGCCCAATCCGCCGAGCAGAGCCAAGATGAGCACCAGTGCCACTAGAGCAACCATGTCAATCCTCCATTTGTGAACATCGACGCGGGGTGCGCCTGCGGCTTCATTACCCATTTAGGGGCGCTCTAACCTCGCTTGGGCTCTCATGTTTGACACTTAGCCGATGTTTGGCGCCATATCGTGGCGACCGTACACCGGAGGCTACCGTGGATCGCTCAATCCCAGGGTAAGCATCTCGTAGTGCCCGGCGGTCGCGATGTCGTGACGATCGGCAAGCTTCTCTATGACCCGACTCAGTCCCCCGAGCTCGGATTCTCCGATCATTAGCTGAGCATGGCCCACGTCCAAGGGTGCGATGCGCAGCTCGAGGTCGCGTGGCTCGACCGTCACCTCAATGTTCAGCTCTTCACCGCTCACGGCCTCTTGAGCTTGCGTGACGAGCGCGTCCGCGAGCAGCTGGACATCGGAGATGCGATCGGTCGAGAAGTGGGCGCGTGCGGCCAGTGCGATCACCAAACGAGGCAGGATCATACGCGCGAGGCCGATCGGCGCGATGCGAATCGTGGTCGTCGTGGGCGCAAGAGGTAGATGGAGTGCGGGAATGCGCAAGCCATCCTCCTGAGGCCGCTCGAGCGATCGAGCCTCGGGAATGGCGAATTCCATCCACACCTCTGTTCCGCCATCGACGCCATCCTTGAATTCGACTTTATGGGTAAGTGTCTTGATGACGTGCAATCCAATTTCAGTAGCGCTGGCCTCGGGAGATTTCGGTTCTCCGGGGATCCCGATGCCGTGATCGCGTACAAGAACCCTAAGTACTTGGGGAGCGAGATAGACCTCGATCTCAAGCGGTCCCTCGTTGCTCTCATAGGCGTGTAGAACAACGTTGTTGCATGCCTCCGTAACGGCAGTTCGCAGGTCGTTGAGATCGATGCCATCGAGATCTATAGCTTCTGCGACCCCAGAGAGCATGTATCGAACGAGCACCACGTTCTCCGGGGTGTTGGCGAGGCTCATGCAAACATTTGGGGGTGACTCAGGCATGGCAGTAGGGGCGGTTCTCGGTGAGGACCGCCGGAGCCGTGTGGTCGCGGAGCCGTATGGTCGCCTCTGGAGGGTTGCGAAAACGATATCGCCTCGCTGAGCTCTACACCTCATTTGCGTCGCACGTCAAGGCCCTCAGTCGATCGAGAGAGCGACGCAGCAGACGTGAGACTTGCATTTGTGAGATCCCGACGCGAGCTGCGATCTCGGTCTGCGTCAGTTCATCCACAAAGCGCATGCGCAACATGGTCCGCTCGCGTTGTGGGATGTGCTGGAGAGCGGCGACGATCGTGGCGTCGAGCTCAATCAGCTCGTAGCGCTCGTCATCATGTCCCATACCCTCGCCGTAGGCGATCACGTCGTCCTCGGCTCCAGGGCGTGGAGCGTCGAGCGACAGCGCTTCATATGCCTGGGTGGCCTGCAGCGCGTCGAGTACCTGCTCGGTGTCGAGTTCTAGATACTGGGCTAGCTGGCTGACGGTTGGGGCGTGACCGTTTTCGTTGGTGAGGATCTCCTGGGCATCACGCACCTTCAACGCCCGCTCCTGATCTCCGCGAGGCACATGAACCGACCAGCCACAGTCGCGGAAGTAGCGCCGCATCTCGCCGAGGATCGTTGGCACGGCAAACGACGGAAATGAGTGACCGCGCTGGGAATCGAAGCGGTCGAGCGCCTTGAGCAGACCGACCGAGGCGACCTGCAAGAGGTCGTCGAATGGCTCGGAAGAGCGGTTGTAGCGTCGTACGAGGCTGCGTGTGAGGGGCATGAAGCGTCGCACCAAGGCTTCTCTGGCCGTGGGGTCGCGGTTGTACTGCCACTGCGCAAACAGTTGGTTCAGATCGCTGGTGGCACCGCAGTCAAAGCGCAGACTGGGTGTGGCTGTCACGGCTGACACCATCTCAATCTCCTCCATGGACTCGTCGGATGTAGCGATTCCCGGTGCTCCCTCGGGCACCTAGATCTTGCTCTCTTTAGCTCTGGAGGAGCACTACCCCCATTCGCGCCGATCTATGCGCCAGATCCGAATGGGGTCGTGGCAAGTTCGATTGCGCTGGGTGCTGAGGACGCCTGGGAGGCGTATCCTGCGGCGTATGGAAGGCGCATACCGGGTAGCGCGGTAGCCATATGCCAATGCCCCGCTCGCTTTGGAACGGCACGATCGTATTCGGCCTCGTGCGAGTACCCGTGAAGCTGCATTCGGCCACCGAGTCCAAGACGATCTCCTTCCGCGAGCGTCACCTCAGCGACGGCGCGGCGATCGAACATCGGCGAGTGTGCGTCAAGGAGGATCGCGAAGTGCCCTATGACGAGGTCGTCAAGGGATTCGAAGTCAGTTCTGGCTCCTATGTGGTGCTCTCCAAGGAGGAGATCGCCGTCGCGGACGGGACCGAGGCGCGGATCGTCGACGTCGAGCATTTCGTCGAAGACGAGCAGATCGACCCCGCCTACTATGAGCGCGCCTACTACCTGAGTCCGGGGCGGCTGGGCGAGGAGGCCTATCGCATGCTGCACGTGGCCTTGAAGCGTTCAGGACGGGTAGGGATCGGACGTTTCGTGTTCCACAATAAGGCCCACCTTGTGGCGGTACGAGCGCTCGATGAGGTGATTGCGCTGCACACGATGCGCTTCGCCGACGAGTTTGTGCCAGAGCGTGAGCTAGACATCCCCGTGCCCGACAAGGAGCCCACCAAGCTCGAGATAGATACCGCACAACTGCTTGTGGACCAGCTTGCAGCCAGCTTCGAGCCGACCGCCTACGAGAACACATATCGCGGCGCCGTACTCGCCGTGATCGAGCGAAAGGCGCGTGGTGAGGCGATTGAGACGCCACAGAGCGAGCAAACTCCCGTGGAGAGCGAGCTTCTCAGCACGCTTCGAGCAAGCCTCGACGCGCACGGTCGCGGACACCGTCGGCGAGCGGCGCATGGCGCTTCGCGCTCCTCGGGTGCCACCAAGGGCGGACGCGGTCGCACCCGAGGCGGCGCTTGATGGCTCGCGCACTGTGGTCGGGCTCGCTCAGCTTTGGTCTAGTCAATGTACCCGTGCAGCTCTATAGCGCGGTACGCGACCGTGGCGTGCACTTCAACCAACTGCACGAGCCGGACGGCTCGCCGATCGAAACGCGTCGTGTGTGCGCCCAAGAGCAGTGCGAGGTGCCTTGGGATGAGATCGCCAAGGGCTATGAGCTCGAGGATGGTCGCTGGGTGTTGCTCAGCGACGCCGATCTCGACGCCGCCGCGCCGCGCAAGAGCCACACAATCGACATCGAGTCCTTTGTTGAGGAGCGCGAGATCGACCCGATCTACCTCGAGCGCCCATATCTATTGGTCCCGGAGAACGAGAGTGCGGCTCGTGCATACGCTCTGCTCGGCGAGGCAATGCAACGCTCCGGCAAGGTGGCGCTCGGTCGTTTCGTGATGCGTGCAAAGGAGCATCTGGTGAGTATCGGCCCGCGCGGTCAGCTGCTCACGCTCACTACGATGCGCTTCCACGACGAAGTCCGTGCGAGCGCGGAGATCGCCGAGGCGATCGACGCCGCCGTGGAGCCTACGCAGGAGCAGATCGAGAACGCCGTGGCGATCATCGAGGAGCTCGAGGTGTCCTTCGATCCAATGCGCTACCACGACGAGCACCGCGCTCACCTGCAAAACATCATCAAGCGCAAGCAAAAGGGTCAGAAGATCTCCCCACCCGCGCGGCCCGAGAAGCCCATCCCGACGGCGCCTGATCTGATGGGAGCACTGGAGCAGAGCCTCGCGCGAATCCGCGGCGAGGAAGCCGGCAAGCAAGGGGAGGCGACTCAAAAGAAGAAGAGCAAGGCACGCCCCACATCGCCTGCCTCGCGTTCCAGCGGGTCACGCGCAAAGCATTGAGCTCTACGGTCTGGGCAGTGCGCTCCGCATCGCCGCTCCGCCCCACATCGCCGCTCCGCCCCTCGCTGGATAGGTGGATGTGTCGCAAAAGCATAGGGCTGCACGGCAATCGTCTGCTAGTGAAGGACCACTGGCCCCCGCAACTCGTCGCGTAGGCTCAAAAGCAACGCCGAGAGCTCAGGTGCGTCCTGTGGTTTGGCATGGGCTAGCTTCACTTCCAGGCTCCGCGCCGCCTGTGAGGCGCTGAGGAAACCAAATATGCCTACCGAGCCGGCGAGCAGGTGAGCCGCGTGCTGCGCACCTGCTCTGAGGTCGATGTCGAGATGGTCCTGCTCGAGCGCTCCTATCGCACGCATGATCAGGGCGATCCGCTCGTTTATCCGCCCTTGCTGGTGCTCCCAGATCGAGCGCAGCATCTCAATGCTCCAGGCGATGTCCTCTTGGCTTGACTCCGGTGGAGATGCGTTGGCGGAGGGCCGGTTGGAAGGGTTCACGTTATTGCCTATGGAGCTTCTAGATGAAGTGCGGATAGCCCAGGAGTCATCAATCGAACATATCCGCAAAACCTATCGTGGTGAACTACCGACGCCGTCTGCGCGCTAGCCGCAAAGAGATGAAGCCAAGCGCATGAGGTAACCGATCATACCGGCATCCACATCTGCATCGAGAGGAGAATATCTAACCAATTGAGCCATTTGACCTCTGCGAACATGGTTCCGTCCCGCTCGCAGCTGAGCCGGGGGCGCTCTCGCCGGAGTTTGCGGCACACATAGCCTTGTCGTGCAGTTGACGATTGTGGAGTACGTGTCTGGAGCTCAATGCTTGGTCGATTGCCCCGCGAAGCTGCTGGGAGGTGAAGGGCTTGACGAGCGTGGCGGCGAAGTCGATTCCGAGCTTTGATAGCTCAGATGGGGGAGAGGTAACGCTCGCGCAGATCAGCGGTAGAGAGGGATTGACAATGTTTGCCGCTTGGGCGAGCGCGGCCCCAACGGGCGCAGCAGGCTCTACAAGGAGAACATCGGCGCTCGTTAGAAGCTCTGGGGCCGGTACCACCACGGCGATCGGCTCGTGACCGAGTCGAAGGAGCATGCGCTCGAGTAGTCGCCGCACATCGTCGTGGGGCTCGCTGATCAATATTCGCGCCATCTGTCGATGATCGACTTGCCACGGTGGATTTCAGGTGTTTGAGTGGTATGAACTGTGTATGAGCCATCCTCGAATACTGATCGTCGATGACGATGCGATCACGCGAGAGGTTGTAAGAGGTGTGCTCGAGCGCGCTGGAAACGAAGTGCGCGAAGCGGTTGACGGTCGCGAAGGACTACGCGAGCTCTATGCGGCCCCTCCTGATCTAGTAATTCTCGACGTCGAAATGCCTGAGTTGGATGGCTGGGCGACACTCGAACGCATCCGCGATCTCAGCGACGTGCCAGTTCTGATGCTAACAGCGCACATGACAGAGCTGGAGCGCGTCCGCGGTCTGAGGGAGGGCGCCGACGATTACGTTGTCAAGCCCTTCGGCCACCAGGAGATCGTGGCGCGTGTACAAGCGCTGTTGCGTCGCGCCGGCGGGCGCAACCCAGAGCAGCAGACTTATGCCGACTCTCTGATAGCGATCGACTTCGCCGAGCGAGCGGTGCATTACGACGAGCGCGAGGTGACGCTCACGCCGCTCGAGTTCAAGCTGCTCGCGACGCTTGTGCGCCACCCAAACCAGGTACTGAGCCGTGAGCAACTACTCGAGCTCGTGTGGGGCGATTCATTTGGAGTGTCGCCAGCGCAGGTCAAGCTGTACGTTGGCTATTTGCGTCGCAAGCTCGACCCCGCGGCATCTAGCACGACGCCGATAGAGACGGTTCGAGGCTTTGGATATCGCTACCGGAGACCGGGTTAGCGGCAGCTCTAGCAAGACTTGCTGAAGCTCCTATCGACTCCGAGATAGAGACGGCCGCGCCCGGCGTGACAGAGGATGCGGCGGACGCATAGGCTCATTTTCTGTGAGCTTCGAGACGCTTCTGGTGATTGTGCTGGCCGGCCTCGCCGGTCCGCTGCTCGGTGTGAGCGGGCGCCGCTTCGTGCCGGTTGTGATCGGGGAGATCATCGCCGGAGTAGTCGTGGGACGCACCGGGCTTGGAGTTGTCGATCCTGACAACGCCACGGTCGCATTCCTAGGGACGGTGGGCTTCGCGATGCTGATGCTGACCGTCGGCATGCACCTTCCACTGCGCGACAGGCGGCTAGCACGCTCGCTTCCCAGTGGCATGCTGCTCGCCGGGATAGTCTGCGCACTCGCGCCGCTTGGCGGTCTCATCGCCGCCGCGCTTGCTGGTACCACTCACGCCGCCGTTTATGCGGTCGTGCTTGCCTCGGGGTCTGCCGCGGTGCTATTGCCGGCCTTCCAGGAGGCAGACGCCGTTGGACCGGATGTGTTGGCGGTGATGGCACAGGTAACGATCGCCGACGTCGTGACGATTCTCTCAGTCCCGATCGTGCTAAACCCTGGGCGTACCGTCCACGCGGTGCTCGGCAGCGCGCTCGTGGGCATCGCGGTGCTCTTGTTGCTTGGTGTCGCTCGCCGGCTTGCCGGCTACGGGTGGGTGCACCACGTGCGCCACCTCTCAAAGCAACGCCACTGGGCGCTTGATCTACGCCTGTCGCTGTTGGTGCTCTTCTTTCTTGCATGGATTGCAAACAAGAGCGGCACGAGCGTGTTGATAGCGGGCTTCGGCGCGGGGCTGATGGTCGCGGTGATTGGCGGTCCGAAGCGACTTTCCACACAGATGCGTGGGGTAGCGGATGGGTTCTTCATCCCGCTGTACTTCGTCGTGCTCGGAGCTCAGTTGGACCTTCATGGCTTGTTTGAGAATCCAGCCATGCTGCTGCTGGCCGGTGCGCTTGTGTCCTTGAATGTGCTGATCCATCTACTTGCGTCTACCCTCGTGCGTCGGCCACTAGGCGCTGGCCTGGCCGCCAGTGCCCAGCTTGGAGTTCCCGCCGCGGTCTCCTCGCTTGGGCTTGCCGAGGGTGTGCTCTCCGCCACTGTGGCAACCGCGATCGTCGCTGCAGCGATGATCAGCCTTGTGGTTTGCACGCTAGGCGTCGACTCACTGATCCGCCGCGAAAGGGACGTCAAGCCTGGATCGCAGCCCGTTGTCCTAGCCAGCCACGCTCGGGATGCGCTCATCGAGGAAGCCGCCGATGAGTAGTCTCGTGGCTCCTCAGCTGGGTGAGCATCCGTCGTGTGCGCTTGCCGTCATGAGATGATCACCGCTCACCATGAAGAGCTTCAAGAGTTGGGATCAAACAGAGATCGCTTATAAGGAGTGGGGAGAGCGGACAGCTTCGCCACCAGTCGTGCTGCATCACGGTTTCGTTGTTGACGCCAACACCAACTGGTTCGCCACGGGCGTTGTCGACGCGTTGCTGGCCGCAGGGCGCAGGGTGGTCGCCCCCGATGCCAGGGGTCACGGCCAGTCTGAGAAGCCTCACGATCCGGCCCGTTATGGCGAGCAGCGTATGGCACGCGATCTCGCGGTCTTGCTCGAAGTGATCGGCGAGCCACAGATCGATCTCGTCGGTTATTCGATGGGGGCGATTGTCTCGCTGATCTTCACAAGCGGCGATCAGCGGGTGCGACGGCTTGTCGTGGGTGGTGTCGGCTCTGGCGTGATCGAGTGTGGCGGTGTCGACAGGCGGGCGGTGTCCAACGACGCGATCATCGAGGCGCTGAGCGTCGAGGATCCATCGACGATTGGCATGCCTGAGGCCATGGCTTTCCGCACGCTGGCAGACGCCCTGGGGGCAGACCGCGAGGCGTTGGCCGCGCAAGCATCTTCGATCTACAGGGGCGATATTGCGCTTGATCGCATCTCGGCCCAGACACTTGTCCTAGCTGGGGACGCCGATCCGCTTGCGATTCGCCGGGAGGTTCTTAGCCAGGCGATACCAGGTGCCATATTGCGGATTCTCTCGGGAAATCACATTGGAGTGATCGCCGACCCTCGCTTCACGCAGTCCATCGTCGACTTCCTCGGCCCATGGCCTGAATGAGTATCTGGGAGGTCCTTGCGATAGCCCTGGCCGGGCTCGCGGCAGGCACGATCAACACGGTGGTGGGAAGCGGAACCCTGATTACCTTCCCGGTACTGCTGGCTTTCGGCTACGCGCCGGTGACCGCCAACGTCTCGAACACGATCGGCCTGGTCCCGGGCTCAATCTCGGGAGCGGTGGGCTACCGACACGAGCTCGCCGGCCAGTATGAGCGAGCGATGCGGTTTGGTACGGCCTCGATGCTTGGCGGCATTACCGGGGCTGGTCTGCTGCTGGTGTTGCCGGCGTCCGCATTCGAGGCGATCGTGCCGGTTTTCATCGCGATCGCACTCGCCTTGGTCGTTCTACAGCCTCGCCTAAACCGGATGCTTGCCAAGCATGCCGATGACTCAGGACACAGAGGCCGCGCGCTCACGCTGCTGGCGATCTATGCAACAGGTGTCTACGGCGGCTACTTCGGTGCTGCCCAGGGGATCCTGCTGCTGGGAATCCTTGGCTTGGCGCTGGCACAGGATCTGCATCGCACCAACGCGCTGAAGAACGTCCTCGCTGGCCTTGTCAACGGTGTGGCCGGCGTATTCTTCATTGTGTTCGCCCATGTCGAGTGGGGGCCGGCCGCGATCATCGCGCTCAGCTCGATCCTCGGTGCGCAGGTTGGGGCGCGCTACGGGCGACGGCTGCCCGCCGCGGCGTTGCGGGGGCTGATAATTGTGGTTGGCCTTGCCGCGATCGTGCGGCTATTGGCGGGATGAGGCCTCTAAGTGGCTGTCTACTCTTGCTTTGACTGAGCGTGCTCTGCCCAGAAGTCAACGGTCTCACGCTCATGGCGGGTCCCGAGATCGAGCGCAAGCTGGGGTCCGATCGGGGCGTGCCCGGTGATCTGTCCGAGTAGCGTTTCGTATGCGGAGAGCTTCTGCTTGTGGGTCTCGAGCTGAACCTCGGCAAGTTCACGGACATCCGCGCCGAAGAAGAGCTTGAGTAGCGCGAGGTCGCGCAGCATGTATGGCTCGGGGGTGAGAACGCGCAGCCAGCTCTCAAAGGCGCCTCGCCCGCGGTCAGTAAGGGAATAGAGCTTGCGACGCCTACCGTCGTGCTCGCGCTGCTCGTTGACATAGCCGGCGCGCGCGAGGCGTGCGGGCTCGGCATAAAGCTGGGAGTGGGGTAGCGACCAGAAGTGCCCGACCGTGGCCGAGACCATCTGCTTGAGGTCATAGGGGGTCGCCTCGCCGGACATGGAGAGCAGACCCAGCACGATGTGGGAGGTATGCGTGAGCTCTATTTCACTGCTCATATGAGGGACACTTGACTTTAATCCGTTTCGGATGGTATGTTTAGGACTATTGGGAGGGCGGATAGCCGGAGGCGAGCTTAGATGACCGAAGCGGGAGATACAGCGGAAGGCAGGCAACAGAGCACGATGATGTGTCGGCAGGCGCACCTCATCGGGATGGGATGCGCAGGTGCTGTCGATAGACGGCACTACTGTCGACAGGTGGAGGGGTGAGCGATGCGCCGAGCACCTGTCTGTCAGATCTTGTTTGTCTTTGCCACCCTCGTCTTTGCGGTCCCCGCTTCGGCGACACCGATGGTCACGCTCAAAGTGACTCCCATCCCGATCCCCGGGTTCCCCGGTACGGGCAACATCTTGGGAGCTGGCGCCGAGGTGGAAGTCCAAGTCACGATCAGCGGCAGCGAATACGGAGGCTTCCCCTCTCCTCTCACGGGGATCTCCTTCTACTCTCCTATGGGGGTCAAGGTGAACCCCAAGGGGTTTGCCGACTGCGCATCTTCTGTGCTTGAAATGAGTGGCCCCGCTGGATGTCCGAAGGACTCCAGTGCCGGTCCGAAGGGCGAAGGGTTGGGCGTCGTCGCTTTCGGTGCGGCTCGGGTCAACGAGAAAGTAACGATCCAGGACTTTTTCGCTCCCGCCGGCGGTCTGACCTTCTACGTCGAAGGTAATACGCCAGCCTCCTTTCAAATTCTCGAAAAGGCTTATTGGGCTAGCGCCAGCGCCCCCTATGGACAGAAGCTGATGGTAGAAGTGCCACTGGTCGAAACAGTGCCCGGTGCTGACGACGCCTCCGTTCTCTCCTTCAAAGTCAAGGTCGGCGCGGCATATGAGAAGGCCAACAAAATGGTCTCTTACATCACGCTGCCCAAGAGTTGTCCCAGAGGCGGTGCGCCATTGAAGTCCGAACTGAAATTCCTGAGCGGCGAAACCGTCACGGTGGCCTATAAGCAACCATGCCCTAAGCACAAATGAGCTTCCGGGACAGTATTTGAGTGGAGGGCTCGCTTAGCCATTATCGATGGGGCGAGCCAGTGCCCCTAGAAGATCAGCGCCGCGGGTACTGCATAGAGTCCAATGACTGGGGTGCTTGCGATCGAGAGAGTACGCACAGCGGCGCGCCAGGCGCTGCTTGGGTCAGGTCTTCGTTGTGACGACGATGACCAGTACGAGCAGGCCAAGCAGGACGCCGACCAGGGCCATGGCCGTGATGAAGCCCTCCTCCGGTGGAGCGAACTCGCCGCGGGAGATCGCCCGCTCGACGCGCCGATGGCGCACGAAGGCATAACCGATGAAGACAACGCCGATACCAGCGAAGCCGATTCCTGCGATCGTGTAGGGCCACTGGACGCCCGGGGTCAGTGCTGGAATGAGCTTCCCAGCGCCAAGGCTTACCGCCAGGGAGGCCAGGCCTGTTCGCCACCACGCCAAGTAGGTGCGCTCGTTGGCCAGGCGAGTGCGTCGTGTTGCGTCGCCTGCCTCGTCAAAGCTCTCCTCCTCAGGCACGCGCGGCTCTTGTGACTCTGGGCACATCGACTGCATCGAAGCAGACTTGCTCCCCAGAGGAGGACAGGGCGATCGTCAAGTCCCTGGTGAGTCGTGAGTTGGATGTGCTTGGTGGGCTAACCTGCGCAACGATGCCTCTCCACCTGTGTGTCCTGCTGTGGCCCAGAGCGGGCGCCGAGGCGGCGCTTGTTGCCTACGAGGACAGAGTCCTCGAGCTGATAGGAGACCACGGAGCTCGAGTACTCCAGCGAGTGCGCACAGACGGCGCTGATGGCGCACCGCTAGAGATCCAGACCCTGGAGTTCCCCTCGCAAGACGCGCTGGATGACTACATGGCAGACGAGCGTCGCATGGCACTTGCGCAGGAGCGGAAGGCAGCCATCGCGCGCACAGATGTGCTCGAAGTGGAGTTGGTTTAGCGGTTACTGCTCTGCAGGGTGCAGTTGGTATCGACGCAGCTGCGTTGGAGGCGACCAGCGGAAATCCTCTGGATCAACCCTACTAGCCAGCACGTGGGACAACCGCGAAGCGCGACCATGCCGAGCGGTGCTAGTAGCAGCGCAGCCGGGCCGATGCTTCGAGTCAATGTGAGTGCCATACCAATAAGGCCAAAGCCGATCGCTCCACGTAGAAGGTGGCGAGCGACGGAGGTATCGATAAGAGCGCTTCGGCCACGGTCGGGCATCTAGGCACCCCCGAAGGTGGTGGTGTTGCTCAGCGTTTTGAGTCGCGCGCGGAGCGTTTCACGGCCGCGATGCAGGCGCGACTTCATCGCGCTACGGCTGAGACCCAGTGCTTGAGCCGTCGCCTTCCCCGAGAGGCCCTGGATGTCGCGTAGAACAAGGACAGCACGCTGATCGGGTGGGAGCTCTGCGATGCAGGCGACGATCCGCTCGACCTCTAGGCGTGCGAGGACGGTCTCTTCAACCGAGGACTCGGTTGTGGCGGGTGAGATAGGTACACGGAGTGCGAGCCGCGATCTGCGAATGCACTCGTGGCGCACGATCTGGAACATCCATGATGCGAGCGCGGCGGCGACGCGCAGCGTTCCGATCTTTTGGTAGAGGACGATCAGAGCCTCCTGTGCTGCATCCTCTGCATCCTCGGGGGTTGAGCAGAGAGTGCGGGCGAAGCGGTGTATGTGCGCGTGTGAGCAGTCAACGAGTGTCGCGATAGCGCGAGGATCGCCCTGCTGGGCGGCATTGACAACCTGTTCGGTGGGCCAGGACCAGCGTGCGTCAGTCATGCGAGCGGATTCTCGTGATGAAGAAGAAGCAGCCGCAGATCACGACGATGGCTGCGATGAGATAGATGACGATGGTCATGAGGCGATTTATTTCGATGGGCACGGCATCCGGGTGTTAACGGTGACCGGTTCGCCGATGAGGAATTTCAGTTCGGCGCGGACGGGGAAACCGCCCTTCGGGCACTTCTTTGGCAGGGTGATGTAGGAAATCAGCTTTCCCCCTTGCATGAAGGCGGCGCCTACCTTGAGCTTGGCCGATTCCACCACCCATAGGGCGCTTCTGGAACGGTTTCTACCAATGGGACAACCGCACTGAACTTCGGACCGAATCCGCCTCCAACATATGTAAAGCCGCCCTTGCCCATAACTTCGATTACGGCCGGGAATCTGCCTTCGGCGTAGAACGCGAGTTCCCCGCCTGGCGCAAAGAAAACTTGCAAGGTCAGCGTCTCGTGAACGCGAGTTCCGCCGAAGCTGACGACACCAGAGACCGAGCCGACCGAGCTTGCAACCGACTTCTTCGGGCAGTGCGCGACTTCGTGGCTTTCGAGGATCGCGGTTGAGCACGTGGTGAATCCCTGAGGGTGTAGCTTTACCCCGGCTGGCGCTAGAAACGTGACGCCAGTAAGCGGTGGAGGAAAGCCGCCGTATTCGGTCCCACTGATCCTGACTTCGCCTTCGATGGCTATGCCCCCGCCAAGGGTGTTGCCGGTGCCCGGATAGGTCGGGCTGCTCGCCACGCCTGGGTTGACCGAGATTGGCGCCTCTTTGAGCTCGAGCGTGACCGCTGTCGGCGTTGCCTGTGCGGCTATCGGCAGACTTAGAAGGGCAAGGATTAGTAGAGCCAAGCAGGCGAGTATTCGATTTATTAGGATTCTACTTGTAGCCGTTGGACTGGGTATGGGATGGATGGCGACGGCCATGATGAGCCTCCCGTTCTTCTCGATCGAATGCGACACCCAGATAGGAGGCTGGTTGTGGCGGAAAGGATTCTTCGAATTCCGGAGAGGCTTGCACCGAGATGCTCCAGGCCGAGCCTGATAGCTGGCGAGCCGACTTCTGGTGAGTGAGCTGAGCAAAGGGCCTATTCAGATGGCCCGAGGGAGACGCTGGGCTCAGGCGCTCAAGGTGGGATCTGCAGGCCACACGAGCACGGGTCCACGAGCGCCGAGCTTGACCGTCGACCCAGGCAACAGCTGTGTGTCCCCGAGGGCTCGCACGAGCAAGAGCTGCTCGGTCTCCGACGATCCGATCCGCACATGCAGGAGGACGTCGTGTCCGTGGTATCCCGCCCGCACGATCTGTCCCGCTAAGCCGTCCTTGTCATCGGTGGTATGTAGGTCGATCTGCTCGGGGCGGACTAGGACGGTCACTGGGCAGAGCGCGGGTAGCGGATTGCCATGCCATAGCGCGGGGAGCTTCCCGAGCGGTGTGTCGACGAGTGTGCCATCGAGAACGCCCGCGATTAGGTTGGCCTCGCCGACGAAACGCGCCAACGCGTCGTCGAGCGGTTGGGCGTAGAGATCCTGTGGCGTGGCGTACTGGGCGATCCTGCCGTCCCGAAGAACAGCCACATGATCGGCGAGAGAGAGTGCTTCGTCTTGATCGTGGGTGACGAGCAGCGTCGTCGTCGCCGACTCGCGGAGGATCCGCTGAACCTCATCGCGTACGCTGGCTCGCATGTGGGCGTCCAGTGACGCGAACGGCTCGTCTAGGAGCACAACCTCGGGTTTGACCGCGAGCGCTCGCGCCAAGGCGACGCGTTGCTGTTGGCCACCCGAGAGCTGATGAGGGTAGCGGCGCGCAAGGTCCGCCAAGTCCACAAGCTCGAGCAGTTCGTCCACCTTTCCTCGGCGGGCGTTCCGGGAGAGCCCGAACCCGACGTTCGCCGAGACCGTGAGATGGGGAAAGAGACCTCCCTCTTGCGGGACATAGCCGATCCGACGGTGCTCGGGGTGTACGTGAGTGCTCTTCCCGTCCACGATCCGCTTGCCGATCTTCACAGTTCCTCGGTCAGGTCGCTCGAAGCCAGCCAACAGTCGCAACAGTGTCGTCTTGCCGCTCCCCGACGATCCGAGAATGGCGGTCAACGATCCCGCCGCGACCGTCAGGTCCAAGCCGGTGAGCACAGGATGAGCCCCAAAGCTCTTGTGCAGGTTGGCAACGGCAAGACCGTCTGCATCTTGGCGGTCTTTGGCAAGTTCGTCGCCTGCGCCGACGTGCCTGCCAAGGTCGCTCGTCTCCTCGCCGTCGTTTGTATGACCGCTCATCTGGTTACTGTCCCGCGCGATGGCAGCCGGTCGAAGAAGCGACCGAGCACAATGCTTGGTAGGGCGGCGATGGCGATGATCGCTAGCGCGAACGGCGCTGCCTGTCCATAGGAGAGGTTCTGCTGGTAGGTCCAGAACTGGGTAGCGAGTGTTTGCACGCCGGTAGGAATCAAGATCAGGGTGGCCGTGAGCTCGGTGACCGCAGAGAGGAACACAAGACAGAAAGCGGCAGCAAGGCCAGGGGAGACGAGGGGGAGGGTGACTCGCAATAGCACCGACAGTCGCCGCTGACCGAGCGAGCGGCCGACCTCCTCGAGACCGACAGGGGCTTGGGCGATCGAAGCCCGCACCCCAACGAGAGCCAGCGGGAAGAACAGGATGGCATAGGCGATCACTAGTAGCGGGGCGGTCTGGTAGAGGAAGCCATTTGCGTAGCGCTCCGTGAAGTAGGAGAGCGCCAGCGCGATCACCAGCCCGGGCATCGCCAGCACAAGGTAGGTGCTGCGCTCGAGCATGTGGTGTACTCGCCCGCGGTGGCGGATCGCGAGCAGTGCCACCGGGAGCGCCATAGCTGTGGCCAGCGCCGCCGCGATCCCGCTATAGAGGGCTGTGTGCCAGACCGCGTCAATGAGCGATACCCCAGCGATGAAAGCATGGCCACCCCTGAGGATCCAGTAGACGCTGGAGCCGATTGGGACGCCGAGCGCCAATCCGACGAGCACGCCGAAGCCGGCGATCACCGGTAGGCGCGCGCGCCCCAGCCGACGAGGTCGAGCGACTCGCTGCGCGAGGGGCCCCGACCTGCTTAGCCGACCTCGACCCCGTGCCAAGCCCTCCCCTGAGAGGACGACGAGGCTTACGAGCACGAGCACAAGCGACAGCGCTGACGCCGTTGGCACGTTGAAGGAGACGTTGAACTCCGTGAATATCTCCGTGGTGAAAGTCTGGTAGCCCAAGATCTCAAAAGCGCCGTACTCCGCCAGGATGACCAGCGCCACCAGCAGGCAACCTCCGAGGATCGCCACTCGTGCCTGTCCGAGCGTTATACGCCAGAACGTCCGCAGTCGTCCTACTCCGAGGCTGCGGGCCAGCTCCTCCTGGCCTGGATCGGCATTGCGGAAGCTAGCCGCCACCGGTAGGTACACGAGTGGGTATACCGCCAGCGTCATTACCAATACCGCTCCTCTAAACCCCTCTACCCAGGTGCTGAGCGACGCCCATCCGAAGCTCACCACGAAGTCGGGAATAGCAAGCGGCACCACTACCAATACGGCCCATACCCGCCGGCCCGGCAGATCGGTCCGCTCGACAAACCACGCTGCCGTCGTGCCGATCACCGCGCATAGCAGCGTGACTACCACGGTGAGCCTGACCGTATTCCACAGCAGGGTGGCCGTGAGCCCGCGGAAGATGAGGTGCAGAACCGTCGAGGTCCCAGCGCCGTGTGCCTCATAGAGCAGGAAGGCAAGCGGGGACACCAGAACGATCGCCACAGCGGTGCTGAGCGCCAGGAGGACCCACGGTCGCGAGGCGCGACGGGGCTTCAAGGGTCCGGATCCGTCCGTTTGCACACGCATCGGCTTAGCCGCTGGCACAAGCCCGACCCCGGCTGTCGCCGGCTCTTGCTCGATAGGCGTGTGCGCCGGGGATCTCATGTCAGCGACTCGGTCGAGTAAAGCGCCTCATAGCAATCCGGCTTCGCGAAGGAGCGCGATCGCCGCGGATCCATCGCCGAGCTGCGGGATCGCGATCGAATTGGGCTGGAGCTCCCTAAAGGGTGTCTCTGGAGCCGCGGCTGCGATACCCGGGACGATCGGGTACTCGAAGCTGAGCGAGTGGGCGATTATCTCTTGGCCCTGGTGACTCACCAGAAACGCGAGGAACTTCTGGGCGTCGCTCTGGTGTTTGGATGACTTGAGGATCGCAGCTCCCGATACGTTGATTACGTAGCCAGGGTCTCGAGGGGCGAAGTAGGCGATCTTCGAGTGGATGCTCCCCGCGCCGAGCTCGGCGCGCATGCGGTACCAGTAGTACTGGTTGATTACCCCGAAGGCGACAGCGCCGCGATTGACCTCGCTCGAGATTGTCTCGTTGTCGGGGTAGACGTGATTGCCTGCATTCGCCTTGATCTCTTCCAGCCACTTCAGCGCAGCGGATTGACCGTAAGTATGGGCGACAGAGGTGACGATCGGCTGGAAGTCCGTCTCTCCCGCCGCGAAGGCGAGCTTGCCGCTGTACCTGGAGTCGGCCAGCTGAAGGACAGAGGTGGGCAGCTGACTTGCGCTGATGAGACTCGGGTTGTAGATGAGTACGCTGACCCGCGTTGAGACTCCGAGCCAGTCGCCCTGCGGCGAGTTGAACCTGCTCGGAGTGCTGGCGAGCGTCGTGGAACTGACCGGGGCGAGTAGGTCCTTGCCTTGGAGGTACTCGAGGGCCGGCGAGTTCTCCGTGTAGATGACGTCAGCCGGTGAATTGGATCCCTCGGTGACGATCTCGTCGGCGAAAGTGTCCTCGTCGTTGCTGCGCACGTTCACCTTGATGCCGGTGTTCCGTTCGAAGGCTGCGACAAGCGTGTCCGTCGTTTGTATGTGTTGGCCGTTGTAGAGGGTGATGGAATTCTCCGACCCCGAGGAGGAGCCTCCGCAGCCGGTGAGCAGGAGGCTTGCGAGGATGGGCACCGTGGCGAGAAGGGTCAGGCAACGCGCCTTCGTCGCAACGATGCTCTTGGGAAAGAGACGCGCAGGCCTCGCCGGCCGCGGTTGGCCGATCTCTGTCGAGAAGGCTGATGCCGTCTGGCGTTGAATAGGAGCTGTAAGCAAAATCCGACTTGATGACTCGGGTATCATGCGGGGCACCCTACCACAAGATTAGGGTGCCCTAACTAGCTCGTCTAGTGTGCCCTTTGTCGCGGTAGGCGTACATGAAGGCTGGCAAAGACACGGAATCCCGTTTGTCGGCGCTGATGCCGTCGGTAGGGGCAAGGACCGCCCGCGATAGGCGTACTGCCTGTGCGCTAGAGCCCGCGAGCGAAGTGATGGGAGTAGATAGCGAGTCCGTGACCGTGGTAGAGGCGATGTGCGTCGAATCGCTCTGAGCCTGTCCCCGAGTCGAGGTGCAACTGGGTGCACCCAAGTCGTCGGCCCTCAGTCAACAACCAATCAAGTAGTGCGCTCGCATAACCGTGGCGCCGCGCGTGGGGAGCTGTCGATAGATCGTCGACGTAGATGCAGTGACCCCAAGCCAGACTGTCACCGACGCGAAATCCGGCCACCGCAAGGGCATAGGCACAATCGGGGGCAAACACACCAATCAGTCTGTAACCGGCTGGGCGTAGTACCTCATCGACGTGTTCAGCGAGCTCTTGCTCGCTCTCATACGCGCTTCGCAGCGGGTGCATCGCCTGCTGAGCGAGGTGTGTCTCGCCCGCAGGCAATTCCCGGACTTCAACTGTAGGTGCCTGCTCGGTGCTCAATTGGCTCTCTCCAAGCGGCTGTCAGACAACGAAATGACCGTTTGGTCGACTGAGGCGGCGAGTGATTCGGTCACCTCATAGCTGCTCATCAGATGCACACCGACGTTGGTCAGCTCCTGTTCTGCACGCTCGTATAGCCCCGAGACGGCGTCGCGAACGACCACCACTCGGAAGTCGCGCTCGCTTGCCTCATAGACCGAAGTTCTGGACAGTTGGGGAAATTGCAGCCCGCGAACACGATCGTTGAAACTCGCTGCTTGTGTAGGTGCTCCTCGAGCGGTGTGCGGTAGAAAGCTCCCCAACGGGGCTTGTAGATCGCCACCTCAAGTGTTCCGAGCACCTGCACTCCTGCGTTGAGGAGTAGTGCGTCATCGAGGCACACCTCAGGGTTTGGGAGTAGCTCCGCCGCTAGTTGGCAACCCGTCGTTCCGCGGATTACGAGCTGAGCGCCGGTGGCCAGCAACTGGCGACGGCAGGGCTCGGCGTTGCTGCCATCTCGCTCATAGAGGCGAACGATATGGACGATCGGCTGTCGAGCTTTACGGAAGCCATTGACCAGTCTGTGCACCCCCGGCAACATCGCGGAGGTGCCTGGGATCGGGAAGCCGCCTCCGTCGAGCACGTCGCGCTGAGTGTCGATAGTGACTAGGGCAGCTGACGCGAACTCCGGCACCGTGTGGGGATCGTTGGCCACATCGAAAACATCGGACTCGAGTGGCGCGTTGGTCACGAGCGCAGAACAAGTTGGGACTGAATAACGCGAGCGACGAGTTGGCTCTTCCCGTCGATCACATCGGTCTCGACCACAACTACAGACCGTCCTGCATGTAGCGGTCGCGACACTGCCTCAATGTGGCTCGAGCGTACGGCGTGTAGGAAGTTGGTTTTTGACTCGACCGTGGTCGTTCCAGCTGCGCCTTGCGGCAGATTCAAGAAGGCGCAGATGCCCCCGGCGCTGTCGGCGAGGGCCATGATCGCACCGCCGTGCAATCCCACGCCCGCACCAGTAAGGCCGTCTGACCATTCCAATCGGCAGCGAACTTCCTCGGGCCGGCTGGTGAGAAGCTGAATCCCCAGAGCCTTGGCGAAGGGGATCGCATTATGCATGGACTCGGTAGTCAATTCAGCCGAGCTGGTCATGGATCTCCCAGTCATGGATCTCCTTTGCGCGCGTGCGTTTCCTTACCGCTATCGAGCCGCCCCACGCAAGCGCGCCACGCGTGTCTGAGAACGCTTCCACATGGCTTTGGTCGAAGGACAGCTCAGTTAGCAAGACCACGACCATCACTATAACCGAATGCTTCCTATGTTACATTTGCTCTCCTATGGAAGATGCCCACGCCAAACCCATTCCTCGGCGCTCGCGGCGGGAGGAGCGCAAGCAAGAGACTCGAGAAGAGCTGATCGCCGCGGCCGCCAAGGTGTTCGCACATCGCGGTTTTCACGGCGCCTCGCTCGAGCAGATCGCTCAGGAGGCGGGCTACTCAACAGGAGCCGTCTACTGGCACTTCAAGGGCAAGGACGACCTATTCCTCGCTGTCTACGAGGCGCAGGCCGTGGCGCGAGTCCGTGATATCGAGGACTTCCGCGAGCACAGCGAAGGCGATCTCCCGCGGCGAGCACGTGGCTATGCCGATCAGTTCATGGCAAGACTGCGGCTCGACCCGGAGTTCATGGTCCTATCGCTGGAGTTCCTCGTTCACGTTTGGCGCAATCCGCCATTGCGAGAGGCTTTTGGTCACCGGGTTGCCTGGGGGCGACTTGCGGTGGCGCGCATTCTGGAGGAGGAGACTCACAGAACGGGCTATGAGCTGCCGATGCCCGCTGAGGATCTGGCAACGGTCTTGCGCGAGCTCGGTGTTGGATTGGGCCTCGCGAAGCTTGCCGATCCAGAGGCGATCCCCGATCGCCTCTTCGGTGACTTCGTGGAGAGGCTGTTCGAGCTTATGCAGCGGACACAACCCGACCCAGGTCGCGCGGGCGGAGGGCACGCTTGAGAATCCCGATCGCAAATCTGTGCGCGCGATGATAGAGCCGCTGTGGTGTGAGGTCGACCGTTATATCGCCAACCACCTGATCGGACATGACCCTGTGAGCGAGGCCGCCCTCACCGCCAGTGCGGCGGCGGGCCTTCCTTTAGGCGCGATCTCGGCGAACCAGGGCAAGCTACTCGAATTGCTCATCCGTATTCGCGGTGCCCGCACCGTCCTCGAGATTGGCGCTCTCGGCGGCTACAGCACGATCTGGCTGGCGCGTGCCCTCCCGGTCGGTGGGCGCCTGATCACGCTCGAGGCGAACCCGCACTACGCGAAAGTCGCACTCGCCAACCTTGCGAGCGCCGGCCTCGCAGACATCGTGGAAGTACGCGTCGGCCCAGCGCTACAGACATTGCCGGAGCTTCTTGCCGATGGCGAGGGCCCATTTGACGTGATTTTCATCGATGCCGACAAGCAAAATAACCCTGGTTATCTGGAGTGGTCGCTCAAGCTCTCCGCGCCCGGGACCGTGATCATTGCCGACAACGTGGTGCGTGCAGGGGTGATTCTCGACCCCGAGGGTAGCGATCCGGGGCTTGGTGACGCCGGCGTGCTGGGGGTGCGGCGCTTCTACGAGCTGCTTGCCGTCGAGCAGCGTGTGAGCGCAACCGCGATACAGACGGTAGGTGCCAAGGGCCACGACGGCTTCGTGCTTGCGCTCGTGACCGACGGTCGGTAGCCGGCGGATCGTGCCGAGGTGTGGATTGCTGATGCTTGTGCACCATGTTGCCCTCGCTTGGTTATCGGGTTGTGCAACGAGGTAGGCTAGATGCTGTCATGCCTAAGATCGAAACAGGCAACGTGCTCGTGACGATTCCTATCAGTCACTATTGCGAGAAGGCGCGATGGGCACTTGACCGCATCGGTGTGGCGTATGTGGAACGACCCCATGTACAAGCGATCCACCGCTTCGCGACACGACGGGCTGGGGGAGGCCTTACGGCGCCGGTGCTCGTGTGCTCAGACGGCGTTCTCGCCGATTCCTCAGAGATTCTTTCCTGGGCTGACACACAGTCGCCGCGCTCATGCGCGTTGTATCCGGAAAGCGTTGATCTAGCTGCCGAAGTGCGGCGGCTCGAGGACGACTTCGACACGCGCTTGGGCCCCCATTCACGACGTTGGATGTACCAGCAACTACGTGGACGGCGTGACCTTGCGCTCAGCTATGGCTGTGCCGGGATTCCAGAGTGGGAGCGTATGACTCTGCAACTCGGCTATCCCGTACTGATCCGGATCGTGGCTCATGTCCTGGACGTCACACCTGCCACAGCCATCCGATCCGAGGACGAAGTACGAGCCATATTCGATTCCGTGGGAGAGCGCTTGAGTGACGGTCGACGCTACCTCTGTGGCGACGAGTTCACGGCCGCCGACTTGACTTTCTCCGCACTCGCGGCACCCATGCTCATGCCTGTGGGCTACGGGGTGCAGCTACCACAGCCCGAGGAGTTGCCGCAGCATGCGGCTGAGGTTGTATCTGAAATGCGTGCTCATCCAGCCGGTAGGCATGCACTGAGAATGTTCGACGTGGAGCGGGGCTGGCAACAAGCAGGCTGACATGCCGCCGGTTGATCCGATTCCCGAGCACCTGCATACCACTATCTAGCTGCGGTTTAGTGGTGCGCGTGCCCACGTACCGTGTGCCAGCTCTGGCGGGTGATGCGCAAGATCACACCACTCATGCCAAGGCCGATGATCGGATCCAGGATTGGGATACCCGCGGCGATTGCGATGGCACTGGCGATAACGGCGAGCGAAACGTACGCATCGACTCGGGCATGGTCGCCGTCTGCGATCAACGCGGGACTTTCAAGGCGGTGCCCTGCGCGGGTACGCACCCTTGCGGCAATCCAGTTCCCGGCGAACCCGACCATCCCTGCGAATGTGAGGGCGAGCAGGTGGCCAGGTGTGGATGGATGAATGAGGCGCAGGATTGACTCATAGGCTGCAACGCAGGCGGAGATGAATATGGTCGCCACGACCGCCAGTCCCGCTAGGCGCTCGGCGCGCGGGGAGCGCAGCACAAACGCGATGCCGAGGGGGATCGCGGTCAGTGCGTCTCCGCCATTGTGGATCAGGTCAGCCAGCAACGCTAGGCTGCCCGTGAGGGCGAACACGAGTGCCTGTATCGCGGCGGTGCTTGCGAGGATGCCAAGCGCGAGGGTGACGGCCCGAACGCCCTCGCGCGAGCGCTTGATGCTCTCGTCCACGAGCCCGTGAGAATGACCGTGGGCACTCTCGATACGATCGTCGAGCGGGTGCTGATGAGGATGGGAATGGTGTTCGTGCGGTCCAGTGTGGGGGTGTGCGTGGCTCGAGGTGTCGTGACGGTGCAGGTCACCTTTGAGAAGTTCATAGGGGGTGGAGGGCATGGCTTATAGGTTAGATGGGTATCGGGAGTGCTCTCTTGGGAGTGGCACGTGACGCCAGATCGGGCTTGGGGATGAGAGTCGAGGAGACAACGTTTCGTTCTGATGGTGTGGACTGCGCTGCCCGGGTTTACCGACCACGTGCTCGGCCGGGGACAACCACGCCGTGTGTAGTGATGGCTAATGGCTTCAGCCTTACACGTGATAACGGTCTGCCGGCGTTTGCTGAGCGGTTTGCGGATATCGGCATAACAGCATTCACGTTTGACTTCCGCTATCTCGGTGCTAGCAGCGGCGAGCCGCGCCAACTTATCGACCTGGCTCTGCAGCGTGCCGACTTCCGCTCGGCTGTGTCCTTCGCTCGTGGGCTAGAGGGCATTGATGGTAATGCCGTGGCTGTCTGGGGCTTCTCGGCGGCGGGCGGCCATGCTATCTACACGGCCGCCGCTGACCAGCAGATCGCGGCTGCCGTCGTCCTGTGTCCAGCCGCAGACTCGATCGCCGTGTTGCTGAGTATGCCGGGGCGTAATTTGATGCGGCTTGCCGTCGATACGTTGCGCAACATGGTTGGTCGCAAGCCGGTGCGCGTCCCGGTTGTCGATCGACCGGGCTCCTACGCCGTGTTCACACAGCCCGAGGCGCTACCTGGTTTTGACTCGGTTTGTGGCGACGACTCTCTCTGGCGCAACGAGTTTTTGCCATTGTCGTTTCTGAAGGTTCCCTATAGACCGGTTCGGGTGGCCCACCGGGTGCATTGCCCGCTACTCGTCTGTCTCGGCCAGCAAGACCACATGGCTCCACGTCGGGCTGCCGAGCGGACCGTCAAGCGTGCGCCACATGGGGAGTTGCGTGACTATCCGATCGACCATTTCGGCGGTTTCGTGGGTGACGGGTTCGAACAAGTTGCAGCGGACCAGGTCGAGTTCCTTTCGCGTCATCTACTAGTCACCTAGACCGAAGACGCCGCATCCCACTGATGTCTCTCCGGTCCCCTTCGAGGCTCGGTCAGGCGCCGACGTACGCCGCGAGATGCTCACCAGTGAGGGATGGGATTCCCTCCCGCCCGCCGACAAGCTCGGCGGGTGCGCCCTCGAAGACGATCCGCCCGCCGTCGTGGCCGGCGCCGGGGCCAAGGTCGATGATCCAGTCGGCGTGCGCCATGACCGCCTGGTGGTGCTCGATGACGATGACCGACTTGCCGGAGTCGACAAGTCGGTCGAGCAGGCCGAGTAGCTGCTCGACATCGGCGAGGTGCAGGCCGGTGGTCGGCTCGTCGAGGACGTAGACCTCGCCCTTCTCGGCCATTTGGGTGGCCAGCTTGAGCCGCTGGCGCTCACCGCCGGAGAGCGTGGGGAGCGGTTGGCCGAGGCTGAGGTAGCCGAGCCCGACGTCAGCGAGCCGCTCGAGGATCTTGTGCGCTGTCGGCGTCTTCGCCTTGCCGGCGCCGAAGAACTTCTCGGCCTCAATCACCGGCATCGCGAGCACCTCGCTGATGTCCTTACCGCCGAACTCGTACTCGAGCACCTCGGCCTGGAAGCGCTTCCCTTCGCACACCTCGCAGGGGACGGCGACGCCGGCCATCATCGCCAGGTCGGTGTAGATCACGCCGGCACCGTTGCAGTTCGGGCAAGCGCCCTCGGAGTTGGCGCTGAATAGTGCCGGCTTCACACCGTTCTCCTTTGCGAACGCCTTGCGGATCGGGTCGAGCAGTCCGGTGTACGTCGCCGGGTTGCTGCGCCGCGAGCCCTTGATCGCGGCCTGATCGATCGAGACGACCCCGGGGCGGGGCGACGATCGAGCCGTCGATCAGCGAACTCTTGCCCGAGCCGGCCACGCCGGTGATGACGACCAGCACACCGAGCGGGATATCGACGTCGACGTCCTGCAAATTGTGGGTGCTGGCGCCGCGGACCTCGAGCGTGCCGTCCGGCGTTCGCACCTCCTGCTTGAGGGTGGACCGGTCATCGAGGTGGCGGCCGGTGATCGTGTCGCTCCCCCTGAGTCCCTCGACGGTCCCCTCGAACACCACCTCGCCGCCCTCGGTTCCGGCCGCCGGGCCGAGGTCGACGACATGGTCGGCGATCGCGATCGTCTCTGGCTTGTGCTCCACGACCAGCACGGTGTTGCCCTTGTCGCGCAGCTGCAGCAGCAGCTCGTTCATCCGCTCGATGTCGTGCGGATGCAGCCCGATCGTCGGCTCGTCGAAGACATAGGTGACGTCGGTGAGCGAGGAGCCGAGCTGGCGGACCATCTTGACGCGCTGGGCCTCACCGCCCGAGAGCGTTCCCGAGGGCCGCTCGAGCGAGAGGTAGCCCAAGCCCGATGTCTACGAACGAGTCGAGGGTCGCCCGGAGCGCCTCGAGCAGCGGTGAGACCGACTTGTTCTCGAATTTGCTCACCCACGTGGCGAGATCGCTGATCTGCATCGCGCAGGCCTCAGCGATGTTGATCCCCTTGATCTTCGATGAACGGGCCTCCGCGCTGAGTCGGGTCCCGTCGCACTCGGGACAGGTGGTGAAAGTGACTGCCCGCTCCACGAAGGCACGGATGTGGGATTGCAGCGAGTCGACGTCCTTGGAGAGCATCGACTTCTGGATCCGTGGGATCAGGCCCTCATAGGTCAGGTTGACCCCGTCGACCTTGATCTTGGTTGGCTCCTTGTGGAGGAGATCGTTCAGTTCCTTCTTGGTGTACTTCTTGATGGGCTTGTCCGGGTCGAAGAAACCGCAGCCCAGAAAGATCCGCCCGTACCAGCCGTCCATGCTGTAGCCGGGGATAGTGAGTGCACCGTCTCTGAGCGACTTGCTGTCGTCATACAGCTGAGTGAGATCGATGTCGGAGACGGTGCCCCGGCCCTCGCAGCGAGGGCACTGGCCACCGAGGATGCTGAAGCTTCGCTTCTCTTTCGTCGTGCGACCACCGCGTTCAAACGTGACCGCCCCGGCGCCCGAGATCGAAGCTACGTTGAAGGAGAACGCCTGGGGTGAGCCGATGTGCGGCTTCCCGAGCCGGCTGAAGAGGATGCGCAGCATCGCGCCCGCGTCGGTGGCGGTGCCGACCGTGGAGCGAACGTCGGCGCCCATCCGCTCCTGGTCGACCACGATCGCGGTCGTCAGCCCTTCGAGCACATCGACCTCGGGCCGCGCCAGCGTCGGCATGAAGCCCTGCACGAAAGCGCTGTAGGTCTCGTTGATCAGCCGCTGGGACTCCGCGGCGATCGTGCCAAACACCAGCGAGCTCTTGCCTGAGCCGGAGACGCCGGTGAACGCCGTCAGCCGGCGCTTCGGGATCTCGACGCTCACGTCCTTGAGGTTGTTCACGCGCGCGCCGTGCACACGGATCAGATCGTGGGCGTCGGCGCCAGGCAGCGCAGACGACTGCGGGTCCGTCCTCGTGGCCATGCTCATCATGTCTCCATTCTGCTAGGCGGAGCGTCCTCGTGGTCTCCGCTGGCGTCGCCTGACTCGCTCATCGGTCCTCAAGCAACCCAAGGACGTTGCCATCGGGGTCGGTGAATGTGGCCACCAGCCGGCCGCCACCGACGTCGTGCGCGGGTTCCTTCACGGTGGCACCTGCGGCGGTCACCTCGGCCAGCTTCGCCTCGATGTCCGCCACATGCCAGAAGGCCACCGGCGAGGTCATGCCCTGCGGTCCACCGCCCGGCACCAGCCCAATGTGCTGGCCTTCGGCCTCGAAGCCGACGTAGTAGTCAGCGTCGGCCGTCGGCGATACGCCGAGCAGGGCGGCGTACACCGCCTTGGCCGCCCCCAGGTCGGACACGGGATGCAGCACGGTCTTGATTCCCTGGGTGGAAGATCCGGTCATGGTCACTCCTGAAGTCGTGGGTCACATCGACCCGGTGTGTACGGTCGTATTAAGACGAACAACGAGGCGCGAAATCGACAGTCTGCACCACAAGTCTGCACCCCACGATGTCGGCGGCTGGTGCCTCCAGGACGATGGGCGTACTGGGCCGGTCGGAGGACCGACCATGATCCAGTGCTATCCGACGCTGTTGCGGATCTCGAAGCCCAGGGTGTCGTGATAGAAGGCCAGGGATGTCGACGTACAGCACGCCCAGCTTCGGCTGCTTGACGGTCTTTAGCCACTCGCGCGCCTGCGCATCGAACTCCTCGGCGCGGTTCCCGCCCACGAGCGAGCAAACGCCGCTAGGAGCAGCTCCACCGCACTTGGGTCTTGGATCGCAAGAGCCTCGAAGAACGCCGAGTCTTTCTCCACGATTGCCTTGTAGGGCTGCTGGCCGGCAAGCGACGGGTCCCTTTGATCTCCTAGGCCCACTTACGAAACACGAAGTCAAACTGCGGCGGCAAGGGCTGCTCAACCCACAACGTCCCGTCGTTGTCGAACGTCGCGATTCGGTCTGCCACCGCGACGAACCCCGGGCCCTGCGTTGTCGTCGATGTGACGAAATCAACGATGGTCTGCTTGGCAGGGCCATCCTTCCAGCTCGCAAGCACATCGGTCACGGCTCGCTCCTTCGCGTGTCGGTGTCGGCGGAAGAGGTCGCTGTGTCTCGCTCGGCCTGCCGTGAGAAGCGCTCTCGCTCGCTCCACTCATTCTCGTCAAGTCTGCCGGAGCCGGCGGTGTAGCCGGACTTGCCCCCGCCGCGCCCTCGCAGCACGTACGCGCAGCCGACCGCGATCAACGCACCCGCGAGCGGCCCCACGACATACACCCAGTAGCTCATGAAGTCACCACTCACAAGCGCTGGGCCGAAGGAGCGCGCCGGGTTCATCGAAGTGCCGCTCACAGGCGCCGACCACAGCCCTGCGAGCGCTATGTACCCGCCTACACCCAGCGCGGCGATCGCGCCGACGTTCTGCGCGGAGGAAGCGGTTCCCAAGATCACGCTGACCAGCGTCGCCGTGAGCACGATCTCCATCAGCAGCGCCTGCCAGTTCGCGTATCCCGGGCCCGGCATCGTTGCTCCGAGATGCTGGATGTTGCCGAACACCGCGAGCAAAAACAGGCACGCCAGCGTCGCGCCGATCAACTGGACGATGACGTACCCGGGCAGGCGCTTCCACGGGAAGTCACCGCGCAACGCAAACGCGAGCGAAACCGCGGGGTTCAGGTGCGCGCCCGAGACCGCGCCCATGAACAGAATGATCGCCATCACCATCAGTCCAGGCGCAACCACAGCCGCCGCCAGGCTGATCTGCCCCTGACCGTGCAGGATCCCGCCCCCGGCGGCGACGAGCACCAGCATGAATGTGCCGAGCAGCTCGGAGAACAGCCGCCGCCACTCCTGGCTCGGATCGTCAAAGTCCTTGCGGTCGCCGAACTCCAGCTCGAGCAGATGCCGGCGCCGCGGGCTGAGAAGTCCGAGGCCAGGAGTCTCCTCCTGTGCCACATGCTCGTCAGGCACGACCATAACCTCCCTCACACAGACACCCATAAAACCCACACCCAACGATCGAGACCCAAGTCTTGCGGCCACTCACCGCCACCGCATCACCCGGACGGGATGAATGTAGCCGTGATGGTCGAGATCACCCGCGTCGCCTACAGCACCTTCGCCTCAGGGATGCGCTGAGATTGCCCAAGATGCCCTGTGGCTTGTCGCGGTGAACCGCTGCATGCGACGATGGAGGCTCGATTACACCAGTCGCAGGAAAGGGACGGAGATGTCCGAGCGGACCGGAGTCCGAGCTGGCGATTCCTACAGCGGGCGGCAACCAACCAGTCACGAGCGGCGGGCGGGTCAGCCCTGGGATGCGTCGTACCTCAATGGACCGGCGCCCTGGGATATTGGACGACCACAGGCGGCGATACTGCATCTGATGGGCGAAGGAGCATTCTCCGGCGCAGTCCTCGACGCGGGCTGCGGGACAGGCGAGAACGCCCTTCAGGTTGCCTCTCTGGGGCTGCATGTTCTGGGAGTCGATGTGGCTGAGACCGCACTGGCGATCGCGCGGGAGAAGGCCGCGGCTCGCGGTATAGACGCTGACTTCGTGGTTGCCGATGCCTTGCATCTGGACCGCCTGGGCCAAATGTTTGAGACAGTGCTCGATTGCGGGTTGTTCCACACATTCGACAGTGATGAGCGGCGAGATTACGTCGCGGGTCTTGCGTCCGTGACGAGTCGTGGCGGGAACTTGTACGTGCTCTGTTTCAGTGATATCGGACCTGACACCGGTCCGCATCCCGTTGGTCAGGACGAGCTCAGGGCGGCATTCAAACCTAGTGGCGGCTGGAGCATT
Source organism: uncultured Solirubrobacterales bacterium (assembly GCA_963713015.1). Classification (GTDB taxonomy): domain Bacteria; phylum Actinomycetota; class Thermoleophilia; order Solirubrobacterales; family Solirubrobacteraceae; genus Palsa-744. The sequence continues at coordinate 233,585 of CAVQKC010000005.1, read as the reverse complement.
GCCTCCATCAGTCCGGATCGGATCCAGACAAGGTTCGACGCACAGTATGTACCGGCCTGGTTGGCGAAGATCGAACGGATTTAGCTACAGCTTCTCACGTCGAGAAGACCTACCTCGACGTGAGACGGTAAGCGTTTTTTCAAAATGAGACAAACGCGCCCGCGGACTGACCAGCCCGGTGATGAAGTCGACCTCAGCAGTTCCATCGCGGCGCTGACACACGCCGCGCGCAGAACGTTGGTAGGTCGCCTTTGATGCGAGCATCGACCGCTGATGTCATTCGCGGTCGCGGTAAAGCCGAACTCCGCTGACTTGCAGCGCGGCGCTTGGCCGCTACCGTGCGTGGCTGAAGACCGAGCATGAGATCTGATGGCGCAGCGTCGAAAGCGAGAGGATGGCGCAAATGAAGGCAGCGGTTATCTACGAGAACGGCGGACCGGAGGTGCTTCGCTACGAAGATGTAGCCGACCCGGAATGCCCTGATGGCTGCGTGGTTGTTGACGCCGAGGCGATCAGCATCGAGGGGGGTGATCTGCTCGCTCGCGCAGCAGGGGATCTGCCTGCGACCCCACATATCGTCGGTTATCTGAGCGCCGGCACCCTCAGCGAGGTCGCCGTCGGGGTAGAGGGACGCGCGGTTGGCGACCGGGTGGTTGCCCTGAACACAGCAGGGTCGCATGCCGCCAGGCGAGCGGTCCCCGCGGCGATGACCTGGCCGATCCCCGCCGGGCTGGATGCGCAGCGCGCCGCGTGCGTGCCGGTCGCGTTCGGAACCGCATACGAGTGCCTGTTCACCGCAGGCAAACTCGCCGCGGGCCAGACCGTTCTGATCCACGCCGGTGCCGGCGGCGTCGGGATGGCCGCGATCCAGCTCGCCAAGCGCGCAGGCGCGACCGTAATCGCGACTGCCTCCAGCGACGAGAAGCTAAAGCGACTAGAGACGCTCGGACTCGATCACGGGATCAACTACGCGACCGAGAGTTTCGTCGAGCGCACTAACCAGCTGACCGACTCGCGCGGCGTCGAGGTCGTCCTCGACTCGATCGGAGGCCAAAACCTCGTCGATAGCATCGGCGTGCTCGCGTACCGGGGAACGCTCGTCAGCGTCGGGGTAGCCGCACGTGCGGGCTCGCAGGTCGAGGCGCGGTTGCTCTGGATGCGCAACAACTCGCTGCACGGCGTCTTTCTCGGCGGAGCAATCCTGTCGGAGTACGCCCGCGTCCATCCCATGATCGGCGACATGTTGGAGCAAGTCGCAAGCGGCGAGCTGCGAGTAGAGATCGATCGCTCGTTCCCGCTCGCCGATGCAGCGGCGGCGCACGAATACGCCGAGAGCCGCAAGGCGTTCGGCCGCGTCATCATCAGCGTGAAGGCGTGAGCTCGCATGCCTCTGCCGGGGAGGTCTCTCACGTCGTGTGAGAGACCTTCGGCTGTCGTCTTCGGCGACCGGCGGGGCGGTTAGTGCCCGAGCTCTGCGAGGAGATTGCTGACGCGGCTGGCGATCTCGTCTCGTGTGGCTCGGACCTCGGCGAGCGGGCGGTCCTTGGGGTCGGGGAGGTCCCAGTTGATGTAGCGCTTGTCTGGGATGTAGGGGCATTGGTCGCCGCAGCCCATCGTGACGATGACGTTTGCCTGTTCAGCGAGCTCGCGGGTGAGCAGCTGGGGGCGGCGGTCGGAAAGGTCGATGTCGAGTTCGCGCATGACCTCGATGACCTGGGGGTGGACGTGCTTGGCCGGTGTTGTACCGGCCGATAGCGCGGTGTGCTTGCCGGCGGCGGCCCGCTCGAAGAGCGCCTGGCTCATCTGCGAGCGCCCGGCGTTGTGCAGGCAGACGAACAGGATGGTCGCCATCGGCTGCTCTAGCCTCGCGTTGCGCCGCTGACTGCGCCTGCTGGCCGCCCGTTGTGCGGCAGAACGACCTCGGCTGCCTCGTCCGCCGTGACGTCGGGGTAGAGGACTCTGAGCGCGAGGATCGCGCACGTGGTGCCGACGAGTTGGGCGAGGATGAAGGTGGGCACCGAGGCGGGTGCGATCCCGGCGAACGTGTTGGAGAACATGCGGCCGATGCTGATCGCGGGGTTGGCGAAGCTGGCTGAGCTGGTGAAGAAGTAGGCGGCTCCGATGTACGCACCTACGGCCGCCGGTGCTGTGCGTGCGCGTCCGGTGCGCGCGAGCGCGAAGATCACGAGTAGCAGGCCGCCGGTGGCGATTGCCTCCGAGAAGAGGTGGGCTGGCGATGCGCGGTGGTGGCTTGAAATGCTGATCGCGGCGAGGCTGAACATGGCGTTGGCTGTGATCGCGCCGAGGATGCAGCCGGCGATCTGGGCGGGGATGTAGGCGAGCGCGTCGCGGCGATTGATGCCGCCGAAGCTGGCGTCGGCGAGCGAGACGGCAGGGTTGAAGTGCCCGCCGGAGACCGGTCCGAACATGAGGATGATCGCGAACAGGCCGGCCGCGGTGGCGGCTGCGTTCTCGAACAGCTGCAAGCCGACGTCGCCTGGGGATAGCGTCTGGGCTGCGATCCCCGAGCCGATCACGAGCGCCGCGAGGAACGCGGAGCCGAGCAGCTCGGCGAACAGGCGACGGGGGAGCGGCGCGGTCATCGCTGGCATCGTATTGCATTGACAAATGCCACTTCAATAGATATATATAGATCGATGGCTGTCGATCTGGAGATCACCCCGAAGACCAAGCGCGCGGCAGGGGAGAGGTGTTGTGAGCCGGTCGTCTACCCCGACGTTCAGCGCGAGCAGGCGACACGGATGGCCGAGGTCGCCAAAGCGCTCGGCGACCCAATTCGCTTGCAGCTCGTCGACGTGCTGCGCCGCCATGCCGGGAAGGTCTGCGTGTGCGAGCTCGTGCCGCTGTTCGACATCGCCCAGCCCACGCTCTCGCACCATCTCGGCAAGCTGCGCGCCGCGGGGATCGTCGACTCCGAGCGCCGTGGCCTGTGGGCCTACTATTACGTGAACCCTGACGCGCTCGAGGAGCTGTCTGCGTGGCTGAGATAGAGACCGATCGCTGCACGCCCGTCACGCAGGCGAGCTGCTGCGAGCCCGAGCGGAAGACCGAGTGCTCGGTACTGAGCGGCCAAGGGAGAAGCGCTAGCTGGTCAGGTGCGGGGCTCGCGCCGTGCCACTACTAGGCAGGCGACTGTGCTAGAGCGGATCGGCCGGCCGATCCGCTGATGGAAGGTTTGATTTTCGGCGGCGAGAGCGTCGCGCTGTCTGGGTGACAATCTTGCCCAGAATGACATGGTGCCCAGCAGAGCGTTGAGCTCGTCAGCGGTGTGCTCCAGCAGCGTCGGCACCGCGGCGACTTGCGCGTCATCAAACAGGTCCGCCGCGTACCTACGCGCGATCTCATAGGTCCCCAGCCACGCCCACACCTCCGAGATGTTGTCGCGTCGGGCCGCAACGCCGGCGAGGGTGCAGGTGAGGTCCCGGTAGGTAGGCCAATCGGCGGCAAGTTCGGGCGCGATCGTCGTCATGGCGGCACGCAGGGCCTGCTGATCGTCGGCGCTGCGGGGATCCTCGAGCCCGAAGTAGGAGACCAGAGCAAGGCTCCCGCCGTCCACCAGCGCGTCGGCCGCCTTGCTCCAGCCCACATCCGGATCGATCCAATGGATCGCCGACGCCGAGAACACAGCCGAATACTGGGCACGCGGCAGCGAGGCGTCCTCCAGGCGCGCGTTGACGAACTGCACATCGCCGATGCCGTTGCACTGATCGCGAGCCCGCGCGATCAGCTGCTGGCCCGGCTCCACGGCTGTCACCCGCAGCCCGCGGGCAAGCAGGCTGCGCGTGAGCTGCCCCGTGCCGCAGCCGATCTCGAGCACCGCGGCGCCGGGGCCAATGTCGGCGGCCTCGCACGCCTGGTCGACAAGTACGTCCGGGTAGGTCGGACGATGACGGTCATAGTCCTCGGCGACCTCATCGAAGACGCTTCCGTAGCTGTAGGCGTCAGATCGCGCCATAGGCGAAGGCCGCGCCTCCATGGGAGGCGATCAGCCCGACGCGGGCTGGCGGGATGGCAGAACCTTGGTAGAAGTGACAGCGCATCTTGTCAACTTACCCATAAGCGTGATTCAAGCTGACTCACTACTAGTTGTTACAAACTGAGACGCCACCTTACGAGCTATCCCGCCTAAAGCTCGACGTTAGCGGCTACTTGTCCATCGATAGGTAGGCCTCCGACGGCTCTGAGAGCGACGTTCTGGTGCTTTGTGACATACCAGAAGTGCAGGAAGTACGGTACGACAAGCAATATTCCTGGAAAGTAGAGCAAGAACGCGATGATCGGGTCTATCTGCTGTTCTCGCGGGACGCCAGCGAGGCGCTGAGCTCGCTTGATGCGCTGCCCGTAATTGTAGATCGAGAGCAGTGGCGGGATGATGAACCATCCACCGACCAGGATCGCTGTGACCGACATGGCAGGACTCGACTGTGCAAGGTTCTGATCATTCTTGTCGATCCCGATGTCCTTCAGCTCGTCATTGACGAAGTAGTACCAGCAGAGGCCATAGATTCCGAAGGTGATGGCGGCGAGCCCGAAACCTACCCAGAAACTACGGATCTTCCCGGCTGCACCTTGACCAAACTCGACTTCTTGGGCCATGCCCTCTCCATTCCTAGTTGGTTAGCGGCGCAGAAGCTACCACAGTCCCGAAGTCCGGAATAAAGAACGGGAACGGATATTTGAATGGCTTAGGCGGCTCGGCGGTCGAGCTATGGGGCGTGTGTTCTTTAGATCTTTCGCAATAGGCGGTCGTAGTGGCCATACAGCGAATATACGCCCTGAAGATTTCTGTCGTCTCTGCGGCGGCTCATCGATATGCGACCGCTCGATCTCACTGATATGCGACTGGTGCTTCGCATCCATATGAGACTGGCGAGGGTGGGCTGGGAGCTAGGGGTAGTGGTGGCCGCCTACTGCACGCGAGCTCGGGCGGGTCATCGTCGTACACCATCTGGGCCTCCTTGTGCTTGTCCTCACGCTTGTTCTCGCGCCGGAGCCGGTCGATGGCCTTGCGCTTGGCGGTGGTGGTCAGCCAGCCGCCGGGGTTGGGCGGTACGCCGTCGGTCGGCCACCGCTCGACCGCGGTCGCGAACGCCTCGGCTGCTGCCTCCTCGGCGATGTCGAGGTCACCGAACCGCCCGGTCAGGGAGGCGACCACCCGCGCCCACTCCTCGTGCTGGGCTTGAGTAATCGCCTCCCGGACGTCGACCAGGTTCACAGGAACGGCCGCACCTCGATCTTGCGGTTGCAGGCCTTCGACCCCTCGGTGGCGAGCTCGAGCGCCACGTCGAGGTCGGGAGCCTCGATGATCCAGAAGCCGGCGATGTACTCCTTCGACTCCACGAAGGGCCCGTCGGTGACCACCGCCTCCTCACCCCGGTTGTCGATGACAGTGGCCGGGTCGGGCGACCCGAGGCCGCCGGCAAACACCCAATAACCCTCGGCTTGGAGCCGCTCGTTGAACAAGTCGATGGCAGCGTCCTCCGTCGGGGTGTCCGGGCCGGTGCCGTCGTCGATTACAGAAACTAGGTATTGCATTTCGAATCATCTCCTGTCATTCGGGGTGGCCCCTCGTGGACCGCCGCTTACCCTTCTACGAACACCTCTGTCCCGATCGGACACCGCCTCGCGGAATCTTTTCGAGGACTTTGCCACGCCGGTTTTTGAGGCTATTCGACAGCGCCACGGTTTCGGACTACTACGCGTGCGCCCAGTGGCTGGGGGAGGGCTGCTGACGCTGGCACGAGCGTCGAATGGTCGATCGCGAACCTCGCCTCTCCACTTCCAATTTATACCGGATCGAAGGCCCTCATGAGGCCGCGATTCGTGCCGCATAATCGCCAGCCGAATGGCAAAAGAGAGATTTCGAACGGGTTGCGCGGGCAACTCAGGCGGAGGTGAACCGGATGGGCGATGACGTATTGGATATCCAGGAGATCGACCGGACTCAGGTTGCGGTGGCAGGCGGCAAGGGGGCGCTTCTGGGAGAGCTCCTGCGGATCGAGGGGGTGCGGGTGCCACCCGGGTTCTGCATCACGACAGAGGCATTCCGGCGGACTGTGGCCCAGGCACCGTCGATTCATGTACAACTCGATCGTCTCTCCCGCCTGAAGCTCACGGACCGAGACGGCGTGGCCGCGCTCAGCGCCGAGCTTCGCAGAAGGATCGAGGAGATCGTCCTTCCCGGCGACCTGGTGGAAGCGGTCGCCGGTGCGTTGGTTCGGTGTGGCGAGGACCTCGCCTATGCGGTCCGCTCCAGCGCCATCGCGGAGGACTCGCCGACGGCATCCTTTGCGGGTCAGCACGACACCTACCTGAACGTCTGCGGTCTGGAGGCGATCCTGGGAGACGTCCGCCGGTGCTGGGCCTCACTGTTCAGCGAGCGGGCCGTGACCTATCGCCTGCAGGGTGGTATCGAGAATCGGCACGTCCAGATGGCTGTGGTCGTGCAGCAGATGGTCATGCCGGTGGCCTCGGGGATCCTGTTCACCGCCGACCCGCTTACCTGCAACCGGAAGCTCGCCGTCGTGGAGGCGATCCCCGGCTTGGGCGAGGAATTGGTCTCAGGACGGGTGAACCCGGACGTCTACACGGTGCGCGATGGTGCGATTGTCCTACGGACACTCGCCAACGAGCAGCCGGCGCTTGCGGATGGTGACATCCTGGCGCTCGCGCAGCTGGGACGACGGATCGAGGAGTTCTTCGGGCGCCCCCAAGACATCGAGTGGTGCCTGGCTGAAGGCGGGTTCCAGATCGTGCAGAGCCGCCCGATCACGACGCTCTTTCCCGTCCCTGAGGTGGGAGATCGCAAGAACCACGTGTACGTCTCCGTGGGACACCAGCAGATGATGACGGACCCCATCAAGCCGCTGGGCCTCTCGCTGTGGCAGCTCACCACTCCGCGGCCGATGTCCGTGGCGGGCGGAAGGCTCTTCGTCGACGTCACCGAGATGCTCGGTGCCCCCACAACTCGGGCGGGGCTACTCCGCGCCATGGGGGGGTCCGACCCGCTGATGGGTGACGCGCTGCGGACGATCGTGGAGCGCGGCGACTTCGTTGCGGCCCGCCCTGACGAGCAGCTCACCGGGGTGTTCGCCCTGGCCGAGCAGGAACCGCTCGCTGCCGACCCGGCGATCGTGGGCGAGCTGATCGAGCGAGGCCACGCGTCGACCGCCGCGCTGAAGCGGGCGATCGAGGCGAAGTCCGGATCGGAGCTGATCGAGCTCATCCTGGCGGACCTCCCGGAGCTGAGGCGGGTCATCTTCGATCCACGCGGCCTGGAGGTAATCACCTCCGCGGCGGAGGCCGGTCGGTGGTTGAACGAGCACATGGGGGAGTGGTTGGGCGAGAAGAACGTGGCCGACACGCTCACGCAGTCCGTGGCCGGGAACGTCACCTCGGAGATGGGGCTCGCGCTGCTGGACGTGGCGGATGTGATCCGCCCGTTCCCGGAGGTCGTCGCGTTCCTGCGGGACGTCGATGATGAGCACTTTCTGGACCACATGTCCGCGCTCGCGGGCGGCAAGGAGGCGCGCGAGGCGATCCAGGCCTATCTGGACAGGTACGGCATGCGGTGCGCTGGTGAGATCGACATCACCCGGACGCGGTGGAGCGAGCAGCCGTCTGCCCTCGTGCCGATGATCCTCGCTCATGTCAGGAACTTCCAGCCGTGTGCGGGTTCGCAGCGGTTCGAGCAGGGACGGCGAGAAGCCGCTATGAAGGAGCAGGAGCTGCTGGCAGCGCTCCGCGACCTGCCCGACGGTGAGCGCAAGGCAGGGGAGACCAAGCAGATGATCGACCGGGTGAGGACCTTTGCCGGGTACCGCGAGTATCCGAAGTACGGAATGGTCAGCCGCTACTTCGTCTACAAGCAGGCTCTGCTGCGCGAGGCAGAGCGTTTGAAGCTCGCGGGTGTGCTGCGCGAGGCGCAGGACATCTTCTATCTGACACTCCACGAGTTGCACGACGTCGTGCGCGACCAGGAAGTGGATCGCGAGCTCATCCAACAGCGCAAGGACGCGTTCAACTCATATCTGTCGCTGACGCCGCCGCGAGTGCTGACCTCGGAGGGCGAGGTCCTCACCGGGAGCTACCGGCGTGACGATCTCCCCGCCGGCGCACTCGTGGGTCTCCCGGTGTCCGCCGGAGCCGTCGAGGGGAGGGCGCGCGTCATCCTGGACATGGCGCAGGCAGACCTCGAGCCGGGCGACATCCTGGTCACCACGTACACCGATCCCAGCTGGACCCCTCTGTTCGTGACGATCGGCGGCTTGATCACCGAGGTCGGCGGCCTCATGACCCATGGTGCGGTGATCGCGCGCGAGTACGGGCTGCCGGCCGTCGTGGGGGTGGAGCGCGCCACCCAGCTCATCCGCGACGGGCAGCGGATCCGGGTGCACGGGACCGACGGGTACGTCGAGGTCTTGGGCTAATGGTCTTGGTCGTAAGTGTGGTCGTGACCAGGCGGCGAGTTGTAGTCGGGGTTCGTGTTCGCCGACTGCGGCGTCTCATCGATGTGAGACTGCCCAATCTCATCCATGTGAGACCGTAGGTGTCTCATCCATCTGAGACTACGTTGCTTTGTCCGGTGTCGAGACGACGACTACTACCGGTTCCCTTAGCATCCGGTCGCGGGTGGGGGTGGCGCGAAATCGGTCGAACGCGACGTCGACGGCGTCTATCACCTCGCCGACCCGAGCGGTTAATTACCCGGTCTCTGACCGAACACTGCCAGGCCCCGCATGGGCGTGTGGCGGGAAGCAGATCCTGGTTCGGCCGTGCCTCGTCGGCCCGCGGCTGACAAGCGCGCTCCTGGGCTCCAACTTCGTTTCACATGGCCAACTTCGCCAAGCGGCAACAGCTCCCGCCCCCAACCCGCCACCACCCACCGGCGCGCATAGCCGCGGGGATGCGATCCGGCTGTCGTGGTTGTCTTAGCGATATGTATCTTGAGCAGGTCGCGCTGATCGTCGACGATTACGACGAGGCCATCCGGTTCTTCGTGAGGCTTCTCGGATTTGAACTCGTCGAGGACTCGCCGTCACTGACCAACGACGGCCGGCCAAAGCGGTGGGTCGTCGTGCGACCACCTGGTGAGACCACCGCGCTGCTGCTCGCCCGAGCCGACGGTGACCGGCAGGCACGCGCGGTCGGAGACCAGTTCGCGGGCCGGGTGGGTCTGTTCCTGCGCGTCGACGACTTCGGAACCGCCTACGATCGGATGCGAGGGTCAGGCGTCGACTTCATCACCGAGCCGCGGCACGAACCGCACGGACAGGTCGCCGTCTTCCTCGATGTTGCCGGCAACCGCTGGGACCTCCTCGGGCCGCCGCAGTGCGGTGGAGCAATCGGTCCATAGCGGGATAACGCCCCCGATGAACGCAGCCAACGACAACGCCGCTTGGAAAGGTCTCCGCCGATGGTGGGCATCTCCCTCGCGACCAGGCATGCAACGCCTGATCAATCCATGGGAATACCGCCACCTCCACGCCTTCGGGGTCGCGCATATCGCCGGTGGCTCCTTCGCAGCCACCTCGGGGCGTCATTTGCCTATCGTACGCCGCCTACGGATGGGCAGCCTTCTTCCTGGCTGTTGCGGTGCTGAACCTTGCCGGCGGCTACTGGTACATCACTATCACTCGCTCCTCACCTCCTCGAGCCTGAGCGCGCGCGCGGCGACCGCCTCCAGACCGATCGTCGTGAAAGCTCCACCAGGTCGGGGGTCGTGGAGCGGCTACCTTGTGACGTCATGGGGGCGATCAACGTATAGGTGGACAATGAGGTATCCGAGCGCTTTCCCTGGTGCTGTGCTCTGTGCTGTTGTGCTCGTGGCCTGCGGGCGTCCGGGCACCTTCCCGGGGAAGGGCCCCAACGGTTGTGTGAGGTCCCCTATGACATTCTTGCCCAGCATCGCGCCGGAGAGCGGCGCCACGCTCACAGTCAAGGTGGGCGCGGTCGTCTATGTGGAGTTGGTCGAGGCCGAGAAGTACCTCTCCTGGCCCGTCGGCACCAAGCCGCCCCCGCGCGTCTTCCCCTGGGCCGCCGCTCGCTCGTCGGACCCCAGCGTGCTGCGGCGCGTAGCGCTCTGCCCGAGCAGCGGGGCCTCCACACTGCCCGTCGTGGTGTACGCCTTCCGCGTGCTGACCCCGGGCACGGCCACACTCACAGCTCCTATCGCGCAAGCCTGGAAGCGCGTCAAGTCGGCACGACGTCGCGGCTTGCACCCCTATCGCACGACCGTGATCGTGGCGAGCTGAGCGTTGGCTGGCACACCAGCGAACTAAAGCTTCTCTGCGCGTGGGGTGTCTTTATTTCGATCAGGGCATAGTTTAGGCGGGCGATGCTGAGCTACACACCCGACGGCATCCGCACCATCAGGCCACGCATACCGAGGAGACACGACATGCAGATCACCAAGAGCCCCTTTGAGACCGCGATCGGGCCGAGCGACTGGTTCACCGGAGCCGTCTACATCGACGCAGTCGCCGCACCGCCCGCTCCCAATCGAGCACAGGCCAACCTCGTCCACTTCACCCCCGGCGCGCGCACCGCCTGGCACATCCATCCGCTCGGGCAGACGATCTATGTCACCGAGGGGATCGGCATCTGCCAACGCGAGGGCGGCGCCATCGAGGTCATCCGCCCCGGCGACCGCGTGTTCTTCGAGCCCGGCGAGAAACACTGGCACGGCGCCACCCCAAACCGCTTCATGGTCCACATCGCGATCCAAGAGGCCGATGACTCCGGCAGCCCCGCCACCTGGGGCGAACACGTCACCGACGAGGAGTACCAGGCCGCTCCGGTGTTGTAGTCGCCGCCCAACCGCGCGAGACGCTCGCATCGCCAGTGTGAGCGGCAGTCGCCGCGCTGTTCAACAAGTCCCCCTGCTCCGGACGAGCCGTGAAAGCCGGGGTTGAACCTGGTTGGCCGCTCCCTTTACCGGAAGCGGAAGTCTGTTCGCCCTCCGGCCAGTCATGCCATATCACTTCTTGCCGAGGCTTAGCGGTGCATCTGTTTGATGCGGCTGCGCGTGAACCCAAGCCATGTTCGGGGACGTCGCACCAGGGCCAACACCAGTGGCAAGGAATCGAAGTAGGTGAACCGCTCGGTGGCGAGCCCGTCCTCGTTGAGGACGAAACGGTCGACCGACTGCCATGAGACGGGGGCTCCGCCTGCTGTCCCGCGAACCATGAACTCGATCAGAACGCCATCGGAGGTGGCGCCCCAGCGGTGGACTTCGGCGGTCATGTCGGGGATCAACTCGAAGAGGTCGGCGAAGGCGCGCTTGCCCGCCTGTAGGCCGTATGTGGTCGAGACCATCGGTGCGGAGAGTTGGGCGTTGGGTGCCAGCACCGTGTCGAGGCGCTCGACCACAGGCGCATGCCAGAACTCCGTAAAGCGCCTGACGAAGTCTGCCGCCCGATCCTGGTCCATTCCCCCACCTTACCCGGAGGTCAGCGTCCCGGGTCTCAAATCGCGAGGGGGGCAGCCCTGCGCCCACATCCCCCGACTGAAGACGCTGGCTTGCTCCGCGCAAAGCAGAAAGCACTTCCCCTCGTCGCGCCAGAGACCCGAGCTTCGGCCATTGCACAAACTGGCGTTGCAGGTGTCGAGCGGCTCGCTCCAATCAAGCTTTGGTCTCACCGACGCGACCCGGCGCCTAGTCTAAAACGAGACCGAGGCTGACGTTCCTCGACGGGCTAGCGACCCGCGCCACACACGACTAGGAGGCGAACAGAAAGACGGGGGCCACCAGGTCCTGTGTTCGCGTTGCGACGAGCATCTCCACGACGCCAGCGCTGGTCCCGGAACATGCGGAAAGCAGGAGCGCACCGTGTAGCCAGCGAGACGCCCGGGTTGGACGACGCTCGGTAGCTTCGACTGGAGCTCGGCGCTCGCCCGTTTTCGCTGACGGAAGCACAAGTGCTCGCCGTGCACCGTCTCAGACCCGGTACTCGTCCGTTACGGAAGCGTGAGCGGCATCGCTGGCGCGCTTGCTCCGCTCTCGAAGCAGGAGTGATCGCCTCTCGATTCCAGGCCGCCGACTCAACCATGCGCGGTGGCACAAAAACGAACCCCTCGAGTCGTGGCTGGGGCGCGCTCAGTCGGTGTGTTGTTTTTGCGTTGGTGCAGTCGCCGCATCTTGTCGCGGCTGCCGCAGGTGGACATCGAACACCAGCGGCGGCGTCCGCTTGTGTTGAGGAACAACCATCCGCAGCCCCGCCCAGGGCAGCGGGTAACGCGCTTTAGGCGGCCGGGATCCTGAAGCAGGGCGATCGCGTCAGTAGCGACTGTGTAGCGGATCCTTCGTGGGTCCCGTGCTAGCCAGTCGAGCTTGTAGAAGTCCTCGCCGGCCATCAGAGAGGCGTGCTTGACTGCCTGGGTGTAGTTGCTCATCAGCACATCGAGGTACTCACCGACGGGCTTCTGGTCTCGACTGATCGAGGAGAAAAGACGGTAAACAGCGTCCCGTAGCGCGCGTGCGCGGCGTAGCTCGCCCGCGCTCGCCGTCTCCGCGTCGTCGCGGAGCACCTCAAGGCGCCGGCCCCAGCGGCCCAGCATGTCGCCGGTGCGCAGCACGTCGGTCTGCTCGGGATGCTTGTGCTCATCCTCGGGAGACCAGTCGACGCTATTGGCGTAATCCAGGCAAAGCGTCTCGCCCCATAGATGGATCGTCTCGGGTGTCCGCGGCACGCGGCATACCTTACCAGTAAACCATCTCTAACTGGTAAGGTAGCGGAAAGGGCGATTGGCCCTCGAAATCCAACCAAGCGAGGTGATGCTGATGGCGGCATTCATGCACCGCCTGCGAGTTCGTTACAACGAGTGCGACGCCCAGGGCCACGTTTTCAACGCCAACTACTTCGTCTACTTCGACATCATCCTGACCGAGCTGTGGCGCGAAGCCCTCGGCTCCTACAAAGCGCTCACAGGCGACGGCCTCGACCTGGTGGTCGCCGAGACGGGAGCACGCTTCCGCGCACCAGCGCGCTTCGACGACGAACTCGAGATCACGCTTGAGATCGAGCGCCTTGGCAACACATCGATGGTATCCGCGATCAGGATCGCCCGGGATGGGGATGCCCTCGCCGCGGGTCGGATCGTCCACATCTTCGTGCGCGCCGAGTGCCTCGGCGAGAAGGCCCCGATCCCCGATCACGTTCGGCGGGTACTGCAGCGCTACATCGTCGAGGATCCCGACTCACTCGCGACGAGCACAATCACCGAGAGCTGACCTCCAGGCTAGGCTCTCAGCATTCCGAGGTCGGCATCTTTCCCCGGGGCCAGGGGCGCCCCGCTTGGCGCGGAAGCGGGACGATCGCCTACATCCGCGCAGAGGCGTTTGGCGCCGCGCGGCGACGCGCTCGGATCGGACGAGGACCACGTTTGACGCGAGGCGAAGCGAGCGCTTACGCTTCGCCGGCGCAACCGAGCACGAGTCGGTTGTAGGGCGGCGCGCCCGGAATCGTCCGCAGCGGGCGTCTGCTTCGCCAAAGAGCGAACGCTCGCTCGACTCGCAAGCGGATGCGATGGCGCGCGTGATGCTCGGCCGTCTGACGTCCGAGGAATTCACGGCCCCGGCCTTTCAGCAGCCCCGCAAATCGGGGCCGTCTACCCGGAGCTTCCGACCCCGCCCGACGCAGACTGGCCACCGCGTCGGCTATTTCTTCTTCACAGCTTTCTGCTGCTCGAGGCGTACGCTCTGAGTCACCGTGTTGCCGGGGCTGGGGGACAGCTTGGCGATCTTGAGGGCAGCGCCGAGACGTCCGTGAGCGATTCGCAGGAGCGCCTGACCGGTGCTTAGAAGCTTGATCCTGATGAGCTGCGTCTCGCCGGCAGGGATCGAGAAGCTCGCCGTTCCGATGATCTCGGTCTTGGCCCTCTTGCCTTTCTTGGGCTTGGTCTTGACGGTCATCGTCACCTTGCCCACGCAGGTCGTGGTGCCGCTGCAGCTCAGCTTCGCCGTCGCAACGCCCCCGCGAACGCCGAGGCTGGATCCGTCTAGCCTGACCGTGCCCGTTGCCGGTGGTGGTGGTGGTGGCGGCGGCGGCGGTTTCGAACCAACGGGGGGCGGAGGGCCGGGCGGGATCGGCGGGCCGCCGGTGCAGCTGGATGCCAGGCCGGTGCCCGTCGCGGTGATCTTCCCGATCCGACCTTCGTAGAACTCGGCGAACCACATGCTTTCGTCGGGACCCGCCGTGAGCCCTTCGATGTCGCCGCTGATCCCCGTGGTGCAGGTCGTGACGACGCCGGTCGGCGTGATTCGTCCGATGTCACCGTTGTCCATTGCGAACCAGATGTTGCCGTCAGGCCCTGCCGCTATCGCCCGCGGCTCATTGTCAGGAGAAGGTAGGGGGAACTCGGTGATCGTTCCCGTCTGGGTGATCCGTCCAATCTTCAGGCTGTCCTGCTCGGCAAACCACAGGTTGCCGTCCGAGCCCGTCACGATCTGCACCGGTTGGCTGTTGGCCGTCGGGATCGGGAACTCGGTGATAGTGCCACTGGGCGTGATCCGCCCGATCCTGTTGCCCGCTTCCTCCGTGAACCAGACGTTGCCTTCGGGGCCAGCCGTGATCCCAAACGCGCCCTTCTGACCGCTGTCAGGCAGTGGGAGTTCGAACTCTTCGACTTTGTCGTTTTCCGGGTTGATCTCTCCGATCCGGTTGGTCCTATTCGACCCGGCCACGGCGAACTCGGTGAACCACAGGTGGCCGTTGGGTCCCGCCGCGATTTCCCACGGCTGACTCCCTTCGGAGATGCCCGTCGTAAATTCCGCCACTGCGTCCGTCGCCGGGTCGATCCGTCCGACCTTGCTATGGCATCCACTGCCGTTGCATTCAGGGTTGTTGACCTCGGTGAACCACAGGTCGCCTTCCGGGCCCAGCGCGATCCCCTGCGGCTCGCTGAACGCCAGCACTGGAAACTCCGTCACTTCGCCCGTCGGGGTCATCCGCGCAACTTTGCTGCCCTTGAGGTTGTTGTTGCGCTCCGTGAACCAGAGATCGCCTTCGGGGCCCACCGTGATCTTGCTCGGAAGGCTTTCCACGGTGATCCCGGTCGAGAATTCGGTGACTTCGCCCACCAAGGACGCCGACGCGCTCGCCGACGCGACCAACAGCGCCGACAAGCACAATCCGGTTGCCACCAACAGCCGCTGCCCCCTACGCACGCTCACGACTGCCTCGCTATTGCTCTCTGGACGACGATGGTCAACATGATACTTCCCACGGTGCCGTAGTTATTGGAGCAGCGGGATCGGAGGTCCAGCGTGTCGGCAGATAACGGATGCCGAGGGTTGGAGGGGCTCGTCAGCCGGCCGCACTGAACTGCCAGACGCCGAGGACATTGCCCCCGCGGGGTCGGTGAAGACGACGACCGAAAGGTTGCCCTCGGCGAACGGCTGTGGCCTTACCAGAGCGCTCGCACAGTCGTGCCGTAGTGCAGCCCACCGGCGCAACGGCACGACGCCCCCACAGGCAGCGTCGATCTGGTGGCGCTTCGAGTAACTCCACCTGAGACGCGCATCCTTGATCGTCAAGTCCGCCCCACCGCGAGCGCTTTCGTCATCTTGCGAGCGTCCGCTGACTCTGGCTGCAGACGACCGCCCTGGACGAGAACCGGGTCTAACGTGCGGTGACGCGAGCGCTTCTGCTTTGTCCCCGAGAAGTCGACGACCGAAGTAGTTGCACTTCGGCTTGGTCAACTCACAAACCATCGACCTATTAGCACTGGTGCAGGACGGTCAGGTTTCTGCTCGACAGGCAGAGCAATTGGCTCGCGCAGGCGAGGATCTCTAAAGCAGCCCTGGCTTTTTGTCGAATAGTTGGAAATGCCTACGCATAAGGATTATCCGTGGGAGCGTGATCGGCGGGCTTTGGAAGAGCGTGAGGTGGGTTGATCCTTAGCAGGTCAGTTGCTCAGCCTCGTATGACGACTCGGAGCACACGTCTTGATACGCGTGTTGAGCTTTCTAAGGGGGCTCTTGAGCGTTCTCGTGCGCGCCGACGTGTGTTGAGGAGGCCTCGTTTGGTGATTAGCTACGAGGAACGTCGTTTGGTGCTGTTGATTCTGCGTCTTATGGTCTTGCTGGCGGTGGTTGTTTACTCTCTCGTGCATCATTCCGTCTTCCTCTTCTGGTAAAGCTCAGGAATGTAGCCCGTAGGGCGAACTGAAGTTGCGCGGCCTGCCGCGGCGCGGTTTCGCGCTGAGGGGTCGCAGGTTCAAGACCTGCCCCGCTACTGCGCAAGTGCTCGCACGTTGCGGTACCCATCTCATCCGGCCCGGCGGTAGCGGATGTGCGTCGCCAGTGGGGAATAGAGGACCTCGGCGGGCTCGAAATCGAACTCGGCGATGCCGTTGAATATTCCCTCGCCGGACCCCAGTAGAACGGGGACGATGTCGAGCCAGAGCTCGTCGATGACGCCCGCCAGCAGCGCTTGGCGGACGGTCGAGGCGCCGCCCGCGATGTCGACGCCGTCTGCGCCGGCAGTCTCGCGAGCCTGGGCGTAGGCGGCGTCGAAGCCATCGGTGACGAAGTGAAACGTCGTCCCGCCCTCCATCTCGATCGGCGCGTGAGAATGGTGGGTTAGGACGAACACGGGAGCGTGGTAGGGCGGCTCGGGCCCCCACCAGCCCGACCACTCCTCGTCCCACTCGCCGCGGATCGGGCCAAACATGTTGCGGCCCATGACGTAGGCGCCGCGGGGGCGCAGCAAACGGCGCTCGGCGGTGGCGTCCGCCTCGTTCGCGCGCTCGTCGCCAAGGTGCCAGCCGTGAAGCTCGCGGCCCCGCTTGCCGAGCGGGTCTTCGCGGCTTTGACCCGGCCCGGCGACGAAGCCGTCGAGGGAGATCGACATGTGGCAGGTGGTGTCGGCCATTACTCTCCTCCAAAGTGATTGTGATTTGCAAGCGGCGGCGGGCGGGCCCATATCAGAGTAGTTGCAGCCTGCAAGTACCATGGAGGACATGGCTATGCCCCCTGCGGGCGAACTGCGCTCCTGTCCCCAGCGTCGTGGCTCGCGTTCTCAGGCGGAGCAGAGCGTCTGACGCTCGCGGCGGCCGTGTGTCTGTCGGCGATCGGGCAGCGACGCCGCATAACCGAGTGACCCGATGCGGATGGTGCTGCGGACGGCGGGGCTCATCGTTTGCGATCACCAGTCCGCTCATCATCGCCGCGCCGGACACGGGAGCTTGGTGTCCATTTGGACCGGGGCGCCGATCAGAAAGCCGAGCCTCACACGGACCGGCATGCCTCCTTTCGGGCAGCGCTTTGGCAGGGCCATCAAGGGGATCAAATGAGAACCTTGCCTGCGCGCGACGCCGAGCATTAGGTGAGCCGACTGAGCGACCGCGTAGGGCGCTTCGGGCACCGTTTGAACCAGCGGGACGGCAGCGTTGAATTCGTGACTGAAGGCGCCGCCCGCCGTCGTAATCGTGCCGCTGCCGAGGATTTCCACCAAAGCCGGCGAGGTTCCTTCGGCGTAGTAGGCGATCTTCTGGGCACCGGCGAAGAACGCCTGCAGGGTCAGCGTCTCCTGCACACGGTCGCCTCCGAAACTGACTACTCCTGACACCGCGCCGTCAGCCATCAGCGAGCCCTGGGGGCACTCGCCGACTTCGTGGCTTTCCAGGATCGTCTGCCGGCAGATCGGGAAGTCATGCATGTCAAGCGTCACGCCGGCTGGCGCATAGGCCGTCACGGAGGTCAGCGGCGGTGGAAAGCCGCCATATTCGTCGCCTTTGACCTGCACGTCGGCTTCTAGCGCGAAGCCCTCGCCGAGAACGTTGCCCGTGTCCGCATAGGTCACTCCATGCGCAGTGCGCGGTTCAACCGGTATCGGCACAACCTTCAGCCGCATCGTACCGCTCGTCGGTTGAGCCACCGCCTTCGCGCCGCCCCCGACCACCGCCAGCGCGAGCGCGCATGTCACCAGCCAGACGCGAGGCCCGGCCGGACACCGGGCGCATGCCATGGCCATCGCATCGCGCCGAGTTGCCATCATGACGTTCGAACCTTCTCATGGGTCCTCCTTCATCGCGTGACCACAAATAGACACGAGATAGGAGGCGCCCGGGGCACGCAAGGATTCAATAGAGCCCTCGCGCACCAGCTACTCCGGCTCCGGTCCCACATGGCGAGATGTCACGGTTTTAGATGAATGGGGTAGGTTGTCTCAGATTCTGGGACCCTCAAGCTCGACGATCGGCGCTCACACAAAGCGCCTCAGTCATGTGAGACCGGGGGAGCCAGCGCGCCGCTGACCTGATCATCTGCAGCAAACCGCGCCACTGTGGGCTGCTGTGGGCCGTCGTGGTCAGTTGCTCGGGTCGGTTGAAGTCGGCGAGTCCGTGCCAAGTGGTCTGGGTGATCGCCTCGACGAGCGTGGCGCGGGGGACGTCGCGGTGCTCGAGCCACCATAGAGCGAGCCCGGTCATCGCCGAGCGCAGTAGCTCAGCGACGGGCGTTGATCTGCTCGGGCGCAAGTGTCAGTCCGGGCTCGGCTTTGAGTAGGCCTGCGATGGCGGTGCGGGCGGTGTCGCGCATTGTTGCGTGGAAGGCGCGGATCTCGGGATCGCCTGTGACGTCGGCGAACAGCATCGTCCAGGCGAACGGATTGGCTTCGACGTACGCGAACCAGTTGTCGGTGACCGCGGGAATACGCTCGGCTAGTGGTCCCGCCCCTGTCATGCCCTCAGCGAGGGTGTGCAGGAGCTCGTCGCGATGGGCGGCGAGCAGCTCGAGGTAGAGGTCCTTCTTGGACGCGAAGTGTCGGTAGACGATTGCCTTGGTAACGCCGACCTGTGCGGCGAGCTCGTCGAGTGAGGCGTGGTCGTAGCCGCGCTGTGCGAACAGCTCGGTCGCGGCGGTCACGAGCGTTGCGCGGCGCTGGTCCTTCGGGAGTCGTCGTTGGGTCACCGCGACTATGTTACTCTCCGGTGACTTAGTGGTTTGGACCCGACAGAGGAGCGCCATGACCGAGCTTGTTCACGATCCCGTCCGTCGCCAGCGACTCGGCTTCCACCGCGACGGCGACATCCTGCACACCGAGGTCTGGGCCGCACCCAACGGCGACGTTCCAGCGCACTACCACCCCGCCCAAGAAGAGCGTTTCGAAGTGCTCACCGGCACGGTGCGCTTCACGATCAACGGCAAGCGAATCAACGCCGGGCCGGGCACACGCGTAGTCGCGCCAGTCGGCGCCAAGCACTCGTTTCGAAACACCGGCGACGTCGAGGCGCACCTGCTGGTCGAGGTCGAGCCGGCACTGGAGCTGCAGGGCTTCCTCGAGGAGGCAGCAGCGCTCGCCCGCGCTGGCCGGTACACGCGCCACGGCCTACCGCGACGACCGGGCGCGATCGTCGAGCTCGCCGATCTGATGGTCCGCTACGCAGACACCACCGTCATGGCGTTCCCGCCACGCGCGGTCCAGCGCCTCACGATGTGGCCGCTCGCTCGGCTGCGACGCAAACACGCGTGAGATGTCCGAAGAACTGACGCTCTACGTCTGCTGGGGACTGTTCCGCACCCCGCGACCCGGCCATCCCTGCCGCAACGCCTACGACGCGTTGATCGCGGCCGGACACTCCCCAGCGGTAGTGCGCTGCTACGGCTGGGGTCTGCTCCCCTCCTGGCTGAATCGCTCGCGCGGACGGCGGGAAGTCCGCCGCCTCACCGGAGCAAGCTGGGTGCCCGTGCTCCTTACACCGGACCGCAGCGTGATGGCAGGCAGCCAGGCGATCACCGCCTGGGCAACCGCCTGAGCGTCCGGACGGCAACATGCCCTCGTCGAACGCCCCGATACCAACCTTCGCGCCGGGCGCGTTGGCGCTACGACGCATGACACTGCTCGCCGCGGTCCTGGTGGTAGTGCAAACCGCCATCGGGATGGTCGTGAATCTCTACGTGACGGTTCCGGCCCACCACTCCGGGGCGCAGCCTGCGAACTACTTCACCGGCTCTCTTCAGAGCGTCGCCTGGGCCCTTGGCCATGGTGCCGTCGCCCTCGCGATCCATGCGATTCTCGGCTTGACGCTCGTCGCGATCGCGGTCTGGGTGGCTGTCCGGGCGGTCAAGCTCCGTCCGGGCTGGGTCGGGCTCACGGCAGTGCTCGGAGCGCTGCTAGCCATCGGCGCAGGCTTCAACGGAGCCAGTTTCCTCGACTTCAACAACAACATCAGCTCGCTGCTCATGGCGCTGCTGGCGCTGGGCTCCTTGTCTTGCTACGTGGTTGGGCTGTACCTGCAGCCGGCTCGGCAGTAGGGGAGAGGAGCCTCATGCCGAGGCGCCCTCGAATGCGGCGTGGAGATGGTGAGCGCTGGGCGCGTCGTCGACTCGCCCACGGTCATTCTGAGGCTTGTGGGCTGGCTTGGGTGTCGCCGGCTATCACGGCGAGGGTCACCGAGCCAGCGAGGGCGGAGAGGTTTGCGGTCATTGTTTGTACGCGTGTGACCCGAAGATCGTGAGCTACCGCTTGGGAGGCCGCCCGATCGCCGTGTGGCCGCGGAGTCTCGCTTCCGCGCGCATACGATCCCGTTCTTCGATGGCGCGCTCTGGCGCTGTGCCGGCCGACTCGCGCAGTCCCTTGATCCGGCGACCTGTACTCGCCCGATCTGGCCGCGCTACGCGGTCAGCTGCTCGGAGCCGGCATCGACGCCCGCGAGATCGAGGACGGACACCCGGCCGCGTCAAACAGATGCAGCTCACCGACCCCGATGGTTACGTCCTGATGGTCGCTCAAACCGGAGCCGGAGGATGACCCGATCCCCGCGGGCGGTTAGCGTTCGAGCTCTGCGAGGGGATCGCTGACGCAGCTGGAGATCTCGTCCGCGCAACGCTCGCATCTGACTGAGAATCCAGCCGCACATCGAGGAGACGCCGCATTCCTGCAGCGTGGCTGATCATAGGCCCTCAAGGCCCCATGCGATGACCCGCTCGGGTTGGATGCGGATGATTGCTTCCGGTCCTCTGATCGCTTCGGCCGGTCCTCGAACCTCGACCGCTCGGGGATGCCATGGGTTCGTGCTAGCCAGATCGTCGATGACGACCGCTGCTCGTCCAGTGCGGGCAACGTCACGGAACTTTTTGGTCTGCTCGAGTTGGCGCCCGCCGACGTCAATCGTGTCGTGCTCGCGGTTGTAGCTAAAGCCGACGGGGACGACGTGCGGCGTCCCGTCGATGCCGACCGTCGCGATGCGGGCCAAGCGGCGCTCGCCCGTGAGGTACGTGAGCTGTGGATCTGTGAAGGCGCTCATCTCATTCTTTGGGCCGCTCAGCCACCATACCGCTTGTGCTGGTTGAGGCTGCCTCGATCGACCCGGGCACGCATGGGGCGGTCCCCCGCTGTGACTTGGGCGTGCCGCTCAGGCGGTGATGCCGCGGATGTCGAGCTTGGCGACAAGCTCGGGGTCGTTGAACACGTCGATCGCGACCGCGCGACCGCCGAGGACTGTGAACGCGAGCACCGCGAACGGCCGCTCACCGTCGAAGGCGACCACGCCGGCGGCGCCGTTGATGAGCGCGGGGCGGACGTACGGCGCGAAGCGCCGGGCGCTCATCGCCCCTTGCGCGACCTGCTCGGCGCCGTGCAGCTCGAGCGCGTCGCCGTCGCGGCGGTGAGCGCGGAGCACGACGTCAGGGTCGAGCACCGCCACCAGCGCCTCGAGGTCGCCCTCTCGCGCGGCGGCGAAGTACGCGTCCACAACCGCCTGCTGTCGGGTCAGGTCCGGGTCCGGCCGCGGCGCCGTCTCGCGCACGCGGCGGCGCGCGCGGCTGGCGAGCTGACGGGTCGCCTGCGGTGAGCGGTCCACCATCGCCGCGATCTCGTCAAACGGCACCGCGAACATGTCGTGCAGAACGAACGCGAGTCGTTCGGCCGGGGTGAGCGTATCGAGCACGACTTGGAGCGCGATCCCGACCGAGTCCGCGAGCAACGCCTCGTGCTCGGGATCGGGCCCGACCATCGGGTCGTCGATGATCGGCTCCGGGCGCAAACCGTCGAGTGGCTGCTCGGCGCGGGTGCGGCGGGAGCGGAGCACGTTCAGGCAGATCCGGGCGACGACCGTCGTCAGCCACCGCTCGAGGCTGTCGATCTGCTCGGCGTCGCTGCGCCGCAGCCGTAGCCACGCCTCCTGCACGGCGTCTTCAGCGTCGCTCAACGAGCCGAGGATCCGGTAGGCGACCGCGCGCAGCTGCGGCCGCTGGCGGTCGAACCTGTTGGCCAGCTCGAGTTCGTCCATCGCTGTCACACCGTCCGGGTCTCATGGGTCATACCGGATAGACCCCCGAACCCCAACCAATGTGACAGGAGCTGCCTCATGGCACGCATCAACGGAGTATCGAAGAGCAAGGCCGGGCCGATGGTCAGGCTCGTCTACAGGCTCGGACCGAGGATGATGAAGAAGCTGACCGGCCGCGAGCCACAGACCGGCAACGGGATCGAACCGATGGAGATCTGGGCTCACCAGCCGAAGATGATGACCGGGATGGGCAAGTTCAACCAGGCGGTGCGCAAGGGGAAGTCAGTCGATGAGCGGCTGAAGAACCTGGTCGAGCTGAAGGGCGCGCAGATGATCGGATGCGAGTTCTGTGTCGACCTCGGCTCACAGATCTGCCGTAACTCCGGGTTTTCCGACGAGGAGCTGCTGGCACTGCCACGCTACCGCCAGAGCGACCTGTTCACCGAACGCGAGAAGCTGGCGCTCGACTACGCGGTCGCGGTGATGCGAACGCCCGTCGAGGTCACCGACGAGCTGTTCGACCGAATGCGCGAACACTTCAGTGACGAGCAGCTCGTCGAGATCACCGCACTGCTAACCCTGGTCAACCTCGACCGGTTCAACGCAGCCTTCGCGATCGGGTCCGCGGGTTTCAGCGAGGGAATGGTCTGTGTGCCACCCGACCGTCCCGCCGCCGCCAACCCCGCTCTGGCGAGGATCGCCTAGAGACCAGCCTCATGACCCACACCGTGTCACCTTCGCCTCCGAGGCTGCCCAAGAGTCCCCAGCTTCTTGATGCTCCCTGCCAAGCCTCGATCGAACTGGGTGCGCATGGGGGGTGGGGGCAACCGAAGGTCTTGCACTTCCCGGCCATCTGAGACTGCGCCGAATCCCGTTTATGTGACGCGGCTATCGCGATCTCAGGTCACGAATCTGGCTCGCTGACCATCCCCGGCCGAGCAGCATGCGCTCTATCGCGCAGTCGTAGTCCTCTGGCCGGGGAGGGGCAGCGTCCTGCCAGTCGAGGATCCATACTCGACCGGAGTGGGGCATCGCGAGACCCGGCAGGGGCAGGGTGTCGGCGATCTGGCCGCCAAACAGCACGGCGACCGCAGGATCTCCCTGGGCTCCTGATCACCGGCGAGGAACCCGATCATGTGTCGGTCCTCGCCCAGTGCTTGGCGCGCTGGGTGCGCTGGCTCGAGCTCGCCAGGCCATCCGGGGGGCCGGCTGGCCAGATCGTGTTGTCGATCGGTCCGTGCCAGAGAAGGTTGCGCAGCGCACGCGCGAGTGATTCATCCAACTACTCATCTGGGAAGAGCTTTGCGGCGCACCCGAGCGCGACCTTGGCGTTGAATTGCACCCAGAGATCGAGGCGAGGCCGTAGCTGACCTCGACGACGTCGTGCACCGTCTCGCCGCTCGCGCGGCGCACCTCGCGACCACGCGGGGTGAAACGGACGCGGACCCACTCGCCCGTGGCCGAGATGGTCGCGTCGGTCTCGAACGAGGGCTCCTTGCCCTGGTGCTTGATGCTGCGTACGTCCGCGAGTGCCTTGGGCATCTTGACCATCAGGTAGTCGGCGAACCGGTCGTCGATCTCGCGGGCGGCGCGGGTGTTGCAATACCGGCAGACGCGTCGCGTCTTCAGGCGGCTCCCGAGAAACTGGGGCGGGACGCGGGCCCTCGGCGTGGGCAGCGGCGATCAGTCGCCGGGCACGCTGCTTTGAGATCCCCGCGGTCGCGGCCTGCTCTGGGACCTTCGGGCGGTCGGCGAACTCGACCGGGTTGCGGGCGATCAGCCCGTCGTAGTGGGCGCGACGGTAGTAGTGCGAGAGGCACGCCAGGCGTCGTGCCATCGTCGACGGCGCCGGCGCCTTGCCGTCGAGCAGCGGCTCGCGGTTGTAGCTCTCGATCGTCGCGAGCGTCGCCTCGAGCGGGCCGGTCCCGGCTCGGGCGAGCCATACGAACCAGTCGGCGAGATCGAGCGCGTACGCGCCTTGAGTCGCGTACGCGTACGCGCCTTGAGTCGCGCGCCCGACGTCATAACGCCGCAGGAACGCCGCGGCGAGCTCACCGGCGGTCTCCGGATCCTCGAACGGCAGCTCGCCGCGGCCTCCAACAAGTTGTCCGCGAGCTCGCGCCGGGCAGCTTTCAGACCGACGAGCTGCGACGGGGGCTCGAGCGACTCAACGTCGGTCCTGAGAGCGGGCATCTACAGGCTTTCGACGCCGTTTTCCCGCTTCCTTTGCGTGGTCCAAATACCTGTTACGGACCAAAATAGGGGCAAAAGCAGGGATTTTCTGAGGCTCATGTCAGTTCGACTGATCGCGGACGCGTCGGTAGCGCTCGTAGATCACGCGCGAGCCGAACGTCCTGGTCTCGACCAGGTCGAGCGGGACGTCTTCGGTGACCGGCGGAAGGAACGGCGTGCCGCCACCGACGATCACCGGGTTGCGGAACATGCGCAGCTCGTCGACGAGACCGAGCTCGACAGCCACCGCAGCCAAGCCAGCGCCGCCGATCGCGACATCCTTATCGGTCGCGTCGAGCGCCGCAGCGGCCTCCTCGGCCAGCGACGCCTCGGCGAGCCGCGCGTTGCCCTGAACGCTGTCGAGCGTGCGGCTGAAGACGATCTTCGGGAGCGCGCACCAGGCGTCGGCGAACGCGGCGTCGAGCTCGCTGTCGCGCATCGACGGATCCGTCTCCCACACCAGCATCGTCTCGTAGAGCCTGCGGCCCAACACAAAGCCCCCAAGCTCCCGTATCTGCGTGACGTGGAAACGAAACAGCTCCTCGCTGGGCACCGACCACGAGAACGCGCCCTCGCGGTCGGCGATAAAGCCGTCCACTGAGACGCTCATCGAGTAGATCAGCATGGCTTCAAGCTCATCGCACGGACGATATAGCGCAACGCCGTGCTGCGCCGCTGGGGCGGGCTCAATCAGTGCTGGTCGTGGAGCACCGGGGCGTACGAGATTCCGACGACCGCGCCCTCTGGTGATTGCAGCCTGGCCACTGTCTGACCCCAGGGCTCTTCGCGCGGTGGGTGCAGCAGCTCGTAGCCAGCCTGCTCGAGCTCGCGTGCCGCCGGGCCCACCGCCGCTGCGTCCGCGACGTCGAACTCGATGCTGACCTGTGGCACCGGCCGCTCCGCCGGCCATTGCGACGTCCCGAAGCATGCCTCCGCCGCTTGGGACAGCGGCCAGATGCCGAAGGACTTGCTGCCGGCGATGCGCTCGCTGTGCTGATAGTCGTCGCCGTGGCTCTCGAGCGGGAGCCCGAGCGTGTCGACGTAGAGCTTGCGACTGGCGGCCGGATCGGGCGCAATCACCGCCAGAGTTGAGAGGAACTCTATGTTCATGCCGCCTACCTCCTCGTTTGCTGGTGTGCTCGTTCTTCGATCCAAGCAGGTTCCGTAAGCAGTGCCATTTCGCAGCAACCGTGCGTTCGACACTTCCAGCCTGATGGGTGAGGGACACTCGGCCGCCGCGAGCGTCGCCAGGACGCTGCTCCCGGCTGACATGGCGGAGGCAGTGGCTTATGCCGAGCCGTGGTGGTGCGAGGCGCCTGTCGTGACCGATTGGGCGTTATTGATCGCTGCGTGGGTGATTCAGGCCGGAAACGATCTGAACTTCGTTCGGGGTCAGCCTCTCGAGCGACTGCCCGCGCGGAGAGTGTGTCCGCCCCAAGACGCCGAGCGCTGTTAGTCGCCCCACCAGTCTCGCTGACCCTCCACGTCTTCCCGCGGGTTCTCGCCGAGGTGGGGCGCGCCGAAGACGAGGATCTCGAGGCCCTCCGGCCCGGCCTCGTACCCTCGCCATGTGCCGGGTGGAACGCGCACGGCGTCCCACTTCTTGACCTCGACGATCTCGTCGTCGAGCTTCATCCGCCCGCTCCCACCCACGACCACAAACACCTCCTCCTGCTCCTTGTGCGTGTGGCCGTACGGAAACCGGTAGTCGGGCGGGATGCGCTGATAGCTCAGGCCGGACTGCTCTAGTTCGAGCGCCGTACCCACCAGGCGGAACTCCAGGTCCGGCGCGCCGTCGAAGTTGGACCCGACATCGACCGGATCCTCTCCGAGGTTCGTGAGGGTGAACGGCACCGCTGCGATTCTATGACTCAGGAGGTCAAACCGCTGCCGGTGCAGCGGCGCTGACCGCGACATTGAGTCCACCTTGGACCCAACACTCGCCTCGCAGAGTCGTCAATCACTACCGGAGGCGGCTCCTGGCCGAAAATGAACCGCTCGGCAGCACATCCACGTAAGCCGGCCCCAGACCGGCTGTCTCAGATGGGCGGGATTACATCGTCTCAGATGAACGGGATTCCTGTCTCATATGAGCGGGACGCCGCACGCAGCTCAAATCGAAACTGATGCACTACCACCGAGTGGGTAGTGCATCAGTTTGAAAGTGAGACGATCTCGGCGAGGCTCCAAACGTGGTCATCGACACCTGCGGCCATCGCGGGAGTACGCGGGTAAGGGTTGGCAAGCGTCTTGTGTGGGCGCGCGAAGTTGTAGTGCATGAAATGGATTGCGACGGACGCGATGTGGTTCTCGATCTTCTTTGAGAACCCGTTGGTTAGCCGTGTGAACCGGCGCATCCCCATTCGCATTGTGAGGTTCTGGCGCTCGACGTAGCTTGTGCTGATCCGGCTAGGGTCGGGATCACCCAGGCGCACCGTGACTTTGGTTCCGGTGCAGGCTGGCGGGCTATAACGGCCCGGAGCAACTGCTTGGCTCTTGTAGATCTTGTGGATCTGCGCCCAATCGACATCATCCTCCTCGAAGGCGTATGGGACGCTCCCACGGTATGCCTGGTGCCCGTCTGTGCTTAGCTGGATTCGCTTGGGCATCCGGCCCTTGAGGTCGTACATGAACGCCAGACCGTCCTCTGTCGTGCGTTGGCCGACGAGCCACGCCGGGACGAGCTTGGTGTCCGCGCAGATCGCGACCCACGTCCAGACGTCGCCGTAGCCGAACGTGTCCTTGTGCTCGTCAGGGACGTTTTTAGCCTTCGCGTAGCAGAAGCTCCGTATCTCGTCACACTCGATTACCTCGCACGGCAGATCGACCAGAACACGACTTTGGTACTCCGCGCACGCCTCACCCAAGTCGAGCAGGAGCTTCGACACTGTGTTGAACGAGCAGCCCGCCATACGGGCCGTCGCTCGGAGGCTGTTGCCCTCCACGAGCATCGACAGGATCTGGGCGCGCCGCTCTATGCTGAGACGGTTCATACTGAACATTATGCGTGAGCTGTCGGACGGAATGCCTGAGCGATCAGGCATTTCTTAAGCGGAGGGCGGCAGCAGTCGATATCATCGGAATGGTGCGCAGGGGATTCGGACCCCTATCCCCCGGTCGGAAGTCGGGTGCTCGGCCAAATTGAGCTAGCGCACCAAAACGACGGGACGGCGTGGACCAAGCGCCGCCCCGACAAGGTTGGAAAGCGAAGCCCAGCAGTCCATTTCGCTTACGGCGCCTGGCTTCGCTTCTTACCTCCTAATCAGACTCACCCCCTCCCGGCTTGAGGGGACCGGGCGTGGCCGCAGAAGCGCCCTGCGGGGCGTCTGTCATGCGGTACACGAGTTGGAAGGTGCTCCGGGCGATCGTCAGCCAAACCTCGGCCTTCGCCGTGTCCCACTCGGAGCCTTCGGCCGGAAGCTGTTTGAGCAGGTTCCGAATGAGGTCAGGCGCTTGGTCGTCAGACGGCAAGGGATGCCGTTCTTGTTCGCTGGGTATCTCTTTGCTCGCGGCCGGTTTGCGCGGTTTGCGCACTCCGTTTGGAGCCTTCTGCGGCTTGAACAGTGGACTCAGCTCGACCCCCGCGACCTTGGCGGCTGCCAGAAAAAACGAAAGAGCCTTGCGCTGCGTCTCGCTGCTTAGGTTGTAGTTCTTAAACTGCGCTTCTAGCTGCTGCTGCGTTGCGTTTTTCGCAAGGTTCATTGGCCCTGGATAGCGCTCACGTAGAATCTGCTGCCAGACAGAGGCCCGTGTGCCGGGCTCGTTGACCATAAGTTCGAGTCGCTGTGTTGGCTTGCCATCCTCGGTCAGACCGAGCCAACCAAATGCCGCGAGTAGGTGATTTTGCGATCCCCACGGAACGTGGGTTACGTAGCTCTTGTCGATCTGCGACGGGATAGCCCCGTCTTTCTCCATGCGCTCGATCAGGCTCGTAACGGTCTTGAGCGGTACGTACGGCGGCGCAGCCTTGGGCTCCTGCGTTGGCTCAGAAGTTGCGGACGGGGAAGAATCGGTCGCTGTGTCTGTAGTCGTGTTCGTGGGTGTGTCCATAAGTGCCTTCCTCTCTTTACGAGTGCCGCAAGATTAATAGCACATGGTGCGGCACTCGTGGCACTTTCTCTGGCACTTGGCACTTTGGCTCGTAACGCAGCCTTGGCAGGACATTCAGATATTTGCGTTCCGCCGCCCAGTAGGGAAGCCGCTGGTGTCCCCTACGGAGAGTTACTTGCTCGGCTTCCAGCGAGCCCGCGCGGCCCGTCGCGCTGACTCAGACCGCTCCTCCGGCGTCATCTTTGCCGCGCGTGCCTTCCCGCCCTTTAGACCACCCTTGCGGCCAAGCTCGACCGCTGCGGGGTTCCTAGTGTCCTCGGGCGGCGTCTCGTCGGCTTCGCCGGTGGCAAGATCAACGATGAGCTTGCCGAGCTGGTTGGGGTCGCGCGGGCGCTTGCGTGAGCGGTCTGGCACCATTAGAGCGTACCAAGCAGTTCGCGCCGTGGTTGGCGACAATCCCGTCGGGGCGCCGGGGTAGGATCGAGACCTCATGGTCAGGCTTGGGAAAAAGCCACTCCCGCCGGGTGTTCTGGCAATCACGAAGGATCACGCTGGGCGAGCTGTCACGTTGACGGCAGAGCGCTGGGACCACATTGTCAAAGGGCATCCAGCGATGGAGGGTCTTGAGATGGCCGTCAAGCGGGCGCTTGAAAACGCCGATGAGATCGGGAGGGGAAACGGCCCGAACATCGAAATCATCTACGGTCGCAACCTCGGTCCCGCCCGATGGTTGGCTGTCGTAGTAGCGTATGAGGAGCACAACGCAGGCTTTATCTTGACCGCCTATCCTCAAACTAAGGACCCAAAGGCGTCAGAGAAGGGCAAGGAGCGCCCGACGGAGGCAGAGTCATGAACCCAGCGGTGACTATCGGACCTTGGACTTTCGATCACGTCAGCTATGACGAGCCAGCGGACGTGGTCTACCTGAGTATCGGACCACCTCGGCGTGCAGTGGGCGAGCAGACCCCGGAGGGCCACATTGCCCTGTTCGATGAGGACACGGGCGAGTTCTGTGGATTGACCCTCATCGGGATTCAGCGAGTCATCAGCGGCGAGTTGCCCGACGGCGTGACCATTCCTAGCTCTCAGCCGATCAATTCGCAAGAGTTGAGCGACTTGGTCTGCGCGTAGCTTATTTCGCCGGACTCCGGCTCGTTGACTAGCGCCACGCCCAATTCGTGCGACGTGGCGCTCTCGCGGCTCAGGCCCCGATCTGATCCATGTGCAGCGCAGCGCGCGTGGGGAAGACGAGCCCGTCGCTCGTCTGATGGACCAACCCGACTCCACGGAGCCGCGTCAGGGCGTGGTGCGTGTCTTCCGGCGTGACGTGTTTGTCGGTGCGGTCGCGGATCAACTCGTCCACGGACCAAGGCCGCTGGTCGTCGGGGTCGATGAGCCGGGACAGGACGCCCCAATCGTGGGCATTGTCCATTTCGACGGCTGGGTTAGGCTCTTGTACGGGCATTGGAGTTCACGCTCCTGTGCTCAAGGCCCCGGCGCGGACTAATCCTCTGCGTCGGGGTCGCTGGTTTATGGATGCCCGCCAGCGTAAACCGCCTGAAGTCCGTTCAGCGGCTCAAATCGAAACTGATGCACTACCATCGAGTGCTCGATAATGTATGTTATGTAAACCTAAGACAAAACGTGTTGTGACACCAGAATGACACCGGCCGATTGGGCGCGTTAGACCCCATCGGTCGGGTGGGCAAGATCGAGGATGTGGTCGGTGGAGTCTTCTATCTCGAGTCGGCGCCGTTTGTGACCGGAGAGACCTTGCACATCGACGGTGGCCAAAGCGCAAGACACTGACGGTGAGGCTTTACTGTCTTGACACTTGTCTGTCGGCACTCCCGGTCAACGCGTGACCTCGAGGCGCTCGCGGTTTCAATTTGGGTGTCGCGTCGACGGTTTCAGTTGCCTGTCGCCAAGCGGTGTCATCTCCGTGTCGCCTAACACCGCCAAGCGGCGCTTTGCTTCATCAAGGACGGCGCTTCCGACGGATGGGTCGATATCGAGGTCTAGTGTGGTCATCAGGCGGGCCAGCATTTGGTAGCTCCCGATGACGAGCAGCAGCTCGACGATCTGGCGAGGCGGGAACCGGTTACTTAGAGCGGCAAAGGTTGCGTCGTCGGGGCGTGGTCGCTCGAGCACCTCGGAGACAAAGCGAAGCAGAGCTTGCGCATCGGGGTCCAGACACGCGGCTTTGAGGTCGCCGCGCTGGATGGCAGAGATCTGCGCACCGTCGATCCCGAGCGTCTTTGAGATGCCGACGTGCTGGACCCACTCGTACTCCGCATCGGTGCGTGTGGCAACGAGAAGGATCGCCAGCTCACGTAGCTTGGGGTCGAGCTCCAGTTGTGCGAGCGGAGTGTCGATCAGCCCGGGAGCGACGATGTTGACCCGGATGCCGCGGGCGGCAGCGTGCTTGGCCAGCCAAACGCACAAGCCATCCAGTGCCGCCTTGGAGGAGTGATAGGCGACCGCCTCGTTGGCTGGCATGAGCGCCGCGATCGAAGAGATGAGCACGATCGCTGCGTCGTCTGGCATGACGCCCAGTGCGTGCTTGCAAGTTAGGTAATGCGCGCGGACGTTGATTGCAAAGGCACGGTCCCAATCCTCTACGCTCGTGTGGTCCAAACCCCAGCCGGCGACGATGCCCACGTTGGCGACGACGCCGTCGAGGCCGCCCATTCCGTCTCGAGCCTCCACCACCATGCGCTCGATCTCGGCTGGCTCGCCGACATCGGCGACGATGGTGACAGCAGCAGATCCCTCGGCATATATCTGCTGGGCTGTCTCCCCCATCGCCGTGGCGTCGAAGTCTGCGAGCGCGACGCGCGCTCCCTCGCGGGCAAACAGTCGGCTCATCGCGCGGCCGTTGCCAACCGGTGGGTCCTCGAGGCCATAGTTCTGCTGTCCGGCGCCGACGATGAGGATCTTGTGTCCCGCGAGCCGCCCACGCCCATCTGCTGCAGCTAACGCCTCGGTCTGCACCGGCTGACGAAGCGTGGACATCTAGAGCCTCTCCAATCGTGACACAGCCACTCCCCGTTTCGATACTTAAGAGTATTGAATACTGAACAGTATCATGTATCCCATGTCTCCAGCCAAGGACCCAGGCAAGCGGTCACGTCCAACGCGCGCACAGACGCGAGCACGTCTACTGCAGGCGGCCAGCGAGGTGTTTGCCGAGCGTGGGTATGACCGGGCGTCGCTTGATGACGTTGCCGCCGCAGCCGGTCTGACCAAGGGCGCCGTCTACTCCAGCTTTAGCAGCAAGGACGAGCTTTTCTATGCGCTCATGCGGGAGCGGATCGGCGAGCGGCTCGCGCTTGTCGCGGAAGCAGTGGATCGCCAAGTAACGCTCGAGGACATCACACGCGACGCTGGAGAGGGTTTGGTTGAGCTCATCTCCGGCCAAGCCGATTGGCATTTGCTGTTCATCGAGTTCTGGGCCCGAGCTATACGCGAGCCGAGTCTCAGGGACGAATTCGCTCGTCAACGACGCTCGGCGCGCGAGCTCATCGCACGTTTTTTTGAACAACAGGCCATCCAAACCGGAAGCAGTCTTCCGGTTCCCGCCGATCAGCTCGCGGTTGCGGTGCTAGCACTATCCAATGGCATCGCCATCGAGCAGCTCGCCGACCCAGAGAACGTTGATCCGTCGATCTTCGGAGTGATTCTCAGCCTGCTGCTCCGAGGCTAGGAGCTTCAGCATTCGGTTTTGCAAGCGATCGGAAGCCGCGGTAGTAGCATCGATTGCGTGTCCTTGTGGTTGCTGCTGGCACTGATAGCGCTGGTCAAGCTCGTGATTGCATCACTGATGCTATGGGTGCCGTTTCGCTCGGACTCGGCGATGAGTGCACTGGGGGATCGAGGCGCGGAGTCTGAGTCTGAGTCTGATTCTGGCTCAGGTGAGGATGACGGCGGCAGCAGGACACTTACGGGGTCGCCTGTTGGGCCACACCCGAGGCTCCCGCTTCCTCCTCATAAGCCCCGTCGCGGTCCTCATGGCTCGCCAACTGCGCCATCCCCCTCGCGGGTGCGCCGCCGTGAGCGGCGCGTGGTTGCGCGCTCGTTTGTGCAGCGTTAGCGCTCTCGCCGCGGCGGAGCCCGACGGATTGTGTCTGGATGAGAAGTCCAGAGCTAAAGCGCCCGCTCTAGCTCCACTGCATCGAGATCGTCCTCTCAGCGGTTGCGCTTGCGCTGTTGTCGAGCCGCCCTGGCCTTCGTGCGGCGCTTGCGACGGAGGGCGGCTCGGTCTTGCGCGGAGCTGCCGCCCCGAAGCTGATCGCCGACCGGAGCGACGCTGCGCGCGTCGCGGACGATGAAGAACGCGATTCCTCCGAGCAAGAGCGCACAGATGATGAAGACCGGAATCAGGGTGCCTATGGAAACCCCACTGGACGACGAGGAAGTGGTGGTTGCGGTTGTGGGCGTAGTTGCAGTGGCAGTTTCTTCTTCTCCCGCCTTGCCGGTCAGGTTCGAAAAGGCTTCGGAAGAGCCAGGACTCGCACCGGAGGCTTCTGTTCCCGTGCCGCTTTGAGCACCGGCGCCTGTCTTGGCTTTTGCAAGCGCTTCCTGCACAGCCTTGTCGATCGCTGCCTTGTTCTCCACGGTGCTGCTCGCGCCGGTGGCGGCGGCCGCGCATATAGCGGTTGGTCCAGCGAGGCATACAGCCGCGAGCACCGCCGTCAGTGATATGTAAGAGGTGATTCGACGCATCGGTCTTGAAGAGCTCGGACTAGCGAGAATAGCGCTTGAGGAGCAGTCGCCATAGAATGGCGACGATGGCTCCCAAGCAACGACAGGTTCGCGTCGAGCAGCGTGGCGCACAGGCGGCAATCGAAGCGCTCGAGCAGCGCTCCGATGAGGAGCTCGAGGCCGAGACGAAGTACAAGTCAGCGGCGCTTGCGATACTCGGCGCTCGCGCGTCTGAGCGCTTTGACGCAGAGCAGGCCCGCGCCTACTTCCAGCGCGCGATCGCCGTGGCCCGCCCCCAGGAACGGATGCAGCTGCGGCGTATGGCAGATGCTTCGCTGGCTCTCGCCGAGCGACGCGCCGGGGATCTCAAGAGCGCGGTTGAGCGCCTCGGCCATACTCCCCCCAACGCTCGGCAGATGTTTGCCCTACGTGCCATGGGACTTCTGATTCCTCCTGCTAGCGCGGGCATTTTCGCGCGCATACGCGGCATCCTGCTGATTCTTGCGTTGGTCCTCGCGCTGCTTGCACTCGGCTTGGGAATCGTGGAGCTGATCGCACTGCCGTTCGGCGGACTCGGTTTGGCACCGGGAATCCTGCTTGGCTTGTTCTTGGCTATAGCGGGGGTGGCGATTGCCGCGATGGTGGGGCGCCGACGACGAGATCGGGCAAAGGCCGCCTCGGCGAGCGCAGGTTCCGGGAAGGCTCGATAGAGCTCAGTTGGAGGACAGCGTCGCGTGGCTGATGACTACCGGCGTTGTCGGGGAGCCATCTTGTGGCGGATTGGTTGGCAGTTTGGCTATCGCCTCGACACCCGTAAAGCTCCCCACCACGTTTCCCACTAGCGCGTACTGCGGTGGCAGGCTGGCGTTTTGGGTGGTGACGATGAAGAACTGACTGCCCGACGCGCCCGTAGGATCGGTGTCGGTCTTGGCCATGGCGACGGTTCCAAGCGTGTAGCGCGTATCGCTCGGTGGTGGTTCCACGATCATGTAGCCAGGGCCTCCGGAACCATCGCCATTAGGGTCGCCGCCCTGGATTACGAAGTCGGCGGCGACGCGATGGAAGGTCAGGTTGTTGTAGAAGCCGCGCTTGACCAAATAAGCGAATGAAGCAGTGGTGTGGGGAGCCTCGCGCACATTCAGCTGAATTTCGATTGTGCCGCAGTTGGTGGTGAGACTCACGACATATCTACGCGCCGGGTCGAGTGTGAGCGTTGGCTTGGGGATTGACCGCTCCCCCTTCGGCGTGGGAGTGCGTGTCGTGAAGCATTTATCGGCGCTCGATGCCGATACGGGCTTGGTTGCCAGCGAAGACCGTCCATTGGAGGGACGGGTCGTACTCGATGTAGTGCCGCCGCTCGCTGTAGATCCACAGGCCGCCAACGCGAGCCCGAGAGTCGCCGTGGTGAGGCAATACGAGAGGCGATGCAGAGCGCTAGAGCGGACGAACATCGGGGCAGCATAGTCGTGGGCCCCTCCGATCTGCGCCATATTCGCGCATTCTTAAAGCATCCTTCCGCGATTCCCAACAGTGGCGGTTGCCGACGCCCGCCCGTGATGTGGCCACGGCGCAATACGCTTGCGCGATGAACGCACCCATCTGCCTGATCGTGAACCCCTCCGCCGGCGGAGGCAAAGCCGGGCGCGTCCTGCCGGGCGTGCTTGCGGCTCTAGAAGACCACGGCTTGCAAGTCCGTAGCGAGTTGACCCGCGATCTGGCTCATGCGCGCCAGCTTGCGCGCGAAGCCGCGCTAGCTGGGGAGACCGCTGTGTGCTTGAGCGGCGACGGG
This sequence comes from uncultured Solirubrobacterales bacterium, assembly GCA_963713015.1. Classification (GTDB taxonomy): domain Bacteria; phylum Actinomycetota; class Thermoleophilia; order Solirubrobacterales; family Solirubrobacteraceae; genus Palsa-744. The sequence continues at coordinate 198,556 of CAVQKC010000005.1, read as the reverse complement.
ATGGTCGGTGCGGTCGCGGACGTGTTGCGCGAGTTCCCGGATGCGCTGCTCGGCGTGCTCCCCGGTGGGCGTGGCAACGACCTAGCACGCGTGCTTGGTATTCCCCCCGATCCGGTCGAAGCTTGCGCGGTTATTGCCGCCGGCTTTTCACGCAAGCTCGATCTCGGCGAGATCGACGGAAAAGCGTTCGTCGGCATCGCCAGCGTCGGCTTCGACAGCGAGGCCAATCGCATTGCCAACGAGGCTCCAGCTTGGCTTGGTGGGTTGGTGTATGCCTATGGGGCGCTGCGCGCGCTTCTATTCTGGCGCTCGGCGCGCTTTCAGATAGAGCTCGACCCTCCTGGCGAGCGGCACAGTTTCAGCGGCTACACGGTCGGGGTCTGTAACTCGAAGACCTACGGCGGCGGCATGCGTGCGGCGCCGGATGCGCTGCTCGACGACGGGCTGCTCGATGTTGTGGTGCTCGAAAGCGTCAGCAAGCTTAGGTTCCTGACGAGGATCCTGCCAAAGGTGTTCAGCGGAACGCACGTGCGCGAGCCCAACGTGAGGGTGTTCCGCGCGCGGGAGGTTTCGATCAGCGCCGACCGCCCGTTCACCATGTACGCCGACGGCGACCCGATCGGCGAGCTACCGTCGCGCGTGAAGACGGTGAGCGGTGCTGTGCGGGTGCTCGTGCCCGCAGGCGCCGCGGGCATGGATGCCTTCCTCGACGGGAATGCCCGCGCGAACGCCGCTGCGACCGGGCAATGAGCACGATGCTCGAGTCGAAGCTCGCGCTCGCGCGCGCCGTTGGTGCCGTCTCGCGTGTGCGCGGCGGAGGCGGCACGAGCCTGCCGGGCAAGCTGCTCGTGAGGATGGACTCCTCCGCGATCGGCGCGCTCGCGGCGCGTCTGCCGCGTGGCAGCGTGGTTGTGTCCGCAACCAATGGCAAGACGACAACCGCGACGATGTCCGCGAGCATCCTTGGACACGCAGGCGTCAAGCTCGTGCACAACCAGGCCGGCGCCAACATGGCCGGTGGGATCGCCTCGACGTTGCTCACGGCCGCGGGCAGGCACGGCACGATCGCCGGCGAGCTGGGCCTGTTCGAGATAGACGAGCTTTGGCTGGATCGGCTCGCGAGACAGCTCCATCCGCGGGTGATCGTGCTGGGCAACCTGTTTCGCGACCAGCTCGATCGCTATGGCGAGCTGGACACGATCGCCGAGCGCTGGGCGTCTGCGGTGGGTGTGGACGGCGCGGCCGCGCAGGCGCGTCTTGTGTGCAACGCCGACGATCCGCTTGTGGCGGATCTCGGGCGCGATCGAGCCGACGTCGTGTACTACGGCGTTGAGGACAACTCGCTGGCGCTCGAGGGAATGGCGCACGCCGCCGACGCGAAGCACTGCCGTCGCTGCGGGTCACCGTACATATTCGAGGCGATCTACCTTGGCCATCTCGGTCATTACCACTGTCCGTCATGCGGGCAGCGACGGCCCTCCCCCACCGTGCTCGCCCGCTCGGTAACGCTGGAAGGCGTGCGCTCGGCGCGCTTTCGCCTGAGCACGCCCCAGGGTGAGGCGAATGTGAAGCTTGCGCTGCCGGGCCTGTACAACGTGTACAACGCCCTCGCCGCGGCCGCGCTGGCAGTTGCTTTGGAGATTCCCCTGCACGAGATCGTCGCGGGATTGGAGGGCACCAAGGCTGCGTTCGGTCGCGCAGAGGCCGTGACCGTGGGCGGGCGCGAGACGCGGATCCTGCTCGTCAAGAATCCTGCGGGCGCCAACGAGGTTCTGCGCACGCTCGCACTGGAGTCCGGCAGTCACGACCTGCTGGGTGTGCTCAACGACAACACGGCCGACGGCCACGACGTGTCGTGGATCTGGGACGCCGATTTCGAGCTGTTGGCTGGGCGCGTGCGCAGCGCGATGTGCTCAGGCACGCGTGCGCCGGAGCTCGCGCTGCGTTTGAAGTACGCCGGGGTCGAGCCTGAGCGAATCACGGTGGTCGAGGACCTGCGCCAGGCGCTCGATCGTGTGGCCGCGGATGGTTTGGATGAGGGCGGCAAGCCGCCCCTGTACGTTCTTCCGACGTACACCGCGATGCTGTCGCTGCGCGAGCTGCTCGTGGCGCGCGGAGAGGCGAGCAGCTCATGGCGGTGAGCGCGACCGACGGACGGGCGCTGCGCGTGTGCGCGCTGTACCCGGATCTGATGAACATCTACGCCGATCGCGGCAACCTGTTGGTGCTGCAGCGCCGCTGTGCCTGGCGCGGCATCGGCTTCCAGTTGAGCGGCAGCGGGTTGGGCGAGCCGCTGGACGGTGGCGCCCACGACATCTACTACCTAGGCGGTGGTCAGGATCGCGATCAGCAGCTGTGCGCCGAGGACCTGGTCACCGATAAGCGCGAGGCACTGCACGAGGCCGCCTCGCGCGGCGCGATCGTGCTCGGCGTATGCGGTGGCTACCAGCTGCTCGGCGAGTCCTACACGTTGGGCGACGACCAACTCCAGGGTGTCGGCCTGCTAGATGTGCGCACCGTGCGCGAGCCAGGTCAGCGACTGATCGGCAACGTCGCGATCGAGGTCGACCTCGACGGTGATGCGCGTGTGCTTGCCGGCTTCGAGAACCACGGTGGACGCACCTATCTCGGGCAGGACGCCACCCCGCTGGGACGCGTGCTCAAAGGTCACGGCAACGATGGGCGCAGCGGCTTCGAGGGTGCTCGGGTGGACAACGTACTCGGCACTTACCTGCACGGCCCGCTATTGCCGAAGAACGCGTGGTTCGCCGACTGGCTGATCTCCAGGGCCCTTGGCATTGATACAGGCGCGCTCACGCCGCTTGACGACGACCTCGAGAGGGCGACCCACGCCAGCGCCCGTCGCGCCGCTGGGCTCGCTGCGGCGTAGGATCACTGGCGATGGACCTATCCGACTACCAGCGCCAGTCGCGTCGCACGGCCGAGTATCCGCGCGAGGCGTGGCTTGCATACCCCGCGCTTGGGCTGGCGGGTGAGGCGGGCGAGGTCGCCGAGCACGCCAAGAAGGCGATTCGCGACGACGCTGGCAAGGTCAGCGACGAGCGCCGCGCGACGATGTCAAAGGAGCTTGGCGATGTGCTCTGGTACGTCGCTCAGCTCGCTACCGAGCTTGGACTCGACTTGGACGAGATCGCCGGCCAGAACCTGGAGAAGCTTTTTTCGCGCCAGCAACGCGGTGTGCTCTCGGGTAGCGGCGACGATCGTTAGCGGCCGTCAGGCAATCGCGAACTTCGCGTAGCGCTCGGCCAGGCGTGCCGGCACCAGCGCGCGCACGAGCACGCCCTCGGGTGTGTCCTGTCGGCGCAGATCGCCGGCTATGTCGTGCAGCTCGGCGAGGCTACCACCTTGCGAATAGGGCACAAGCAGCTCCATCGGTCGCAGTGTGTGGCGCAGCTCCTGCTCGATCCGCTGCTCGAGCTCGGGCAGGCCGTCGCCGGTGGCGCCGCTGACGAGTAGAGCGTCTGGATGGGCCAAGCGCAATTCTTCGCGGGCCTCGTCGTCGAGCAGGTCGGTCTTGTTGAGCACGAGCACCCTGGGGCTCTCACCGGCGCCGATCTCCTCCAGGACCTCCTCGACGGCCCTGCGCATCGCGATCTGGTCGTGCTCGGGCGCGGAGGCGTCGATCACGTGCAGCAACAAGTCGGCCAGGCGTGTCTCCTGCAATGTCGCGCCGAACGCGTCCACCACTTGGTGGGGAAGCTTGCGGATGAAGCCGACGGTGTCGGTGAGCAGGTGCGCGCGTCCGTCGATGCGCATCATGCGCGTGCTCGGGTCGAGCGTGTGGAACAGCCGGTCGCGCACGCCCACGTCGGCGCCTGTGAGAGCGTTGAGCAGTGTGCTCTTGCCCGCATTGGTGTAGCCGGCGAGCGCGATGCTGGGTAGTGCGGCGCGCTCGCGCTCGGCGCGCATCACCGAGCGCGTGCCCTTCACGTGCTCCAGGCGTCGGCGCAGCGTCGCGATCCGGTTGCGCGCGAGGCGCCGGTCGGTCTCTATCTGGGTCTCCCCTGGTCCACGGGTGCCGATGCCGCCGCCTAGTCGCTCCAGGTGGGTCCATAGGCCGCGCATGCGCGCGAGGTTGTACTCCAACTGGGCCAGCTCGACCTGTAGCTTGCCCTCCGCGCTCGAGGCATGTGTGGCGAAAATGTCGAGGATGACAGTGGTGCGATCGACGACCGGCATGCCGAGTGCTTGCTCGAGGTTGCGCTCTTGGCGCGCGCTCAGCTCGTCGTCGCAGACGATCACGTTGGCGTCGCACTCGTGCGCCGCCTGCTTGGCTTCGCCCACCTTGCCTGGGCCAAGATAGGTGTTCGGATGCGGCTGCTCGCGGCGCTGGATCATCTCCCCCACGACTTCCACGCCGGCCGTGCGCAGCAACTCGTGTAGCTCCTTTAGATTCTCATCGTCGGGAAGCGCGGCTATACAGAATGCTCGCTGAGTGGCGCGCCTTGTGGGTTGGTTCATCCTCCTCGAGTGTAGATCAGCCTCTCCCGCCGACCAAACCAGTCTCACCGGCCGGCGGTGCGCTGCTCCGAATGTCTGGCGCTTCCGAGGACGCTCCGCCCCGAGCGCGACCAGCCCCGAGCTCGATCAGCCGCCGAGCGTGGCCAAACGCTCGACCGCCTCAGCGAGACGCTCGTCAGGCGTGGTGAGCGCGATCCGGAACCAACCCTCGCCGCTGGGACCATAGGCGCTGCCTGGCGAGATCACGACCGCCGCTTGCTCGAGCACGTGCTCGCAGTAGGCCACAGAGCTCTCAAAGCCATCCGGGATCGGGGCCCACACGTAGATCGTGCCCTTGGGTGGGTTGACGTGTACACCCGCCTTCGCGAGCGCCTCGCACACCATGTCTCGACGGATGCGATACAGCTCGTTCATCGAGGCCACCTCGGCGTCGGTGTCCGGTGAGAGCGCCGCGATCCCCGCGAGCTGGACGGCCCCGAACAGTCCCGAGTCGATGTTGGTCTTCAGTCGCCAGTAGTGCTCGATGACCTCCGCGTTGCCGAGCACCGCCGCGCAGCGCCAGCCGGTCATGTTGTAGCCCTTTGAGAGCGAGAACACCTCGATGCCCACCTCCTTGGCGCCAGGCGTTTGCAAGAAGGAGGGTGCGTTGTAGCCGTCGTAGGTGGTCTCGCTATAGGCGTTGTCGTGCACCACCACGATGTCGTAAGTCTTGGCGAAGTCCACCACCAGCTCGAAGAAGCCTGGCGGAACGATTGCGCCAGTCGGATTATTGGGGTAGTTGAGGAACATGAGCTTCGCCCTGCTGGCTGTCTGTTCGTCGATCGTGTCGAGGTCGGGGACGAAGCCGAGCGCCGGCACGAGCGGCATCACGACGGGGTTGCCGCCGGCAAGCAGCGGACCGCCTGTGTAGACGGGATAACCAGGATCGGAGGCAAGCGCCACGTCGCCGGGATTGAGGAAGGCGAGGTTGAGGTTGAAGATCGCCTCCTTGGCTCCGATCGCGGGGATGATCTCGCTGTCGGGGTCAAGGGTTACGTCAAAGCGACGCACATAGAAGTCGCTGAGTGCCTCACGAAAGTCTCTGCGCCCTTGGTTGGAGGGGTAGCGGTGGGTCTCGGGCTCGGTGACCGCCTCCTGCATTGCCTCCACGATCAAGGGGGGCGTGGGCCTGTCGGGATCGCCGATCCCCAGGCTGATGACATCCACGCCGGCGGCCTGCTTTGCGGCGATCTTGCGCTCCAGTTCGGCGAACAGGTACGGCGGGATGCGGCTCAGGCGCTCACTCGGTTCCATGCAGCTCCTCCAAGAAGTCTTCGCTGAGCGTGCCCGCGAACACGGGTCGCGCCCAGCCTGTCAGCTCGACGTGCAAATCCTCCCCTATCTCAACGTTCAGCTCTCCACCTTCTAGCAACACCGTCACGCTAGCGGGCCCCCCGCGCAGATGGTTGGCCACCGCGGCTCCTGTAGCACCCGTGCCGGAGGAGAGCGTCTCCCCTACCCCACGCTCGAAAATGCGCGCGCGGATCGCATCGCCTTCGCCCGCAGGTGGCTCGACCTCGGTATACCAGGACACGTTCGTGCGGTTGGGGAACAGCTCGTGGGCTTCGATCGCAGGTCCGATGCGTCGGCAGGTCGAGGGCTTGCAGCGTTACTAGATCCTCGACGTGGATGGCACATTGCGGATTGCCGATCGACACATGCTGGAAGCTCCAGGCACGTTCGTCGGCCAGGAGCTCCCCACGTCCGTCGCCGGGTCCGCTTGGGAAGTCCTTGGAGGCGAGGCTAGCGTGGCCCATGTCAACGCGGCATGTGTCTGGACCGGTGATCGTGGGGCGTATCTCACCCGCGGCGGTCTGGATCGAGAAGACGTCCTGATCGGTCCAGCCGTGTCGGCGTAGGTAGAGAATCGCCTCGCGCGCGCCGTTACCGGAGAGCTCGGCCTCTGTACCGTCGGGGTTGTAGATGCGCAGCTGTGCCACCAAGCGGGGATCCTCGGAGGGCGTCAGCAGCAGCACACCGTCGGCGAATACGCCGAAGTGCCCCGCGCAGAGCTTGCGGATGCGCGCGGGCGTCAGCTCGAACGGCAGCTCTGCTTGCTCGACGATCATGTAGTCGTTGCCGAGTGCTTGCCACTTCTCAAACCTCATAAGGGGCAGCAGTCTAGGCGAGGATCTCCTCAGCGACTTGCTCTGGTGAGAGATCTGTCAGATCGAGCAGGCGCACTCCGGCGAGCTTGCGCATCCATGTGAGCTGGCGGCGGGCGTAGTTGCGGGTGTGGCGCTTCATCGCCTCCACGTCGCCTGAGAGCAGCTCCTCGAAGCCGAGTGCCTTGCGCGCCGTGACGCTGGCACCGGCTGCATGTGCCCGAAGGACCTCCTCGCGCACGCTCGCCACGAGCATCGCATCGACGCGAGCTTCGATGCGCGCGTACAAAGCCTCTCGCTCCATCACGAGCCCCACCAGCAGCGTAGGCCTACGCATGTCCGCCGTCCACAGCTGCGATGGTCCGCTGGGCGGCTCCAGCTCACCCGCGTCAAGCAGCTCCAGCGAGCGCACAAGGCGTTGGCGGTCGTTTGGGTCGATGCCCTCGGCAGCCCACGGCGCGCGCTGGGCGAGCCGCGCGTGCAAGGCAGGGGCGCCGTAGCGTTCAAGCTCGGCTGTCCAGCGCTCGCGCACCCCCTCCGGCGGTGGGGGACGGAGATCGAGATCGGTGAGCGCGGCCCGCAGATACAGACCGGTTCCTCCCACCACGATCGGCCGCCGTCCTTCATCGAGCGCATGATCGATCTCGGCATGTGCCAACTCGGCGTATTGACCGGCGCTGAAGCTAGCGTCGATGGGCAGGAACGACACGAGCCTATGCTCGAGCTCACGCTGCTCGGATCGCGAAGGCCACGCCCGTCAGCGTCTCTATGCCTCGATAGACCTGCAAGGCGTCCGCGGAGATCGCCACTGGCTGCTCGCCGCGCTCGCGCAGGTGGTGCGCGAGCGCCACCGCCACCGCAGTCTTGCCAATGCCGGTTGGGCCGAACAGGGCGATGACATGCGCGTTCGCGTGGCCATTGCGCGTAGGCTTGCACCTCATGCAGATCTCTGGCTCCAAGGTGCTTGCTCACCGGCGCAACGGGTGGCCTCGGTCATGCAATCGCGCGAGCGCTGTCGGCAAAGGGTGCGCAGCTGATCCTCACCGGTCGGCGCGTTGACGTGCTGGAGCCGCTTGGCATCCGAGCTGGACGCGTCGACCGCTGGCAGTGGACCTGAGCGAGGCCGCGGAGGTCGATCGCCTGCTCTCAGAGGCCGGTGAGGTAGATATCCTGGTGGCCAACGCCGCCCTGCCGGGCAACGGCAGGCTCGACTCGCTCACGCTCGATCAGATCGACCGTGCGCTTGAGGTGAACCTGCGCGCCCCGATCGCCCTGGCGCATGCGCTGGCGCCCGAGATGGTGGCGCGCGGTCGCGGCCACCTGCTGTTCATGTCCTCGCTGTCGGGCAAGGCGGCGACGGCGGGCAGCTCGATCTACAACGCCACGAAGTTCGGTCTGCGCGGCTTTGCCGGTGCGATGCGCGCCGAGCTGCACGGCACGGGCGTGGGCGTCTCCACGGTCTTCCCCGGCTTCATCCGCGAAGCAGGCATGTTTGCCGAGGCGGGTGTCAAGCTCCCAACGGTGTGGGCACGCGCAGCCCCGAGGATGTCGCCAAGGCGGTCATTGGGGCGATCGAGCGCAACCGTGGCGAGGTAGATGTGGCTCCCGTTTCGCTGCGCTTCGGGTCGGCATTTGCCGGGCTCGCACCTGAGCTCTCGGCAGCCTTCACGCGCAAGTCCGGCAGCGACAAGCTCGCGGCTAGTATGGCCGACGGCCAGCGCGCCAAGCGCTGAAGTTTCGCTATTTCGCTGGGCGGGGAGCATAAGAGAGCCTCCTACAAAGTCCTTCGCTGCTTCTTAGGCCCACGTTCCCCTCAGCTTAGGTAGTGCTCTCAGGATGGTTGGCGTAACCCGCTCCCACCATCGGAGGTTTGCCTATGAAAAGCACAAACATGATCCGAGTAGGTCTCGTCGTCGGAGCTCTCGCCACCGGCGGAGCCATAGCCGGCATCGCCGGCGCCGCCGCGGCACCGAGCTCAACGACGGGCACGACAACCAGTCCACCAGCAACGCGGCGACCACGCCGTCTACGACGACAACGACACCGTCGAGCACCACCACGACACCGTCACAGAGGCCGAAGACGCAGACATCGCCGCAGGGATCCACCGGTCACCCGTGCCCGAACATGGGCGGCAAGTCCGGTTCCAGCTCGGGCTCGAACTCGGGCTCGGCCTATGAAGGTGGCCCTCCGGCGGGCGCCACCACCCAGTAGTCAAACTCAAGCCCATGGTGCTGCGCGGATAGAGCCTCCCGGACGGTAATGACTCCGTCCGGGAGGCGCTCCGCTTCTCAGGCTGCGCGGGTGTCTGCCTCTACTGGCTCCGGCGCTACCGCAAGGGGTGTCTCGGTGCCTTGGATCGGTCTCACCTTGTCGGCGCCGATTCCGAGCGCGGCATACACCTTGCGCTCGATCTCACCAGCAATCGCCGGGTTCTCATCGAGATAGGACTTTGCGTTGCCGCGGCCCTGACCGAGACGATCGTTGCCGTAGGAGAAGAACGAGCCAGACTTCGTGACGATGCCGTGCTCGATCCCGAGGTCCACCAGGCAGCCAGACGTCGAGATGCCCTTGCCGAACTCGATGTCGAACTCGGCCTGGCGGAAGGGCGCGGCGAGCTTGTTCTTGACGACCTTCACGCGCACACGGTTGCCGACCGCCTCGGTGCCGTCCTTGAGTGTCTCGATGCGCCTGATGTCAAGGCGCTGGGAGGCGTAGAACTTGAGTGCGCGTCCGCCCGGCTGGGTCTCGGGCGAGCCGAACATGACGCCGACCTTTTCGCGGATCTGGTTGGTCAGGATGCAGAGCGTACTGCGTGCGGTTCAGGTTGCCGGCGATCTTGCGCATCGCCTGGCTCATCATGCGCGCCTGAGCGCCCACGGTCTGGTCGCCCATCTGGCCCTCTAGCTCCACGCGCGGCGTGAGCGCGGCGACCGAGTCGATCGCCACGACGTCCACGGCACCGGAGCGCACGAGCATGTCGGCGATCTCCAGGGCCTGCTCGCCGTAGTCGGGCTGGGAGACCAGCAGCTCGTCGATGTCCACGCCGATCTCCTTGGCGTACAGCGGGTCCATCGCGTGCTCGGCATCGATGAAGGCGCACACACCGCCAAGCCTCTGGGCTTCGGCGAGCACGTGGTAGATGAGCGTCGTCTTGCCCGAGGACTCCGGCCCGAACACCTCCACGATGCGGCCCTTGGGCACGCCGCCGATGCCGAGCGCCAGGTCGAGCGACAGCGCGCCGGTGGGGATCGCGTCCACGCGTACCTGCGCGCCCTCGTCGCCCATGCGCATGACCGAGCCCTTGCCGAACTCGCGCTCGATCTGGCCAAGCGCGCCCTGCAGGGCTGCGTCGCGCGCCTTTGCGGCCTTCTCCTCATCGGTCACGGGCATCGTCTTGCTCCTCCGGTCGAAATTGGAGAGTAAAAGCTATGAGGGGGCACCGGACGGAACTATGGGAACATGTGTTCGTCCCGGTCCCCGCGAGCCCTCCAAGCCAGGCACCCACAGCTCTCCATGTGGCCTGTGCGGCACAAGCCCTGCTCGTGGAGGGCGACTCGGCCCGCCGACGGTGCGGCGGACTCAGCCGGCGGCGCGGGCCAGCAGGCTCTCCTCGCCGGAGAGCGTCTGGCTGGTGGCGGCGGTGATCTGCTACCTGCGCGAGCTCGCCAGGGGCGGCGAGACCGGCGAAGTTGACGACCTTGTTGTGGCGGGTGCGTCCGCGCTGGCGCTGGGGTCGGTGCGCGATGGGCCTTCGACCAGCACCTCCACGGTGCGCCCTACGAAGCGCTGGGCACGCTCCAGTCGCACGCCGCTGGACGACCTCCACGAGGCGTTCCATGCGCTCCACCTTGACCGGGATGGGGCACGAGCCCGTCCGTGATCTCGGCCGCCTCGGTGCCCCGGCGGGGCGAGAAGATGAATGTGAACGCGCTGTCGTAGCCGACCTGCTCGGCGACCTGCAGCGTCTGCTCGAAGTCCTCCTCGCTCTCCCCGGGGAAGCCGACGATGATGTCGGTCGTGAGCGCCACGTCGGGCACGTGCTCGCGGATCAACGCCACGCGGTCCAGGTAGCGCTCGCGGTCGTAGGTGCGGCGCATCGCCTTGAGGATGCGGCTGGAGCCCGATTGCAGCGGCAGGTGGATGTGCTCGCACACGCTTGCTAGCTCCGCGTGCGCGCGGATCACGTCCTCGCGCATGTCCTTCGGGTGTGGGCTGGTGTAGCGGATGCGCTCGATCCCCTCGATCGCGTCGAGCTGCTTCAGCAAGTTGGCGAACGTCTCCGGGCGCCCACTCGCTCGCACCCCATCTCGGGGTATACCGAGGTCGCGCCCATAGGAGTTGACGTTCTGGCCGAGCAACGTCACCTCGCGCACGCCGTCGGCTGCCATCGTCTCGACCTCCGCCACGAGCTCCGGCAGGGGCCGCGACACCTCGCGCCCGCGTGTGCTGGCACGATGCAGTAGGAGCAGCGGCAGTTGCAGCCCGACGCTGATCTGCAGCCAGCCCTGGAACGCACGCGCGCGCTTGGCCGGCAGATGGCCGGTGAAGCCCTCGAACTCGAAATAGCCCTGCGCGCGTGAGCGAGTCGCTTGTCAGGAACTCGGCGAGCTTGTGCGTCTGGCCCGGACCGAATGCGACGTCGACGAATGGAAAGCGCTCGAACACCTCCTCCTTGACCGACTGCGCCCAGCAGCCCCCCACCCCCACGACACGCTCGGGCTGTTCGCGCTTCAGGCGCTTGGCCTCACCTAGGTGAGCGACGAAGCGGCTGTCGGCTGTCTCGCGGATCGAGCAGGTGTTGAACAGGATCAGGTCGGCCTCGCGCGCTCGGGCGCCTCGCTGTAGCCGAGCGACTCGAGCATCCCCTTCATGCGCTCGGAGTCGTGCTCGTTCATCTGACAGCCGAAAGTTGTGAGGTGATAGCGCTTGGCCATGATCTACACGAAGGGTAACCGTGAAAGGCGCGATCTGGGCTCGGATCGCCTATCCGCGCTCCAACGGAGGGTCACCCGAGGGCATTGGCAGCCACCGCTTCGTAGCTCGCTCCCTGCGGTGAGAGCCAGGAGCGGTAGAGGACGATCTCCTGTGGGACGAACGATGCCGTGGGCGTGGGCGGGAGCGTGCGCTCCCTCGGCGCCGTGCCACGGCGCAGGCGGGCGACCGTTATGTGAGGGTGAAAGCGTCGCTTGGCGCTCTTGGCGCTCACGCTGGCGTAGGCAGCGTCGCTGGGCTGCCAGCCGCTCGCTTCCCGCATCGCGGCTACTACTTTGGCCTGCAGCGTGGCGAGCCGGCCGCGATTGTCGTGTATCTCGACGGCCAGCGCCCGTGGGTTGTTCTCTGGCAGCCATAGTGGCGCGCCGAGCGAGAGCACGTCAGCTGGGCCTTCGCATACAGCGAGTTGCTCGGCGAGCAAATCCATCTCCCCCACCGGACGGTTTCCTAGGAAGCAGAGCGTCACGTGCAGCAGTTCGGGATCGAGCACCCGCAGCGAGGCGCTCGCCGGTGGGCGGCGGTCTCCCCTCGCCGCTTCGCGTGCCCAGGCAGTCAGCTGCTCACACACATCCTCGGGTGGATCGACTGCCACGAACAGGCGTGCGGTGGGGCTCCTCATCGCCTATCCAATATGGGCGGGTCGCCTCGATGGTGGTGAGGGCGCGGGAGGCTCATCGCGGTAGCGGTCCTTGGGAGGCCTCCTGGACGCGGCGCTTGCCATCGCTCTCACCCGCTAGCAGGCGGCGGATCATGTGCATTGCCACAAGCGCAGCTCGCTCACGCACGTCCGCGCGCCCGCCCGGCAGACGCATCGAACGTGTCAGCCGCGCTCCCTCGAGACCCCTCACGCTGACCCACACGAGCCCGACGGGCTTGTCCTCGCTGCCGCCGCCAGGACCAGCGATGCCGGTTAGGCCCACCCCTACGTCCGCTCCAAGTAGCGTTCGCGCTCCTTCGGCGAGTGCCTCGGAGACCTGGGAGGAAACCGCGCCGTGGCGCTCTAGCGTCTCAGGCTGTACTCCCACCTGTGCGACCTTCAGCTCGTTGGAGTAGGCCACCACCCCTCCGAGTACGTACTCCGAGGCGCCCGGTGGGTTGGTAAGGCGCGCTAGCAGTAGCCCTCCGGTGCAGGACTCGGCTATGGCGATGGTTCGAGTTGTCTGCTCCCCATCGCCGTCGAGCAGAGCGGCCACCTGTGTATCCACCGTCGTGCCGTCGGTCGAATAGAGCGTATCGGCGTGGCGCGTGGCTACGATCTGTGCGAAGGCGTCATATGTGTCCTGGGCGTCGGGCTCGTAGCGGGTGACGATCTCGATCTCCCCGCCGCGCAGACAGGTTGTGATCTCGAGGCTCGCCAGTTCGACGCCTTCTCGCTCGGCGTGACGTAGCGTCTCGGCGATCTCAGACTCGGGTATCCCGAAGAGGCGCAGCATCCGCTGGCGGTAGACGCGCGCATTCGCGACCGCCGAGCGCCAGGCGTCGCTCGAGATGGCTTGCTCCCACATCGGTTGTAGCTCTCGCGGTGGACCGGGCAACACCACGACGATTGGGCCCTCGTGGCCCTCGGCCGGGGCCACCACGAGGCCCGGCGCCGTTCCAATCGGCTCGAGCACAGTTGCGCCCCGAGGGATGGTTGCTTGCTTGCGATTGCCATGTGCGATCGCTTCGCGGTCAATGTGGGGGTAGCGCGCCGCTAGGGGACGCAAGATCTCGGCGATACGGCCCTCGAGTGCCTCGTCGAGCACCATCGGACGAGCCTGAAATCTACCGACAACCTCGGCTGTCAGATCGTCGGCGGTCGGGCCCAGGCCGCCGCTTGTGATCACCACGTCCATGCCCTCATTGGCCATGAACCGCAGTGCTGCCTCCAAATCCTTGGGTCGATCGCCGACGATGGCGATGTGGGCGAGGTCCACCCCGAGCTCCAGCAATCTGTCGGCAAGCCATGGGCCGTTGCGATCGCGTACTCGACCGGTCAGCACCTCGGTACCGGTCACCAGGACGCCGGCGCGAACGGTGTCTTTCATCCGCATGTGGGCTGTTGGCTGGCAGCGAGCGTCTGGCGTCCGCTGCTCGTGATCGCGTAGCCGATCGGCTTGCTTGAAGCGGGCACGCTCATCGCTTTGCCGTCGATGTACATCGTCACTGCATTGTTGCCGAGCAACAGCTCAAAGCGCGTGGAGTGATAAGTCAAGGGCGTGTACGGTGGTTCGATCGTCAGCCCTGGGATTCGCTTCTTGCCGCTGGCGTCGATCAGGCACACATACACGGGTGCCGATGGTTGCAGCGAGAGCGCTACACGACTGGTGGCGCCAGTCCGCGCCGATGTGGCGGAATGCGTGGCACGGTGGGTCCTGTGCCTAGGTCCGCGCCCTCGCTGGGCACTGGTGGAGCTTGTCTGGGTTGAGGAGGATCCACCGCCTTTGTTTGAGATCAGAGCCACGATCAGGAGGAGGATCAACACGCTGAAGGCGCCCACAGCAATGACATAGCCACGAGATGGTCTGGGTCGACTTGGACGCGCAGGCACACGACGCGGCGGGGACATCACCGGCTGGTGTTCGGACTCGCTTGGCTGCTCGTAGTGCAAGCGGTATTCGTCGACAAGCGCCTTGGCATCCAGGCCAAGGGCCTGCGCGTAAGTGCGCAGGAAGCTACGCACGAATGTAGGCCCTGGGAGCAGATCCCACTCTTCGTTCTCGAGCGCTCGCAGGTACTTGGCGCGGATCTTCGTCTCGGCCTCGATCTCGGACACATCGATACGGGCACGCATACGTGCCTCTCGCAGTGTCGCTCCGATCTCAGCCATATCAGCGCAACAGGCTAGTGACTGTGAAGCGGGAGAGTGTTACTCGCACTAGCGGTTGCGCGCGGTGGAAAGGCAGGGAAGCTGCTCTTGCAAGCGGCTCCCTGCAGCGGGGCGAGCTCTTAACTCTTGACGTGAGCCGACTCATTCGTCGCCTCGGAGCCGTCAGGCCCACCAAGCATGCTGAGAACGCGTTGAACGTCCCCCTCTCCAATCAAAACCTGACGCGGCTTCGATCCCTCATAGCCTGAAATAACACCGCGGCGCTCGAGCATGTCTATCAACCTGCCCGCGCGCGTGTAGCCCAAGCGCAGACGCCGTTGCAGCATGGATGTGGAGGCGGTTTGCATTTCCGCAACCAGCATGATGGCGTCGCGCAAAAGTGGATCCTCGTCTGGGTCGAACTCATCGCCGCCGCTGCTCTCGGGCTCGGCCGGCTCGACCTCCTCCAGTAGCTCTTCGCGGAGCTCAGGCTCGCCCTGGCGGCACCACATGTCGGTGAGCTTGGCGATCTGCGACTCGTCGATGTAAGCCCCCTGGATGCGTTGCAGACGCGAGGAGCCGACCGGATTGAAGAGCATGTCGCCTTGGCCGAGCAGCGACTCGGCGCCATTCTGGTCGAGGATCACACGTGAATCGGTTTGGCTGGATACCGAGAAGGCGATTCGCGAGGGTACGTTGGCCTTGATCATGCCGGTGATCACGTCCACGCGCGGGCTCTGGGTGGCCAGCACGAGGTGGATGCCTACGGCACGGGCCTTCTGGGCGAGACGGATGATCGAGTCCTCCACATCGGCTGGCGCCACCATCATCAGGTCTGCGAGCTCGTCGATCACACAGAGGATGTAAGGCAGCGGTGCTTCTGAGCGCAGCTCGCGCGCCTTGTTGAGCTCCACCAGGCTGCGTGTGCGGGCAAGCGACATGATCCCGTAGCGCTGCTCCATCTCCCTTACCAGGTTCTGCAGGGCGTTGGCAGCCATCCGCGGGCTGGTGATTACCGGTGTCAGCAGGTGCGGGATCGACTCGTAGTGGTTGAGCTCCACCTGCTTTGGATCGACCAGTACGAGTCGTAGCTCGTGCGGGGTTGCACGCAAGAGAACGCTGCACAACATGGCGTTGATGGCTCCTGACTTCCCCGCTCCAGTTGTGCCCGCCACGAGCAAGTGCGGCATCTTTGCCAGGTCCGCGCCGATTGCCTTGCCAGCTACGTCCTTTCCCAGCCACACCGTCAGTGGCGACCAGTCCTTCGGTGGCTGTTGGAAGACATCGCCGAGGCGCACCATCCGACGCTTGGCGTTTGGCACCTCCACCCCCACGGCCTGCTTACCCGGGATCGGAGCGAGGATGCGGATGTCGGTTGCCGCAAGCGCATATGCCAGGTCGTCCTTTAGCTGCGCCACCTTGCCGACCTTCGTGCCCGGCGCGAGGCGCAGCTCATAGCGGGTGATGTGTGGCCCCGCCACGGTGCCGATCACCTTTGCTTGCACGCCGAAGTGGCCCAGGGCCTCGACCAGGCTGGTCGCGGTGCGCTCCTGTCCGGCCGTGTCCGGGCGCGCCTGCTCGGCGGTGGAGCGTGTCAGTATGCGCTCGGCTCCAGGTAGCTCCCAGACGAAGTTCGGGTCATCGGTTACCACGTCGCGTAGCCTTCCTTGCGGGGTAAGCAGCGACTCATCGATTGGCTCTGCCAGTGGGTCTGGCTCCTCGGCGGCATCTGGCTGGTCTGAAGCGCGCAGGTCGACCGCGGCGAACGAGCCCTCCTCATCTGTTTTGGATTGGGGGTCGTTCTCTTGGTCGGACTGGGCTTGCTCTGCCAATTCGTCGAGGCCCCCATCCCACGGATCGGCTTCGCCAATGGGGCTCCGTCCGCCCGCAAGGCCATCGACCGATGGCGCCTCCACATGTGTGGCGCGCACGATCAGCTCGTCGGGAGCTGGCTCGGGCGGCTGTACGGATTCGCCATCGGTGCCTTGCGATCTTGCTTGTACGCGTTGCGCCCGTTCCTCCTGGACGCTCTTGGAGGCACGTTCTAGGGCGCTTGCACGCGCACGCAACACGCGACTTGTGTCTACCAGCCCGTTGCCGGTCGCGCGCAGCATCACCGCCAGCGAAGCTCCCGTCAACAGCACGACGCCCACCACCAGCAAGAACACCACCAGGATGTCCACGCCCACGCTCTGCACGAGCCGATGCGCCGCCCAGTAGAGCGCCTGGCCCATTACCCCACCGTGAGCTTGCAAAAAAGCCGAGTGCCATTGATCGAAGGACGGACCGTGAGCTGGTGTGCCTGTGCTCACGCCGAGGGTTCCCGCCGCCAGGGCGAGCGTCACTGCCGCAAAGAGGCACAAGCCGCCCGTGCGCAAAGGTCTGCGGACGGACACGATTTGGGCAACGAGCAACGCTCCTCCGCCAACCACGAGCGCCACCGGGGCCAGGTCCCTGGCTTCGCCCACGCACCAGCCGAGCGCCACCGCCAAGCCATGTCCGACGCGACCTCCGGGGGCGGGTGGGCCTTGCGATCCGTAGAGGACAAACGCCATGAACACGCCAACGGCTACTAGACCGAGGCCGAGCACGTCACGCTGGTTCTGACTCAACACCGGCCACTGTGGTGAGAAGCCGTCGAGCAGTCCCGCCGAGCCGCGTCCCCGTCTGCGTCGCGAGCGCGATCGGGCCGTCGAGGGTCCCTTGCGTCGGGCGGCTTGCTTGCGTGCGGGCTGGCGCTTTGGGCTCTTGCGGGTGGCAGGCATCAAGCCAGGCTTCGACGCCGAGAGCTGAGAACCTGCCTGCACGCGCGGGAGAAGCCGGCTTTTCTGCGCGTAGACCCTTACTATCGCTTTAGTGCACAGCGATACACACAGTGGTTGATATGAGCGATTTCACCCGTGCCCCCCGTGTACTCGTGGTAGAGGACGATGAGGACATCGCCCAAGCGCTTCAGCGCTCGCTGCGCATGGAGGGCTATGAGGTGCGGGCGGCCGCCGACGGCAATGCCGCTCTGGAGTACGGGCGCACGTTCGCTCCGGACCTCGTGATCCTCGATCTCGGGCTGCCAGAGCTCGATGGGATCGAGGTGGCACGCCGTCTGCGCCACAACGATGACGTACCGATCCTGATCCTCACCGCGCGCGATGCACTGGAGTCGCGTGTGGAGGGGCTCGACTCCGGCGCCGACGACTATCTGGTCAAGCCGTTCGAGCGCCAGGAGCTACTTGCGCGCATGCGGGCGCTTCTGCGCCGCCGCCCCCCACGCGGCTCGGCGCCTTTGCGCGTGGGCGATCTCTCCTTGAACGTCGACACCCATGAGATCAGTCGCGGCGAGCGTCCGATCGAGCTCACACAACGCGAGTTCGAGCTACTCGAATATTTGATGCGCAACGAGCGCATCGTCATCTCCCGCCAACGCCTGCTCGATGAGGTGTGGGGTTACGATCCGTTCTCCACCACCAACACAATCGAGGTATTCGTCTCCAACCTGCGCCGCAAGCTCGAGGCCGAGGGCGAGCCCCGATTGCTACATACGATTCGCGGAGCAGGGTACGTCCTCAGAGCCTAGTCAGCCACCTGTGCATGCGAGCGCTCTGCATTCGTTACTAACGCGCTTGGGCGTGCGCATTTCTGTCGCGTTCGACCGCTTGCCGATACGAACCCGTCTGGCGGGCGTCTCGGCGCTGCTCACATTCACGATCCTGTGTGCCTTCGCACTCGTCGTCGGATCGCTCACCGTCCACCGCATCCGCTCCAACTTCAATCGCGAAGTAACGGTTTCCACGGCAAACTTCGCCAGTCTGCTCACGGTGAGCGTTACCGGCAACGAGGCGGAAGGTTTCACCCTACGGGTCACCAACCCGCCGAATCTCAATCAGTTTGCGAAATACGAGCACGCCGCCATTCGCATCCTGAGCATCAGCGGCGGCGTGCTTGCAGCCACCCCCGGCGCACCCGATTTTGGTGGAGCCAATGAAGCCGACGTCGATGGCTACCGCGTCGACGCACAGCCGGTCCGCCTCGATGCTTCGACGGGTGGCGTGATCGTCGTTCAATATGGGCGGCGTCTCTCCGACGTCGAGGGGACAATCGCACGTGTTGAGCTACTGCTCGTGCTCGGCGTGCTCGCCGGCACGGCGTTCGCCCTGCTGGCGGGCATGATGATCGCGCGCCGCGCGATGGCACCGATCGCCGAGCTCACAAGAATCGCCGAGCAAATCGCCCGCACGCGCGACCCCAGCCGCAGCGTGCCAGAGCCGCTGGCCGACGACGAGGTGGCGGAGCTCGCCCGTACCCTCGGCGGCATGTTGCGCGAACTCGATGCCGCTCACGCCGAGACCGAGGCGACGCTCGCCCGTCAACGCCAGTTCGTCGCCGACGCCTCACACGAGCTGCGCACTCCGCTGACAAGCGTGCTCGCGAACCTCGAGCTGTTGGCGGAGTCACTGCACGGCGAAGAGGCCGACGCCGCGCGATCTGCCCTTCGCTCTTCCCAGCGCATGCGCCGTCTCGTCGCCGACCTGTTGCTGCTCGCCCGTACCGATGTCGGGCGGGTGGTGCGGCGCGAGCCATGCGATCTTGCCCAGATCGTCGTAGAAGCCGCCGCTGAGTTGGGCTCTGTCAGCGCTGAGCACGACATCTCCCTCGATGTCCAGTCGGCAGTCATCGAGGCCTCGCGTGATGAGCTACACCGCCTTGCCCTCAACCTGATGGAGAATGCGCTACGTCACACCCCGCCTGGCACCGAGATACGCGTCTCGACCGCCGCCGAGCCTCCTGCCAGCGTTCGCGTAGTGGTGGAAGACGACGGTCCGGGGGTGCCCGAGCGCTTGTCGGCCACGCTGTTCGAGCGCTTCGTCCGTGGCGCCGGCGACCGCGGCGGCTCGTTTGGATTGGGCCTTGCGATCGTTCGTGCCGTGGCCGAGTCACACGGCGGCTCGGTGTCGCTGGAGCAGACTCATCCTGGTGCGGAGCAGCCGGGTGCGCGCTTTATCGTCACTCTGCCTGGGCGCTCGTCGGTAGGCGCATCGCAAGCACCCGCGCAGGAGAGCGACAAGATAGAGGTCTAGAACTTCTGAGCCGAACACGCGGCGACCGCGGTTTGCGGCGACGCGGTCGCAAAGAAACCGCTCTAGACCTCGACCACCACGGGGAGTACCATCGGGCGCCGCTTCAAACGCTCGTAGACCAATTTCGCCAAGTCATCGTGGAGCATCTGCTGGAGCAGGTCCACCTCCCGAATCTCCTCGCCCGCGGCCCGCGCAAGCGTCGAGTCGACAGTGCCACGGATATCATCGAACAGCTCGCCCGCCTCCTCACGGAATGGCACGCCACGGAAGATCACCTCGGGGTCGGCAACGGAGCGGCCATCCTGCTCAGCGATCGTTACTACCACGATAAAGATGCCATCCGCTGAGAGCATGCGTCGGTCGCGCAGCGCAACATCGGCCATGTCGCCGATCTCCACACCGTCTACGAATACCATTCCCGACTGCTCGTGCTCTTTGAAGCGCGCTCCCCGCTCGTCGATGTCAAGCGGCAGTCCGTTCTCCCCCTGGAAGATGTCATCGGGCTCAACGCCCACAGCTTCGGCGAGTTGGGTGTGTAGGCGCAGGCGCTTGAAGTCACCGTGGAAGGGCATCACATAGCGCGGTTTGGTGAGATTGAGCATCAGCTTCACCTCCTCGGCATAACCGTGCCCTGAGGCGTGCACGGGAGCGTCGCGCGCGGTCACCACGTCGCAGCCGATGTGGTAGAGCCGATCGATCGTCTCGTTCACTGCGCGCTCGTTGCCGGGCACCGGCGTGGCTGAGAACACCACTGTGTCGCCGTGGCGTAGCTTCACCTGAGGATGGTCGCGGTAGGCCATCCGCCGCAGCGCCGACAGCGGCTCCCCCTGCGAGCCCGTCGAAATGATCACGATGCGCTCGTCGGGGAAGTCTTCGATCTCGCGTGTGCCCACGAGGATGCCCTCGGGTACGTCGACGTGGCCGAGCGTGCGTCCGATGCCGACGTTCTTGCGCATCGAGCGACCCACGAGCGCCACCTTGCGATTGAGCGCCGCGGCAGCGTCGATCACCTGCTGCACACGGTGGATGTTCGAGGCGAAGCTGGTCACGATGATGCGACCCTCGCAGCGGGCGAAGGCCTCCTCCAGGTGTGGGCCTACAAGCGACTCCGAGGGCGAGAAGCCCTCGCGGTCGACATTCGTTGAGTCACCGCACAGCAGCAACACTCCCTCGCGCCCAAGCTCGGCGAGTCTTGACACATCCGCGGGCGGCCCATCCACAGGCGTCTGGTCGAACTTGTAGTCGCCGGTGATCAGCACGGTCCCGAGATCGGTGCCAAGCGCAACGGCACTGGAGTCGGGGATCGAATGGGTCATGTGGATCATCTCGAGTGAGAACGGACCGAGGTCAAACATCTCGCCGGGCGAGACATCGCAAAGCTCCACATCGCGCAGCTTGTGCTCTTCGAGCTTGGAGCGCGCCATCGCGATCGTAAGCGGACCGCCATAGATGGGCGGCACGTTCTCTTGGCCGAGCTCGCGCACCACCCATGGCAGCGCGCCGAGATGATCCTCGTGGCCGTGTGTCACCACGATCGCCTCGATCTCGCGTGCTCGCTCGCGCAAGTATGAGAAGTCTGGCAGCACCAAGTCGATGCCCACCATCTCCGGCGTTGGGAAGCGCAGGCCGACGTCCACCACGACGATCCGCTCGTCGTACTCGAGGACGGTCATGTTCTTGCCTATCTCCCCTAGTCCCCCGAGGGGCAGGACGCGCAGTTGGCTCATTGCGCGGGCTCCCTGGCGAGCAGGGCGCTAGGAGCGCTCACGTGCCGCTCGCCCGCGTGCTCGCCGGGGACTTGTGCTCGCCAGCGGCGTGGCCGTCCGTGGGCAGCAGTCCATGGCGCACGAGCATCGCGCGGACCTCTGCCAGCTCGTGCTCATCCGCCTCGATCAACGGCAGTCGCAGACCGCCGACGTTGTGACCGAGCATGTTCAGCGCCGCCTTCGTGCACGTCGGGCTGGCGGTCATGAAGAGCGTCTCATACACGTCCTTGAGGTTGGCGTCGATCTCGGCACGGTGCTCGGGCTCATCGACCATGCGGCGCATCTCATCGCCGACGATGTGGCTCGAGACACTGATCGCGCCGGCCCCGCCGATATCGAGCGTATGAGCGAAGGTTGCATCGTCTCCGGTGTAGAGCTCGAGCCCGTCTATGAGTCGCAGCTCATCTTGGTTGGACTGCTTGACGCCCTCGACGTGCTCGATTTGCGCCAGGCGTGCCAACAGCTCCGGTCCCATGTTGACCGCGGTGCGGCCTGGGATGTTGTAGAGCAGGATCGGCTTGTCGGTGGCCTTGGCGATCTCTTCGTAGTGGCGCACGATCCCGCGTGGGCTCGGCTTGTTGTAGTAGGGGGTGACGCTCAGCGTGGCGTCGACGCCGAGCGCGCTCGCGCGCTCGGTCAAGTGCACGGCGTGTTTTGTGTCATTCGAGCCGGTTCCACCCACGATCGTGGTGCCGGGTGGTCGCTCGCGCACGGCCAGCTCGATCACGCCGAGATGTTCCTCATCGGTGAGCGTCGAAGCCTCGCCCGTGGTGCCACAAACGACGAAGCCGTCTGAGCCGTGATCGGCGAGATGGCGCATCAGTGCGACGAACGCGTCCTCATTGACGCGTAGGTCCTTGTCGAAGGGCGTGACGATCGCCGTGAGAATCGTGCCGAGGAGGCTCATCGTGTGCAGTATTCCACGCTTGTCGGCCGCGCAACGCGGTGCAAGACCATGTCCTATGAGCCCTCGAACAGAAGACGCTCGAGCCCAATCGTGGGCGAGCTCTCAAGCGTTCGGACACCCCGAATAGCCAGTAGCACCCCGGGCATGAACGACTCCCGACCGGTGGTGTCGTGGCGGATCGTGAGTGTCTGGCCGAGGTCACCGAGGATGACCTCTTGGTTGGCCACTATCCCGGGCAGACGCACGGAGTGGATTGGCGGCGAGTCCCCCCGGAGGACTCCGCCATCAGCCGTGCCGTGAGGGCGGCCGTGCCACTCGGGGCGTCGAGCTTGCCGTCGTGGTGGAGCTCGACGATCTCAGCCTTGGCCATGTGCTTGCAGGCCTCTGCGGCGAAACGCATCATCAGAACCGCGCCGATCGCGAAGTTGGGCGCTACGAGCACGTTTGCCAGCTGCTCCGCGGGCATTCGCTTCGGCTGCTCCCCCGCGAGCGCGGGGGCCATTGCGTTTTCTTGAAGTATCCGCAGACCCTCGGTGAGGGCGTCCAGATCGAAGCCCGTGGTGCCGATCACCACGTGTGCCCCCACACGCACGCACTCGAGCGCGTTCTGTAGCGCCGTGTCTGGGCGGGTGAAATCCACAACCACCTCGGGAGCGCACCGCTCGAGCATCTGCGCGAGCGTGATATCGAGCACCGGATCGGCGCGCCCAACGAGCTCCATGCCGGGTGCATCTTGCACCGCGGAGCAGACCGTCTTGCCCATCCGCCCGGCGGCACCGGCGACACCGACCCGAATCACGTGGCCACCGCCATGACGGTCATGAGCCCATCATCGCTGTGACCGTGATGGTGTCGTCACTGTGAATCACGATGCCACCGCCCCAAGCGGTGCCAAGGCCTCCTGGAAGATGGCCTCATCGCTGCCAACGCCCGCGACGGACATGCGCTCGTGGGCAAACAGCTCGGCCGCCAGCTCGTGCAGCTCGGTTGTGTCGATCGCGTCGATCCTGTCAATGATCTCGTCCACCGAGAGAATCGGCAACTCGCTCAGCACCGAGGACCCGAGCCGGTTCATGCGCGCGGCTGTCGACTCCAGCGCCAGCACCACTCGTCCCTTGACATTCTCACGTGAGCGCGTCAGCTCCTCATCGCTGATCGGCTCCTCGACGAAGCGCTCGAGCTCGGTGGCGATCGTGGCGATTGCCTCGCCGAGATTGTCAGGACGAGTGCCCACATACAGGCCAACCTCGCCGGTGTGGGCGTGCAGATTGGAGAAAGAGAACACCGAGTAGGCCAGACCTCGCTTCTCGCGCACCTCCTGGAAGAGCCGTGAGGAGGACGTGCCTCCGAGCACCCCTTCGAGCACACGCAGCGCGAAGCGGCGCTCGTCGTGGCGAGAGATGCCCTGGCCGCCGAGGCACACGTGGTACTGCTCGGTGTCCTTGCGCAGGAAGCGCACACGGCGCTCGAACGACGGGCTCTCGGTTGTGGCCCCGATCGCCAAGTCGCTTCGATTCGCTTCGCTCGCCGGTACCGCTTCGCTCACCATTCTCACGAGCTCGTCGTGATCGACAGAGCCCGCCGCCGCCACGACGATGCTCTGCGGCAGGTAACGCTCGCTGTGGAAGGCGTGCAGCCCATCTACCTCGACCGCGCGCACCACCTCGGCGCGCCCAATCACAGCACGCCCGAGCGGGTGCTCGCCGAAGACGGCATCGCCGAGCACATCGAACACCTTGTCCTGGGGATCGTCTTCGTACATGGCGATCTCCTCGAGCACAACCTCGCGCTCGGCCGCGAGCTCTTCAAAGCGCGGACGCCACAGCATCTCCCCCATTACGCCCAGCGCCCGCTCCAGATGTCGGTCGAGCACGCGCGTGAACAGCGACGTGGTTTCCCTGTCGGTACCGGCGTTGATCTCCGCACCCATCGCGTCGAAGATCTGGTCGATCTCCTCCGAGCGATAGCTGTCGGTGCCGCGGAAGAGCATGTGCTCGAGCAGGTGCGAAAGGCCCGCCTGCTCGTGCGACTCCATCGCCGAGCCGGTGGCGATCCAGAAGCCGAGTGCCACCGAGCGCACATTCTCTATGCGCTCGGTGATCACACGCACGCCGGAATCCAGCGTGGTTATCTGATGTTGAGGCAACCCGTTAGGGCCTATGGCCTCAGTCGCGGCCGCCGTGGCGGGGGCGACCGGAGCCACGGTCACCGCTGGGACGCGGTGGGCGGCCCTCGCGGCCGTTGCGGTCACCGCTGCGAGGCGGACGACCGCCGCCGCCACCGCCGCCACCACTGCCAACCGTGGCGAGTTCCTCGACACTCTTGCCGGCGATCTCGGGGTCGTCGGCGAGGCGCAGGCCGATGCGTCCACGCTCGCGGTCGACCTCGACAACGCGCACGCTTACCTCATCGCCCTTGTTGAGCACGTCCTCGACCGTGTCCACACGCTGGCCGGGCGACACGTTGGAGATGTGCAAGAGCCCGTCGGTGCCCTTGGAGAGCTCGACGAAAGCGCCGAAGGTGGTGGTCTTTACGACCTTGCCGGCGAACTCGTCGCCGACCTCGACCTCCTTCATCATCGTGCGGATGCGCTCCACCAAGGCGTCGCCGAGCGTGCCGTTGGCCGAGTAGACCAAGACTTGGCCCTCGTCGTTGACGTCGATCTGCGATTCGAACTCCTCGGAGAGGCCGCGAATCGTTTCTCCGCCCTTGCCGATCAGCATGCCGATCTGCGACGGGTCGATCTGGATCGTCTGGATGCGCGGGGCGTGCTCGGAGAGCTGCTCGCGCGGGCCCTCGATCGTCTCGGCCATCTTGCCGAGGATGAACGTGCGCGCCTTGTGTGCCTGGGTGAGCGCGTCTTTGAGGATCTCGAACGTGACGCCGGAGATCTTGATGTCCATCTGCAGCGCGGTGATGCCCTGCTCGGTGCCGGCCACCTTGAAGTCCATGTCTCCGAGGTGATCCTCGACGCCCGCGATGTCGGTGAGCACGATGTAATCGTCGCCCTCCTTGATCAAACCCATCGCGATACCGGCCACCGGGCGCTTGATTGGCACGCCCGCGTCCATCAACGACAGCGAGGAGCCACACACCGAGGCCATTGAGGACGAGCCGTTTGACTCGAAGATGTCCGAGACCACGCGGATCGTGTAGGGGAACTCCTCGATCGAGGGGATCACCGGCACGAGCGCGCGCTCAGCGAGCGCACCGTGGCCGATGTCGCGGCGCTTAGGGCCTAGACGACCTGCCTCGCCCACCGAGAATGGCGGGAAGTTGTAGTGGTGGAAGTAGTACTTCTTGGTTTGCAGCCCGAGCGTGTCAAGGCGCATCTCCTCCTTGAGCGTGCCGAGCGCCGCGGCGCTGAGAGCCTGGGTCTGCCCACGTGTGAACAGGGCCGAGCCGTGCGTGCGCGGAGTGACGCCAACTTCGATCGTGATGTCGCGGATCTCATCCTCGGCGCGACCGTCGGGGCGCTTCTTGTGGATCGCGATGCGCTCGCGGATGATCGCCTTCTCCAGCTTGTCGAAAGCGAGCTGCGCTTCTGCCCTTTTCTCCCTGGCTTCCTTGGCCGCCTCCTCGCCTGCACCCTCAGGCGCGGCGGGGCCGTACTGCTCGAGGATTGCCTCCTCGACTGCCTTACAGGCATCCTGGCGCTCGAGCTTGTCCTCGACCTGGGTGGCCTCGTCGAGCGCGGCACCGTGCGATGCCTTCACTTTCGCGAGCAACTCCGGATCGACGCTGGGCGCGGTGATCGGAGTCTTCTCCTTGCCGACCTTCTCGGCCAGCTGGCGCTGCAGCGCACAGATCTTCTTGATCGCGGAGTGGGCGATGTCGAGCGCGTCGAGGATCTCGGCCTCTGAGATCTCGTTTGCGCCGGCCTCCACCATCAGGATCGCGTCTTCAGAACCCGCGACGACGAGGTCGAGATCTGAGTTCTCGAGCAAGTCTTCCTCGTTGGGATTGACGACGAAGTTGCCGTCGATCTTGCCGATCCTTACCGCGCCCACAGGGCCAGCGAACGGGACGTTGGAGATCATCAGGGCCGCGGAGGCTCCGTTCATCGCGAGGATGTCATACGGATTGACGTGATCCACCGAGATCGGGATCGCCACGAGATGGGTCTCGTAGTTCCAGCCCTTGGTGAACAGCGGGCGCAAGGGGCGGTCGATCATGCGCGCGGTGAGCGTCGCCTTCTCTCCCGAGCGACCCTCGCGCTTGAAGAACGAGCCGGGAATCTTCCCGGCGGAGTACATCCTCTCCTCCACGTCGACGGTCAGCGGCAGGAAATCCACGTCGCGCTGGCCACCTGCTGTGGCGGTTGAAAGGACCATCGTGTCGCCCTGGCGGACGACCACTGCGCCGGAGGCCTGCTTGGCCATCCTGCCGGTCTCGAACGAGATCTCGCTACCTGCAATCTCCACGGAGACCCGTGTAACGGCGTTGCTACTCATATTGAACTACCTTCCCTCTCCGCCCGTCGGTCGGCGGAGCCGTTTTCTTTTTATCCTTGTATCCGAACGTGTGGAGCTTAGCGGACGCGCGTCGGCGTCTCTGGTGCGCCTGCTCGTTCCCTTTCGGGAAGACCGGGTCGCATGCGACCCGGTCCGGAGACGCACATGTGCGTCTCCGCCGGACGGTGCATGCACCGTCCGGAACAGCTAAACGTTCTTGAGTCCGCCCACAATCATGTGAACAGGCGGCAAGTCTGCCGGCGAAGGCGCCTGATAGCTCCAGCGCACGATCCCGTCTGGACCGACGATCACAAGCGCGCGTTGGGGAAAGCCACCGGGGTGAAGCACGCCGAACGCCGCGCAGGCGGCGCCCTTGGGCTCGAAGTCTGAGAGCTGCGGGATGTTCACGTCGAGCTTCTCGCGGAACGCTTTCTGGGCCCAGCTCGAGTCGCAGGAGACGCCGTAGATGTCAGCGCCCTGCGCGGCGATCTCAGCAAGCGACTTCTCGTACACCTGCAATTGGTCGGTGCACACCGGGCTGAAGGCGAACGGGTAGAAGACGAACACGCTCGTCTTGCCTTGCAGGTCGGCCTGAGTGAATTCCTCGCCGCCTTCGGTGGCGAGCTTGAAGTCGGGGACCTGCGTGCCCGGGGCCAGCACTGTGGAAGCTGAGTCGGTGGCGCTCATCGTACGACCGCCTTCCGCTTACTTACGGAGCCCGAGCTCCTTGATGAGAGCGCGGTAGCCCTCGAGGTCCTTGCGGCGCAGGTAGTCGAGAAAGCGGCGACGGCGTCCCACGAGCATCAACAGGCCGCGACGCGAATGATGATCCTTGCTCTGCTCGCGCAGATGCCCGGTGAGGTGGTTGATGCGCTCGGTGAGCAACGCCACCTGAACCTTGGTGTTGCCGGTGTCCTCTACTCCGGCTCCAAACTTGGCGGCGATCTCTCGCTTGCGCTCTGTGGTGATGGTCATAGCGGCGCACAGGCTAGCAGCCTCGCGGAGCGCGAGCGTCGCGTCGCCCTGAGCGACGCCATCCGCTGGACTCGTTTACTCGACGCTCAGTAGCTAGACGCGGTGGCGATGTAGCGTGCCTGCTTGACATCGCGACGCATCTGCTCGATCAGCTCCTCGGCTGACTGGAAGCGCCGCTCACCACGCAGCCGCGAGAGGAAGTCCAGGCGCAACTGCTTGCCATAGAGGTCACTTTCGAAGTCGAGGATGTACGCCTCGATCAGCTCTCCGCGACCCGTGTCGAAGGTGGGGCGCACGCCGATGTTCACGGCCGCAGGTAGCCCATCGGCAAGGCATGCATAGACGCCGTGACCGGGGCACACAAGTGCATCGTCGGGGATTAGGTTCGCGGTGGGAAAGCCGAGCTCGCGGCCGCGCTCGTCGCCATGAACGACTTCGCCGCGCATCTGAAACGGCGCGCCGAGAAAGCGGGTTGCCTGCTCGACCTCTCCGGCAAGCACGAGTCCCCTGATGTGGCTGGAGGAAACGATCTCACCGTCCACCTCCAGTAGGGGTACCACTCGCGTTGAGAAACGCTCGTCTTCGGCGAGCATCTGTGGGTCGCCCTTGGCGCGATTGCCGAAGCGGAAGTTCTCGCCGACCGATACATATGTGGCTCCGAGCGAGCCCACGAGCACGTCATCGATGAACTCCCCGGGGCTGCGTCTTGCAAAGCTCGCGTCGAATGGGATCACGATCAGCTCCTGCACCCCTAGTGCCTCCACTAGCTCCGCCTTGACCTCCAGGTCGGTGAGCAGCTTAGGCGTGTGCTGCGGCGCCACCACCGCCGTGGGGTGCGGGTCGAACGTCAGCACACTGTCCGCGCCGCGGATTACCTCGCGGTGGCCGAGGTGGACCCCGTCGAAGGAGCCCACCGCCACACGTCGCTCTTTGCCCTCCGCGTCAGGCAGTCGAGTGATCTTCACGCTTGCAAGCCTATGTCACGGATGACTCGAGCGCTTGGGCACCGCTCGAGATCGCGTCTTGAAGCGCTCGGCCTCCGCCAGTACCAGCTCTATGCTCAGCAGGTTCTGGTCCTCCCACTTGCTATCGCGGGGCGGCGGAGGTACCGCTGCCTCGACATCGAATGGGCCGATGGCGGTACGCCTGAGCTCTATGCAATAGGCGTCGCCAAGATCGGCGATCAACGAGCGTACGTAGGTCCCTGAGGAGCACTCGATCGCATATGCGGCGCGGGGCGGCTCCTCCGGGCCCATGGCCTGCTCGTTTGTGCTCGTTGGGGTGCGCCAGAGTTGCTCGAAGCGGCTGACGGTGACGATCCGCTCGGGCATCTGGAAGCTCTCACCACGGCGCGCCTTGCGATAGGCCCGCTCACCTTTGATCTTGATGGCTGAGTAGATTGGCGGGCGCTGGCGGATCTCCCCGATCCGAAGCACCGGTGGGTCGGGCGGCAGGCGCCCGGTCTCGGTGATTTCGCCCTCAGGATCTCCAGTGCTCGAGAGCGCTCCGAGGCGCGCGACGGTCTCATAGCGCTTGGGCATCTCCATCAAGTGTCGCTGTATGCGTGTGGCGCGCCCTACAAGCACGATCAACAATCCGCTTGCAAAGGGATCGAGCGTTCCTGCGTGTCCGGTCTTTGCTCCACCGAGCGAGCGTCGCACGCGTGCGACGACATCGTGCGAGGTGATTCCTACGGGCTTGTCGATCAGCAAGATGCCGTCCATGGGCCCTCGATCGATCGGTGGGCTCTCACGCCCGTGAGCGTCTCTCAAGCGAGCGTCGCGACCGCTGGCCCATTCGGCGCCGGGTGTAGTTGCACGGCTATCTCCTGGCGCAACAGCATGATCAGCTCGTGCACTTGGAGTGTCGTTGAGAACCCCGCTGCACGGCGGTGGCCGCCGCCGCCCTGAGTGCGGGCAATGATCGAAACGTCGACGTCGTCGGCCGTGGCGCGTAGCGAGACCTTGCGCTTACCCCGGCTCTCAGGGGCCGTGAGCTCGCGGACGAGCACGGCGACCTTCGTATCGGCGATCGAGCGCAGATGGTCGACGATTCCCTCTGAGAAGCTCTCCTGTGCGTCTGTCCGCTCGAAGTCCTCGGCGGCTAGAGCGACGAGCGTCAAGGCACCCTCGTCGAAGCGCTGGATGCGCTCGAGCGCCACGCCGAGCAGGGTGAGCTTGGCAAGCGGCAGATCCTCGTATAGACGGCGGTAGACCGCTGGTACGTTCACGCCCGCCGCGATCAGCTCGGCTGCCATTCGGTGAGCGCGGGGCCCGGTGCTCTCATACATGAACCGCCCGGTGTCGGTCACGAGTCCGACGTATAGCGCCTCGGCGATGGCTGTCGTCGGCGCGACGTCGAGCCCATGCATCAAGTCCCACACGATCTCAGCCGTGCACGACGCCGAGGGGTCCACCAGGTTGACGGTTCCGAACAGCGTGTTGTCGTGATGGTGGTCGATGTTGAGTAGGTGTATCCCCCGCTGCAGCACGGCGGCTGGGTTACGGTCGATGTTGCCGCAGTCGAGCATTACGACAGTCCGCTGCCCGATGTCATCGGGGGCGGCCTGGATCGCGTGCTCGAGCGCTGGGCAGCGATACTCGCGCGGGAGCGGGAGATCGCTTTGTGCGATGAACATCTCGGAGTCCTTGCCCAGCGCGGTCAGCAGGCCGTGCATACCGATCAGCGAGCCGAGCGCGTCACCATCGGGGTTCTCGTGCGTGGCAACCACGAAGCTCGTGTCGCTGCGAATCCGCTCGAGCACGAGTCGACGTGCGTGCTCGATCGACTCGGTGGCGGTCATGCCTGCCCAGCGTCGAGCTCGGCGTCGATCAGGGCGTCGACGCGCATCGCGCGATCGGTTGTGTCGTCGTAGGAGAACTCGAGTGTCGGAGTGCGCTTGAGGTGTAGCTCGCCGCCGATCCGTCGTTGGAGGTAGCCGTGGGCGCTGCGCAGACCCTGCAATGTCTCCTCGCGCGTCTGGGACTCGCCGAGCACACTTACGTATACGCGGGCATGGCTCAGGTCGGCGCTTGTCTTCACATCGGTTACGGTCACGAATCCCACCCTCGGGTCCTTCAAGTCTTGAGCCAACGCGTCGCCGATCACCTGTCTGATCGCCTCATCCACACGACGCATGCGGTCTGAGCTCATCCTATCCGTCCACGTCCCTCGAAAGATCCGACTTGCATGAGCAACCCCTCATTGGAGAAGTTCGCTACGGGGCGAGCTGACGCTCCTGGAGACGCGTCTCGTACGTCTCGAGGATGTCGCCCTGGTGCAGATCTTGGAAGTTGGCGAGCACGATTCCACACTCGTAGCCGGCGCTCACCTCGCGTGCGTCCTCGTTGAAGCGGCGTAGGCTGGCAATTGTGGTGTCGTAGATGACGGTGCCATCGCGCACCACGCGCACCCGTGCGCCGCGCGTGACCTTGCCCTCGCTGACATGCGAGCCGGCGATCACGCCGATGCGCGAGGCCCTGAACAGCTGGCGAACCTCCGCCTGGCCAAGCGAGGTCTCGACCTCGGTGGGCTCGAGCATGCCCTGCATCGCGGCTCGAAGCTCTTCGATCGCGCGGTAGATGACCGAATAGGAGCGGATCTCCACGCCCTCGCGGTCGGCGAGCTGCCGCGCGTCACCCACGGGGCGCACATTGAATGCGAGGATCAGCCCGGAGGAGGCCGAGGCGAGCATCACATCGGACTCGTTGATGCCACCGACACCGCGATGGATGATGTTCACGGAGACCTCGTCCTGGGGCAGCTTGGCGATCTCGTCCTCGATCGCCTCGAGCGAACCGGCGACGTCTGCCTTGATGACGAGGCTGAGCTCCTTGACGGTGCCTTCCTGGGCGAGCTTGAAGACATCCTCGAGTGACACCTTGCGCCCGGAGCGGCGTGCGAGGGCCTCGGTCTTCAGGCGGTTGGCGCGCTCCCCGGCAAGCTGGCGGGCGCGGCGCTCGTTCTCGACAGCGCGTACGAATTCGCCTGCCTCGGGGACTCCGTCGAAGCCGAGCACCTCGACCGGCTCGCCCGGTTCCGCGCGCTTTACCCGTGCGCCGGTGAAGTCGTGCATGGCGCGCACCCGGCCGAAGCTTGCGCCGGCGACGAGTGCGTCCCCCACTTCGAGTGTGCCCCGCTGGATCAAGATGCTCACCACCGGGCCGCGGCCGGGATCGAGCTTTGACTCGATCACCGTGCCGGAGGCCATCGCGTCACGATTGGCCTTGAGCTCCTCCAGGTCGGTAACGAGCTGGATCGTGTCGAGCAGGCCATCGAGCCCTTCGCGGGTCTTGGCACTGACATCGACGAACTCGATCTCACCGCCCCACTCCGCTGGCTGCAAGCCGTGTTGGGTGAGTTCGGTGCGTACGCGCTCCGGTTGCGCGCCCTCCTTGTCGATCTTGTTGACCGCCACCACGATTGGCACCTCGGCGGCCTTGGCGTGATCGATCGCCTCCTCGGTTTGTGGCTTGACGCCATCGTCGGCGGCCACCACGATCACGGCGAGGTCTGTCACCCGCGCTCCACGGGCGCGCATGGCGGTGAACGCCTCATGGCCCGGAGTGTCAAGGAACG
Source organism: uncultured Solirubrobacterales bacterium (assembly GCA_963713015.1). GTDB lineage: Bacteria > Actinomycetota > Thermoleophilia > Solirubrobacterales > Solirubrobacteraceae > Palsa-744. The sequence continues at coordinate 166,395 of CAVQKC010000005.1, read as the reverse complement.
TGATCGGCTTGCCCGCGTGTGTGACCTGATAGGCACCGATGTGCTGGGTAATGCCGCCCGCCTCGCCGGCAGCCACCTCGGTCTGGCGGATGGCGTCCAGCAGGGAGGTCTTGCCGTGGTCGACGTGGCCCATGATCGTAACCACCGGTGGGCGGTCGACGAGGTCCTCCTCGACATCCTCGAACACCGGCTCGACCTCGACATCGTCGGCGGCGTGGACTATCTCGATCTGCTTTTCGAATTCGTCTGCGAGTACCTGGATGGCATCGTCGGAGAGTGTCTGGGTGAGCGTGGCCATCTCGCCGAGCATCATCAGCTTCTTGATGATCTCCGGAACCGGCACTCCGAGATACTCGGCGGCGTCCTTGACAGTGGAGCCAGAGTTGACGCGGATCAGGTCCGTGGCCTCCATAGCCGTGGTGTCGATCGGGGCGATGGTCTCGTCATAAGTGCCCCTGCGGCGGCGTCCGCGCCGTGGACGGCGTACCGGCTGGTTGGCCGGTCCCCCCTGCTGGCGACGGGAAGCTTGTGAATCGATCACCACACGGCGGCGCCCTCCCGCTCCGGTGCTCGCCGGCGTCCGCTCACCGGTGCGCGAGTCGCGCGTAGGGCGCACACGCTCGCCCGCCGCTTGGTTAGAAGCCGCGGCAGCTGAGGCGTCGGCAGCTGAGGCGTCGACGGCAGTCGAGGCGTCGGCAGCGCTTGTGCCAGGCGTCGCGATGGCGCCATCCGCGGGCGCGGTGACCGGCGGGCTAGGCGCCGTTGGCGTAGCCGTAGCGGCGGACGCGCCATTGCCACCGAGCGCGCGCAGCGCGTCGGCCTCCTCGACCGAGGAAGCGGCGGCCTTCGCGGCGACGCCGGCAGCCTGGAGCTTCTCAAGCAGCTCCTTGCTGGAGATGCCCTGCTCCTTGGCTATCTCATGGACGCGCTTCTTGCTCATCGACTTTCCGATTCTACGAGTTCGGCGGGAATGTCCACTGCACGGCGAAAGGCGCGTTGCAGTGTCCCTTGTCTGGTTGCGAGCCGCAGGCAGTCGCCTATTGGCTCATCGTCGTTGCCCCGGCACACATAGGCACCGCGACCGGGGATCGTGTTCGTGCGATCGAGAGACGCGATGGCACGGTGGTTCGGTCCAGCGCAAACGCTCGCCAAACGCAGCAGGTCCGGCTTCGGCGCGATACGCCCACACCCGACGCAGCGGCGTCGGGGCACATGTGCCCCTATGACGCTTGCCCCTCGGTTGCCTCCGTGGCTTGCTGGCCGATAGTCGAACCCGTCGTTCCACTATCGGTGAGGTCGGCGACGTTGTCGCTGTCGATCGATGCGAGCGCCTGGTGGGAATCGAGGCCGCAGTAGCGCGAGCCGGGGAGCGAGGCGTTGGGGCAGCGTCGCCCATTTGAGAGGACAGCGGCGCAGCGACCCTGCAGCTCCTCCTCCTCGTAGCCGTGCTCGGCCTCCTCGGCGGCGAACTCGGTCTCCGAGCGGATGTCCACGCGCCAGCCGGTGAGGCGTGCCGCCAGGCGGGCATTCTGACCCTCACGACCGATCGCGAGCGAAAGCTGATCGTCGGGCACGATCACCGTGGCTTGCTTGGCCTCGTCGTCGACCAGTACCTCCCGTACGCGAGCTGGCGAGAGCGCCTTTGCCACGAAGCGAGCGGGCTCGTCGTTGAAGGGGATGATGTCGATCTTCTCCCCACGCAACTCGGAGACGACCATGCGCACGCGCGAGCCGCGCGGCCCGACGCAGGCGCCGACTGGGTCGACGCCGTCGGCGTGGGAGACGACGGCGATCTTTGATCTGTAACCAGGCTCGCGTGCCACGTTGGCGATCTCCACGAGTCCGTCGGCGATCTCGGGAACCTCGAGCTCGAACAGCTTCTTGATCAACTCCGGGTCGCGCCTGGAGACGATGATGGAGGGGCCCTTGGTAGAGGGCGAGACCTCCTTGATGACCGCCTTGATGCGCTGGGAGTGGTCGTAGCGCTCGCCGTCGACCTGCTCGGACTTGGGCAGTAGCGCCTCGACGCGCTCGCGCAGCTGCACCAGCGTGTAGCGCGAATCGGACTGCTGCACGATGCCGGTAATCAGCTCGCCGACGCGATCGCGGTACTCCTCGAACATCATGTCGCGCTCGGCCTCGCGAATGCGTTGCAGGATCACTTGCTTGGCTGTTTGGGCGGCGATGCGGCCGAAATCCTCCGGTGTGACGTCGCGTTCATCGATCTGGTCGCGGTACTGCTCGAACTTGGCAGGATCGATTTCCGGTTCCTCGGGTTCGCGTAGCTCCCCGGTCTCGGGGTCCACGACGGTGCCCTCGTCGATCGTCTCGACGATCAGGTGCGCCTCCAAGCGCTCGGGGATGATCAGTTCGATGACGCGGAAGTCGGCCGTCTCGCGGTCCATTTCAACGCGTGCGTACTTGGCGGATCCCGGCTGCTTCTTATATGCCGACAGCAGCGCGTCCTCGAGCGCGATCATCAACTTCTCGGGCTCGATGCCCTTCTCGCGCGCCAGCGCGTGCATGGCTTCCAGGATCTCGCGTGACATAGGTTTTCTCTCCTACTCCTCGACGAGGTTCGAACGACGGATCTCCGAGTAGGGGATCGCGATGACGCCCCCTTCGGCTGCCAATGTGATCTCGCTGTCGGTGACTCCGACGAGCTCTCCGGTGATGCTCTTTGCGCGCTTAGCGGAAGCCTGCCCAGCTGCTGATACAGGGTGTGACCGATCGGAGATCGGCCAGCGTGTGCGTATGCGGGCGCGCCGACCAACAAAGCGGCGGAAATGGGTGGGCTTGGTGAGCGGGCGTTCTGTGCCTGGCGAGGAGACCTCGAGCGAGTAGCGCTCGCGCAGATCGGACAACTGTGCGCTGACGCGCTCGCAGAGCGCGAGTGTGACGCCGTCGGGGTGGTCGATGAACACGCGCAGGGTGCCGTCGGGGAGCAGCTCGGCGAGCAAGACATCTACGTCAGGCTCGCTTGTGGCCAGGCGCTCCTCTATCTCAGACTGCAGTGGTGACATCGACTGGATGACTCTCTTCCCGGTATGAGGCGTAAAAAAAAGCGGGCGTGCGCCCACTCTCGGTACTGCAGCCGCCGCGTACGACGACTCGAAAGCTGTCCCCCGAGAATAGCATCGGGCTTCGCTTACGGCAGAACAGAGGTCTGTCGGTAGTGCTGCCTACAGCCGCGCTCATGACCTCGCAGCGTCGCGCCGCGCGCGGTCGCGGTAGAGGCGGTAATCGGCACGGGCGGGTCGCATCGAGCTGGCGACGGCCAGCGGATGGCATGCCTCGCGGTGGCGTCCGAGTAGCTGCATGGAACGGCCCAAGCAGAAGAGCGCGTAGTCGTTTGTGGGCGCAGCGGCGGCGACAGCTTGGAACTCTTCGGCGGCGCGCTGATAGTGCTGAGCGTGGAAGAGCGCGCGCCCGAGCGCCTCGCGGATGGAAGTCTTCGTGGGCTCGAACTCTCGAGCACGCGTGAGTGGCACGATCGCCGCCATGTGATCACCGTGGTCGAGCAGCTCGCATCCACGCCTGTAGAGCTCGTAGACGCTGTCCATACGTCGACTTTAACCGAACCCTCAAGGGGTTTCCAAGTGCTCAGGTGGACTTGCGCAGACGCTCGACCGTGTCGAGGATCTCGCTGGCGATGCTCTGCTTTGAAGCGCGTGGCAGCAGGATTTCGGCGCCGGCGCTCGTGAGGATGGTGACCTCGTTGAGATCGGACTCAAAGCCAATATCGGGGCGTGAGATGTCATTGAAGACAACGGCGTCCACGCGCTTGGCTGAGAGCTTTGCGCGCGCACTCTCTAGTCCGGCTGAGCCATGCTCGGCGGCGAAGGCCACGAGCGTCTGGCCATTCCCGCGTTCCTCAGAAAGGCCGCATAGTACGTCGGCCGTGGGCTCTAGCTCGATCGTGAGATGCTTGCGTCCCCCCTTTTTGATCTTGCCATCCACGGGAGCTTGTGGGCGGAAGTCCGCGACCGCGGCAGCCATCAGGAGCACGTCGCAGGCGGGGAACTCTCGCTCGCACGTTTCCTTCATCTCCGCCGCGGTGCCCACGCAATGCACCGTTACACCGGGAGGATCTGCAAGCGCAATGTTTGCGGCGATGAGTGTGACCTCGGCTCCGCGTAGGCGCGCTGCCTCGGTAAGCGCGAGTCCCATGCGTCCCGAGGAGCTGTTGCCGATGAAGCGCACGCTGTCGATCGGCTCGCGCGTGCCGCCGGCGGTGACGAGCACGCGCACGCCGCTCCAGGTTGCATCGGAGATCGCGGGTGCGATGAGCTGAGATGACGGTGCGCTTTGACCGCCGGAGTTTGGGTCGCTGGCAGGTTCGCTAGTGCCGGCGAGGATCTGCTCGCATGCGGCGAGTAGCCGCGCCGGCTCGGCCAAACGGCCGACTCCTTGCTCTCCAAGTGAGGCCAGGCGACCGCTGTCTGGCTCGACGATGTGCAGGCCACGCTCGCGCAACAGCTCGATATTTGCCTGTGTCGCCTGGTGCTCATACATGTGGTTGTTCATGGCGGGTGCCACAACGACAGGACAGGTGGCGGCAAGCGCACAGCTTGTGAGCAGGTTGTCGGCAAAGCCGCCGGCGAGCTTTGCCTGCGTGTTGGCCGACGCGGGCGCGATCAGGTAGAGGTCGGCGTTTGCTACTAGCTGTAGGTGGCTGAGCGGCTGGTGAGCTGGAAGCTGCTGGCCGGGGAAAGCCCCGTGTGCGGGGTCGTGCTCGAACTCGTCGGTGAGTACCGGCGCGCCCGTAAGTGCCGCGAACGAGGCCTCTCCCACAAAGCGCTGGCTGGTAGGCGTTTGCACGACACGCACTGAGTGCCCGTTGCCCGTCGCCAGTCGTATGAACTCGAGTGCCTTGTAGGCGGCGATGCCGCCACTGACGCCGAGCAGGATTCTCGCCATATTGACTTCTTAGGCGCCGCGCTTGCTCATCTCAAGCGCTGGTCGAACGCTTGCGCAGCCAGCGCTTATCGATAGTGGTACTTGATCTTCCCCGCTGCGACTTCCTCGAGTGCGATCGTGAGGTAGTTCTTGGAGGCAGTCTCGATCATCGGCGGCGGGAATTCCTCGAAGGCTCCCTCACCGAGGTTGTGGTAGTAGCTGTTGATCTGGCGGGCGCGCTTGGCGGCCACGAGCACACTCGCGTAGTTGGAGTCGACGTTGTCGAGCAGACGATCGATGCGGGGTGAGGTCATCATGGTGTTGAGAGTGCCTTTCCTGGTGGACCTGCAGTGTAGTGGACCGCCGACCGTATACCGCCAGTCGTCGACCCGGAAGCAGGTATGCGACTTGCGCTCTCAACCAAGCTCTGCGGTGACGACCGCTACAAGCTCGTTGAGAGCGTCTTCAAGCCGGTCGTTGACGACGACGTGCGCGAACTCGTCGCGGGCGGCGAGCTCCTGCTCGGCGACGGCGAGGCGTCGCTCGACCTCCTCGCTTCGGTCGGTGCCGCGCCCGATCAGGCGGGTGCGCAGAGCCTCCAGCGAGGGCGGTGCGATGAATACCTGCACCGCCTCGGCCATCGCAGCGCGTACCTGGCGGGCCCCCTGTACCTCGATCTCGAGCACCACGGGCGCCCCACCGACGACTCGCTGCTCCAGCTCGCTGCGCAGCGTGCCATAGCGCCGGCCGGCATAGTCGGCGTGCTCGACGAAGTCGCCGCTCTGCACGTGGTGCTCGAACTCGGGGCCGGAGAGAAAGTGGTAGTCGATGCCGTTGCTCTCCCCAGGACGCGGGGATCGGGTAGTAGCCGACACGGATAGCTCGAGCTGCGGCATGCGCTCCATCAGGCCGCGGATGAGGGTCCCCTTGCCCACGCCGGAAGGGCCGGTGATGACAAAGACGCGTGCCAAGCGCGAAACCCTATTGTCGAGAGCGGCGGGAAGAGGGCGGCGGGAAGGCTCTTAGCGGCGCAGGAGCGATACGAGCTCGCTGCGCTGACGGTCTGAGAGTCCACCGATCGTCTTGCTCGGCGAGATGCGGCAGTGGGCGAGAATCTTGTTGACCTTCACGCGCCCATACTTGGGTACGGCAAGCAGCATGTCGAAGACCTTGGCGGTCTCGACATACTCAGGAGGGCGCAGCAACAGAGTGTGTATCGAAAGCCGACCTGCCTTTAGATCGCGCTTGAGTTGCGCTCGCTCGGTGCGGATTCGGTTCGCTCGTGCGAGGGCGTCCATGCGCTGGTTAAGCGACCGCTCAGGTGCGGTGGACGGCTTGGAGGTCATGGTCGAGGACATCGGGCCCGTCGCGGTTGGCATGGGCGGCGAGTCTACAGACCCGAGCGCGCCGTTCAAGGCAAACGCGACGAATTCATATGAAGCTCAGGTTGAGCTTTATGTATGTCGAGGATGGTGGATGGTGGTGTGGCTGGTTTGCAGGGGTTTTTCAGACTCCAAACTTGACCGATGCTGGCATTGAGGACCACACGAGGAGACGTTGCGGGATGTCTACGTCAGGCACGGCGGCAAGGCGCGCAGGCGCCGGTCTCGACTTATGCCGGCTGACGCTCGCCGTCAAGCTGTGAGGCAATTCGCCCCGCGACGGAGGGGTCGCGGAAGCTCTCCGTGCCCACCGCCACAAGTCGCGCTCCGACATCGAGGAACTGACGGGCGTGGGTGGCATTCTGGATGCCGCCCATCCCCACCACGGGGATCGAGACGCACTTTGACACCGCGGCGACTTGGGCGAGCGCGACAGGACGTATAGCGGCGCCCGACATCCCCCCCGTGCCACCGCCTAGCCAGGGTATCGGCGGTGAGGGCGTGCTTGGATGCGGTTGTGCTGGAGCGAGCGCGGTAGCGCGCAGCGTGTTGATCAGCGAGACGGCGTCTGCGCCACCTTTTTGTGCGGCCATTGCACACGCGCTGACATCCGCGCAGTTGGGCGTGAGCTTCACGATCAAGGGCTTGCGCAACTCCGCTCTGACAGCGCGCAGCACACGCTCGAGCGCGACGGGGTCGGCACCGATGTCCAGGCCGGTGTGCACATTGGGACAGGAGACGTTCAACTCCACCGCGGCTATCTCAGCGCGGGTGTCGCATGCCTGCAACAGCTCTGCGATCTCCTCAGCAGTGGAGCCCATTACGTTGGTGATGAGCGGCACCGGTAGACGGGCGAGTTGGGGAAGGTCCTCGGACATATAGCGCTCGAGGCCCTTGTTGGGCAGGCCGATCGAGTTGATGAGGCCGGCTTGGGACTCCCACAGTCGCGGTGGAGGGTTGCCGGCGCGCGGGGCGAGAGTGATGGTCTTTGAGACAAACGCGGCGAACGGAAACTCGCTGTCGACCGCATCGCCGAACGCTCGGCGTGCGGCAATCGCGTCGAACGTGCCCGAGCCGTTGACGATCGGATGGGCGAGTTCTATGCCGCAGAAGTCGATGCTCATTTGGGTGCTCCCACGTGGTGTGACACCCGCTCGAGCTCCGAGGCGCTGACGACGGGACCGTCGACGCAGACACGCAGGTAGCCCTCGCGTGCAGGCACAACACAGCCGTAGCATGCGCCGAAGCCACAGGCCATCCCCGCCTCGAGGGCAAGCTGGGCCGGGAGATCGCGCTCGGCGCAGATCGCGCGTACAGCCTCGAGCATCGCTGGAGGTCCGCATGCGTATACGGTGGCGTGAGCGTCGCGGTCGAGCTCCGCACACAAAAGGTCTGTGACAAGGCCATGGTGACCGACAGACCCGTCGTCACTTGCGACGAGGGCATCTTCGAGCAATGCCGCGCCCTCGGCGTGAGAGCGGTCGCGGAAGCCGAGCAGCGCGATCGCGGGCGGATGCTCTGAGCACAGCGTGTCCTGCCAGATGGCAAGTGGGGCGATACCCACGCCTCCTCCGACCAGCAGCGCGCGGCGCTTGTCGTCAGGCGCCGTGAAGCCGGCGCCGAGCGGGCCGAGCGTCCACAGGCCATCGCCCGGGCGCAGCTCGCACAGTCGTTTGGTGCCCGGGCCAACGTCCTCGAGCAGGAAATGGGCCTCGCCATCGTGCCAACGCGCGTAGGAGAAGGCCCGTGGTAGGTAGGGACGATCGTCTTCTCCTCCGCCCCAGCGTTCGGCGGCGGCGAGCATCGCGAACTGTCCTGCGTTGGGTGCCCGCCCATCTGGTCGGTGGTCGGCGGCCTTCAGGATGCGGTAGGCCCCGAGCCGCTCGACGGCGGTGACGGTGAGCAGGCGCCGGCCGAACGGAGCAAGCACGCGCCCGGTGGCGGCCTCGCCAGCGCAAGTGGGCGGTCCTCCGCTCAACGTGGCGTGGCTTTCGGCCGCGCTCACGCCAGTTGCGCCTCATTCGAGCTGGCGGAGGGGCGCAAGCCTTGGTGGAGCTCTTGCAGCGAAAGCACATCGGGCTCGCCGAGCTTGATGGCTTGCGCGATAGCCCGTGCGGCAGAGACACCGGCCGACAGTGTGGTCAGGCACGGGATACCGTGGGCGATCGCCGAGCGACGGATCTCCCAACCGTCGCTGCGTGCTCCGGAGCCCGTGGGGGTGTTGACCACTAGGTTGACCTCGCCGCGCTCGATCCAATCGACGACATGCGGCGAGCCCTCGCCGATCTTGTTGATGGTCTTGACGGGCACGCCCATGCGCGCGATCGCCTCGGCTGTACCGCTGGTGGCAAGGATGCGAAAACCGTTGTCGTGCAGGATTTGGGCGACGGCAAAGACACCAGGCTTGTCGGAGTCGGTGACTGTGATGAAGGCGGTACCGGCGCTTGGCAGCGGCGAGCCGGCGGCGGCCTGCGCCTTGGCGAAGGCGGTGGGGAAGTCGCGCGCTATGCCCATGACCTCGCCGGTGGAGCGCATCTCGGGACCAAGTAGGGAGTCGGCGCCCTCGAAGCGGTCGAAGGGCAAGACAGCCTCCTTGACCGAGACGTGCTCGCCGAAGCCGACACCCTCGTGGCCGCTTGGCAAATCGAGGTCCGCGATAGGCTCGCCGAGCATGATGCGGCAGGCGAGCTTGGCCAAAGGCAAGCCGACAGCCTTTGAGACGAACGGGACCGTGCGTGAGGCGCGGGGATTGGCCTCGATCACGTATAGCCGACCTTCGTGGATGGCGTACTGCGCGTTCATCAGCCCAACGACGCCGACGCCAAGCGCGATGTCGCGGGTGGCGGCGCGGATCTGCTCGAGCATCTCCTCGCCGAGTGAGTGCGGCGGCAGCACGCAGGCGGAGTCACCCGAATGCACGCCTGCCTCCTCGACGTGTTGCATGATCCCGCCGATCCACACCTCGTGGCCATCGCAGAGGGCATCGACGTCCACCTCAACCGCGTTCTCCAGGAAGCGGTCAAGGAAGATGGTGGGTCTGGCCGGCGCGTCGCTTGAGTCGGGCGCTTGTTGATTTGAGGGATTTGAAGTTCGTTCCAGTCGAGTGTCTGGCGCAGGCGTCTCTCTACGCAGGTAGTCGGCCAGCCCGTCGCTCGAATAGACGATCTCCATCGCCCGGCCGCCAAGTACGTAGGAGGGACGCACGAGCAGCGGGTACCCGACCTCATCGGCCTTGGCGAGTGCTTCTTCGACAGAACACGCGGTCGCATACGGTGGCGCTTGGTAGCCCAGACTCGCAAGCAGCTCGCCGAAGCGCCCACGATCCTCCGCTAGGTCGATCGCGTCGACGGAAGTGCCGAGCAAGGGCACCCCGGCCTCAACCAAGCCGGCCGCGAGCTTGAGCGGCGTTTGTCCCCCGAACTGGACGATTACACCGATAAGGCCCCCACCTGCCTGCTCCATGTCGATCACCCCGAGCACGTCCTCGAGCGTCAGCGGCTCAAAGTAGAGGCGGTCGGAGGTGTCGTAGTCGGTGGAGACCGTCTCGGGGTTGCAGTTGATGATCACCGCGTCGCGTCCCGATTCGCGCACGGTCATAGCGGCGTGGACGCAGCAGTAGTCAAACTCGATGCCTTGGCCGATGCGGTTGGGTCCAGCCCCGAGGATCACGACCGAGGGCCGCTCACCGCGGATGACCTCGTGCGCGGCTTTGCGCTCCCAGCCCGAGTAGTAGTACGGGGTGCGTGCGGGGAACTCGGCGGCGCACGTGTCGACCGACTTGAAGGAGCGCTCCCCGGCGAAACTTGCCTGTGGGTCTCGGGCGATCTGCTCTAGCTCGCGCAAGAACCATGGGTCGATCGACGTCAGCTCGTGAACCCGATCGATTACCCCGTCGGAGGCGCCAGCAGACCGATCGGAGACCGGCCAGCGAGCGAGCAACTCGAGGATCGTCTCGTAGCGGTCCGCGGTCGGGGTTAGGAGGCTGTCGAGCAACTCCGGTTCTGTGAGAGCGCCGAGGCGCGGCGGCTTGTCGAGCTCACGCGAGCGTAGTGCCTTGGCGAACGCTTGAGAGAAGGTGCGACCGATTGCCATGACCTCCCCCACCGACTTCATATGCGTGGAGAGTGTGGGCACTGCGCCCGGGAACTTCTCGAAGGCAAAGCGCGGCCACTTGACGACTACATAATCGATCGTTGGCTCGAAGCTCACGGGTGTGACGCCGGTGATGTCGTTGGTGATCTCCTCCAACAGATAGCCCACCGCCAGACGCGCCGCGATCTTGGCGATCGGAAAGCCGGTGGCCTTGGAGGCAAGCGCCGAGGAGCGCGACACGCGCGGGTTCATCTCGATCACGAGGATCTCCTCGGTTTCAGGATTGACCGCGAACTGCACATTGGAGCCACCGGTCTCCACTCCTACCGCACGGATGACCGCGATCGCCTGGTCGCGCAACTGTTGGTAGAGCGAGTCAGTGAGCGTTTGTTGCGGAGCGACCGTGACCGAGTCGCCCGTGTGGACGCCCATCGGGTCGATGTTCTCGATCGAGCACACGATCACGACGTTGTCGGCTTTGTCGCGCATCACCTCCAGCTCGAACTCGCCCCAGCCGAGGACAGACTGATCGAGCAACACCTGGCCGATGGGTGAGGCCTCGATGCCGCGGCGCGCGATCAACTCGAACTCCTCCTCGGTGCGCGCGATTCCTCCCCCCCGGCCACCGAGAGTGAACGCCGGGCGCACGATGCACGGCAGCCCGAGTCGCGGCAACGCCTGTATTGCCTGACGTACGCCCTCCTCGATGTCAAACCAGCCCGCGCCGTGCGCGCCGGCGGCTTGCGCGCCAACGTCTTCCATCCGGGGGGCAGACGCGATCGCGCTTTCGGGCATCTTCAGCCCTACTTTCGCCATAGCCTCGGCGAACAGCTCGCGGTCCTCCGCGCAAGCGATCGCGTCATGGTTGGCGCCGATCAGCTCGACGCCGTAGCGCTCGAGTGTGCCGTTGTCGTGCAGCTCCTTGGCGAGGTTGAGCGCCGTCTGCCCGCCAAGCGTTGGCAACAACGCATCGGGGCGCTCGCGCTCGATGATCTTCGCGAGCGGTCCGGGCAGCAGAGGCTCGACGTATGTGGCGTCGGCGAACTCCGGGTCGGTCATGATCGTGGCTGGGTTGGAGTTGACCAGTACGACCCTGTATCCCTCCTCGCGCAGCACCTTGCAAGCCTGCACGCCGGAGTAGTCGAACTCGGCGGCCTGACCGATCACGATCGGGCCGGAGCCCAGGATCAGGATCGTGTGGATGTCATCGCGCCGGGGCATCTATTGGCCTCCCGCGCTTGCGCTCGCTGGCTGGCCGCTCACGTCCTTCCTCGACGCGGCGATCCGCGCGAGGAAGCGGTCGAACAGGTGCAGGCTGTCGTGCGGGCCGGGGCCTGCCTCGGGGTGGTACTGCACGGCGCCGCCGGGGACATCAAGCAGCTCGAAGCCCTCGACGGTGCGGTCATACAGGTTCACGTGTGTGAGCTGGGCTGTGCCGAAGTCGGTGTCCCAGCGCACCGGCTCATCGCTATCCAGCGTGCGTGCTCCCCCAGGGCCGAGCACGGCAAAGCCATGGTTTTGGGAGGTGATCTCGACATGACCCGTTTGCAGATCCTTGACAGGGTGGTTGGCGCCGCGATGGCCGAAGGGCAGCTTGTAGGTCTCGAGGCCTAGCGCACGGCAGAGCAGCTGATGGCCGAGGCATATGCCCCACACTGGCTTCTTGCCGACGAGCTCGCGCACCGTATCGACGACGTAATCGAGCGCCGCTGGGTCGCCCGGGCCGTTGGCGACGAACACCGCGTCGGGATCGTCAGCGAGCAGCTGCTCGGCCGATGTGGCACATGGGTAGAGCGCCACGCGGGCGCCACGCTCGACGAGGTTGCGGACGATCGAGAGCTTGATGCCGGTGTCGAGCACCGCGATCAGAGGCCCCCCTGAGCCGCCCCCTGTGCCGGTCCCACTCATCCCTGCGGCCTGTCCGCCGTCGCCGTGAACGCTCACCCGATCGGGGGTCACCACCGAGGCAAGATCGAGGCCGCTCATAGACGGCTCGGCCGCGATGAGAGCGTGCGCCTGGTCTTCGGCGATGCGCTCGGGGAAGATGCCCCCGCGCATGGCACCAGCCTCGCGGATATGGCGCACGAGCGCGCGCGTATCCACTCCGCTGATCGCCGGCACATCGCAATCGCACAGCCAGTCCAGCCAGCCGCGCTCTGCCTCAGCGGCATCCTCGCGGTTGCACGCCTCGCGCATGATCACCGCGCGTGCCCAAATGCGCTCTGACTCCATCGCACGTGCCGATACGCCGTAGTTGCCGATGTGAGGGTAAGTGAAGGTGATCAGCTGACCGGCGAAAGATGGGTCGCTAACAGACTCCTGGTAGCCCGACATGCCCGTCGTGAAGACCACCTCGCCCACCGCGTGGGCATCGGCGGCGCACGCCTCGCCGTCGAAGCGCGTCCCGTCCTCCAGCAGCACGTAGGCCGTTGCGTCGCTCATCGGGCCTCTGAGAGGGGTGTGAGTCGAGTCAGACAAGGACGCACTGACCACCGCAGTGTGCCGATTGGAGGTCGGAGGGACCTCCAGTCGGCCAGCACACAAGGGAGGGAGGACGCAGTATGGCGAAGGCTCACGGTCATCTCAGACGATCAGCCTCTGTACTTCCTTGAACTCGGGCGTGCCCGCCCGCCGCAGGAGCTCGAACAGGACGGACTCGACAGTGCTCACTACCGCTCCAGCGCGCTCCAGACGCTCCAGGCCACGCTGATAGTCAAGCTCGTGACGCGAGCCCACAGCGTCGGCGGGCACGTGCACTTCGATCCCACGATCGAGCAGGTCATGGACGGTTTGCGAGACGCATACATGTGTCTCGATGCCACACACGATCGCCTGGGTACGCCCGCCCAGATCGAATCCGTCCGCGCGAGCGGCGGAGAAGACGGTCTTCTCGATGAGCGGCTCGTCCTCTAGCTCAACCTCGGGCGCTGTATGGCCGAGTCCCTTCGGATATTGCTCGCTGACGATACGCGGCACCTGGAGAATGCGTCCTGCGCGGACCAGCTTCGAACAGGCACGGGCGACGGCTTCAAAGGTTGCGTAGGAGCGGAAGCCCTCCTGCACGTCCACAACCACGAGTATCGCCTTCTCGCGCTCGAGCAGGCTCACGCGGGCACCACCGAGAAAGCTGGCTTACGGTAGGCAACGGCGCCGGCTGCCACTGTCATGAGCACGCGCCCACTGAGACGGCGACCCGCGAAACAACAATTCTCAGAGCGGCTCTCCCAGCCGTGCTCGCCGGCAAGCCATTCGGCCGAGAGGTCGAGGAGAGTCAGGTTTGCGCGCTCACCGACGGCGATGCGGGGAGTTGACAGTCCGAAGAGCTCAGCCCCTGAGGTCATCCGTTCTACCAATAGATCGAGCTGGATCGTGCCCGGCAAGACAAGCTCGGTATACAGCGCCGCGAATGCCGTCTCCAAGCCCGTCGTGCCCATCGGGGCTTGCTCGAACGGGACCTCCTTTTCGTGACGCGCGTGAGGAGCGTGATCGGTGGCGATGCAGTCGATCGTGCCTGAGCGCAAGCCTTCGATCAAGGCCAGCCGATCGGCTTCGCTTGCAAGCGGCGGATTCATCTTCATGCGGGTGTCCATGCCGCGCACGTGCTCGTCGCAAAGCAGCAGATGATGCGGTGTCACCTCGGCGCTCACGCGAAAGCCACGCTCCTTTGCGGTGGCGACAGCGTGCACGGAAGCGGCGCAGCTGAGGTGTTGGAAGTGCACACGCCCGTCCTCGTAACCTGCCAGCTCGGCGTCGCGGGCCACCATTGTGGACTCGCTCACGCTTGGTATGCCGCCGATGCCAAGCGCAGCGCTGACGGCGCCCTCATGCATGCTGCCGCCGTGGGACAGCGAAGGATCCTCCTCGTGCAGGGTGAGCACTCCGCCACATAGGCGTTGGTACTGAAGGGCCTTGCGCAGCACACCAGCGCTTGCGACCGGGCGTCCGTCGTCGGTGAAGCCAAGCGCACCCTCCCCCATCAGCTCCGCCATCTCGGTCAGCTCGACCCCCCCAAGGCCTCGGGTGATTGCCGCGAGGAAGCCGACGGGAATGCGCGCCTCGCGAGTAGCTGCCTCGCGTAGCGAGCGCAACAGCGGCGCCGAGTCGATCACTGGGTCGGTATTGGGCATCGCGATCAGAGCGCAGAACCCGCCTACGGCGGCGGCACGCGTGCCGGTTTCCAGATCCTCCTTGTGCTCTTGACCAGGGCTGCGAAGGTGGACATGGGGATCGACGAATGCGGGCAGCAGGTGCTTGCCAGCACCGTGGGCTACCTCAGTGTCGCTGTCCGCGGTCAACTCGCCCGCGGCGGCGATCTCGACGATCTGTCCGTGACGTACAAGCACGTCACATGGAGCGTCGAGGCCCGCGCGCGGATCAAGGACGTGTGCGCCTGAGACAAGCAAATCGGCGTCCGCAAGGGTGCTGTGCAGTAGCGCTGGAACGGCCATCACGCGGGCCTGTGGTTGCAGTCAGAAGTCATATCCGGGCCGGCCATCATGCAAGTTGGGGCTCAGGAGCGGGACGGAAAGCGCGCGAGCCTGACAACAGCTCGTAGAGGACCGCCATGCGCACGACGACACCAGCCTCAACTTGAGCGGTGATGAGCGCCTGTGGCGAGTCGGCTACCTCGCCGGAGAGCTCGACGCCGCGGTTGACAGGTCCCGGATGCATGAGCAGCTGGCGCGGGGAAAGCCGGCGGGCGTTTACCTGAAAGCAGGCGGCATACTCGCGCAGCGAGGGTACCCACGCCTCGTTCATGCGCTCGTGTTGCATGCGCAGGGCGTATACCACGTCGGCATCTGTCATCTCCTCGAGTGTGAAGCGCACTTCACAACCGAGGTCCTCGATGCCGCGTGGGATCAAGGTTGGTGGACCAGCCACGGTCACCTTCGCACCCATACGCTGAAAGGCGAGAATGTTCGAGCGAGCGACTCGTGAATGGGCGACGTCGCCGACGATCCAAATCGAGGTCCCGTCCAACGGTCCAAGCCGGCGGTGCAGCGTGTAGACATCAAGCAGCGCTTGGGTGGGGTGCTCGTGCTTGCCATCTCCGGCATTGACAATCGCCGCGTTCGTCCAGCTCGAGACAAGCTCGGCCGCGCCCGCCCACGGAGTGCGGATCACGATCGCGTCTGGCTTGTGAGCGCTAAGCGTGAGTACCGTGTCCTTCAGCGACTCCCCCTTCTCGACACTCGAACCACTCGAGACGAAGTTCACCACGTCCGCGGAGAGGCGCTTGGCGGCAAGCTCGAACGAGCTGCGTGTACGGGTGGATGCCTCGTAGAAGAGGTTGAGAACCATCCGTCCACGCAGCGCTGGCACCTTCTTGATCTCACGGTCTGATACCTCGGCAAAGCGTGCCGCCTGCTCGATGATCCGCTCGATCGCGGTGCGGTCGAGATCTTCGATTGAAAGCAGATGATTCATGCGCTCGCCTCCACCCCTACAAGCCCGATTGCAACCTCGTCGACGCCGTCGAGCTCCTTGACGCGGACGCTCACATGCTCCTCGCGTGATGTGGGCAGGTTCTTGCCCACATAATCGGGCCGAATCGGAAGCTCACGATGTCCGCGGTCTGCTAGCACCGCAAGCTGCACACGCTCGGGGCGGCCGTAGTCGAACAGGGCCTCGATGGCGGCACGAACGGTGCGGCCTGTATAGAGGACATCGTCCACGATCACAATCGTGCGCCGAGAAAGGTCGAAGTCGATGTGCGAGGCATGCACGATCGGAGCTTGGGGACGGGAGGCGACGTCGTCGCGGTAGAAGCCAATGTCGAGGTCTCCAAGCGGCACGTCGACCCGCAGGAGATCTCCCAACAGCAACTGAAGGCGCTTCGCGAGAATCGCCCCCCGGCGGTGGATGCCGACAAGGGCAACCGCTGAAGGGCTCGGGTTTCGCTCGACTATCTCATGCGCGATGCGTACCAGCGCCCGCGCCACCTCGTCCTCTCCGAGGACAATCTTCCCGTCGTTCATCGTTTCCTTCCTGGCCTCACCGGACCGGGTTAAAGGAGCAGGGCGACTGTATCAAGGCGCGGCGACGGGCTCCGTGGGGTTCTCGACTGTTTGTTCTCGAGGCGGGCGATTCGACCAACGGACCATTTGCGCGGGGCCCTTCTCGGGGAATGGGATGTCAACAGTGTCGAAGTCCCGCGGCGCCTCAGTTGCGGGGAACACCGACCGAGCCTCTTCGCGCAGGTCGCCGCCCGGATAGCGAGTGGAGATATGCGTCAGCGCAAGTAGTCGTGCCTTGGCGTCACGTGCAACCTGGGCAGCCTGTCGTGCCGTGGAGTGTCCCGTTTGGCGTGCACGCTCGAGCTCTTCCTCTGCGAATGTTGCCTCGTGTACGAGCAGGTCTGCTTCGTGTGCTGCCAGCGTGAGCATCTCGCACGGAGAGGTGTCCCCTGAGATCACGATCTTACGACCCTCGCGCGTGGGGCCCATCACCTGCTCGGGGCTCACTCCGGCGACGCTCTCTCCGCGCGCGAGACGACCGAAGTCGGGACCGGGGGTGACGCCGAGCCGCTCCGCCAGATCTGCGTCTAGGTGCCCGGGACGTGTGTCCTCGACGATTGCATAGCCATAGGCGTTGCTGCTGCGATGGCTCACAGGAACGGGTGTCACGACATAGCCCTCGAAGCTGACGCTCTCAGCGGGGTCGAGCTCGATCACGCCCAGCTCATACGGGAGCCGGCCGTAGATGAAGCGCGTCTCGTCCATCATCTTGCGAAGGCCTCTGGGCCCGTAGATGGACAGCGGCTGCTCACGTTCGCGCAGCGCGAACGACTTGAGCATCCCGGGCAGCCCGAGCCAATGGTCGGCGTGGAAGTGCGTGATGAACACGCAGCCCACGTCCGCAAGCCCTACCGAGCGCATCAGCTGGCGTTGGGTGCCTTCGCCGCAGTCGAACAAAAGCCGGTCCCCTCCCCTGCGCACCAGGATCGCGGGCAACCCACGCCGAGGGCTCGGCACCGAGCCGCCGGTACCGGCAAAGAACAGAGAGAGATCCATGGGCGCAACGGTAGCGGTGGCGAGCGCCCGTCGGTGGGCTCCTGCTCACGCCCGCTACATCCGCGCATAGCGGGCCGCTCCCCACGTGACACCGGCCCGCAAGCCCCACAACGGTGCGAATACGCTCTAAGCTCAGAGCGCAACGGCGTCGTCGAGACGGTGCCTCTGCGCCCGTAGCTCAGTGGATAGAGCGTCCGCCTCCGGAGCGGAAGGTCGCAAGTTCGAATCTTGCCGGGCGCGTTCTCAATGTGGCTTGACTGAGCCGTTTCTGGGTCTGTCGCCAGTCGTCCGGCTGAACAGCGAAAGGTCGCTCGTCTGCCAATTTCTGCCATTTCGCGCGAGCTAAAGATGGCAACGGCCGACACCATCGGCAGTGCGTGCGAGAATATGGGCATGACGAAGACCGAGCTGCATGAGCTGGTGGAGCATCTGCCTGAGAACACTCTCGACGGTGCCGCAGTATTGCTGCGCAGTCTCTCCAGCGGTCAGATCGCCCCGGACCAGGCGTGGTTTTGGACTGCGGACTGGCTTTCCGGCGAGTTGGAAGCTGACCGTGAGGCGAGAGCCGATCCAGGCGTCGTATATGAGGATGTCGACGCCTTCAAGGCTGCGCTCCACTCCGCACGCAACGACTAGTGCCGACCTATCAAGCGCGGCAACGCTTCCTGCGCGACTTCAAGAACCTGAGCCGAGAGCAGGCAGCCGCGTGGGAGAAGGCGCTCGATCTCTTCATTGCGTGTCTTCGACGCGGGAGCTTCGATCCGAGCTTGCGCGTGAAGCGGGTGCAGGGATATCCGGGCGTCTGGGAGATGACCTGGGCTCTCAACGGGACGTGCCACTTTTGAATACGGCGACGAGCTGCGAGCCGCACATCATTTGGCGTCGCGTCGGCACCCACGGAATCTTTCGCAAGCCGTGAGCGCAGCAGGTCAACGGCTCCCGGCGAGCAAGAAATCGCGTTTCACCTCGTGGCGGGCCAGAGTCCGGTCGCGGCTGGCTGTCGGTCTGTTGGGGTTGGCGTCGATAACAACGCAGAAGACTGTGCGGTCCCCAACGACGATCGACGCGGGCCAGCGGTCAGCGTGATCGGAATCGAACACCAAAGTGCCGTCGGTCAGGTTGAAGACGACCAGGTAGCCCGCCGCGAGAGCGTAGTCCGCGGCGTAGCGATACGCTTGGGCGAAGCCTTGTCGTAGGTACGACACATCCTTGCCAGCGGACGGCAAGAAGAGCTCGATCTCGAGCGCCAGCGGATCGTCGTCGTGGACCACAAGATCCGCCTCGCCGGACGGCGATCGCGGCTGCGAAAAAGGGAACGCGATCCCTTGGTCAACGAGATACTCACGGATATGTGCGTCGAGGCAGCCTCGCCGTGGACGGTGTCCGCCTGATAACGAGCGTGTAGATCCTTTTGGTGGAACCACTCGCAACGTCGCTTGTACCGCTCAAGGACCCCAAGAATTGCGCTGCCGTCCTCGATTCGGTCCTCAAGGTAGTAGATAAGTGGGTCCACGACGACTTCAACGTAGGTGGTGGCTATATCATCAAGATTTGAACCGCCACCGATGCTCCGGTAGTGCGCTAGGAGGTCCTTTTCGTCAAAAAGGTCGAGACATACCTTCGCACGCTGCTGCTCGTCATCGGGGTAATTGATGCCATTATGACCAAGTCCTGCCTTGCGCCACTCGGCAACGTCGATTGGTGCCGATTCGACCTCTGTCAACAGCGCCGCGAGATATGGCTCGTCACGCATCCATGCCAACATGAGGCCAGCCTCGTTTTGCCATAGGCGCGAGCCAGCCTTATAGAGGCGGTCTCGACGCTCAATAAGGCGGACGCGGAGATCGTGCTCGAAATGTGCCATACCGGCATCTTGACACCGCGCAACAGTCGAAGTGTGTTCCCCGCTCTGATTAGCTTTACAGTAGAGTTCGTTCGCGTATTTCACGCACTGGGTAGCGTCCGAAGTGGCATTCGAAAGCGAATTCACTGGGCCGTCCGTCAACGCGAAACGCAACACGCACAGTGACACGCTTTCGCAGGCGGTCGAGCATCCCGCGCCGCCGCGAGACCAGCAATAGCTCGCTCTCGCGCCCAACCAAGAGGGTGGGGCGACCATCAAGGAGATTGCGCCAGACGACCTCCTCCGTCTATGCCTCTTCGTCGGGCACGAACTCGACCCCGTTGGGATAGCCGAGGTCGTCGTCGCTCACCGTTGCGGTGACAAATAGCTCATGGGTTCTCTCGGATGGTGTAGCCATGCGCCGCTCTTATTCAGCCATCTACCAGACGGCGCAGCGCGATCTTCTCGTCCTCCCCACGCCGCATCGATTGGCGGTAGACGCGCAGAGCGAGTGCCGGATCGGTATGGCCCATCTCGTCCATGACGACGCCTGGGTCCTCGCCGATGGCATAGAACGACGAGCAGCCATACTCGCACGACCTGCGGGACGCGATGTCGGCCACACCGCACGGATGAACGCGGCGCGCGAGGTCGCAGAGCGCATCGGCGCACAGCTCACCGACGAGCAAGACATCGCATTGCTCGTCTTGACTGGTCCCGAGCGCGCAACCGTGCTCGTCGGGCCGGCAGGTACGGGCAAGGGCGTCGTCATCGACGCCGCAGCACGAGCGGAGCAACTGGCGGGCCGAGAAACAATCGGGATCGCAGTCTCCGGCTCCACAGCCGAGCGACTCGGCGCCGACAGTCCGGCGCTCCACGGGACCACGCTTACGCTCGACGCGCTCACCGCACGCGCAAACACCGGGAGCGTCCATGTTGGTCCCGACACGACGATCATTCTCGATGAGGCTGGAATGGTCGACCACAAGCGCCTCGACGCCCTGACCGGGGTGGTCGAGCGCTCAGGTGCGAAGCTGATCGCGGTTGGCGACGGAAAGCAGCTCCCCTCGATAGGTCCCGGCGGCATGTTCGACCGGCTCAGCCGCCATGCGCCGACGGTGGAACTGGAGACGATCCACCGCACAACCGATCCGCAGGAGCGGCGAGCGTTGCAAGCACTGCGAGCAGGTAAACCAGAGCGTGCGATGGCTCACAGGGCGCGACCGTCGATCGTGCCGTCGTGCTTACCGGCGGCTGGCAAACAAAGGAGACCGCCTACGTACAGGCCACCCGTGCCCGCCATAGCACCGACTGGTACCTCTGCCGGGACCAGCTCGGCGAAGAAGGACAAGACCCCGACCGGATCACACGCCTCGCCGGACGGATAACCGAAGTCGAGCCCACACCCCATCCGTCACTCACCGAGAGGCTCCAGGCTCGTCGTGGGACCCCACCCGCGATCCGCTATGCCTGGATCGCCTGATTCCTCACGTCGGCAAACTCATGCGAACACCAGCACGCGACGCGCCCGATCACGACCTCGAACGCGGACGCTGACAGAGGCGTTGGGCGAGCCTGACATCACCGCGCGTATCGATTACGGTACCCGCTTGTCTGTCGTGGATTTTGTTGTGCGCGCGTGCCGACCGAGCGAGGCGTCAGCGGTCCTTGACCTATGGGGGCAAACTGCAGCGGGCACGCCACCATGCCCGATCATCTCGATGATGTGCAGCGACTGCTCTCCCATGACGCAGGCAGTCTGCTTGTTGCAGACGCCGACGGCGCGATCGTCGGCGCGCTGATCGCTGCGTCGGATGGCTGGAGAGGCAATATGTACCGGCTGGCTGTACACGTCGAACACGGACGCGTAGGCGTTGGTTTGGCGTCGTACGAGCAGGAGAGCAGCACCTACGCAGACAAGGCACCAACCGCGTGACCGCCCTCGTCGCATATGACGACAATGTCGCTGTTTCGTTTTGGGAGGCCGCTGGATATCCCCAAGACCACGAGATCGGTCGCCACGTCCGCAACCTGTAACTGGCGCTCAAGCGGCAGCTTGATGTGTGATCGGCTGTTCGTACAACTGTTCACACCCACCGATTGCATGTGCTCACGTGGAGAGCTTGAGCTTGGTCACGTGAAGTGCTTCGAGAAAAGCGATTCGCTGTGCAAGGCTGTCGCCGTAGCGGACGAGCACCCAGGCGGGCCCGACGCGGCGTGCCACCGTAGGTGGAACGAATACCTCCCAAACCGTCCTGCGCTCACTTTCGTGCAAAATCTGCTCGGCTCGCGCACGTCCAGCCGTCTTGGTGTCTATGGCAAGAATCCGGGCCGCCTCCGTGGAGCTGAGCGGCGGGAGATGGACCTCGCGCTGCACCGGCGGAATCTCCACTATGCCTGGATGTCCTGGCGCCGGGATCGCGCCCCACAATGGCGCGGGGGTGCTGCCCGGCGATTGGGCGTTGAGTAGGATAGCGGTCTCGTAGTTTGTGCCGGGAGCGGAGAACCACATATCCAGGCATGAGAGCCAGCCGGGGGTGGTGATGTTGGGATCGGCGGCGATCTTGGTCGCCACGATGCCCCATGCGATGTGTATGCCCGCAAGCGACGAACTCATAGCGCACCTTCCCTGGGCCGGTGGTGCCTGCGGTCGTTGCCAATAGTCATTGGGCAGTTGGAACCGCGGCTGGGCACCGACTGGGATCGCGCGGCCGGAAGCATTCAACAGCGTCTCGGTCAGCGCAGGACCTCGCCGGGCGTGCTCGAAGCCCTGCAAAATTAGGGGGTTGAGGCCGGGGGCAAGTACCGAGCCGCGCGAGCCGGGCGGGCGGTAGAAGACGATTTGCTTCGCGCCGGGCGGCAGTCCGGGCGCGGATTCTGCCTTGAAGGTCCCGAGGTGGGACACCCTCATCGCGGCGACGCCTGGACCGGTAAAGATCGCGTCGATCTCGCCTTCGGGCCCGACCTTTTCCTTGGGTTGAAAGCCTCCGTCGCCTCCATACACAGGGTAGGCGCTGCTCGGAAGCGAACCACAACCACCCCGGTCGGCGACCCTGACGCACACCCCGACGCTGCCGGCTTCCAACGAGAACGTGAGCCCCATCAGCGCCGGCTGACCACCGATGTACGCGCGCCCGTGCGCGAGCGTCAGCTTCAACGGAGAGCCCGGTGAGGGCTTGTCCGGGGTACGCGCGTTGTCGCTTCCTCCGCCACCGATCAACAGCACCAAGAGGCCCGCTATCACACACGCCGCGCCGCCAAGCAGGACGCTCGCGACGCGCCGGCGGTGCTGTCGACGGCGCGCCTCTTCGATCACCCCGCTTTCGATCTCGATGGCCGGGGAAGATGTTGCATGGGGTGGCGTGACGGTCACGGGCACGCGGGTGCTCCAGTCATAGTAATAGGTATGATGCTAGTATGAATAGCACAATGCTAGGGAGCATAGACCACTCAGACCCCACGCCGCTACATGAGCAGGTAGCCGCGCAAATCCGTCGCGCGATCACCGATGGCGAGGCCAAGCCAGGGCAACGCCTACCGCCCGCGCGCGACCTAGCAGCGGTGATGGCGGTCAACACCAACACAGTCTTGCGTGCGCTACACGCTCTGCGCGACGAAGGTCTCTTGGAGTTCCGACGCGGCCTCGGCGTGCGTGTCAGTGGAACCCCACAGCGTGGCGCGGTCATCGCACGCGCCCGTGAACTCGTCGGCTTCGCACGTCAACAGGGCTACCAGCCCGACGAGCTGATCTCAATCATCCAGAGCATCTGCTAAACGGACCTGGCCCCACGTTCGGAGGTTGGGAGAGCGCGATCGCCACCTGGTTCCAGATGCGCGACTTGCCAGATTCGGGGGAATCGAGTCGAGGGCACTTCGCCTCATACCACTGTGGAGTCGGACCTCTGACCGTCCTCCTCCGCCCCTTCGGCGCCGCCGACGAGGGTCACAAAGGCTTGAACGGCGTCAGAGAGCGACAGTCCCGCGACCGCAGACATTGCGTGAAGTTCGGCTGCGATTCGCGGAGACTCGGTCGCTGGCAAACCGGCCAGGTGGAGAAGCGAATCGAAATCGCCGGCCAACTGGACAATTTCGGAAGCGTGCATGGTTGAAAGCTTGCCCAGCTCTGGTGCGATCACTTCGATTTCGCTGATTGAGCGGTCCTGCGCAAGTATCCGGATAACTTCTGCGCGCGAAACGGCGCTCACCGCACTCAGCTCATTGAGCGCGTTCAGGCGGTCTAGAAGCTCGCTCATCTCCTTTTGTGTGCAACCCCTGGCCGCCGCAGCTGAAGCGAGCGCGGTCTGGACGCTGTCCGCCAAGGTGATCGACCGAACAAAGACATTGCTGCCGCCAGCGGCTGGCAGCAAGTCTCGCACCCCCGACTTCTCCTCGGCGACGTGCCGCTTCTGCCAAGGGCGTTCGGCGGCGGCATCGTTGAAGTCTTCCATCGTGCGCTGGATGTCCTCCTCTGAGGTTGCGGCGGCCAATCTCCACCGGAACTCAGGCTCAAACAGCTGAATCCGAGGCAAGCTGGCGTGGCACGAGCGAATCAAGGCCCGCCTTGCGGCTTTGAGAAGCGAAGGACGATCCTGCATCTGGCTCTTGAGCATCGAGAGGGCTGACTGCCACGCCACAACCATCTGGACGAGATAGAAATACGGAAGGAACGCGACAGTGAGTATCAGCGGAAGTAGGAACTCTCGCGCCCGTTCGGCACTGGCGATCTGCCCTGCATTCTGCACGAGATAGACAATGGTAGGCGTGAGCGTCCCCACGAACAAAACAGTACAAATACCTTGAATGGCGCTCGTGTTATCGCGAACTCTGGTCTGCGGTCTGCGAAGCTGGTCAGCGTCACGAGAATGACGACGAACGGCACGAGAAGCAGTTCAGCCGGCAGCGGGAATGTGTAGGCGTTCGAGACGAACTCGACGACGGCGGCAAAAGCGACCGTCCTCGTGGCCTCCGGCGGAATAGAGAGGGTGCCCATGAGATCTGACCGTTCGGCTGCGCTGAACCTGGGACCGAAGCTATCGAGATGACGGTCAGACGAGCCTCGCTAGCGAGGCTCGTCTGACTCTGAGGATGAACTCACGAGTTCAGTTCGAACCTCATCGAGTTTTCCATGGAGGTCCGTCGCCGCAGCGGATGGGTGCTCGATCAGGACGAACAGGGCGTAACAGGGCCCAATGGCGTGAAGGGCCAGACTGCGAGCGACGCGCTGAGTCCAGCCAAGTGTGTCGAGAAGTATTCGCAGTCTGTCGGACAGGGTCAGTTTGATACCGGCGATGGGCTTGGGTGGTGTCTCCAGCGCCCCAGGCTCAACATCGGCGGAAAACATTGCGTTCTCCGGGAGTAGGCTCTGGGCCTCGACGAGAATGTGCCAGCGGCGCGAAGCGCCTCCTGCACGCGACGACACGGATGGATTCGCGGACCGCCATCATCGCCGTGGCAAACGAACAGCGTCGGGGTCTCAGCCATCTTCGTACCTCCTGCTAGCGGGCTCGGCGGTGAGTCTAGCGTCGGGCGCGGGCCTGCACGAGCCCGAGGCTTAGTGGTTGGGAGCGGCTTCCTTTACGATCAGCAGGGCGCCGGCACCGGTCGGTACGAGTGCCTCGCTCACACGGGGGTCCTTCTCGACGAGCTGGCGGAAATCGCGCACCTGGTCTGAATGGGAGATGACGTTGTCTACAACGAGCAGTCCGCCCGGTGTCAGCACACGGACCAAATCAGGCCAATAGCCCACGTAAGCCGGGCGTTCCGCGTCGAGGAAGACCAAATCCCATGCTGCGACGGCGGAGTCTTTGAGTGTTCGCGATGCATCCTCGCTACGAAGCTCGACTACCTCATCGAGCTTCACCGCGGTGAGATTCTCAAGTGCCTGGGCGGTGCGAGCGGGGTCGATGTCGACGCTCACCACGCGTCCTTCGATGCTCCTTGCGGCGTCTGCCAACCACAGCGTGGAGAAGCCGTTGGACGTGCCGAGCTCGAGTAGGCGTCGGGCACCGGTTGCACGCACGAGCACAGCCAGCAACCGCGCGGTGTCGGGCTCGAGGTTGCGTAGACGATCGAGACGGTCGGGCTCCTTGGCGTCATACGCTCGTCCGCGTTGGTAGAGATCGTCGATATATGCTGCTAGCAGCTCATCCATCGGGTGTCCCCCCGCACGCTCGGGGACAGCACCCTACTAGCCAAACGGCATTCCGCGATACTGCCAAGCGGGTTTTGATCTGGGAGGTCTATCCACCGTAGGATCGCTTATGGGGACTGCCGCTCATCGGTCCGTAGACGCGCTACCCTCGCAATATGTGTGTCGGATGTGCAATGGCAGCAGCGTCCGCGGCTAGCGGGCTGCGCACGTGGCTTCAGACCCACAACCTTGGCTGGCTGACCCCGAAGCGCCTGCGCGCGATCACGATTGGCGCTATGTGTGCCGCCGGGCTCGTGTCCACGGTTGGCGTCAGCGGCTCGACACCGCCGAACTCGCATGCATCCGCACCCACACAGCACGCCACCCGCGCTGGGGCTCGCTAGTCACACCTATCTCCCGTTCGACATGGCAGCCGAGTGCGCCGGGCCCCAGGGAGCAATGGCAGAGCCCAGGAGCAATGCAACCAGTCCGGCGGGCTCAGCCCCCAGCGACAGCGGGCAGGATCGTCAGCTCCGCGCCATCGTTCACCGGGGTGTCCAGGCCGTCGAGGAAACGGATGTCCTCGCCGCTGAGATATACGTTCACGAAGCGTCGCAACGAGCCGCTCTCGTCGGCTAGGCGCTCGCTGAGGCCGTCATAGCGCTCGTACAGGCTGTCGAGCACCTCGCGCACGGTGGCGCCTTCGAGCTCTGCTTCGCTCTCGCCGTCGGCGGCGGAGCGCAACTGGGTGGGGATCTTTACCGTGACCGCCATCGTCAGCGAGTCCCCGCGCCTGCGAATGCGACCGGTGCGCCAGTCGCGTCGACCGGTGCACTCTCCACGAGCTTCTCGAATTGCTCCACCGACGGGTCGATTTCGTGGGTGTGGAATGTGTCGCGTACCGCATCGAGCGTCTTCAGGCCCTCCCCGGTGATCACCAGTACCACGCGCTCGTCGGGATCGATATCGCCACGCGCGGCTAGCTTGGCCAGCACAGCTGTTGTGACGCCGCCCGCCGTCTCGGTAAAGATGCCCGTAGTTTGCGCCAACAGCGCGATGCCCTCGCGAATCTCCTGGTCCGAGACGGAGTCAACGCCTCCCCCGCTGCGACGTGCCTCCTCGATCGCGTACGGGCCATCCGCTGGGTTGCCGATCGCGAGCGACTTGGCGATCGTGTTGGGCTTGACCGGCTTGCACACATCGTGGCCGGCGGCGAATGCGGAGGCCACCGGCGAGCAGCCGTCCGCCTGCGCTCCATTCATGCGTGGCGTCTGCGGCGTCGACCCGGTGGCGCCCTCGACCAGCCCGAGCTCGCGCCACTCGGCAAAGCCCTTGGCCACCTTCGTGAACAGCGAGCCCGAGGCGATTGGCACGACGCAACGGTCGGGTAGCTCAAAGCCGAGTTGCTCGGCGATCTCATACGCCAGCGTCTTGGATCCCTCGGCGTAATACGGGCGCAGATTGATGTTCACGAAAGCCCAGTCGCGCTCGGCTGAGAGCTCGGTGCAGAGGCGGTTGACGTCGTCATAGTTGCCCTTCACGGCGACCAGTTTCGTCCCGTAGATGCCGGTCGCGAGGATCTTCTGCTCCTCTAGGTTGGCCGGGATGAACACATAGGACTCGAGACCCAACGCCGCCCCGTGAGCCGCGACCGAGTTGGCGAGGTTGCCCGTTGATGCGCATGCGATCGTCTTGAACCCGAGCTCACGCGCACGGGTCACCGCGACCGACACGACCCTGTCCTTGAAGGAGTGGGTCGGGTTGGCGGCGTCGTTCTTGACCCACACCTCGCGCAGCCCGAGGCGCTTGGCCAGACGATCGGCCTTGATCAGCGGCGTGCATCCGGCGGGCAGGCCGGTGCGCGAAGCCAGGCGGCCCGAGGGTCCGGGAGGCCCATCCACGACGGGCAGAAAATCGGCGTAGCGCCAGATGTTCTGTGGGCCAGCTTGGATGCGCCTGCGCAGGCCGTCGATGTCGCCGCCGAGGCGACTGTGGTCGTATGCGACCTCCAGCGGCCCGAAGCAACGCTCGCAGACGTACAGCGCCTCCAGGGGATACTCGGTACGGCACTCTCTGCATCTAAGGTGTGTGACAGCCACAGGGGGCTCCTTCCATGAATTCGTCTTCGCCGGTGAACCGTGTGGCAAAGACTGGAAGCCCGCCACACATCTCTCTGGAATTGGCACCTGCCGCTATCACGCGGTGGTTGTCGGGGGTTCACTGGGCCAGGTCCCTCCACCCCTCTGGATGTGTTCAGCTATGTGAGGGGGCAGTATACGAGGCTCGACGGCGGAACACAAGACCCCCTTTTGCTTGGGCGTTCGTAGCGCCCGACGAGGACTGGAGGTCTCGGGTAACGCATCCCCGCTGGCGGTGTAGGGGCTTGCGTGAGCGCCAGCGTGAGCCCTGATGGGGGGACCAGTGGGACCAGTCTAAGCCCAGAGAACGAGGACGTAAGTCCCGCGCGTCACACCCCCGCGGAAGAGCCCGACCCCTTCGAGCCGCTCACCCCGGCGACGAAGAAGCGGATGCTGATCATCGTCAATCCGTACGCCACGACCGTCTCAGATCGGCTGCGCCACCTGGTCGTCTACGCGCTTCAGGGACGCTACGAGGTCGATGCGGTAGACACCGAAGCCCGCGGACATGCGATCGAGCTGTGCCGCGAGGCGGCCCACGAGGGCTACGACGTGGTGGTGGCGTTCGGTGGCGACGGCACGGTCAACGAAGCGGCAAATGGTTTGCTCGGCTCCCCCACTCCGCTCACCTGTCTGCCAGGTGGCTCGGCCAACGTGTACGGCAAGATCCTCGGTATCCCGGGCGAGCTCGTCGACGCGACCGAGCACCTGCTCGCCATGGCCGATGACTGGCGGCCGCGCAAGGTCGATCTCGGCGTTGTCAACGGTCGCTGCTTCACTTTCGCCTCGGGGCTCGGCCTGGACGCGAGCGTGGTCCAGCGTGTCGACTCGAACCCACACCTGAAGGCACGCTTCGGCGCGTACTACTTCACGTGGGCAGCGGTGAGCACATTCACGCGCCGCTACATCCTCAAACCGCCCCACCTCACGGTCGAGCTAGACGGGGAGCAGCACAATGGGGTCACCGCGATCGTCCAGAACGGCTCGCCGTTCACTTACTTCAAGGATCGTCCGATCGAGGTGGCCGACGCGTCTGAGCTGGACTCTGGAGGACTGCAGACGAGCGTCCTGTGCCGGGCACGACCCCTCGACATGCCCTCTATCGCCTACCGCGCGTTCTCCAGGCGTGCCCGGGTAACCCGCCATCGTCAGGTCGTCCCGCTGCCCGAAGCCGTCGAGCTCACCGTCCGCTCGAGCGATGCACAACCGCTGCCGCTTCAGGTCGACGGCGATTATTTGGGAGAGACAATGGAGGCGCACTACTCAGTGCTTCCACGCGCGCTGAGTGTCATCTCCTAGCGCCTCATGCAGACAACTACCACGAGTCGGACCGATGATTGTGGGCTGGCTGCTGGCGTGCTCCACGCGGCCAGCCAAGTGCGCCTACCCGGCGCCCCCGGGTGTCACGCGGTAGGCGTCGAACACCGCGTCTGTGTTGCGCAGTCGCGAGATCGCGCCCTTCAAGCTCTGCGTATCGGCGAGCTCCACCACGAAGCGATTCTTGACCATTGGAGGACTCGACAGGCAACGCGCTTCGAGAATGTTCGCCCCAGACTCCGAGAATGCCCGCGAGAGATCCTCTAGCAGTCGGTGGCGATCCCATGCGTCGATGTGTATTTCCACGACGAACGATGTCGCCTGGTCGCCCTCCCAGCTGACGTCGGTGAAGCGTTCGGGATTGCGTTGCAAGAGCCTCGCGTTCGGGCAGTCCTTGCGATGGATCGTGATCCCGCGACCGAGTGAGATGTAGCCGACGATCGGATCCCCGGGCACGGGACGACAGCACTTGGCAAGGCGCAGCATCACGTCCTCCACGCCATCCACCCTGATCCCGTACTGACCGGAGGAGCTGGTCGGGCGTTGGCGTGGGCGGCCGACCTTCAAGAGGTCCGTGGCGGCGCTGTCTCCGTCCGCCGCCTCCCCCTGCTTGAGGCGCTGCAACACTTTGTTGACGACCACCTTTGGGGAGATCTTCGCGGCGCCGAGGGCGATGTAGAAGTCGTCGGCCTTGCGATAGCCCATCTCGCGGATCACGTCGGCCAGCAGTGCCGAGCCCGTGATCTTTTGTGCCGGCAGCCCCTGCTTCTTGAGGTGTTCTTGCAGTAGCTCTCGTCCGGTGTGCTCGGTTCCCTCGCGCGACTCCGCCTTGAACCACTGCTTGATCTTGTTGCGCGCCCTGGTCGTCTTGACCATCGCCAGCCAGTCACGCGATGGGCCGCGCTCGCGCTTGGCGGTCAGGATCTCCACGATGTCACCGGAGCGCAGCTCGTAGTGCAGTGGCACGATCTTGCCGTTCACACGCGCGCCTACGCAGCGGTGGCCGATCTCGGTGTGTACCTCGTAGGCGAAGTCAAGCGGGGTGGCGCCCGCCGCGAGTGACTTGACCTCGCCCTTGGGAGTGAAAACGAATACCTCGTCCTCGAACAGGTCGATTCGCAGGCTCTCCATGAACTCCTGGGGGTCGGACATCTCCTTCTGCCAGTCGAGCATCGAGCGCAGCCACTTCATCTTCGCGTCTGTCTCGGTTGCGCCCGTCCCCGCCATGTCCTGCTTGGACTGGGGTCGCTGCTTGTACATCCAGTGCGCGGCCACGCCGAACTCCGCCAACTCGTGCATGTCCTGCGTGCGGATCTGGATCTCGAGCGGCCGTCCCTCGGGTCCGATCACCGTGGTGTGCAGAGACTGATACATGTTGAACTTCGGCATCGCTACGAAGTCCTTGAAGCGCCCCGGCAGTGGCTTCCACAGCGAGTGAATCACGCCGATGGCGCCGTAGCAGTCCTTCACCGACTCGACGATGACGCGCATCGCCGTCAGGTCGTAGATCTCGTTGAACTCGCGACCCTTCTTGGTCATCTTGGAGTAGATCGAGTAGAAGTGCTTTGCCCGACCCGCGATCTGCGCGGCGATGCCGAGCGTCTCGAGCTCCGAGGCAAGATATGCGCCGGCCTCTTCCACATAGCGCTCGCGGTCCTCGCGCTGCTGGGAGACCAGCTCCTTGATCTCGCGGTACTTGCGCGGGTGCAGCGTCGCGAAGGCGAGATCCTCGAGCTCCCACTTGATTGCGTGGATGCCGAGCCGGTGAGCTATCGGAGCGTAGATCTCGAGCGTCTCGCGCGACTTCTCCAGCTGCTTCTGCTTGGGCATGGCATCGATCGTGCGCATGTTGTGCAGCCGGTCGGCGAGCTTTATCAGAATGACCCGCACGTCGCTGGCCATCGCCACCATCATCTTGCGGTAGTTCTCCGCCTGCGCCTCGTCGCGCGACTGGAAGGTGATGCCCGTGAGCTTGGTGACCCCGTCAACGATCCCAGCGATCTCCTCGCCGAAGCGCTCACGCACTTCCTCTATGGAGGCCGAGGTGTCCTCGACGGTGTCGTGCAGGAGCGCCGCGCATAGCGTCTCGGTGTCCAGGCGCATGCCGGCGCAAATGCGCGCAACGCCTACTGGATGCACGATGAAATCCTCGCCTGACTTGCGCCGTTGTGCGGCATGGTGCTCGCAAGCGAATACGAACGCGTCTTCTACGTGGGCGCGATCGATCTCAACGACCGCGTCCGCGGCGTGCTCTGAGACGATCGCGAACAGGTCGTCGAGCAGCCGCCGCTCGAGCTCGCTCAGCTCTGGGCGCCGCCCGCGCAGGCCACTTGGCGGCCGCGGCGCGTCTTCGATCGAGCTATGAGTCGTCTCAGACATGCATAAAGCGTAGCCCTCATCGCCGATGTTCATGGCGAGCAGGCAAAAAATGCCGCGCTCTCTCATCACAGGTTCTTAGAAGAGAACGAGCTCGCTCGCCGGCTCGGGCGGCGTCAGTGGCTCGACCGGTTGCTCCATCCGTTTCACCACGGGCGCCATCTCAGGCGGACTGGCTTGCGTGGCCTGGACATGGCGCAGTAGGAGCCGCGGCTCGCTGACACCGTTCCACTCATTCACCTCCAAGACGAACGTCGCTTCCACCGGCTCCCCTTCGTCTACGCCGAGCTTGCCCTCGTTGCCAAACGCGACGGCGCGAGCGTGCATGCCGGCCGATTCGATTGTGAAGCGAGCATGCTTACCTTCGCCCATTGGGCGCACATCGCGTAGCGATGCCTCTCTCATCATCAACGAGACGGCCGGGTTGCCCTTGCCGAAGGGCGCCAGAGTGGCGAGCTCTTCGGCAAGCTCCATACCGAGCTGCTGGCCGTCCACGAGCGCGTCCACGCGCTCTCGCTCGCTCAGATCCTCCGGGCGAAGCGTCTCTCCAGCGTGCGCGTCGAGCGCCGCGGCAAACGCCTCCACGGCTCCGCGCTCGAGCTCAACGCCGGCAGCGGCGCTATGACCGCCGTAGCGCACGAGATGCTCGGCGCAGGAGGTGAGCCCCGCAAGCAGGTCATACCCTTCGATACTGCGGCCTGAGCCGCGGGCGGTGTCGCCCTCGAGTGAGATCAGCACTACCGGGCGGTGAAGGCGCTCCACCAAGCGTGAGGCAACGATCCCGATTACGCCGCGATGCCACCCCTCGCCCACGAGCACATAAGCCGACCGACCCTCCGAGCAATCGAGCTGGGCGATCTGCGCTTCGGCTTGTAGGCGGATCGCAAGCTCTGTGTGTCTGCGCTCGCTGTTGGCGCTGTCGAGCTCCTGCGCGATCTGCGCGGCGCGCAGTTGATCCTCGGTGAGGATCAGCTCAAGTGCCGCATCCGCACGGTACAGACGTCCGGCGGCGTTGATTCGAGGCGCCAGCCCGAAGCCGACAGCACGCTCGTTCACCTTGTCAGGCTGCACACGGGCGACGGCCATGAGCGCGCGCAACCCGGGCTTGTTCGTGCCCCCAAGTGCCCGCAATCCGCGACGAACGATGCTGCGATTCTCACCGAGTAGCGGCACCACGTCTGCGATCGTCGCAAGCGCCACCAGATCGAGATCCTCATCTGCCTCGCACCGATCGCGCCCTGCGACCTCGAGCGTGGCTTGGGCGAGCTTGTGGGCCACCGCTGCGGCGCACAAATCGCGGCAGGGGTAGTCGCACAGGAGCGGGTGCACGATCGGTGCGGCCGGCAGCGCGCCATCGGCGCGCGGAAGATGGTGGTCGCTGACGATCACTTCCATTCCCAGCGTGCGCGCTAGCGCGACCTCCTCCACAGCGGTGATTCCACAGTCGACGGTTATCAGCAATCCGGTGCCTCGCTCTGCCAAACGACGTACGGTGGTAGCGCTCAGCCCGTAACCCTCGCCGGCACGATCGGGCAGATACCAGTCGATCGTCGCGCCGAGCTTTCCAAGCGTGCGTACCAGCACCGCTGTGGAGCACACCCCATCGACGTCGTAGTCGCCGTGGATCGTGATCCGCCGTCCGCCGTGGATGGCGGCAAGGATCAGCTCGGCTGCATCGCGCAAACCCGCGAAGGACTCGAGCTCGTGGTGCTCGTCGGCCGCGAGGAACGCTCTCGCGCGGCGTGGATCGCCATAGCCTCGGCGCACGAGCACCTGTGCGAGCGTGTCGCTCACATGCAGCTCCTTGCGCAGCCGCGTGACATCCTCGCGATTGCAATCGGATACTTCGAAACGGACCATGGGCCAGCCACACTACGGCTTGCACTAGACGGAAGAACTGCGTGCCACGGGTCAGCCGCGACCCGCCGTTGACTTCAGGACCTCAAGTACGCAGATCTTCGACTGGGACCGACTCACGCCGGATCCCCTCGAAGTAGACAGCCGCTATCCCCAGCAACGCGCCTGGAACGGCGTACAAGACAACCGCGATGTCGGTTGCTTTGATGCCCGGCACCTGCAGCGTAGAGGTCTTGATGCTGTAGATCAGCAGTCCGGCGAGCATCGCGCCCACCAGCGATCCGATGAAAGCGCCGACTATTCCTCCCCAGAAGCGATCGGGCAAGAAGATCGTGAAATGCCAGATCGACAGTCCCATCATTACCCAGCCGAGCATTCCCATCAGCTGATCCTCCAGGGTATGCGGTTGTCTTGCGCGGACATCATCTAGCCCTCCCATGCCTGCGGTTTCGCGGGCGTCGTGGCTTTGCTTGCCGGCTAGGCTGATCCTTCATCACAAGGTCCTCCGGTGTCAGGTCGGCCGCAGGGTCTCGCGGGGCAAGCTCATCCTTGCTGCCGTTTACCTCATCGGGCTGCTTGACCTTCGCTCTGGCGGTGCGCCCACGCCGGGAGCCCACGCCCGTGCGGGCACGCCCCGACTGCTGCTCGGCCAGCTCGGGGCCGATCTCGCGTACGAGCTCGTCGAACTCCTCCTTGGAGAGCTGCTCCCCAGAGTCCTCCCCTACCCTCTCGGTCGCGCGGCGACCGCGTCTGGTCTTCTTGACGGGCTCCACGTCTATCGGGGCCTCGCCAATGGCAGTTGCGTAGGCCGGTACGTAGCCGACATCGCGCACGATCCGAGCGCGACGGTTGCGATAGATCCCCTCGCGCTCCTTCCAATGCGTGAGCACGGGCGAGGCGATGAAGATCGAGGAGTAAGCCCCCGAGGCGATCCCGACAAGCAGAGCGAAGGCGAAGTCCTTCAGCGTGGCTCCGCCGAACAGCAGGATCGAGAGTACCGGTAGCAGCGTGCAGAAACTCGTCGCCAGCGAACGGGTCAACACCTCTGACATCGAGCGGTTGACGATCTGTGAGAAAGCCGCACGCGGCATGCGTGGCACGTTCTCACGCACGCGGTCGAACACGATGATCGTGTCATACAGCGAATATCCCAAGATGGTGAGCAGAGCTGCCACCGTCGCGGTTGTCACTTCGCGGCCGGTCAGCGCATACACACCCGCGGTGATCAGCAAGTCGTGCATCAGGGCAATCAGCACCGGGATCGCGTACTTCCACTCGAAACGCAACGCGATGTAAGCCGAGATCACAAGCAGCGAGGCGATGATCGCGATGATCGCGCTTTTGGCTACGGTCTGGCCGAATGTGGGTCCGATCGAGGTGCTCGTCCAGTTCTTCGTCCCCGGAGAGGTGGGCCCCGATCCGAACTTCGTATCGAGCGTTTCCTTGACCTTCGAGACTTCCAGCGGACGCAGCCGCTTCAGCGAGATCTGATAGCCGTTGCCACCGATGCTCTTATTGGAGAATTTCTGCACCTCCGCGGTGGGATATCCAGCGGCGGACACCGCCGATTGCACCTGATTCTCGCTGAGAGGTCTGACGAAGGCAGTTTGGATACGAGTACCCGATTTGAAGTCGATGCCGAAGTTCAGTCCCTTGCCTCCGATCGCAAGCGCACCGATCATCAGGATGCAGCCCGACAGGGAGAAAAACCAGCGCGAAGCTCCCATGAAGTCAAATGTCCATTTGCGAGTTCTCTTGCTAGCTCCCAGAGCGCCGGATGTGAAACAGCGCGCGAGCGGCCCATCGCGCCGAGCGCCGCCTGCGTGGCCAGCACGGCGGTAAACAGCGTTAGCAGCGTGCCGATCCCCAGCGTGAAGGCAAAGCCCTGTACTTCGGCGGTGGCAAGCGCGAACAGGATGAACGCGGTCATGAACGTCACGACGTTGGCGTCGACGATCGCCGCGAAGCCTCGCTTGTAGCCGGTGGCTATGCCAGCTGGGATCGAGCGTCCGCCGCGAATCTCCTCCTTGACGCGCTCGAAGATCACGATGTTCGCGTCCGCGGCGATGCCGATCGTCAGGATCCCGCCGGCGATGCCCGGCAAGGTCAGTGTGATCGGGATGATCTTGATGAGCGCGAAGTAGTAAATGCCGTAGACGACCAGGCCGCCGACCGCGATAAGGCCGAGCACGCGGTAGAACGTGAGCAGGAACAAGCACACCACCGCGAAGCCAACGAGACCCGCGATTAGGCCCTGGTTGAGCGCCGTCTTGCCGAGCGTGGCGGAGACCTGCGACTCGGAGATCAGTTCGAGCTTGATCGGCAAGGCGCCCGATTGGAGCTCCTGGGCGAGATTCTGAGCCGAGGTGAGCGTGAAGCCGCCGGAGATCTCCGATCCGGTGGTTGGATCGATCCCTTCGGGATTGGCGGTGTAGTCGATGAACGGCGCCGTGATGATCTGGTTGTCGAGTACCACCGCGAAGTGCTGCTCGGCGGCTGGCTTGGATACACCGGGCAGCTGTGCCTGCTGGCCGCGTTCGGCGATTTCGCGCGTGACGCGCTTGAAGGTGGCGATCCCTTTGGAGTCGAATTCGAAATTGACATTTGGCGCTCCCGAGCCACCGTTGTCGAAGCCCTGAGTTGGGTTCTTGACTTCTTGACCGTTGATTACCGGGTCGTCATTGACCACGTACCAGCTTTCAGGCGAGGCGTTGGTGACCTTGCCTTCCTTGCCGGTGATCGGCTGCGCTTGGGCTAGCACGGTGCCGGGATTGACCCGCACCGCCTTGGTTTTCACGCCCGCCGGCACTTTGTAGTCGGAGGTAAGGTCTGCCTGGGTGTCCTCGGGTCCGCGCAGAACCTTCTTATGGGTGGTGTCGAGCAGGTACCACTGGCCATAGATGACAACCGCCCTTTTGCGCGGGCGTGCATCCTTCGCCGTAGGTGGTGTCGTTCTTGCGAATGATCGTCGGGCCGCTTGAGCGCGCGTTGCACGGCTTCGTACTCGGGAATCCCGGCTTCGGCGGACGCCGCTAGTTGGCCGCCGGTCACCCTCGCTTCGGTTGGCGCCGGCTGACCGTCGGGACCGATCACGTTCGGCTCCCAGTCGTAGAAGGACAGCTGAGCGGTCTCGCCGACCTGTTGCTGGGCGCGCTGCTCGTTGGTGACATCCGGCAATGCCACGTCGATTTCGCTGGAGCCGGTACGTTGGATTTCCGGTTGAGCGACACCGAGCTGATCGACGCGCTTGCGCATGATGTCGATCGCACGGTCGATCGATTCGGGCGTGACCTTCGCCAGGGCGGTGGCGCGACCTTGGTAGATCAGCTGCACTCCGCCTTTCAGGTCGAGCCCCAGGCGAGTTGGCTTGGTAGCGATCACCACGAGCGAGGCAGCCACTAGACCCGCGACGATAAGTAGGACGAGGGCATTTTGGCGACGGTTGGCCATAGTTCTAAGAGCCTACTTGTCGGGGGTGAGCACGAGCAGCAGCCCACCGTCGTCGTCGTATGCAGGGAACATGTCCGCTTTCGCGTTCGCTTCGACGTCGCGCTCTCCGCTGACTCGCACAGGCACATCGAGCGCGCGTACTCCCCACTCGAGCACCGTTTCGACAGGGTCGTCGCCGTTTGCGAACTTCAAGCCGAGCACCTGCTCGACACGCTGGCCGATCACGCCTTCCTCCTCGAGGCCCGTGAAGGCGAACGAGTTCTTGCCGCAGCCGATCACGCGGCCCTCGCCGTCGCACACGAAGAACGCGGCGTCGGGCGCGGGGTAGTAGTCGTCGAGCAGCTCGAAGAGGAAAGCAAAGCCGCACTTGGCGCAGCCCTTGGGCTGGCGGGTAAAGCCGATGTTGCGGTCGATCTCTCTGGTGCGATGCCCGCAGTTGGGACAGATGAATGGATGAGCCATCGGACTTCACAGAGTAGGGGAGCCGGCTGCTCGGCGTGCGACCGCCACGCTTGGGAGTGGCTTTCCCGCCAACGAGACGGTTCGCCGGGCCACTTGGTGCGGCACCCAGCCATCTAGAACAGCGCGCTTGCTCTCTCAGGTGCGCTCGGCGGGTCGATGCCGAGGTGTGCAAATGCGGCTGCCGTGGCGGTCCTGCCGCGCGCCGTGCGCTTGATCAGACCCTGTTGCAACAGGTAGGGCTCGTATACGTCCTCAATCGTGTCCTGCTCCTCGCCCACCGCCACCGCGAGCGTCGAGAGCCCCACCGGCCCACCGTCGAACTTGACGCAGATGGCCTTGAGGATCTCCCTGTCGAGGCGGTCGAGGCCCTGCTCGTCCACCTCCAGCAGCTCTAGCGCCCCCCGTGCGGCAGCGGCGCCCACGACACCATCGAGGCGCACCTCGGCGTAGTCGCGCACCCGCTTGAGCAAGCGGTTGGCCACCCGCGGAGTCCCGCGACTGCGCGAGGCGATCGCGCGCGCGCCCTCATCGTCGATGTCGATCTGCAGGATCTCGGCCGAGCGCGTGACGATCCGTGCGAGATCG
Organism: uncultured Solirubrobacterales bacterium; assembly: GCA_963713015.1. Lineage (GTDB taxonomy): Bacteria > Actinomycetota > Thermoleophilia > Solirubrobacterales > Solirubrobacteraceae > Palsa-744. The sequence goes on along the minus strand of CAVQKC010000005.1, from coordinate 128,851 downwards.
TCGGTGCAGTAGTGCTCTAGGCGCGCCTGAATGCCAAAGCGGTCGCGCAGTGGTGTGGTCAGCAGGCCGGCGCGGGTTGTGGCTCCCACGAGCGTGAATTGAGGCAGCTCGAGCGTCACCACGCGAGCGCCGGCGCCTTGGCCAACGGTGATGGGTAGGCGCCGATCCTCCATCGCCGGGTAGAAGGTCTCCTCGAGCGTTCGCGGAAGCCGGTGGATCTCATCGACGAAGAACACGCTGCGTGGCTCCAGCGCAGTCAGAAACGCGGCGATGTCCCCCTTGCGCTCCAGCGCCGGTCCGGCGGTCTGGATGAACGGCACATCGAGCTCGGCGGCAACGATCTGCGCGAGCGATGTCTTTCCCAGGCCGGGCGGTCCCGCGAGCAGCAGGTGGTCGAGCGCCTCTTTGCGGGCGCTCGCCGCCTCGATCGCGACAGACAGCTGCTCGCGTAGCGTCGGCTGTCCGATGAACTCATCGAGCGCTCGCGGACGTAGCGAGCGGTCGAGCTCATCCTCGGGGGTCAGATAGGGGGTCTGGATGCGTTCCGCTTGGGTCATTGGGGCACGTGCCTTAGGACTCTCATGCTGCTCGTGCCGTACGCAAAGCGCCGGCGATCAGCTCCTCGGGGCTGTCGCCGTCGAGGTCCCGCAAGAGTTCGTCTGCCTCGAGCGGGTTGTAGCCGAGCGCGAGCAGACCCTCGTGTGCAAGCGCACGAGGACCATCGGAGCGTCCCCCCGTACCCAGATTCTCGAGCGTCGTGTCCACCCCGACCTTCTCACGCAGCTCGACGATGATCCGCTCGGCTGTGCGCTTGCCGATTCCCGGTACAGCCTGGAAGCGGGCGGCGTCCCCACCGGCGATTGCCGCCAACAGATCGCGTGGGGAGCCGCTCGAGAGCACCGCCACCGCGACCTTCGGACCGACGGCCTGGACCGATAGAAGCATCAGGAAGAGGTCACGCTCCTGTTCTGAGTGAAAGCCGTGTAGCAGCAGCGCGTCGTCGCGCACCACCATGTGGGTGTGAAGCGTCGTCTCACCGCCTACCGCCGGCACATGACGCAGGGTCTCGCTCGAGACCGCCATCCGATAGCCAACGCCGCCACAGAACACAATCACGTGGTCTGAGCGGCGGATCGCCACCTCGCCTCGCACCAGCGCGATCATGCTCGCCCACCAGCTCTGCTTAGCGCGTTTGCCACCGCGTCGGCGAGCGGCGTCCCGTTGACATGGCATACGGCGACGGCAAGCGCGTCGGAGGCATGATCGCTGGCGGGTATCTCGGAAACGCCCAGCAGCGTCTGCACCATGCGAGCCACCTGGTCCTTGGCGGCACGACCGTGGCCGCAAACCGCCGACTTGACCTGTTGAGGGGTGTAGGAGAAGCACGGTATCCCCCGTTCCCCTGCCGCGAGCATGGCCACGCCACGCGCCTGGCCGACGGCGAACGCGCTGTGGGCGTTCTGGCCGAAGTACAGCTGCTCGAGCGCCATCGCCTCGCAGTCGTGCTCGTCGAGTAGCTCGCGGATACGACTGGCGATCTGCGTGAGGCGGCGCTCGGCGGGCACCCCGGCGCGCGTTTCGATGACACCGCCATCGAGTGCTCCCAGGCGAGCCTTCTTGCGCACGACGACGCCATAACCAGTGTTGGCGAGGCCTGGATCTATGCCGAGCACGATCATCTCTCTGGATTCTGCGCGGCGCTCCGGACGCCTGCCGAGGCGACGCCAAACGCGACCCGCCTATCCGACTACCACATGCGCCATGGAGCCTCGCCTGACTCCCAAAGGTCGTTGAGGGCCACGGCGTCCTTATAGGTGTCCATGCACTCCCAGAAGTCCTCGTGACGGTGGGCGCGCAACTCGTCACCCGCCGCCAGCCGCTCCAGCGGGTCGCGCTCGAGCACGCTGTCCTCTGCCAGGTAGTCGAATACACCGGGCTCGAAGCAAAAGAAGCCTCCGTTGATCCAGTGCTCAGAGCGGGGCTTCTCGCGAAACCCGAGTACGCGCCCATCGGCGGGATCGAGCTCGGTGACGCCGAATTGAAGCTCGGGCCGCACGACCGTCATCGTCGCCAGGCGTCCGTGGGATGCATGGAAGCCAAGCAGTCCTGAGAGGTCTACGCTCGCCACACCATCGGCATAGGTCGCGCAGAAGGACTCGCCCGCTAGCTCTTGCTCGAGCAGCTTGATGCGTCCACCGGTGGGCGTATCGAGACCTGTGTCGACGCACTGCACCTCCACGCCGGTGGGCCATGATGTCTCCTTGGCAAAGCGCTCGATCAGCTCACCCTTGTAGCCGGTGGCGAGCAAGAACCGTTTGAAGCCTTGCACGGCATATAGCTGAATGACATGCCACACGATCGGCAGACCGCCGATCTCCACGAGTGGCTTGGGAATCGCCTGTGTGTGCTCGCGCAGCCTTGTGCCGCGACCGCCGCACAGGATCACGACGGGTGGACGTTGCGTTGCGCTCTCGGGGCTCATGCGGTGGGCATTATCACCGCTGCCCCGCTCACACGTCGGGTCGGACGGCTCTTCCGCCAGCTAGCCGGCGACGCGCTCGAGCACCTCGGCCGGGGCGTCGAAGTTGGCGTACACCTCGTCTACATCGTCCAGCTCGTCAAGCATCTCGATCAGCTTCATCAGACGCACCGTCTGGGATTCGTCGATCGGCACAAGGCTCTTGGGGCGGTAGGCGAGCTCGGCGCTTTGGATCTCGATGCCCGCCTCTTCGAGCGAGCCGCGGACGGCGGCAAAGTCGGTTAGCTGGGTGATCACCTCGAAGATGTCCTCGTCGGCTGAGATGTCCTCCGCGCCCGCCTCGACGGCCACCATCAGATCCTCCTCGGAATAGGAGCCGGAGTCGATCGCGATCGAACCCTGCTTCTCGAACAGGTAGGCCACCGAGCCGGGCTCACCGAGACTGCCGCCATACTTGGAGAAGGCGTGGCGCACGTCGGCTCCGGTGCGATTGCGGTTGTCGGTGAGCGCCTCCACCAGGACCGCCACGCCGCCCGGGCCATAACCCTCGTAGAGCACCGTCTCGATCGCGTCTGCCTCTCCCCCCTCCCCCGTGCCTTTGGCGATTGCGCGCTCGATGTTGTCCTTGGGCATCGAAGCGGCCTTGGCCTTGGCGATGGCGAGCGCGAGCGGCGCGTTGCCGATTGGGTCGCCGCCGCCGTCGCGCGCGGCAACCGTGACGGCACGGGCGAGCTTGGTGAACTGCTGGCCGCGGCGGGAGTCGACGATTGCCTTCTTGTGCTTGATACTCGCCCACTTGGAGTGTCCTGACATAGTCGAGAAGGATACTTGGGGCGCCGCGCCTCTAGGATGAGCGCCCAATGGCAATCGACCCAGGCATCTTCAAGGCGTATGACATCCGCGGCCTCTACGGAGAGCAGATCGACGGCGAGACGGCTCTAGCGATCGGTCGTGGCTTTGCTCGCGTGCTGGCAAAGCTCTCGGGCAAGCCCACAAGCGAGCTGACGGTTGGGCTCGGTCGGGACATGCGCCTGAGTGCACCGGAGCTCTCCGAGCGCTATCGAGAGGGTCTATTGAGCGAGGGCGCCGACGTGGTCGACGCCGGCCAGGTTGGTACCGAGATGCTCTACTACCTGGTTGGTTCGCGCGAGCTCGATGGCGGCTTGATGTGCACGGCTTCGCACAACCCGAAGGCCTATACGGGCGCAAAGCTGGTGCGCGACAGTGCGATCGCTTTGTCTGGGGACGCTGGCATCCAGGACATCCGCCAAGTCATCGAGCAGGGCCTTGACGGCGATCAGCCCAGTCCGGTGCGGGGCTCAGCGAAGGAGGTTGACGTCTACACGGAATTCCAGGCAGCCGCGCTTGCGATGATCGATCCCAGTGCCATACGGCCGCTGAAGGTGGTGGTGGACGGCGGCAACGGCATGGCGGGCCCGATGGTGGGTCCGCTGCTCGAGCGCTTGGGTCTCGATTTGATCGAGACCTACTGGACCCCGGATGGGCATTTTCCCGACCACGAGCCCAACCCTCTGTTGCCGGAGAACCGCAGGTTCATCATCGAGAAGGTCCGCGAGACCGGTGCCGATCTGGGAATTGCGTGGGATGGAGACGCGGACCGCTGCTTCTTCATCGACGACAGCGGCGAGTTCGTGGACGGCGATTTCCTTACAGCACTGCTGGCGGAGTCGCTGCTGTACAAGCATCGAGACCCAACCCACCCCGCGGCGATCCTCTATGACGTACGGGCGTCGTGGGCTGTGCCGGATACCGTCAAGCGTGCAGGCGGTATCCCCCACATCAATCGCGTAGGGCATGCCTTCTTCAAGACGCGGATGCGCGAGGAGGGCTCCCTGTTTGGCGGGGAGGTCTCAGGTCACTACTACTTCCGGGACTTCTACTGTGCCGACTCGGGAACGATCCCGGCGTTGCTGATCCTCGAGCAGCTCTCCCGTCAGGGTAAGCGTCTCTCAGAGCTCCTGAAGCCATATCGCGAGCGCTACTTCATATCCGGTGAGATCAATAGCGAGGTGACAGACCAAGCGGGCAAGATACGCGAGATCTCAGAACGCTATGCAGACGCAAAGCAGGACTGGCTGGACGGCATATCGATCGACTACGAGGATTGGCACTTCAACGTGCGTCCGTCGAACACGGAGCCATTGCTACGCCTGTGCTTGGAGTCGCTGCGCTCTCATGAGCACATGCAGAGTGCCCGCGACGAGGTCCTTGGGCTGATTCGCTCGGCCGCGCCGACCCGGTCGTGACGCAAATCGCGACCCCCCACGCATGCGCGCGGAGCATGCGTTTTTGGAAGACCGCATCCCGGCTGGCTGGGGTCGGCGTGTGAGCCAGGTTCCCCCGACCCATGCGCGCACGCGGGGGGTGCACTGCTTGGCGATTCCCACCCCGTTCGCCGTGGGACGCGTCAACTGCTACCTGATCGAAGACGACCCACTCACGCTTGCTGGACGCCGGGCCCAACTCCGCGACCTCGCTCACGGCCCTGGAAGCCGCGCTCGCGGCTCACGGGCACCGCGTGGAGGACTTGCGACGGATTGTGGTGACCCACCAACACATCGACCACATCGGACTTGTTGAGATCCTCGCCAAGCGCTCAGGTGCCGAGGTGTGCGCGCTTGACCGTCTCGCCCCGTGGCTTGCCGATTACAAGCACGAGATGGAAGAGAACGACAGCTTCTCAGCGGCGATCATGCTGCGCAATGGCATTCCCCAAGATGTGGTCTATGCACTGCGTGCGGTATCGGCGAGCTTTCGCGGGTGGGGCGCGGCGGCGCAAGTGACACGTCCGCTCGCCGAAGGCGATCTGCTCGAGTTCGCCTCACGCAGCTGGCGCGTGCTTCACCGTCCCGGGCACTCGCCCTCGGACACGGTGTTCTTCGATGAAGCCTCGGGGGAGCTGTTCGGTGGAGACCATCTGATCAAGCACATCTCTTCCAACCCGCTCTTGTCCAAGCCTCTGGAGCCTCCGCACCCTGGCGGCAGCAGAGCGGATGAGAAAGGCGGAGTAACTTCGCTAGGGCCTCCCTCCCCAGTTGAGGACGGAGGAGAGAAAGAGGCGACGGAGCCGCTCGACTCGCGCTCGGAGCAGCGCCCGCGGGCGTTGATGACCTATATGGACTCGTTGCGCCTCACGCGCGAAATGGAGCTCAAGGTCGTGTTCGCAGGCCACGGCGAGCCTGTAGAAGACCATCGGAAGCTGATTGACGAGCGGTTTCTCATGCACGAGCGTCGTGCCAACCGGCTGTACGGGTTGATCGCCAAGCGTCCGAGCAACGCGTATGAGCTGGCTCAAGAGATGTGGGGCAACGTGGCGGTTACCCAAGCCTTTCTCACTCTCTCAGAGGTGTTGGGCCATGTCGATCTGCTGATCGAGGAAGGTCGCGTGGCGGAGCGCGAAGCGGACGAGCGTTGTGAGCTTCGAAGCAACTTGAAACATTAGAGTACAATAAACTCCATGACTCCTAGTAAGGATGGGAGGGTCATGGAGAGCACTACCTCGAATCCACACCTGAACGTGTTTGAGCCCTACCGTGAGCTCTCGCGTGGACACGAGGACCAACTCACGCGTGCGGCGATGATCGTGCTGCGGCTCGTTCCTTTGGCGCGTGAGACACTGCTGCGGGCAATCGACGAGCCCTCGCAAAGCCAATTGCCGGACTGTGTCGTGGACATGCAGGCCACCAACCTGGTCGATCCCTCCGAGGAAAACCTCAACTCGGGCGCGGTCGAGCGAGGACGCTTGGTGAGCGTCTTCTTGACACCCGACACCGAGCCGTTCGAGCTTGCCGAGGAAGTCAGCGACACCGACGACAATCAGCGCTTCGACGGGGTGCTGCGCTTCGACCCGGACCTGGTTGTGGTGCTCGAGAGCAAGGTGTGTCGCCGCTGGGCGCGGCGCAACGGCCATCGTGTGGCCGAGCTGAACCTGAACGGGACGCGCTTTGCGCAGCGACGCACGAGCGTGCTGCGCTGGCACGACCTGCTCGAGTCATGGTGGCGGCTCGTCGAGCTCGGCGTGCTCGGACCGGCCGAGCAGGCGATCGTCAAGGACGTGCTCTCCTATGCTCACCAGGACTTCGGACAACTGCTGCCGTTCGGGACGCTGCGACGCGTCGGCAAAGACCCTGTGCGGCGCAAGTGGCGGCTGCGCTCGCTGTTGCGCGAAGCCACCGGGATCGTGCCGGAGCGTGCCGGCCTAGTGCACGTACGCCTGGACGCGGCGCTCGGGGTCGCCTCGCTACAGCGCGCGGCGCTCGACATCGAGGACGAGCGCCTTACCTTGCACCTGTGGCCCGGGGAGCTGAAGGCGCAGGCGGAGCAGCTCTATGCCGGGGGACGCGCCGAGAGCTTGTGCGAGCTGCTCGGCGAGGACGGCCCCGGCGCTTGGCAGGTAAAGCCCCAGCCGCTGCTCGGCTTTCGCAACGCTCCGGTGCGCACACGCGTGTACCTGACATGTCGCCTGGATCCCGCCGAGTATGCGCGCCGCTGGCAGGGCGAGGACTGGAAGCAGGTAGGTGCCCACCACCGCAATCACATCCTTCCCGACCTATGGCCGTGGTTGCTTGAGCGGGGTTATGCCTCGGAGTCAGACCGCGACCGGCTCGACCCGTTTCTGCACGCGCTCGGGCGCCGCTTCGCGCATCTGCGTCCCACCATCCACGTGTCGCGCTCGTGGGACTGGAACGAAGCCGAGCGCCTCGACGACGAGAGCCTGCTGGCCGGCGAGATCCACGACGCGCTCAACAGGGTGCTCGGCCTGCTAGGTGAGCCGCAACTTCCGCTCACCCTTCAAGCGGCCGAGGCTACGCCTTCATCGGAGTCCGAGCCCGAGCGAGAGTCGGAGCCCTTGCTCGCCACGACATCGGCCAAGAGCAGCCGGTGAAGGCGATCGTCGTGCCCTAGCTCGGTGTGGAACGCGACCGCCGTGACACGGCCCCGGCGCGCGGCCACGGCATGCCCGTCGACCTCGGCCAAGATCTCGACGTCCGGGCCGTGTTGGGCGATCCAAGGCGCACGGATGAACACGCCATGCAAAGGCCCCCCGATCGAGACCCTTGACGAGCACGTCAGCCTCGAAGCTGCGTAGCTGACGGCCAAAGGCGTTGCGCTCGGCAAGCATGTCGAGGATTCCTAGATGCTCACGGTCGAGCATGATCAGCCCTGCGCATGAGCCGAGCACAGGCGTGCCACGCGCCGCCAGCTCCCGCAACGGCTCGGCAAGGCCCTCACGCGCGACGCCGAGGGTCATCGTGGTGGACTCGCCGCCGGGTATGACAAGACCGTCCAAGCCGGCGAGGTCTCGCGACACGCGCACCTCGCGCACGGTTGCCCCGAGGCGCTCGAGGACTCGCCCGTGGGCCTGGAAGTCGCCCTGTAGCGCGAGCACGCCCACTACCGACTTAGACTCGATCGTCATCGGAGACTCAGCCCTTCGCTTGTGTGCCGTATACCGGTGCCGAGGGAGGCCCCGCCGACGGCTCTCCCACGGCGGGGGCTACCAACCCCGGTGTGCGAGCAGCTGCTCGCCGGAGAGCTTGGAGCTCTCGAGGCTCACCATCGCCGGGCCAAGCCCGCGCGAGGCCGCGGCTACCCGCTCGGGGTCCTGCCAGTGGGTGGTGGCCTCCACGATCGCGCGAGCGCGGGCGGGCGGGTCCTCGGACTTGAAGATGCCCGATCCCACGAACACCCCTTCGGCGCCAAGTGCCATCATCAACGCTGCGTCGGCAGGAGTGGCGATGCCACCGGCGCAGAACAGGACGACGGGCAGATGACCCTCGACCGCAACCCGGCGCACCAGATCGAGTGGCGCGGCGTGTTCCTTGGCGGCGCTCGCCAACTCGCTCTCCTGCAGGGTGGCAAGACGACGGATCTCACCGGTGATACCGCGCATGTGGCGCACCGCCTCGACGACGTCGCCGGTCCCGGCCTCACCCTTGGAGCGAATCATCGCGGCGCCCTCGCCGATGCGGCGCAATGCCTCGCCGAGGTTGGTGGCGCCGCACACGAAGGGCACCTTGAAGGACCACTTGTCGATGTGGTTGGACTCGTCGGCGGGCGTGAGCACCTCGGACTCGTCGATGTAGTCGACCTCGAGCGCTTCCAGCACCTGGGCCTCGACGAAATGGCCGATGCGGGCCTTGGCCATCACGGGGATGCTCACGGCCTCCTGGATCCCGGAGATCATCTCGGGATCGGACATGCGTGCCACTCCCCCATCGCGGCGTATGTCGGCGGGCACGCGCTCCAAGGCCATGACCGCGGCGGCGCCGGCGTCCTCGGCGACCTTCGCCTGCGCGGGGGTCACCACGTCCATGATGACCCCGCCCTTGAGCATCTCGGCTAGGCCGCTCTTGACAGTGAATGTTGCCTCGTCGTGCATATTCGTGATCTTATCCCGACCGGCGCATGCGCCGGTCGGCCACCCCGCACATGTGCGGGGTGGGACAACGCCACATGTGGCGTTGTCTTCCTGGAAATGGAGAGGAGATCTAGGACCCGGCTACTTCAGGCGAAAGGCCTTGATGCGGTCGTCGTACTGCGCGGTGTCCTTCGCATACACGCCGTACGCGAGCGCCTGGATCAGGCTCAGCAAGGCCGTGTGCGAGCGCACATAGGCGGGGCTGTTGGAGGAGTAATAGAGCTTGATTTGCGCGAGCTTTGCCACCTCTGAGAGGGTGGCGTCGGTGATCGCGGCGGTGCGCGCCTTGCGGTGGCGCGCCAGCTTCATTGCGCGCACGACAAGGGGATGAGGACGGCCGGCGGAAAGGCCGATCACGAGCGTCGTGGAGTCGATCCTGCCGAGACGGCTGAGTGCCTCCTGGGAAGGACTGGCAACGACGTCCACGCGCAGATCGAGCAGCATCAAGAGGTGGCGCAAATAACTGGCAAAGAACGCCATCTGGTCGGTGCCCGCCACAAGGACCTTCTCCGCGCTCACAATGGCCTCGGTGAGGGCATCCACAGCTGGGCGGGACACCTTGCGTGCGGTCTCCTCGACGTTCAAATGGTCTGCTGCCAGGGCGGTCTCGAACTCGTTTTGATCGAGTGAGAACAACGGTGCGGAGGTCTCAGATGGTCCAGTGGATTGCGGGCGAGCGTGTATGCGACGGTACTCTTCGCGTGCCGCTGCTTGCAGCTCGGGAAAGCCCTCGAAGCCGAGCGCTTGTGAGAAGCGCACCACCGTCGAGCTCGAGGTGTTCGCTCGACGCGCGAGCTCCTCCGCGGTTTGGAAGGCAGCCTCGTCGAGATGGTCCACGATGTACTGTGCCACGTCCTTTTGGGAGCGCGAGCACTCCTCGAAGCGAGTCTGGATATAGAGCGAGAGGCTCTGGTGCTCTCCGACACCATTCACCGGTGGCTTCTCTGGAGTTGTTGTTAGTCGTCTCATCGGCGCACTTGTTCGACGGGTGCGCCCCACACTCCTCCAATCGTGCAAGCTCAGTCGGCGTTCTCCGAGCGTTCGCTCCCTGCATGAAGCTGTGTTGCCATCTGCACGAAGTAGTCGAGCGCATGCGGGTTGGCAAGCGACTCGATGCTCGCTGCCTCGCTTGGCACGGCGCCCATCAAGATCCGCTTGACGGGAACCTCGAGCACCTTTCCTGAAAGCGTGCGCGGCACCTCCGCGATCTGGAGTATCTGGTTTGGTACGTGTCGCGGCGAGCAGTCCTCGCGAATCCCCTGCTTGATCCTGATCTCTAGCTCTGGGTCGAGCCGTACACCCTCGCGCAGCACCACGAACAGCACCATCCACAGCTCCTCGGCGTCCGCACGCGGTATGTCCACGACGAGCGCGTCGATAACCATGTCGATGGCCGCGGTGGCGCGATAGATCTCGCTCGTGCCCATGCGCACGCCCTGACGGTTGATGGTGGAGTCTGAGCGGCCATAGATCACCGCTCCCCCACGCGGAGTAATGCGAATCCAATCGCCATGACGCCAGATGCCGGGATACACGTTGAAGTAGCTTTCGCGGTAACGCTCGCCGATCGGCTCGTCCTCGTCCGATCCACCGGTCGTTCGATCGCCCCACAGGAACAACGGCATCGACGGCAACGGCTCGGTGAGCACGAGCTCGCCCAGCTCGTCTAAAAGCGGTTGGCCCTGCTCATCCCACGACTCCACCGCGCAACCGAGCGCGCGGCATTGGATCTCTCCTTCATACACCGGCAACAGCGGACAACCACCGACGAATGCCGTGCACACGTCGGTGCCACCGCTCGTGGAGAACAGCCAGAGCTCGCGCCCCACGTGCCCATACACCCAATGAAAGCCCTCCGGCGGCAGCGGCGAGCCGGTCGAGCCGATACTGCGCAATGCACTCAAGTCGTGATCGCGAGCCGGCTCCAGCTCTGCCTTATGGCAGCTCATCAAGAAGCCGGCGCTCACGCCCATGCAGGTGATGCGGGTCTGCTCGGCGAGAGCCCACAACGCACCCAGGTCCGGATGGGCTGGGCTACCGTCGTAGAGCACGATCGCTGCGTCGCTGAACAGACAGCCGACGAGGAAGTTCCACATCATCCAGCCGGTTGTCGTAAACCAGAACATGCGGTCGCCTGCGTGCAAATCGAGGTGCAACATGCTCTTCTTCAGTTGCTCGAGCAAGACGCCGCCGTGGCCGTGCACGATTGCCTTTGGCAGGCCGGTGGTACCCGAGGAGTAGAGCACCCACAACGGGTGGTCAAAGGGCACTTGCTCAAAGACTTGACTGACCCCCGTAGCGCCAGAGGCGCGATGAGGAGCGATCAACTCTTCCCAGATGAGCCCTCCCGGCAGACCCGCCGCGCTCGCCTCGCTCGAGAGGTAGGGGAGCATGACCGTGTGGCTCAGCGAAGGCAGGCCGGCCGTGATCGTCTGCAGCGCCTCGGTGCGGTCGAAGTCCTTGCCCCCGTGGCGATACCCATCCACCACGAACAGCACCTTTGGCTCGATCTGGGCAAAGCGGTCGACGACGCTACGTGCTCCGAACTCCGGTGCAGCGCACGACCAGATCGCCCCAATACTGACGCTCGCCAGGAACGCGATAAGGGTCTCGGGGATGTTGGGCATATAGGCGGCAACGCGGTCTCCACTCCCCACACCAAGCGAGCGCAGGCCCGCCGCAAGCGCCGCCACTTGCTCGGAGAGCTCGCCCCAACTCAACTCTCCAAGCGGACGCAGCTCAGAGCTGTGGAGCACCGCTGTGGCATCACGGTCGCGCTCGCGCGCCAACATGTTCTCCGCGTAGTTGAGCCGTGCTCCCTCGAACCAGCTAGCACCTGGCATCTGGCGCGATCTGAGCACCTGCTCGTATGACGCCGAGGCATGCACTCCGCAGTACTCCCAGATGTCTGCCCAGAACTGCTCTACCTCGGTGACCGACCACTCCCACAACTCGATGTAATCCGCGAACCCGCGTCCATGACGCTCGCCCGCCCACGCCATGAAGTCGGTCATCTGGGCTTTGGCCACCGTCTCAGTGCTTGGTGTCCAGAGCGGCGCTTGATTGTCCCCATCCGACATCGTGCACCCCCTTTTCTAACGACTCTTTTCACGGCGGCGCCCATGCCCAAGACCGCCGGCTTCCAAGCTCAGAGCCCAGTCAACCTGACTCTGAGCGCTCCAGCGGCCGTTGCAAGTGATACCGGGTCTTACACATCAAGCGCAAGCGCCGCACGATCGCGCCCCATCGTTACTGCCCTATCCTGCCCGTTCGTGGGCATCGAGAAGCTGCGTGAGGAGTTCCCTGTGCTCGAGCAGGTGGCGTATCTCAACGCGGGTACCGATGGCCCGCTGCCTGGGATTGCCGCCCAAGCGGGTGCCGAGGAGCTGCTAGGCGAGGCGCGGCGGGGACGGGCGACCGAGCACTTCGAGCGCCGCCATGAGCTTGCCGAAGAGCTGCGCGAAGCATACGCCCGGGCTCTTGCCTGCGAGCCTGGCGAGCTGGCGCTCACTACATGCACGAGCGAGGGGCTTGCGAATGTCATCGACGGCCTCGACCTGTGTGCTGGCGATGAGATCCTCACAAGCGACGAAGAGCACCCAGGTCTGCTCGGGACGCTCGGCGCCGCCCGTGCGCTACGCGGGGTGTCCGTCCGTACGGTCCCCCTCGCCGAGCTAGTCGAGGCCGTCGGCGAGCACACGCGACTAGTGGCGTGCTCGCACGTCAGCTGGATGAGCGGCGGGATCGCGCCCACCGAGCTCGGGCGCCTCGAGGTTCCCGTGGTGCTCGACGGCGCCCAGGGCGCGGGAGCGGTACCGGTGGATGTGCACGCGCTCGGCTGCGATGCCTACGCGGGCGCCGGTCAGAAGTGGCTGTGCGGCCCCGACGGCATAGGCATGCTCTATGTGGCGCCGGCGTTGCGTGAGCGCTTGAAAGTGAGCCGGCGCGGCTACGGCAACCTGCTCGACCCCAATGCGGGACTCGATGCGCGAGTACACGAGGACGGCCGACGCTTCGAGACTTTCGCGCTCAGCGCCGAGACGCTCGTCACCGCGCTCACCGCCGTGCAAACGTTGGAGCGAGCGGGATGGCGCGAGGTGCACGAGCGGGCGATTGCACTCGCCGCGAGACTTGCCGAGCTGCTGGTGGCCGCCGGACGCGAGGTCACACCGCGTGGGGACAGCACGCTCGTGTCCTTCGCCAGCCCCGATCCGCTCGCCGAGCGCACGCGACTGGCTGAGATGGGTGTGGTGTTGCGCGACATTCCCAATCAGCCTTTGCTGCGTGCTTCGGTGGGGGCGTGGAACGACGAGGACGATCTCCAGCGCTTGCTTGCAGGTTTGGACACTTGATCTCGTCGCCGAGTGCCTGACATCGCCGCGGGCCGTCTGACATCGCCGCGGGCCGTCTGACATCGCCGCGGGCCGTCTGACATCGCCGACGAGTGCCTGACATCGCCGACGAGCGCCTGACCTGGACGGCGGCCCGGACCTGAATGGCGAACGCCACGCTTGGGATCGATGTGACACCGGATCTCACTCGGCGCTTTTGTGTGGCTCGACACGCATTTGTGACCGGCATAGCACGGCTTAACGTTCCCTTAGTACGTCGATGCGGTTTGCTTCTATCACCGCGGCACACCACCACCGCGGGCCGGCGAGCGATCGCCCACCACCATGAGCGCCACCGACCGCACAACCGCACCGAACCCGTCCGAGACGCCGATGCCTTCGGTGAGCGCGCCTTTCACGGCCGAGCCGCGCTCACCGCGATCGCTGCCCGAGCGTGTTCATCCGCAATACCTGGCGCTCGCGGCGATCCTCGCGCTGTCGGCGGTCCTGAACACCCATAGGCTCGCCCAGAACGGGTACGCGAACACGTTCTACTCGGCAGGCGTACGGTCGATGTTGAGGTCCTGGCACAACTTCTTCTTCGTCTCCTTTGACCCCGGGGGTCTTGTCACCATCGACAAGCCCCCACTGGGCATATGGGCCCAGGTGGCAAGCGCGAAGCTGTTCGGCTTTTCTCCGCTCAGCTTGCTGTTGCCCGAGGCGATCATCTCGACGGTTGCCGTTGCGGTGCTCTATCGCATACTCGCTCGTCGCCTCGGCGCCGGTGCGGGCCTCGTGGGCGCCCTTGCGCTCGCGGTATTCCCCTCGTTCGTGGCGGTATCGCGCGACAACGGCGTCGACCCACTGCTGCTCCTGCTGATGATCCTCGCCTGCGGAGCGGCATTGAACGCGATCGAAGACGGACGCTGGCGCTGGTTGCTGGCGTGTGCACTGCTGGTTGGTCTCGCCTTCAACACCAAGACACTTGCCGCCTACCTGATCGTGCCTGGAATCGTACTTGCCTATCTAGTGTGCGCTCCCGGGCGCTGGTATCGACGGATCGGGATGCTGCTGGTGGCGGGCCTGGTCATGGGGGCCGTGTCGTTCCTGTGGATTGCCGCCGTGGAACTGACACCCACATCCCAGCGTCCCTATGTCGGAAGCTCCACGAACAACACCGAGCTCGGGTTGACTTTCGAATACAACGGTCTTGGGCGCGTGGAAGGCGAGCAGGGCGGACCGGGACGCATTCCGATTGCCGAAGGCGCGCTCGTGCGCACCCCTCCACACCGCTTTGCCTCCCGCCATAGGGCGAGCGCGAGCTCAACGGCAACGAGCACAACCGCTCGCAAACACGAGCTCCTGGCTCACAAGTCCAAGCACTTGCCGCCAAAGCTGCCCTCGCTCTATCTCCCCAACGGTCGCCTGCGCAACTCGATCTCTTTCGGCGGCGCCACCAGTCCGCTGAGGCTGTTCGAATCGCGTCTTGCCGATCAGGGCTCCTGGATGCTGCCGTTCGCGATCCTCAGCCTCCTCGCCGTGGCGTTGCTGCTCCTCACCAAAGAGCGCACCCGACGCGATCCATTGCTTGGGCTACTGATCGTGCTCGGCGGCTGGTTGCTCGTGGAGGTTGCGATTCTGAGCCTCTCCAAAGGAATCGTCCACCCCTACTACATCTCCGCTGTCGCCCCCGGAGCAGCCGCGATGATCGGTGCCGGGGCACTGGCCTTTACGCGCTTTGCCAAGCGGCGTAGTTGGTGCGTGCTGCTGTTGCCTTGCGCCGTAGGGGCAACCGTGGTGGCTCAGATCGCGGTCCTCGACTACCAGCACTACATGCGCTGGTTTGTCCCCGTCCTGATCGCGGGCGCGGCCATCCTGGTGACGGCAATGGCAGTGCGACGTCTCGCCGCACCTGCGATGGGCTTGTTGCTGTGCCTACTACTGCTCGCGCCCACGGCATATGCGACCACAACCTGGCTGGAACCGATTGAGGGCACGTTCCCAGCCGCGGGACCCCACCAGGCCACCGGTGCCGGCGGTGTCGGTCTGAGCGCCATAGACCTCCGCATCGATCGCAACCTGATCCGCTATGTCAGCACGCACCACCCAGGCACACGTTGGAGCTCGCTGACCATCGCCGCGCCAACCGCCGCATCGATGATCTTGCTCGGCTCCCCAGCCGGAGCGCTAGCCGGCTACAGCGGCACCGATCCCGCACTCGACGGGCCCGGTCTGGCACGACTGGTTGCCAGCGGACAGGCGCGCTACGTGGTGCTCGGCGGCGAGTATTCGGGGCGGGGAGGCAATCTCGCCTCGAAGGCTGTGCTGCATGTGTGCCCGGAGGTGCCAGCCAAGGCGTGGCACGGTCCCCCTCCCGCCACCTACGAGCTCGTGCTGTTCGACTGTGCTGGGCGCGAGCGAGCGCTCTCAGCGCAAGCAGGCGTGAAGGCTCCAGTACACGTCCACCTCGCGACTCTCTTCAGCCGCGGATCGGTTTCACGTGGGCCGCTCTCATACAGTTCGCTCTCAGGCGGCGCGCGCGTCGGGTGAGGCGAGCACGGCGTCCAGTTGCTGGCTGGCAAGCTGACGCTCGAACAGAATGCCCTCGCGCAAACCGGCTCCCGTTACCTCGAGCGTGTTGAACCCACCCGCGCGCATCACTCCCTGGACGACAAGCGCTCCAGCCAGCACGATGTCGGCACGGGCAGGTTTGATGCCTGGCACACGGCTACGCTCGCTGGCAGGCAGCGCGGCGAGACGCGCGATCAAGCCGTCGAGCGCGTCCAACTCGATCACGAACCCTTGGACCTCCTCCGAGGGAAGACCGGCGGCGCGCTCGGCTGCGGTGGCCAGGTTGCGCACGGTGCCACCGAGTCCTACCAGGTGCGGGCCGGTAGCCGCCAGCCACGGGGCGCGTTCGAGCTTGCGAGCAATGTGGGCCTGGAGCGCCTTCAGCTGATTGCGCTTGGCAGGGCCCTCCTCGGAGAGAAAGCGCTCGGTCATGCGTACTGCTCCCAATCGCCAGGAGCCAGATTCGCGCGCCAAACGGCCGGCGACACGCACGAGCTGCAGCGATCCCCCGCCGAGGTCGAGCACGCAGCCGTCGGTGAGCGTGGTTGAGTTGACCGCCGCCAGGTACCCGTAGCGGGCCTCCTGCTCGCGGCTGAGCACGCGCGCTTCGAGGCCGGTGCGCAAACGGACCCGATCTAGGAACTCCGTGCCGTTCTCGGCATCGCGAATCGCGCTCGTAGCAACCGCCTCCACCAAGTGCCCGCCGAGCCCATGTCGCCCGCATAGAGCGGTGAACGTCTCGAGTGTCTCGAGCGCCCGTGTCATCGCCTCCTCGCTCAACCGGCCGGTGGCGGCAAGGCCCTCACCTATACGCACCGCCGCCGACAGCTCATCTTCGCGCTCCCACGAACCGTTTGCCGAAGCGAACACAACCATGCGAAACGAGTTAGACCCGAGGTCGATGACGGCGACGCGCTGCTCGGGCTCTGTGGCCATGGCTGAAGCCTAGTGGGCCGGTCGGAGGTTCATGTACCGACCGGCGCCCCAAGCCGAGTGAGATCGGCGTCGTCCGGGTACACCGTGTTGGTCAGCCACTACAAACATCGGAAGAGGATCACAACCATGGGTGCACAGGAGAACAAGCAGACCGCGCAAGCCGCCTATGCGGCGTTCGGCAAAGGCGACGCCGAGGGTGCCATGCGCGACATCGACGATTCGATCGTGTGGACAACGCGCGGGGACAACGCACTAACCGGAACATACACGGGCAAGCAGGCGGTAGGCGAGCTGTGGGGAAAGCTCGTGAGCAAGGGCTTTCGCACCGAGCCCCACGACTTCATCGCCGACGGGGACAAGGTGATCGTGCTCACAACAGCTTCCCTCGACGGAGAGACGGTTGAGAGCGCCGACGTATTGACCTACAGCGGCGGCAAGCTCGTCGCATTCGACACGCTCGGCGATCCGAAGGTAGCCAATCGGGTGTTCGCTTGAATGAAACGGTGCATTGGAGCGAGGTGCATTAGAGCTCGATCACCGCGCTACCGTCGAAGCGTCCTGCTCGCAGATCCTCAAGAGCACGGGCAGCGTCCTCCAGCGCATAGGAGTGAACATCGGTGTGAACCGGCACACCGGGGGCGAGGGCCAGAAACTCGCGGGCGTCCTGGCGTGTGAGGTTTGCCACCGTACAAATGGTGCGCTCGCCCCAGAGGATGTTGTAGGGAAAGCTGGGTATGTCGGACATGTGAATACCGGCGCACACAACTGTGCCGCCCTTGGCAAGCGCGCGCAGCGCTTGCGGAACGAGCTCGCCGGCAGACGCGAACACGATTGCCGCGTCGAGTTCTTCAGGCGGCATTGTGAGCGAGTCCCCCGCCCACTCCGCGCCGAGCTTCAACGCGAAAGCCTGCGTGTGCTCGTCGTTTGCCCGCGTGAAAGCGAACACCCGTCGACCCTGGGAGCGGGCAACCTGAGCGATGATGTGCGCCGAGGAGCCGAACCCGTATAGGCCGAGCCGCTCAGCCTCGCCGGTCATTTTCAGTGCTCGGTAGCCGATCAGTCCCGCGCACAGCAAAGGGGCTGCCTGTAGGTCTGACATGTCCTGCGGCAACGCGAAGCAGAAGCGCTCGTCGGCTACCGTGAGCTCCGCGAAGCCGCCGTCGATGTCCCGTCCGGTGAAGCGAGCCAGGTCGCAGAGGTTCTCGCGCCCGCTCAGACAATAGACACAGCGACCGCAGGTCCATCCCAGCCATGGGATGCCGACATGCGTGCCGGGCTCGAGCCCTTCAGTTATCCCGGAGCCCTCCGCACGAAGCCCCCCTCTCGCTGAGGTACCCTCCCCTCGCGCGATCACTGTCCCCACGATTTGGTGGCCCGGGACGATTGGAGGTCTCGGGATATCCACCTCCCCGTCAAGCAGATGCAGGTCCGTGCGACACACGCCACATGCGTGCACTCGCACGAGGATCTCGCCGGGTCCCGGCTCGGACTCGGCTAGCTCTGTCAGGCGCAGCACCCCCGGGCGCTCTATCTGTATCGCCCGCATCACCAGATGATGCCAGCCGGGCAATCGTTTGGGATGTCGTTTTCGTTTGCTGCTGTCACAAGATCTGGGTTCGCGCAAACCTGCTTGTAGATGACGGATTTCGTTGAGGATCGAGACGAGCGGCTCGTGGCTGCGATTGCCGCACGAGATGAGGCTGCTTTCGCGGCGCTCTATCGTCGCTACCTTCCAGTGGTTCTGCGCTGGTGCTTGCGCGAAACAGGCAATCGGGAAATTGCCGCTGATCTGTCGGCTGAGGTGTTCGCGGCAGCATTGATATCGGCGCCCCGCTACCGGACACAGCAGGGGTCGGTCTTGGCGTGGCTGCTCGGGATCGCGCGGAACAAGCTGCTGGAGAGTCGCCGGCGCAAGCGCGTTGAGGACTCCGCTCGCCGCCGACTGGGTTTGGAGCCCGTTTCGCTCACCGATGCCGACCTCGATCGCGTTGAGGAGCTTGCGAGCCTCGACGAGGGGATCCTTGCGCTCGTGGAGGGCTTGCCTGCGCCGTTACGACAAGCACTCGCGGCACGTGTAGTGCACGAGCGCTCCTATGAGGAGATTGCCTTGGAGATGCGCTGCTCGGAGTCGGTTGCTCGCCAGCGTGTCAGCCGCGCCTTGAAGGCGTTGAAGTCTCAGATGGAGGAACTGTGAGCGACTATTTCGATCAGGTGGAGCGGGGTTTGCGTGAGGCCATGCGTCGCGGAGCTCATGAGCCGTGGTATCAGCGGCTGCGGCTCAGGGTGTCACGCCCGGTAGCGGTTGCGGTGGCGTGTCTGGCGGTCTGCGGGTCTGCGCTCGCCGCAACCGGCGTGTTTCGCACCGGAGCGCCGGTGGGCAGCGAAGTCCCCCCAAGCCCCTCCGCGTACGAAGGCGCTGTGATCCCGCAGACTGTCCGTCTATTGCCACTGCGTGTCAGCGATCCAGACGGTGGCCCGCCATGGGCGCTGCGCGTGTTGAAGACCACGCGTGGCTTGATGTGCTTGCAGGTAGGGCGAGTCGTCGACGGTCGTCTCGGGGCCCTTGGAGAGGACGGCGCGTTCGGCAGCGATGGCGCCTTCCATCCGCTTTCGCTCGACTTTCTCAGCGGCCAGGGCTGCGGTACCCAAGACGCTCGCGGCGACGCGTTCCTAAACGAACAACTACACGCTGTCCCCGCAAGCGCGCTGTTCGGGAATGCGCTGTCCAATAGACAGCGCCATTCCTGGGATGGTTGCTACGCGTCAAAGTCGAGTTCCCGTATCTGTCCGCCGTCGGATTTGCGCGACTTGGATTTCGGCCTGCTCGGCCCGGACGCCACGAGCGTGACCTACACGATGTCAACGGGTGCGACGGTCACGACTCCCACCACCGGAGAAGACGGCGCCTACCTGATCGTCTTGCCGCACAAAACGAGACCCTGTGGCCCTCCTCAACCGTTCTGCGTCCGCGACCAGGGAGGCGACGACGACGAGGTAATAGGCCCCGAATTGGAGGAATCCGAAGCGATCCGCACCGTGACCTACAGGGACGCTCCCGCCTGCCACCTCCCCTCTCAGATCCATGAGCTGCGCCGCTCTCGCTGTCCCACAGTCGGCTACGCACCCATTAGCCCTTCGCGGCACATCACCGAGAGCGAGGTCGCCAGTCGGGTCACCGTTCATGCCGAGCCCGCCAGGTTCTATTGCGAACACAATGGCGAAACCGTGCCCTGCGACGGCGCCGTTCCCAACGGCTACAAGCGTCTTGGCATGGGCGGCGGTCCACCCCAACTTCTACTCGTCATCCAGTTCACTTCGCGCATAGCGATCACTAACTTCGACAGTCACTATGAGATCAACACAAGCGACCCCAACGACCGGGCAAACCCGCAATGCCCCAGTGCGGGAGCCGGCAGCTTCGGTCCGACCCAAACGAACCTCAGGGCCGGCCAGCGCGTGCACTACACCACGTTCGTCAACCCCCAGTGCCGCGGCGTCTCGCACATCACCGTCGGGCTCGTCACCGTCAATGGACCCTCAGGCGCGATGCCCGTACCAGGCCTACCCGGCCAAAGTGCCGAAATCCCCGTCGGTAAAACTAACTTCCGGATTCCGTGAGATCACTGAGCGATGCTGCAGCTCGTGGCATGGTGTTGCGAGGGCTTTGATACATGGGCCCGCCAGGACTCGAACCTGGGACCAACCGATTATGAGTGCGCTACGGGCTTTACGGCTGGTTACGGCTGTTAGTGGATTTGGCTCAACCGTGCGGTTTTTCGGGGGGTCGCGCCCGACGTGTTTTGCACTACCTCCGGACCTTCGGTGGCCCCAAGGTGGCCCCGAGCGTCCCCCAGAATGTCGTCCCATGCGTCCGCGCTGCCGAGCCCGTCATCGACCTGGTGGATGTAGACGTTCATCGTCGTCGTGAGCTGCGAATGGCGTAGCCAGCCTTGCACCTGCTTGAGGCTCTTGCCGTGCGCGAGCAGCAGTGATCCGCACGCCTTGCGGAAAGCGTGGAACGCGACCCCCTGGTAGTCCCACACGGGCTCCTCGACGTCCTCCCCTCCCCTGCGCACCGTCACCGTTCCCGTCTGCACGGCGATCCCGGCGTCGATCAGCGCGGGGTGCAGCACGCGGTTGTAGACGTTGTGGTAGCTCAACGGCGTGCCCGTGGCGGACGGGAACACCGGAGCGTCGGTTGCCACGTCCTCGGGCCGCAGCTCGGTCAACCACGCCGCCATCGAAGTCGACAGCGGCACGCGTGCATAGCTTGCCTCGGTCTTGAGCTTCTTACGCTCGCCACGGTAGACCTGCTCGGCGACCATGATGTGCGGATCGTCGCCCAGGTGGACGTGCTCCCAAGTCAGTCCCAACAGCTCCCCAATCCGCACGCCCGTCTGCGCGAGCAATGTGAAAAACGCGCGCCAAGACACCGGCATCGCAACCAGGATCGCCATAACGTCCTCGGCGGTCAGCGCGCGCGGGGGCGGCTTGCGGTGCTGCCGCTTCGCCGTATCGGACGGCACGTACCTGACGCCAGCCGCTGGATTGGAGCCAAGGTCGCCATCTTCGACGGCCGAAGCAAGCATGACTGACAGCGCGGCCTTGGCGCGACGGATCGTGCTCGGTGTGGCATCTCGACGCTCAAGCTGGCGCAGCCAGTCGCGCACGTCGGGTGCCGCCAGCTCGCGCATCCGAATACGGGCGATCGGCAACGTGAGTATGTGCAGCCGAAAGCTGATCTCGTACTCCCGGCGCGTGGACTTCTCAAGTCCCCGGCTCGTGCGACCTCGATAGGCGGGAAACCACGTCTCGTAGTACGTGGCCACGGTCAGTGACGACTGCGGTTGGCGGGTGCCCTTGCCCGACCCGAGGTTCGCCTTGAACTCTCGCGCCAACTCAAAGGTGGCGAACATCTGCTTGTGCTCCTGCCCACGCTCCTTCCAGCGGACCACGTATGGGCATTTGCAGCGGCCGTTGCCTTTGCACCCGCCAGCGTGCCGGCGATAGATGCCGGGGACACTCGTCTTCTCTAGCTTGCGCTTGTCGGTCATCACACCTCCATTTGATCGTAGGAGGTGTATCGGTTGGAAACTCCCATCAGACGCTCAACTCGTCTGCCTTCAGGGCTGCGCGCGATGCGCACACGACGCGCTTGTTGATCCGTGTCACGAGACCCTTTGCCTCCAGCTCGGCCAGCGCGTCAACGACCGCGAGTCGGCTGCCTTCGCCCTTCTCGCGGATCATCTCCTCGACGGTCCACGGCCTGTCTTCGGCGATCAACGAGAACAGGACGCCCTGGGGGCTGGTGGGTGGGGCGGAATCGGTGCTCATGGTTCCTCCTTTGTGGTTGGAGGCCCCGGAGGACTGCTCGGGCAAGGAAGCCGCGCTGCCGGACTGGTAGCTTGGCTGGCGTGCCGGGAGTTGACGCTCTCGGTGCCACGCGGGGCGGCTGCTACTGGCGGCGCGCCCCGCATCTGCATATGGAATGAAGACCAGTCTATATGCTTACACGCATGTGGTCAAGCGCATGGACTTGAGCGCCTGTGCGTGAAAGCCTCCACGCCATGCCTCCACGACTTCCAGGCGACCGAGAGCTTGGCCGAGCCGTCCGTCGCCTGCGCGAGGAGCGCGAGCTTACGCAAGAAGAGCTTGCCAGCCGCGCAGGCACAACATTCGGCACGGTCAGTCGTGTGGAGTCGGCAAAGAGCGCACCGGCTTGGTGGACCGTGCGCAAGATCGCTGAGGCGCTTGGTGTCTCGATAGCGGAGCTGGCTGCCGCGTCCGAAGCTGAGCGCTGAACCGACCGACGGGCTCCCCGCCGGGACAGGGCGAAGCAGCTTTACGGCGCGAGCCGTCTGCCGTCGAAGCCGTCGATCGAGGCTTCGAGCTGCTGCTGCCAGTCATCGCGCTTCGGCTTGACGCCCCAGTCGGCGATCAGGTGCCACAGAACCAGCTCAAGCGGCACCCGGCGAGTGGGGATGTGGAGCCCGCCGGCCTGTTTGCCATCAGGGAAGGCGCCGCGTACGTGCACATGAGCGCGGACGTATGGGTAGTCCGAGGTAAGGGGCTCGCGTTGGTACTCCCAGCGGATCAACCACGAATCCGCCGACTCGTCCGCCTGTAGGCGATAGGCGTAGGACTCGGTGCTGTAGTCACCATCTTTGACGACGATCACGTGACGCACGAACAGGTGCATCCCGGTCCCGTGCAGCTCCAACGGCGCACTGTCCCCATCGACGATCCTCATCAGCTGGAAGGCGCCAGCGTAGGCAGGCACAGGAATCAGCGACAAGCGTGAATCGCTGACTGTGCTGTTGAGGGCGCCGTTGAGATGGTCGGCGAAGCGCTGTGCTGCTCTACGCGACAGCTCGATGCCCGTTCTGGCCTATCCGGAGCAGCACCACGAGATCCCCAACGGCAGCGTCTGCGTCGTCAAGCTCGCCCGCGGTGTACGCGCGGACGAACTCCGCCCGGCTCATGCCGATCCCACGACGAACCTCTCGTTCAAGAAAGTCGTCGTACTCCTCGGGAGTGAACTCGATGATCGGGGTACCGGCTTCGGTTTCGCTGCGCTTCATGGCTTTTCTTCCGTCGTGGCTGTGCCTTCCTCCAGACAGAATGATAGACACGCCGGATGGCGCGGTCGCTTCATGGCCGCTTGCCACCTCCCGCACGCAGCCACGCGTCGAGTTCGCTGCGCCTAAAAAGCGTGCGGCTCCCGTCCTTCACGAACGGGATGCGACGGGCGGACACGAGGCTATAGACCCTCGACTTCGGGCAACGCAGATACTCGGCCGCCTCCCCCACCGTCAGCCACCCGTCGGTTTGGGAAGGCTTCGCCAAACGCGGCACGAGTCGCTCGGCAAGCATGTCAAGCGCGTTGTCATCGAGAGCGTCGAGCAGGACCTGGACGAATGTGTCGTTCATGGTGCGACCCACCTCGTACGTGTAGGCGCCCGGATAATTCGTGGCGCCTGCCTGCGTGTCGGGGAATGCCGCTTTCGAGTCGGTGCCATCGCAGTCATAGACCCCGACCACAGCCGACCGACCAACGACTTCGGAGCCGAATAGAGGCAGCGTAGTTGCTCTCGTTCGTAGACTCTCATACTGACTATTGACCGTGAGAACGCCAAAGCGGCCAAGCAATTTAGGTTCGCCTGGAAGTTGGGGTTTGCTGCGGGCGACCGGGAGATAGCTCAGCCTCCTCTTCGAGTTGTTCATTGGCCCAGGTGTGTGCGGGCTTAAACCACTGTCGGAGGAGGCTGAATGCAGAGGATGACGGACGTGATCGAGCCTGTCCATGGGGGCGGGGCGGCGTGGACGGTCGGTATCGATCTGGGTCGCCGGGCGGCGCACGAAGCGGTCTTGCGGGCACCGGATGGGTCTGAGCGGCGTAGTCGATTCCCTCACTCTCGTGACGGGATCGACGGTTTCGTTGGTCAGCTTTCCGGGCTTGGGGGTCGGGCGCTGGTGATCATCGAGCCGACCGCGACACGCTGGCAAGCTCTCGCGGAGGAGCTCTCCGGACAGGGCATTGAAGTGCGTCAGGTGAACGCGGCGACAGTCGCGAGGCTGCGAGGCGCGCGCGATATCGCGGGCGCCAAGTCCGATCGTGTGGACGCACGCACGCTCGCTGGCGCTTTGGACTATTCGCATCTTGTTCGCCCTGATTCCCCGGCGGTGGCTTGCGCGCACGCGCTGTGTCTTGAGCGACTGCGGCTGCGTCGCGAGCGCCGCCGGCTCCGCGCAGCGGTCAAGGCTTGCATGGACACGATCTGGCCCGAGTTCCTGCAGACGTTTCGAGGCGGCGAGCGAGGCGTTACAGCACGCGCCGTGATCGTGGTTACCGGCAGAGACCCCGCGCGCGCAACAAGACTCGGCGCGCAAGAGCTTGAGCGTCGAGTCAGGACAGTCGCACCAAGACGCCACATCGGGCACACGAAGATCAAGCAGCTCGTCGAGAAGACGAGCTGTCCGGTTGGCTACCGCGCCGCGAGACCCGCTTACGTTGCTCGCCTGCAGCGGTTGATGCGATGCCGCGCCCTCGTCGAAAACCAGCTCGACGCGCTCGAGGCAGAGCTCCTGCGCCTTTACCCGCGATTGCCCGGCGCACAACGACTGTGCAGCCTGCCGGGCCTCACACCACTGCACAGGGCGCTGCTGCTCGCCGCCGCGGGCGACGTGCGCCGACTCAGATCCCCACGCGCTCTTGGCAAGCTCGGGGGCTGCGCACCCATAGCCCGCGACTCCGGCAAGTCCACTCCACAACGCAAGATCTCCGAGCGCTGCCGCTACCAACTGCGCGACGCTGCCTTCCACGCCGCCAGACACCTCATCAAGGCCTGCCCCTCCTTCCGGGCGCTCTACCACGCACTCCGTGAGCGCCTCACCGCGACACAAGCCGTGATCGCTTGCGCCAACCGACTGCTGCGGGTGATCTGGCGCATGGTCAACAGCGACGTCGACTACAACCCCGCGAAGGTCGCGCCTGCCCTGACCCGCTAACCCACCCCCACACGCAACCCCCGGCCGCCAGCTCACCGATGCACCCGAGCGCAAGCCCGCATCCGCAATTTCGAGCCCGAGAGCTCGCTCAACAAACAAGGGCCCCTGCGCACGCCAAAAGACCGCACAAGACCCCCGGCCATCAAGGCCGCAAGCAAACCTAATCAGGCCAAGGCGTGCCACCACACCGCTCCCCAAAATCAACCAATGAGCACCGCAGCCAGCAGCACCACCACAAACCGCGCCCACAGCGCGGAGGACCACACCCGCCACCACCGCACTTGACATCTCGCCAAAGACCAGTTTCTCCGCCCGCTTCGACCCCGCAGCTTTCCGTCTGCATTCGACGCGCTCAGCGAACTTCTGCCGGACCATTTCAGCGGTACCACTCCGGCCCCATAGCGTCGAGCTTCGTCGCGCTAACGGCGCTCCAAAGCGCCGTTGCAGACCAGATGCACAAGCGTCTAATCGCTGTGTGACGACTGTGTGACGAAGTCGGTGGCCGCTTTGCGGTGCTCACGGTCAATAGGTATGTGATGAGCGCAGCAAGCATCCCGGCAGCGCGTGGCGGCGACTACGCCAGATATTTGGAGGGAAAGACCGTCGCGCCGGAGCGCGGCGATTACTACCTAACCCCCGATGGTGAGCTGACCCAGGCTCCCGGGAGGTGGCTGGCGGACCCGCAAACGCTTGAACGACTCGGTATCCAAGCCGACGCGCCGATGAGTGGCGAGGACTTCGTTGCGCTCATGGAAGGTCGCCATCCACAGAGCGGGAGATGGTTGCGGCGTGCTGGTGCGGACGGTAGCCGTGGCGGTGGGATCGACGGCGTATTCAGCGCCCCAAAGTCCGTGTCGACTACCTGGGCGCTTGCCGATCCGTGGCAGCGAGAGCAGATCGAGAAGGCCCACGCAAACGCAGTCGAGCAGGCGGTCGGCTACATGCGTGAGCACGTCGGCGTGGTTCGTCGCCGCTACGGCGGCGAGGTCATCGAGGAGCCAGCCAAGGACCTGATCGCGGTCGAGTACCCGCACACCACCGCTCGCGGGGTCTCTGGTGCCGACGCGCCCGATCCGCAGCTCCACAGTCATGTCGTCATCACGAGCGCGGTACGCGAGGATGACCGCATCGTCGCCGTGGGCTCCCGGCCTGTGTTCCGTGCGGCGGGCGAGATCGGTGCGTTTTACCGTTCCGCGCTTGCGCAGGAACTCGCCGCACAGGGGTACGCGATCGAACGGGCGACCGGCAGGGACGGTAAGTATTTTGAGATCGCGGGTGTCCCCGAGGAGCTGCGCGACGCCTTCTCGGGACGCTCCAGAGAGGTCGCGCGGGCAGCTGATCGTTTCCGTGCTCGTTACGGTCGTGCGCCTGAGCGTGGCGAGCTGCGCAACCTCGCGCTCGAGAACCGTCGCGCAAAGAAGCTCACCAACCGTGCCGATCTTGAGAACGTGTGGAGGGACACAGCGAGCCGCTATGGGTTTGATCCCGATGAGGCATTGCGGCTACTCGCTGGCGAGCGAACCCGGCCAGCCGTCCGGCCGGTAGAGGATCGGATCGAGGAACGTCTCACCGAGCGTCACGCCGTCTTCGAGTTGCGCGATCTGCACACCGTCGCATTGGAGCAGACAGCCGGAGAGCTGTCGCCACATAAAGCGCTCGACGTAGCGCGGCAGATGATCCGGGATCGGCGCGTGTTGACGCTTGAGGGCGGGCGGATGACAACGCTTGCCGTCCGTGCGCAAGAGCAAGCAATCGAACGACGGGCAGCCGTACTCGCACAACCGGCGGGGCGCGATGTCGGCCATACCGCACGGATGAACGCGGCGCGCGAGGTCGCCGAGCGCATCGGCGCTCCGCTCACCGACGAGCAAGACATGGCGCTACTCGTCCTGACTGGTCCCGAGCGCGCGAGCGTTCTCGTCGGCCCGGCAGGCACGGGCAAGGGCGTCGTCATCGACGCCGCAGCACGAGCAGAGCAACTGGCGGGCCGAGAAACAATCGGGATCGCCGTCTCCGGCTCGACGGCGGAGCGGCTTGGAACCGACAGTCCGGCGCTCCAGGGGAATACGCTGACGCTCGACGCGCTCGCCGCCCGAGCAAACACCGGGATCGTCCGTGTTGGTCCTGATACGACGATCATCCTCGACGAGGCCGGGATGGTCGACCACAAGCGCCTCGATGCCCTGACCGAGTTGGTCGAGCGTTCAGATGCGAAGCTGATCGCGGTTGGCGACGGCAAGCAGCTCCCCTCGATAGGTCCCGGAGGTATGTTCGACCGGCTCACGGGCCGTGCGCCGACCGTGGAACTGGAGACGATCCACCGCACCACCGACCCACACGAGCAGCGAGCGTGGCACGCACTCCGCGCAGGCGAACCAGAGCGCGCGATGGCCCACTACAAGGCTCAAGGACGGCTTCACCTCGTCGACACCCGCGACCAGGCAGCCGAGAGCGCCGTCCAAGCCTGGGCACAACTCACCAAGGAAGTCGGGATCGACAAAGTTGCGTTGATCGCGGACTCCTCGAACCGGGAGATCGACAGGCTCAACGCCCGAGCACAACACCTCCGCGCCCAACGCGGCGAACTCGGCCCCCACGAACACCCACTCGCCAGCGTCAACTACGGGCTCCGAGAAGGCGACCACGTAGCGTTCATCGCCCAACACCGCCCACCCGGCCAACCACGCGTCGAGAACGGCACACGAGGCCAGATCACGAACATCAACCAGGACGGGACGCTCTCGCTCACCCTGGACGGATCGGACCGCCGACTACGGCTTGCACGCCAAGACGCGGAGTCCTTGCGGCTCGCTTATGCCCAGCACGTATATCGCCAACAAGGCGCGACCGTCGATCGCGCGATCGTGCTCACCGGCGGCTGGCAAACCAGCCGAGAGACCGCCTACGTACATGCCACCCGCGCCCGCCACGGTACCGACTGGTATCTCGCCCGCGACCAACTCGGCGAAGAAGGACAAGACCCCGACCGCATCACACGCCTTGCCGGACGGATGAACCGAAGTCGAGCGCACACTCCATCCGTCATCCACCGAGAAATCCCAGGCCCATTATGGGACCCCAGCCGCGATCCCCTACGCCTCAGCCGCCTAATTCCTCACGTGGGCCAGCTCTTGCGAACACCGGCACGCGATGTGCCCGATCGCGACATCGGACGCGGACGCTGATAGACAGGTTGTTTCAGGGTCGCCACTACCGCATGTCGTCCCAATCATGCATCTCGTCTCGGGCCGACGTGCCTGGCTTTTGGCGACGAGCGGGGACGTTACCTGTATCCGACCGGGGCCCAGGAGGTCCGCGTTTAGGAAACCGAGGCGGTATGGCGACAGGCTGCGACCCGCACGCCCGCGAGTGCCGGCGAGGGAGCAGTGCCCGACCTCTCGGCGTAGGTCAAGCCGCACGCTGGGTCGGGTACCGCACCCAGCGCACCTCGTCGTCTGGGGTCTGCTCTCGCACTATCTTCGTGACGGTCTGCTCGGCAGCCCGCCGCCGGGGGGACGCGACAACACTCTGCGGTGTATACCCGCGAAAGAGAGTCGGGGCGATCGGGTCCACTCGTTCTTCAAGTAGCGGCGCTGAGATGAACGGCGGGTTGGTCCCCGGGCGGCGAAACCATTCATCGACCGCGAGCGCCTTGACGGAGGCGTTGATGTGGCTCGCCTGTATGCGGTCGCCGAGGAGCCATGGCTCCTCGCCACTCTCGACCCACGTCATCAAGAGCGCGTGACGCGGGTCCAATGTGAAGCGCCCCTCGAACGTGCCCATCATGCCGAACGGCGGGATCGCGGACTCCGGCCCAAGCCGGTCCGGTCTCGCCCACGGGATCAGGATGACCGGCTGGTCGCAGCCTATGAGTAGGTCCTCGGCGAACTCGATGATCGTCCAGTGCATACTCAGCAACGGGCTTGCGACGCGGTTCACCTGCCGAAGGACCTGCTGAGCGTGCATGTGCGGACTCTTGAGCAGCTCGGCGTAGGGAGCGATCCCGTCCTCGTCGAGGTTGTGCTTGGCGGTCGTCTCGGCGAGCGCCTCGATCGCCGCCTTCTTGCCAATCTCACCAAGGAACTTTGTGAAGGAGCGCGTGCGGACTATGTGCAACGACACGAATCGTGCAAGTGCGACGCGATCCTCGTCCGTCAGGGGCCACCGACGCTCAAGCTTTCCGAGCAAGGAGAGTGCATCAGACTCAATGCGGGCGAGGATTCCCTCGACCTTCTCGGCGAGGTCTGGTGGGCCCCAATAATCGAACTCGTAGCCGACGCCGGTTGGGCCTTCGTCGTATTGGCCCTTCAGTCGGTGATGCACGGTGACCTGCTTGCCGCCAGGCGTGGGGCCAACGAAGCGCCGCACGAGCCCGGCGGTCACGGTGTGGTTCTTTTTCCAAGCGTTGGTACTCATCGACCAAGCGATGGTAGACACCAGAGCGGCCGGTTCAGTCGCGGCGGCGACCGAACTCGCCCGCTCTGCCGGCAAAAAGCGCTAGCGATGCCCGTGAACAGGACTAGCCATGTTGCGGTGCTCCGACGCACTCTGACGGTCACGGCGCGATCACCTAGAGCGTTGGAGGGTGAAGCTGCCTTCGATCGGAGCGTCGAGATTGCCAACGGAGGTGGCAGAGTTGCTTTCGGCGGTAGGAGGGCTGAGGGCGCGGACCAGGCGACCGGCGCTATCGAGCCATTCAATCCTCATCGGCTCGGTTTCATCCACAGTCTTGTCCCACTGCAACGTGATACGGCGACGTTGGGCCGTAGGACGCGGGGCCATGGTGGGGCGCGTCGTCACGATCACGGGCTCCGTCCGTTCCAGCCGTTCCAGCCGTTTCAGTTCAGCTTTGACACGTGGCGTCGGCGGTGGTGGTGTAAACAGAAAAGCGTTTTCGCTGACCGGCACGGTGATCGTGGGCGTTTCCCGGTAGTCGATCCGAACCGAGGCGACACCATCTGGTACGAGTTCGATGATCGGTTCCTTGTACAGGGCTGGCTGGAAGACCCGGCCGGCTTCGCCGATCGCAGCGAACGGTTCACATCCCTGGGGAGGTGCGTTTTCACTGCCTCCCACCTCGACGATGCAGTTGACCGGCTCGACCAGGCGCCGATGCTGCTCTTCGACCAGTGCGCGCCGCTCACGCACCCCGCCCGCCAGACAGTGGGCCGGGACGACTGCTTCGGGCCGTCCGTACGCCGGGATCACGAAATAGCGTCGGCCGTCGGGGAGCCTCGTTAGCTGGCGGACGTAGGCGGGATAGTAGCTTGAGAGCTTGTAGGCCTTGTAGAGCTCGCGGCCTAGTCCGCCAGCTGCCAGGTTCAGCCCCGGAGGCTCATCGCTCGGTAGCGGGGGCCTGCGAAAGATGGTGAAGCTGGACAGGATCGCGGCGTCCAGTGGAGTTGAGAGCGCCTTAGGGTGCGGCCGCCGGGGTCCAAGCAGTCCCCGTTCGCTGAATTCGGGTGGTGTGCAGGCCGGGGACAGGCGCGTCACGCTCGCTGTCGCCGTCCCTGCGGAGGAGCCGCAGGCAGTGAGGATGAGACCAAGCGCTGCAATCAACACGACCAGGCCGCCCATGCAAGCGGACCGCAGCCAGGCGCGATTCCGACAAAGCGGCTGGTCACTCACCTACAACGCTCCGCACTCTGAGCCGTGAGGAACAACCTCTTACCGAGTGGAGTGTGCACACCACGCATAGAAACTTACCCCAAGCGTGTCGCGGAGCGGGCCATGGCGTGAGCGAGCACGCTGTCCTTTGACGACGGGATGCTGGCGCTTACGGGTGGGAGGCAAACGTCTCATCATCGCAACGCTCCGCTTGCCCACTGAACGACAAGTAAGCCATCTGGCGCGGCAGTCCGCGCACTCCGCTACCCGGTATCCACGCCGCACTCACTAGTGGTCTCGCTCGCAAGTTCGCGCACGTATCCGGTGGGCCAGCCGGAGACCACGAGCGCGGTCTACTCGTCCGCGAGCCACGCCAGCGCGCGGACGTAGTACCGATCGCGCAGCGCCGATCCGATGGCGAGCAGGTCCCATGCGTGCCCGCTCGCGACTTGGCTCTCCCCTGCCTTGTCGTTGTAGTGCGGCGCGACGATCCCTTCGTCAGCCAGTGATTCTGCGAAATCGACATTTGGATCGATGCGATTTCCATTGCCGGTGCGGGAATACTGGTCTGGCCCGTCGGCGAGGCGGAGCACTTGCGGGCAGATACGCACGGCCAACACGTCGTTGTAAATGTCGCCGTACAAGTCTGTCGATCCGAGCGCAGCGGCGAGGTCGAGGAGCACGGGAGCTATGAGTGAGTCGGGGCGCCGTTCGAGCTGCACGCTTTCGAACGGGCCGCCGATCAGATATTCGACCTCTTCATCGGGAGTCGCGTCTTCGCGCGCGAGGCCGAGCGCGTCACGCTCGTAACGATCGCACAGCCAGATGGTGCATCTCTTGAGATGCGTCTCCGCCGCTTCCCGAGCGACGCTCGCGAGCGCGAGGACGGCGGGGATGACGCTCACGGCATACTGGTCGCTGATCGGATGGGCTACGCCGGGCTGCTTCTCGCAGAGCGTCACCAGCCACCGCGAGATCTCCCCCCACAGCTCTGGGTCGGACTCCTTCACCAGCAGCGCCAGCAGACCAAGGATCTCGGCCAGCCTCACGCAGCGCACGGGGTACGTCACCCATCCTCCGAACTCGATGTCGTTGAGCAGCGGGTGTTCCAGCAGCTCGTCGCCACACTTCTCCCACAGCGCGCGGGCGTACGCCTCGAACAGTGATCTTGCCGCGGTGGCCGACGTGTCATCGGGCAGGTTTGTCGCTCCCGAGGCCCACACCGCGCGCACGAGGCACAACGCGAGATGACAAGCAAGGTCTAGTCGATCAACGCCCCGTAGCTTCTCGCAGACCAACGCTGCCTCTATCACCCCGAGCCCGGCCAGTCGCTCCGGCTCCCACGCCATCCATCGACGCGAGAACACCTCCAGCTCTGGCATCGTCACTGACCGCGCCTCGGCAGCGCCCAAGATCGACATGAGCTGGCCGTCGATCGACCCCCTCAGCACCGACTCGGGATCACTCGCGAGGTGGCCGAGCAGGATGTCGCCATCCCACAGCTCCAGCTCGGGCTCGCCTCTCTCGTTGGCCCGCTTGTTGTAATCGCCGTAAAGCTCCGGCGCGTTGCCCACGAGTCGGCCGGTCGTGACCAACACTGGGCGGCGCGGCAGCTCTGTGTTGAACGCTCCATGTCCGAGGTTGACAACGCGCAGCTCGTCAAGCTGGCCGGTGAGCGATCTCCACTCAGGTTGCCCTATGTCACCCGCCTTCGACTGAAAGCCCCACTGCTCGCCGTCGCGTCGGGCGATCACGTCCTTCCCGAACTCGCGCGCGCCGTGGACCAACCGCACGGACGCAAACCCGCGCGCCCGCAACAGAGCTATCAAAGGCTCGTCAAACGCCCGCTCGGAGACGGACTCAAGATAGGCGGCGACGGCGTCGCTTAGCAAGCAACTCCTCCAGCTTGCGGGCTTTCAACTCCTCGATCATCTTCACTTGCTCGGGCGTCGGCTGGGGGAGCTTCGACGCCGTGTCGGGGTGCATGACCAGAGATGGTGTTGACAGCTCGTCGTTCTCATCAAGTCTCCATTCCATCTTGTCGAGCATCTCGTACAGCATCGCGAAGGTGAGCGGGCGGCCTCCCGCGTCAAGGGTGTTCCCGGTGACGGTGGTGATCTTGTCGAGGCTCCCGTAGAGCATTTTCGCTAGCTGCTCGGCGTACCCGTCAGCGGCCTCGACGAGTTTCACCTGTAGAGCCTCGAAGTTCCCATCGCGCACATCCTCCGCTTTGACGCCAAGCTCGAATCCGATGGGCTCCGCTGGAAGGTCAAGCGCCATGTCGTCCCGCGTCTCCACGACGCTCGACACGGTGCCCTTCATCGGCACTACCTTGATCTGGCTGAGCACCGGGTCGCTTTCCCTTGCGAGATTCTTCGTCACCCACCAGACAACTTGGCCGCACGCGAGGTTATAGCCGGGAAGCGCGAAGGGCATCCACCAATTGTCCCTCACGCTTCGGCTACTTTGCGTGCCAGTACGCTGTGCGGCATGGCTAGCCGCCTCCCGCTCAAGCCCGGTGCGACGCCCGAGCGAACCCTGGAGATCCTGGACGAGCTCCTAATCGAGCTGCGTAACCTGACCGGCAAGTCCGCCGTCTCCACCAATGTCTGGGAGACGTTTCGTCGGAGACAGCAGGACTACATGACCTGGGTCGACAAGGCCGAAAGCCAGCTCGGGAACTTCACCGACGAGCTGCGAATCGACTCGCTCCTGCACACTCGGGGCTATTGGGCGATCCGAGAAGCGCACCCGCAGACCCCATGGCCCGCGCATCTGATCGAAAGCGAGATCAGACTCCAGAAAGCCACCCTGGAGCGCGTTGCAGAGGACTTGAAGCGCCGCATCGAGCGAGCGACGGAAGCAGCCGGACATATCGTAGTCTTGGACACCCATCTTCTACTGCACTTCCTGCCACCCGAGCAGGTGAACTGGAGGGAGATCGTCGGTGTCGAGCCTGTGCGCCTGTTCCTCCCGATCACCGTCGTTGACGAGCTCGACGAGCTCAAGTACACTGGCAAGGACAGCGTGCGCGGCAAAGCACGCGCAGCGCTCACGAATCTCGAGCGAGCGGTCGGGCCGGGGGGCTCGCCCGGCAGAGTGCGGGAGGGCGTTACGATCGAGGTCGAGCTGGCGCTCTCGGACGACCCGCGCGACCCGGACGCGGACCGCTCGATCATTTCCGTATGCGTCGAACTCGAACAGCTAGCGGGGAAGCCCAACACCGTGTCGCTCGTAACCGGCGACGCTGGGATGAGGCTCCGGGCCGCGCAGCGTGACGTGAGAGTCGTGGCGATGCCCGAGAAGTATCTGCGCAAACCCGACGAGGGCGACGAAGTAGGCTCGCTTCCAGCGGACGCGCGGATTCTGCAGCGCTCGCGCCAATGAAGAGTCCGGTCCAGCACCGCCGCAGCTATCGACGGATGCAACGCGCCGGGCCCGTAGCTGGCGGCAACGAGCCATCCATAACGAACAAGCGCACGGTGGCGTGCGTCTCAGCCGTGAGCGAACGCGCCTGCTCCGAGAGGGTGTCGTGGAGCTTCTGGGGGTCGCGGGCACAGCGGCGAGAACGGCCGTCCGCAGCGTCCCAGTCATCCGCCGCGAACCAGAACACCAAGTAGATGCCGTGCGTGGTGCGTGTGCCCGTCAGATAGCGATCGACGAGCTGGGACTTCATCGCAGTTTTGACCTTGGCGTGCCAGCACCCCTTGACCTCGATCGTCACCGACGCGGTCGCAGCGCCCTCGATCTCGGTGCCGATGAGGGCAAACACTTGGAGGTCGACGCTCTCCCCTCGCCCGATGCCGGAGGCGCTCGGTCGAACCTGAAGCTCGCGCCCAATGATGCGGCCTCCGACGCCTAGATCATCTTCCAGACGACCCTTCAGCCACGTCGAGAGTTCTTCCTCTTGCTTCGGCGTGGGCTTGCCACTGGTGTTCCATAGCTCTCGGGAGGCTGGCGGCGAACTCTTCCGCAGGCGCTTCTCGATGCGGCGCAGTGAAGCAATGAGCGCCTGCTGGAGGTGCCCGTCGGACAGGACGATACGAGCGTCGTTGCTCTGAGCGAGCAGGATCACGTGGCGCGGTTCGGGCGCCGTCCACCGGGCAAGTCGAGCTTCGCGCGCGCCGGCCTTCAAGCGCTGCATCCCATAGCTCGGGAACTTGGACGCGAGGGCGTCGATGGCCGTGACGGCGTCGTCGGTGCCGCGCTGCGCGAGCACCGCTACTAGCCGGTCGCGCGTTTCCCCGGACTGCATGCGAGGGGTCACGAAGCCACCCCCAGCCGGCAGCGCGGGATCCTCGGCAGGCGGGAAATTCTCGAAGGCCCAGTCGACCAGGGCGTGCAGGGCCGGGTCGTCAAGCTCGGTGGCCAGGTTCGCGCGCTCGCCGTTGGAGACCTTCTCAAACACTGCCCGGCCGAACGCCGGGTCTGACCTGAAGTGCTCCTCGATCAGCGGCCAGGACGCTCCCGCATTACCGAGCGCAGCGGCGGCGACCAGCACCGCCGCGTCACAGTCGGCCTCGATCAGCTCCGGCGTCAACCGAGCCATGATGAACGGCAGGAACGCATGAGGGTCGGCCCGCATGCCGTACTCGGCGAGGTCGCCACGCGCCGCCGGCTTGAGCGCCGGGTCACTCAGCTTGCGGCCGAGCGCTTCCACTAGCTGCGGGGCGGTCACCTGCCGTAGCCGCCACAACATGAACAGCCCGCCCTCCTCGGTGGCGTTCTGGGCATCGACCATCCGCAAGGTCCACTCGGTGAACGCCTCGGGAGCGCGGTCGGCCGCGAGACCGACCACCACGTCGTTGAAGCGCTCTTCGTCGGCGCCGCTGAAGCGCGGGAAGCCGACGATGATCGGCATCCACCTGGTCCACACGTCTGCGTCGAGCGCTTCGAGCTGGGCCGGGCGGTGCTTGGCCAGGAGGTACAAGGCGCGGTAGCCCGCGAAGGAGGGGCGGTTGACAGTCGAGCTGCCGAACCAGTCCGCGGGGTCAGGCGGAGAGCAGTCGAGATAATGGCGGGCCGCCTCGATGATCCGTGCGCGGGTGGCTTCGTCGCTCCGAGTCCAGCCGTCGAGCTGAGTAAGGTCTGCCTCTACCTCGCTGCTGGTGTTCCCGCGACCGTTCTCGTCGTACATCAGGGCGAGGTTGAGCTTCCACCAAGCGTCCATCTCTCCCGCCTCCATCGCCTCTAGGCGCTCGCGGATGACGCGCTCCATGTCCGGGGCGTCCTTGGGAGGCGCCTGCTCGCGAGCACGTTTCGCCCGACGGCCCCACATCTGCGCCTCCGCGCTGTTGACATCCACGGCTGCTCGCCAGTGGACGGTTCGCTCGCCGAACGCCGAACTTTGCTCCGCGAGCTCGAACATCTCCTCGATGTCGCACGTTTCGGGTTGGAAGAGCGAGGCTGCGAGCGTCGCCCAAGCGACTTCCGCAGTGCCGCCGATCACCTCGCGGAGGTTGCCAATGACCCACGGGTAGTCCTCCAGGCGCGCCAACGCTGGCTCAGAGCACACAAGGGCGTAGGGCTCGACACCTTGGGCGGTCGCCGCCGTCATGAGGTCGCAGATGAGGAGCCGACGCCCTTGCTCATCATGGAACGTGCGCTTGTCGCCTTGGTCGTGCAACGGGCCGAGCAGCTGGTGATCCTCGACGAGGCGCGGCTTGATCACGGCGATGACACCGCTTCTGACTCGCTCGTCGTCGAGATGCGGCCAGGCAGCAACGAGGATGTCGTCGGCGAGCGAGGAGAGCGGGTCGATGGCGCCGTGGTCGCGGGGCGCCGTGAGTGCCCATTCGAGCGCTTCAGGCAGATCCTCCGCTCGAAGCGCTTGGGGGAGGGTCTGCGACAGAAACAGCTTGTATGCGCCGTGGAGGTTCTCGTCGCGAGCCGGCGTGAGGGCCTTGAGCGCGTCGGCGACACCAAGGGCCGCCGGGAACGTGGCAGCGAGTGCCTGGCCCTTGATCGCATCCTCCACGTCGTCTTCGATGTGCTCAATCGCCAATGGCACGAGCGCGGACCGCGTGCTGTCATCGGCGTAGTCCTTGAGCGCCCAGACCGCGTCGGCGCGCAGGTGCGCGGACTCGGTGACGTCGAGCGCGAGGGACAGAAGGTCCGCCTGAAGCTCGGGCATCGCCACTGCCCGCGCAAGCGACAAGGCCATCTGACGCACCGGGATAGCGCGGTCGGGCTCCAGCGCTTCACGGATCTGATCGGGCAGGCCCGGGTGCACCACCCCGGCGAAGGCCGTCCGCATCCGCCGGTCGTAGCGCGCGACGCGCATGGAAATCTCCTCTGTAAGAAGCGACGCAATGAGCTGCGAGCGCACCTCATCGGTGAAGCTCGGACTGTCGGCGCGCAAGAGCAGCTCGGGTTCCCATTTCATCACCTTGGCCAGGACGTCGTTGTCGAGAGTCGCCGTCCAGGCCGCGACCTCCCGGAGCTGCGGGATCAGGCGTCCGTCAGGATCGTCGGCAGAGGCGAGCAGCGACATGATCTGCTCGGCGTCCATGTGGTTGTGGATCATGTAGCGCGCAGCGAGGTACTCGGCCAGGCTGCGATGGAAGAACGTCAGCCGATCGCCGCCCAGGTGGACGAACAGGGCAGTCGCCAGCACCTCCTGCACCTGCTCGGCACCGACCGTGAAGCTCGCGCCGCCCGCTGCCTCCGAGTCCTGCTCAGAGAACCCCTCCAACTCACGGATAGTCAGGTCGGCGCGCGAGGTGGTCGTCAGGTCGGACTCGATCGCTGACTTGCCCGCGAGCACCATCGCTGCAGCGATGCGCTCGGCGACGGCGACACGTCGGCCGACGTGCAAAGCCTGCGGCGCCAGCTCGCGGCGTCGGCCAGCATCATGCTCCTCGGCCAAGCGCAGGATCGCCCGATCGAACAGCTCCGCCTGTGTCCCAGGAAGAGTGCCTTCATCGGAGGCGGCAATGTCAATCATCATTCGCAGCGTCAGCGGGTACACGGCCAGCCGCCCTAGATCGCGGTCGTCAATCTCCGAGATGAAGCGATCAGCGTCGATCCCCTCGGCGCGTGCCGCCTCGGCGATGTCGGCCGAGCGAAGCGGCGCCAACGCCAAGCGGCGAGGACAGTCCGGGGTGGCGAAGACCTGTGCGAGCTGGCTCTCGAAGTCAGACAGCCACTCCGCTGACCGGCACGAGATACGAAGGCGCAGACGAGCGAGGTCTCCTTCGAGCTTCTTCAGCTCGACGATCAGCCTCTTATGGATGGCCTTGACATGAAGCAGAGCCTCGTCCAGCCCGTCCAGGAACAGAAACAGCTCGCCATCGGACTCGCGCCATCTTCGCCATGCGGCGTCATCGACGATCGCACCTATCAGCGACTCGCCATCTTCATAGGCCCCAAGGTTCACGGGATGCACGGCATTGCCCGACTGCCGATGCTCGGCGACGGCGTCGTCAATGGCGTGGGACTTGCCTAGGCCCGGCTCTCCGAGCAGGACGAGACACCTCTCGTCGACGAGCTTGCTCAGTTGCTGGGCGTTCGCGCCCGACGCGAACATCGACGATCGGTCAAAGAGGCTCTCGTCCATGTTCTCGTCGCGAGCCGTCCAGAACCGAGGCCACGAATAGCGTCGCGTCGCAACTGATCGCCTAGTCATGCCTAGAACCTACCTCGACCAAGCCCGCCACTCCAGGCGACAAGAGGACGAAGCAGGCTGTCGGGAGACATCGGGATCAGCCGCCCTGAGTTCTTTGGGGGCGATTCAGCCGGGCTAGCGAGCCGGTCCCGACCGCGACGGTCCCATACCACCGTCTCGGCCATGTCCGCACTGCCGCATCGCACGAGCAAAGCAGGCGTGTCGATCGAGCCGTAGCGGGTGGCTGCTTTGGGCCAGCACTTTTCGAAAGCGCCCCACTCGCTCTCGCGTGTGCCGGACGCGAGCGCGTACGGCACACCGGATATGTGCGCGAACTTGCGAGGGAGACCACTAGGACACTTTCGGGGGCCAGGTGGCCCCAAAGGTGGCCCCAACGGCAATTTTTGAACTGGCCGCCAGCTCGTCGATGACAGTATCTCGCACAACTGTACCGGATACTTCAATGGGCCCGCCAGGACTCGAACCTGGGACCAACCGATTATGAGTCGGCGGCTCTAACCAACTGAGCTACGGGCCCTTGTCGCGTTTTGCGCGACTGCTCAGAAGCTACCAGCGCGGATCCCGTAAGCGCTCGAAGGCACGGGGTGGTTTGATTCCTCGATCAACCAACGAGAGGAGCGGCAATGGCGCAGCGTGCAGCGATCGTTACGGGAGCATCGAGCGGTATTGGCTTGGCGATCACGCGGATGCTCTGCGAGGAAGGCTTCGGCGTTACGATGGCCGCCCGGCGAGCAGAGAAGCTCCAAGCTGCCGTCGACGGCCTTGCCAGCGAGGGCTTCGATGTCCATGGAGTTCCCGCCTTGCTCTCCGAGGAGAGCGAGATCCAGAAGGTCGTTGCCGCTCACCGCGAGCGCCACTCACGGCTCGATGTGCTCGTCAACAACGCCGGCGTCGGTATCGGCGCGCCTGTCGGAGACATTCTCACCAAGCATCTCGACATGCAGATTTCCGTAAACCTGCGCTCGATCGTCCTCTTCTACCGCGAGTGCCTTCCGATGCTCAAGCAAGCCGGCGAGGAGCACTCCAACGCGCTAGTCGTCAATACCTCCTCCATCTCCGGCAAGCGCGGGGAGGCATGGTTGTCGGTCTACTCCGCAACCAAGCACGCGGTCGTCGGCTGGACCGAAGCGATGAACAAGGAGCTGGGCTCCTCCGGCATCAAGTCAACTGCTCTATGCCCCGCTTTCGTCGATACCCCTATGACAGATTTCGTCAAGGGCCAGGTCAAGGCCGAGGAGATGATCCGTCCGGAGGACATCGCCGAGGCGGTTCGCTACTTGTTGCGCGTCTCCCCCGCATGCGTCGTTCCTGAGATGATGTTCGTACGGCCAGGCGACGCCTTGTGAATTGTTCAGCCGAAAGGAATTGAGATGAAGCTAGGCGTACACATCGGCTACTGGGGCCTGGGTCTCAGCTCCCAGGATCAGCTCGAAATCGTCCAGGAAGCCGAGAAGCTCGGCTATGACTCTGTGTGGACCGCCGAGGCATATGGCTCCGACGCAGCCACAGTGCTCGCGTGGCTAGCCGGACAGACATCCACGATCCGGCTCGGCTCGGGCATCTTTCAGATGCCAGGGCGCTCACCCGCGATGACCGCCATGACCGCCGCCACCATCGACCAGCTATCAGGCGGGCGCATGATCCTCGGCATCGGCTCCTCCGGGCCGCAGGTTGCCGAGGGATGGCACGGACAACGTTTTGCCAAGCAGCTGCAACGCACCCGCGAGTACGTCGCGGTCGTGCGCAAGGCGCTCGCCCGGGAACGACTCGAGTTCCACGGCGACACGCTCGAGCTGCCACTGCCCGATGGCCCCGGCAAGGCTTTGAAGCTCACGATCGCTCCCGTCCAAGAGCACATCCCTGTCTATCTTGCGGCCATCGGCCCGAAGAACACCGCGCTCGCCGGGGAGATCGCCGACGGCTGGATCCCCACGCTCTTCTCCCCCGAGCACGTCTCGGAGCTGCGACCCCTATTGCAAGAAGGCGCCGACCGTGTCGGGCGCTCACTTGACGGTTTCGACATTGCCCCCACCGTCAATGTGTTCATCACCGACGACCTGCCCGTCGCCCGCAACGCCATGCGCCCGTTTATCGCGCTCTACGTTGGTGGTATGGGCTCCCGCAAGCAGAACTTCTACAACAATCTCGTCAGCCGCTATGGATTTGAGTCCGAGGCGAAAGTCATCCAGGACCTCTATCTCGAAGGCAAGCGTGAGGAGGCCATGGCCGCGATCCCCGACGCCTTGATCGACATGGTCTCGCTGTGCGGGCCCAAGGATGTCGTTCGCGAGCGCCTCACCATCTACCGCGAGGCGGGAGTTGGGACGCTTGGGCTCACCCCCATCGCCTTCACGAAGGACGATCGTCTGGAGCAGTTGCGTCTCGTCGCCGAGCTCGCCGCTTAGCGCCAGCAGCACGCTCAGATAGCTGTGCCCGTTTCCCCCGCCGAAGTCGTCTCACAGGACGGTGAGGCCCGGTCCGTCACGCCACGGCTGCGCCTGCTGCTCGGCGCCTTCGGCGATCCCGGCCACGCCTTTCCCATGATTGCGCTCGGGCGCGCGCTTGCTGCGCGTGGCCATGACGTGACTTTGCAGACCTGGGAGCGCTGGCGGGCGCCCGCCGAGGCTGAGGGACTCACCTTCACCCCCGCTCCCGAGTACAGCGCGTTTCCCATCGGCGACGGACCGCTGGACTTCTACGAGGCCGTCGTCTACGCCACCCGCGACACGCTCCCGCTCATGCGCGAGCTGCGACCGGACGTCGTCATCCACGACATCCTCACGCTGGGCCCCTCGCTTGCCGCGGAGCTCGTCGATATCCCCTGCGCCACGCTCATCCCCCATGTCTTTCCCGAGGCCGCCCCGGGATTCCCGATCTACTCGTTCGGCGCCCGCATGCCACGCACGAGCGCCGGCCGCGCGTTTTGGGAGCGTGCTCACTTGCCCGTCCGCAGAGGGCTCGAGAGCGGGCGCCTCGCGCTCAACCACACACGTGCACAAGTCGACCTACCCGCGTTGGCCCATCCCCACGGCGGCACCAGCCGCGAGCTCGCGCTCGTGGCCACCTTCCCCCAGCTCGAGTACCCGCGTGTCTGGCCCTCCCATGCCCACGTCGTTGGCCCGCTCATGTGGGAGCCCCCCACTGAGGAGGTTGCATTGCCGCCGGGTGACGCTCCACTCGTGCTGGTTGCCCCCTCCACATCCCAGGATCCCGACCATCGCTTGCTGCATGTCGCTCTGCGCGGTCTGGCGAATGCCCCGGTTCGCGTGCTTGCGACCTATAACCGGCGTCTTCCCTCGCATCCCTTGCCTGTCCCCGCCAACACGCGCG
Source organism: uncultured Solirubrobacterales bacterium (assembly GCA_963713015.1). GTDB lineage: Bacteria > Actinomycetota > Thermoleophilia > Solirubrobacterales > Solirubrobacteraceae > Palsa-744. Next base: position 87,020 of record CAVQKC010000005.1, on the reverse strand, counting down.
TCGTCGACTGGGTCTCCTACGCTCGCACTCTGCCCCACTGCGATGCCATCGTCTGCCACGCCGGCCACGGCACGCTGGTCCGCGCACTCTCCTGCGGCGTTCCCGTTGTCGCCTGTCCTGTCGCAGGCGATATGAACGAGAACGCCGCCCGTGTCGCCTGGGCCGGGGCTGGGGTACGGCTGCCGCGCCGCTTCATCTCCCCTCGCCCGGTTCGTCGCGCCGTAGAACAAGCGCTCTACGACCCTTCGATCCACACACAGGTGAGCGAGCTGGCCGACTGGGCCGCGACCCACGACGCAGGCGCCTATGCCTCTGCCCAGATCGAGCGACTCGCTGGGTCATCCAGCAATGCCCATCACGATCCCGTTCTAAGAGCAGGACAGATCAATTGATAAAGCTCTGGGGGTGGGACTCGAACCCACAACTTCGGAGTTAACAGCTCCGCACTCTGCCAATTGAGTTACCCCAGATCGTGCTACCCCGGAAGGGGTTTGGGCGCATCGGCCGGAAGGACTGCCGTTCCGTCCTCGATCTCAGCGTGACAATTAGAGCATAGAAGTACGCACTTGCGCGCCTCGACGCGCAGCTTATCGAGTGCGATGGCCACGCCCTTGGCGTTGATCTCGTGGCGCTTGCTCAATGGATCGAGGTGGTGAAAGTGAAGCGCGCGCATGTTGCGGTCGTAGCCGCAGATACGACAGTGTCCTCCCGCCTCCCTGACCAGCGTCTCCTTGACCCGACGACGCCTGCGAGACACAGCGTCCGACCGGCAGCGCTTACAGCGGTAATTGCCCTGTCCCGTAAGCCAGAATTCGCTCTCGCCGTGGCGCGGACAGTGCATCGTCGCGGTTGCCAACCCCGCTCGCTTGGCCATCTGCTTGGTTGTCTGCATCGCCCCGGGGATCCACCCTCCTCGCGCACCGTGAGTTTTCAAGCCATATTTGATCAGCCAATGCCTGACCGTCGCCTTGCTGCGATCGACGGCCTCGGCGATCTGAGTGATCGAGGCCCCCCGCTCGACCAGCATCTCCAGTTCGGCTCGATCCAAGCCCCCGCGCGCGACGTGCTTCTGACGATTGGCAGCTTGAAGCCCATGCTTATCCACCCAGTAGGCCACCGTCGCTTCGTGCCGTCCAAGCCGTCGGCCGATATCAGCAAGTGACAAGCCTCTCGCCAAAAACTCCTCCAACGATGCGCTATCCATGCACTGCATTGTCTACTATCGGTCGGACGGAACGACGGGAATATGTGTTCGGCGGGACGGGCTGCGGCTCGTGAACATGTGGAGCTTCCAACACACAGCGAGTGGTCCCTACTTCTCCCCCCCGGTCTCCGCCAAAGCCCGCTCCTGCGCACGGTCGAACTCATGCTTGACCTGCCCACGTAGCTTCGCCAAGTCGCTCACCTCGCCGATACCCTGCGCACGCGCGGCGTGGATACGGCGGTCGATCCATGCGAGCTGCAGCTGTAGTTGCTGGACCTCGAGCATCGGCGGCTTGGTTGTGCGGGCCGACACCGGCCAGCGGCCCGCTTCGACTGTTAGCTCAGCGAGCAGCCCAACAAGCTCGCGGTCCTCAGCGTCTACACCTTTGAGCGGCTCGGCGAGGTGCCCAGCCTTCAGGTGGGCGGCCGCGCGGCGCAACAGCTCGCTAGTGAGCACGCCGTCCAACTCCACTTCTTCGAGTGCTTGCTCGCCGTATTCGGGGGTGGCGATGCACAGCGCCAGAAACGCGCGCTCGGTGTCAGTGCGGGCTGACAGCACCTTACTTGCCCGTGAACCACTATTTGCGCCCGGGCTGGTGTCCCCCGTCCTAGCTTGGACGCCCCTACTTGGGCCGCCGGAGCGCTCCCCATCCGCGCTGTATCCGCCGCCGCGCTCACCATTGCGCACCGTTCGCTCGGCTACTTGCGCCTGCCCCCCGCTCGCTGCCAGCAACGTCTCTGCCAAGCCCTCGCTCAAGCCGAGGCGTCCCGACACCATGCGTGTCAGCTCCATGCGCATGGCGCTCGGTGGCAATGTCTCGAACACGGGTCGCAGCTCGGCGATCATGCGATCGCGCCCCTCAGGACTCGAATCGTCTCCACCTGCCAGCGCCCGCTCGATGCGGAAGCGTACGAACGGCACCGCTCGCTGCACCGCCGAGGCGATCGCCTCCGGACCGCTTTGCTGCACTAGCTCGGCAGGATCGGCTCCTGCGGGTAGCTCCACGACACGCAGCTCGAGCTTGCGCCGCGCGGCGAGCTTCGATGCCTTCAGCATGGCCTCTTGCCCAGCGCTGTCGGCGTCGAGTGCCAACAGCACAGTCTGTGCCATGCGCCCTAGCTCACCCACCTGCTCGTCTGTCAGCGCCGTCCCCATCAACCCAACCGTGTTCCTGAAGCCCGCCTGATGCAGTGCGATCACGTCGGTGTACCCCTCGCACACGATCACCTCCCCCGCCTTGGTGGCCGACACTCGCGCCAAGTCCGCTCCGTAGAGATGACGACCCTTGTGGTAAACGTCGTTGTCGGAGGTATTCAGGTACTTAGGTCTCTGCCCCTCGCGCATTGCCCGTGCCCCGAAGCCCAACACACGACCGCGTAGGTCGGCGAGGGGAAACATGATTCGTGAGCGGAAACGGTCATACAAGCCTCGCCTCTCCTGCGATCGCTGGGCAAGACCTGTCTCGTAGAGCTCTGCCTCAGAGAACCCGCCGCGCCGTGAGGCGAGCAGCACACGATCCCACGCGCTCGGCGCATAGCCCACGCGAAACTCCTTCAGGATCTCCTCGCCCAAGCCGCGTCCCTCCATGTAGCTTCGAGCCCCTGCCGCCTCCTCGGACTCCCATAGGAAGCGCTCGTAATAGGCCGAGGTCCGCGCCAACAGCTCCAGCAACCGCTCTCGTCGCGCCCGACGCTGCGCGTCTTGAGGCTCCTCTCGCTCCAGCTGCAGCTCAACCCCGGCGCGATCGGCGAGCAGCTCCAGGGCGCCCTTGAAATCGACCCCCTCTGTCTCCTGCACGAAGGTGAAGAGGTCCCCGGATGCTTGGCAGCCGAAGCAGTAGTACACCTTCTCCGTCGGCTCAACGCTGAAGGAGGGAGTGCGCTCGTCGTGGAATGGGCATAGCCCCTCGTAGCTGCGCGGCCCAGCACGACGCAGCTCCGTGCGTGTAGACACGAGCTCCACGAAGTCAATCGCGTCGCGTACGCGATCGCGCGATTCAGAGGTATATCTGGCCATCGCGGGCTACGCTAGCCACTCGACGCTTGTGCCGCGGGCCCAGTCGCTTGCGGAGCCGCGACCGATAGGTCTCATCAGCGAGCGAACACGCGTGGAACTTCCAGGTCGGTGTACTCGCGGATGCAGTAACGATCGGTCATCCCCGCCACGTAGTCGGTAACTCTCTCGGCGAGATCGCCATGCGTTGCCTCGCGTGTACCGGAGGCGGAGCCAGTACTGGGCAGTAGCTCTGGATGCCTTGCGTAGTGCTCGAACAGCTTCCTTACCACGTTCGCGATGCGAGCATGCTCCGCACGCACGGCCTCGCCGAGATAGACGTGCTCGAACATGAACTCGCGCAGCTCCGTCATCGCCGGTCCCGCCACGGGCCCTTGCACGATGTTTCCGGCCTGAGCCGAGTGCTCCACCATGTCGTGCACGAGCGCGTCGATTCGTTGCGACCCGGTTGCCCCGAGCACCCTGATCGGTTGCTTGGGCAGCTCATCTTCGGCCAACAACCCCGCCCTCATCGCGTCGTCGATGTCATGGTTGATGTACGCCACACGATCGATGACACGTACGATCTGTCCCTCGAGCGTCCGCGGGAGTGGCGTACGGCTCGAATGACATGCGATCCCGTCGCGCACCTGCTCGGTGAGGTTCAAGCCGACGCCGTCGCGCTCGAGTCGATCTACCACACGAAGCGAGTGCTCGTAGTGGCGGAACTCGCGACTGAAGTGCTCTTTCAAGCACTCATCAAGCGCCTCCTCGCCGATGTGCCCGAAGGGCGGATGGCCGAGATCGTGACCGAGCCCGATCGCCTCGACGAGGTCCTCGTTGAGCATGAGCGCGCGCGCCACAGTGCGCGAGATCGAGGTCACCTCGAGCGTGTGGGTCAGACGCGTTCGATAATGGTCGCCGAGCGGCGCCACGAACACCTGGGTCTTGTGGGTCAATCGGCGAAAGGCCTTGCAGTGCACGATTCTGTCGCGATCGCGCTGGAAGGGGGTGCGCAGGCCACAGTCGTCCTCCGCTTGGGCCCTGCATGCTGGATAGGAGCGTGCCGCCAGCGGCGAGAGCTCGCGCTCCTCGATCTGCCGACGGCGATCGGCGAATGCAGCCGCAACCGATTCCGTGTTACTTGCGATAGTCACACAGCCGATTGTGGCAGCGACTGCGGCTGGCGCTGTGCGATCGGCGATTTCGTCGAGCGGCGATCGGTTGCCGGCATCAGGCGCAGGTGCGCATGGTGCTCGAGCATCTCAGAGACAGCGCGCTCAACCTGTCCGAGCAACCGTTCCTCGCTCGTCGGCGCCTCGCTCAGCGGGCATCTGAGTGCCTCTGTCATGAACTCATGGGCCTGCTCGTTCAGTGGGAAGGCCCCCGCCTCGCAGGAGCTGCATACCACGCCCCCAGCCGCCCCGGAGAAGCCGATGAGATGCTCGTGCTCGCCACAGCACACGCATGCGCCCAACTGCGGCGCAAGGCCCGCTGCGAGGAGCAGCTTCAGGCGAAACGCGAGCGCGCTCGCGCGCGTCGCGGCGGCTGGGTCATCGTCAAGCAACGACAACTTGCGACAGAGCAAGTTGAACACACCTGGATGGGGCTCTGAGGTCTCGAATATGCGTCCTACCGCGTCGCACGCCCGTGCGGCAGCGTCGAGTGCACGGGCGTCGCCACGAAGGCTCGAATGACCATTGACCGTTTGTGCTCCTGTAACGGTCAACAGCTCGCCGCGACCCTCGTGCATCTCGATCCGCAGTCGGAAGAATGGCTCCAATCGCCCCCCGAAGCGGCTGCGCGCGCGACGAACCCCCTTGGCGATAGCGCTCACCCGACCGCGATGGGGCGTATATACGTGCAAAATGCGATCGGCCTCGCCGTAGCGCATCGAGCGCAGCACAACGGCTTCGGTCTTGACAAGCCCGGACATTGCTCGCTCGAGTCTAAGATCATCCTCGGCGGAGCCTTTCTGGATAGCGCGATTGCCACATCGTCCCATGTACTCAGCTCATCACCATTTCTATACTTTATGAAGTAATGAGTCAAACCGGACGTCAAATCACCGTTTATACAACTGAGCCGTGCTCGTTTTGCGCGCGAGTCAAGGGCCTGTTGAAGGCCCGCGGATTGGGGTTCTCCGAGGTCAACCTATCCAAGGACGCGGTCGGTCGAGTGGAGCTCGCAAGCCGTACCGGGATGATGACCTTCCCCCAGGTGCTCGTTGGCGAGGAGCTGCTCGGAGGCTTCTCAGAGACGCTCAGCGCCATCGAGAGCGGCCGTCTCGACGAGCTGCTCGCCGCCTAGGCCCTTAAAAAGTCACAAACGGGACTCGCTCCACAAATGGTCCCATAGGTCCCATGGGACGACTCGCGGGACACTACTAGCGCCCGCGACCGAGTCTGGTTGCGTGTGCTTCTCGTGGACGCGGTTGACACGTCTCGCATACGTACGTTCCCCTGCCCGCCACCACCATCTTCACGATCGTGCTGGCGCAACGCGCGCATGACTCGCCCTCACGCCTGTGCACTTGGAAGCGGTCCTGGAAGGAGCCCCAAACGCCGTCGACGTGGCGAAAGTCGTCGATCGTGGCTCCACGCGCCTCGATTCCCGCCTCGAGGGCCCATATCACCGCCTCGCGCAGGGCCGCGTACTGGCTTGCGCTAAGACGCCCCGCGGGGCGCCGAGGATGGATCCCGGCGCGATGCAACGCCTCGTCGGCATAGATGTTTCCGACGCCAGCCACACGACGCTGGTCCAGCAGAAACGCCTTGATCGGGGCGGTGCGTCCGCGCGCGAGTGCTCGCAAGTGCTCTGCCGTGAAGCGCTCATCTAGCGGCTCGAGCCCAAGGCGGGCCTCGAAGAACGCATCAAGCGCCTCGCCCCCGAGTAGCAGCTCACCTGTGCCAAACCGGCGCGGATCGACAATCGCCAGCTGGCCGCCTCCATCCAAGTCGATGCGCACGCGCACATGCGTTTGTAGCGGATCGGGATTGCACAGCACCGTGCCTGTCATGCGCAAGTGTTGAGCGAGGTGAACGTCATCGCTCAGGCTCCACAGCAGGTACTTGCCGCGCCGCCCAAGCCTCTGCACCCGTCTACCTTCCAGCGCATCGGTCATCTCCCCGGGAGCGAGCGGCCTGCACCAGCGTCCGTCGAGGATCCTCACACGCTCAAGCGTGCGTCCCTCCACCAGCGGCGCGAGCTGGCGTCTGATCGTCTCTACCTCGGGGAGCTCCGGCATCTGAGGATGCCAGCATATGCGCACGTGGATGCGCATCGAAGTAGGCCTCCTTCAGTCGTTCAGCCGACAGGTGCGTGTACACCTGCGTAGTGGCCAGGTCGGCATGACCGAGCATCTCTTGCAATGAACGCAGATCGCATCCCCCGGAGAGCAGGTGCGTGGCGAACGTATGTCGCAGCGTATGCGGTGTCATCAACTCCGACAGACCCGCCGTTCGTGCATGGCTCTGGATGATCTTGTACACGCCCTGGCGTGTGAGGCCGATACCACGATGATTGACGAACAGGTGCCTCTCCACGCGCAAGCCCACTAGCGGCGGGCGTCCACGTGAGCGATACAAATCGATCGCGCTCACGGCGCGGCGGCCCACCGGCACGATCCTCTGCTTGGAGCCCTTGCCGCAGGCGCGCAACATCCCCTCCTCCAAGTCGACGTCCCCGAGCTCGAGCCCAATCGCCTCCGAGACCCGTAGCCCGCAGGCGTACATCAGCTCGAGCAGCGCTCTATCGCGCAGAGCAAGTGGATCGCTGCCCTTGGGCTGGGCAAGCAGCTCCGCCACCTGCTCTCGCGAGAGTACCTTTGGCAGCCGCTTGGTCTTCGGCGGTCCCCTGAGGTCGGCCGTCGGATCGTGCTGGATCAAGCCTTCGCGTCGCAGATGGCGGTAGAAAGAGCGCAGACATGCGGCCTTGCGCTGGAGGGTGGCTGCCGCCACCGGTGGACGACCAGCTCCACCGCCGGCGAGCTCGGCTAGAAAGGCCGCCAGATCTCCGTGGTTTGCCTCCAGCGGCGATACGGCTCTACGCCTGAGGAACTCGCCAAACTGTGCCAAGTCCGATTGGTAGGCGTGCAACGTATTGCGCGACAAACCGCGCTCGAGCTCGAGGTAGGCGAGGAACTCGAGCGTCAGCCGCTCTATGCCTAGTCCGCTCGATGTCACAAGCGCTGAAGAATCGCCCACACAGCAAACTTCGCCTCGAACAGACGGGCTCCCTGCCACTGCAAGGCCATTCTCAGAGCCCAACCAAGATGAGCGGTTAGCCGAAAAGCCTCAGATGGTCTCGGCGGGCATGCTCTCTGTCTGGTTCTCCGTGCTCGCGCATAGTTCGGCAAGCACTGTCCCGCCGGCGAGGGCTGCGCCGAAGAACAATGGATCTTCCAGTAGCGCGCGGCCCATCGTCTCGGCGGGCAAGCCGCTGGCCAAGTAAGCCGGCATGTCCACGGGAGCGCGCCGCCAGTCGTGTCGAGCCATCCGCACGGGACGATCTACATCGAGCTCCATCTGCGGCTTCACACGTTCGCTGGAAGACCCGAACACGGAGCCCAGGCGCGCGCGCAGATCGGCTCCCGCGGGGGAGCGTATTCCCGCCGGCAGCGCCACCGTCACAGGCTCGAGCAGTAGGTCGAGCACGGTCAACGTGTGGTGTGACATGCCGCGATGGCGTTTGCGTTCATCCGCCGATGACATGCGCGCCACAACCAAAGTGGAGGCTCCCAGGGCAATCGCTGTGTGGGCAGAGTCAAGAGCGTGCATTCCACCGTGGCCGAGTGAGGAGCTAGATCCGACGATCCCCGGACCTGGCCCGCATACCGCCGCGTCCCAGCCGAGCGTGCCCATGCCGTGATGAAGCGCACCGGCGGTTGTGATCGCCTCCCCTTCGCCCCCGTAGGCGGCGCCGGCCGTGAGATGTCCGGCGAGCAGACCGCGCTCCAACAGCGTTCGCACGGTATGAGAGTGCCCGCCTGGCAACGCACCGCCGGGCGTCTGCACGAACCCGAGCCGCCCGTCAGGGTTTGCCTTGGCGAACGCCCATGCGACGGCGGCGAGCTGTCCGTGCAGCGCGAGCACCGCGACGGGCTGCTCGAGCGGCAGCTGCAACAGCTCATCCTCAACAGGTTTCACAGCATGCTGCAGGCTCGTGTAGTTGAGCTTCATGACATGGGCGTCTGGCATCCCAGCTGAAGAGAGCCCGCGCGTGAGATTTACATGCACGATGTCAAAACCGCCCGAGCCAAGGCCAAGATCGCGCGCCTGTACGTTGACGATCACCTCGTCTCCTTGCTGACTGGGGCCAAGCAGGTGCACGTCCGCGATCGCGGGACGACGCTCGCCCGCGAGTGAGATCGTGAGCTCCTGCTCGGGCCCGTCAGCGGGTCCCGCCTGAAGGACGGTGGCTCGGCGCAGCTTTAGCATCGGCGATGTCTAGGATTTTGGAGGACGACCGTGCGACGGCGCGCCGCCAGAGCGCACGGGAGCCGCAGAGCCCTCGAGCGGCGAGTTTTCGACACTCACGTCTACGTCGCATTCGCACTCGGGGAGGTTGGCGATCTCGTGTGCCCTGTCGATCAGCTTTGCCGCCACTGTCTGGGCTTGTCCCTCATTGAGGGTATGAAAGACGACCTCCACCCGTACGGCACGCGTCGTCTCCGCCAGGGCGCCCGAAGGAAGTTGCGTGCTCACGAGCGACCCGCGAGCGTGCGGTCCTCTCCCGCGGACTCTGCCGAACGATCGAGGGAGGCCGCCACAAAGCTTCGGAACAGCGGCGCCGGGCGCTCCGGACGCGACTTGAACTCCGGATGAAACTGTGAGGCCACGAAGAACGGATGATCGTCGAGCTCGATTACCTCCACCAAGCGCTCGTCAGGCGAGGTTCCCGAGACCCGCAGACCGGCGCTCTGCAGGCGCTTGCGCAGCAGATTGTTGACCTCATAACGATGGCGATGGCGCTCGTACACCACCGCCTCGCCGTAGGCCTCCCTCACGCGAGAGCCGTCGTGGAGCTTGATCGGGTCGGCGCCGAGGCGCATCGTTCCGCCGAGATCGGCCACCTCCTTCTGCTCAGGCAGCAAGTCGATCACCGGATAGGGAGTCTCTATGTCGAACTCGGTGGAGTTCGCGCCTTCCATCCCCGCCACATGTCTGGCGAAGTCCGCCACCGCGATCTGCATCCCTAGGCAGATGCCCAGGTAGGGGATGCGACGCTCGCGCGCGATGCGCGCCGCGGCGATCTTGCCCTCGATACCGCGGCCGCCGAAGCCGCCTGGGATGAGGATCCCATCCGCGTTCTCGAGCAGCTCCCTCCCGGTACCACGATCATCCTGCTCAGCCGAGTTGCCCTCCTCCAGGCTCTCGGAGTCGATCCAATCGATCTGGATCGTGGCGCCCTGGAGTGCCGCCGCATGGCGTAGCGCTTCGGAGACCGACAGATAGGCGTCCTGGAGCTGTACGTACTTGCCGACGAGTGCGATGCGAATCGTCCGTCGTGCCTGCTCAGCCCGCTCGATTGGCTCCTGCCACTTGGAGAGATCCGGCGCCGGTGCCTCTCCTCCAAAGTGCTCGAGAATGAAATCGTCCACCCCCTGCTCGCGGAATACGAGTGGCACCTTGTAGATGTTGTCGACGTCGCGCGCCGAGACGATCGCATCGGCCGGCAAGCTCGCGAACAGAGCGATCTTCTTGCGGATATCCATCGAGAGCGGGCCCTCGGAGCGGCACATGAGCATGTCCGGTGCGATCCCGATACGCCGCAGCTCGTTGACCGAATGCTGCGTGGGCTTGGTCTTCAACTCACCCGCATGGCCGATATATGGGACGAGCGTGAGATGGATGAACATGCAGCGACGCCTGCCCACATCCACCGGAAACTGACGGATCGCCTCGAGAAATGGGAGCGACTCGATATCGCCAACGGTGCCGCCGATCTCGGTTATCACGTAGTCCACGTCGGTGGACTCCGCGATCAGTGCGATCCGCTGCTTGATCTCGTCGGTGATATGCGGCACCACCTGGACCGTTCCGCCGAGGTAGTCGCCGCGACGCTCACGACGGATCACCGTGTCGTAAACACCCCCAGCGGTGACGTTGGAGGCACGGCTCGTGTTGGAGTCGGTGAAGCGCTCGTAGTGGCCGAGGTCCAGATCGGTCTCCGCACCGTCCTCTGTGACGAACACCTCCCCGTGCTGGTAGGGGGACATCGTGCCTGGATCGACGTTGATGTAGGGATCGAACTTCTGTAGGCCCACGGTCAGGTTGCGCGCTACGAGCAGCCGTCCGATCGACGCAGCGGCGATCCCCTTTCCAAGCGAAGACACCACTCCGCCGGTGACGAATATGAACCGGGTCTTGGCCGGAGCCTGTGCGTGGCGGTCGGAGTGAGGCGAAGTCATCTTGGAAGGCCCTGCGGCCTGCCCCAAGAGTCTAGTTGGCGCAGCAGCGGAATCCGCTCCACGAGGCTCGAGATCGAACGCAGCTCCCCGTAGACGGTCACCGCGAGCAGTACGGCAAGCGCGAGGAGCTGCCCAAGCTCAGAGAGCGTAAGCACCAACCATAGGCCGGCTAGAGCACCTAGTAGGTTGGCGCCCGTGTCGCCGAGCATCGCCATTTCGCGCAGGTCGTAGATCCCGGCGACCAGCGCTGGGCCTACGAATAGGCCTAGTGCCCAAAGCGCTCGCACGTTCATCGACCCGATTGTGAGAGCCACCCCGAGCACCACGAACACCTTTGTGGCACGCCCTGGACGCAGGTCAAGCAGATTGAACGCGTTCGTGGCCAAAACCAGCACCGCGCTCGCGAGCAGCCAGCGCCCGGTTGAGAGCCCCAAGTAGCTCATCGCGTACAGGGCGAGTCCGAGCGACCCAGCCGCCTTCAGCGCGCCGGTGGATAGCTGCATGCGCATCGCAGCCCTTCCGTGGCCCCGCCAACCACGTGGCTCTCCGCCAAGCGTGTCATCCACGAGACCGAGAAAGCCAACTCCGAGCACATACACAGCGATTGTGAGCGTCTCTGGGTGGAGCACATCGGCGATTTCGAGCCGCTGCAGCAGCGCGAGTGGGAGCAGCGCGAGGAGCGCGCCCACCATGCTCAGCACACCGAATGGAAAAGCCACGCTCCGCTGCCGGTAGTTGGCCTTGACGTGCCCGCCCTCGGTCAACGCACGCAACAGCGGCGAGGCTAGGCCGACGGCACAGCCTGTAGCCAATACGAACGCGAGCGCATGCACCGGCGCAAGTTAGCGGACCACCGAGGGAAGCAGGGCATCGGCGGTTGACTTGACACCGTAGGCTCCGTGGTCCCCCGCGAGCGCGAACGCCAGCGCCGTCCGTCCAGCGATCGTGTCCAGGTCATCGACGCTTGCCAGGTTTTCAGCCTTGTACCAGGGAATCTGTGACGGTTCTGTGGTTGTCAGCTCCACTCCCACAACGGGTACCCCTTCCGATGCGACTCCCGCGATCAGGCCTGAGTTGAATTCGGTGCTGCTCTTCGCAGCTTGTTCGCTCATACCGGTCGGGTCAGCGCGCACTACGACTAGTCCTTCCAGCTTGCCTAGTTCCCCGTCATAAGAGCTGAGTAGCCTCGTGTGCACTCGTTCCAGCAACTGCCCACCGCTGACGAGCTGTCTGCCGATGCGCACCCCAAACTGCTTGACAAGCGAAGGGTCTGAGGCAAGCGCGGTATAGCGATAGCCCGTTGCCTGCGCGGCGACACCGGCCGTATCGAGCGGCTCGCGCACCGCCACCACCGCCTTCACGTTGCCACCGGCCTCCCCCACACCGCTACGCACGAGCGCATCGATCTCGTTGGATGAGTTACCAAGAAACACCAGGCCAACATTCTTTCCCGCGAGCAGGCCGTGAACCGCGAACGGCCAAAGGTCTACGGCGAGCGTTTCCTCTTCTGAGAGATGAGCCCCGACCTGTTCGAGATTGTGCTGCGAACCGCTCACTTCGGAGCGCAGATTCTTCACGATCCCGTTCTGAGCCGAGGAGACGAGATTTGAGTCGCCGATTGCTACGCCGATCAGTACTCCCACGGCGAGTGCGAACAGCACGGCGGCAAGCGAAAGCGCGTGATAGCGGTAGTCGAACATGGCGTCTTGGCTTTAGCTGCTGGAGCCGAACAGCAGCTGGAGCTTGAGCCATAGTAGGTCTGCCACGTCGCGCAGCGCCGGGGTCATCCACACGACCGCGATCATCGCGATCAGGCCGGCGACGATCACCACCACTAGCGGGGCGAGCCCGGGCATCGGTCGATACAGACGACTCACACCCTTGGCGTCTACCAGTATCTCCCCTATCCGCAGACGGGTGAGGAAGGTGGAGGACATGCCTTCGCGATTGCGATCCAGGAACTCGACGAGGTTGAACTGCGACCCCACGGTCACAATCAACCGTGCACCCTTCTCCGCGGCGATCAGCATGGCCACATCCTGGCTCGTTCCAGGTGCCGGCACCAGCTTGAAAGGCACTCCAAGCTCCTCCAGGCGATGCCTGCCCGGAGCGTGACCATTTGGATAGGAGTGCACCACCAGCTCAGTCTTGCCCGCGCGCGCCGCGAGCAGCGCCGGCTCGCCGGCAGAGTCCATGTCACCCACGATCATGTCGGCGCAGAGACCCTCTTCGAGCAGTGCGTCCGCCCCTCCGTCGACAGCCACGAGCACCGGACGGGTGTCCCTGATGAACGATTTCAGAGCACGTAGGTCGCGTTGGTGATCCACGCCGCGCACCACCACCAGAGCGGAACGGTCGCGAAAGTCGGTGCGAAAGCGTGGCAGGTCGATCCGGCCCGCAAGCAATTCGCGCTCCTCACGCATGTGCTCGATCGTGTTGTGGGCGAAGCGCTCGAGTGCGTCGCCGATCTCGCGCCTGCGTGCCTCGGTCTCGGCGCGCACGCGTGCCACGTCGAGCACTACCCCTGAGGCGAGCCGACGGCCCCTGTAGAGCACCTCGCCGCGAGTGTCAGAGGGTGCTGTGCGCACCGTCACGGGATCTCCGTCGGAGAGCGAGTGAAACAGCAAGTCATCGGGCATGTCCATGAGCAGCACGCCCGCTTCTACAAGCAGTTGTGGACCGAGATTCGGGTAAGTACCACTGGTAGAAGCTCGACAGTTGAGTACCGCCACGGCGCTTGCCGCGATCAGCTCCTCAGCCGATACCCGGTCGATATCCAGGTGATCGATGACGGCGATATCGCCCGCCACGAGGTGTCGGACGAGCAGCTTGGTCTTGCGTCCCAAACGCACTGGACCGCTTATCTCGCGCGAGGGCGTGGGCAAGATCCCCAAGGCGGGCGCGGTCGGGTCTAGCGGCTGCCTGGTTGCGGCCATCAAACCCGAGGGTAACGCTCAGATAGCGATTGCGCATCGGAGCTGCGCAATCGGCAACCGCTCAGGCAGCGCGACGCAGCTCTCGTACATGACGGCGCGCGGCGTCATCCTGCTCCTCGGCACCGAGCATTCGCATGAGCTCGGTCACGACATCGCGCTCGGCAAGCTGAGTCACTGTCGCAAGCGTTGGCTCGATCGAGGTGTCCTTGGCAATTGAGAAGTGACGGACGGCAAGCGAGGCGATCTGCGGCAGATGGGTGATGCAAATAACCTGCCTGCTCCGTGCAAGGGTCTGCAAGCGCTCCCCCACCGCCCGCGCCGTATGCCCGCCGATGCCCGCGTCGATCTCGTCGAACACGAGCGTCGACTTAGAGGAGCCGCCGGTTGCCCCACCACCGTCACTGCTTGCGCTGGTGAGTGCGAGCATCACGCGCGATAGCTCGCCACCGGAGGCTATCTCTCGCAGAGGAGCGCTCGTCACGCCTGGGTTCGGAGCGATCACGAACTCTGCCGCGTCGCCGCCGTTGGCTTTCGGCTCGGTCGGCTTCAGCGAGATCTCGAAGCTAGCGTCGCCCATCGCAAGCGCCGCCAGCTGCTCGCGGACACCGGCGGCCAGTGCAATGGCGGCGTCTTCCCTGGCCGCCCGCAACCCCTCGACGTGATCTTGCAAGGTTGCCCGCTCGGCCGCAAGCAGCTCCTCGACTTGTTGCTTGGCCACGCTGGCGCCTAGTAGCTCCTTGTGTCGCGCACGTCCCCGCTCGGCATGCTCGAGCACCGCGGAGATCGTGCCACCGTGCTTGCGCAACACCCGCTCGAGCGATGCAAGCCGCTCTTCCACTGCCTGCAACGAGCCCCCTTCGGACTCGATGCTCTCGCAGTAGCCACGCAGGGCACCCGCGATGTCCTGGGCCTCGATCGCAAGCCCAGCGCTGCGCCGCGCAAGCGCGTCGAGCTCGGGGTCGATTCCGGCAAGACTCTCGAGCTTGGCGGCGGCCCCGGCAAGCAGGTGTGCCGCCCCAGGGCCATCTGAGGCCTCCGGGGCAAGGGCGTCCGCGGCAGAGCCGGCGCTGGAGTGCAGCGCCTCGAGGCGTCGCAAGCGCTCGCGGCGAGTGAGAAGAGCTCGATGCTCGTCCTCGTCAAGAGCCAGCGCTTCTATCTCCGTCAACTCGTACTCGAGCAGCTCGAGCTCTTGCTCTCGTGCGAGCGCTAGCTGGCATAGTCGCTCGAGCTCGGACTCGAGCCTGCGGGTCTCCCGGTAGCAAGTAGCGCACGCCTCGAGCAGCTGCGCGTGCGCGGGCCCGCACGCATCGTCGAGCGTCTGTAGCTGTGCGCTGGCGAGCACTAGCTTGCGGTGCTCGTGTTGGCCGTAGAAAGAGATCAAGCGCGCTCCCAGCTCGCGCAAATCCCTCACCGTGGCTGAGCGTCCGTTGAGATATGCCCGGGTGCGCCCATCGGCGCTCACACGCCGAGCAAGCACAAGCTCCTCGTTGCCCATATCGCTCTCGCCGCGCACGTTCTCGGGCAAGCTCTCGGCGATCTCCGTGCGCATGTTCTCGGGAACCGAGAAGACGCCCTCGACGTAGGCCTCCTCTGCCCCAGGCCGCACGATCCCGGAGCGCGAACGGCCGGTGCGGGCGGGGCCTCCCATCAATAGATCCAGTGCGTGCGCCAAGACCGTCTTGCCAGCACCCGTCTCGCCGGTGAGAACGTTCAAGCCTGGCGCCAGCGTGAGCTCGGCGCGCTCGATGAGAAGCAGATTTTCGACGCGTAGCTCGCAGAGCACAGCACAGGTGTACCAGTGAGCACCGACGGATCACGGCTCACATCTCACGGGGATCGGTCGATAATCTGGACGTCAGCGCAAGAAGAAGCCACAGATGGCTGCTCTGCAAGCCCTATCACCCTTATCGGCATGGTTGCCAGTAACTCCCAGAACTCCACCCAGACGCATCGAGGCACCCGCGAATGTCTTTCCTCGGCGGAGCTGGTGGCGCGCCTAGACGAAGAGGTCCATCGAGCGGGGCGTCATCGCACCGCTCTCAGCTGCCTGCTTGTCAGCCTCGACGACGTGGAACATCTCTCGAGCACCCACGGCGAGGAGCTTCCCTCACAAGCGCTTGCCTACCTTGGGGTTGCACTCGGGCGCGAGTTGCGTCGCTTCGATCGTGTCGGGCACGCCGCCGAGGGCGAGCTTTTGGTGGTGTTGCCAGGTGCCGACGAGCGGCGCGGGGAGATCGTGGCACGTCGGGCGCTTGGCAGGCTGCATGCGGTCAAGATCGAGTCCGGGGGAAAGCGCCATCCTTTGCGCATTTCCGTGGGAATCGCGGCGTGGCAGGAGGGTCTTACAGCCAACCAACTGCTCGCCCAGACGCGCCGGGCGGCTCGGCGACCAGGTCCCCTGGACGTGCAATCGACATGGCCCCCCGGACACCCTCCAGCCAGCACCGGCGAGCTGCCGGCGCTCAGACGTTCATAATCCCACGCCGTGCTCTCCGGGTCCGAGCTGTGGTTGCTGCGTCTGATGGCCGATCGAGGTCTAGCGCTGCTCGACGCCTCGACGATGTTGATGGTGGTGGAGGAGCGCCGCGAGCTGCGCGTCGCGGCTTCTAGCGGCCCGGGCTCGGTCCGTGTGCGTGTGCTCCCCACCGAGGGCAGCGCCCTCGGGGCGCTCTACAAGACCGGCAAGTCGCTCTCGCTGGAGCGCCCGCGCGGACAGGAAGCGACTTGGCTGCACGAGCTGGGCCTCGAAGCGCGAGCCGTACTGGTCGAGCCCTTCAGCCTGGATGGCCAAACCGGGGGACTTGTGATTGCCGCACGCACGGACGGGAGCTTTCGCGATCCCGACCGACGTGCTTTCAATGCCTTCGCGGCAAGCGTCGCCCAGCGGCTTGCGGCCGAGCGCTCGGTGGAGATCGAGCGACTGCGCTACGGCATGGAGGCGCGTGAGCGCGAGCGTACGCGCTGGGCCAGGGAGATCCACGACGAAACCGTGCAGGGCCTCGGGGCTTTGCGGCTGAAGCTCGCCAATGCCCGCGACCTCGCCGACCAGGTTGCGCTGAGCAACGCTGTGGATACCGTGCTCGAGGGTCTGGGCCAGGAGATCGACGGCCTGCGCCACCTGATTACAGAGCTTCGCCCCGCTGCCCTCGACGACCTTGGACTCGTGCCCGCTCTGGAGGCACTCGCCCGCCGCGCCCAAGCAATCGATGGCCTGGAGATTCGCACCGACATCGAGCTTGATGAGAGCGATCGCCGCCTAGACCCGGAGCTCGAGAGCACCCTCTACCGTGTCGTTCAGGAGGCGCTCACGAACGTCAGTCGTCACGCGAAAGCCACACGTGCGGTGATCAGTGTCAGCGAACGCGACGGCAAGGTGACCGCATCGGTGACCGACGATGGCGACGGTCTACCCGAAGGCGGGCCGTCCAGACCGCGCACGCCTGGCGAAGAACTGAAGGGTGGTTTTGGCGTCTCAGGCATGCGCGAGCGCGCCGAGCTCGTGGGCGGCGAGCTCGAGTTGGTGCCTGCCCAGGGCGGTGGAGCCACGATGCGCTTGACGGTGCCGTTGGCGGGCCGCCCCTCGCCTGCGTGAACCGGCTCGGTGGCGAACCGGCTCGATGAGCCACTCAGGCGTACAGTGGCCTACTCGACCAAGCCGAGCTTGCGAGCGTAGGCGGTTATCTCGGCGCGGGAGGAGAATCCCAGCTTCTCGATGGCTCGAGCACGGTAGGTCTTCACGGTGCGCTCAGCCACGTGGAGCTGCTCGGCGATCTCGGGGTTGGTGAAGCCAAGCGCGATCAGCCGCACGACCTCGCGCTCGCGCTCGCTGAGCGCGACCCCGTCCTGGGAGTCGCCTTCGCGGGTCACCATCAATGCTCCGAGCCGCGGATGCAAGTAGTTGCGCCCGGCAACCGCCAAGCGAAATGCTTGCAACAGCTCAGCGGGCTCGGCCTCCTTCAGGACGTAGCTACGGGCGCCGGCGCGCAGCGCCTGGCGGGCATACTCGGGATCCTCACGCATCGTCAAGATCGCCACCGCCAGCGTTGGGTGGGCAACGAAGCACGTGGGCAGAGCAGCGAGGCTGGAGCCGCCCGGCATCGTGAGGTCGAGCGTCAGTAGGTCGGGCTTGAACTCCCTTACGGCCCGAACCGTTGCGGGGACATCGGCTGCCTCGGCCACCACACGGAACTCGCCGGCCTCGCGCTCCAGCACGGCACGGATGCCGTCGCGCACAACCGTGTGGTCGTCGGCGATGATCACGTCGATGGGCCGGTCAAGCCCGGCGGCTTCAGCTGACATGCGCTCGTAACCGTACCGGCTTGGCTGGCGGCAGCGTTGCAAACGCCGAGCGCGTCAGATTCCGGCGTGATCCGCACCCACGGGCGCAAGATCAGCGGTCATGCCCCCTTGGGACGACACGCCTTGGCACCTTTAGGACGACAAGATCGGCACCCTTTGCTCTACAGACAGGCGACCTTCCGGACATCATCATTGTGAGGGCAATGCCACAACGACTTCACAGCCACAGATCTGTCGCTCTCAACCCTGAGAGGCGCAAGCATAGCTGGCGGACCGCGCGATGATCGACCTCGGCGTAGCACTCACGTGGGCCGCGATATCGGCCGCCAGCGTGAAGGGCCTGTCGGTGCTTGCTCGGGCCGCGGCAACTAGCAACGAGGCCGAGCTCGGGTCGCTCCCAAGCGATGCAAGCTCGACATTCACGGGCCTGCGCTCGATCGGCTCGGGGCCCCACTCAGAGTAAAGTCGGTGAGCAGTAACAGGGCGGCTTTTACCGATACGACTCTTAGCGCGCGAGCGGGGCTACAGTCAAGCCAGCGATAAGCGTGCGATCGCGATGAGACATCGCGATCCTCAATGTCACGTCGGCGGTTCACCCTAGAATGCCGCCATTCGGTAACTGAGCGCCGAGCCACCGCCAACGTCGAGAGGCGTACTTGCTTCCAAAGTCTCCCCGACTGCGGAGAATACTGCTTGCCTATACGGTCAACGAACTCGGAACCTGGTTCGGCTATGTCGCGCTGGCCTTGGCCGTTTACGACCATACGCATAGCGCGATAGCTACAGCAGGCCTGTTTCTCGCCCGAGGCCTGCTTCCGGCGCTGTTCGCACCGATGCTCGTGGCTCGAGTGGAGCACTCGCCGCGGCGAGGCACCCTGACCATTCTCTTTTTGCTCGAGGGAGTGGCAACGGTGGGACTCGCCCTGCTGTTGTGGCACTTCCTGCTCACCGGCGTACTCCTGCTTGTCGCCTTCGATGGCGTCTTGGCAGTTGCGGTTACGGCCCTCATACGGGCCTCCGCGGCTCGCATCGCGCTCGATGGAGATACGCAGCTCGACCCCTCCGGCGATGGCGAGGAGCCCTCAGAGGAAACCGCTCAACGTCAGGCGAACGCGGCACTCAACTTTGCGTTCATGGGAGCCTTCGCGGCTGGCCCGGCGATCGGTGCGCTGCTGGTGAGCGCGGTTGGCGGCCCCGCGACGATGCTCCTCGACGCGCTTACATTCTCCATCGCGGGTGTGTTGATGATTGGCATGCGGACTCACGTCGAGGCTCAAGACGAGCATTCGATTCGCGATCGCCTGATGGCTGCCTGGCGATACACCCAGCTCATGCCGCAACTGCGTACGTTGCTGCTCACCGAGGCCATCGCAATCGTCTTTCTCGCCGCAGTCGAGCCGGTCGAGGTGCTGTATGTCAAGACCACCCTCGACGCGGGCGATCTGGGCTATGGGCTGCTGGTGACCAGCTGGGGTATAGGCGCGGCGGGTGGGGCGGTGGTGTTTGCTCGGGCAACGCATCGACCGCTTGCCCCCATGCTGACCGGCGGTGTGTTCTTCCTCGGTGTGGCCTACCTTGGCTACGCGGCAGCCCCAACACTTGCGCTTGCCTGCGTGGCCGCGTTCATCGGGGGTGTTGGCAACGGGATTCACTGGCCGTCACTCATCAGCGCTGTGCAAAAGCTGACTCCAACCGAGTTGCATGGACGGCTGATGAGCGCGGTGGGATCGATCAACGCGCTTTGCCCGGCACTCGGCTTCGCGCTCGGAGGCACGGTGGCAACGTTGACTTCTCCACGTGGAGCCATGTTGATGGCAGGTATAGTCAGCATGGTTCTCACCGGCGCATTCATGCGAATCTCGCTGAGCGAGTCGGCCAGATTGAGGGTCTCGCCTACCGGTGGGTCCCCCACCTGAGAAGCAGCCGAGTCTGAGCAGAGGAAAACGGGGACGAGTGCTACGTCACGAATAGACGTGTGACGGTGTTTGAGGGCATGAAACCGAACGTTTAGCCCGCCTGGTAGCCCTAAAGGACGACATGGAATCGGCCGTTAAGGACGACATGTCGTCTTTTGGCCTCTCATGAGACTCTCCAGGCGACATTTGGTGTGTTTGTATGCCGCCAGTCAGGTGGTATTGCTCGCCGCCGCAATCTTCCTTGCCGCGATCACGACAGTGGCGGCGGATTGGCAGCCGTTTAGTTTGCTAGCGCTTCTACTTGTGCTTGCGGTTGCCGGCGAGCGCCTCGAGATCCCTCTCGGCGGCCAGAGTGTGTCGGCTTGCTTTGCGGCGCTTGTGCTCGCCATGACAGTGCTCGGCCCAGCCCCCGCGGTGGCGGTGGCTGCGGCGGCAATCGCGGTCGACTCGCTAGCTCGCCGCCCGCCACTCGTTGTGTGCCTCTCCAACGCTGCCACCTATGCGGCCTTCACCTTGCTCGGCAGTCTCGTGATCCATCTTGCGGTCGGCACTGTGCAACGCACCCACATTGCCAGCACTCAGAACGGCACCACATTTGTGCTGATCCTGTTCGGGATTTGCGTAGGGCTCATGCTTATCAACTTCGTCCTGATCGCCATCCAGAAGTGGGTGATGGAGGGGCGAAAGTTCGTGTCCCAGATGCGTACGGTGCTCATACCGGTGCTCCCCGGCTTTACCGCGGAGGCCATCCTGGCGGCGGTTCTTCCGCTTGCATATATCGACCTCGGCTATCCGGCACTGCTTGGTGTGGTGCTGGTGATCTTCATATTCCAGTATCTCGCACGTGCCCTTTCGCGCTCGGAGGACCGAGCCGAGCAGCTGGAGGCGCACTCGATCCGACTTGCCTCTGCGCAACTTGGCGTGCTGACGACTCTGGTAGAAACGCTCTCGTTGCGGGACCGCAAGACCGCCAGGCACTCGGCTGCCGTCGCACGTTATGCCCGGGAGCTCGCGCGCGAGGTCAAATGCAGCGACTCCGACCAAGACCTCATCCACACGGCTGGGTTGCTGCACGACATCGGCAAGTTCGGGCTTCCCGACCGCATCCTGCACGCAGAGATCCTCTCCGACGAGGACTGGGCGGTCATCCGCCGTCATCCTCAGGACGGAGCGCTCTTGGTGGGGCGCCTGGATGGCTATGGCCCGGTGGCAGACGCGATCCTCCACCACCACGAGCACATGGATGGCAGCGGCTATCCAGCCGGTTTGATCGGCCATGAGATCCCGCTGGCCTCACGCATACTGGCTGTGTGCAACGTGTATGACACGTTGACCGCCCGAGACTCATACCGCTCTCCGATGACCGCCAGGGATGCCATAACAGAGCTGCGACGGGTTGCAGGACGCCAGTTGGACGCCGAGCTGGTGGATAGCTTCATCGCGATGCTCGAACGCGAGGGACCGGTGACCTTCGCGCACGGCGACGACGCGGATTTCGAGGCAGAGCTCGATTTCGAGCGCCGGGCCAGAGCGTTGGCTCAACCGCTGGCCTGAACACAGCCGGTCGGCTGTGCCGTGTTAGTTGCTAACAGCAGCTAAACGGAGCTGCGGGCGCCACGAGCAAGCGGCGCCCGCAACGCCAGTAACTTTCAAATTAGCCTTTTAGAGGCATAGAAAGCTCCTTCCGTCACTCAGGCGGGGTCAACACACCCGTGCGACGGCCTCCATCCTCAGCCAAGCACGATGAGTGTTGAGTAGGTTCAAGGAGCATAGTAGAGGGATTAGACGAATTGTCCACTTCGTACAAGCGGATGCACGACGTCTTGCACAAAGAGGGCTTTACCGCCAAAAGACGACGATTTCGACGCTGTCAAACGGCTTGTAGCCCCGTTTCGAGCGCTCTGTGCGTTGTGAGCGCCTTCGTCGGTCAAAGGTCCACAAAGCTCGCGGAGGCTCAACCTTTGCGGGCAGAGTGCCGTATCTCCATACATCCGGGCGCTTAGCGGTCTACCTAGAGGCAAGCGCCACTCGAGCCCGACCAGAGGAGAGGCGAACAGATGCTCAACACCGCGAATCCCAGCCATGAGAATCCCAGCCACGAGCATCAGCTCGTGTTCACAAGCTCACAGGCAGCACGCTACCTCGGCGTGTCGCTTGCCACGATTCGTCGTTGGACCGACGCGGGCTATCTGGCTGGCTATAGGACCCCGGGCGGACAGCGACGCTTCTCACGCGAGCAGCTCGATGGTTTCATCGACTCGTTGCATCGCACCGACGAGACGCCCAAGCGCCAACGCAGCGTGGCCTGACCCTCATCGGCAAACCGCTCGCCTAGCGGTCTCCCCTCGCCGATAGCGGTCTCCCAGTTTCTGGTAGACGCGTTTCTTCGGCCACTCGCCGACCCCGAGACCTGTGACAGTTCCGCTCAGCGTGCGAGGCGCCCGAACTTCTCCCGTAGCCTGCGATAGAAGGAGGAGTCCGGCAGCTGCGCGATGATGCCTGAGTCATCGACGAAGCGTGCGTCGATCGCAGCCCCTGGGGCTAGCTCGCCGACGGGGCGACCGTCAACTGACAAGTCGAGTGGCTCGCGGGAGAGATTGTGGATCGTGAGACGATCTTTTGGAGCAGCCACAAGCGTGCGTGCGGTCAGCGAGTGCGGCGCGATGAACGACACCACGAGGCCCTTCACCCCCCAGGCCATGACGGGGCCGCCGTTGGCGAGGTTGTAGCCGGTGGACCCAGCTGGGGTGGCCACCACAAGTCCGTCGCAGCGCACGCTACCGAGCTCTTCCCCGTCGAGAACGTAGGCAAGCTCGGCCACGCGCTCGCCAACCTTGCGGTGGATGGCGACATCGTTGAACGCGCGCTCGGGCCCGGCGGGGGCGTCGAGCACGATCGCGGGCAGCCTCAAGAGCTCGAAATCGCCCTTGAAAGCGCGAAGCACACCCTCGGCCAGCTCCTGCGGCTCGATCGTGGCGAGAAACCCGATGTCGCCGAAGTTGACGGCGAACACAGGCACGCTTGTGCCCGCATATCGACGCAGCGCACGCAGGATGGTGCCGTCGCCTCCGAGCACGATGCACAGGTCGACGTCATCGTCGTTGAGCGTGTTCACCACGACGTCGCTACGCGAGGGAAGCTCGTGCTTGGCTGCCTCCTCGGCGTCGAAGTGCAAGCTGACGCCGGCCTTCACGGCGGCGTGCATCAGCGTCTGAAGGGCATCCACGGTTTGGGCAGGGCGGCTGTGGGTCAGCACCGACACAGCGCCCACCGACTTCACCGGTAGCTCGGGAAGCACGGCGGGGTCACGCCGGTCGGGGGCACTCACAGCTCCCGGGCCAGCGTCATCCACTCGAGAGCCCTCCATCTCATCGGTCACAGCTCACCTCCAGAGCCATCTCCGTCGATCTCACCGGTCACGGCTCCACCTCCAGTGCCATCCGCTCCAGAGCCGCCGCATCCCGCGCACCGCCAAGCCGTCCTGGCTCCGCCAGCCACACGAAGCTCTCCAGATTGCCCTTCGGGCCAGGCAGACCTGAGGAGCGATAGCCGAGCACGCTGGCTCCGAGCTCGAGTGCGGTGGCGCCGACGTCGATGAGTGCCGAGCGACGATCCTCGGCGTTGCGTACAACCCCACCCTTGCCAACCCGCTCGCGACCGACCTCGAACTGCGGCTTGACGAGGGCGAGCGCGTCATAACGCTCCGCGACACACGCGAGCACCGCTGGCAGCAACTTTCCCAGCGAGATGAAGGAAGCGTCGATCACCACCAGCGTGGGGGCATAAGGCAACATCGCGGGCGTTATCGAACGGGCGTTCGTGCGCTCGAGCAGCGTCACGCGTGGGTCGATGCGAAGCTTGTAGTCGAGATCGCCGTAGCCCACATCCACGGCAACGACCTCGGCCACACCACGCTGAAGCAGGCAATCGGTGAACCCGCCGGTGGAGGCTCCCACGTCAAGTGCCTGGCGTCCGCTTACCGAGATATCGAGACCATCGAGAGCGTTCTCGAGCTTGAGGCCTCCCCGCGACACGAAACGAGAGCGCTCGCGCACGCTCAGCTCCGCGTCGATCTCTACCAACTCGCCTGGCTTGCGCGCCCGCTGCCCGTGGCGGCCAATCGTGACCTCACCGGCCATCACCGACGCGGCTGCTCGCGTGCGCGACGGGAACAGCCCGCGCTCAGCCAGAAGCGTGTCCAAGCGTTGCTTAGTCATGCACAGACGGTATCCGCTGAGGGGCATGAGGGCCCAGGAGGGATATCGCAAGTTCGAGCAATCTAAAGAATTCGACGTGACTGTGATGGACGTCACACAAACGTGTGTTCCCGTGATGCATCATTGTGTTCGACCCGAAGTACAGCAGCATCCCTCCTCCCCTCGAAACGGCCCGCTTCCCCGGCGGGTCGTTTCATTTAACACCCTCCCCCCTTTCTTTCCTTCCATTTCTTATGGAAGACCGAGCCGCATGCGGCTCGGTCCCGGACCGTACATGTACGGTCCGGCCGGCCGGCACATGTGCCGGCCGGTGTACAGAATGAGAAAAGGACATGTATCCAGCCTCTGCTGGCCAGCATGCGCCGCCTGGAACAACTAGATCAATTTGCCCCGACGGCGGCAGAGCGGCGATCGGTTATGGCAGCGCGAATGCGCTCGGCTATGCGCTCGCCGGTGAAGTTGATCTCCTCGTGCAACAGAGCCGGCTTGCCGTGGGTGACGTAGCGGTCGGGCAGCCCCACGCGCAGGATCCTGGGAGGCGCTGTCCCGGCCTCGTTGAGGGTCTCCCACACCGCCGAGCCAAAGCCGCCCGCCAACACTCCCTCCTCGACCGTTACAAGCAGATCGTGCTCGGCCGCCAGCTGAGCCATGAGACCCGCGTCGATTGGCTTGGCAAAGCGCGCGTCCGCCACGGTCACCGCGATCTCCTCGCCCGCCAGTAGGTCAGCCGCCTCGATCGCCTTGCCTACCCCGGACCCGTAGCCGATGAGCGCCACACGGGCCCCCACCGGCCCAGCGGCGCCCCCTTCGCGGAGAATCTCCCCCGTGCCGATCGCAAGCGTCCGGGGATCCGATGGCAGTTGCACTCCCATGCCCTCCCCACGGGGGTAGCGCAACGCGATCGGGCCGTCGTCGTAGCAGAGCGCGGTGTGCAACATGTGCACAAGTAACGCCTCATCGCGCGGAGCCATCAGCACGATGTTCGGCAGGCATCGCAAGTAGGCGATGTCGAATGCCCCGTGATGGGTGGGGCCGTCGTCGCCGACGAGGCCCGCCCGATCCATCGCGAAGACGACGTTCAGCTTCTGCAAGCAAACGTCATGGACTATCTGGTCGAAAGCACGTTGCAAGAAGGTCGAGTAGATCGCTGCCACCGGCTTGACTCCCTGAAGCGCCAGCCCCGCTGCGAACAAGATCGCCTGTTGCTCGGCGATGCCAACGTCGAAGTAGCGCTCAGGCATCGCTTCCTGCAGGATGTTCAGCCCGGTGCCGGAGTTCATCGCCGCGGTGATACCCACCACCCGCTCATCGCGCCGGCACTCACGCACCAGCGCCTCGCCGAACACCTGGGTGTACTGAGGTGCTCCTCTACCCACAGAAGACGCCTTGGGCGTAGACGAGCTGGCCGGCGAGGAGGTGGGCACGCCATTCAAGATCGACTTCGGCTTGGCAGCATGCCACTTCTCCATGCCCTCCAAACCGCCGTCCTCGGCAGGCGCGAAGCCCTTGCCCTTGACGGTGGCGATATGCACCACCACGGGGCGCTTCGCCGCCAGCGCCTCGCGCAACGCCTCGCGCAATGCACGGACGTCGTGCCCGTCGATCACGCCCATATAAGCCCAGTCGAGCTCCTCCCACCAAAGGCCTGGCGCCCAGAACGCCTTGATCGACTCCTTCAGCTGTGGCCCGAGCCGTTCGAAGGCCGAACCGATGCTTCCCGGCAGCCGCGTCAACCCTCCCTCAACGCCCGAGCGAGCGTGCCACAGCTTCGGGTTCAAGCGAACCCGGTTGAAATAGCGCGACAGCGCACCCACGTTCGGAGCGATGGACATGCCATTGTCATTGAGCACCACCACGATCGGCGTACCCAAGCCACCGGCCTGGCCGATCGCCTCGAATGCCACCCCGCCGGTCATGGCACCGTCGCCGATCACCGCCACCACCTTGCCATCGGCGTGCTTGTCGTCGAGATGGCGCATGCCCTCCTTGATCCCCACCGCATATCCCACCGAAGTGGAGGCGTGGCCAGCGCCCATGATGTCGTGCTCAGACTCCTCGATCGAGCAGAACGGCGCCAGACCGCCGTACTGGCGAATCGTTTGCAGTCGCGCCCGCCTGCCCGTCAACACCTTGTGCGGGTAAGCCTGGTGACCCACATCCCACAGGATCTTGTCCCGTGGCGAGTCCAGCAACGAGTGCAGCGCTACCGCAAGCTCGCACGTCCCCAGGTTCGCGCCGAAGTGTCCACCGATCTCCCCCACCGTGTCGATAATGTGCTCGCGAACCTCCTGCGCGAGCTGAGCGAGCTCCTCCTCGGAGAGCACACGAACATCCGCTGGCCCGTCGATCCGCTCGAGCAGCCTGCCAGCTCCTCGGGAAGGCCTCGGGCCTGCGCCATTCTCACCGGCGGCTGGACTCACCGACGTCTCACCCCCACGCTCGAGTTCTTGGCTGATTGCTTTGCGATTCTCACGATGTGCGTGTGTAGATGAAGTCTGTGATCTGCTCGAGCTCGGTTGTCGGCGCCGGGCCTGTTCCGGTTGGATCTGCCACCGCCAGAGCCGCTTCCGCAAGAGCCGTTCGTGCGGTTCGGTGGGACTCTGCCGCCAGTTCCCTGGCTCGATCGATTCCGAACTCGCTCACGTATGTTCGCTTGCCGTGCCTCTCATCGCTACCTCGCGGCTTGCCAAGCGCTTCATCGGTGCCGGTCACGTCCAGGATGTCATCGACGATTTGGAAGAGCACACCCAACTCAGCGGCGAAGCGCCTAAACGCAATTGTCGCAGGTCCGTGCATACCCGCCAAGGAGAGTACGCACACAACCGACGCGCCGATCAACCGTCCGGTCTTCAGCTCATGTAGGCGTCGCAGCCCCTCTGGGCCCTTCGGAGCGCTTGCCTTCACGTCCACATACTGGCCACCCACCATGCCATTCACCCCAGTCGAGCTCGCAAGCTCCACGGCCGCGGCGATCACCCGCTCGGGCTCAGCACGACGCACCGCAAGTAGGTGGTGGAACGCCTCGGCGTATAGCCCGTCCCCGGCAAGGATGGCAACGTCCTGACCAAACGCCACATGGCAGGTCGGTCGGCCGCGACGTAGATCGTCATCGTCCATCGCAGGCAGGTCGTCGTGGATCAGCGAATAGGTGTGGATCAGCTCGAGCGTCGCCGCCAGCGGCATCGCGTCCTCGCGCGAGAGGCCAACCGTGTGGGCGGTGGCAAGCGCCAGCACCGGACGGATGCGCTTGCCACCCGCTAGCAGCGAGTAGCGCATCGCCTCCTCCAAGCCTGAAGTCAGTGCCGCCTCGGAGAAGCGCATACCCTCCAGGTAGCGCTCCACATCCTCACGCAGCTGCTCCGGATAGGCGGCGTCCAAACTAGGGACCCGACTCAGAGAAGCGAATCCTGGCCCGGCGCGGGCTGGGAGACCTCCGCCCGGGCTTGGCGCTCGAGCTCGCTACTTGCCTGTGTCGCAAGGGCCGCGCAGTCCTCAACCATCGTTGCCGCCGCGTCAGCCGAGAGCTCGCCCGAGCGCAACTGCTCGGCGGCGCGCTCCAACTGCTCAATTAGATCGTCGATCCGCTCCAAGCTCATTTGTTCGAAGCATTCTGGCGTAACTCGCGCAACACCGCGCCCAGCACGCCGTTGACGAACCCAGGCGCATCGCTCCCACAGAACGTCTTGGCGCTCTCCAGCGCCTCCTCGATAGCCCCCTCGGGTGGAATCGGAGTGTCCGCGGGCGCCACATCCGGATGCAACATCTCGATCAAAGCCACCCGCATGATGCTGCGCTCCAACGGCTGGATGCGCTCTACCGACCAGCCGTGCGCGTGGCGGTCGATCGCTTCGTCGAGCTCCTCGGCTCTGTCGGCGGCGGCGTGGGCCAAGGCGAGCGTGAGCAGCGAAGCGTTCTTCCCCAACGTCTCAGCTAGGGGCCTTCCCGTGAGATCGTGCTGGTAGAGGGCGAACACCGCCGCCCGACGCTGCTCGGATCGGCGCATAGCGCCTACCGTCCTGCGTTGCGAATTCGATGAGCTTCGACGCAGGTCACGAGGATCGCGACATGTATTCGCCGGAGCGGGTATCCACCCTGATCTTCTCGCCCACATCGATGAACAGCGGTACCTGGATCACGGCGCCGGTCTCGAGGGTTGCGGGCTTGTTGCCGCCGCCCGAGGCAGTATCGCCGCGTAGTCCCGGCTCGGTCTGCGCGATCTCCAGGTCCACCGCGCTCGGCAACTGGATATCCGAGGGCTCGTCGTCGATGAACAGCACATCCACCTCGCTGCTGGGCCTAGTCCAACGCAGCGCCTCGGCAAAGGCTGCCTCCGATATCGCTATCTGCTCGAAAGACTCCGTGTCCATGAAGTGAGCGTCTGTGCCGTCCGCGTAGAGAAACTGCATCTTGCGTGCCTCCGTACGCACCGAGCGAAACTTCTCGCCCGCCCGAAACGTCCGGTCGATGACAGCACCATCGGAGGCTCTGCGCAGCTTGGTACGCACGAACGCCCCACCCTTGCCCGGCTTGACATGCTGGAACTCGAGGATCTTGAAGACTGTGCCCTCGACGTCAATATGGTTGCCGTTCTTGAATTGATTGGTGTTGATCACGAGCGAGAGGGTAGCGGGCCTGCCTCTGACGAGCTCGAGCGCCGTATCGTCATCACCTTGCTCAACGCCTTGGCGGGCATGGTCTCCGCCCAAGGGCGGCCCGGTGAGCAATGCCTAAGGCCCATAGACCAACCAAGGGAGCGTGTGGCATGAAGACTCTGCAAGGCCCTACGGCTCTGGTGACAGGCGCCTCTGGAGGCCTTGGCACCCACATCGCCCATCGTCTCGCGCGAGAAGGCATGAACGTGGCGGTCTCCGGCCGTCGCGAGGACCCCGCCGAATAGCTCAAGCGAGGTGCCTCACCGGTCGATGCAGATCGGGTGAGGCAACTATGGGCGTATCGCCGTTTGCGCGAGAACGCTTTGTGCGTGCTCGCCGCGGGTGCCGGCAGCGCGGCGATGGCGTGGCTGGGCCTATACGGATTCGCCTGGAACGATTACGAAAATGAGGCGCGGCCGGCCTTCGACGCACTTGTTGGCGGCCATCTCGCGGAATTCTTGCGACTCGTGCCCGCCTATGGCGGTTCGCTAGTCGAGCGGGCACCGTTCGCGCTGATCCCCTCGTTGTGGGGAGGCGGCGAGCTAGCGGTCTACCGCATGGTTGCCCTCCCCTGTCTGCTTGCCGCCGCCGGTCTAGGTGTGTGGCTGGTGAGCAAGATGCGCACCGACGGACGCCCGGCGCTCTCTCGAGCGGTGGCGCTCGGCGTGTGCGTGGCCAACCCTCTGACGTTGAGAGCGCTCGAACTGGGCCACCCGGAGGAGCTGCTCGGTGCGTCCCTGTGCGTTGCCGCGGTGCTCCTGGCAAGCCGGGGGCGCATGCTCCCAGCCGCGCTGCTTTTGGGGCTCGCGATCGCCAACAAGGAGTGGGCGTTGCTTGCGCTCGGACCGGTATTGCTAGCACTACCCGCGAGACGCCGAATTCCCTGCTTGGCGATTTCGGGCGCCCTCGCCGCCGTGGTCCTGGGTCCGCTTGCGCTTGTCTCCTCCGGAGGCTTTGTGGCGAGCTCACGCGGAATTGCCTCGTCACCCTCGACGATCTTCCAACCCTGGCAGGTATGGTGGTTCCTTGGCCACCATGGCGCCCTTGTGCATGGTCTCTACGGAGTACCGAAGCCGGGCTATCGCGTCGGGCCATCTTGGGCGAGCGCTATCGGTCACCCGCTGATCCTGCTCGTCGGGTTCCTGTTGACGGCAGCGTTGTGGCTGAGACAGCGCCGAAGTGTTGGATCGTCGCTTCGCGAGCACGACGCGCTGCTGGTTCTTGCGCTGCTGCTACTGATGCGCTGCCTGCTGGACACCTGGGACACGGTGTACTACCTGTTGCCGTTCGTCCTCGCGCTGCTGGCCTGGGAGGTCCGCGGCTCGCGCGAGCGCCCGCCTGTGCTCGCGCTGTCGAGCACCGTGCTCGCTTGGATCAGCTTCCAATGGGCACCCGGGCACATCTCACCCGATGCACAAGCGGCGCTCTTCCTTGTCTGGTCTCTGCCGCTGCTCACGCTGCTCTCGGTCTCCTTGTATGCGCCGGATTGGGCGCTATTCGACCGATATGAGCTCCTTCGGCATGCTCGTGAGCCGCTCAGACCCGCGATCGCCAACCAGCGCTAGATCCTCGATGCGCACACCGAGACGCCCGGGCACATAGACGCCCGGCTCCACGGTGACGATGTTGCCTGTGCGCAACGGTGCCTCTCCCGCGGTGCGCGACAGTCGCGGAGCCTCGTGGATCTCCATGCCCACGCCGTGCCCCACGCCGTGCCCGAAGTGCTCGGCATGGCCCGCCTGCTCGATGATGGAGCGCGCCACGCCGTCGACCTCGCGTCCGCCGATTCCCGGCCGGACGGCCTCCAGTGCCGCTTCCTGGGCGTGCAGGACGAGCTCGTAGACCACGGCAGCCTCCTCGGATAGCGGCCCGGTGGCGTACGTGCGCGTGCAGTCTGAGCAGTAGCCGTTCAGGTAGGCGCCCCAGTCGATCGTGACGAGCACACCGCGCGCGATCTCGACCTCGCGCGGCTCTGCGTGCGGCAGCGCGCCGTGCCCGGCACTCGCGACGATCGAAGGGAAGCTTGGCGCCTGTGCTCCGAGCTGGCGCATGCGCAACTCGAGCGTTATCGCCACCTCGCGCTCGGTGC
Organism: uncultured Solirubrobacterales bacterium; assembly: GCA_963713015.1. Lineage (GTDB taxonomy): Bacteria > Actinomycetota > Thermoleophilia > Solirubrobacterales > Solirubrobacteraceae > Palsa-744. Next base: position 56,304 of record CAVQKC010000005.1, on the reverse strand, counting down.
GCCCCACAATGCCCCCTTCGAGCGTCTCGACGAGGGCCTGGTCGGCGAGCGCAGCCGCGGCGCGGATGTGCTCGATCTCCTGCTCGTCCTTGACCTCACGCATACGCTCCACGACACCCGAGCACGGCAATAGCTCCCACTCCGGCGCCAGCAGCTCGCGCAGACGATTGTGCTGCTTGACTGTGAGCGAGGCATCATCGAATCCAAGCGTCCTTTGACCGAGATTCCCACGCTCACCAGCTCCGTCTAGGCCAAGCGCACGCGAGGCCGCCTCGAGCAGCTCCGCGGGAGCGATCTCCCGCTCAAAGCCCTCGGGCACCTGCTCAGCCGATTGGGTGGCGTAGCGGAAGTCGGTGAAGAAGCGGTGTGTGGCCAGCTCGTCCGCCGCGACCAGCAACAGACCGTTGGAGCCGGTATAGCCGCACAGGTAGCGTACGTTCACCGGCGCGCTCACCAGTAGCCAGTCGACTTCTAGCTCACGCAGCTCGCCGGCGAGTCGCGTGGCGCGAGCCAACTCGTTCACGCGTCGCGACCGCCAAGCTCGTCGCACAAGCGTGTGAGCGCCAGCCGATAGCCGTCGACGCCCTTGCCCGACACCGAGGTTATGCACAGATCCTCGATAACCGACAGTTGCCGCCAAGGCTCGCGTGCCTTCACGTCTGAGAGGTGCACTTCAGCGGCGGGCAGAGCCGCCGCCGCGAGCGCGTCGTGGATGGCCCACGCATAGTGCGTCCACGCTCCCGGGTTCAGCACCACTGCGTCCACAAGCTCGCGCAGGCTGTGCAGATGCTCGACATACTCGCCCTCGAAGTTGGTGTGAAAGAAGCGCGTCTCGACCCCGAGCTCGCTCGCGAACCCTTCAATCTGGCGCTCGAGCTCGTCGAGCGTGAGCGTGCCGTAATGCTCTGGCTCGCGCTTGCCGAGCATGTCGAGGTTGACGCCATGCATCACCTCTATGCGAACCAAACCGGTCATCGTGGGACAGAGCCTACTCGCGCGCCGCTAGCTCCGACACAGCCGCACGCAACTCGTCGGCGGGCACGTGACAGCCCACCCGGGTGTCACCTGGAGCGGCGAGGAGAACAAATGGAAGCTGAGCTCCGACGCGCTTCTTATCGCGCATCGTTGCCGCCAGAACCTGCTCGACATCCTCCCCGTCCAGCCGCACCGGAAGGCCGTGTGTCCGCAACAGCTCGCGAACCTGCTCGCGAAGCTCGGGCAAGCCGGACAGTCGCAGGGCGGCAAGTAGCCCAAGCCCAACCGCCTCTCCGTGGCGATAGCGCTCATAAGCGGTGACCGTCTCCAGGGCGTGGCCGACCGTGTGCCCCAGGTTGAGCACCTGACGGCGGCCAGCGTCGCGCTCGTCCTCAGCAACAACCGCCAGCTTCGTGCGTGCGCAGGCGAGAATCGTGCGCTCGTCCACTGCTTCCCCGCTGGCGATGCCCTGCCATAGCTCACCACCGGCGATCAGGGCTGTCTTCAAGACCTCCACGTAGCCCGCCGCAAACTCCGCGGGCGGCAGCGTGTCGAGCGTATCGGGGTCGACGACCACTCCCGCCGGGTGATGGTAGGCACCGACGTAGTTCTTCGCCTGAGGCAGATCGACACCGGTCTTGCCCCCGTAGGCGGAATCCACTTGGGCCACGAGCGTGGTTGGCACATGTACGACGGGCACCCCCCTTTGGTAGGTGGCCGCGCAGAAACCAGCGAGATCCCCCACCACCCCACCGCCTAGCGCCACCAGATGGTCCGCGCGAGTCATTCCTCCAGCAACGAGCGCACTCCATACGAGCTCGGCGCTCCTGAGCGTCTTGTTGGGCTCGCCGGGAGCGATCTCCACCAGCTCCCGAACGCCACCAAGGCGCTCTGCGTAGAGCCCGGCGACATTCCGATCGGACACGCAAAACGATCGCGATGTCGTGCGATCGAGCGGCCAGACACCTGGCTGAGAGCAGTGCTCGCTACGCAACAAACCGCGCCCGATGAATACGGGGTAGTCGCCTGAGGGGGCGCTTGCCCACACAAGGCGCGTGCCTGTGGGTGCATGGCAGAGACCGCACAGGGCAGGCAATGAGCGCACGCCTACCCTTGGTGTAAGCGCCGGCAGGATCGCGTCGGCAAGCCGCTCATAGATCCCAGCGCGGCTCGTGTACAGCCGATTGAACGCCTCACGATCGTCCGCCAGTGGCCGCTTCTCGCGTCCCATACCCGCGCCGGCGCGCCGCCAGGCGGCTTGTACGTCGATGTCCAACAACACCGTCAGGTGTGGCTCGAGCGCTGCACGCACACGCTCCGAGAGGACGCTGCCGCCACCGAGCGCGATCACCGAGCCCGGGGTAGCCTCGGCAAGCAGTTGGCAAGCAAGCTGCTCCTCGGCGGACCTGAACGACGCCTCCCCGTTTCGGCGGAACTCCTCGGCGATCGAATGGCCGAGCGCTTGTTCGAGCAAACGATCGCTGTCGAGCATCGGCACGCCGAGCGCGGTAGCCACTTCGCCGGCGACCGTCGTCTTGCCGGCGCCCATGAAGCCGATGAAGACGATTGCGCGGCTTGGGGTGTCGTCGCCTAAGGGCGCCATCGGACGCGCCCCGCGAGGCGCCCAGCCAACGCGCGCGCGACGGTCAAGGCGACGCCCACCCGATCCGCTCGCAATAGGACTCCACCGCATTGCGCGTATCGTCGATGTGGTCGCCGCCGAACTTTCGCCGGTATGCGTCGGCGAGCACTAGCGCAACCATCGCCTCACCGACGACGCCGGCGGCTGGGACGGTGCACGAGTCGGTGCGCTCGCGCAGCGCCTCCGCTGGCTGGTGTGTGGAAATGTCAATCGAGCGCAACGGCTTGGTGAGGGTCGGAAGTGGCTTCATCGCGCCGCGCACAATCAGTGGCTCACCGGTAGTCATGCCGCCCTCGAGGCCTCCTGAGCGGTTGGTTTCGCGGTAGTAGCCACGCTGCTCTGAGTAGAAGATCTCATCGTGGGCCTGTGAGCCAGGCACCCCAGCGATCTGAAAGCCGTCACCGATGGAAACGCCCTTCATCGCTTGAATCGAGAGGATGCTCATCGCGAGGCGACCGTCCAGACGCTCCTCCCAGGAGACATGCGAGCCGAGACCTGGGAGCACCCCAAAGCACTGCACCTCGAACACGCCCCCGAGCGACTCGTTGGCCTTGCGCAGCAAGTTGATCTCCTCGACCATCGCTTTTGTCGCATCGGCGTCCAAGCAGCGCACTGGCGAGTTGTCCACTTCCTCGAAGTCTTCGAGGGTCAATGCCCGCTCGGGCTCGGGGGCGTGCACCGACGCGATCTGGATGACGTGTGAGCGCACCTGCACGCCGAGTGCGGCGAGCAACGCCTTGCAAAGCGCGCCGCCGGCTACACGCGCGGCGGTCTCACGGGCAGAGGCTCGCTCGAGGATGTTGCGGACGTCGCTCTGCTTGTACTTCTGTGTTCCCACAAGGTCTGCGTGACCCGGGCGCGGAAGGTGGACCTCTGCGACATCGTCATCGACGGGCCATGGGGACATGCGCTCTTCCCAATTGGCGTAGTCGCGGTTCTCCACCTGCAGGGCGATGGGACTGCCAAGCGTGAGTCCGTGACGGACACCTGCGGTGACCCTGGCTGTGTCCTTCTCGATCTTCATACGCCCGCCGCGGCCATGGCCCAGCTGGCGGCGGGCCATGTCCTCGTTGAGGTCCTCAGGACGCAGGCGCAGACCGGCCGGTAGGCCCTCCACGATGCATGTCAGTCCGGGACCGTGAGACTCACCGGCGGTAATCAGGCGAAGCGTCATATTCGCCGTAGCTTATTTGCTGAGGGGTCGATGCCACCGGCGCGTTGCGCATGTAGTGCTCTCATCGCCCGAGAACCGCGCCGCGCTCGTGTTGCCTACGGCTACCCCGCGACGAGCTAGCGTTCGGCCAGTGCCGCCTTCGCCTTGTGCTTGGCCAGCGCCGCCTTCGCCTTGTTGTGCTTCACGCGCGCAGCGCTCGCACCATTGCCCTTGGTGATGCTGACCACCTTCAGTTCAAAGACGACGCTCTGGCCGTTTGCTTCGACGTATTCCAGTTCCTCTGAATGCCCGGGTTCGAGATCGATCGTCTGGCATTCGGAAGTACTCGGCAGACAGATGCCCGATCCATGCAGGATCGGAGGTGCAACGAGCTTGAATACCGCACCGGTGCCGTTGCTCGTGACACGTTCGAAGGAGACGCGCAGATCCTGCTTGGAGGGAAGCGGCTGCTGGGGCTTCAGGTCCTCATAGGGGGTCAGCGTCGCCGCTTGACCGGGCGTCGTGGACGCCGGTCCAAACAGGACAGACACAACGTAGGGGAACTTTGGCTTGCTCGGTTTCTTCGGAGCCGGCGCCGGAGTTGGGGCTTCCTGGCCACCGCCACTCGAGCCTTTTCCAGAGGAGCCGCCGCTGCTCGAAGGCGAGCTTGCGGAGCCTGACCCCGTCGCGGTGGACGAGGGGCTAGCTGAGCTCGAGCTCGCGGCTTTTGCGACGGGGGGCGATGACAGAGGAGCGAACGGGTCGCGCGTGGGACCCTGACTCTGAAAGCGCGCTCCTCCCGGCGTCTCTGAAACCGCCTCCTCGGGGTTCGCCGGCGCGGCTGCCACCGGCAGAGCCGGCGCCGTGCCTGTTACCGGAGCGCTTGGAGCGCTTGCTACCGGCGCCGGGGTTGAGCCGCTGGAGCCGCCCGTAACGGCGTAAGCGACAGCCGCCAGCAAGGCGAGACCCAGCAGCGCGACGAGCGGCAGCATCCGCCGCGAGAAGAGATCGGACTTGATCGATTGCAGGAACTCGGTCATGGGTTCACCTTTATGACGGCAGGTGTCACCGGCGAGCCGCCGGACGCGGGTGTGGATGTGGCGGTGCTAGAGGCACCCGCAGGGCTCGACGGGGTTGCCCCGCCGAGTGCGCTCTGGCCCCCAGGTAGCACGTAGGCGGTGGCGGTGATTGTGGCCCCGATCTGTCCAGATTTGGTTTTGCTCGAGCCTCCTGAGGAACTCTCGGTTTCGCCCGCTTCCGGTGTGAGGCTGAGACTGTCGATCGTAAGCAGACGACCGTTGACGTGCAACTGGCCCGACGGCGTCTGGACAGTGAAGCTTTCAAGCTGGTTCAGAAGCTTGTAGAGATCTACGAAGCTTCCGTTGAAAACAAACGTAAACGGTTGTTGTGCGAAGCTGGTGCTCTGTCCCGCGGGAGTCGCGCTGGCACTGGCGGAGGAGCTGCTAGAGGATCCGCTCGAGCCCGCACTGATCGAGGAGAACTGAACGTCACGGCTGTGCGTGGCCTTGTCGAGCATGTATATCAATGCCGGTGTTTCCGCCGAGGCGGGCACAGCCTGGCCGAGGCTCACGAGCGACGCGTAGGCGCTCGAGTATTGCGCCTGCGCGGCTTTCGCACTGCCCGCGTCGGATTCGGCGCTCGCCAACTGCCGACGAGCCGCTTCGACTTCGGCGGTTACCTTCGCGGCTCGTTCGCGCTCAGGCGCGACCGTCGTGAACCATACGCCGAGCAGTACGACCAGCGCAACAATTCCTATCAGCATCAGCCTGTCGCGCGTTGTCATCGCGGCACCGACTTTCCATGCACGGCGACCTGCTCGGTCTTTCCCGAGCGGTGGGCGGAGGCTGGGGAAACTTTGGGCTCAGTCGGCGCGCTTAGAGCGGGCGCGGCAGGCAACGCGGAGAAGACAACCTGTGTCGTGAAGGTCGGATCGCCCGCCGGACAACCCCCACCAGAGGAGCTCCCGCCGCTCGTGCCCGACTTTGTCGAGCTCTGTAGCTGCACTTCGCTGGCGCCGTCCATCAATCGCAAACGCTGAAGCGCCTGGGCGACCACCGCCTGGCTCCTAGCACAGCCTGTGAGCGTGAAAACAGGGGTGCTCCCGGGCGGCGTGCTCGAGGGCGTCGTCCCAGCGGTAGGGGAAGCCGGGGTTGGCCCAGTCGGTCCAACCCCGCCGTGCAACAGGCTGAGCGAGGTGTCGGTTGGGAGCACACGACCGAGCTCGTGTAGAGCATGAGACCAGTCAAAGCGCGCCTGAACCAGCTGGGCGACCGTCTGGGTGCGCTGGTTGGCCATCGATACGAAGCTGGTGTAGGGAGTAAGCCGGCCGGCACGAGCCTGAACAGCGTTTGTTTGGGCTGTGATCGAGGCCACCTCGCCGTTCTGGCTCGTTATCTGGCGGTGGGCGCTGCCGTACATCGCGATCAGCGCCGCCAATCCGGCGAGCAAACCCAGCAAGATCAGGGCGCCGCCGCTGGAGCGGCCGGTCAGCCCGGAGAGCCCCGCGGACGCTGTGCGCTGTTCGCCCGGTATGAGGTTGACAGCCTTCATCGAGGTGCCTCCTCGACTGCGAGGCCGGTTGCGACAGCGAGTCGCTCGGCCGACACAACGCCAGCCGAGGCCTCGTCGAGCAGGCCAACAGTCTGTGGGATGAGTGGCACCCGCAGCTCGCTCTGCAGCGCCTCCGCGAAACCCGAGATCTGCAAGGCGGCGCCGCTCAACACAACACTCGACACCTCGCCACCGCCGTCCTGGGAGCGGTGGAAGTCAAGCGAGTTGCGCACCTCGCCGGCGATCTCGCGCACGCCTCCGGCGAGCACGGGGCGCACATCGATCCCAGGCTTCTCTACTACGTCTATCGGAGGAGGCTGCGCCTCATGCGAGGCTGCCTGGAGGGAGTCCTCGTCAACGGGCGGTGCCGGGGGCGCGCTCTCCTGCAGATCGACCGACGCCAGCAGCTCGCGAGCGTCCTTCAGCTTGATGCTGTTGCGCTCGGCGATGTCGGCTGCCATCGACTCGAGACCGCCGCCGACGACACGCGTGAAGCGGCACACCGTGCCCTCGGCGATCGCCATGTTGGTGAGCCCACCGACGTTCAGATAGAGCACGCGACCGGCGTGCTCCTCATCGGCGCGATGCAAGGAGCGGATCAGCGCGAAGGCCGAGAGGTCGATGCCTTCCGGACGCAGACCGGCGGCACGAACGGCCGCCAGCAGGCGTTCGACCATGTCGCGCTGCGCGGCGACGACGATCACACGCTGGCGCGGTCCCGCCGGGGTGTCGATCACGCCGAGGGCGTGGAAGTCGAGCACGGCGTTATCGAGCGGCATCGGCACTTGATCCTCGGCCTGAAAGCGCACGGCGTTCGCGAGCTCCTTGCGATCGGTCAGCGGCGGCAGCTCCAGGGTGCGCAGCACGGTGCGCTGGTTGGCGACACCCACGCGCACTCGCTTGTCAAGACGCGAATCGTGGAACATCTCGCGCAGCGTGTCTGCCAGCGCGCTCCCGTCGAGGACCTCGCCCTCACGAACCGTGTCGGGCGGTAGCGGGGCGCCCGCCGCCCGCTGCACCAGGATCGAGCCGTTGACGCGTGCCTGAACCGCGCTCACATAGCCCGGTTGGATGTCCAGGCCGACTAGGGTCGCGCCGCTACGCGATCGCCCACCCCGGTTCAGCGTGAGCTTCTGTTTGGGAAGCGAAGGTAGCTTGCGCTTGGTCAAGGGCGCGATGACGTCGCCGGCCGGCGGCTCCGGTGGGGCATCGACCACGATCGACGTCGGCCTGAGCAGGCTGAGACTCTCGCTGTCCATCTGTCCAGGCTCGGTTGTAGGCATTAGTTCAGGAAGTGGGTCGTATAGAGGTTCACGAGCGGCTCGCCGGCGAATACGGCGATGAGCGACCCAAAGGCGAGGAACGGGCCGAACGGGACAGCTGTCTTGCGAGCTACGCGAGCTCCCTTGCGGGCCATGACGAGCACGCCGAACAGCACTCCAGCAAGCAGCGCTAGCAGCATCGCCGGGGCGACGACGCTCCCGAGGAAGAGGCCCATCACACCCGCGAGCTTTACGTCACCCATGCCCATGCCGCCCGGATAGGCGAGCGCCGCGAGCAATAGCGCTCCGCCCGCGGCGACCCCGGCGATCAACCGTTCGGGCTCGCCGCTGGGGTCGAGCGCCGTTCCAATCGCGATAGCCGATATGGCGCCTAGCGCGGTCAGCCGGTTGGGGATGATGCGATGCTCGACATCGATCAGAGCGATCGGGACGAGCAGCAAGATGAATGCGACGTTCAGGACGATCGTCGCGGCGCTGCCGCCCGCAAGCACCGCTCCGACGCACAAGAGCGCCGTAAGCGCCTCCACGAGCGGGTAGCGCTTGGAGATGGAGGCCGAGCAGCTGCGGCAATGCCCGCGCAGTAGCAGCCACGAGAGCACCGGCACGTTGTCGTAAGGTCGCACAGCCGCCCCACATTCGGGGCAGTGCGATGCCGGCCGCACGAGCGATTCACGGCGGGGCAGGCGATAGACCACGACATTCAGGAACGATCCCACGAGCGCTCCGAACACCCCAGCGAAGGTTGCTGTCTCCATGGCCAAGTGATCGGCTCGCGCGGGCTTACACTTGAGCGCCGCTGCAAACTCTCGCCCACCGTAGGTCCGTGGGGCCTGGAGAGGCGGTCGGGCTTCTGACTTAACGCCAGCTGCCGCGACGCTGTACCGGCGGGATATGACCGGCTCAGAGGACGACCTGAAGGCGCAACCACAAAAAGAGGGGGCAGCAAGCCCCCTCTTTTTGATGCTTTAGAAGCTTCATCCAAGCATTACGTTTGGATGGCGTAGCTACCAGCTGCCGGTTTCTTTACCACTGCAGCCAGTCTTAGTCGTGGGGCTCTTACACGTACGACTGATTTCCCCATTCGCATTACGCGAGATCATGAATTCGTCTTTGCTGATAGCCGCGGTCGCGGTCACCGAATAGCTTGTGGCCGTACTCGACACAGCGCTGAGCCATGCTTCTTTTTCGCTGCTCGTGATAGGAATCGATTTTTCATATTTGTTGATTTCAGCCCCGGTACTGCCGAGGGCGGCATAGCTACCGCTATTGTCGGTAGAGATCGTCTCAGCGGTCGTCTCGGCGGTCCGTGCCAGTTCCTTGGCTGAGGCGTCATACGCCTTGCTCTTCTGGTTCAAGAACGACGGAATGGCGATCGCGGCCAAAATGCCGATGATCAGGATCACAACCAGAAGCTCGATGAGCGTGAAGCCACCCTCCTCGGTCCAGTACTGTCGTAGTCGATATCGCATTTATTGAAGCCCCTTGTCTCGGTCTGGTTTGCAGCCAGTGACCGAGCGTCGCCTTGCGGCAACCGCGCCTCGCGACTCCTCGGCTTTGCCGTGCGCCCCATACGCGTGCCGCCTTGCGGTCTCTGACATAAGGGTCATCGGCATTTACCTGCTCTAGCTTAATACGGGAACATATGATGCAATGAGGATGTGCGTTCGTATATGCATGGGCCCGCGCCTATACGCGACAAGGGACGACCGATAGGCCGCCCCTTGCGCGATGCTTTAGAAGCTTCATCCAAGTATTACGCTTGGATGGCGTAGCTACCAGCTGCCGGTTTCTTTACCACTGCAGCCAGTCTTAGTCGTGGGGCTCTTACACGTACGACTGATTTCCCCGTTAGCGTTACGCGAGATCGTGAATTCGTCTTTGCTGATAGCAGCGGTTGCGGTGACCGAGTAGCTCGTGGCCGAGCTCGTTACGGCGCTGAGCCATGCTTCTTTTTCGCTGCTGGTGATTGGGATCGATTTTTCGTAATTGTTGATTTCAGTTCCGGTGCTGCCGAGGGCGGCATAGCTACCGTTGTTGTCGGTAGAGATCGTCTCAGCCGTGGTCTCGGCCGTGCGAGCAAGCTCCTTCGCCGAGGCGTCATACGCCTTGCTCTTCTGGTTCAAGAACGACGGAATGGCGATCGCGGCCAGAATGCCGATGATCAGGATTACAACCAGAAGCTCGATGAGCGTGAAGCCACCCTCATCTTTCGAGCGCTGGCGCAGTCGATTTAGCATTGAATCCTCCTTGGGATTCCGTTTCTTGGGCGCCAGCCCTCGATTCAACCGTCTCTCAACGACGGTGCGTCCCGGTAGATCTCACGATCGACATAGGGGCGCCGGTTTTGCCATACACCCTCTTTTGGGTGATTGCCTTGTACCGCGGTCTGGCTTGTCAGCGCGTGTATCGACCACCGTGCAGACGCGCTTTAGCGTTGCATCCAAGCTGGACACATTTCCCTTAAGGAGAGCTTTATCACTCTCGTAGAACTTGTGGTCAGCGACGCTTCAGCGCGGCCTGTTCCTGCTGCCACTCCTGAGCGTCGACGCCCGTCAGGCGCTCGCCGCCGCCACGACACCACGGGCAAGTCACCTTGCGCGCGTGACCGTCGAGATTGGAGATGACCTTGCCGGCGCCGTGGCAGGGCATACACGGTCGCGGCTCGTGGGACTCCTCGACGACGAGATCGTCCTCGCCCTCGCTGCCTCCGGTGGGCGAAGATGCGCGGCGAGTCCGCTTGGCACCAGCTTGCTTGCGATCATCTGCGTCACTCATGGAGTGGCGAGATTAGCGTTCCCGGCGTGAGAACGCCGACCATACCCCTGCGCTGGGTCGCGCTCGCCCTGATCACGGCAGGCGCCGCGACGCTCAGACTCGTCGATTTGGGCGCCGTGCGGCTCGACCCCTTCTATGACGCCGCGGTGCGCAGCATGGGCGTTTCCTGGCACAACTTCTTCTTCGGCGCGTATGAGCCAGGAGGGAGCGTGTCGATCGACAAGCCGCCCATCGACCTATGGCTGCAAGTTGCCAGCGTGAAGCTGCTTGGATGGGGATCGACCTCGCTCAAGTTGCCCGAGGCCCTCGCCGGAACGGCTTCGGTGCCGTTGCTGTACGCCGCCGTGAAGCGCCCATTCGGTGTCCTCGCGGGACTCGTGGCGGCGCTCGCGCTGGCGGTGCTGCCGATCGAGGTGATCACGGCACGCAGCGACACCATGGACGCCGTCATGATGATGCTGCTCGTGCTGGCGCTGTTGATGCTGGTGCTTGCAAGCGAAACGGGCAGGACCGTCTGGTTGCTGGCAGCCGCGGCGACGCTCGGGGTTGCCTTCGACGTGAAGCTGCTCGAGTCGATGGTGGCGCTTCCGGGACTGTTCGTGCTCGCCTCTCTGGGCCTGCCGGGCGCCGCGGAGGGCTCGGGACCTAGACCACGCGGACGGCGTACATGGCAGCTGGCAAGCGCCGCCGCGGTGTATGTCGTGGTTGCGCTCTCGTGGTTGGGCGCAACACTGTTGTTTGCCGCACACGAACGTCCCTATGCGATCGGCTCGACAAACGGGAGCGCATGGAACGCGGCGTTTGTCTTCAACGGCACCGAACGGTTGAGTGGCAAAACCGTGGAAGTGGGCCAAGCGACAGCCACCCCACCACACGGTGACAAGGGAGGCGAAGCCGCGTCCAGCGCATCGAACGCGATTACTCCCCCATCCCCCACCCGCCTGCTCGCTCGCGGCGGTCAGCTACCCGCAAAGTGGCTCGGCTGGGAGGCGCTGGCGGCGCTATTGCTCGGAGTGGCCGTCGTGATATCTGTAGAGCTCCGCAAAGCCAAGCGCGTGCAGCGCGCGACGGCGGTGGGAGTGTTCGTGTGGCTGATCACCGGTCTGGTGTTGTTCAGCGCGATGGCACGCTTGCACCCACGCTATGTCGAGAGTTTCACGCCAGCCATCGCCGTCATGTTCGGAATCGGAGTGGCACTGGTGGCGGGCGCCGGCAGTCGGGTGCGGCTACTCGCACTGCCGTTGACGGCCCTGCTCGCGATTCCGCTCGTGGCGAGCATCGAAGCGGTCAAGGACAGAACCACCGACGCGGGCAACGTAGGGGCGCTGGGAGCCGCGGAGCAACAAGCGTTGAGCGCCTATTTGCAAGCCCACGAGGGGAGCGCTCGCTATGAGGTGGCCGCGGGCTCGGCGACGAGCGTAGCCTCACTGATCGTGCAAGATCGGCGTCCCGTGGTGATGCTCACGACCTATAACGGCCTACCCTTCACAAGCGTGGCTCAGCTGAAGGCACTCATCGCTCGCGGAGCGGTGCGCTACGCATTCCTTGACTCCGTGTGCACACCAGCGGCACCGAAGACGACCGCCGGCTGCGCGCCGGCTGCGCTGTGGGTGCGCGCACACGCAACCGACGTCTCCCACCAGGCCGGCTTGCGCGGAGCCGGTGTACTCTGGCGACTGCCCGCGCCAGCGTTCGCACGCCCGCGGACGTATGTGCGAGCTCGTCGGGACCGCACGAGGCGGTAGCGTGAACGTGATGGATGCACCCGCTTCGATGCATATCCTTGTCGTCGACGACGAGGCACCGCTGCGCGAGACGCTGACGCGCTCCTTCTCCAAGGAGGGTCATACCGTCGAGGCGGTAGCCGACGGGGCGGAGGCGATCGAGCGCGCGAGCGATGAGCAGTTCGATGTGATCTTGCTCGACGTTGCCCTCGGCGCCGGGCCCAACGGCTACGACGTGTGTCGCAAGCTGCGCGAGCAGCGCAACATCGTGCCGATCATCATGCTCACGGCGCTCGACACGGAGGCCGATGCCGTCCAGGGACTGGAGGCGGGCGCCGACGACTATGTGACCAAGCCTTTCGGCTTGGCTGAGCTGCGCAGCCGCATTCGTGCGGTCTTGCGCCGCTCTGGACCCCGAGCGATGGGCCGCGAGGTGTTGAGCATCGGGCCGGTGACGCTCGACCGCAGCCACCGGGAGACCACCGTGAACGGCGAGCAAGTGAAGCTCACCTTCTCAGAGTTCGAGCTGGTGGCTCAGCTGATGAGCGAACCGGGCCGGCTGTTCAACCGCCAGGAGCTGCTGCGCGCGATCTGGGGTGACTCGGCCTATCGCGATCCACGCGCAATCGACGTCCACATCAGGCATTTGCGCGAGAAGATCGAGGAGAAACCAGAGGAGCCAAAGTTGATCCTCACCGTGCGCGGTGCCGGGTACCGCTTTCAGGAGCCGTGAGCAAGCCGCGGCCGCTCACCGACGCCGCGCACGCTGGCCGCGGTGTGCGCAGGCGTGTGCCAGGCCTGCGTCCGAGGGTGTTCGCCGCACTGTTGCTCTCGAGCGCGGTGACGCTCGCCGTTGCGGCCGTCTTGCTGCTCTCACCGCTCGAGCGCCGACTACGCTCAGAAGGGCAGGCGGCGGTGTTCGGCGCGATCGAAAGCGCGCGCCCGGAGTTTGCGGAGGTCGGCGTCGACCATACGACGGGCAAGCCCAACCGCGCGGAACTAGCCACCACGGCCGCCGTTCTACGCCGACATTCGGCTGGGCAAGTAACGGTGCTCAACAGTCGACTGGAAACGGCCTATGCGCCCGCCAACGAGGACCTGGACATACCGAACTACTACGCCCAGGCACAGCGCGCGCTTGACACTCACCGTCGTGCACAGACGCTCACAGGTGAACAGCTGATCGTCGCGGCGCCTGTGCCGATCGGACTACACCGCGAACGCTTCGTGGTGGTGGTGGAGCGCCGTCTGGATTATGTGGTTTCCGCTGTACAGGTTGTGCGGCATGCGTTCATCGAGGCAGCGGCGGTTGGCTTCGGGATTGCCCTGCTGCTCGGAATAGCGCTTACGACGACGCTGCTGCGACGGCTTGAGCGCCTGCGCGAAGCCGCGGGCGAGCTCGAGCGGCGCGGGTTGGACGCCCCGATTCGTGTGGATGGGCGACAGGATGAGATCGGCGACCTGACGCGTGCGTTCGCGAGTATGCAGACGCGTCTGCGCCGTCAAGAGGAGGCTCGCCGTGCGTTCGTGGCGACGGCCTCGCATGAGCTGCGTACCCCGCTGGCGTCGCTCGATGGCATGCTGGAGCTGCTCGAAGACGACCTCGACCCCGAGCGGCTCGATCTCGACGATGCTCGCGAGCGCATGTTGCGCGCGCGCGAGCAGTCGCGCCGGCTGTCGAGCCTCGCCACCGACCTGCTCGATCTGAGCCGTCTAGACGCCGAGGTGTCGCTGCGCGCGGAGCCGGTTGAGCTCGGCGAGCTGTGTCGCGCGGTGGCGGCCGAATTCGAGCGTCGAGCCGCCGAGCGCGAGGTACACCTTGACGTGCGCCACCCCACAGAGGCGTGCTGGGCAAGATGCGATCCGGGGGCGGTGGCACGGATAGTGAGGATCCTGCTCGACAATGCGATCGGGGTCGCGCCGCGAGGCTCCGGCGTGCGCACCAACACCACAACCGACGAATCTTGGGCGCAGGTAACGGTGAGCGACGATGGCCCAGGCGTGTCCGAGCACGAGCGCGAGCGCATCTTCGAGCGCTTCCAGCGCGGCAGCGCATCGGGTGGGCGCAGCGGGTTCGGCTTGGGCCTAGCGATTGGTCGCGAGCTCGTGACCCGTATGGGCGGCTCGTTGACGCTGCGCGAGGGCCAACCCAACGCCGAGGCAAGCGGCGCCTGCTTTGCCCTGCGTCTGCCGGCGGCGCGCGTGGGACAGGACGGCGCCTCGTGAGCCCTTGCAGACGTGGGAGCGGCCGATCGGCGAGGATGAGCCGATGACGATCGCTCCTGTGGGCACAACAGATCCAGACGCGGCGAAAGTGCTCGAAGAGGTCGCAGAGCTTGCTCGCGCCGCCAACCGAATCGCGCTTGACACGGAGTTCATGGGCGAGGGTCGCTACCGCACGCTGCTGTGCCTGATTCAGCTCGCGGTGGCTGACGGTAAGGGCGGCGAGCGCATCGAGATCGTCGATCCGCTCGATGGGACATTGCTAGGAGAGCCTCTCGCTGGGGTGCTCTCGGACCCGCGGATCGAGGTGGTGGTGCACGCCGGCCGCCAGGACATCGCGCTGCTGCGCCGTGCACTCGGCTGTGAAGCGCGCAATGTGTTTGACACGCAGGTAGCGGCTGGCTTTCTGGGAATGCCCGCACAATGCTCCTACGAGACTTTGCTCGGGGAGATACTGGACGTGAGGCTCGCCAAGAGCGCAAGCTTCACTCGTTGGGATGCCCGCCCGCTGTCATCCGAGCAGCTGTCATATGCACGCGAGGACGTGGTGCACCTGACCGCGCTCGCCACCGAGCTGGAGCGTCGGCTCGAGCAGGTCGGACGCTTGCAGTGGGCGCGCGAGGAGTGTGAGTTCCTCGAGCGTGTGAGCGATGAGCGCGATGTCGAGGCGATCTTCGCGCGACTGCCGCGCATAAGGGGTATGAGCGCAAGCTCTCAAGGCGTGGCGCGCGAGCTGGTGGCGTGGCGTGAGCGCACCGCGGCAGAGCGCAACCGGCCGGTGCAGAGTGTGCTCGGCGACGCTCCGCTTGTGGAGATTGCCAAGCGCAAGCCCACTTCGCCACGAAAGCTCGAGGAGATCCGGGGCGTCGGCCAGGGCAGTCTGCGTAACCGGGGCGAGGAGCTACTCGCGGTGGTGCAACGTGGCCTACAGAGCGATAGGGAGCTGCTCACCAACGGACCGCGACCGGCACAGCCGCGACCAGATGATGCGCCGACGATCGCACTATCTGAGGCGCTGGTCAGGGCACGTGCGCGCGAGGCGGGCCTCGCCTACGAGCTGCTTGCTTCGCGAGCCGATCTACAGGCGATCGTGGTGGGCGAGCGCACGGGTGAGCGCGCCGACGTGCGCACGCTCCATGGCTGGCGTGGCGAGCTTGTGGGCAACGAGCTGCTCGAGCTGCTCGATGGCCGCATCTCCTTGTCGGTGAGCAACCGCCAGGTGCAGGTCACCGATTGCATTCCCGAACCGCCCCCCGGTGCGTAGAGACGAGCCCTGCCAGACGCCTACCAAAGCGAGTGTTCGGCATATGAGGGGACAAAGATGCCTCACCGATCGAGGATCGGCCAGCGGGCTAGAGAGGCCGGGAGACTTATTCGATGTGGTTGTAGACCGTGAACAACGGCATGTACATCGAGATGACGATGAAGCCGACGATCGAGCCGATGACGATGATCATGATCGGCTCGAGGATCGAGGTGAGCGCTTTGACGGAGGCTTCGACCTGGTCCTCGTAGAAGTCGGCGACCTTGGCGAGCATCGCGTCGAGCGCGCCGGTCTCCTCGCCGACACCCACCATATGGGTGACCATCGTCGGGAAGATCGTGGTCTTTGACAGCGGCTCTGAGAGCGTGCCACCGCGCTTTACCGAGGCGATCACGCCATCCATGGCCTCCTCGACCGCCACATTGCCCCCGGTCTTGCCGACGATCTCGAGCGCCAGCAGTAGTGGCACACCGGCAGCCATGAGCGAGGAGAGTGTGCGCGACCAGCGCGCCACCGCCACAAGTTGGACGATCGTGCCGATCTTCATCGGGACGCGCAGACGAAAACGGTCCCACTGTGGGCGACCCCACGAAGACTTCTTCCATTGCACGAATGCGAAGACCGCAAGACCCGCGCCGCCGAACATCGCCCACCAATAGCTGGTGACCGCATGGGACATCGTCACAGACACCTTGGTGATCGCCGGGAGTTCGCCACCAAACTGCTTGAAGACGCCGACGAACACGGGCACGAGAAACGCGACAAGCGCCATCATCACCGCGATGGCGAAGGTGATGACGAGCACCGGATAGATCATCGCCGAGCGGATCTGGCGGCGTAGCGAGGCTTCCCTCTCGAGCTGGTCCGCGACCTGCATCAGCGATCCCTCGAGCAAACCGCCGGCCTCGCCGGCGCGGGTCATTGCTACGAACAGCTGATTGAACACCTTCGGATGGGCTTCCATCGCACCGCTGAGCGAGAGACCCGCCTCGACATCCTTGCGTACCTGGATGACAGTTTCCTTCAGAAACTTGTTCTCAGTTTGTTCCTCGAGCACGAAGAGCGCGCGCAGGATCGATAGGCCAGAGGAAATCATCGTGGCAAGTTGGCGTGAGAAGACAGCCAGCTCGCTGGCCTTGACCGACTTCAGGAAGCTCAGCTCGATCTCTCGCGAGGCGTGCTTGTCGGCGATGTCGAGCACGATCATGCCGCGCGACTTCAACTGGTTGGAGACGGCCTCCTTCGAGTCCGCTTCGATCTCCCCCCGTGCCTTGACACCGGCAAGATCCATCGCCTTGAAGACGTAGGTGCTCATCTCAGCTCTGGCAATCGGTTGCCATCAAAGCGCAGCAGCTTCATCTCAGGCCGCCAACGATCCGGCGCCAAGCAAGCGACGCAACTCCTCGGGTGCAGAGGAGCGTTCTTCGGCAAGTTTCTGGGAGATCTTCCCGGTGCGCACCAGCGAGACGAGTGCGGCGTCCATCGTCTGCATCCCCTGGGCCGAGCCGGTTTGCAGCACCGAGTAGATCTGGTGGGTCTTGCCCTCGCGGATCAGGTTGCGTACGGCCGGGTTGGGGACAAGCACCTCGCATGCAGCAACACGCCCGGAGCCGTCGGCTGTGGGTAGCAGTTGCTGAGTGACGATTCCCTGTAGGGCCACCGAGAGCTGCACGCGCACCTGGCCCTGTTGCTCGGGCGGGAATACGTCGATGATGCGGTCAACCGTTTGGGCCGTGTCTTGGGTGTGGAGCGTGGCGAACACCAGATGGCCTGTCTCAGCGGCGGTGAGCGCCGTGGAGATCGTCTCCAGGTCGCGCATCTCGCCGACGAGGATCACGTCGGGGTCCTGGCGCAGAGCGGCCTTGAGGGCGTCTGCGAAAGAGTGCGCGTCGGAGCCGAGCTCGCGTTGGTTGACGAGGCACTTCTTGTGGGCGTGGAGGAACTCGATCGGATCCTCGATCGTCATGATGTGCTCCTCGCGCGTGGCGTTGATCTCATCGAGCATCGCCGCCAGCGAGGTGGACTTGCCTGAGCCGGTGGGGCCGGTCACGAGCACGAAGCCGCGTGGCTTGCGCGTGAGGTCGTGGACCACGTCGGGGAGCCCAAGCTGGTCGATCGAGGTGAGTCCGAAGGGGATCAGACGGAAGGCGGCACCAACCGCGCCGCGCTGGAAGTAGGCGTTGACGCGGAAGCGAGCGTGACCGGGGATCGAGTAGGCGAAGTCGAGCTGCCAGTTGGTCTCGAGACGTTGGCGCTGGTCGCCGGAGAGGATCGAGTAGACGATCTCGCGCGTGTCAGTACCCGAGAGCTCGGGGTAGCCACCGAGCCGGTCGAGACGGCCGCGCACGCGCACCGTCGGAGGTGCGCCGGCGGCGAGGTGCAGGTCGGAGGCTTTGCGCGCCACGACCTCCATCAGCAAATCGGCGAAGTCGATGCTCATCGTTCAGCCAGCTCAGTCGTAGTGTGCGCATGAAGTCTCATGCGCCCCTTATCGGCAAATGTACGACTCATCTCAACTGCTGCCGACCACGCGGGCGATCTCGGCCACTGAGGTGAGACCCTGACGAACCTTCTCCAGGCCGTCGTCACGCAGGCGGCGCATGCCCTCGCGGACAGCGACGTCGCGAATTTCCTCCGCTGAGCGGCGTTCGAGCGTGAGCCGGCGGATCTCCGATGAGAGCGTCATCACCTCGTAGATTCCGAGACGGCTGCGATAGCCGGTGCCGCCGCAGCGCCGGCAGCCAGTGGGCTCGTAGGCCTCGAGATCGACGAGTGCCTTGTAGCCGTTCTCGCGCAGTACCTCGGCTGGGACGATCGTGCGCTGCTTGCAATTGGGACAGAGCATGCGGGCGAGCCGTTGGGCAAGCACGCAATCGAGCGAAGAGGCGACAAGGAACGGCTCGATGCCCATCTCTGTGAGACGGGTGATGGCAGACGGCGCGTCGTTGGTGTGCAGCGTGGAGAGCACGAGATGCCCGGTGAGCGCCGACTCCACGGCGATTTGAGCGGTCTCGCGATCGCGGATCTCTCCGACCATGATCACATCGGGGTCGGCACGCACCATCGCGCGCAAGCCGGTGGCGAATGTGAGGCCAGCCTTGGTTGCGACCTGAACCTGCGTGAGACCCGCGATCTGGTACTCGACGGGGTCCTCGACGGTGATGATGTTCTTCTCAGACGTGTTTAGCTCCAGTAGCGCTGCGTAAAGAGTCGTGGACTTGCCAGAGCCGGTAGGCCCGGTCACGAGTACCGCGCCGTGGGTTTCGTGGAAAGCGTGTTCGAAGCGCTCACGCTCGGTGTCGGCCATGCCGAGCTTCTCGAGCTTCATCACAACCGAATCCTTGTCGAGGATGCGCATGACAATCGACTCGCCATGGACGCTTGGCAGCGTTACGACACGCAGATCGATGTGACGACCGTCGACGGTCAGGCTGACGCGACCGTCCTGGGGCAGGCGCCGCTCGGATATGTCGAGTTCGGCCATGATCTTCACGCGTGAGACGACGCCCGCTGCCATGCGACGGGGAACGGTTGTTATGTCCTGCAAGATGCCGTCGACTCGGACCCTCACACGTACCTCGTGCCCATCGGGAGCCATATGCACATCGGAAGCTCCGCGCTCGACGGCTTGCGCGACGATCTGGTTGACGAGCTTGACGACCGGGGCGTCATCGGCGGTCTCGCGTAGGTTGACGATGTCGGCGCTGCTCTCTTCGAGCTCCTCGACGGCGCCATCGCCGGAGACGACATCCTCGAGACGGGCCATACGCGAGATGAGGTCGACGATCGCGTCAGGGGAGGCAACGGCGACGCGTACCTCATAGCCGGTCATGATCGCGACGTCGTCGACCGCCAGCACGTTGGAGGGATCGGCCATGGCGAGCAGCAATGTGCGTTTGTCCACGAAGGCGACAGGCACCGCCTGGTAGCGCTTGGCGGCGGTGTTGACGACGAGGTTCGCGGCACCCATGTCGACGGGGAAGACGTCGAGGTCGAGGTGGTCGAGGCCATAGCGCTCGGCTAGCGCGCGGGCCAAGCCGTCGGCAGTGATCGCTTTGCTTGAAAGCAGCACGCGCTCAGGCGTGGTGTTTTCGTTACGGGAGGACTCGATCGCCTGCTCGACACGCTCGCGCGAGGCGAGGCCCATCTCGATGATGACGTCGGTGAGAAAGCGTGAGGAGGAGCCGCGGCGGGTCGGATGGGTTACGCCCTGGACCAACTCGGGCGCGTAGGGGTCGTTGTCTGCTTCGAGCGAGACGTGTTCGTGTGCATAGGAATCGCCGTCCTTAGGGATGGAGTCTGCGCCGGCGGAGAAGGGACGTCCATCTGCCTCGCCGGGAACCCCTTGCGTGTGCTCGTCGCGATCGATCTCGACACTCACCTGGTGCTCGGCATCGCCGAAGATTTCGTTCTCGTCGCGTAGGCCATGTGTGGGGGTGCTCATCGCCCCCACCCGCGACTACCCCGCCGGGCCCTCGAGCTCCGCGCCAGCGCGCATTGCCTCGAGCGGGGCGGGCCTTCCAGTCCAATGCTCGAAGCTGAGCGCACCCTGGGCGACGAGCATCTCGAGACCTCCGACGGTGAGCGCGCCGTGACGGCGGGCGGCTTCGAGCAATGGGGTGAGTCCGAGCTGTGTGGGCACGGGATGGGTGAGCCCGGGGAGGATGGGCCCCCTATAAACGAGATCGACGACATACGCATACCTACCGACCTGATCGGCGGTGAGGTCGAGTTGGTTGAGCTCGGCAGCCTCAGTGGCCGACCGTTGCAGTCCAACCGATGTGCAGTTGACGAGCAGGTCGGTCTCAATAGGGCTGGACACCGCCTGGGCACCGAGTTCGCTTGCCAGCTCGAGCGCTCGCTCGGGCGTCCTATTCCATACATATACAGTGGCGGCGCCAGCGTCCAGCAGTGCCCACACCGCCGCCCGCGCACTGCCTCCAGCGCCGAGCACGAGCGCGCTCGGGTGGGCGGGCATCCCAGTAAAGCGTCCAAGCGCGACGATTAGACCGGGGCCGTCGGTGTTCTGTGCCTCGATCGTGCCATCCGAAGCGAACGTAAGCGTGTTGGCGGCCCCAATCGCACGGGCGGCGTCGCTTGCACTGTCAGCGACAGCCAGCGCCGCTTGCTTGTGGGGGATGGTGACGTTGGCCCCGACAAAGCCGCTAGCGCCGAGCGCACGAGCGGCTTGCTGAAAGAGCTCCGGTGGAAGTGGCAGCCGCTGATAGCTCCAGCCCTCCATCGAGCAGGCTTCGAAGGCGGCCTGAAACATCGCGGGCGAGCGACTGTGGGCGACTGGCCAGCCGATGACCCCGAGCCTGGGCACTACTAGCGCCCCTGGTCCATCGCGACGCTTCGGTTTATGGCGCAAACGCCTAGCAACGGTCTAACCCTTCTTCTTGCAGGTGGGCACGTGCCCACCGTTTTTGCCGAGTGCTTCGCGATATGCGGCTGCGTTCTTTTCAAACTGGGAGTAGCTCGTGGAGAACACCTCCTCACCGCAGCCATCGGCGCCCGCCACGTAATAGAGGTAGGAGACTTTCGCGGGTCGCGCGGCGGCGGCGATGGCGGCTGCACCTGGATTGGAGATCGGGGTGGGCGGCAGACCAAGGTGGGTGCGGGTGTTGTACGGCGAGTTGCTATGGAGCTCGACTTCGGTCAAGGGATGGGTGAAATCTTTTAGGGCGTAGCGCAGCGTCGAGTCGATCCCGAGTGTCATGTTCAGGCGCAGACGGTTGTAGATAACGGCCGCCACAAGCGGACGGTCGTGCGATATGGCGGCCTCGCGTTCGATGATGGAGGCGACGATCAACAGCTGATAGGGGGTGATTCCGAGCACCTTGGCGCGGTGGATCTCGCCGCCGCCGAAATTCTCACGGAATGCGGTGAGCTGCTCGGAGACCAGTTGGGAGGTTGGTGCGCCTACGTACATTTCATAGCTGGCGGGAAACAGGAATCCTTCGAGGTTCGGGGTACCAACCGGGGCGCCGTAATGGGAGAGATCGATCTCGCTGGAGCGCTTGGACGGTGACAGGTAGCTGCCGCTGAGCCCGTCTTGATGAGCGAGCGCGGCGATCTGGGCGCGGGTGAAACCCTCCGGGATCACGACCTTCACGATCTTGGGGGGAGGTGGGATTTTGGGTCGTTCTGAGTGGTGTGAGAGCAGCACTGCGCCAACAGCTAGCGCGCCGAGCACGATGGTGAGCGTCAGTAGGGCGCCTACACGCGCCGCGCGCCCCCGCCGGCGTGGCGCGCGCGAATGGTGCAAATGTGGACGAGACAGATGCGGACGAGGTAGGTGCTGTCGATGCGGAACCTCCGCGCCAACCGTCCCGTTCGACGCGCTCTCCGGTAGTACGACTGGCTCGGCTACCGGAGGTGGCAGCGGCGGCTCGAGCGGCGGCTGAGACACTACCGCCCTTGCGAGGCGACGACGCTCGCGCTCTTCGCGGGCGCGTTCGCGCTCCTGCTCGGTTCTCTCCCCCGACTCGTTCGGTCTGCTGTCCTTGGCCAAGTGCCTGACCCTACTGGGATCGAGCGAGCCAATCCTCCAGCAGAACGGCCGCGGCCCGCGAGTCCTCGCTGGCGCTTGCGTCCTGCATGCGCCCCGCGATGCGGGTCGTGAAGCGCTCGTCGTGTAGCTCAACTGGGATGCTCTGGCCGAGTCGAGTGGAGAGCGTGGCTGCAAACTCACGCGTCTCGCGGGTTTGATCGGTGTCTTGCCCGCGCAGGGAGAGCGGCAAACCGACCACTACGTGCTCGACCTCGCGCTCTCCCACGAGCCTCACGATCTCGGCGAGCCCGCGCCGAGCGGCCGGACGCTCGATGACCGCTATCGGCGTCACGATTGTGCCAGTGGGGTCGCTCAGCGCACAGCCGCAGCGTGCGCTGCCATAGTCAAGCGCTAGAACGCGCATCGATTCCGAGGGCGATCGTGCCGTAACCCACGATCACATCGCCTTCGTATAGGCACGCGATCTGACCGGGGGCGGTGCGCTCGATCTCTTGGAGCATCCGCACCTCAACATGCTCATGGGTGCCCGCGGGCGGCTCGCCCTCTAGCTGACAGGGCATGCGTCCACCCCGGTAGCGCACCTTCAGCGCGTCCACGCATCCGCCATCGCGGTGCAAGGTCACGTCGCGCACACTCACACAGGCGGTGCGCAACTGCTCGCGCGGGCCCACCGTCACCGTGTTGGAGCGCGCATCGGTGGAAATCACATACAGCGGCTCGCCACCTCCAATCCCAAGTCCGTGGCGCTGACCGACGGTGAGAGTGTGGACACCGCCGTGCTCGCCGAGGGTGCGACCGTCGCGATCGACGATCGTGCCCACCCGGCGTGTAAGCCCGCCGTGTCGTGCAAGGAAGTCGGCACTGCGCGTGCCCGCCAAGAAGCACAGGTCCTGCGAGTCGGGGCGGCGTGCGACCTCGAGGCCCGCCAGCGCCGCCCGTTGGCGTACCTCGGGCTTTGTGAGAGCGCCGAGCGGGAAGCGCATACGGGCCAGCGAGCTTGGCGCTAGCGCGGCGAGGGCATAGCTCTGGTCCTTGGCCTCATCCATCGCCATGCGCAACAGCGGCTCGCCCGCCTCGGAGCACTCCGTTCGCGCGTAATGACCCGTGGCAAGCTTCCGCGCCCCGAGTCGGTCGGCGAGCTCGAGCATCGCGTCGAGGCGCACTTTGCCGTTGCAGCGCACGCACGGGTTGGGCGTAAGGCCAGCCGCGTGATCGGCAAGCCAGCCGTCCACCACCCCGGCGCGGAACTCCTCGCGCAGATCTATCGAAAAGTGCGCCATCCCCATCCGGTGAGCGAGCGTCCGCGCCGAGCGAACCGCCTGTGCGGAGCAACAGCTGCGCTCACCGTCGTTCTCTGGATCGGACCACAGCTCGAGTGTCACAGCAACCGTCTGCCCACCGCCCTCGGCAACCAGCAGCGCAGCCACGGCGCTGTCGACCCCGCCGCTCATCGCAACGAGCGTGCGCGAGCGCGAAGGTGCGAGCGTAACCCGTTCGCGGGCAGCCCAACCGAGTGCCCTGTGCAGTGCATCAGCGGCTAGCTCGGCGGCGTGATGCTTGGCGGGGCTCAACCCGCCTAGCTCCGCCGCGATCTCAGGCGCACCGACGCGCGCCGCCTCGAGCAGGCTCGCACCACGCACGAGCTCCACCGTCGCGCTGCCCGCGGCAATGGCTGCTCCACAACCGCTCGCGTCAAAGCCGGCGTCGAGGATGCGGCCGTCTGCGCTCGTTGGGTCGACGGCCACCGACAGGCGGATCAAATCGCCGCACGCTGCACCTCCAGCGGCTCCGCTGTTGGCATCCGCGGGTACATGGCCTCGTCGCTGAGGCGCTTGCAGATGCTGGGCGAACATCTCGACATTCATGTCCGTCGAGTGTAAGCCTCGCCGCGAGGATCTAGCGTGGGCTCTTAGCTGACGGCGCTTTGCGCTTCGCGGACGGCTTGTTCGAGCGCGAATACGTCGGTGAGGCCGGTGAGCGTGCTCACGAGCCCGTGCTTATTGACGATCAGGATCGTCGGGGTTTGATAGATGTGGGCGACTTCGGTGATCTTGCCGAACTCCCCCACTTCATTTGCGAGTGCCAGATGCAGGGTCACTCTTCCTCTGGAATGGCCGGCGAGCGCCTTGACCTGCGTGCGCACATCCTGATCGACGGTTGACTTCGGGTTCCAGATGAGGAGCATCACGGTCTTGCCGCCGGCGAGCTCGTGTTCCACCGCGAGTTGCTCGACGGCGATCCCGCTGTGGGGCTTTGCTGAGGAGCGCGGTGGAGTCTGCACGCGTGCTTGCGCTCGATCTGAGGATCCCGCAGTCCTGTGGGCAAGTGCTGGCGCCGCGTGCGCAACAGAGGGAGCGGCGGTTGACTTGCGCGTGACCGTGACGCTTGCCGCGGCTTTGCTGGGCACCGACCTCGTCGTGGACGGCCGGGATTCGTTGGAGGCCGCACTCGACTTGCTTTCAAGCTCTTGAGCGTTTCGCTGGGATGTCGCCACGGCGCCGTGTGCTTTGGCGATCGCCCGCGTCAGCCCTTCGATGCCCGGTGCTGGGCCGTGGTAGACCGGTGTCGGCGCGGCGGCGGCCTTCGCCTCGGCTGCCGCGCTGGTGGACGGGCTACTAGCCGCGGTAGTGACTCGCGGAGTGGTGCTCGAAGGTTCGCTTGGGTTGGGCGCATGACCGCGCAGTGCGACGGCCCAAATGAGACCGAAAACAACCACTGCACCGAGGAGGATTTGGTAGGGACGCGAAAGCTGAGCCATCGCCCCTCACTTCGGCAGAATCGCTCTCCGAGTTGAACCGCGAAATTGGCAATGGACGCCTCGCAAGCGCTCTTTCACCTCGAAAACCCAATATCCGCCGGGACTTTGCTGACGGTCCGGCGAATTCGCCGGTCGCCATCGAGCTCTACCAATCGGCTCGTTTTAGGCCAGCTCGCGCAATCCACGCAACGTAGCGTGCACCACCGTGGCGGTTTCCAGCGTCTCCTGTCCCCCATCTTGCATGTCCTTCAAGACGGTCTCATGCTCCCCGACGATCGCCACGAAACGAGCGCCGAGGCGATTCGCTTGCCCCAGCTGCCCCTTCAGAGAGCGCTCTGCCATCTCCATCTGCGCGCACAACCCCGCCGAGCGTGACTCGCTGAGGATCTCAAACGCGGCGGCCTTTACCCGCAAGATCGACCCATCTTCCCCCACATCCGCAAGCCCCACATAGAGGTCAACGGCTTGGTCGCCCGCCACCGGCGGGCTACCGGCAAGGAGGATCCGCTCGATCCCCGCGGCCCAGCCCATCCCGGGCGTGGCGGGACCGCCGAGCTGCTGGACGAGCCCGTCGTAGCGCCCGCCGCCGCCGACTCCGCTCTGCGCTCCGAGAGCATCGCTAGTGAACTCGAATACGGTGCGCGTGTAGTAGTCCAAACCACGCACAAGCGTTGTGTCCACCTCATATGCGACGCCAGCGCGATCGAGCAGCTCACGCACCGTGGCAAAGTGCTCGGCGTCCTCTGCGTCGAGCTCGTCAAGCAGTCGTGGCGCGTCTTCCATCACGGCCACAGTGCCCTCATGCGCCGAGTCGAACGCACGCAACGGGTTCAGCTCGATGCGCTCCCGCACCTCCGTCGAGAGCTCCCGCTCGTTTGCCCGCAAGTGCTTTTGCAGGCGCTCGCGATAGCGCTGGCGGCTCTCGCTGCTACCGAGACTCGACAGGCGCAAGCGCACGCCCCTTACGCCCAGCTCTTCGAGCAGCGTCCCGAGCAGCACGATCGACTCGGCGTCGAGGGCAGGGTCCTCTGAGCCCAAAGCCTCGGCGCCCACCTGCCAGAACTGGCGGTGGCGACCCTTCTGGGCACGCTCGTAGCGAAAGAAGCTCGATAGGTACCACAGCTTCACGGGCTGGGCGCGCTTGTGCATCCCGTGCTCCACATAGGCCCTGCACACAGGCGCCGTGCCCTCCGGTCGCAGCGTCAGCGAGCGCCCTCCGCCGTCGGTGAGCGTGTACATCTCCTTCTGCACGATGTCCGTAGAGGAGCCCACCCCACGCGCGAACAGCTCGGTGGCCTCCAGGGTGGGTGTCTCGATGCGCAGATAGCCGGCCCCCTCGAGGATCGACCGGGCGCGGGCCTCCAGAGCGGCGCGCTTGACCGCCTGCTCGCCAAGCACGTCGAACGTGCCCCGCGGCGCCTTGATCTGCTCGGCGCTCAAGGCGCGGACGCCCGCCCGGCCTCTGCTTGCTGCGGACCAGTGGCTCCCGGCACCGGGTCAGTGGCTGCCGGCACCGGGCCAGTGGCTGCAGGAACAGGGCTCATGGCGGAGGTCCGCAGCTCGGCAAGGAACGGATTCGTGTCCCACTCACGACCCAATGTCGTGATCCCCATATGCCCGGGGTACACCGGTGTGTCGCGCTGGAAGCGCCCCATGAGCGTCCCGATCGAGCGCTCGAGCGTCGCCCAATCGCCACCGGGCAGGTCTACGCGACCGACCGAGCCCTGAAACAGCACGTCGCCGGATAGCAGCACGGGAGCGTTAGAGGATGCCGAAGTCTCAGATGGGTCCGAGCTGGCGTCCTGTGCTGAGGGGCGGTCGCTGCCGTCCGTTTCCGCAGAGATCGCATAGGTCACATGACCGGGACTATGGCCGGGTGTGAAAATCACCTCAATCTCCAGATCGGCGATTCGCAGGCGCTCGCCGCCCTTCACCGTGTGCTCCGCCTGCCAGCTTTCGAACGGGCCAAAGCCAGGCATCGTCCATTTCATGATGTCCGCGAGCATGCCGAGCTCGATCTCTGGGCAATACACCTCAGCACCCGTGGCCTTTGCCATCGGCGCTACCGCCCCAATATGGTCGAAGTGGCAGTGGGTGATCAGAATGGCCTCTATCTCCACCCCGATCGACGCCGCCGCGTCGAGCAATCGCTGTGGCTCTTCGCCTGGATCGATCAGCAGCGCGCCCTTCGCTCGGGGGTGAGCGCGCACCAGATAGGCGTTCTCTTGGACGGGACCCACGGTGAACGAGCGCACGTCGGTCATTTCACGCCCGTCCCACCCGTCTGCCTGGTCTTGCTCCGCATCTTGCGCCTATACAGCCACATGTCTGTGTAATAGCTGATCGGTACATAAGCGATCAGCACAATCGGGAACAGCGCGATTGCCTCGTTGGGCTTTTTTAGCAACAGGATGCTTATCAGCAGCATCAACACCGCCGCCGCCATCGCTCGGTAGAACGCCCCACGCCACGTGGGTGCTCGTTCCAGGCGCTCCAAGCGCTTCTCCTTGGAGGAGCCACCCTTGCCGGTCTTCTCCTCCGTGGTGGGCTTGCGCCCTGTGCGCCCGCGCGACTCCACCACGCCCGCTGCATTGCCACGGTGCTTGGTTTGTCGTCTGCGCTTCGTCTGAGCCATGTCGCGCCTTGTTTCGTGGTCTCTACGCGGGATAACCGCGCCCGTCATGCGACGGGACATCTAGAACCCTAGTGCGTTCTCGATCACGTGCACCCCGGGATCGAACCCCGGCAGAGGAAGGTCGGCGGGAAAGCCATCCAGGGTCGCTCGTGGAGCGAGCCCCACGAGCTCTCCGCACGCAACCTCGGCATGTCGGCGCACCGCCTCCACCACCGCGCACAACGGCAGCTCGAACGGACGCTCGATGTTCATCGATACTTGTGCCACCACCGTCTCCACTTGCGCTGAGTCCCCTCGCACCGAGCTCACCCGTCCTTGTACCGAGCTCGCTCGTGAGGATGTCTGTGCTACCTCATCCTCCTCACCGGTGTGCATCGCTTGTCGCAACGGAACTCCGATTGCTCGGACGCCCGGCAACCCCTGTGACCCGCCCTCGCGGATCAAACTGGCGATGCGCTTTGCATCCTCGAGGCTCGCCGGCGGCGCCAGCTCTAGATTGAACGCCACAAGTGGCTCCCTCGCCGCCACCAACGTGGCGCCGGCTGTGGGGTGCAGCCAGGGCGGACCGAAATCAGGACGCAGCTCGCCCGCGCTCAGTCGCCGCCCCAACTCGTGGACCCCACCACGGCGCAGCTCCGCCCGAGCTCGCCCCTGGGCGAGCTCCCCGTAGAGCAGCACCGGCACACCCATCTCCTCACCTAGCTCAGCGGCCACCACGAGCGCCTCTGCGCACGCCGCCCCCCGCTGATCTGGATCGAGGTAAACAAGTGGCATCACGTCCACCGCGCCCACATGCGGATGCTGACCTACGTCGGCCCGGTTGCGACCCTCCCCCACGTCGATCCGCTCCACAGCAACTCGCGCACCCGCGAGCAACGCTTCGGACAGCTCGCCTTGGACGCCCGCGAGCGTGAACACCGAGCGGTGATGATCAGCATCCGAGTGGACGTCCAGCAGACGGGCTGCTCCGCTCGCCGTGAACGCGCCTCCGATCGCCGCGATCGTGACCTGCTCACGGCCCTCTGAAACGTTTGGCACAGCTAGCAAAGGCTTCTCAAGCATGGTCTGAGCGATTTGGCGATGCACACGAGGAGACCGAGGCGATCCTTTGCGAGAGGCTAAACTCCCCCCTCGCGCCGGAGTAGCTCAGTTGGTTAGAGCAGCGGAATCATAATCCGCGTGTCGGGGGTTCGAGTCCCTCCTCCGGCATCACCGAAACACGTCTAACCAAGCGGTTTTGAGTGTATCAGGGGGTGCAGACGGGGCGTCTTAATTTCCCCACTGATTTCCCCAGGGGGCGTCGCGGGGGCGTGGAGGTGTCGCTACGTGGCAAAAAGGGCGTCGATCTCGCCTGCCAAGAGGTCGAGCACCCGTAGGACTTCGTGCGGGGTCGTGAGATGCCGGATGCTGGCGTGCGTGGTCTCGTTGCGCAGCCCGCGCACGAGGTCCAGCGCTCACGCTTCTGGGCCGGGATGACGCCGGTGGAGATGAGCCAGTCCACGCGCGTCATCAGGTCGGGCCAGCGCTGCTCGCCTTCGGGTCCGGGCTTCTTGTTCGGCGGGCCGCCTGCCTGCTGGTAGCGATGCAGGACGGCGGCATCGGCGACGCGCCGTAGCTGGTGTTCGCCGATCGCGTAGATGGCGTAGTAGAACCAGCCGTAGAGCAGCAGTCCGCGAGCGGCCTCCCACATATCTCGTACCTCGCTCGCCACGGTGGGCGCGAGGTCGATGGCGAGGAACCGCTCGGCCCAACCCTCGCCCATCGGCGGGCGGCGCTCCGCGGTGGCCAGGTTGACCTCCACGAACTTCAGACAGATCGGGTCGGGCTCCAGCCAGTTGCCGGGCGTCAGGTGCTTTACGCCATCGTCGGGGACTTGCGGCTCGCTCATGGCCCTGGATCGTGTCAGTCGGATAGGACCCGATCGGACGGGCGGCCGATCGTAGCTCGCGCAAATCCGTTGGCCGGTCGGAGGCGTTCGGGGTCTGTATGGGCGTATGCAGGGACCAACGACAGAACAGCAGCCGCCGGCGGCTGCCCTGAAGGAAGATCGCCTCCTTCGCCCCGAGCAGGCCGCGTGGTATCTGAACGTCAAGACGAGCTGGGTTTACGAGGCAGTGCGCAGCGGCCTGCTGCCGTGCCGGCGAGTTGGGCGGCACATCCGCTTCACGCGCCCGATGCTTGACGAGTGGCTCGCTGAGCAGCCACGGCAGTAGACGTTAGGTGTCGCTCTGCCCGCTGTGGAGTCGCGCTCGCGTTTGAGCGGCAACTGATCCCGGCGCGGTAGCGGAGTCCGCCGCTGAGTGTTTGCCGCTTGTGTGTGACGCCTGGCCGCAGCCTGAGAGCGCAAGCAGCCCGCCAGCGGCCAGCAGCGCGCCGCCACGACGAGCCGTGGTCGGGCTTACACGGACGCGCTGGATTCGCACGAACCATGCGATGCCGGCGAGGCAGAGGATCGTGGCGACGTAGAAGTTCAGGCGCAGCCCGAAGATGTAGTGCGCGGGGTCTACGCGCAGCAGCTCCTCGCCGATCCGCGCGAGGGAGTATCCGGCGACGTAGAGCGCGAACAGGCCGGGCGCACGAATCCGCCGGTGGTGGCCGAGCCACACGAGCGCGCCGGCCAGCAGCAGGTTCCAGATTAGCTCATAGAGGAACGTCGGGTGAAACGTCGCGTACTGCGCATAGCCGACCGGCCGATGCGTGGGGCTTATTTCCAGCGCCCACGGCAGCGTCGTGGGGCCGCCGAACAGCTCTTGGTTGAAGTAGTTGCCGACCCTGCCGATCGCCTGCGCCACGAGCAGCGCCGGAGCGGCTGCGTCCATGAACACCGGGATGTTCGCGCCACGGCGGCGCAGCACCCACAGGCCGGCGAGCGTGCCGGCGGCTACGCCGCCCCATATCCCCAGGCCGCCCTTCCACACCGCGAACGGCCCCCACCAATGCGGCGGTACTTCGTTCCAGCTCGTCGCCAGAAAGTACAGCCGCCCGCCAATCAGGCCGGCGGGGAATCCCCACAGCGCGACCTCGTAGACAAGATCGCGCTGCTCGCCCTTGGCCTCCCAGCGGCGCACGGTGATCGTCACGGCGGCGATGACCGCGACGACGTAGCAGAGTCCGTAGGCGTGGACGAATAGGGGGCCGATGTGAAACCCGTTGACGGGTGGGCTCGGCAGTAACGCGGTGGGCACCTCGATCATGTTCAGGTGGATTGTCCCTCCAACAGCTCTGCGCCGAGACGAATCATCGCATCAGGGAGACTCTCTGTTTGACGAGACGGGCTCTCGCGCGGCGCTGAGCAGGCGTTCGCGCAGCCGGCCGGCGCCCCCGCCTGCGGCGGCGCGGGTGGCGCGCTCGTCGCTGAGTGCGATGCCGCGATCGGCGGCTAGGTCGAGTAGCTGCTGGCGATGCTCATCTTGAGCGGCGGCTCGATAGAACAGCCAGCCAAGCAGCAGAACCGTGAGCACCATCTGCACGATCATCATGATCCCGCCCGCAAGGTTCTGGTCGCTGACCGGGTTCAGGCCCCGGCGCGCGTCGCTGGCACGGTAGACCGGGTAGATCACCTGCTGGGTCCAGAGCAGGATGTTCGCCAGCACGGCGCCCACGAAGCGCACGCCCATCACGTAGCCGAGCTTGGCCCAGTTACCGAACCACCGCGGCTTCGGCAGCGGGCCGAGTAGCGAGAACCACAGCAGGAAGCCGAACCAGAACAGGCAGGTGTGCTCAAGGGCATGGATCAGGTCGTGGCGGACCGCTAGTTGATAGAGCA
Source organism: uncultured Solirubrobacterales bacterium (assembly GCA_963713015.1). Classification (GTDB taxonomy): domain Bacteria; phylum Actinomycetota; class Thermoleophilia; order Solirubrobacterales; family Solirubrobacteraceae; genus Palsa-744. The sequence goes on along the minus strand of CAVQKC010000005.1, from coordinate 25,021 downwards.
GCGGCAGATGCCAGGCGTAGAGGTCAAAGGTCCACAGCGCGAGCGCCACGACCGGATGGCCCAGTGAGCGCAGCGGGCGCGATATGCGCAGCGCCAGCCACGGCGCCAGCAGCGGCCCGGTGAGCCCGAGGACGACCAGGAACGAGGCGATTTCGCCGATGAGGATGTGCTGGGCCATGTGCGCGATCAGCACCGAGTCGGCGAGGCTGTCGAGTGGCCCGATCTGCACGAGCGTGAGCATCAGCACCCCGGCGTAGAAGACCTCGATACGCCAGTGGGCCAGCGGTCGACCCTCGCGTGCGAGCGTGTGCGCACGCACGCCGTATGCAAGCGAGTAGACGGCGCAGGCGATCAGCGGCGGCCCGAACTCACCGAGGTGCAGATCGCCGGCGGCGATCACTGGTGTCATCGCTGGCGACACGCTTCGATCAGCGGCGAGTCCGCTTGCTCGCGGGGTGTCTGCACATGCGATCCTGTACCGGACAGACGGTGGGCATCTCAGCGCCCAAGCGCGTAGTGCGCTATGTCCTCATCGAGGGTCGCGTCGCTTTCATACTGGCCGATGTGCTCGTAGGCAAGCTTCCCGTCGCGGCCGATGTAGATCGTCGTCGGGGTTCCCTCGAGGGGGGCGATCGAGTCCAGCGCCGCCGATGATGTCTGGTAGCTGGGGTAGCTGACCGGGTGCTCGGCGAGGAACGCGCTAGCGGCTCCTTGGGTGTCTTCGGTGTCGGCGCCAAGGAACGCGACTTGGCGACCATAGAGCGCTGAGGTGGCGGCGAAGATGGGGAACTCGGCGCGGCATGGCGGACACCATGACGCCCAAGCGTTCAGCACGACCGGGTAGCCGCGCAGTTGACGCAACCGCGTTCGGAGCGCGTTGAATCCGCCGAGCAACTGGCTAGCTTGGTCGTGGAGCGCGGCCAGCGGCGGCGGCGAGCCAGCCAGCACATGCTTGGCGTCAGCGACGCTCCGAGGACTGACGTTTGCCAGCGTGCTCGCTGGAATCTCCTTGCCCATCAGCCAGTAGAGGTCCTCAAGCGCTTGTGTAGGCGTCCACGGCAGGCTAGGGTGCGCCAGGTTGTGCAGACCGACGTTGCTGAGCAGTTTGCGCAGCGCTGGCTCCAGATGGTCGCCTACGTCCGCCATGCCTTCGTTGACGATCCGCTCCTGGCCGGCGGGGTCGAGGAAGATCAGGTTGTCCGAGTGTTCGACGTTGAAGGTCTCGGGCTTGTGTGTGTACCAGTCGATCGCGGGTGGGCTGCCTTCGGGCACGCGCTTGTAGTAGACGCCGAAGTAGCGCCAGAAGCGGTGGACCTCGGGCGGCGTGCCGGTCAGCAGCTCGAAGTCAAGGCCGGTCAGGCGACGGTAGGCGCGCAGCCGCGCGGGCGAGTCGTGCCAGGGATCGACGGTCACCTCGGCGATTACAACCTTGCCGCTCAGACCGTCCGCTCGAAGCTGTGCGCTGAGCGCCATCAGGGCGCCTGTTGTGATTGGGCACACTTCGTTGCAGGCCGTATCGTCCGGTGCCAGGACCACCCACTTGCCGCGCCACCGGTCCACAGAGAGCGGCCTGCCCTGCTCGTCTACGAGACGCATGTTCGGCACCGTCCGCGGTCGCGCAAGCGCCGTCCCGACCGCGAGCGGTGCGGGCACGGCGCTGACGCTGACAGCCTCTACGCCGCGCCCTGCCGTCAGGAGTGACACCGCGACCAGCAACACGGCCATCGCCGCTACACCAACCGTCGCGATCCCGCGTACACGTCTTGGCATCATCCTGCCCCGCGGCTACGTCGCCGCCGATCTGGTGACTTCGCATAGTCAGGTTTCTGACCTAGCTGTCGAGTACACACGACGGCGTTGAGCCCTTTTACTTCATCTCGGAGAGGAAGTTGATCACCGCGTCGAACTTCTTTGGCGGCAGGTTCTTGAAGGATGGCATCGGCGCTGTCGGGTTGACCAGTGTGCGTGCGATCCCCAACCGCGGTATGCGCGAGCCGATATGTGTGAGGTTCGGGCCGGGTCCGGAGTTGCCGTTGTCACCGATCGTGTGGCACGCCTCGCAGCCTGATTGGGCGATGACGAGCCTGCCTTCGTTCCACCTCGCGACGGCGGCCGGACCGTTTTCGCGGACAGCCTTTGGTGTGGCTATTTCCAGTGCATCCGGTGTCCCAGCGGTGGCACCGTGATAGGTGAGATAGGCCATCGCGCCAATCACGAAGATGCCGGTGATCGTCGCTATTGGCCGGCGCTCGGGACGGCGCTCAGGGCCCCTGTCGTAGAACGGCAGCAGGAACAGCAGGATCATGCAGATCGTGGGGATTCCGATCGTCGCGAGCTGCACGATGCTCGGCGTCCTGATGATGCGCAGGATCTCGAACAGGAAGAAGAAGTACCACTCCGGCCGCGCGTCGTAGCTCGTGGAGGCTGGGTTGACCTTGGAGCCAAGCTCAGCGCCAAACACGAGTGACATCGTGATGATGACCGCCATCACCACGACTGCCATCACCGCGTCCTTTGCGACCGCATAGGGAAAGAACGGCTTGCCCTGACTCTTCAGGAGCGCGTACTCGCGGAGGTATTCCTCCTTCTCGCGCTGGTTCACGCCTGCCGCCCCAAGCTGCTTGGTGCGTGTCGCATCTCGACGTCAAGCGGTGTAATCGCGGTGAATCTCGCTACGCGCAACAAGCCCGATAGAGGATCTGTCACGGTGTTTTGGTGATAACGGTGCCGGAGGGTGAGAGCACGTACCACAGCCCGCCGTTGGCGTTCAGAGCCTGCCCAGCGGCGGTACCGGGAGCTGAGTCGGAGATATAGGTGTAGAGCGGCCAACCCGCATAGGTCGCTACACGACCGCCTTCGGAATCGGGGTCGCTACCGAGCAGCGAAGACTTCGCCTGCCCCGTGCTGGTCGGCCTTTGAGCGTTGGGCAGCTTCACCGGCGGCCATATTTGCGCGCATGTGCCCAAACAGGTGACCTTCTTGTGCCTGTCTGGGACGAAGATGTACAGCGTATGCCCCTGGCCATCGACAAGCACCGCTCCCAATCCGGTCAGAGTCTTGGTGGATATCTCGACATTTCCCGATGTGGGTGGGCTTGATGTCGTGGCCGGGGAGGAGGTGCCGGCGGCGCTCGTCGATTCGTGTGGATTGGCCACTCCCGCAACCTGTGACGGCGAGCGCGGCCGTGAGCGCAACGAGTACCGACGGGAGTCTCTGCACGGTTGTGCGTTAAAGCAGGCCCACGATGCCAGCCCAGCGGTTCCTGTCCGAATCCTGACGAGATGAGTGAGCCGCCTACCGTTCAGTGTCCGCCTCCAGGCGAGCGTGGTAGGCGCGCAGTAGGTGTCGGTGGGTGAGCCAACCGACCACGTTCTCGCCCTCCGCGTCCAGGATTGGCAAGCCCTCATTCGTCGGCGGACGCCAGCGCTCTGCACGGCGTCCTCCAGGGACTGGTCGACGCGCAGCTCTGGCACTTCGTGAACGAGATTTCCGCGCTCGCAGGTCATCGCGCGAGTTGTCGAGGTCTGCTCGATGTCGATGGCAGTGATGACTGCCGAGCAGCGACCCGTCAGCGTCGATCACCGGCAGGGCGTCGGCGCGCTCGTTGGTGAAGCGGTCAAGGACATCGGGTAGCGGCTGCTCAGGTGCGAGTGGCCGTGGGAGCCTTGCCCATCGCGTCGGCGATTTTGATCTGTGCCATCAGGGTTCCCTGCGGCTTGTCGATGTCGATCCCGCGGCGGCGCAGCTTCAGCGTGTAGATCGTGTCGCGGGTCAGCGTGTTTGCAGAGCGCGGTCGCGACGATGATCGCGATCATCAGCGGCAAAATGATGTGGTAATCGCCGGTCAGCTCGAAGATGATCAGAACCGCTGTGATCGGGGCGCGTGCGGAGGCGGCGAACACGGCTCCCATCCCGACCAGCCCGTAGGCGCCGGCGGCGCCGCGAGGCCGGGCAAGCAGTGGTGCGCGACCGCGCCGTAGGCTGAGCCGAGCATCGCGCCCATGAACAGCGACGGGGCGAACACCCCGCCGGAGCCGCCGATCCACATCGTCAGGCTCGTCGCGAGGATCTTCGCCACCAACAGGCCGAGCAGAGCGAGGATCACATAATGCCCCGCGACCGCGAGCTGCAGCACGGGGTAGCCGACACCGTACATCTCGGGGACCGCGAGCAGCAGCAACCCGAGCAGCACGCCTCCGGCAGCCGGCCGCAGCCAGTCCGGGCGGCCGCTCCACAGCCGGTCGGAGATGTCCTCGCCGGTGTAGAGCACCCGCACGAAGCCGAGCCCGACACCAGTAGCGAGTACCCCGAGGCCGGCGTAGAGCAAGAGCTCCAAGGGCGAGCTGAACGTGAACGCCGGGAGCGTCAGGAAGGGGTGGCTGCCGAACGCCGCGCGGCCGATCGCATCAGCGGTGACCGAGCTCAAGCACGACCAGCCCGAAGGAGCGAGTCTCGAAGTTGCGCAGGATCAGCTCCAGCGCGAAGAACACCCCGGCGATCGGCGCGTTGAACGTCGCGGAGATGCCACCGGCCGCTCCGCAGGCGACGAGCAGGCGAAGCTGGGACTCCGAGACGCGCATCAATTGCCCGGTGACCGATCCGAGCGCCGAGCCGATCTGCACGATCGGCCCCTCCCTGCCGACCGAGCCGCCCGAGCCGATGCAGACCGCTGAGGCCAGCGACTTGACGATCGGCACCTGCGGGCGCATCCGCCCGCCGAGCCTGTTCACCGCATACATCACCTCGGGTACGCCGTGGCCCCGTGCCTCGGGCGCGAAACGGCTCACGAGCGGCCCGTAGATCAACCCGCCGATGACCGGGCGCCGCCACGACGAACCAAATCCCCAGCCCCGGGACCAGCGGATTGGCGGCGTGACCGGCGGCGCTGTAGTCACGGTGCCCCGTGAACAGGTAGGTGAAGCCGAGGATCATGTAGCGAAACGCGATCGCTCCCAGCCCGGCGCCAGCACCCGTGAGCAACGCCAGGATCGGTCAGCCCGCGACTGCCATGCACTGTCCGAGCGGCGCAACCGGCCGAGCCAGCCGTGGTTGATCGCGACCCTCACGGAGGGCTCAACACTCGCGCGCGATGTTGGCTTGGTCCCGTTTGGGAGAGTCGGAGTTGCCCATCACGGGCGCACTTGCCCTCGCCTCGGGGTGAGCGTCATCCAGGGCTGAGTAGATCCTCGCGTCGGTCGGTCACAGTGATGCGAGCGTATGAGACGGTTCCCCGCGATCGCCCTCTCGCGTGACCGGCCTGGAGGATTGTGGTCAGAAATCTGACCGGCACCGCTGGCGCGCTCGCGGGCTCGCAATAAGCCTGTGATCGCGAGGGGTTGGCGTGGAGGCCCGCCGGCACGGCGAGGTCTGGCACAGTGCGTGTATGCGCGTCGCTACAACCGACTTGGCCGGCGTCTGCCGTGTGCTTGACGAGGACCGAGACCTGGCCGAGGCCGTTCCGGCCGACTGCAGAGAGCAGGCGACGAGGGAGTGCCTTGCCAGAGAGGTCTCGATTCCCGCCGGTCGCTGGCAGAGCACGCAGATCGCATCGGCTTGGCGACGGGATCGGCTTGCTTGTGCTGAGCGGCCTGTTGATCCGTCGTGTCGGCATCGACGCCCGTTTCGGCGCGGAGCTGCTGGGCGAGGGTGATCTGCTGCGGCCTTGGCAGGGCGAGGACGAGCCGCCAACGCTGCCCGTGACAACCGGCTGGCGGGTGCTCGAACCGACCCGCATGGCTGTGCTCGATGAAGCGTTCGCTCGGCGTATGGCGCGCTACCCGCCGCTGAGCGGTCGCATCGCCGGCCGAGCGCTGAAGCGCTCACGCGACCTGGCTGTGAACATGGCGATCGTCCACCAAGCCCGCGTCGATGTGCGCCTGCACATGCTGTTCTGGCACCTCGCGGCACGCTGGGGACGCGTGCGCAGCGACGGCGTCAGCCTGCCGCTGCGCCTGACCCACAACGTCCTCGCGGATCTGGCCGCGGCTCGCCGCCCAACGGTCACAACCGCGCTCTCCGAACTCGCCAAGCGTGACCTCGTTCACGCCGTCGAGGGCGGATGGCTGCTGCTCGGAGAACCACCCGGCGAGCTGCTGGAACTGGCACCCGTCCCCCCGAACCTCACGGCCAACGCTACGAAATGACACCGCTTGACCATCCACCTTCACGTGTTGTCAAGCTCCTCGCACGGCTGCCACTCCGACTGTACGACCTGCACTTGGGGCGCCTGCTCGGACATCGCTTCCTCGTCCTCACGCACCGAGGACGCCGCAGTGGACGCACCTACCGCACGATGCTCGAGGTCGTGCGCTGGAGCCCTGCGCGGCACGAAGCGATAGTTGCCGCCGGCTGGGGAGAGCACGCAAGTTGGTATCAAAACCTGCGCGCCACACCCGCCGAGGAGATCCTGATCGCAGGCGAACGGTTCGTCCCCGAACAGCGCTTTCTCGACCTCGATGAACGCATCGAAGTTCTGTGCGCCTACAGGCAAGAGCACCCGCTCGCCACGAGAGCACTTGGCGGGCTGCTCGGGGTCGGTGTAAACGATGACGTGCAACTTGCAGCCACACGCCTGCCAATGATCGCCTTCCAGCCATTGACACAAGTACCCCACACGCACACTGAATGACCTTCGCCGGACGACGGCTGCGTACGGTCCTCTTCCTCGCCCTGCTCTGAATCAGATCGCTCGGATCCTGATGCCGTCCGGCGTCAGGCCCGCATCGGCGGCGCTCCCGCTCGACAGGAGTTACCCGCTCGTCGGCTTGATCGCCTGTGAGGTTCCGAGCACCTGGCCCGTGGGGCTGAGTGCTTGCGCCGCGACGTAGCCGGCCGTACTCTGGAGCGGGATCGCGGTCTCAAAGCCGGTGTGGGCGACCGTGACGAGTGGTGTGAGGCTGGACGGGCTGGCTCCCGCGAGCACACGCCACTGGCTGACTTCGGTCGCTCCGTTCCAACTCGCATACACCGTGTCGCTTCCTGGAGTGGTGCTCTTGACGGCGATCGCGGGCGATGTCGCCGGCGTCGCGTTCCAGGGGAATCGGTAGGCGCGGTAGGTGGAGCCCGGCGCTGGGATGTGAGCGTCGAAGAGTGTCTGCCCGGATGGGTCGAATTCGGTGAGGTATGGTTGTTCGCCCCAGCCGACGAACGAGTCGCCATCAGGGAGCACCTGGTCGTTGCCCTGGCTCCCAGTCAGCAGCGACGGGGTATGAACGTAGCGGCTGACCAGTGCTACCGTCCGATTGGACCAGTCGATCCGCTCGCGGATGACCCTGGACTGGGAATGCTCCTGCGGGACGGCGCCATCGTCGAAGATCGTGATCGTGCGGTCCGGTTGCCAGCGAATGTTGTGCTGGTATGCGGTGCCGGTCCCCGCCCCCATCTTGAAACTGGGATGCTTGCCGCCGAGCCGCCACAGGATCTGGCCGGTCAGATGGTCGATCTCATAGCCCGCCCAGGTGTTACGAGCGGAGATCAGAAAGTTGCCGTCGCCCCACGGATCGAGGGAGATCGAGTTGATGTGAAAGTAGTCCCAGGGCTGGCTGGGCGATGACGGGGGCCGGGAGTAGGAGTCCGACAGGGCGACATGGCCGTAGGCGTGCCACTCGAACATCACGAGGCCCGTCTTGACGTCGACCTCTTGCAGGATCGCGTCCAGCAGAGCGCCCTCGCGCGATCCACCGCCAGATGACAGGTCGGCATGGACAAGCGAATAGGCGGTGATGAACGCAGATCCGGTGGGCGTGATCTGAATGGAGTGCAGATCCGTCCAGTAGCCGTTACCGGCCCGTACCTGGGCGACCGGCCGGTAGCTCGAGTCGTAGATCTCATCGGTGCCGAAGCCGACACCGAGACTGGGGATGAAGCCCTGCCACCACACCAGCACGGGCCGGCCCTGATAGGTCTCGACCTTGAGGTCCATCGCGGCGTTTCCCTTTGGCGCCGGCTGGAACCACACGAGCCGCCCCGAAGCATCGATGATCATCGGCCCCCACTGGCCATAGCCGTGATCGGGGGCGAGGAACACATCGCCGGGCGTGGCCAGCGGCGAGTCGACGGTCACCTGCACACTCGGCGGCTGAAGAGTGGGCTGTGAGACGAAGCTCTGGACCGTGCCGGGCTTTGCCGGTGGTGGAGCGCTCATCGGGGTGAAGTGGTAGTGGGCCAGCCGCGCGATCGTGAAAGCGCTGCTCACACGCTCGCCGTGACCCGCGGGGCCCACGAGAGCGCTCGCGGTCACCCGCTCGCCTTCGATGAAGGGATGGGTGGGCAGGAAGCTCGCACCGGTAGCGCTCACGTACGACGCGAGCCGCCCGCTGTGGTGGCCGCTGCGGGAGCCCACAACCGACACCTGGGTGATCTCGCCCGTCGGTGCGCCGAGGAAGCTGATCTGGGTGTGCGGCGAGGCATCAGGCGTCCCCGGGAGCGGCGAGACCGTGAGTGCGCGTGCGCTGCCCGTGAGCACGGTACACAGCGCGGCCAGCCCCGACGCGGCGAATGCGACCAGCGACCGCGTCGCGGACGCGCGGCGGGGAGGTTGACGGACCGTCACGCCCAAGAGGGTCACTCGCACAGGCAGGAACACGCTCATCCCGCCCCGCCGTGTCGGCTCGTTAGCAGCAGCGAGACGGGCCAGTCGCCACGATGGAGCGGATACACCCCCGGTGAAGCCATCTCACCAACAACAAACGGCGATGCTCCATGTTTCCCCCGTCTGCGATTCTCGGTCACAATTCTGACCTGGGCCAGCGCTCTGACCACTTCGTCCCCGCCCTCGCCTGCAAAGGCCGAATGTCACCGGGACCGGCTGAGACACCGCGCGTGTGCCAATCGTCGCTTTTCTGACAATCTCAAGGCTCGCACCGCGCGCACGTCGCATCTGGCGTGTTAGCGGCGTGATGACATGCGTTGACGCTGACCTTAAGGCGGGCCGGGTGGTTGCCGGCCGCAGGCTGTCGCGCGCCGCGCGCATTCCCCGGATGGCACTGCCGGGACGAAGATGCCCGGTTTGTCACTGCAGCGTTCGCGTCGATGACGCGCTGGGGCTCGTCGAGGGCCGGCTGGCGCACGCCGAGTGCGTCCTGTTGAGGTGGCTGGGGTCGGCTTCCCGGGTCCTGCATACCTACGCCGAACCACGCCTCCCCGCTAACCAGGATCACAACCACAGACAAGATGACCGAAGGAGCCTCCGATGACGACCGCGACTGCAGTGCCAGCATACGACAGCGATCAACGCCAGATCGGCGATGAGATGTTCTCCCTGGGGAACGAGCTCATCGACCTCCAGAACGCTGCGACGGTGGCGCTGACAGTCCTGCGCCGCGCTCGTCGAAAACGCCGCTGTCACCCGGAGGCGATCGCGCACGAGGCGGCCCGCACGAGGCGGCCGTTACATTCGGCACCGGGCACTCCGAGGCTTCGTCGCGGCTCGACATCGAAGCGCAGCGCCTCGGCGTATCAAGCCTCATGTAGGGCCGTGAACCCCACTTCTCACTCGTGCTCATTGGCATCGCTCAGGCCGCGCTGTCATGCCGATGGCGAGTCAGAATCCTGACGCGCCATCGGCTCCCGCCGCGACTTTACGGCGGCGTCGCGTGTAGCGACGGCCACTGGCACAGCGTTCGAGAGAAAGGGATCTCATGCGACGAGCTTCACTCCACAGCTTCCTGCTGGCGTTCGCAGTGCTGGCAGCGTTCGGCAGCGCGATCGTGCTCGCACTTACATCATGTGCTTCCGCCGTGGGTGGGCCATTCGCCAGCACGCAGGAAGCCCACGAAATAACGATCTTGCCACGAGAGCGTTTGGTCGGATGCTCAGAAGCCAACGACGACATTCAACTCGCAGCTGGACGCCTACCGATGATCGCTTTCCAGCCGCGGATCAGCCTGTAGGCGAAACGACAGACCCGGAGCCGGCGGAAGACCACGGTGCTGTGCCTCTTGATCCGCGGGTGTAAAGCCGCGAAAGAGTGAGTCGCCAGAGCACTCTTGATCCCGGTGGCGCGCGGGGTAGCAGCACTCGATACCGAGGCCCGGGGAACGGAATCGGCTCGCTCGTTCTCGATGGGCTGCTACTCCGTGGCGTCCGGGTCGACGCGCGTTTCGCCGTGAAGCCGGCGGTGGGCACTGAACGAGCCGTGGGCCGCTTGTGCCGGGTAGAGTGCGGCGCGGTGAGCCGGGAAGCCTGGTCGGCGTGCCCCTCGAGGGAGGGGAGAGCCCAAATGACCAAACACCAGCCCGAGACCTGGCGCGGACCCGCCATTAACCCAGCGAGCGGTGCTCCCTGCCGGGCGAAAGGAGATGGTGGTGCCTGACCTGGCGCTGAGCGGCGCGTTCGTGCTCGCCGCCGCGATCAGTCTCGCTACGAGTTGGGTGCTAGTGGCGAGGCTGGAGCGCGTGGGAGCACGCCTCGGTCTCTCCGAGGCTTTGCTGGGCATGCTCGCGGCGCTTGCGGCCGACGCGCCCGAGATCACCGCGGCGGTCACAGCGCTCGTCCGCCACGACCCGCACATCGGGGCGGGCGTCGTGATCGGCTCAAACGTCTTCAATCTCGCGGCCCTGCTAGGGCTCGCGGGCATCGTCGCCGGCCAGGTTGCGCTACACCGGCGCGTGATCGAGCTGAGCGGCGCAATCGCGCTGTGGACATGCGCCGTAACGCTCGCTCTAGTAACCGGGGTCTTCTCGCCGCTCGTCGGGCTCCTCGCGATACTGGCCGTGCTAGTGCCCTACGCCGTGACCCTGGGCATGCACCACAGTCGACTGGCTCGCCTTCGACTCCCCGCGACATGGACGAGCTGGCTGGTGGCAGCCGTCAGCGAGGAGGAGATAGAGCTCGAGGTCGCTATCCACCCGCGCCGAGGACGCACTCGCGATGCCCTGATCGCGGCTGGTGCCGTGGTCGTAGTGGTGGGCGCAAGCATCGCGATGGAGCGAGCGGCCTCGGAGCTGGGGAGCCGTCACGCTGTCCCCGGCATCGTCATCGGAGCTCTCGTGCTCGCCGCCGTCACGAGCCTCCCAAACGCTGTTGCCGCTGCGTACCTGGCCGCTCGCGGGAGGGGAGCGGCGGTGCTCAGTACCGGGCTGAACAGCAACCTGTTCAACATCCTCGCCGGGCTCCTGATTCCTACGACAATCCTCGGGATGAGCGCACCGTCAGGGGAGACGACATTCGTCGCCGCCTCCTACATGACGATGACCGTCCTCGCGCTCGTCTGCGCGCACGTCTACCGCGGTCTGCGTCGCAGCACTGGCATCGTGATCGTCGCGGCCTACCTGTTGTTCGCGGGGGCGCTCCTCGTGGCCGCGTACTGATTCACCCGCCCGGCCCTCCCCGTGGAGTGGACGCGCTTCGACAAACTGCCCGCGAAAGCGCGTCCACTCCAAGGGCGCGGCGCACGGGACAGGTCTCGGCGACGCACTGGAGCTTGCGTCGTTGGTCGGGCGTAATGCCGTTGGGAAAGGGCGATACTGGGCATAGCGCGAACCGGCTGGGCGCGGCCGAGTTCCAGGGCTGGGCGGTGGATGTCGGGGCATAGCCGCAGCGGGCGCCCAGTTGGGATGGGGCACTGATGTCGGAGGCGGCACCGCTCATGGAGACGCGCGCGCAGCGGCTTGCACCGCTTCGAGTTCGGGGTGCTCCCGAAAGAAGCGGTCCAGCAGGTTGCGCAACTGGGCGGGGACCTCAAGCACACTTACCCGTCAAGCGTCGCGGCGAGTCGCGAGAGCCTGGCGGCGTGGGGTGTTCTCGGGTGCCAGCTCCCGCCCAAGCGACGCAGGCGCATGCGGGCGTTGAGCTGCTCGGTGAGGATCGGCGGGTCGCGCCGAACGGTGCCGCCGTGCCCGTCTGTGTTGCGGTAGGCGAAACGGATCATGTCCTCTTCTGACTCCCAGATGCTCACCGTACAGTTGCCGGTGAGCGGAAGGCCCGCGGAGTAGGCGGTGATCAATCCGGGCGCCACGCGGATGTACGCCCCCAGCCGGGTGCCCTCGCGCAGGAACCGCACCAGGTTCCGTGGCCGTGTGCGGCCGAGGGTGAGCACGGCAAACGCTCCTGAGCTGGGGTTGGTCGGAGACAGTGGCGTGGCCCCGTAGTGTGATCCGCGCGTCGAAGCGACCTCGAACAACGCCCACCACGAGTTGGCCTGGACAGTGAGGCGATTGGCGATCGGGTGAGCGAGGAATGCCTCGAAGTCTGGTTGGGTCCGCCATGCTGTGAGTAGCACCTGGCGGCGAGCGGCGGGAACGCCCGCACCGAACCCTGCGCTCGATCGCGAGCCGATGAACGGCATCGCCTTGGCGAACACCAAGCCGGGAAGGCCGATCAGCTGTTGCCGGGCCGCGTGGCGCCATATGACCGGCGAGTGCCCACCGCGGAAGTCGGTCACGTGCGCGGCGAGTAGCGGCGCCCGACCACGCCTGTCGAGAGACAACATCATGGGGCCTCGCTCATCGAAGTAGCCGTGTGAAGCCCTTCTCGAAGGCTTCCCTGCCGCCCGTGTAAACGATCTCGCCGTGACCGGGGAGGATTCGCTCGAAGTCCCAGTCGAGGATACGCAGGAGCGAGCGCCGCACAGCCTGGCGGTCGCGAAGAATCCCGAGCATACGGCACTCGGTCGGAGGGCCAAGGCGTTGACGCATGCGACCCTGCGCCACAAGGCGGGTGATGAGCGGGCCGAAGTTGCAGCACAAGTCGCCCGTGATGAGCGTGCGCGTCTTGGGGTGGAAGAACTCGATCTCGTTCAGCCGGCGCCACCCCTCGAATGCCATCTGATCGAGCTCGCCGCGCCATTCGGGCTCCGGCACGCCCGAAAGCAGACTGTCGAAGCGCAGGTCCCTGCGCTTGCGATCGAGGCCGGGAGCGGCGAATAGCTTGACGTGCGGGTAGGCGTCCCGGTACTGCTCCATGTAGAGATGGCCGTGCAGCTCGCTGGCGGGGACGACGAAGCGCACCTCGCCGAGCTGGTCAAGCGCCGCGCGCAGCTCGGAGCTCAACCTGGCCGGAGAGTGGATGAGCAATCCCCCGTCTGCCAGCCGAATGACGGCCATCCGCCGCCCAGCCTCGAAACCGAGATAGCGAAGTGGCTGCTCGGCGATCCAGAGGTCGGGAGCGATCTCAGACAGGTTCGTTGTCGTCACGAGACCGATCTGTTCCTCACGGCGTCCGACTCCAACGGCGGCTCCGGCGGCACCCCCTGCTGCCATTCACCGAGAGTGTCGCCTCCACTGCTGTAGCCACAACGTGCACACTAACAGAGCTTGAACGTTTGTACAGCACGTATGATCAAGCTCCTGTCTAGACTCAGTTCATGGCGGGTCGAGAGAACCATCGTCAGCGCCTGATCGAAGGGGCGCTGAAGTGCTTGCGCGAGAAGGGCTACGCGCACACGACTGCCCGTGACATCGCCGCTGCCTCGAATGCGAACCTCGGCTCGATCGGCTACCACTTCGGCTCCAAGGACGCACTCCTTCGGGAGGCTCTGAGCGAGGGACTTCGCCAGTGGACGCAGTACTTCCTTTCACGCGTGCTCGCTCGCGAGGGCGCCGGGCCGCTTGAGCACCTGCGCACCTTCTGGTCCGGGGCGGCTGAGAGTGTCGAGGAGCAACAGGGGCTGATGCTCGCGCTCATCGAGGCCCTGCCTGCCGCCGCGCGCTCACCGGTCCTACGGTCACAGCTCGCCGATCTCATCGAGGAGACCCGTCGCGCATCCCAGGCGACGATCGAGGCCGCGATCCCCGGCGCAGAGGCACTCGACGAGCGCACCGCGCGGACACTCGCCTCTCTACTCATCGCCGTCATCGACGGTCTTGCCCTGCAATGGCTCATCGACCCCGAGCGCACCCCGACCGGAGAGGAACTCACCGGCACACTCGACTCAATTCTGCCCAGTGCCACAGGCTCTTGAGCTAAGCGCTAGGCCCTTTCGCAGTCAGTAGGGCTCGACCGCGCCCTGCTCGGAATCGCCGCCGAGGCCGCCACCACCAGGGTGAAGGCGGCCACGGCGAACGCCACAGCTGCACGCGCGCGAGATGCCACCACCCGGCTATGCATGACGACGGCGGTGGTGGCGGGGTCGCTTGCGGGGCTGCGGTGCCGGCGCTGCGCTTGGCGGCTTCCTCCAAGGTCAGGGGCCGGTGGTAGTTGCGCATGACCGTCAGCCGCGCGAGCGGGTACATGCGGCGCTGTTCGCTGAAAGTCAACGGGCGTGGCTTGACGGGCGGTCGCCTTTTCGCGGCTGGCGGTCTGCCGCCGAGGCCGAAGTGCAGTTTGAGCAGTTGGCGCACGCGCTCGGTCGTGATGCCGATCCGCTCGCCGATCTGCGCGAGGGTCAGCCCCTCGACCGCCCGCAGGCGGAACATCTCTAGCTCGCGCTCGCTGTGGATGCGGCGGCTGCGGGAGAAGGGCGTTAGGCCGTGGCGGTGAAGCTCGCGGATCAGCTCGTACAGCTCGACTCCGCTGCGGAACTCGGGGCGGCGCTATCTCGTGTATGCCGGCCTTGGCCAGGCTCGGGAGGAAAGCCTGGCTCAAGGCCAGCTCGTTGACGCGCATGTGGGGGAGCGAACTCGCGCGTCAGACGGTCATCAGTTCGTCAAGGCGCAGCGCGACCTCCGAGGCGATCGAGCGGCCTGCGCGACGTTCGATCAGCCCGGCCGCGTCCAGACCGTCGAGCGCGTCGGTGATCGCCAGTCGCTGCTTGCGCTTGCGCGCGCCGTGGGCGTCGAAGATCTGTTCCTCCGTCCGCGGCCCTTCGCCGTCTGCGGCGCGCACGAGCAGTCCTTCCAGTACGGCTTTCTCGTGGTGGCGCTCATCGGCGTCGTTTGGATTCTCAGCGCCGCCCTCGGTGATCTCGCAGAAGCGCACCGCAGCGTGCGCCGCGACGGCGAGGTCGTTCCAGCGTTGAATGAGCTTGCAGGCGCGCAGTCGCCGCAGGCTCTCGCGGACATCGCCAGGGACCTTCAGTGCGCGAGCGATCTCGTCTTCGGCCCACGGTCGCTGACGCTCGGAGTCCAGCATCAGGTTGAGTACGGCTCGGTCGAGGAGCGCGTGCTCCTTCAACCCCTCTGGGGTACGGTGTTTGTGCATGGGGAGTTACAGCTCCTTGTGCCACGGCGTCGGGGGCAGTTACCGCTGTCCGCCGGCGCCAAATGTGTAGTTGTGGACCGACCGTACAAACTCTGTGTCAGCTTGCGAGCCGGTGACGCAAAGCTGACACAGAGCGAGTCGAAGATGTAACTCTCGGGTTGGCTGGTGGTCTACTCGCCTGCCCACTCCGGCGGTGTGGCGCCGGGCTTCCATGCCTTGGTGACGCCTCCGCCTTGCTGGCGCAGGACCTGGGAGTAGTCGGCGAGCTGGGTCTGGAAGGCCAGCTCGTCGCGCGGGTCCTGCCCGGCGTCGTCGAGTTCGGCTCGCCATACGGCGAGCGCGCACAGCGTCTCGGTCTGCGAGTCGTCTTTCCACCACTTGTCTTTGAGCGCTTCGAGCTGGGTGGGGTAGCGGCCGTGCAGCGCGACGACGGCGCCCCACATCTGCTGGCGCCAGTCGGTGTCGCCGCCGTAGGGCTCAAGCCACGGCGCTCGCTCGCTGCCGTTGCCGCCGACAAGCGTCGGCACAGGGCGCAGCGGGCGGACCTTGCCGTCCTTGGCGGCAAGCGCGACGCCGCCCGAGACGATCTGTGCGGCGAGCGTGGAGGGTGGCGTGTCTGCCCCGGCGGCGAGCTCGCGTAGCTGCTGGGCTACGGGGTCGGGTAGGACGATCTGTATTCGTTGGCTCATCGTGTTCGCTCCTGTGCTGGTGGGTTGACGATGCGATTGATGGTGCGGACGATCCCCGGTATCCGGCTGGTGCGGCTGGGCGCGATCGAGCGGTGAAAGTGTGTGCCGTAGTCGCGGTCTGCCAGCTCGGGGTGCGCGAGCGATGGGGTCTGCGCGTGGCTTCGGCGCATGTTCTCGGCGAGGCGCTGGATGCGGGCGGTGTCGTGCCCTTCGACGCCGAGATCCTCGCGGGAGACGAACCAGTCGGTGCCCTGGCGGGCGCGGGATGCCTCGACGTAGGCGGGCTCCTTGCTGGTCTGCCAGCCTCCGGTCACGACGAGGGTCCGGGTGACGGTCGCGCCCTGCGCGCGGTGGATGTGCTGCGCGTAGCCGAGGCGAACACGGCCGAGATCGTCCCC
This sequence comes from uncultured Solirubrobacterales bacterium, assembly GCA_963713015.1. Classification (GTDB taxonomy): domain Bacteria; phylum Actinomycetota; class Thermoleophilia; order Solirubrobacterales; family Solirubrobacteraceae; genus Palsa-744. Next base: position 8,856 of record CAVQKC010000005.1, on the reverse strand, counting down.
GGCCAATGTTCGTTTGCGGCCGGTCACGTCGAACTCGATCAGCACCTCCCCGGCGGGGGTGACATCGAGCACTTCGCCGCGGCTGCCGTTCTCGATCCGCTCGACGCCCGGCTCGTGGTGCTGGTCGATCATCGCTACCCGGTCGCCCTGGCGGATGCCGTAGTGGACGCCGGGCACCGGGACTTCGAGCTCGCCAAGTTCGCCGCGCTCTGCGCGGAAGTGCTGGGCGCGGGCGTTGAGGCGGTGGATCTCCTGGTTTGAGGCGTCGGAGATCAGCGCGACCTCGCTCGGGTCGTGGGTCTCGGTGAGCGCCGCCCAGTTCTGCGCGGCCTGCTCGACGGCCTCATCGCGTGTGTTCTCCATGTGCAGTTGCCCGCGCGAGTGGTAATGCGCCATCGCCCTGTCGGATCGTCCGGCGCGCAGGTCTGACCACGCGCGCTGTTCGTCGGGGTCAAGGGTCCGGCGGATGTTCGATAGCTCCGCGCTTGGAGCGATCAGAGCGAGCCGCTCGAACATGCCTCCCGCACCGATCGAGGGCAGCTGCGCGGCGTCGCCGATCGCCACGAGCTTCGACCCGCTGTGCTCCACGGCCTCGGTGAGCCGGTCGAGGCGGTCAGTGTCCGCCATGCCAGCCTCATCGAAGTAGATCGTCGTGTCCCTGTCGATGTGGAGCTGGCCGCGCTCCACGCGCGAGACGAGCGCGTCCAGGGTCAACGTCTGACCAGCCAGAGCGGGGCTGTCCTGGCCGAGCCTTTGCGCGGTGGACCCGGACACCGCGATCCCCAGGGTCTGATGGCCGCCGTACTGCTCGGCGCGGGCGGCGGCGTCGATCACGACACCCTTGCCGGTGCCCGCCGGCCCGACGAGGATCGCGCCGCGCTCGGGGCCGGTGATGACCTCAAGCGCATGGGCCTGCTCGGGGCTGAGGAGTCCCCCGATCCGCTCGGCTACCTGATCGCCTGCGATCGAACGTGCCCTCTCCCCTACCTCGCGGCCACCGTCGCTGGCGAGCCCGGCGAACCTGCGCTCGATCGCCTGCTCGCGGGCACGCACCGCGAGCGTCGTCATCAGTCCGCCCTCCAACGGCAGGACGCGGCGCTCGGCGATCATCGCCCGTGAGAGGTCCAGCGCCTCGCGTGGTGAGAGCTCACCGACGGACTGCTCGAGCAGCACCGCGCGAAACTCGCCCGGCTCGAACGTCGCGGCGCGCTCGGTCAGGCGCTCCTCGACGCGATCCTCGAGGGCACGCTCCGGCGCCGGCTCGCCGGTGATGCCGAGCAGCCGCGTGGGCTTATCGCCGGCGAAGTCAAAGCGCGCGGCGGTCTCGTTCCAGACAACTTGCAGGTCGGCGCGCGTGACGAGCACCTTCGCCTTTCGGTTCTCGAGCTTGAGCGCTCGCAGCTCGCCGCGCTCGGGCGCGCGACCCCACTTTGCGCGGAAGCGCTCGGCGGCTCTGGCGACCTCGCGGCTGCGCGCGGAGAAGGCGTCGAGCAGACCGCGCGGCACCCCGGCGATCTCGAAGTAGCGACCATGTTTGCCGGTGCCCCGCTCGATCGCATAACCCCGCTGCTGAAGCTGGTGCGCGAGCGCCGAGCGGTAGTAGGCACCGACCTCCCGCGCGGAGCGGAAGATCGGCCTGGAAGCGACCGCGACGATCTTCCCGTCCTCGCGGATCGCGTTCGTGATGACCACGTGGCTGTGCAGCTGCGGGTCGGGTACGTCTCCCTCGAGGACACCGCGCGAGGTGGTGTGGCGGTACTCGGCGGCCACCACGTCGCGGGCCGGCTCCTCGACCTGACCTGCCCGTCGTAGCGGCGGCGCACGGTCGGCACCGTCTCGGTCAGATGGGCGATCGTCTTCGCTGACGGCGGCGGCGTGCGCGCCTCGATCTCGCGGCGCTGGCGCTCGTCCGCCGAGCGCCCACACGGCAGACACCGACTTCGGGGCGCTGAACGTCAGGTCGATGCCGGCCGCCCGGCCTCCGTTGGAGCCCGCGCGGCGAAGGAACCTTCCCGCCGCGGGGTGCGGCCTTCCATCAGCGCGATGAAGTCCGTGGCCCTCGATCGTGCTGCCCTCGATGCCCAGCCGCGCGAGCGTGTCAGGCGTGGCGAGCCACTGGCCGGGGGCCTGGGTTGGCTCACCGTCGGGCGATGAGGTAGTAGTCGCCGCGCTCGGGCTCGACGTCTTTGACTCCAGGTAGCGGGCGTAGCCGCCGCCCTTGGCGGCACCGATGCTGGCTGCGGTCATCACAAGGGGTACAGACCCCGAGGCCCTCAGACCGGCCAACGAATTTGCACAGCGCGGACACGGCGCCCGCACAGGCTGAGCATCTAGTCTGTTTGGGCTTGGTGCTGTGCGTCGGCAGCGGAGCCTGGAGCGATAGCGAGCGGCGAGCGAGCAGCCCGAAGGGCTGCACAGGCCGGAGCGACACAGCGCCGGGGACGGTAGGAGAGCCGACCAGTGGAGGCTCAGTCACTGGCGGGCGAAGCCCGCGTGCTCGCAAGGCCGTTCAATCGACAGCCGAAGGCGATCGGTTGCGCGCTTGTCGCACGAAGGCGTCGCGTCTGTACCTGATGCGTTGGCCGGTTCGGGCAGGTTGGGGTCTGTAACCGCGATGGCCTCAATCTCGTCACGTACGGCAGCCACCCTTATTGACCAGAATCGGAGCGCGCCCGCCCTGGCGCTCAGTGTCGAACAGGCGTGCGAAGCGCTGGGCGTGTCTTGGGATACCTGGCGCGCGCATATCGAGCCCGACGTGCGGCTTGTGCGCGTTGGGCGCCGCAAGTTGATCCCGGTCAGCGAGCTTCAGGCTTGGCTCGACCGGCACGCTGAAAGCGTCGGAGTGGGGGAGTAGGATGCCGAGCACCTACAAAGCGCCCCCGCACCGTTGTCGCGGCCGGGGGCATGGCACAGGAGAGTTAGCTCCCATGCAATCAGCACGGTATACCGTCGTAGCACCCGGACGAGGTTTCTGATGGCCACCGGAGTGCGTCAGCGCCACGGCCGCGAGTGCAATGGAAACGGCCGCTGCAAGTGCCCATACGAGGCGTTTGTATACAGCAAGCGCGACCGCAAGAAGATCCGCAAGACGTTCCCGACGCACGCCGCAGCGCAGGCGTGGCGCGACGACGCCAAGACAGCGGTCCGCAAGCGGACGCTGCGCGCGTCGACGTCGACCACGGTGGATCAGGCCGCCGAGGTATGGCTACAGGGCGCGCGGGAGGGTCTGATCCGCAACCGTAAGGGCGACCCGTATAAGCCGGCAACGATTAGGGCGTATGAGATCGCGCTGCGGCTGCGCTTGCTGCCCGAGATCGGTTCGATGCGACTATCGGAGGTCACACGCACCGATCTGCAAGACCTCGTCGACGGGCTGCTCGCCTCGGGCCTGAGCGAGAGCGCGATCGGTGTGACGCTGCTTCCGCTCCGTGCGATCTACAAGCGGGCGCTGGCACGGCCCGAGACGGGGATCGCGGTGAACCCGACGAGCGACCTGGAGATGCCAGCGGTGAGCAGTGGTCGCGATCGGATCGCCTCGCCTGATGAGTGCACCGATCTGCTCGCGGCACTCCGACCGGCGGACCGGGCGCTGTGGGCGACCGCTATGTACGCAGGGCTGCGCCGTGGTGAGCTGATGGCGCTGCGCCGTGAGGACGTGGACCTGGCAGCCGGCGTGATCCATGTGCGGCGCGGCTGGGATGCGGTCGAGGGCGAGATCGCCACGAAGTCCGGCAAAGATCGGCGCGTCCCGATCCCCGCGATCCTCCGGGGCTACCTGGACGATCAGCTGCAGGCCCTCGCTTGGACGGACGGGCTCGTGTTCGGTGTCACAGCCGACAGACCATTCAACGACACCACGATGCGGGAACACACCCGCAAAGCGTGGGGCTGGCAACTGGACGACCAGGGCGAGTTGGTCCCGTCAGGGTCGCGCGAACCGCCGCTTGAGCCGATCACGCTGCACGAGTGCCGGCACACCTTCGCGTCGCTAATGATCGCCGCCGGGGTCAACGCGAAGGCTCTCTCGACGTACATGGGCCACGCGGGCATCCAGATCACACTCGACCTCTACGGTCACCTGATGCCCGGCAACGAGAGCGAGGCGGCCGCACAGCTCGACGCCTACCTGGGGCGCGCGGACGGTGAAGCGTAGGTCGCGCAGGGGGGCGGGTGGCCGGCGCTGGGACCGCCGATGGTGTAGCGCTCGCGTTCGCGCTGGCGCTGGGATGAGGTGGTGTAGGTCAATTGCTTACCAAGACCGGGGGGATTCGCGACATGTATCCTTACCAGGACGGGGGCCATTCTGGTAGGCTCATTCCATGAGGGATGATGAACTGCGCGAGCGGCTTCGTGATTGCAACCCATGGTGGCGTGCGGCAGCAACGGGGGGAGATGCCCTCGCCTGGGTGGAGAGCGACCAGATGCTTCGTGCCAGGGCCGCCTATGACTTGGGCTATCGCTCGGGCCTGCTCGATGATGTCGCTGACGGCCCGGTCGACGACAAGCTCGTCGTGCTGCGTGGAGCTCGGCGGATCGGCAAGTCCGTGCTGCTGAAGGATACGGCGGCGCGCCTCTGCGGACGCGGGGACGTGGATCCGCGCCAGCTCGTCTACGTGCCGACCGACGGGATGCGTGCGTCTGACCTGGCTCGCGTGGCGAAGCTCGGCCGGGAGCTCACCCGATCCGTGGGGGAGGCGCGTCGCGTCTGGCTCCTCGACGAGGTGACCGGGCTCCGGGGCTGGACGCAGGCGCTGAAGTACCTCCGCGACAACACCGAGCTCGGCGCCGACACGGTGGTGTGCACCGGCTCCTCTTGGGACCGGGAGGCCGAGGTGGAGCGGGACCTCCTCGCCGGCAGGGCCGGGACCTCCGCGAGAAGAAGATCCCGGATCCTTCATCCGATGAGCTTCCGGGACGTGCTCGCCGCTGCGGGCAGGGAGATTCCCCTGCCCGCCTCGACTCTCGCCGTGGGCGCTCCAGGACGAGGCCGCCCGGGTCCTCGCGGAGTCGCTCGAGCTCTTCGTGGACGAGCTCGATCTCGCCTGGCAGGCGTACCTCACTTCGGGCGGCTTTCCGCGGGCGGTCGCGGAGCACCACAAGACCGGCGAGGTTAGCGAGGCGTTCTTGCGGGACCTGACGGCGTGGCTGCATCGAGACGTGGACCCGGAGGCGGGGGAGGACTCGGTGCCGAAGCTACTATCCGCGCTCGAGGGCCGCTGCACCTCGCCGCTCAACCGTCGAGCGCTCGCCGAGGACCTCGGCTATGGGAGCCGCCAGACGGCCGACCTGCGTCTCATGCGTCTCGTCCGTACCTACGCGGCGATCTGGTGCCACCAGGTCGATGAGGACGGGCGGAGGGTGGCTGGGGCCCAATCAAAGCTCTACCTCTGCGACCCGGTGCTCGCATGGCTTGGTTCGCGGCTGCGGGCCGGACTCCCACACCCGGACTTCACTCGTCTCACCGAGGCGTGTCTCGGCCTTGCGCTGGCCCGAGCCATCGACGATCTCGAGCCAGGGCGATGGGAAGACGACGACTCCATCGGGTACCTGCGAACGGGCGGAGGGAAGGAGATCGACTTCGCTCCGCTCGCCGTGCCGAGTCCCTCGGGGACGGCACACACCGTGCCGATCGAGTCGAAGTGGGTGTCATCCGGATGGCGTGCCGAGGCGAGGGTGATCGAGGGGAAGTTCTCTGCGGGCGTGGTGGCTACGCGGACGGTCCTCGATTTGTCGAACCCTGCGTGGGCCTTGCCGGCGCCGGTGCTCGCCCTGCTGCTTGAGTAGGTGCCCGTGGGCCGAGCTGGGCGACTGGCCTTATGATGCGCTGTGGTGCGACGACTGCATCGGGCGTTCCCGCGTGGGGCCGGGTCGGCGCTAGGACATACCTCCCGGATACTGCGCGCCAGTCTCGCGCCAGTCGTGTCCCGAGTCGGCCGGATTCCACCGGATTCCGTCGGGGTCGATCCCGCATAGGTAAGCCAGAACGGCTCTGTAGAGCCATCACCGGCTGATCTACGACATCTTCGAGGGAACGGCGGAGATCCAGCAGCTCGTGATCGCGCGCGCGATCTCCGGCGATGCACATCAAGTAGCCCCGCACCGGCTTCGAGTGACGTCGCTCCTCATTTTGGGGGCGCGTTCTCGAGCCTTGAAGACGAGCTACATGCTCCACGCCGGACGTTGAGCGTTTCGGGATTTCCGCGATGTAATCCTTCAGCGCGGGCGGCAGGAAGAGCTCATGGCAGAGCGTTTTATTGCTCTCTATCGCTCTAACTGATATTATAATGACATGAAGCGACGCCGTTCGTATTCACGCGAGACGACCGAAGCCGCGCAGCTTCTCGGTGCTCAGGTCGTTCTGGCCCGGCGCGAGCGGCGCTGGTCGACCCGCGAGCTGGCGGAGCGAGTGGGGGTCACCCAGGCCACGCTGCGCAAGGTCGAACGCGGCGATCCGACAGTCACTCTGGGTGTGGCGTTTGAGGTGGCCTCGCTGGTCGGGGTGCCGTCGTTCCATGAGGATCCGACGCGCGTCTCGCTGGATCTCGATCGTACTCGTGGCCGCGTCGCGGTTCTCCCGCAGCGCGTACGTATTCCGACAGGCGGGGTCAAGGATGATTTCTGATCCGACCGAGGTGTATGTCTGGGTATGGCCACCCGGAGCGTCCAGCCCCATCGTGGCTGGACGCGCTCGAGGCTTTAGGGGACATCCTCAACTTCAACTATGGCCAGAGCTACCTGGGGCGCGGGAATGCCATCTCGCTCTACCTGCCCGAGCTACCGCTTCGCCGCGGAGTGATCGCTCCGCCCGCCGGCGCTCGCGTGGCGGGCTGCATCGCTGACAGCGCTCCCGACGCTTGGGGTCGGCGGGTGATCATGCGGCGCAGAAACGCCGGGGAGGACGCGGTTGACCCGGGCCTGTTGGCTTTCCTCTTGGAATCCGGCTCCGACCGGATCGGCTCGCTTGACTTTCAAACGTCACCTGATGTGTATGAGCCGCGGGAGAGCAATGCCTCACTTGAGGAGCTTCTGAACGCTGCGCAGCGACTAGAGGAAGGCGTCCCCTTCTCTCCCGCCTTGGATGAAGCCCTGCTTCATGGCAGCTCAGTCGGGGGTGCCCGCCCGAAGGCGCTCCTAGAGGACGGCAAGCGCAAGCTCATCGCCAAGTTCTCCTCCACCACCGATCAGTACGCGGTCGTCAAGGGCGAGTTCGCCGCCATGGAGCTCGCGAAGCGAGCAGGGCTGATCGCAGCGCCAGTCCACCTCCGTCGCGCCCTCGCTAAAGACGTCCTTCTGGTTGAGCGCTTCGACCGCCCGGCCGGGACCGACGAACGCCTTGGTGTTGTCTCGGCGGCTACGATCCTTCAGCTTGGAGAGACACCCTGGCGAGGTGCCAGCTATGCCGCGCTCGCCGAGAAGATCAGACGCGAGTTTCCCGCCGGCCGCGCGGCTGTGAACGAGCTGTTCGCACGAATCACGTTCAACGTCCTCGTCGGCAACACCGACGATCACGCGCGCAACCACGCAGCCTTCTGGGACGGCCGCCAGCTGTCGTTGACGCCGGCCTACGACCTCTGTCCACAGCCGCGTAGTGGGGCGAGGCCGCGCAAGCGATGGACATAAGCACCAGTGGATTCAGGCTCAGTCAGCTCGCTGGCTGCGTCCAGGCAGCCCCCCAGTACCTGCTCTCTAATGAGCAGGCGCGGCAAATCGTCGAGCGTCAAGTCGACGCGATCCGTTCAGGCTGGGATGAGGTCAGCGAAATGGCATGCATGACATCCGACGAGCGCAGCTACTTCTGGGAACGCCAATTCCTCAACCCTTATGCGTTCGAGGGATACCACGTCTAGTCGGGCCTCGGCCGCGACGAGCATAAAGTCATCGCTTCCCAAAACCGGGGGCGCGGTATGTCTGTTTCCAAGACCGGGCTATTCTGGCATGGCATGTAGATCCCGTAGCTCCCGTAGCCGCAGTCTTTGCGACCGTCTCGGCCCTACCAAGCCTGACCCGCACCGCAGTGCGGGCAGGCGACGGTCGTGGAGACCGGCGCGGCGAACGATAGCCGCATTGGCAGCTGTAGGAGGCCTCGTCGAGCGGGCCCCCGGCCGCACGCGCCCGTTCGACAGCGATGTCTCGTCGCTCGTCCGCCGGGCCGGCTCTGGGGTCTGCCGGTAGGCGATCACCTCTTGGCGCTTGGGCCGGTGCCGGCGCGAGTGTCGCTCGGCGAGGGGATGAAGGAGGCTCGGTCTCATGACTCTCTAGTGGTAAGAACTCGGCGCACGTAGGAAGGTTTCGCTCAAAGAACGAGATTTCCTGGCCGAATAGCCGGTTGAGCGTCCGTGGGCGCCCGCCGAGCACCGCGCGCGAGCGACGCCGGAAGCGCGATCGGCGAACAGGTTTGCGATACTGGAGGGCGATGAACCCCGCCCGCAAGCGAACGGTGCGGCTGGTGGTCGCTCTGAGCGCGGCCGTGGTGCTGGCCAGCGCGCTGATCTACACCAGCTTCAGCGCCGCCTCTCCCGCGCTCAGCCCCAGCCAACTCCTGCACCGAGCCCAGCCCGGCCGCAGCTACCAGTTGACGGGCACCGTCGTCGCCCACTCGGTCGCGCACGACGGCTCGACACTCGACTTCAGCGTCGCCGACCGCGCCGGGGGCGCCACGGTCCCGGTGGCCTACACCGGCACCGTGCCCGACCCGTTTCGCGAAGGGCGCGAGGTGATCGTGACCGTCGAGAAGCAGGGCGGGCGGTATGTCGGCGAACGCAACTCGTTGATCACGAAGTGCCCGTCGAAGTACAAGGAAGCGCCGCCTTCTGAGAAGCAGAGTTCCTGAGTGCCGCTCGGCGAGCCTAGACGCTG
>CAVQKC010000004.1:0-16307 GCA_963713015.1 uncultured Solirubrobacterales bacterium | reverse complement strand
CCGCCCTGTTGCTGACGCTCGTCGTATCGGCGATCGACACGGTGACCGTCGCGCATGGCCGCGTCGGCGTGATCGAGGACTGGGGATCGCCCTCACGCCCGAGGAGCTCGACGCGTTTGGATTCACGCCCGGCGTCGGCGAGCCCAACGGTGGCTGGGCCGACCGGGGATACCGCGAACGGCATCACTCGGTCTAGTCATTCAGGTGGCGGCGGTAGATCGCCTCGGCGCGATCGGCCCACTCCCCCGGCAACTCGCTGCGCAACTCCGAAAGGAAGACGTCGCTCTCCTCGGGCTCCGGCGCAGGCAAAGCGGCAAGGAACTGCTCTGCTTCCGTGGTGACCCATCCCGCAAGCTCCGGAGCTTGCTGCTCGGCCAGCTCGACCAAGCCCCCCGCGACCTCCTCGACGGCGTTACGCCGAGCATGAATTGCGATCAACAACACGTCCGGGATCTGCAGGTAGCGCTCGCGCCGGCCCCACTCAACTGGCGTTATCCCCAGATCGCGCACGGCACGAGTAATGAACGAAGGATGCACGTCGATGAGCGCGGCGGCCTTGCGGAAGGTGGGAGCACCCGCTGCAGATCTGCGCGGAGGATCGTCGGTGAGGTTGCCATAGAGCGACGGTAGCAGCTGGCTGCAACGATTGCAACCATCGCATTGGTAGCAATCAATTTATCCACGGCGACCTGCCGGTAGGGCTCGGTTCGCCCGGCGCGCTCCTCGGCGTCGAGCAGCACGCCTCGCCAGTACACCGCACGTCACGTTGAAGCCTGGCGAGAGCATGTTCAAGCACCTACGAACGGGATCTTGCCGTTCGAGTCACAATGGATCGGTGCCGCTCCTACGTTGCACAAACCGGGACTGTGGTCATCAGTGGTCCGAGCGCTCGCAGTTGGCGGTCGATTCGGATTGCCCGGAATGCGGGGACCCAGCCGAAGCTGTAGGCGTCGACAACGATATACCCAGTGAGCTAGACGCGGTTGCGTCCCAGCCGCGGGGCGAGCGGGCGCACCCGGGTCACGCCCGCGAGGGGCTCGCGAGGTTCTACGCGAGCACCGGATCGCCCGTCCCCCTGTGGTCGTGCATGCGCTAGCGCGCAAGTGCGGCTTTGATATCCGCGAGAGCCACACGCTCGGCAAGCTCAGTGCCCGTCTGGTCGGCAAGGTCATCGAGGTCAACACGGAGGATCCGGCGGTTCGCCAGCGATTCTCGGTGGCGCGCGAGCTCGGCCACCACTTCTTGGGCACCAGACATGGCGACGGACCGTTGGCCGAGCAGGAGGCCAACGCGTTCGCAGGGGAGCTTTTGGTTCCCAGTCATATGTTGCGCTCGGCGATGGAGCAAACCACCGATACACGTGAGCTGGCGAAGCTTTTCAAGGTCAGCCGTGAAGTCCTGGAGATTGCGGCCAAGCAGCACAAGCTCTTCGACCGACTCAGCTGAAGCTACTCGAGCTTCGTCGAGTGCCTGGCGCAGCTCAGCGAGGTAACCGGCAACTTCGGCGCTTCGCGCCTTGGCAGAGCGGTCGACCTCGCTTTGGTCGGCGTAGAGATCGTGAGCAATGTCTTCTTCGGAGGCGCCAGGGCGTAGACGTGCGGCCATCGGCATTGCGGGTCCAGTTGCCTCGCGCCGTCCTCCAGGTGATCCACTTAGGGATATAGCGACCGCGCGCTCAGCTTCCTCCCACGGGACATTGAGTACATGCAGGATCTTGGCCAGATCTTGCACATCTGTCTTGTCGGTCAGGTCCAACCGATCTCTTGCAAACTGGCCGAAGCGGCCGCCATCGATGCCCGTGCGCTCCAATAGCGCGGCGCGGTCCCATTCGGCGTTGGGGCCCTCAAGACGCAGCTGGAGGACCTCAGCGAGCCCCGTCTCTTGCTCCGAACCTACCTCCTCGAGGTCGGTGACCTGAGCATCGGTGTCGCGCCACAGGGTGCGCAGTTCCTCCGCGCGCTCCTCCGCCGCCAGTAGCCTTGGATCCTCCTCACCGAGGACGGCAGCCCCCGTCGGCAGCCCCTTCGGCTCGCTATCGCCCGCGAGTGTCCAGCGATAGAGCGCCACTAGTCCCTCGGCTTGCGGACGTGACAGCGTGCCGAGGCACTCGACTAGTTGTGTCCGCAGAAGCGCGCCAAGGTTCTGCAGATCTATGAATGCCCGATAGCCCAGTGCCTGGCTGTCGATCAGGAGATCGCGCTCGGTTGCAAGCTCGGGTTCGGCAACAACGGGCACCACCAAGATGCGGTCCTTGCTCTCCGCGGAGAGACCGATCACCGCCACGACCCAGCTCCAGTCCGCTCTCCAGCGGCGCTTGTTCGCCAAAGCTGACCCGTACCAACCCGATCAGGTAGAGGCAGTGCGGGTCGTCGAGCCAGGGCCGCAGTCGTCTCCGGTAGCGATGGCAGGGAGAACTCGGCTGGCAGGCCCTCCAGAACGGCGCGGCAACGCGGACAGTCATCGAGGTGTTCGGCGCGTCTCATGTCTTCGGCACCGGCGCGAAGATCAAGCATCTCCATGAGGGATAGGCACTCCATGTCATTCATCGTTGTGTTTCTTCTCTGACGCCATCTCAAGGACCTTTTCCAAGACCATGTCGAAGTGCTCATCGGAGATCGTTGACTCGCGGACCTTCAGGAGTGCCCGCCGATACTCGTTATCCACCGTCCCACGGCTTACCCTGAGCTTGGTTGCCAGCTCCTCGAGCGTCGTTTGAGGGCGGTCTCGCAAGACCTGCAGTTGGCGTCCGCTCAGCGTGATCACGGCGAGTCGTGCCGCCTCGGCGACCTCAAAGGCTTGCTCAGCTGATTCGCCACCGGTCGGTTCAGTTAGGTCGTCGAGCGCGACGTTTGGCTGGGCGTAGGCGTATGGGAAGCGTCCTCGGAGAGCAACACCGAAGTGCCGACCGCTCAGCGCCAGTCCTAGTGCTTGGAGGAGGCCGCTCAGGAAGCGGTGCAGGTCGGGAGTGCTCAGTACAGGGTCTGAGCGCTCACTTGAGGGGTAGCGCAGAAGCGCGAAGTCACCGAGTCCCCATGCTGATGCAATCAAAGTCTCGTCCTCGCCGGCGAAGAGCCGTGGTGTAGCGGACCATTCGGCAAGCCCCCACCAGCGGTCGGCGGGAACACGCGCGTCGGCGACGAGCAGGAATCCCTGCTCGGGGTCGCCGAGGAGTTCGCCGGTTCGTTCAAGTAGGCGAGGCCCGATCGCGCGTCGGCTACGCGCCACGAGCCAGTTACGAAGCGAACGCTCGAGATAGCGAGAAAGCGCGCGCGGCGAGTCGCAGCGATCGAATGCCTGCTGCAGGCCGCCGCGTAGCAAGGACTCCTCCAGCCAAGCGTGTAGCGCCTCTGCGAGCGCGTCGGGATCATCCCATCGTCCGCCGGGAACCGGAGAGGGCGCCAGTGCGCGGGTCGCCTGTGCGATCGCGACGAGCCGTCCGAGCCATGCGTAGAGCTTGGGGGTCATCTCGCCGTCCCGCACGCCGTGGCGCGCGGCCGCGAACTCGCTGGCAGTCAGCAGGAAGCTCACAGTTCGACCTCAAAGTCGACGGCGACCGTGTTCGCGTTCTCCAACACTCTGGTGCGGTAGGGCTCGGGCAGGCAACCGAGGCTAGGGCAGCCCGCGAGGTCACGCGCGCTGACCCACCGCGGCAAGAACTGAAAGCGCCCATCTTTCTTCAGACCCCTCAGGGTATTGCGCGGCACGAACGTGCCGATAGATCCTTTGCTTGAGCCTGGAAGCACCCAGGCACCCGCGCGGGGAGCAGTCTCGACGCGCATGAGGACGCAAGGCCGGCCAGGCTTGTTGCGGTCAAAGCCCGTGATCGTGTCATCGACTCGCCGTACCTCGCCAACTTCCACATGTCCGAGTATGCCGTGATCCTCAACAGACGGGATCGAAGACTCCCACGCGAAAATTGCCGGGCCGTTGGAAATCGGCTGCGGCCTGGCGTCGGGGAGAGTGGGCAAGATCAACGTCCCGACGCAGCGACCGTTGCGCATTAGGCCGATTTCACTTCGAGGAGACAGATCCGAATGAACTTCACCGACACCGAACTCCGCACCTGGGATAGCAGACGACTACGCGTCGCGCGCGAGAAGCGCAAGCAGCTCCTAGCCCAAGTCGCAACCCTGATCGAGAAGCTAGAGAAGGCTATCCCCGCCAGCTCGCCGTTCACGGTCGTTCGTTTCCGCCGCGCGGGATCCCTACCCAAGGCGACGGCCCTGCACCCGCGAGGAGATACCGGGATCGACGCCGACGTCGCCGTGTACCTCGATGATTCCCAAGCCAGCGACTACGATCTGATGACGATGCACGACACGCTTAGGGCGATCGTGCGCGGTGTCTACCCCACCAAGAGCGACAACGACTTCTGGGTACAGCCCCACACGCTCGGCATGCAATTCCATGCCTCCGGCCTGAAGGTTGACCTCGTACCGCTGTTGGCGATCCCCGGCGAGGCCGAGGAAGCGTGGATGGTCACTTCGAGCGGTGCCAAGGCCCACAAGACCAATATCCCCGGGCATCTGGCCTTCGTGCGGGAGCTGGCCAAGATCGACAGCCGCTATCGACCGCTTGTGCGGATGGGCAAGGCTTGGCGCAACGAGGCCGAGCTGGACGACGAGCTCGGCTCGTTCGCGATCGAGCTTATTCTCGCGCATCTCCACGCGACGCAGGGTGCGCCGCCCACTCTCGAAGAGGGTCTGCAGCGATTTTTGTTGTACGTCGCCCAGACCAAGCTCCAGGAGCCGATCACCTCCGCCCATGTCAAACCGACCCTGCCGGCCGATCCGGTCGTCATCCTCGATCCGATCAACCCGCAGAACAACATCGCGGCACGGATGAGCCACGCAGATCGTGAGGCCGTGGTGGCGACGGCCACCACGTCGTGGGAGACGCTGTTGACCGCCCGCCACAACTCCTACAAAGGCGAGGCACACGCACTCTGGCGCGAGGTGTTCAGCTCCTCGTTCACCGTCGAGGCTGAGGAGGTCGCAGCATGAGCACCGCCACCACAACCCTCAGCTCGACCTACTCAACCGTGGACGTCGGCAAGGTGGTCGATCAGTTCACCGCGGACTTCCACATGCTCGGCGCCGCCACCGGCCTCGCCTCGCCCCAACGGGCAGCCGAAGTTGGTCACGACATCAAGCTGATGGCCAAGCGCGGCTACATCGATCGCGTCGACATCGTGCTGCTCAACGCTACCGGCAAGGAAATACGCGCAGCCAAGTACACCATTTCGACCGACGCGGGGCTCTGGAGCTCTCAGCGCCCGGGCAACAACCTGTGGCCGCGCCAAGTCGCCGGCAGTCTGAGCGTCGTCGTGTCATACACATCGACGTGGTATGAGATGAGCGTCGAGGCCCGACGACGATTCCACGATGAGGAGTGTCGACGCACCTGGGGACCCAGCTCGATCGACACTACGTACCCAGGGCTTGTTGGCCGCTTTGATCGTCGTTACGCGTCCAACGCTTATGGCATGGAGCGGACCCTCTATGGGGAGGCCGGCGAATGAACATCGACGATGGACTCCCCGAGCTCTTCGAGACGCAGATCGCGCTCCCCGATGCACAGCTCGCCGACCGTCGCGAGCGACTGATCGGCTTCGAGGAACGCTTCTCACGTCTTGGCCGCGCGATGACGATCCTCCTCGACGCCGATAGCCTCGCTGACTGGGCGGCCCGCTTCCATGGCAAGGATCTTCCGCTCGTGTCGGCCATGGCCGACCGCTACCCGCTGATCGTGCTGCACGGCGACGTCGGCACGGGTAAGACCGTCTTTGCCGAAGCAGCCGCAGACCAGCTCTGTCGTGCAACCCGCCGGGATGGGATGCTGCTCAAGCTCTCTACCCGTGTGCGTGGCGTTGGACAGGTCGGGCAGATGAGTCACCTGATCAACCAGGCGTTCGCCGCCGTGGAGAGCGAGGCGGGCCGCAAGCGTGCTGCGGTGCTGCTCATCGATGAGGCCGATTCGCTCGCCGCGAGTCGTGAGCAGATTCACAGTCATCACGAGGACAAGGTCGCAGTCAACACCCTGATCCAGAAGATCGACGACGTGCGGCGGCTCGGCGGTCGAGTTCTGGTGCTGCTCTGCACCAACCGCCTGCACGCGCTGGACCCGGCTCTGCTCCGACGTGCAGCGTTGTTGGAGCGCTTCGACCGGCCCAGTGACGGGGAGCGCGCCGCTGTGCTTGACGCCGACACCAAGGGCCTCGGCGTCTCAGCGGGAGCACTCGCCAAGGCGGTCGCCCTGACAGGCCCCGAGGTCAACGAAGGGCTCGGGTTCACCTTCTCAGACCTGCGTACCCGCCTGCTGCCCGAGGCCGTTCTGCGCGCCTACCCAGATCGTCCGCTGGCTGACGACGACTTGGTCGAGACCGCGCAAGCGATGATGCCCTCCCCGTCCCTCGTGGCAGAGGAGATCATCAATTGATCCGCCGTTTGCACGTCACCGGAAGCGCCGACCCCGAAGTTGACCCCGGCCTGCTAAGCGACGTGCACACGATCATTGCCGACGTTGTCGAGGGGTGGGTAGAGCACGGAGGAGCCCTAGTCGGCGGGCTGGGTGGCGAGCCGCTCACTGTCACCCAGCCGGAGCTTCCCATCATCTTCGACTGGACCGTTGCAGAGGCAACGCTCAAGGCCCTCGAAGCTGGCAACGGCTTCGCAAGCACCGAGGACGGTCAGCTTCTGGCCGTACGCACCTCGCAGCGAGCACTAGCGCAGATCCCACCACGCCGCAAGGCAATCTACGACCGCCTGCTTGAGCTGGATGCGCTTGACCTGGCCTTCCTACCCGACACATGGCGCTCGGGCGCACTGATCAGACGCGCTCAGGTCGAACTCGGCGATGTGCTGCTCATCATCGGCGGCGGAGCAGGCGTAGAGGATCTCGCCAACCTCTACAACGCCGAAGGACGACCCGTTATTCCGATCGACGTCGCGCTCGGATCCTCCAATGACGATGCCGTTCTCGGCGGACAGGGACTCGCTCGCCGCGCCATGAGCAATTGCGATGACTTCTTCCGCTTGGCGGACGGCAAGTCGGCGTCAGCGCGACTCGCAGCACTGAGCATGGCAGAGGCCAGGCCTCCAGCATCGGTGCTGGCCCAGCGGCTGCTCGCACTTCTAAGCGACCTCGAGCCACCACGCGCTTTCTGTGTGCGCCTGCTCAACCCTGAGCACTCAAGCTATCTCGAGGTCGAGCGCTTCTTTCGTGACGTCGCCCAGCCCGTAATTGAGGAGATCGGCCTTCGCGTCGTGGACCTGGGCCACGACCGTCAGGAACAGGCCTGGATGAACGCGGAGATTTTCGAGCAACTCCACAATGCCCAGCTTGCGTTTGTCGATCTCACCGGTTCGCGGCCCAACTGCTACATCGAGCTCGGCTATGCCCTGGGGCGCGGGCATCGCGTGATAATCACGGCCCGTGAAGGAGAGCCACCACCGTTTGACACCGACAAGCTTCCTTGGCACTACTGGGACCCGATGGCCAGCCCTGCAGATTCCCAGGCCGCGCTGCGCGAGCACCTACGCAAGTTTGGCGCTCTCCCACCACTCGTCCAGCCCTCCCGTTTCGTTTGATGCGCCCTGACGTCTACATCTCCGCAGACGTCGAGACCGACGGGCCGATCCCCGGCAAGCACTCCCTCTTGTCCTTCGGCCTGGCTGTCGCGGCCCGCTTCGATGGCCAGACGATGCAAGCCGCAGATCCCGATGCCCAGACCTTCTACTGCGAGCTACGCCCTACCTTCGACGAAGTCGACCCAGACGCGCTCGCAATCTCCGGCCTCGACCGTACCGAGCTGCTAGCCAACGGCACCGCTCCCGTCGAGGGCATGGGCGCAGCGGCCAGCTGGGTTCTCGACGTGGCCGGCGACGACCGCCCCGTCATGGTGGCGTTTCCGCTGGCATTCGACTGGCTTTGGCTGCAGTGGTACTTCCTGCACTTCTGTCCAGACGGCTCACCGTTCTCCTTCTCGTCCTGCCTTGACATGAAGACCCTTTTCTGGGCGCGCCAGGGCACGCCGCTGGGCGGGGCCGGCATGGGCGAGCTGCCCCCCGACCTCCGTCCGACCCGTCGGCATACGCATAACGCCCTCGATGACGCCATAGAGCAGGCCGAGCTTTTCGTGCGCCTGTGGCCCCAGCCTTGAACGCTGGCGTCTTCGCTCGACTCCTATGAGTCTTGGTTGTCTCGGAGTTCGAGCTGACAGGTGCCTTCATGCCTGAAAGATCTCGCTAAGCGTGTTGGTGGCGGGCTTCATGAGGCTAAAAGGTCAAGCGTCTATTTCATGCATGATCTCGTCGGTCTTTGCCAGCACCGTGATGATCTTCTGGTAGTGCTCGATGTCGTTGCTGCTGAGCTTCTTGCCTTTGCGATCCTTGAGCCACTTTTGAGCCGGTTGATAGCCGCCAATAAAGAAGCTCCAGGCGACCTCGGGGACGCCACCAAAGTATTGCTGGGCGTTGATCCACACCTTACCCTCTTCAAACCGGAGCTTCTCTATCTCGTCTGAGCCCGCGACTGGGTACGTCGTGATCAGGTTGTCGCAGATGGAGGAAGTCATCAGGTGCAACTCGCGCAGCTGCGTACCGAACCCGGTAAACTTCCTGAACTCGGCGTCTCCTATTGGCGCGGGAACACGCGGGAAGTCTGTCTTGAGGAACGTCTTGTACTTCTCACGGTAGTCCAGGCTATAGAGCACACCGTAGATATAGTCGAGTACGTCCTCAGGCTCATAAGGCTCACTGATGTTTGCTGTGAGCTTGGCGAGCTCCCCCGGCGCCAGGTTGGTGCTCCTCGTGCCATCGTCCGCATAAACGTAGAGGGGAAAGACAGAGTTCGAATCGTAGGCACTGAACAGCTTATGGGCGATTATCGAGTCCGTGACGAATGCGCCCGGCTCCTCCTTCATCATTCGCGGAACCACGAGGCCCAGGTTGTCATGGTCGATGAAGTGGCGCATCGTCTTCACACTGGGACGAACGATCAGTCCCGATGACCCCTCGACGTAATAGATGAATCGAGTGTCGAACGGTCTATACGCCATCCTCTGTATTTGCGAGGCATCCACTCCCTCGGCGATACTCGCCTGAGCCCAGGACACCTTCCAGGTGCTTGAGTCTTTCCCCAGTGAAAAGCGCGATCGCGCCGGCTCTGCGTCAAGTCGCGCAAACTCTTCGATACGCTTCAGGAGACTAACTTGACCGAAGTCCATGGTCAACGCATCTCGCCCTGTGACTATGCCAAGTCCGTATGATGTAAACAGCTCGCTGATCCGGACACCGGCCATATACTCATCTTCACCCTTAGTTTCTCGCCGTGCGAAGTAGTACATCGGCCTCGTCGGCTCAACGGCGTGCCACTCCACGTCATCTGCGTTCAGAAGGCTGAACTTCGTTTGCCGACTCCCCCACAGATCAGCGCTCCATACCTTTGCCAGTTGGCCTTTCTTCTTTTGGCCTGTCCGTACACCGAACATGATGGCCACACCTTGCTGAATGTGAAACACGTTTTCGTCATTGCTGCCGTCAGGCGCGATCTCCTTCTTTTTGGCATTGCCATGTAGGTTAAGTACGTAGATGGTGTCGAAGGTCTGCGCCAGTCGCCATCGCATTCCCCGAAACGTGGGGTTATCGAGATAACCGTGGTTGGTGATCATCGCCACGATGCCCGATCCGGTTTTCTCGATCATCTGTTCGGAAAAGGCGATGAACTTGACGTAGTCGTCGTTTAGCCAGTGCTTCCGCTCTTTTAGTTTCGTTTGGCCCCCAGGCTCGACCTTGTAGCGCTCGATCAAAGCGTTGGCCCAGTCAGTCTCGTTTGAGGAGACACCGGCGTACGGTGGGTTTCCGATTACAACCATGATGGGGCGTTCGGTCTTGACCTCACCTGCTTGAAGTGCCTCTTGGGCGACGGCCTCGGCTAGTCCAAAATGAAACAGACTTTGCGGAACGTTGATACCCTCTTCAAGGGAATTGGTGAGATAGACGCCGAGGCGTCGTCCGAAGTCCTTGACGCCCGACTCTTGCAAAGTCAGGCCGAGCTTGAGGTGAGCGACCGTATATGGGGCCATCATCAACTCGAAACCGTGCAGGCGTGGAATCAGGTCTTCCCGCGCATATGTTGGCCAGCGACCCTGCTGGCCTTCGAATCCGGCACGGACGAACTTGACGATCTCATTGAGAAACGTTGCGGTACCAGTCGCTGGATCGAGTATCTGCACCTTGTGAAACTCGACCTTGACTCTTTTCTCCTGCTTGATGACCGTCGAGATTGTCTTCGAGGTGTTCGCTAGCCCATTTGAAAGGCTGAAGTCGCGCGAGAGTAGTTTGTCGACAGTGCGCACCATGAACCGGACGACTGGCAACGGCGTGAAATAGACCCCCATCTTCTTTCGCAGCACGGGATCGTACGCCTTGAGGAAATCCTCTGTAGAAATGGATGATTGGATCCTTGTCATCCGATTCGTCGCTGGCGCTGTCGAGCCTGTCATTTACTATGCCGTGCACGTCGCTTACGGCGAAGATTTCGCACAGCTCGTCAACAATAAATGCCAGCCGTGGATCGAATCGTGCTCCGGCGATGTGGTCGAAGAACTCGCGCAGAAACGGGTTACTCGGAGGCACGAGGTCTCGGGCCTCGGAACGAGAGAATGACTCAGGGGTGTCATCGTTGTATCGAGCGGCGAACAGCCCATAGACAAGAGTCTGCGCATACATATCTGCGAACCGCGCATAGTCGAGATCATGGACGAGTACAGTCTTGATCAGAGCGAAAATGCGCAGTAGCTCGTCGTTCTTATCCGTATCGATACTTAGATAGCGGTCCACGTTATGGCGAATACGACGAGCCTTTGCTCCCATCACCTCGGACAGGCGCACACCGCTAGTGATTGACTCGGGAGTCTTGGTAAGGAAGTCAGTCAGGGCATCGGCGAGTGGCCCAAACTGATCGTGAAGGACGGTAAGTCCGCCATTGCTCATCGAGCCGATTGCGACGGTGTCGTACCTGCGACCGTTCTCGTAAAAGCGGAACTCGATGTAGTTACTTCCCGCGGAAAAAGTCTCTGAGATGACGAACGGCCGCGCTTGTTGAGGGCGCGGCCGTTCGTGAATGAGTGGTGCTCTGGTCAGGAGCGTGTGGAGTGTTTCACCGGGCTCGGACGGCGAGTGTGTCGGCGTTATAGGCGAGGATTCCCCACTCGGTCCAGATCTGCTGGCCTTCTTCGCCCTTCAGGCGGCTACGGCCCATCCCGTAGCGGCGCTTGAGGTGGCTGATCCGGCCCTCTTTCCCGGTGCGGTAGCGCTGTAGCCGGCGGTTGGTGCGTTTGGAGCCGTGTTCTTGGCGACCGGAGATGAAGACTCGCTCTGGTGTGAGATCTTCGAGCGCCTCGTTCGTCGGGCCGGGCATGAACCCGCCGTCGAGTGCGAGTTCGCGCGGGGAGATCTGAAGCCGTTTGAGCTCGGCGACTGTGTCCGGGAGTAGCGTGTTCTCGGTCGGGTTGCCTGGCGCGGTCGATGCCGGCAGGATCAGCCCGCGTGCGCCGCGTTTGGTGTTCTCGGTCACCTCCGCGAGCTGGGTCACATAGCCGAACTCGGTTGGCTTGCCCAGCTTGCCCTTGATGATCGGGCGGGCATCCGGGTCTGACAGCGACACGATCCGCTCGCGGATTGGTTCGCCCTTCACCCGCTTCGTGATCTGCGAGGCGACCTTCTCGCAACGATCCGCGAGCTGCTTGAGTTTGGCCGCCGCTTTCAGCTTGCCCTTCGCGCCCCGGCCACGCGCCTTGGAGCGCGCGAGCTTCGCCAGCCGTCTGGCCTCGCGCACCGAGCGCCGCAACAGCTCGCCGGTCTGTGCTGTGAGCTTGAGCACCTCGGCCTTCGCCTCCCCTGAGCGCCGACGGATCGTGCGCGTGATCCCCCGCAGCCGGCGGCCCATCGCTCGCGAGCGATCCCGCACCCGCCGCTTGTTCTCGCCGATCCGCTGCGCCAGCTTGCGACCCTCCCGCGCCAGCGCCCTGGCCCCATGCGCGGCCAACCCCGCATCGGTTGGATACTTCACGTCCGCCTCGATCACGGTCGAGTCGACCCTCACCGCACGAGCACGAAAGCGCTTCTCCCGCGTCGCGCTCGCGATCAACGTGCGCGTCAACTCCGACACCGTCTCTGAGCCCAGTCGCCTGGTCAGCTTGCGGACCGTCGACTCGTCCGGCACCCGCTCGCTCAACGAAATCCGGCAGAACCGCCGCAAATGAATCGAGTCCGAGACCTCCGCCACAAGCGTCCGATACCCCCACCGGTAGCGCGTCTTGAGCACCATCAAGCGAATGAACGTCTCCATCGCGATCGTCGGGCGACCATCCGTCAACACCGCCCGAGACGATTCCGACACCTCCAGCCGGAAACGCTCCGCGATCGGGCCAAGCAACCCAGGGTCTGAGAGCAGCAGATCCAGCGCCGCCAGATCCCGCGGCAACTCCCTGACCTCGACCGGCAACGCCTCGTCCCACAAACACTCCGCCTGCCCCGCAGACAACCTCAACATACCGACCCCTTTCGACCAGAAACCCGCTCATTTACAGGACATTCTGGCGATCAGACCGGACGGAACCAGCCCCCCAAACACCCTACTTTTTCCGCGGGAAGTAGTTAGTGAGAAAGAGATGCGGGTACCCGGCATATCTTTGGAGTTGCTCGGTCTTCTCGGCCTTGTCGAGATCACTGGTGACGTCCTTGGTCTCAGCCCAACCGCGGATTAGTGTCGTGCTGCCTCGCTGGAGGAAGACAAAGTCCGGAGCCCCATGTTCGGAGCGTTTCGGATCGTTGACAGCCTCGATCGGAGCCAGCTGCTCCATCAGTTGCTCAAGGCCCGGTCTGTAGGCGTGCTCCGCCGCGTGGCCTGTCGCGAGCTTCTTCTGCAACCCGCGGGCGTATCGCTCTACAGCTTCAACCGGCAGCATCGTCATCCATCGACGTACTCGGACGCTGCGTCGATACGGTCGCACTCAAGGCGTAGGTCATGCGACCCTTCCTTCGCAGGGTGAGTGGCCGGGCGCATGTACGGATCGCAGGGCTTGCATGGTCGACATCTTCACGAGCGCGTCGGTCGTCCGGTGCCTGCTGCCTGCGGCGGAGCGGCGCGGCAGGCTCAAGACGGTCCGCGACTCCCGGTCGCCGGCGCGTGGCCAACCATAGCTGGCGAACCGATCCATGCCTGCTGTGGCTTCATCGAGGGAACGGTGGATGGGGCCCTGGCCAGTCGGCTGTGAGCCCGAGCAACTCGTGGGGATGGCCACGACCGTCGGTGAGCTGGAGAGCGTCGTCAATTACTCGAGCAGCCGGAAAGGGAAGATCAACGTTGAGAGCTTCCGATGCTAGTGGATGGTGCCAGAGCTGAGGCCATGTTCCACCACAGTTGTGGTGCATGATGCCCTTGCCGATCAACACCGCAGAGGCTCGATCGCCAGCTGCTCCGCCTCGATTGAGCCAGAAGCCGTTGGGCTGACGCACCATCTTCGCCGCGCCGACACCGGACTTGGGCATCATGATCGCTTCGCTGCCAAACAGCGCCGACGCGATCGCTCGATCCTCCATAAAGGAGGACATCGCGAGAACTGCCAGCACGAGCGGTGCTTCGGGCCGTTTGTAACGAGCGTGCTTGCGTTCAAGGGCCGCCCGCAGCTTTTCAACGTCATTGACTAGCCCAGAAATCGGTGCGCCGACTATAAGAGGGTGATCGCCGCCCCTGTGCTCGGCCGTCACCGGCCATGCACCAAGCTCAAGTATCCAATCCCCCTCAGTGAAGGTCTTCGTGGGCAGCTCGTAGGTCCGTTCCATTCCATTCGTGACAGCGTTGGGATCCAGTGAATTCAGCCACCCGGTAACCTCTCTGACTATTGGGGCACGCCGAGGGCTCGCTGAGCCAACCTGAATAAATCGCAATTTCAGATGGAAGTCTCCGTTATTGACTGATTCAAGGGCCTCCGTAATCTCGGCCTCACGTGCACCATGACGTCCCGGCTCATCAATGCCGGAGAACACTGTCAAAGCCTCGACATAGAAAAACTCTTGCTTGCGCGTGAGTGCGAAGTCTGGTCGGCCCGAGGAATGCTCAAGGACCGGATGCACCTCGATCTCGAAGCCCAGCCGCTTGAACAAGCGGTGCAGATACAGCTCCCACCACGCAGCGTAGTGCTGCTGTGGAGCAGCATTTCGGAACCTGCTTCTCAGATCACCGTCCGCATCTGGAAACGCTTCATACCACAGCTCAAGCTGGTCTCGAACGTTGCCCCAATAGGGCCCGTCCACGCGATTGAGAAAGGAGAACGAGTCCTCTCTATGGCCAGCTGGGCTCGGGTTGGTCCGCTCGATCTGGTCGAAAAGCGTGGGGCGGGGGACGCTGCCTACAGGTGAAGGGCTCTGTGGCCCCGCTGTTGCCCTGATCTTCGTGAGCGCCGTCTGGTAGGGGACGCCCTCACTCTTTGAGATCTCACGGGCGAGGCGTTGCTGCTTGCGATTTGGCTGGGCTGACACGTACGGCTCCTTTCGCGGTGGCGTCCCATGCCCGCCCTGAAAGGGTCATAGCGTCAGTCCGACGGCTGAGCCGCTTCCCCGGCTAACCCGGAACGTGCACTAGGCGCGTGAGGGGGACTGCGAGTGGCTGTTTTGGTGGGTCGGTCACTTGTTGATCGGTGATCTGGTTGGGTGGCGTTGTTTGTGGTGCGTTCCCGCGGGAGCGGGGCGTGTGCTTGGCTTGTTTCGGGGCAGCGGTGATTACGGCCGGGTGACCGGGTGGTCTTCTGGGTGGTGGCGGGGTCGCTGGTGGCTGGTCTCAGCTGCTCGCGGCGTGAAGCGTTTTGAGTTTCTGGAACGCGGCGAGGAGCTCGGCCGTCCACGGCCATGTGTCTTGGAGGTGGAGCTTGCAGCGGCGGCCGGAGAACGCGAGGCGCCCAGCGACGTGTAGTAGCCGGTAGCGCAGCCGCTTGGGCTCGGCCTTGGCGAGCTCTCCGTCGAGCAGGAGTGCTTGGGTCCAGACGATCAGGTCGTGCGCGAGCATCACGATCTCCAGCCATACCTCGTTGAGCTGAAACTCTTTGAACGGGAACTTGGAAAGGCCGGTGTCCTTGTCGTCACGGATGCGGTCCTCGACGTGCGCGTGCTGGCGGTGGCGGCACTCCAGGACGGCGATGTCGGGGTCGGCCTGGTCGGTGAGGATCGCTTGGAAGCGGTACCCGTCGTGGTCGATGAACGACATTTGTGCTCCGGGGTGTGGACGCTCCCTGCGCACGATCAGCCTGGAGTCCTCGGGCCAGCCGGACAGATCGACCATGCCGGTGATCTCGCAGACCTCGCCGTTCTTGCGGGCCGACCCGTCCTGGTCGAGCGCTCCTATCCACGCGTCCGTGGGGATTGTGAGGATCGCGCCGCGAACCTTCTCGGTCAGCTCGTAGCCAATCGAGTAGCGCATCCGTGCCTCGCGGCAATAGTCAACGAGGCCATGCGTAGCGCCGGCTGTGTCCGCGCGCACCAAGATCTCCAGAGACGCCACGTACCGGGCGGGGATCTGCGTCAGCGCCAAGTCCAGCGCCGCCACATGATCCGCGGCGGTGTTCGAGCCGGCGTTCCCGGGGCGCAAGAGGCCACCGAGTGCCTCCCTGGTCTCGTCCAGGTAGACCTGCAGCGGGTGAAACCCGTAGCCGCCCTTGTAGGTTCCGGCCGCCTTCTCCTTCTCCGAATGCGTGGTGATCAGTGTCGCGTCGACATCGAGCGTCAGCCGCTCAGGCGCACCATGCAGCTCCCAGAACCGCTCCCGGGCGCGGGCGTGCGCGACACGCAGGGCATCCAGCAACCCCGGCTCAGACGCGACCCGGTCGATCATCCGAAACGCTGTCGAGTCAGACGCCACCGCCCCGAACAACGCGTCCTGCTCGCGGACCACGCCGAGATCCGACACGCACTCGCCACCGTCGACGAGCATCACCGCGAGATCGCGGAATACCCTGCCCGGATCATGACCACGACGCCGCTGCTTGATTCCGGCCAGCCCCCGCGAGAGCGCCCTCGTAAGACCGACCTTATCGGCCACCTGGGCGACCAGCGCGCTGCCCGCATGCGAAACCAAACCGGCTCCGTCCGACGTGACTTCTACGGTTACCGGGCGTCCATCACGCATCACCTTCAAGGTGACCTCCAAAACTCGGGATTCAGGATCTGAACAACCCAAGAATCCCTGCTCCACCGGACGTAATCCGCGCCCCCGCTCAACCCGGGGGCGCGGCCATTACTGCACGCCCTGGG
>CAVQKC010000003.1:0-577986 GCA_963713015.1 uncultured Solirubrobacterales bacterium | reverse complement strand
GTTCGACAGTCAAATATGTTTATAACAAAGATGGCGACATCACGAACATGACTGACGAGAGCGGGGAAACCAAAAACACGTACGACAAACTCGACAGGCTCACCGAATCAAAAGATGGTGCCGGCAAGACCGTCAAGCACGAATACGACCTGGACAACCAACCAATCAAGATTACGTACCCCAACGGAAAAGTCGTGACCCGCGAATACGATAAAGATGGGCGGCTAGAAAAGGTCACCGACTGGAACTCAAAGACAACCAAATTCGCCTATAACGCCGACTCAGATCTGACCACGACTGTATTCCCCTCGAGCACCGAAGACGAAGACACCTACGCTTATAACGAAGCGGATCAGATGACCGCAATAAAAATGCTCAAAGGCACAAGCACACTCGCAAGCCTCCTCTACACCCGCGGTAACGACAGCGAAATAAAGAACACCACCACCACCGGCCTCCCAGGCCCAGCAACCAACGAAGACACCTACGACGAAAACAACCGTCTCACTGAATCCGCCAGCTCACTCAACAAATACGATAAAGCAAACAACCCCACAGAGATCGAAGGCGCAAACGGCTACACTTACAACGAAGCAGACGAGCTAAAAGAAGGCCCCGAAACCAAATACGCCTATGACGAAGACGGCCAGCGCACCAAAATGGCCCCTACGACAGGACCAGCCACCACCTACGGCTACGACGAGGCAGGCAACCTCACCACCGTCGAACGACCCAAAGAAGGCGAAATCCCCAAGATCGAAGACACCTACACCTACAACGGCGGAGGACTACGAACCTCACAAGCAATCTCCGGAACGATCACCAACCTCACCTGGAACACCACCGAAACAACCCCAAACCTACTCTCAGACGAAACCAACAGCTACATATACGGACCCGACAACATGCCGATCGAGCAAATCAACAACACCAGCGGGACCGTGCTCTACCTACACCACGACCAAGCCGGCTCCACTCGCCTCCTCACCGGCTCCACGGGCACCGTTATTGGCAAGTGCAGCTACGGCGCCTACGGGACGCCGACCTGCGAAGGGACCGCCACTACGCCGCTTGGCTACGACGCCCAATACACGAGCACCGACACCGGACTCATCTACCTCCGAGCTCGCGTCTACGACCCAGCCACCGGACAGTTCCTCAGCGTCGATCCGCTTGAGGCGATTACGAGGGCGCCCTACTCCTATGCGAACGACAACCCAGCCAACCTCAGCGATCCGAGCGGACTGTCGGCGCTCGGTACCTTGGAAAGCGTCGGTGAAGGAGTCCTCCACGCGGGCATCGATGTGGTAGCCGTTGGGCCTTACGCGGTCTATTACGGAAGCTACGAGGTGGCGCGCGGAATCAATTCTCTCGGCAAAGAATTCGGGCTACCCGGAGAAGTTATTTCACATCTGGGGGTATTGTCGCTCGTAGAACTCCAAGCTCTTGGCCTAACAGGAGACGCCGCGATCGACGCACTGAAGAACCAGCTCTTTGGCCACGAGTCGATCTGCGATGAGGGCAGAGGATCGATCGTGCATCTCAATCCTCTTCACAGTTATGCGCCGATCCCCGGCGAACCTGTCATCAAGAACGCGCCTGGGATCGGACCTAATGGTGAAATTGAAATCGAATGGTGAGCAGGAGCCCACACAGGACTCGGGGATAATGGCTGCACTTGGCTGGAAGCGTGTGTTGACGGCCGGTCTCGTCGTGGTGGTGCTGGCGGCTATCGGTGTCTTTGTGGCACGAGGGATATCCCGGCATGTGGCTGTTGATGTTAGGAATGACGGAAATCGAGCCGTGCGGATCGCGAGCTGCGTCGATGATGCCGCTGACGTGAACCCCGGCGAAGTGTTTACGGCCGAAGGTAGTCCGCCGAACGATCGGCTCGCTTGCCTCGTGACCTACGGCCAGGCACCATCACAGTGCATTGCGATACCGCAGGTGAAATCCGTAAAGGGGACCGTTGCGCTCAGCCGGCTCGTTAGGGTCAATGCCTCAGAATGTCATTGATGACCAATCTACGTTTGTGGTCTGCGCGAATGCCCATCGAGCAAATCAACAGCGAAGGCAAAGTGCAGTACCTGCACCACGACCAAGCCGGTAGCACGCGGCTCATTACTGGCAGCACCGGCACTGTTGAGGGGGCATACACCTACGGCGTCTACGGCAACAAGACCGGCTCGAGCGGCGTCGCAACGACGCCGCTCGGATATGACGCCCAATACACCAACAGCGATACTGGATTCATCTACCTCCGCGCGCGAGTCTACGACCCAGCTACGGCACAGTTTACAAGCGCTGATCCGTTCGATGAGTGGACGCACGAACCGTACACCTATGTGGGAGATAACCCACTGAACTACGGTGATCCACGTGGTCTGTTTCCATGGGGTGCGCTTGTCGAAGGTCTCGGTGTTGGAGCATCATGTCTGCTCGGTCCAGAGGTTTGTGTACCGGTCGGGCTGGGGGTACTGGACGCGCATGTGATTGCCGCCGATATTAACAGTGCAGAAACCGGCTGTAGTCCTTGGCCCGGTATTGTGCCAGCACTTATTGGTGGCGGCGTTGGCGCTCTACCGTTCGCCGGAGGGTTCGTAGCAAAACAGGTGTGGGATGCCTCAAAGGGAGCATTTCGCGCGGGTGCCGTCACCAGCGTTATAGCTGGTACTCTAGCTGGTGCGGACGCATCGAGCAGCGCGTCGGCAGGGTGCGGATGTTCTACAGGGTAGATCCTATGACCACGACCGTGTACAGGTTTCGAGCGCATAGCTGGATCGTGCGGACCGCGGCCGTTGGGATCGCGGTCATTATTCTCTTGCCGGTTTTGGAGTCAGGGAGAGGTGGCCCATCTAAGGCATCATGGTCGGTTATTGCGTTGCTGGTCGGGCTGGGGCTGTTGATCCCTATGGCGCTTCTACTATGGGATCGTCAACGTGGAATCTATGTGCGCGAGGACGGGATCAAGAGCGTTGGTGCGAACGGTTCGAGGTTTCTTGCGTGGTCGGAGATAGCCGCGTTTGAGATTGCTGACTATGTCGCGGGGACCATCGTGGTATCTGCGATACGCGAGGACGGAACTCGCGTTGCCCTTAGCGATACAGCAAGATGGCCATATCAGCGAAAGACCGTCGAGCACACCAGAGACCAACTTGCCGCCTATCGCGAGCGCTGGGTTAGATAGACACAGCTCCTGGATCGGGCGTAGGGTGATGTACTTAGGTTGATCGCTCGTCGAGGTCTGGGCATTAGCCGTCTAAGAGGAGTGATCCGCGGATGTCTGGATGAGCGTTTTTGGGCCAGTTTTGTGGTGTTCAAGCGGTTTGCTGGGCTGTTGTGCTTGACAGGCAGTGCTTTGTATCGTGTATCTAGGATTGAAACTCGGTCGTGCCATGGATGTGACCGCGGCGACAGTTGGAGCTGTCCCGGGGTCGTGGCACGGATTTCTTGGGGTGAATGCTGATGACCAAACGCGAGGATTGAACAACCAGGACACTAGGCCGTTTAGCAGGCCGCCGATCACGACGCTCCCTGAGCGCGAACCATCCGGCAGACATGCCAGAAGGCTACGAGTTGATGCGAATATTAGGCGCCTGTCTTTGCCGCCATGAGTCCTTCCCTCGGCGTGTGAGACTCGCACGCACGGCTGACTATGTAGGCGCTACTGACGACTCGTATTGGTCTCCCATCTCAGGCGTTTCACGGCTCCACGCAGCTGGTAGGCGTTGACGCGCGTATAGCGCTGCGTGGAGTCCAGGTGCTTGTGTCCTAGAAGCTCCTGGATCTGGCGGAGGTTCGCACCCGAGCCAAGCAGCTCCGTGGCAAACACATGGCGCAGCGTATGGGGAGTGATCCGCTTGTGCTTGGTCACTCCCGCGGCCTGGGCATAGCGACGAAAAGTCTGTGCGAGGATGTTCGCTGTCAGGCGTCGTCCAAGGACTCCGAGGAACAACGCCTGGTCGAGGCTCTCCGGGCGGACCTTCAGATATGCCTCGAACAGCGGGACGAGCCCCGGATGTATGGGGATGACTCGTTGGCGCCCACCCTTGGCGTTGCGGACGCGCAGTAGACGCTGATCGAGATCAACGTCATGCAGATCTAGCCCTAGAAGCTCTGCACGGCGCAAACCCGAGAACGCGAATAGAGCGAGCAAGAGACGGTCGCGCTCGACCTTTCCGGCGTGAAGACGCCTCCAGACGCCTTTCTTGCCGGGGATCTCAAGTAGTCGGTTTCGCTCTGCGCGGTCGAGCACGTCAGGGAGGGCTTCGCGCTTCTTGGGCGTGCGAAGGACGTACGAGGGATCTCGCTCTATGTACTCGCTCTCTACACAGAAGCGAAAGAAGCCGCGCAGCGCCGCAATCGTCTGCGCTTGGCTTGAAGGGGAGGGGCGATGAGCGGCCTGTGAGGCGATGAAACGGCGTAGGTCGGGGGTGCGTATCTGCTCAAGCGCGGCGATGTCCTGCTCGCGCATGAACTCGATGCAGGTGCGGACATCGCGCTCGTATGCGATGCAGGTGGCGTTGCTGAGGCGGCGCTCGACACGTAGGTAGATCACGAAGTCGGCAAGAGCATTGAACATGGGTCTCCGTTTCCGGGCAGGCCAACCCATTCGCTGGGTGCTTAGTGTGTCTAGTCTCCGGCTTATCGACCCGCTAAGGAAAAGCCCCGCTCCGGCGGGGCTTTTCTATATGGTCAGTAGCTGAAGACTCGACACGTTAGGCAACTGAACCGCCCCGGTCACAAGCTCAGCCGTCGGTTGGCTCTGACTAGGGTTAGCGTGATGCTCCTCCGGGTAGCAAGGCAACAGCGCAAGCGCGCTGGTATAGAGGACCGTCAGATGGAATCGGTCCATTTTAAGCGATGTTCGGGGAATACTGTGATGGTCGGCAGTCTTCTAAATCTTTAGATCGAATGAAAGGCATCCTTTGGATCTGTTGTTGCTGCTTATCATTGTCTTGATCGTTCTCAGTGTCGCTGGTGGGGCTTTTGTGAACCCGCTCGTGTTGCTCCTTCTGATCGTCGTGTTGGTGCTGTTCTTGGGCCCCTATCGTGGGCGTCGTGGGCGTCTCTAGGGAGGTAGAAAGATGGCTGAGCTATCTGCGGGCGATGTGAAGCTGGTCCAGTATCTGAACGAGGCCTACGGTCTCGAGAAGCGCTTGGAGACGACGCTCGAGGCGCATGCCGCGATGACCACACAGGCCGCATATAAGAAGCGCTTGAAGCAGCATCTGTCGGAAACTAAGCGCCATGGTAGAGAGGTCAAGAAACGAGTCAAGGAGCTCGGCGGTGTGGCGGCCACGATCGATGCGCCGGGGCCTGCGTCTGTCGCCGATGCCGCCCAGGTAGTTCTCAGTGGTGCGCAGAAGGCGGCGGCGTTCGCCCAGGGCCCACTGCATGCGTTGCGCGGTACCGGCGAGGAGGAGAAGCAGTTGAAGAATGCCAAGACCGAGTACGCAAGCGAGTCCGAGGAGATCGCCACTTACTCGGCGATCGAGGCGCTTGCCGAGGCGCTGGGCGACAGGGACACCCAGAAACTGGCACGCGGGATCCGTCGCGAGGAGGAGCGCATGCGCTCCTATCTGGAGAAGCAGATTCCGCGCCTTGCGAAGGCGGTGGCCAAGGCGGAGATACCGGCCTCTCGACGCCGGACTGCTGCTCGTCCCAAAAAGGTGTCTGCTCGCAGGAGGACAGGGACGAGCGGGGGAAGCGCCCAAGCGAAGGGTGGCCGGACGCCGTGAATGACGATCCAAATGATACGACGTTCAACGTGGCTGACTGGCATGGCAAGCTGCTGGTGGATCTCGCGGGCCAGAAGATCGGCAAGCTCGAGGACGTGTACGTCGACGTGGAGACCGACGAGCCGCAGTTTGCAACGGTCAAGGAGGGATTCATCGGGCGACACCTGACCTTTGTGCCGCTTGCCGGGATCAAGCTGGGCCCCGACGAGTTGCAAGTCGCAGTCACCAATGAACAGGTTCACGCTGCGCCCAACATCGAACAGCATGGCGAGGAGCTCTCCCAAGCCGACGAGTCCGCTCTCTACCATCACTACGAGCTCAACTACACCCCGCCGGACACCGAGAGCGGCCGCCGACTCGCTCGACGCTAGGCGTCGGGAATCGTGGTAGTGCTTAAGTACCTGAGTCGTCTACGCAGCATCCTGGCTCCAAACGATCCGGCAAAGTGTTAGATCGGATCAAGGCAGGGTATATCGTCGCCTACAGGGAGAGCTGAAAGTTATATATATAGGAGACGACAGGATGCGAGAAATGTGGAGACCGGGAGTAGCAACCCTGATTGCAATGTTGGGGATGGTGGTTGGAGTGACCACCGCTCAAGCGAGTGATGCGAGCGTGCGTGCCGCGATCCATAAGGCGGGATCCCAGATCAAGGAAAGCCCTGAACTGAAGGCGGCACTCGCGGAAAGCAAGTCCGAAAAAGCTACCACCGGCAAAGTGTCACCAGCCAAGCTGATCTCGGTGATCTCGAAGTTTGACGGCTCCCTGAAAGAGGCAGCCCATACGGTGAGTGAACAGAAAGCCTCGACTGTGGGGGGCAAGGAGGGAGAGAAACTTTGGCTTAGGGGCGTCCAAAAGTTGACCACGGGTTTCTCCGATCTGCGGATCGCCGTCGAAGACAAGGAGAAAAAAGACAAGAACGCCGCAAAGGAAGAGGCCCTCAACGCCGCCGCCGATATCGTGGCGGCCGCCAAGGATCTCAATCGCGCCGACAAGCTGCTGAAAATCCCGAAAAAATAGTGAGGAGAACAGAGCGCCGTTGCGCTGGGCGGATTCTTGATCGCACGGAGATGACCTCTGGGCGACCTATATCGTGATCGTCGTCATATTGCCGCTCGGTAGGCTTGCGGTCATCTGGAGACGCCGGCAGCGATGAGTCCCGCATGACCACCACCGAAGAACAACGATGGCCAGACGAGGCGGCCGCCACAACGCTCGGGGACACGATCCCGCCCGATCCCGAGGAGGTCTGGCTCTCTCGGTTGCGGGACGCGACGCTGCTCGTGCTGGGCGTCGTCGCGCACGCGCATGGAGCAAGCGCAAAGGAGATCCGCCGCGCGACCGGGCAGTGGCCCGGGGCGGTACGGCTAGCCCTGCGCAGCCTGCATGGCTATGGCCTAATCGAGCGCGAGCGCCGGCCGGGATCGGACCATTGGTACACGACAGCCGCAGGTACGCGACTTGGAGTGGTCCCGTATGTCACACGGCTGCTCGGCGCAATCCAGCCGTTTTACCGCGGGCTACCGGGCGCCGGCTGGTCCCTCGGGCGCTTCTCCAAGATCGGCACCGAGCACGGACCCCAGATCTTCCGTCCAAGCTACGCGCTCGCCGACGTCAACGACTCAGCAGCGCTCATCGAGGTAATCCGCACGGGCATCCATGACGACCGCGCCTACGCCATGACAAAGCTGATCGCGCTCAAAGACCCCGTGAGTGTCGAGATCCTCTGTGAGGTCGCGCAACGACGCGACGAGGACGAGCCGCTCGCACGCCAGGCGGCTGTCGCGCTCGGTAGCTTCCCGACCACCGCCTCGATCGACACGCTGATCGAGATCGCCTCCCACCGCGACTCCTTCATACGCGAGGCCGCCGCACGCTCCCTCGGTCGCCTACACGCCAGCAAGGCGATCCCGACACTCATCGAGCTCATCAGCTACCCAAGCGCACCGGTCCGCGCCGCCGCCGTCCGCGCCCTCGGAGCCATCGGCGACCCAGCCACTGCCACCGCAATCGCCACCGTCCTCAATGACAGCGACCACATTGTCCGCCACTGCGCACGACAAGCTCTCGTCCAGCTCGGCGGAGTCGAGGAGCTCAAGAACAACCCAAGAAGGACCCTGCCGCTGCGGCTCCTCGACACCAGACGCGCACACGCAGTCGCGACACAACCAAAGCGCTGACGCGAACTCGCCTAGCTGACCCATCTGACGCGGTGTCCCCTCCAGCGCGAACCGCATACCGCCCACGTGGCTCCTTGCCCGTCCGCTCCGGACTGTGCGCTCGGTCTTCCGCATAGCGTTGAGGTCCGTGCTCGTAGTGGCTGGGTGGGCGATCAGCTGGCGCTCCAGGGGCTCCAAGTGTGTCTGTACGTCACTCACGCCGGGCGGGCGCGGATCCCTCGCTCGATGCGCTCCATCAACACGTTTGCGTTCTCTGCGATCAGCCGTGTCGCGGTGGTGAGGATGATCGTGGCTATGACGCTCGCCGGGAAGGAATCTCGTAACGCCGGAGTCGATAGGGGCTAGTGCGCGATGTAGCTATGCGCTGGCCCCTGCTCTGCAAGCCGTCATCCCCCGATCTCGAACGACAGGAGTAGTCACCAGTGCCCTCCCGCCCCTGGCTTTCCTTCCAGCGTGGAAGGAGCATGCTAGGGGCGGAGTCTTTTTCTCAATACCAGAGGCAGTTCTCAAAGCCTCACCCTCAGTGTGTTCCACTGATGGAGCGTCAGATAGGGGGTTGAACGTCGAGATCTGTCCTTTCGGGCAGCCTCCGGGTTCTGGGGCTCCATATCTGTCAAGTCTCCGGCTATCGATCCGCTAAGAGTCATCGCCTGGTGCTCGTGTGGCGGCTGGATTGAAGTAGAACGTGTGGTCTTGTCCCGAACCGAGGCTGACATAGCTGTGCAGTGTCGTCTGCGAAGAGCTCAGCGAGCCCCCAGACAGGACCTCAACCACTCGCATGTAGGTGGCCGAGGCGTGCTCGTCATCTCCTAGCCACTGCAGGCAGCGCTCCCAGGCCTGGAGGTCGCTATCGAACGCACAGTGGCCACAGAGCTCGACCTTGACGTCCACAAGCTGTCCAGCCAGGAGGCCGAACGAGCACACCACCGAGCGGGTGGGATATGGGTAGTCCTCTCCGAGCAGGGTTTTGCCGTAGTGGCGTAGTCGCTCCTGGTAAGCACCGCCGCCGCAGGTGCCGCCGAGCGCCTCCAGGTAGCTCCACGCCCTGCCATAGCCGCTCAGGTAGATCCTGCCGGCGATCGCTCCGTTTGCACCGGCCCCGAGCGCAACGCCCAGCGGATCTAGCTGGTCGGCCACGAGCTCTCGGATATCGCGCCACGCCGCGCCTGCGTCGAGCTGGTCGGCAAAGTCCCCCAACCGCGCCCATCTGGTGCCCTCCTGACCCCACTTGGCGTTGATGTAGATCTTGAGCTTGGACTCGCCCTTGGGTGAGAAGCCGGCCCCGATCCAGAACGCGCCGGCGTCATATGTCAGTAGCTCCGGATCTCGGGACGGCGCCATCCGCTCTATGAGCGGTTCAATGCTCTCGAGCGCGCCCCGTGCCCCGAACAGCTCCGCGAGTTCTCGCAACCGTATGCGGCCGGTGGCAAGTCGTTGCGAGTTGGACAGCTGTGGTGCCCCCACGTCGCTGAGGAACTGGAGCCTCGGGCCTGAGGGACCCAGCGTTAGCGACAACTGGATCGGTGTGCCATCGGCGTTCAGTGTCGAGCGCCGTGGCGGCCGACTCGCTCTCGGGTAAGCGGCTGAATCCTGACACAACAGCTCATGGGAGTGCGCGATCGTCGCCCTCGCCGATTCCAGCCCAAGTGCAACTGCCAACTCGTCGAGGCGATCGCCGATGTGCTCATACATCGACTCTCCTCCCACCTCAGGTTTTGCTGTTACTTCGATGCTCGATCCGTGGCTGTCTTCTTTGCCCTGCGAGGCCCGTCGTCGGCTTCCTCGAGCTCGATGACGATACGGGCGTCGGTGTGTACGTTGAAATTCAGCCCCTGCATCGGCTTCAGCTTTATGCGTCCCGGCTGGATCGTGTCCTCGAGCTCCACCACCACCGGAGCCGGCGGCGTGTATGCGGTCTTGCCCACCTTCGGATAGGCCACCGTCACCTCTGCTCTTGCCTTCCCGAGAGCGTTCTTGACCGAGTACTTCCCGGGCCTCATGAGGATGGCGGAGAAGATGTCCCCAGGCTGCAACGTGCGGGTGTCATAAGCCTTTAGCTTGGGATCCTCCTCGGCCTTGCGCACGTTGACAGCGTAGCCCCCCGCGCCCCCCGACACTCGGAAGACCGCGTATCCCTTGGGGTGAACCACGTAGCGAGGCCCACCCTGGCTCCCGCCTGACGCGGCGTCATCCTGGCCACAGCAGCATTCCGCCTCGCTGTCACTGGTTCCAGGCCCGGGCCCTGTTCCGGCCAGGCCCGCCAGATCGATGTTCACGCCCGCGACGGCGCAGTTGCGGTCGACGGAAACGTAGAAGGTCGCCTCGTCCTGGTCACCGCTAAGCACCACCCCGCGATACTCGCCGGGCTCCCCGAAGCTGTGGACGACCACCCCCAGCATCGTCAGTGCGCCGCTGTCGAGGCCGATTTGGGTGAAGAAGTTGCGATCGAAAGTCCTAGCCACGATTCAAGCTCCCACGTTCGCGAGGACAACCATCTCTTGGGAATCGATGGTCGCGGTTAGGTTGCGGATTGGGACCTTCACCGGGATCAGGCTGCCGCTGGCAGGCAACACGGGATAGGGATCCTCGAACTGGTAGATCGGATACTGACTGGCGAAGTAGTCGGCGATCGCCGTCTCGATCACAGACAGCAGGTTGAAGTCGTCATCCAGCAGACTCTCGAGCCAGTCGGCGATGCTGCCGAGGATCCCGAGCTCTTCCACAATGAATTCGACGATCGGCCCAATGATGGCCCACAATATGTCGATCGCCCAGTCGGGCACCCAGCCGGGTATCAAGTCCTCGATCGCGTCCTTGACCGCTTTCTCGAGTAGGTTGGCGACCGTTGCCGGCACATCGATCGGGTTGATGTCCACGACGGTCGGATCGATGAAGATCTGCCACTTGTTCGGATGCCCGTGCATCTCGGCGTCGAGGTCTGACCAGCTCGGCAACCGCGCTGGATCTATGTAGTAGTTCACGTCCAAGCCGGCCTTGAACTCGGTGATCTCCGACACCAGACCGCTGAGGTCCAGGGACGGGCAGATCGGGCCGCCGATACAGAAGCCGGGAAAGTTCACCAAACAGCCGTTCCACGGGTCGGGCACGATGCAGAAGCCGCCGACACACCACCCTGGCAGGTTGAAGCAAACTTCCACATCCAGCGTGTCGAAGACGATCTGGAGGTCCGCGACTTCGATTGTGTTGTCGTTGTTGAGAGTGAGAGTGCCGTCCTGAAGGTGAAGCGCGATCGCGTAGCTCGCTGAGAAAGGCCCGAAGCTTCCCGAATCGGACTTGCTGAACGTGAAGTTTTTCTGCACATCGTTGAAGATCTGCTCGAACGCGTCAGCTGACGCAGCCAGTGTGATGTCGCTCATTTGAGTTCCTCAGACGATCGTCATGGTCATGAACGCCTTGACTTGGTTGTCTTCGATCGCAGGGTTGTCGGCGATCGGAGGATTCGGTGTCGGCGCCAAGGTCACCGTCCCGAGGCCGAAGAGCGAGAAACTCAGCATCAGCGTCTCGATTGCGATCGTCAACTTCTCCCGGAGTACCACATTGACCGTTGTCTTCAGATAACAAACCATGTTGGCCTCGAGGCCCTCCGGCTCGACCCCGACTACATCCATCTCGTCCACCTGGGCCAGCAGGCTCGGAATGCCTGTTAGCGTTTGCCGCTGGACGTGCCCGATCGCGATCACGTCGAGGCAAAAGCAGTTCAGCCTGCCCTGCAGGACAATCGGTCCGGGGCTCTTCACGACGGTGGAGCTGGGCTGGTCGCTGAATTG
Source organism: uncultured Solirubrobacterales bacterium (assembly GCA_963713015.1). Lineage (GTDB taxonomy): Bacteria > Actinomycetota > Thermoleophilia > Solirubrobacterales > Solirubrobacteraceae > Palsa-744. The sequence goes on along the minus strand of CAVQKC010000003.1, from coordinate 566,277 downwards.
ACCGCCAGCTGGGATGCGGCTGATCGTGTCCTGTGAAGGACACTCGATTGCCCCACACAGGCGCAGCAGAAGCGAGAAATGCTGGCTCTCCAGCGGTGGATGCAGCTCAGGGGGGAGAGGTATCGTGTTGCCCGGGAAGAAGTCGATCTCCGCCTTGGTCAGCTGAGCGCAGAAGCCGAGCCCCACCGGTGGCGCGTCGGCGCCCAAGATCGGCAACGGACTGACGATCGTGAACAGCGGGTTGCCGTAATTGATCACATCCTGGGTGTGCGGCACGGGTGCGCACCACAGCTCAGAGTTGTGGGCGATGCTCTCTGTCGCGTAGTTGAACAGCGACGGCCGCTGGCGCATGATGTCGCCGATCGCCCGGTTGACCCCGGCCTCCTCGACAGCTCCGTATAGGTCGCAGTGGTCTGTGAACCCCATCAACTCCCCCTTGGACGCAAGTGGTGTCGACACGCCGCTCTTCGCATAACCGCAAGCTACCGAGGTCGATGCCCATAAGTCAAGATAGTACGTCTAATTAGGATAAATCATATTGCTCGGTGTGATGATCGTCGCGGCGCTGAACATCGCCGGGGTGTCCACACGCTCTCTAAGTGGCCAGGGGGCTCTCCTATCCTGGGTGGCGTGCTCACCACTCTCGCCAACGGCCTCGAGGACGCGTTCCTCATGGCCTGGACGGTGTGGTGGGCCTTGGTGCTCGGCTTCGCGATCTCCGCGATCGTCCAAGCCTGGGTTCCCCGCGAGCGGATCGAGCGCGCGCTTGGCGGATCGGGGACGAGACCGATTGCGCTCGCCGCCGGTCTTGGTGCCGCATCGTCCTCCTGCTCCTACGCCGCCATCGCCATCGCCAAGAGCCTCTTTCAGAAGGGCTCCTCGGCGACATCGGCTCTAGCTTTCCAGTTCGCCTCCACCAACCTCGTGATCGAGCTGGGCATCGTCATCTGGGTATTGCTCGGCTGGCAGTTCACGCTCGCGCAGCTCGTCGGTGGCCTGATCCTGATCCTCGTCATGAGCCTGCTGCTGCGCCTGTTTGTCTCCAAGCGCCTGGAGGAGCAGGCACGCGAGCACGCCCTGCAAGCCGACACCGGCCATCAGCACCACTCAGCCGGCGCGCACATGAGTCTCGGTGAGCGGCTCACCTCCATCTCCGCATGGTCGGACGTGGCCCACAACTTCCGCAACGACTGGTCGATGCTCTACAAGGAGATCGCTCTCGGCTTCCTGCTCGCCGGTTTCATCGGACAGCTCGGCAACGGCTTCTTCAACGCGCTTTTCATCACGCACGCACCTGCGGGCCTGAAGCTGATCGAGAACGCGCTCGTGGGCCCACTCATCGCCGTGCTCAGCTTCGTCTGCTCGGTCGGCAATGTCCCCTTGGCAGCCGTCCTGTGGTCGGGCGGCATCGGCTTCGCCGGCGTGATCTCGTTCATCTTTGCCGACCTCATCGTCCTGCCGATCGTGCTGATCTACCGCAAGTACTACGGTGCCCGTTTCGCTTGGCGAATCGTCGCGCTGATGTTCGTCACGATCGTCATCGCTGCTTTGATCGTTGACGGGCTTTTCAGCGTGGCCGGCCTCATCCCTGCAGGTGCGCCCAACGCGAGCGGACATCTTCGGCCAAGTCAAAGTCGACTACAAGCTGTTCACAAACGTTTTCGGCCATCATCATCTTCACGTGGTTGTTCGCGCTTACGATGCGTCGCGGCGCCACCGACCCTGTGTGCGGTATGAAGGTGGACAAGGACAAGGCCATCCGTGCGGAGGTAGACGGGCAAACCCTCTATTTCTGTAGCGATCATTGTGCCGCCGCAGCCCGCCGTGAGGGACTCCCCGATGGAGTCCTGATGACATGAGTACGACCCAAAAATCAAAATCCCCACTAACCGAGCGCTCCGCGTGGGGCGAGCTGACCCGCCACCGCCATGCGGTTGGCGACGCGTCCCTGCGCGATCTCTTCGACTCCGATCCCATACGTGGCGAGCGACTGACCGCTGAGGGGGCAGGCCTCTATCTCGACTACTCCAAGAACCGCATCACCGAGGAGACAGTCAGGCTGCTGGTCGAGCTCGCCCGACAGTCCGGGCTTGCCGAGCGCACCGCCGCGATGTTCGCCGGGGAGCCCATCAACGTCTCCGAGGGACGTTCGGTCCTGCACGTGGCGCTGCGAATGCCCAAAAACGCTTCGCTGCTGCTCGATGGGGTCGATGTCGTGCAGGAGGTCCATGCGGTGCTCGACCGGATGGCGAATTTCAGCGAACGGGTGCGCTCGGGAGAGTGGACCGGCCACACCGGCAAGCCCATTCGCAACATCCTCAACATCGGGATCGGCGGCTCAGACCTCGGTCCGGTCATGGCTTATGAGGCCCTACGCCGCTACAGCCGCCGTGAGATCACCTTTCGGTTCGTCTCAAACGTCGACTCCACCGACTTCGTCGAGGCCACCCGCGACCTCGATCCCGAGCAGACGCTCTTCATCGTCTCCTCAAAGACCTTCACCACGCTCGAGACGATGACCAACGCCCGCTCCGCCCGTCAGTGGCTGCTCGCCGCGCTGGGTGAAGACGCCGCTGTGGCCAAGCACTTCGTTGCCGTCTCCACCAACGCCCAGGCGGTCGCTGAGTTCGGGATCGACACCGACAACATGTTCGGCTTCTGGGATTGGGTGGGTGGGCGCTACTCGATGGACTCCGCCATTGGCCTCTCCACGATGCTCGCCGTCGGTGCTTCCCATTTCCACGAGATGCTCGCCGGCTTTCACGCGATGGACGAGCATTTCCGCACTGCCCCCTTTGAGCACAATCTGCCCGTGCTCATGGGCCTGCTCGCGGTCTGGTACAGCAACTTCTTCGGGGCGCAGACCGTCGGGGTCATGCCCTACAGCCAGTATCTCTCACGCTTTCCCGCCTATTTGCAGCAGCTCGCGATGGAGTCCAACGGCAAGCACGTAGGGCTGGATGGGGTGCCCGTCGATTTCGATACTGGGTCGATCTATTGGGGTGAGCCTGGCACCAACGGACAGCATTCCTTCTATCAATTGATCCACCAGGGCACCAGGTTGATCCCTGTCGATCTGATCGGCTTCGCTCGCTCGCTCAACCCTCTTGGCAACCATCACGACCTGTTGATGTCCAATGTCTTCGCCCAAGCCGAGGCGCTCGCGTTCGGCAAGACCGAGGAGCAACTGCGCGAGGAGGGGGTGGCCGAGGCCATCATTCCCCACCGGGTCATGCAGGGCAATCGACCCACGAACGTATTGCTTGCCGAGCAGCTCACCCCTCACGCGCTCGGCGCGCTCGTCGCGCTCTACGAGCACAGCGTCTTCACACAGGGCACGATTTGGGGAATCGACTCCTTCGACCAGTGGGGTGTCGAGCTCGGCAAGGCGCTTGCCAAGCGCATCATCCCCGAGCTCGAAAGCGATCCTGAGCCCTCGCTCAATCACGACAGCTCCACCAACGCCCTCATTCGTCGCTACCGTTCGCAGCGCGCCTCATGAGCACCGATCCGCTAGCACTCCCGTGAACGCCGAGCAGACCCCGATCCCGATCGAGATCCTGCCCGACGACACTTCGGTGGCGTTGCGCGCCGCCGAGCTGGTCATCGAGCACGCCCATGGTGCGATCGCCGCGCGCGGAATCTTCACGCTTGCCGTTAGCGGCGGCCACACTCCCGGGCAGATGTTTGCCGAGCTGGGCTCACGCAACGATTTCCCTTGGCGGCAAACCGCGATCTACCAGGTAGACGAGCGCATCGCGCCCGATGGCGACCCCAATCGCAATCTCACGCTTCTGTGGGACAACCTGCCAGAGGCAGCCGTCAGCCAATTGCATCCGATGCCCGTCCAGGCCAACGATCTCCACGACGCCGCCCGTCGTTACGCGAGCGCGCTGCCCGAGCGCTTCGACCTCATCCATCTAGGAATCGGCGCCGATGGGCACACCGCCTCGCTCGTGCCCGACGATCCCGTGCTGGAAGTCCTCGATCGCGATGTCGCCCTCACCGGGCTCTATATGGGCCTGCCCCGCATGACTTTCACCTACCCCGTGCTCAACCGCGCGCGCGCGTTGCTATGGCTCATCACCGGCAAGGAGAAGCGCGACGCGCTAAACCGGCTGCTTGGGTCTGACGCGTCGATCCCCGCCGGACGGGTGTCGCGCGAGCATGCCCTGATACTTGCCGACGCGCCAGCCTCCAGCCACTGACCGCTAGGCGGGCAACGGCTGACCCACCGAGCCGCTTGCTCCCCCAGGAACTCGCTCAGCACCGACAGCATCGACTCAGAGTCGCACTCCACCATCGAAGGCCACGGCTTTGGGGGGTGCTCGTCGAGCGTCTTCAACCCATTGCCCGTGATGATCGCCACCACCACTTCATCGGGGTCGAGCTCACCCGACTCGGCCAGCTTCTTCAGCACCGCGATCGTGGTGCCACCCGCCGGCTCGGTAAGGATCCCCTCGGTCGCCGCGAGTAGGTCGATTCCAGCGAATATCTCCTCGTCGCTTGCCGATCCCGCGCTCCCTTTGCGGGAGAGCACCGCGTCGATCACCAGGTAACCGTCTCCAGGAGACCCGATCGCCAGAGAATGAGCGATCGTCGTCGGCTTGCACGGCTTGATCTCCGGCTCTCCGGCGATGATCGCATTCGCGATCGGCGAGCACCCCTCGCGGCTGGGCGATATGCATCTTCGTCGAGCTCGTCTGTGCCAAGCCCACTGTCTCCAACTCGATCAGTCCCTTGTGCAAGCGTGAGGAGAGCGTCCCGCCGGCGGTTGCCGAGACGATGTGGTCTGGAGCCCTCCAACCGAGTTGCTCGACGATCTCGAAAACCGTCGTCTTGGCGCCCTCCGCGTAGAAGGGTCGTAGGGTGATGTTCGCGAACTCCAGCCCGCTCGCCGCCGCCACCTTGCGACACTCGCGGTTGGCTTCGTCGTAGTTGCCCGCCACTTGGCACACCTTCGCGCCGAGCGCACGGCACACGCGCGCCTTGGTCTCCTCGAGACGGTTTGGATAGAACACATATGGAGTCAGTCCCGCCTTGGCCGCGAGCGAGGCCACGGCTGTGCCCACGTTGCCCGTCGACACGCATCCGATCTCGCTCTTACCGAGCTCGAGCGCACGCGCGATTGCGGTCGACACCACCCTGTCCTTGTAGGAAAGGCTCGGGCGCTGTGTGCTGTCGTCCTTCAAATACAGTTTTCTCAGGCCCAACTTCGCCCCGAGGCGATTTGCCGGGATCAAGGGTGTCATGCCCGAGATTTGACCCACTTCGGCTTGGGCGTGTGAAGATCGGATTGGCAGCAGCTCAGACAGTCGCCAGATGTTGCCCGGACGCTCAGCACATCGGCAGCTCGCGCAAGCGTGTCCTCGCTAGCTCGTAGTCGTAGGCGACGTCCAGGCACTTACCACAGGTCGGGCAGAACGCATCCATGTAGGTGATGGGGCGTTTCAGCTCACATCTCTTGCACACCAGTTCCGTCACGCACGAGCGTGTCGTCTCATCCTCATCTACGTGAAATCCCATGCGGTGCTCATCCGATCTCACCCTTTCCTTTCAACGTCGATGGTTAACGGTGTCCTGGTCATCGTCGAAACTAGCTCCCCCGCAGGCCACGATGTGTCGATCTCGCCACCTCCGAGCGGTGTCGAGGCGACCAGCAGCTCCTCCGCGATGTGTGGAGCGAAGGGCATCAGCACACGCGCCAAGCATCCGCAGCGCCGCGATCAGGGCCTCGTAGATCCTCCGCGCACAGTCCGTCGCGCTTGGCGATCACGCGCTTCTCGTAGTCGCGGACCCGGTCGAACAGCCGCATCACGTTGCGTACCGCGCTGTGCATCTCGAGCTCTTGCATATCCTCGGTGATCTTCTCCACAGCGGTCTCACACCACTGCTCCAAGCGCTTGCGCAGGTGCTCGGTCTTGTCTGCCCCCATCTGTGGCTCGGCGTCCGTGGAGGTTCCGTTTGAAGTCCCCGACGGGGTGTCCCCGACACAGTTGCATCGGTCAGATCGAGTGCGAAACGGGACTGTGAGTAGTCCCAAAGCTGTTTGAGGAAACGCTGGCAGCGCTTGACGTCGCTGTCGCTCCAGTTCAACGACCGCTGTGGCCCGGCGGCGTAGAGCACCGCCAGACGGATCGTGTCGGCGCCGTACTGCTCCACAAGCTCGTCCGGGTCGACCACGTTGCCGAGGTGCTTGCTCATCTTGCGCCCATCCCTGATCACCATCTCGTGGAACAGGCAGCCCGCGAACGGCTCGCCGTCGCCAGGAACTCCAGCGGACCGATGTCCCGCAGTGCCTTGGTGACGGTGCGCTGGTCGAATACGAAGTTGCCGCTGTCCGAGCCCGCCACCACCCGCTCGCAGGGCAGCCACGCGCGCAGATCCTCGAGCGCGAGGATGTGCTCCAGGCTCTGCTCGCGCTCCTCGGGCGGCACGCACACCGGCACCCACAGCCACAACGCGTCGAAGTGGCAGTCGAGCGTGTCGGTCTCACGTGTCGCGCTCTCCCCGCACGCAGGACAGGTCGTGTGCACGAAGTCCTCGCGCTCGGCCAATGGATTGCCGGTTCCGGTCGGAGTCAGGTCGAGTGGCAAGATCACCGGCAGCTGCTCGCTTGCGGACCGGCACCGTCCCGCAGCTCTCGCAATAGACGATTGGGATCGGCGTGCCCCACGAGCGCTGCCTGGAGATCGTGAAGTCGTTGGCCCTGTAGCGCACCGCCTCGTGCTCTGAGCTGGCACGGTCTGCTGTGGCGGTCGAAGGCTCCTCGGCGGAGTCCTCATCCGCCACGTCTGCCGGACGCCAAACAAGCGCTCGGCGATCACCGCGTCGGTGCGGTCGTGCTCGGGGATCCCAAGCACCGCTGTCGCGCCGAAGCGGCCGTCGACCATCGGCGAGACGATCACAGGCAGCGGATCGCCGCCCGTGGGGGAGGGGAGGGTGCGCCCGGTATCGACCAGAGGCATCGCCTCCGCCTCGCGGGCGCTGCGATCCAGGCCACCCGAGCGCAGCTCCTCCAAGCGCTCGGCCACCTCGCGCGTCTCCGGTCCACCGCTCCACCTCGGGGTGCTTCGGCGAGATCGCCACGAAGCGAGCCTGCCCGAGCGCGTCGGCGTGGGGGGTGAACACGGTCAGCTGTCTCCCTCGTCGGCTCTCAGGTCAAGCTCGACCCCATCGACGCGGCCCAGCACGAAGCGCTGGGAGGCGAGCGCGTTCTCGTCCCAGATCCCGCTCGCCGCCAGCTCCTCCAGGCGACGGTCGTTCTCCTCCACGTAGGCGCTGATGCGCAGGTACCACTGTGGTCGCTGGATCAAGCGCACCGGGTTGTGGCAGCGCCAGCAGCTCCCGTTCTCGACCTGGATCGTGGCGAGCGTCGTCTGGCAGGTGTCACACCAGTCCACGCTGCCGCTCCCCTGTACACCAGTCCGGCCTCCAGAAGAGTCAGGAACAGCCATTGCGACCAGCGGTACATGACGGCATCCGAGCTCATGAAAGTGCGCTCCCAGTCAAAGGAGAAGCCAAGTCGCCTGAAGCTGGCCGATCATGTGCTTGCGCACAGCGATCCACCCAAGCGCTAGGAGGCTCTTTGCCGGCGATCGCCCCGAGCTCGGCCGGCAAGCCGAAGGAGTCGAAGCCGAAGGCGAACAGCACGTCCTCGCCACGAGCTCTGCAGAAGCGAGCGTAGGCATCGCCGATCGAATAGCTGCGCACGTGCCCGATATGGATGTTTCCCGAGGTGAACGGAGCCGAGGGCTTTATGTACTTGCGTGGCCGCTCGCCGGATTGCTCGGGGTCTGAAAGGCATCTCTGCTCTGCCAGGCCGCCTGACGGGCGGCCTCTATCGCATGGGGGTCATAGCCGGCGGATCGCCGCTCGGGGACTTGGCTGTGCGTCACGGTGTCCATATTCTCTGCGATTTCAATCCTGAACTCTTCGAGGCGAATGTACGTCCAACCCTTCGGGGGAGGCCGCTGTCGCTCTGCGGATCTCCCTGTCGAGAGAGCCTCGTTCTAAGAACCGATTACTGCTGAGTCGCAGGCAGGCGAAGCCACTCGACCCCGAAAGGGGCTAGGTGATGTCTTCCCTGTGTTCTCGTGCAGTGGGCATGTCGGGTTGGTTGTCTAAGCTTAGCCATACAGCCCATCTGTTCGTGAGCATCCTCATGGGGCGGCTACGTCGATTCGGCAAGCTGAAAGCCCATGGTTCCAGGACGTTTGGTCTCTGTCAAGTAGCTCCTATTGTCCGCCACGACTGCAAGGATTCTTCGATGGAAGTAGAGATTGGACGCGGCAAGCAGGGCCGCCGCGCATACGGCTTCGATGACATCGCGATCGTGCCCTCCCGGCGCACGCGCGACCCCGACGACATCGACATCTCCTGGAAGCTCGGTCCCTACCAGTTCGAGCTGCCGATGATGGCCTCTGCGATGGACGGTGTCGTCTCTCCCGAGACCGCCGCGATCGTCGGCCGGCTCGGCGGCCTGGCGGTGCTCAACCTGGAGGGCATCTTTACGCGCTACGAGGACGCCGACGAGCAGCTCGAGCGGATCGCGGGGCTGTCCAAGGACGCGGCCACGCGCGAGATGCAGGAGATCTACAGCCAGCCGGTCATTCCCGAGCTGATCGCCCAGCGGATTCGCGAGATCAAGGAGCAGAAGGTCGTCTGTCGCCGCTTCGCTCACGCCCCAGCGAGTCCTCGACTACCACGAGATCGCCTTGGAGGCGGGCCTGGACGTGCTCGTGATCCAAGGCACAGTCGTCTCGGGGGAACACGTCTCCACGGTCTCCGAGCCCTTGAACCTCAAGGAGTTCATCCCCTCGCTCGACGTGCCCGTAGTGGTCGGCGGTTGCGCCTCCTACCAGACGGGTCTTCACCTGATGCGCACCGGCGCCGCCGGCGTGCTCGTCGGGGTAGGACCGGGGGCGGCCTGCACCACCCGCGGCGTGCTCGGCATTGGCGTGCCGCAAGCGACCGCGATCGCCGACGTGGCCCACGCTCGCTCGACCCACATGCTCGAGACGGGCGAGTACTGCCAAGTGATCGCCGACGGCGGCATGCGCAACGGCGGCGACGTCTCCAAGGCGATCGCGCTTGGGCGCCGACGCGGTCATGATCGGCTCGCCTCTCGCCCGCGCCCACGAAGCGCCCGGACAGAGGCTTCCATTGGGGCATGGCCACGTTCCATCCCGACTCTCCCTCGCGGCGCGCGCGTGGCGACGACCCGCAACGGCACGCTCGAGGAGATCCTCGTGGGCCCCGCGCGCGAGAACGACGGCACCTTCAACCTGTTCGGCGGCTTGCGCACCTCGATGGCCACCTGTGGCCACAAGGACCTTGCCGAGTTCAACCGTGCCGAGGTCGTGATCGCGCCCTCCTTGCAGACCGAGGGCAAGCAGCTCCAGCGCGACCAGTCGGTCGGCATGGGCTCCAATGGCAAGGCGGCAGAACTCGTAAATGACTGATGCGGCTGCCACGGCCCCCGCGTCGCCCGCTGGACGCGTCGGATGGGGTGCGCGGCAGGCCGCGAGGAGGTTGTCGTCCTCGACTACGGCGGCCAGTACTCCCAGCTGATCGCCCGGCGCATCCGCGACTGCGGCGTCTTCTCCGAGCTGCTTGCCCCATCACGTCGGCTTGGAGGAGGTCGCCAAGCGCAAACCGCGCGGGATCGTCCTCTCCGGAGGGCCCGCATCGGTATATGCGCCCGGGAGCGCCTCGCCTGGAGCGCGATCTGCTCGAGCTTGGGGGTGCCGGTGCTCGGCATTTGCTACGGCATGCAGCTGCTCGTCCACGAGCTGGGCGGACGCGTCGAGCAGGCTGAGGTGGGCGAGTTCGGCCGCTCCGACCTCACGGTTTCCGAGCCAGGCGTACTGCTGGCGGGAATGCCCAAGCAACAGACCTGCTGGATGTCCCACCGCGACACCGTCTTCGAGGCGCCCGCCGGCTTCACTGCGCTCGCCTCCTCCACCGCCTCGCCGGTCGCGGCCGTAGAGAACCGCGAGCGCGGCATCTATGGCATCCAGTTCCACCCCGAGGTGGTGCACACGCCCTACGGGCAGGAGATCCTCACCCGCTTCCTTACTGAGGTATGCGGCTGCGAGCGGACCTGGTCGCCGGCCTCGATCGCCGAAGATCAGATCGCTCGCATCCGCAAGCAGGTCGGGGACGGGCGCGTCGTCTGCGGCCTCTCCGGTGGTGTCGACTCTTCGGTGGCGGCCCTGCTCGTGCACCGCGCGATCGGCGACCAGCTCACTTGCGTGTTCGTCGACCACGGCCTGATGCGCAAGGACGAGGGCGAGCAGGTGATCAGCGCTTTCAGGGACACCTTCAAGGTGCCTTTGGTGGCCGTCGACGCCGAGCAGCGCTTCCTGGAGAAGCTCAAAGGCGTCACCGAGCCCGAGGCCAAGCGCAAGGCGATCGGCGCCGAGTTCATCAGGGTCTTCGAGGAGGAGGCCGCCAAGATCTCCGCCAGACGAGTCCCGCACGCTATCCTTGGTTCAGGGGACGCTCTACTCCGATGTGATCGAGTCCGGTGGCGGAACCGGCGCCGCCACGATCAAGTCCCACCACAACGTCGGTGGCTTGCCCGAGGACATGCAGTTCGAGCTGGTCGAGCCGTTGCGGGCGCTCTTCAAGGACGAGGTGCGGGCCGTCGGCGCCGAGCTGGGTTTCCCCGAGCGCTGGTCTGGCGCCAGCCCTTCCCGGGTCCCGGTCTTGCGATCAGGGTCGTCGGCGGCGAAGCCACCAAGCGAGCGCCTGGACGTGCTGCGCGAGGCCGACCACATCCTCCAGGAGGAGATCCGCAAGGCGGGGCTCTACCGCGAGCTGTGGCAATCCTTCTGCGTGCTTCCCGACGTGCGCACCGTCGGCGTTCAGGGCGACGAGCGCACCTACGGCTACGTGGTCGTCATCCGCGCCGTCACCTCCGACGACGCGATGACCGCCGACTGGGCACGCCTGCCATACGACCTTCTGGAGACGATCGCCTCGCGCATGATCAACGAGTTGCGCGAGGTCAACCGGGTGGTGCTCGACATAACGTCGAAGCCGCCGGGAACAATCGAGTGGGAGTAGCTATCATTCCCGCTCTCGCCGCGCGCGGCAGCTTGCGTGCGGCCTTTTTCACGTCATGAAGACCTACGTCGCCAAGCCCACAGATCGCGAGCGCAACTGGCTCGTCGTTGACGCCAACGGTAAGACGCTGGGGCGTCTGGCCACGCAGATCGCCGATGCCTTGCGCGGCAAGCGCAAGCCCGAGTACACGCCCCACATCGATACCGGCGACTTCGTCGTCGTCATCAACGCGGAGAAGATCTCGGTCAGCGGCAAAAAGCGCCAGGACAAGCGCTACTACCGCCACTCCGGCTATCCCGGTGGACTGCGCTCGCGCACCTTTGAGGAAATGATCGACGCGTCGTCCCGAGGAGATCATCAGGCTCGCCGTCAAGGGCATGATGCCGCGCAATCGCCTTGCCCGCAAGCAGATCACCAAGCTCAAGGTCTACGCCGGCCCCGAGCACCCCCATGTCGCCCAGAAACCGCAACCGATGGAGATCGAGGCCTGATGGCCGACGAGCCGACAGAGCACACCGACGAGCACCAGGCCGAGCCCACCGAGCCGAGCGCCGAAGCGCCGTGGAGGCGACCGACGCGAGGTCCCGGAGTCGAGTGGCGAGCCCGCCGAGGAGATCGCGGCGAGACGCCAGCGCGAGGAGCCGTCGCTGAGGAGCCCGTCGTCGAGGCTGTCGAGGAGGCCGTGGTCGAGGCCTGTCGCGGAGGAGCCTGTCGAGGAGGCCATAGCGGAGGCTCTCATCGAGGAGGCCGTCTGTCGAGGCCGTGCGGCCGAGCCTGTCGCCGAGGAGGTCGCTCGCTGAGGCTGAGGAGGAGGACTCCGAGGAGGAGGAGCCGCCGCCCGCGCGTCAAGCCATAGCGTGCCGGGCGCGCATCTGGAAGTAGACATCGTGCCCGAAGGGGTTGACCCACTCGCCCCCGAGCAACCGGCCGATCCTTATGCGCTGGAGGAGGACGAGGAGCCGAAAGTCCGAGGAGGATCGGCGAGGGCACCCAGCTGGCCGAGCCGATCTCGAGCGCCGCGATAGATCTGGCCGCCGGCGCTCGCTACAAGGCAACCGGCAAGCGCAAGACGGCGATCGCCCGGGTCATCCTCGGCCCGGCAGCGGCACATATGTCGTCAACGGCCGCACGCTCGACGAGCACTTCCCCCGCGTCACCCTCCAGCGCAACATTCGCCAGCCATTGGAGACCGTCGGCTACCAGGAGCGCATGGATGTTGTGGCGCGTCTGCACGGCGGCGGCATCTCCGCTCAGGCGGGGGCGTTGCGTCACGGCATATCGCGTGCTCTGCTCGAGGCCGATCCGAACCTGCGCGGGGAGCTCAAGCGCCGTGGCTTCCTGACGCGCGACTCGCGGGCCAAGGAGCGCAAGAAGGCCGGTCTGAAGAAGGCGCGCAAGCGGCCGCAGTTCTCCAAGCGCTGAATCTCCCCGCTATGGGCAAGCTGTTCGGGACCGACGGGGTCCGTGGGGTGGCCGGCGAGCTGCTGAGCGCCGAGCTGGCCCTCGCTCTTGGTAAGGCCGCCGCGCACACAGCCGAGCCGAGCACCCACGGGTGCTGATCGTCCGCGACACTCGCGAGTCTGGAGAGATGCTGCAGGCGGCGCTTGCCGCAGGCGTGAGCGCCGCGGGCGGCGAAGCCCTGCTGGGCGGTGTCTTGCCGACGCCCGCGGCGCCGCTACTTCTCAACCGCTACGGCTTTGACCTTGGCGATCGTGCTCTCCGCCTCACACAATCCCTATCAGGACAACGGCGTCAAGTTCTTTGCCGCCGACGGCTTCAAGCTCTCCGACGAGGACGAGCTCGCGATCGAACAGCAACTGGCGAGCTGAGGCATCCACGGCACCGGGGTACTGGCACCGGGGCACCGGGCATCGTCGTGAGGCACCGGGGCGCCGCATCGGAGGCACTAGGGCTACGATCGGGCGCGTGCGCGAGCTGCGAGGCACTCACGAGGACTACCTGCGAGAGCTCGAGACCCGCTTTGCCGATCTGCGCCTCGATGGGCTGGACCTGCTGCTCGACTGCGCCAACGGCGCCACCTACAAGGTCGCCCCAGAGATATTCAGGCGTCTTGGCGCCAAGGTCACGGTCGCTGGCTGCCACGCCCGACGGGCGCAACATCAACGATGGCTGCGGCTCCACCCACATCGCGGCCTTGGGCGAGCGGGTTCGCGCCGGCGGGCACGCGCTTGGCTTGGCATTCGACGGCGACGGCGACCGCGTGCTCGCAGTCGATCGCACCGGTGAGGTGGTGGACGGCGACGAGCTGATCGCGCTTGCCGCGCTGCATCTGCGCGAGCGCGAGACGCTTGGCCGGTGAGGGGGTCGTGGTGACCGTGATGACCAATTATGGCTTCCATGCCGCCATGCGCCGACGCAGGCATCGAGGTCGCCTGCACCAATGTCGGCGACCGCTATGTGCTCGAGGAGTTGCGCCGTAAGGGCTGGGCGCTCGGGGGAGAGCAGTCGGGACACATCATCGAGATGGGCTTCAACAGCACGGGCGACGGGATCGCCGGAGCTCTGCTCACGCTCGAGGCACTTGCTGGACGCGACCTCAGCGAGCGCGACGCGATGCGGAAGCTGCCCCAGAGGCTCGTCAACGTGCGAGGTGCGCGACAGAGGCGCGCTCGCGACGCCGAGAGCGTCGCCGAGGCCGTGCAGGCCGAGGATCAGCGCTCTCCGGTCGAGGGCGAGTGCTCGTGCGCCCCAGCGGCACCGAGCCGCTTGTGCGAGTCATGGTCGAGGCTCCCACCGACGAGGAGGCCGACGCGCGTCTGCATCGCGCGCTGGTAGCTCCTCGTGCAGCGTGAGCTTGGCTTGAAAGACCGCTCCAATAACCGGCTGATATCGTCGTCGCGGTGTGCGGCATCGTCGGCTACGTAGGCAAGCGTCCGGCCCGGGAGCTACTGCTCGCTGGCTTGCAGAAGCTCGAGTACCGCGGCTATGACAGCGCCGGGATCTCGCTGATCGCCGGCGATCGCATCGAGGCGGTGCGCTCTGTCGGCAACCTGAGCGCACTCCAAGCCAAGCTCGATCGGCGAGCAGGCGGCGCGGGGTCGAAGGCGAGGCACTGGCCGGCGCTGGCGAGCGGTGGCGCCGGCTGGCCGGAGTAGCCGTGCGGGCGTCCGCCACCACCGGCATCGGCCACACGCGCTGGGCCACGCACGGCCGGGTGAGCGAGGAGAACGCTCACCCCCACTACGACCCAGAGGACCGCCTGCACGTCGTCGTGAACGGCATCGTCGAGAACTACATGGCGCTGAAGGAGCGCCTCGCCGCCGAAGGCAACAGTTCACCTCAGAGACCGACGCCGAGGTGATTGCCCATCTGGTCGCCGCCCACTACGATGGCGATCTCGCGACCGCGGTGCGCAAGGCGTTCGGCGAGCTCGAGGGCCACTTCGCATTCGTGGCAATGAGCGTCGAGGAGCCCGACACGCTGGTGGGCGCTCGCAAGGAGTGCCCGCTGGTGGTTGGAAGGGGAGAGGGGGAGCAGTTCATCGCCTCCGCCGTGCCCGCCTTCCTTGCCCAAACGCGCTCTGTGCAATACCTCGAGAACGGTGAGCTCGTTGTCCTGCGACCCGAGCGGTCACCATCCTGACGCTCTCAGGCGAGGTGGTACCGCGGGCGTCCAGCAGGTCGACTGGGACGAGGACACCGCTGAGAAGGGCGGCTATGAGACGTTCATGCTCAAGGAGATCCATGAACAGGCCGACGCTGTTGCTGAGACGATCGCCGACCGGGTGGCGCGCGGCGACGGGGTGGATCTCGACGAGGTGGGCGCCCTCGACGAGGCGATTCTCGCGGATGTCAAGCGTGTGGTTGTGGTTGCCTGCGGTACCTCCTACCACGCCGGCCTGGTGGGCCGCTATGCGATCGAGGAGTGGGCGCGGGTACCGGTCGAAATGGACGTTGCCTCCGAGTATCGCTACCGCAATCCCGTCGTCGGCCCGGGGGATCTCGTGATCGGGATCTCCCAGTCGGGTGAGACCGCGGACACGCTTGCCGCGATGCGCAAGGCACGGGAGCGTGGAGCAACCGTGCTTGCGATCACCAACGTGATGGGCTCGCAAGCCACGCGCGAGGCAGATGGCGTGCTGTTTACGCGGGCTGGTCTCGAGATCGGGGTAGCGGCTACGAAGACGTTCGTCTGTCAAGTTGCCGTGATCTACTTGCTCGGCTTGCGCTTGGCAGAGCTGCGAGGCACGCTTTCGCGCGAGCGGCTAACAGAGCTCGTCGGTGAGATCAAGCGCCTGCCGCACTGCATCGACGAGGTCATCGCCGGCGTCGAGGAGCAAGTCGGCCAAGTGGCCGATGAGCACGCCCACAAGGAGTTCTTTCTCTACCTAGGGCGTCACGTCGGTCTGCCGGTCGCGCTCGAGGGGGCCCTGAAGCTCAAGGAGATCTCCTATATCGCCACCGACGCCTATGCGGCGGGAGAGATGAAGCACGGTCCGATCGCACTGCTCGACGAGTCGACGCCGGTGGTGTGTATCGCAACCGACTCGCCTGTGCTCGAGAAGATGGTGTCCAACATGCAGGAGGTACGCGCACGTGGGGCCCATGTGATCGCGCTCACCACCGAGGGCAACAGCCTGGCCGGTCAGGTGGACGTTGCGATCCCCGTTCCGGCGATCGATTGGATGCTCCAGCCGGTACTCGCGGTCATACCGCTACAGATGCTTGCCTACGGCATAGCCAGACGACGTGGGCTGAACGTCGATCAGCCGCGCAACCTCGCAAAGACGGTAACGGTCGAGTAGGCGCGCGTTTGGCATCCACCATCCGCGGCGCTCGTGGGGTTTCGGGGCAGCCCGTAGTATCGCTGTGATGGCTGAGCTTCCCGACTGGTGCGAGCCGTTGCTCGACGCTTCGCAGATGAGGGCCGTCGACCGATGGGCGATCGAGCAATGCGGGATCCCCTCGCTCGAGTTGATGGAGCGTGCTGGCGCAGGGAGTGGCACGAGCGGTCGAAGATCTCGCGCACGACGGGCCGGTTGCGGTCGTGTGTGGCAAGGGCAACAACGGAGGCGATGGTCTCGTGGTCGCACGGCTGCTGCGCCAGGCCGCCAGAGAGGTGACGGTCGTGTGTGTAGCCGCGCTCGAGGAACTCTCTTCCGATGCGCATGCCAACCTCGAGCGCCTGCCTGGCGAGCCGCCGCTGGCGCTCGCCGACCACGCCGCTCACGAAGCGATAGCACGGGCGCGGGTGATCGTCGATGCGCTGCTTGGCACTGGCTTCTCAGGCATCCCCCACGGAGCGGTTGCGCGAGGCAATCGAGGTGATGAATACGGCGCCTGGAAGCGTTGTCAGTGTGGATATACCCAGTGGCGTGGACGCCTCCACGGGAGTCGTAGCGAGCCCCGCCATCAAAGCCAAGATGACAGCGACTTTCCATGTTGCCAAGCCCGGTTTGTGGATCCATCCAGGCAAGGACCATGCAGGAAAGACAGAGACGATCGAGATCGGCATTCCGCGCGGCGCGCCGAGCACGAGCCAAGTTGGCTTGATCTGTAACAGCGTGCTGCGGACGCTTCCGATCAGAGCGGCCTCATCCACCAAGTTCACGAGCGGGCATGTCGTCGTCGTAGGCGGCTCGCGCGGGCTGACAGGTGCCCCGGCCATGGCGTCGCTCGCGGCGATGCGCGCCGGTGCTGGCTATGTAACAGCGTGCGTTCCCGAGTCCTTGCGCGAGATCCTTGACGTGCAGCTCATGGAGCTGATGACACGCGGCCTGCCTGACGAGCGGGGCGGCTCACACCCGCGGGGCTCCCCGCTGCGATGGGGTCGTTGGCCCGTGCGGGCGCTCTAGCGCTCGGCCCAGGACTCGGTCGTGATCACCGGCAGCGCGAGCTTCGCGCGTGAGTTGGCGCGTGAGGCCCCGGTCCCGATGGTGCTCGACGCCGACGGCTTGAACGCCCACGTGGGATGCCTTGCCGAGCTTGCCTACAGAGAGGCGCCCACGGTGCTGACGCCGCATGCCGGTGAGCTCGCGCGGCTGCTCGACATCGACAGCGAGCAAGTGCGGCGCGAGCGACTCGCGCATGCTCGTGAGGTCGCCGAGCTTGCTCAGGCAATTGTCGTGCTCAAGGGCGATGACACATTGGTCGTGGAGCCCGGCGGCCGGGTCGCCGTCAGCCGCGGCAATAGTCCAGCGCTTGCTACCGCCGGCACCGGCGATGTCCTCACCGGCACCCTTGCCGCACTGCTTGCGCAGGGAGTCGAGGCATTCGCCGCTGCCGCCGCCGCAGTTCAGCTGCACGCGCAAGCAGGCCGCGATGCGGCGCGCACGCAAGGGTCTCCTGAGGGCGTGATCGCCGGCGATGTGATCGCTTCTTTGCCTCGGGCGAGGAATCATGACGGTGCGCCGCGCGAGTGCGCATGTCAACCTCGCGGCGATCGAGCGCAACTGTGCCCGACTGAGGGCGGAGCTCGAGCGGGGTTGCGAGCTGTGCGTTGTCGTGAAGGCTGACGGCTATGGCCACGGCGCGGCGTCGAGCGCACGTGCCGCACTTGACGCGGGCGCGAGCTGGCTCGCCGTGGCGGGCGCCCATGAGGCGGTCGAGCTCAGGCGGTGCCGGCTTCGGCGATGTGCGACTGTTGGTGATGGGCGCCCTCAGCCCGGTCGAGCTGCGTGAAGCGCTCCAGGCGCGACGCCGATGTCGTCGTGTGGAGTGAGCGAGCATTTCGCGGCGTCGCGAGCGCCGGCGGCGGTCGCGTGCACGTCAAGCTCGACAGTGGCATGGGGCGACTTGGAACACGCGACCCCGAGCAGGCATCGCGGGTGGTCGCAGCGGCGGCCGATACTCGCGACGTGGAGTTCGCCGGAGCGATGACCCACTTCGCGACGGCCGACGACCGCGACGATCCCTTCTTCGAGCGTCAACTCGAGGTGTTCGCCCGCTGGGCCGGTGAGGTCAAGGCTGCTCACCCGCAGATCGTGGTGCACGCAGCCAACAGCGCCGCCACCTTGCGCGCTGGCATGCGCATTTCGACATGGTTCGCTGTGGGATAGCGGTATATGGGATGGACCCCTTTGGGCAGGATCCCGCTCGCGCGCGGTCTGGAGCCCGTCTTGGAGCTGAGCTCCTATCTGGCCGAGGTCAAGGCTTGCGCCCCCGGTCAAAGCGCCGGCTACGGACGGCGCTTCGTCGCCGAGCGCCACACCTTCCTGGGAGTGCTCCCCATCGGATATGGCGACGGCTGGCGACGAGCGCTTCTGGCAACGCGGATGTGCTTGATCGGGGCGAGCGCCGGCCGATCGTGGGGACCGTGAGCATGGACAACCTCACGGTCGATCTGGGCGACGGCGCCGAGTAAGCGCGCTGTGCGGAAGCGAGGCTGTGCTGATCGGCGCACGCGGCGTGCAGCGGATAACCGCCGAGGAGGTGGCGCGGCGGATGGACACGATCAACTACGAGGTCACCTGTGGGCTGACGGGGCGGGTACCGCGCGTCTACCACCGCGATGGCGAGCCGTGGGCGAGGAGCCCGAGGGTAAGCCACAGGAGCCCACTGCCAGCTCCCAACCGCGATGAGCGCCGAGGCGCTCGAGATCGCTCGCGCGGGGCTGACGGGCAGGCGAGCCTGGTTGGTTGGTGGAGCGGTACGCGACCACCTGCTTGGCCGGCCGGTTGCCGACCTCGACGTCGTGCTCGAGGGCGACCCGGGGGAGGGCGCGCGCGCCATTGCGCGTGCCGCCAAGAGTGCCGGCACGGCGGCGGCGTGCTTCGCTCTCTCCGAGGAGTTCGGGGCGTGGCGCGTGGTGGCGCGTGAGGGCTCCTGGCAAGTAGATGTCGAGGCCATGCGTGGAGGGTCGCTCCAAGCCGATCTTGCGCTGCGCGACTTCACCGTCAACGCAATCGCCGAGCCGCTTGCGGGGGGAGAGCCACTCGATCCAGTCGGTGGTCTCGGCGACCTGCGCGCAGGACGCCTGCGCCTTGCCGGTCCATATGCCTTCAGGGACGATCCGTTGCGTGTGCTGCGTTTGGTGCGCGTAGCAGTGGAGCTCGACCTGGAGCCCGACAGCCAGGCGATCGAGGCCGCGCGCGAGCAGGTGGCACGACTCGAGCAGGTATCGCCCGAGCGAGTGTTCCTCGAGCTACAAAGGATCGTAGCCTCGGTGCAGGCCCTGCGTGGGATAGAGATGATGGGGGATCTCGGCGCCACACGGGTCGTGCTGCCCGAGCTCGAGGCGATGCGTGGGGTGCAGCAGAGCCGCTACCACCACCGTGATGTCTATGGCCACACGCTAGAGGTGTTCGAGCGCACGATCGCGCTTACCACAGCTCAGAGCGCGAACGACCTCGAGCCGTTTGCTGCGCTGGGCGAGGAGCACCACCAGCGGGCGCTTGGGTTGCTCGCGGAGCCACTTGCGGATGGAATGACGCGCGGCGAGGCCCTGCGCTGGGCTGCTCTGCTCCACGATGCCGCAAAGCCGGCCACCCGCTCGGTACGGGCACTCGATAGGCGCATTACATTCATTGGACACGATCTGCAAGGCGCCAGGCTTGCCCGTGACGTGCTCGGGCGTCTGCGCGCCAGCATACGCACGCGTGAGCACGTGGCCGCGCTGGTGCGCCATCACCTGCGACTCGGCTTTCTCGTCCATCAACCCCAGCCGCTCGCGCGGGACACGGTCTATGAATACCTGAATGCCTGCGATCCAGTGGAGGTGGATGTCACGCTACTGTCGGTATGCGATCGACTCGCAACGCGAGGATCGAAAGCCCAAGAGGCGATCGAGGCGCATATGACTCTCGCGCAGCAGATGCTTGGCGCTGCGCTGCGCTGGCGTGAGCACGGCCCGCAAAAGCCGTTGTTGCGTGGAGACGAGTTGGCCGCGGAGCTCGATATTCCGCTTGGCCCTCGCGTGGGGAAGCTCTTGGCAGTCTTGGCCCGAGCTCAGTACACCGGTGAGGTGAGCACCCGCGAGCAGGCAGTGGCGTTCATGCGCCGCCGCGCCCACGGCGGTTAGGATTGGCCGCGATGAGCGAGCGTGACTGCATTTTTTGCAAGATCGTGGCGGGTGAGCTGCCGGCGACGATCGTCGATCAGGATGAGAGCACCGTGGCTTTCATGGACATCAATCCAGCCACCCGTGGCCACGCGCTGGTGGTGCCTCGTACCCACTCCGCGGACCTGTTGAGCATCGATCCGCGGGATCTCGCGGCGGTGGCAAGCGCCGCCCAGCGTCTGGCTATCCGTGCGAAGGAGCGCTTGAAAGCAGACGGTGTCAACGTGATCAACTCATGCGGCGCCGCGGCCTGGCAGACGGTGTTCCACTTCCACGTGCACGTGATTCCCCGCTATGAGAATGACCCCTTGAGACTGCCATGGGTGCCGGCACCCGGAGATCTCGCCGAGATAGCCGCCGCGGCCGCGGCGATAATGCGACCCCAATAAAGGGGGAATGTCGGCTTGGGCGTCGAACCGCTACATCGTGTCCGTCCGCGTGTTTCCTGTTGAATGCTCCATATGAGATGCTCTATAACAACGATCGTGCTCGCCTGCGGGCTCGTGCTGGCGCTGCCTGCGGGCTCGCTCGCCACCCTGACCGAAGTCGGCGTGATACCCGCTACCACGCCGCCCACCGTGCCGAGTTGCCCGACCCCGTCGTGTCTTGCTGTCAGCCGCACTACCGGCTTCCAAGTGAAGGTCGAAACGAACAACAACGTGGAGGCGGCGTCACGAGAAGGCACCGTGGTTGCCTGGACCGTCACGCTCGGCAAGCCAACCGCCGCGCAGATCAAGTACTTCAACGCCAATGAGGGCGGTCCGGCGTCGGCTGGTATCGCGATTCTGCGCCCCCAGAAAAGCCCGAAACTCGGTTACAAGCTCATCAGCCAGGGACCGGTAGTGCCGCTCGAACCGTACTTTGGCAAGACAGCTCAGTTTCCGCTTGCCACAACCATGCCGGTCCAGAAGGGCGACATAGTCGCTCTCACGGTGCCGACATGGGCGCCAGCCCTGGCGCTTGGCTTTGGCAAGGGCACCTCCTGGAGGGCGAGCCGCCCGAAGGGCCAGTGCACGACGACGGGCACTCAAACCGCCCACGTGCAGGTAGGCTCCACGGTTCAGTACTACTGCCTCTATCAGACCGCCCGCCTCACCTACAGCGCGACGTTGATCTCAACGCCTTGATCGGCTAGGGGGCGCTGGCGCCGCCGCTGGAGCCGACATTGCCCGACGAGGTTTTTTCCGAGGTTTTTTCGGAAGCGGCTTTTTCGCTCGAGGATTTTTCGGCGGATTCGCCGCTTGCGGATGTCCCTCCGGCTGCGCTGCTGGGGGAGCCTGAGTTGCTTTCCCCTGAGGAGCTTTCGCCTTCGGATTCGCTGCTTGCGGTCGAACTGGAGCTTTCGCCAGTGGTGGGGGTCGTGGAAGTCGTGGCGGTAGTGGAGGTAGCGGTGGTTTCGGTTGCTTCCTTTTCCGCCGAGGTGTCGGTTGGTGGCGTTATTTCAGGAGTGCTCTTCGGGGTGACGTCCGACACGCTGGTGCCACCGCACGAGGAGAGGCCGAAACCGGAGAGGAGTATGAGGGCGCCAGCCGCAAGCGCGATGATGCGTGAGCTAGGAAGGTGTCTGCTCACGTGCCGAGCGGGCCCATCCGCCGGGCGCATGTGGGACAGTCGTTCAGGTCCTTCTGAGCGAGTTGGTCACACCACGGGCAGAAGCGCAGGTTCTCCACCGCCCACGGCAGTCGCGATGACGCAGGGGCGAGCGGCAGCAGCTTGCCCACGATCTCCATCTGCTCGCCAGAGTCGCGATCGTGGTAAATCTCGCCGGGAAGCGCCTCTACAAGGACCTCGCGTGCAGTTGATGGGGTGCGCAGGCGATAGCGCTGGCTCGTACTCACGCCCGGCACTTTAGCGGAGCGTTCGGGCGGAGGGGCAATAGGCTGGGGCAGTGCGCATCCTGATCTTCCATGGCTATCTGCTCAGCGGGACGGGCTCGAACGTCTACAACGCGCGTCTCGCCGAAGCCCTCGTGAAGCTGGGCCACGAGGTACACCTCTTCAGCCAGGATCGCCACCCTGAGCGCTGCCCATTTGTCGGTGCGGCTGGTCACTGGGACAACGGTGAGCTCGAGTTGAGAGGGCTCGAGGAGTCGGCTCCCGAGTCAGCGGCCTGCACGGTCTACCGGCCAAACATTGGCGGACTGCTCCCCTTGTACGTGCAAGATCGCTACGAGGGCATCGAAGCGAAGACGTTCGCCAACTGCTCGGATGAGGAGATAGCCCGATATATCCAGGCAAACCTGGAGGCGGTGCGCGAGGTGGCTGAGCGTGTGCGCCCCGATATCGCGCTTGCGAATCACCTGGTGATGGGACCTGTGATCCTGACCCGCGCGCTCGGCAACGGGACACCCTACGCGGTGAAGGTGCACGGAAGTGCCCTCGAGTACACGGTTAAGCCCCAACCAGAGCGCTTCCTGGGCTTTGCCCGCGAGGGTCTGGCGGGAGCAAGGACCGTGCTCGTGGGCTCCAGACACACCGCCGAGAGCCTCTGGCAGGCGCTTGGCGATCCCGAGCTCGAGCGACGCACTCGCCTGGGCCCTCCCGGTGTAGACGTCGAGCGCTTTCGCCCGCACGAGCCCGAGCAGGCACATGCGGCAATGTGCAACCTGCTGGAGCGGTTGCGCCGCAGTGTCCCGGCATCGCTTGATGAGCGTTCAAGCGCATTCGCGCGCGATGACCGGATGGCGGCAGAGGCGCTCGCGGAGATTTTGGATGGGACTGGTGTTCTCGTAGCGTTCGTGGGCAAGTTGATCGTGAGCAAGGGAGTAGACCTGCTGATCGCCGCATGGCCACTTGTCTTGCGGTCTGTGCCTGACGCACGACTGGCGATAATCGGCTTCGGGGCGTATCGCAGCGGTCTTGAACAGCTGCTTGCACGGTTCGCCGATGGCGACTTGGAAGGAGCGAAGGAGATCGCTCGCTCTGGCCGGGCTTTGGAGGCACAGGGCGGGGAGTTGGGGGAATCGAGTGCGACGCCGTCGAGTGGTACGCCGTCGAGTGGTACGCCGTCGAGTGGTACGGCGGCGAGCGGTACGGCGGCGAGCCGGGCAGCGTCTAACGCGATACCGCTCCATCACCTGCTGGCGTTCCTGGACTCGTTGTCGGTCGCCGAGGCCGAGGACTATCGGGAGGCCGCTGGAGCGATCGGCGAACGGGTGGTGTTCACCGGGCGCCTTGACCATGAGGAGCTCGAGGATGTGCTGCCCGCGTGTGAGGCTCTGGTCGTACCAAGCACATTCCCCGAGGCATTCGGGATGGTCGCCGTCGAGGCCGCCGCATGTGGCTTGCTGCCCATCAGCGCTGGCCATTCGGGGCTTGCCGAGGTGAGCGAAGCGATCGCCCAGGAGGTCCCACCAGAGGTGGCCGGGTGGCTCTCCTTTCCGGTCGACGACGATGCGGTGCGAGCGATCGCCGAGCGTGTCATTGCCTGGCTCGAGGCCGATCGGGCTTTGAGGGCTCGAGCACAAGCCGCGCTTGTCGAGATAGCGCGCGAGCGCTGGTCGTGGGAAGGCGTCGCGCGTGCGGTTATCGCGGCGGCCCACGGAGAGCCTGTCGCCCGGCCCTTTGGATAGAGTTCGCGCGCTGATGTCTGTGTCGAGAGTCCATAGTGGATCGACTCCACGTCTTGTCGGTGTGCTGCTCGGAGTGGTTTGCCTGCTCTTCGCGCTCTCCGGCTGCGGTGAGGTCAAGCGCGGCGATAACGCCGACTTGATCGTGGGCAAGCAGCAGTTCGTCGCCAAGTGCGGTGCCTGCCACACGCTTGCTCGGGCCGACACGAAGGGCACCGTCGGCCCCAACCTGGACGAAGCCTTCCGCTCTAGCCTCGAGGAAGGCTTGGAGCGCAGCGCGGTGCGAACGGTCGTGGAAGGTCAGGTGCAGAACCCGAATCGATTCGGAGCGATGCCGAGTGGCTTGGCGAGCGGCGCAACCTTGACCGACATCGCGGCATATGTCGCCGAAGCGGCCGATCGGCCTGGCCAGGACACCGGACTGCTGGCTAGCGCGGTGCAGGCCCCCGGAGCAGGCAAGCCCGCGGTTGAGAAGGCAGGCAAGCTCGAACTCGAAGCCGATCCTCAGGGTCAGCTCTCCTACACCGCCAGCAAGGCAACTGCCAGCGCCGGAGCGGTGACCGTCTCGATGAAGAACATGTCCGGCGTCTCCCACAACGTTGCGATAGAAGCGGGCGCGGGTGGGGCGAACGGGAGTGGCCCGGTGCTTGGCGCCACCACCTTCCAGACGAAGGGCACCGCCTCGATCAGCGTCAAGCTCAAGCCAGGCACCTACACGTTCTTCTGCCAGGCCCCCGGTCACCGTGCGGCAGGTATGTACGGCACCATCACTGTGAAGTAGCCGGGGCGGCAGATGCGCCGCCCGCGAGCCCCCGGCTTAGGGCTCGATATGTCGTTTCTCTGAGCTTCGCTCAGAGGATCGTGCGTCTCAGAGGATCGCGCGTAGGACGAGGATCACTATGACGATTGCGGCGATGATGGCGATCGCGTAGAGCAGGAAGCGAAACGCCTCGTCCTCGCTGCGCAACGGATTCAGCACGGCGGCTTGCGCCAGGCTAGTCTCAAATGACGTAGACCGTTGTGTATACGACGATCCACATGATGTCCACGAAGTGCCAGTAGATGCCGGGTATTTCAATACCGCGATGCTCCTCCGGCGAGTAGTGGCCGCGGAAGGCTCTGATGGTGACGATCAACAGCAACACGAGGCCGATGAACACGTGCGCGCCATGCAGGCCGGTGAGCGAATAGAAGATCGTTGCCTGGGCCTGGTCCTGGGGGGCGAAACCGATGTTCGCGTACTCGTTGATCTGGATGAACAGGAACGCGCATCCGAGTAGGAAGGTGGTGAGCATGCCCGCCTTCAAGCCAAAGCGGTTGCCTTTCTTGATCGCCTGCTCGGCCCAATGCAGCGTGAACGACGAGGAGATCAGGATCGCCGTGTTCACACCCGCCACTTCGAGCGGTAGGTGTGTTCCAGGCGCGGGCCACGGGTCGCCTTGGGCGACACGGATGAAGAAGTACGCCGTGAAGAAGGCCCCGAACACCATGATCTCCGAGATGATGAAAAGCAGCATTCCGAGTAGCTGCGGCTCTACGCGCGAGCTACGGTGAGCCGGAGGTGGACCGTGGTGGTGATCGTCGTGTGCGGTTGCGTGGGCGACGCTGGCGGCCTCCATGATGTCCCCTCTAATTGGCGGCGCTAGCCGCGGTCGCGTTGGACTGGAGGTCAACCACCACGTGCTCCACCTTTACCGAAGCGGCGTTGCGTACCCGCTCGATCAGCTGGCTTCTCATCCAGCCGGAGCGCTCGTTTGGAAGCGTTGAGATGACGATCTCATCGACCTGGAAGAGCTCGAGTGCGTTCATCACCGCGGTGTATGGGTCTGGATCGCCGATCATGCCGGCGCTGAGCAATCCCTCCGCGTCGAGTCGCTCGAGCATTGCCGCGAGACGGATGCGCGCCTCCCGGTGAGCTCCGCCGCTGCGGTCCTGCTGCGGCACTATGGCCACGAATACTTGGCGCTTGCCGGCGGTGGTCTTTGCCTTGAGATGCTCGATCAGCTCTTCACCGCTAGAGGTCTTGTGGGCAACCACCAGCGTCACTCCGAACGGCAGGCCCTCCAGGGCGAGGTCAACCACGATGTGGGTCACAGGCAGACCCGAGGCGTTCTGGATGCGCTCGATTAGATCTCGTCGCAGCCAACCCGACTGCGTGGCCGGATGGGTGGAGACGATCACCTCGTCGGGGCGGCGATTGGCGATAGCGTCCATCGCTGCCAGAAACGGGTCGGGGTCGCCCACTTCCCCGGACGCCTCGATGCCCTCGTCGGCGAGCAGCGACATCGCGAGATCGACTCGTACCTGAGCCGATTCGCGCACCGCCTCGTCGTAGACCACCAGGCCGGCCGTCGGCTTGGTTTGGGGAACCACGAGCCGGAACACCACGTCGCCCTTTGCCGCGCGCTCGCGCACTGCCTCGAGCAGCTTCTCGCCTCCGAGGGTGCGATTGGCGACGACCAGGATCTCTTTCATCGGATCGTGTGCTCCTTCACTCGGTAGCCGCATGGAAGACCGCGCCTGAGCCACCTGCGGCCCCACCAACGGTTGCCGGTGTAGGAGCTGGCGCGAAAGTGCCATGCACCGCTCCGGGCACGCCGTACTCGTAAGGTCCACCGACGACAGTCGGGACGCGGTCGAAGTTGAAGATCGGCGGCGGCGAGGATACAAGCCACTCGAGCGTCATCCCGCGCCACGGGTTGGATCCCGCGCGTGGGCCACCCCGCCAGCTGGTGACCATGTTGTAGACGAAGATCAGAGTGCTTGCTCCGAGTGCGAAACTCGCAAGTGAGATGAATAGGTTCGCGGTGGCGAACTGCGAGGAATAGGTCGCTACACGGCGAGGCATGCCTTCCAAGCCGAGCAGGTGCATCGGCGCGAACGTGAGGTTGAAGAACACGAAGGTGCTCCAGAAGTGCCACTTGCCCAGGCGCTCGTCGAACATACGGCCTGTCATCTTCGGGAACCAGTAGTAGGCGCCGGCGAAGATCGTCATCACCGAGCCGCCGAACAGCACGTAGTGAAGGTGGGCCACGACGAAGTAGCTGCTGCTCACGTGGATGTCGAACGGGAGCATCGCGAGCATCACGCCGCTGATGCCGCCAAGCGTGAACGTGATCAGGAAGCCGAGCGTGAACAACATCGGCGTGTCGAGGTGTAGCACCCCACGCCATAGGGTTGCCAGCCACGAGAAGATCTTGATGCCCGTGGGTACCGCGATGATGCAGGTCGTGATGGCCATCGGGATGCGGATCCAGGAGGGCATGCCGGAGGTGAACATGTGGTGTGCCCACACTGTGAAGCCGAGGCCGACGATCGCGAGCAGGGAGAAGGCCATCATGCGATAGCCGAAGATCGGCTTGCGCGCCTTCACCGCGATGATTTCGCTCACGATCCCAAAGCCAGGCAACATCATGATGTAGACGGCCGGATGCGAGTAGAACCAGAACACGTGCTGGTACATGAGCACGTCGCCGCCCTTGCCAGCGTTGAAGAAGTTGAAGCCAAGCCCGCGGTCGAGCAGCACGAAGAACTGCGAGGCCGCGATGAATGGCGTGGCGATCACTACCAGCAGCGAGGTCGCGAAGTTCGCCCACACGAGCAGGGGCATGCGGAAGAAGCTCATGCCTGGCGCGCGCATCGTGATGATCGTCACCAGGAAGTTCAGCGCGGTCATGATCGAGGAGGCTCCCGCGAGCTGCACTCCCACCGAGAAGAAGTCTTGCCCAATCGGTGCGTCGATCGATAGCGGCGCGTAGGCGGTCCAGCCGTCGGCAAATGCTCCTCCAGGCGCTGCGAAGCTCAAGAGCATCATCAGGCCGGCGAGCGGTAGCAGCCAGTAGGAGAGCGCGTTCAGGCGCGGGAAAGCCATGTCCGGTGCCCCGATCATCAGCGGCAGCACGAAGTTGGCAAATCCGGCGAACACAGGAATTACGAACAAGAAGATCAGCAGCGAGGCGTGCACCGAGAACAGGCCGTTGTAGGTGTTCGCGCTCACGAACTGCGCGCCTGGCTGGGCGAGCTGGGCGCGCATCAGCATCGCCATCAACCCCCCCACGAGCAGGAAGAAGAAGGCGGTGACCGTGTACTGGATGCCGATCACCTTGTGGTCGGTGTTGATACGGAAGTAATCCTTCCAGCTGTAGGCCCCGTGCCCGGAGTGATCCTCGGGACGCGTGGGGCGCCCGGCGGCCCAGTAGAACCAGTAGTCGAATCCCCCAAGACCCACGAGGAAGAAGATCGGCGCGGAGAGCAGCGAGACAGCCATGACCGCTTCCTCGTCGAGGTAATGGTGAAAAGTGGCGTGACCGGTGGCCATGCGCACGACCCACGTCAGCCCGGCGGCGAAAACGATCCCGAGCAGGAGGCCGAAAACAGCGCGATAGAGGCCAGGAGCTCGAAGCCTTGAGACCATCAGCTCACTTCCCTCTGGATACCGCGGATCATCGACGTGCATATCCCCATTGCATCGCTCACCTTACCCTCACTACACGCCCGGTGGCGCGCTCGTCTGGTGTCCCAGCCAGGTTTTGAATTGTGTCGGCGTCACGACGTGGATCGTCGAGCGCATCAGCGAGTGTCCGACACCGCACAGCAGGTTGCACACCACCGGATAGGAGCCCAATCGGTCTGGCGTGGCGCGGTAGCTCGTGGTGATGCCCGGTACCGCGTCGATCTGTAGGCGGAAGGCCGGGATCCAGAAGGCGTGGATCACATCCAGCGAATGGATCTCGAAGCGGATCGATTCATTGTCGGGCACGTACAGCTGGTCGCTCTTCAGAGGAGCGCCACCGGTCACCGAGCGTGGATACTCGTAAGACCAGGCGAACTGGCGGCCGGTGACTTCAACCACCATCTCTTTGGCTGGCTTCTTTTCGTTCTCGCGCAGCACCACGAAGGAGTAGGAGACGAGACCGAGCAGGAGGATCGCAGGTACCACGGTCCAGATCACCTCCAGACGTGTGTTGCCGTGGATAGGCGGCCCATCCTTGAGCTCCTCCCCGGGCTTTACGCGGAACTGCCATACCGAGAAGAGGATCACCGAGACGACGAGCACGAAGATCGGCACAGAGGCAATCACCAACACGTGGTAGAGCCTGTCGGTGTTGTGTGCCTGCGTCGACGCCTGCACCGGGAACCACTTGATTACGAAGCTGAGCACGATCCCGATCGCGGTAGCGATCAACGCCGCGACGATCGTCCCCACGATCGCGCGTCTAGACATGCCAGACACCTTCTCGGAGCGTCGACGTGCACCTGTTCGGGACGAGCCTAGCCATCGGAGGCGTGATCCTAATGCCTTCGCCCGATGAACGTATGTCTTGGGGTTCGAGGCCGACTCTGCCATGGGATTTGGCGCGAGTAAGACGGGTAATCACGAGTATCGCAACAAGGTGCTTGACGGTAAGCGCTAGAAACAATACATTGAGGCAATCGTTGCAAACGGTTTGACGACTGGAGGCGAACGCGATGCAGGTACGAGATGGCATGAGCCCGATGGTCTTGACGATTGGGCCCGACCACACGCTGCGCGACGCCGCCCGGCTCATGTCCGAGCGCCACGTGGGTGCCGCCGTCGTGATCGATCCCGACGCCGGTGGGCCCGGGATCCTGACCGAGCGCGACGTGCTCACGTCCGTCGGCGCCGGTCAAAATCCCGAGGTAGAGCTCGTGGCCGATCATCTGACCCGTGACGTCGTTTTCGCCGAGCCAGGCTGGTCTTTGGAGGAGGCAGCCGCCGCGATGGTTCGCGGCGGCTTTCGCCACCTGATCGTCGTCGAGCGAGGAGAGACGATGGGGATCCTCTCCGTGCGCGACGTCGTGCGCTGTTGGACCGACGAGGGGGCGATCTGTCCCGTTCCAGCGAGCGCAGCCGTGGGGTGAGGGAGAGGGGAAGGTTGAGCGCCTGCCCGCGTGGGGAGCAGGCGCGACCTTTCATTGGGGCCGCGCGTGCTTGGCGATCACGCGCGGCGCCTCACCGGGTGCCGGGGTTCCGGGTGCCGGGGCTTTTCAGTGAGGGTCGAGCGGGAGCTCGTCGATTTCGCGACGTGTGTCCATGATCCAGCGGAGCACGCACACGATCGTGAGGATGACGCCGCCAACGAGAAGGATCTTGCTGAGCGTGATACCGATGACAGCGAGCGTGATCCCTGCAGCGGTCAGTAGCGGCAGGATCGTTGGTCCTGGAAGATGGATCTCTTCGCCCGTGGGCGGTATCTCGGGATCGAGTGGGCTCACGAGATGTACACCGCGGCCACGACGAAGGTGATGCCGAACATGAACATGCAGATGCCCGCCACGATCAGGCCGGTGCGGATGTTCTTTTTGGCGAGGCGACGGTCCATGAGGAGGTGAAGATTACAACTTCGCGTCGGCGACCATGGCGCAGAAGAGCAGCGCGAGGTATGCCAGCGAGAACAGGTAGAGCTGCAGCGCGCTACGACGGTCAGCGCGGCGATAGAGCCGGACCGCTCCGGCGATGAAGCCAAGCCCGAGAAGCAGCGAGGCGGCCAGGTAGATACCGCCGAAGCCGCCGGCACAGAAGGGAAGCTGTGTGACCGCGTACAGCAGCACCGTGTAGAGCAAGATCTGTCGGCGCGTCTCGGCCTCGCCGCGTACCACCGGCAGCATCGGCACCCCGACCTTCTCGTACTCGCCCTTCATCAGCAGCGACAGCGCCCAGAAGTGTGGGGGCGTCCAAAAGAACACGATAAAGAACAGCAGCGCCGCGATGCCGTTCACAGAGCCCGTCACTGCGGCCCAGGCAACGAGTGGGGGAACGGCGCCCGCCGCCCCGCCGATCACGATGTTCTGCGGCGTGCGCCGCTTGAGCCACATCGTGTAAACGAGTACGTAACCGAGGAACCCCGCGAAGGAGAGGCTCGCGGCGAGCACGTTCACGGTCAGCGAGAGCTCCAAGAAAGACAGCGCCGCTAGCACGCATCCAAACGTGAGCGCCGCCGCCGGAGACACGCGTCCGGAGGGCACAGGTCGGTTGGCGGTGCGCGCCATGCTCGCGTCTATGTCGCGGTCGAACCAGTGATTGACCGCGCCGGCGCCTCCAGCCGACAGGTAGCCACCGAGGCAGGTGAGCGCTATGAGTGCCACGGAGGGATCCCCCGCGACGAGCATCGTGGTGATCGTCGTCAACAGCAGCAGCGACTGGACCTTCGGCTTTGTCAGCTCGAGGTAGTCGGAGAGCGTCTGCCGCGTCTTGGAGCGTCTGCTCGCAAGTGGCGTAGCGATCGAGCCCGCGGGTTGCGGAGCGTAGACCGATGCGGACGAGCCGTCCATCAGCAACGGCACCGCAGACTGCGAGAAGCCTCCATCACGATCCCGAACTCTATCGCTGCGCCGTGCATGCGGCCGCCGCCACGCTCCTCTCCAGACACCTGTTGGGCTCTCCAGTTTGCCTACACGCCGACTTGCGTGGCGCCAGCGGGCACGGTGGCGCCACCGGGAGCCGGCACGGCGGAGGTGCGCTGCTCGATCTCACGGCGGATGTCCTTCATCGGCTCATACGAGCGTACGAGTGGAACGACATCGAAGTTGTTGGCAGGCGGGGGAGAGGTCGTAAACCACTCGAGCGAGTTCGCCTTCCACGGGTCCGGCCCCGCGATCGCGCCGTGCTTGAGGCTGCGTGCGACGTTCACGATCGTCGCGAGCACACCGGCGGCGAGGATGAACGAGCCGATCGTGGAGATCAGGTTGTATAGGGCCAGGTTGCCAACGTTGTCGTACTCGTACACACGTCTGGGCATCCCATCCAAACCGATCACGTGCTGAATCAGGAATGTCGCCAGGAAGCCAAAGAACATCAGATAGAAGCTCAGCTTGCCAAGGCTCTCGCTCAGCATCCTGCCGGTGATCTTCGGAAACCAGAAGTAGATCGCCGCGAAGATCGTGAACACGGCGCCGCCCATCAGCACGAAGTGGATATGTGCCACCACGAAATACGTTTCGTTGAGTTGCCAATCGACCGGGAACACCGCCAGGAACACGCCGCTGATGCCTCCGATCATGAACAGCGCGATGAATCCCGCGCAGAACAGCAGCGGTGTCTTGAATTCCACGGTTCCATGCCACAGCGTGGCGATCCAGTTGAAGATCTTCACGCCGGTTGGCACCGCGATCAGGAACGAGCTCATCATCACGAAGATGACGAGTGCCTCCGGGATCGGCGCGGTGAACATATGGTGGGCCCATGTAAGGAAGCCAAGGAAGGCGATAGCCACGGTCGAGGCCGCGATCGCCTTGTAGCCGAAGATCGGCTTGCGTGCGAACACGGGCAGGATCTCAGAGACGATGCCAAAGCCAGGCAGCACCATGATGTAGACCTCGGGGTGCCCGAAGAACCAGAACAAGTTCTGCCACAAAAGCGCTGAGCCACCGTTCGCGGGATCGAAGAAGTGCGTCCCGAAATGCCGGTCGGTCAGCAGCATCGTGACGGCCCCAGCGATCACTGGCATCGCGAAGATGATCAGGATCGAGTAGGTCAGGATCGCCCAGATGAACAGCGGCAGCCGTCCCCAGCTCATGCCGCGCGCGCGCATGTTGGCGATCGTCGCGTAGAAGTTGAGCGCGCCGAGGATCGAGGAGAGGCCCGTGAGGTGGATCAGGTAGATCCATGCGTCCTGGCCGCCACCAGGCGAGTAGGTGATGCTCGATAGCGGCACGTAGCTCGTCCAACCGGCTTCCGGTGGGTTCCAGAAGATCGAGGCGTAGAAGACGATGCCGCCGGCGAGCAGCAGCCAGTAGGAGAGCGCGTTCAGGCGCGGATAGGCCATGTCGCGTGCGCCCACCATCAGCGGCACGAAGTAGTTGGCAAGGCCCGCCATCATCGGCACCACGAACAGGAAGATCATCGTCGTCCCATGCATCGTGAACAGCTGGTTGTAGATCTGCGGGGAAACCAGCGTGTTGTTGGGGACCCCAGCTGCAGGCGCATCATCAGGGCCTCCACGCCACCCAGGATGAAGAACACGAACGTCGTGACCATGTACATGATCCCGATGCGCTTGTGATCGGTTGTCGTGATCCAGCTCGCCCAGCCGCTTCGGCTCGGGCTTGGCGTCGTGGGCGACGATTTGGGGGACTGGGGCTGCGTAGGTGGCCATCTGGCTGGGCTCCTAGTGTCCGGAGTCGAAAATTCGGCGGGGGTTGTCGCAGTCACGGGTTTTCGACCTGCCCGGCGCCGATCTGGTTGCCGAGCTTGGCGCGCGCCACCTCCGCTTCGGCGTTGGCTTCGGCGATCAGCTTCTTCTGATAGGCGAGCCAAGCTTCGAACTGGGCCGGCGGCACCGCCTTCACGGTGGCGGTCATGCGTGCGTGACCGCGCCCACAGATGAGCGCGCACTGGCCGCGGAAGATGCCCGGTTTTTCGATCTTGAACCAGGTGTAGTTGTGGTAGCCGGGCATCGCCTGGAACTTGCCGCCGAGCTGTGGAACCCACCACGAATGGACCACGTCGGCCGAGACGATGTTGAGCGTGACCGTGGTTTTGGTGGGCACGACCATCTCCTGGTAGGAGTACGGCGCGCCCAGACCGTCCGCTTCGTTGGCTCCCGGATAGACGTACTGCCACACGAACTGCCTGCCCACCACCGTGATTTTCAGCGACTTGCCGTTGGGCGGCAGCTTCGGCGCATCGCTCGCATATAGCCGGGAGCTGTCGCTGACGAGATGTTCGCCTTCGGGGCTCGAGTTGACCGGATCCTGGATCGAGGAGAGCTTGGCGAGCGTCAGCACGGCAAGCGCCAGCAGGATCACCGCGGCGCCCACGGTCCAGCCGATCTCCAGGCGCGTGTTGCCGTGGATCTGTGCCGCCACAGCGCCCTTGCGGGCACGGAAGCGCCACAGCGCATAGCCGAGCGCCCCCTCGACGAGCACGAAGATCACAAGTGCCACGTACAGCGTGATCTTGTAGAGGTCGTTGATCTGGTCGGCGTTCGGCGACCCGCCCGACTGGGGGGTGAAGAACGCTAGGGGTGTGGCAAGCAGGTGGCTCAAGGCGGGCGGGATTCTATTCAGGCGCGGACGGAACGCGCGTGCCCAATCACAGGAACGTGTTCGATCGGCTCCGACATGGGATACCGCGAAGATCGACAGAACGTGCCTCAACGCCCCAAGAAACTGGCCGGACGCTTGGCCAGGAAGGCACTCACGCCCTCGAGGAAGTCCTCGCTCTCGGCCATCTCCTGCTGAAGTTTCGCCTCCAGCTCGAGCTGCTCGCTCCATGCCGGAGTACAGCTGGCTGTTGAGCAGGCGCTTGCCGGCGGCATAGGAGCGCGTCGGCCCGGCTGCCAAGCGTGCCGTCAGCGCAGCGCTCTCGCGCGCGAACTCCTCGTCCGGGAAGACACGGTTGACGAGCCCCCAGTCCAGCGCTTGGGTGGCGCACACGCGCTCGCCGAGCATCGCCATCTCCGCCGCCCGGGCCATCCCGATGCGCGCTGGGCACGAACAGCGAGGAGCCCCCGTCGGGCACCAGGCCGATGTTCACGAACGCGAGCAGGAAATAGGCGCTCTCGGATGCCACGACCAGATCGCAGCAAAGCGCGAGCGAGCAGCCGATGCCGACCGCTCCGCCATTCACCGCCGCGACCACCGGCTTGCCCATCTCGCGGATCGCGTGCATGATCGGGTGGTAGCGCTCGGTCAGCACTCCGTATACGTTTGGTCGCCCCTCGGGCGTGAGGTCGTCGCCGCTGATGTCCCGCAGGTCGGCGCCCGAGGAGAACGCGCGTCCCGCGCCGGTGATGCGCACCGCGCGCACCGCCTCGTCCTCGCTAGCTTGAGCCAAGCGCGGCGAGCAGGTCTTCGCCGAGCTGCTTGTTCCATGCGTTGAGCGCCTGCGGCCGGTTCAGCTCGATTGTCGCCGCGCCTTGTCGATACGTCACGTTGACGCTCTCAAGCTGATGTCGGGCTCGCTCATTGGGCTCTCCTGTCGTTCGGCGTACGCTCGGCGCGATTTTGAGGCCACTCGCGGCCGATGATCGTTGGGACTCGCGCGAGAATACCTGCAAGAACGACCCATCCCCTCCATCGATACTCCGGTATGCCTATCGTGTGGGGCCATGACCAGGCCCGTGATCGGCATATGCACCGCTCTCGAGCGTGCCCGCTGGGGCATGTGGGACCAGGAGGCGGTGCTGCTCTCACGCAGCTACGTCGAAGCCGTGCAGCGTGCCGGCGCGCTAGTCGTGATGCTGCCTCCCGACGAGCTGCTACTGGAAGATCCCGGCGAGGCTGCTCGACCTGCTCGACGGCCTGGTGCTTGCCGGCGGCGCCGACATCGACCCCGCGAGCTATGGCGAGCAGCCCACCCGGAGACGGTCGACACCGTGCCCGAGCGCGATCGCTTCGAGATCGCGCTGGTGCGCGCCGCGATCGAGCGCGACCTGCCGGTGCTCGGGCATCTGTCGCGGCATGCAGCTGATCAACGTGGCTTATGGCGGCACATTGCTGCAGCATCTGCCCGAGCACTTCGGCCACCACGAACATCTACGCGTGTCCCGGCACTTTCGACGGCGCCGACCATGACGTCGACCTGGTCGAGGGCACGCTTGCCGCGCGCGCCGCCGGGGAGACCCACCACGCCACCAAGTCCCACCACCACCAGGGCGTCGATCGCCTGGGCGAGGGACTCCAGGTCAGCGGCAGCTCTGCGATGGACGGCCTGACCGAGGCGATCGAGTTGCCCGATCGGCGCTTCGTGCTCGGCGTTCAGTGGCATCCCGAGGCCGACGAGGACGAGCCAAGTAGTCGGTGCGCTCGTGGCCGAGGCCGAGCCGCGCACATGCGCGAGCGCATCGCCGAGGAAACTGCCGCATAGCGTCATATACTCCCCGCCCCGTGCGGGTCGAGGGTCATCAGGACAGCCGCCTGGGGCGTCGTGGCCGCGGGCGTGATGGCGCCGCTCGTGCGCAAGCGCCTCTCCACGCCGCCCTTGGTTGCGCAAACGGTCGCGTTCGCCGCGCCCGTGGGCTTGTGCGTGGCGGTGCCCCGCTCCCGCACACGCGACGTCGCCGTGTGCGCGCTGCAGATGTGGGCCTATCTGGCCGCCTACAAGACCCCGCACGACGACGAGGCTGCCCAGAGAGAGCGGGTGCTGGTCGACTATCCGATCGTCGTCGATCGCGTGCTCGGCCTCGGCGAGCTACCCACCGTGCGTCTGCAGCGAAGCCTCGCACGCGGGCAATGGCGGCTCGGCGACAGGTGCTCGTGTGGGCGCACTGGCTCTGGTTCCTGGTGCCCCATGGAGCGCTCGTCTACGTCATGCTGCGCCACTCCCGCCGCTTCGATCGCTCGGCGGTGATGACCTATGCGGTGTTCGACATCGGGGCGATGATCTACTGGATTCTGCCGACCGCGCCGCCTTGGTACGCGGCAGCGCACGTGGTCACGTCGACATTTCAACGGACGCCTGCTGCCCGCGTCGGTCCCGAAGGGCGCTCGCATGAGATGGCCGTTAGGCGCATGATGGTCGAATACGGGGAGTTCTTTTGGAAAGACGGCTGGGGCCCCCTTTACAGTGTTCTTGGAGGCAATCCTTTGGCCGCGATGCCGTCTCTGCACTTCGCCACATCGATGATGGCCGCCCAGCTGCTCTCAGAGACTGGGCCGGTGGCGGGTGCCTTGGGCTGGGGCTACACGGCCACGCTCGGCTTCGCGCTCGTCTATCTGGGCGAGCACTATGTCGTGGACTTGCTCGCCGGCGCCGCGCTCACGACCGGTATTCGTCGCGCCGCACCGGCGCGCTGCTCCGGCGCTCAAATGTTTCGGCCGGTGCTGTCGCGGCGATCGAGGCGATGTGCGCAGGAGGCCATGAGGAAGTCGTCGAGGGTCACAGCGGATGGACGAGCTCGAGTCGATCCACGTCGAATGACGCATGGCCGACGAGCAGATGCCGCGGGTGCCGGTCACGCGTCGCAGCGCGATCGCCTTCGGCCTGTTCATCCTCTCGGCCGTCGCGTTCCTGTATTTCGTGCTTCCCAAGCTTGCCGGATTGAGCAGCACCGCTCATCGCATCGAGCGGGGAGACACCTGGTGGATCATGATCGGGGTGCTCCTCGAGATCTGCTCGTTCGGCGGCTATGTGGTGCTCTTCCGGGCGGTGTTCGTGCGCGGGGGAGCCCAATCGGCTGGCGCGAGAGCTACCAGATCACGATGGCCGGGCTTGCCGCCACGCGACTGTTTGCGGCCGCCGGCGCGGGTGGCATCGCGCTCACCGCCTGGGCATTGCGTCGCTCAGGCATGGAGCCACGCCTGGTCGCCTGCCGCATGGTCGCCTTCATGGTGCTGCTGTATGTGATCTACGCGGGCGCTGTGCTGCTCGGCGGGATTGGTCTCGGGATGCGGCTTGCTTCCCGGGGGAGGCTCGTTTGCGATCACGATCGTGCCGGCGGCGGTCGCGGCAATTCTGTTCGCGATCGTCGGGCGCGATGGCCCTCCTGCCAGGCGATATCGAGCGTCGTCTGGCGCGGTGGGCGGTCGGCTCGGGCCGGATAGCCCACTGGGTGGCTCGTGCGGCCACGGTGCCCGCCCTGGCGGCCAGCGGGGTGCGCACAGCGATCGAGCTGATCCGCTACGCGCGATCCCGGGCTTCTGGGCGCGCTTGCATGGTGGGGCTTTGACATCAGCGTGCTGTGGGCCTGCTTCCACGCGTTTGGCACGCCGCCGCCGTTCACGGTCATCTTGATGGCCTACTTCATCGGGATGGCCGGTAACCTGCTGCCGCTGCCCGGCGGGCTTGGGGGGCGTGGAGGGGGGCATGATCGGCGCCTTTGCCGCGTTCGGCGTGGATTTCAACCTGGCCGTGCTCGCCGTGCTCTCCTATCGCGCGATCTCCTTCTGGCTGCCGACGCTCCCCGGCGCGATCGCCTATCTTCCAGCTGCGCCGCACCGTCGCTCGCTGGCGTGCGAGCAAGCTTCCGGCCGCTCCGGCGACTACCTCCGCGAAGCCGATCGAGACGGCAGCCCGTGCACGCTCTAGCCGTAGGCGCTATCTCGCTCAACGAGTGCTATACTTTACAAAGTAAAGCGATGGTTTCAATCCCTTGGATAGGAAGGGGACGCGGGCTAGCAGCGACATATTGGTTACCTTGAAGTAACAGAGCCCGTGAAAATGAGCGGAAAACGAGCTAGGACGGGAGTAAACCAGATGGCGGACGTCGAGAACACGATCATCATCGGCAGTGGCCCCGCGGGCTACACCGCGGCCCTGTACACCTCCCGCGCCAACCTCTCCCCGCTTGTGGTCGAGGGCTTCGCGTGGGGCGGCCTCTTGCAGCAGACCACCGACGTCGAGAATTATCCCGGGCTTCCCCGATGGCATCGTGGGCCCCGATCTGATGAGCAAGCTGCGCGAGCAGGCCGAGCGCTTCGGCGCCACCCTGCTCACCGACCAAGTAGAGCGGGTCGAGCTGGCCGATGAGCCGGGCGGTGTGCACAAGGTGTGGGTTGCCGACACCGAGCACCAGGCGCGTACAGTGATCTTCGCAATGGGCGCCGAGCACAAGAAGCTCGGGGTGCCAGGTGAGGAGGAGCTGAGCGGACGTGGGGTCAGCTACTGCGCCACCTGTGACGCGGCCTTCTTCAGCGATGCCCATACCATCATCGTTGGTGGCGGCGACTCGGCGATGGAGGAGGCCATCTTCCTCTCGAAGTTCGCTTCCAAGGTAACCGTCGTGCATCGTCGCCCCGAGTTTCGTGCCTCGAAGATCATGTTGGCCCGTGCGCGAGAGCAGCAGAACATCGAGTTGCTGACCCCTTACACGGTGGAGCGCTTCGAGCCCGGTGAGAATGGCGCCTTGAGCGTCGCCAAGCTGCTCAACACCCAGACCGGCGAGCAGCGCGAGATACCGATCACCGGTGCCTTCATCGCGGTCGGGCATGAGCCCCAGTCCTCGCTCGTGGACGGTCAGATCGATCTCGACGAGAATGGCTATGTAAGGGTTGAGGGTCGTTCGACACGGACGAACCGGCCCGGCGTCTTTGCCGCGGGCGACCTTGTCGATCACACATATCGACAGGCCATCACAGCGGCAGGCTCAGGTTGCCAAGCGGCGCTCGACGCGGAGTGGTATCTGCGCGACACGCCCGAGGTGCCAACGCCCGAAGGAATGCCCGTGGGAGACCTAGCCGAGGCCCAGTGGGCCCCCGCCGCTGACGCTAGGTAAGCGCCTGCTGGGATGTGCCCGTAGCCAGGCGGCGCAACGCGGGGGCGGGGCGGTAGCGCTCCTCGCGGAAGTGCTCGCACAGTGCTTCAAGCAGCGCCAGCACCTGCTCGAAGCCGATCTCCCGGCCCCAGGTGAGCGGTCCGCGCGGGTGGGCCATGCCCAACATCATGCCCGTGTCGATGTCCTGTGCCGTGCCCACCCCCTCGCCGAGAGCGAACGCGCACTCGTTGACCAGTTGGCAGACGATCCTCGGGAGCACGCCGCCCGGCGAGCGCTCTATGCGTGCGGTGTGTAGGCCAAGCTCTTGGAAGGCCCGCTCGCCCGCCTCGCCGGTCACCTCCACAAGTGCCAGCGGCGTAATCGCGTAGAACGGCTCGCCCTCAACAGTCCCGCCAAGCCCCTCGACGGCGATCCGAGGTCCGCTGAGGCCTGGGGCGAGCGCTCGCAGCGCATCCGCCAGCGCTCCGCTGCCCTCAACGATGGCGTCTGCGCTAAGGGCGGGCGGGTCTGGGTCCGCTGGCCGATACGGGCCATCGCTCGAGTAGTTGTAGTAGCCGCGACCTGTCTTGCGTCCATGCAATCCGGCGGCGACCTGACGGGCCTGGATCGGGGAGGGACGCCAGCGTGGCTCGCCGAAGCTCAACTCATAGAAGCTCTTTGACACGTCGAAGCCGACGTCCACCCCCACGAGGTCGCTCAGCTCAAACGGACCCATCCGAAAACCCCCGCCGATGCGCACTATCCGGTCGATCGCTTGAACATCGGCGATCCTTTCTGAGAGCAGCCGCAAAGCCTCCAAGCCAAACGGTCGATTACAGCGGTTTACCAGGAAGCCGGGGCCGTCTGTGGCTCGGATAACGTCCTTGCCCATCGCGATGCCCGTGGCGTCCGCTAGAGCCAACGCTCGCTCGTCCGAGAGCACTCCGGCGATCACCTCTAGTAGACGCATCAGCGGTGCCGGGTTGAAGAAGTGCATGCCCACCACTCGCTCTGGGTGGGTCGCTCCGGCGGCGATGGCGGTGATTGGTAGCGATGAGGTGTTGCTCGCGAGCACGCAATCATGCGCCACGATCTCCGACAGCCGACCATATAGGTCGTGCTTGATGTCCAGCCGCTCGGGGGCAGCCTCAATGATGAGCTCGCACGAAGCGAGCGCGTTGAGATTGTCAACGGGTTGCAGGCGCTTGCCAGCTTCCTGTGCTTGCTCGGCGCTTAGCTTGCCCTTCTCCGCTTCCTTGGCCAGCCC
Organism: uncultured Solirubrobacterales bacterium; assembly: GCA_963713015.1. Classification (GTDB taxonomy): domain Bacteria; phylum Actinomycetota; class Thermoleophilia; order Solirubrobacterales; family Solirubrobacteraceae; genus Palsa-744. The sequence goes on along the minus strand of CAVQKC010000003.1, from coordinate 526,196 downwards.
TTCGCTTATGCGCTGAGCAGCTCGAGCAAGGGCGTCGGGAATTGGATCGTGCAAGAGCGTCCGCGCTCCGCTCTTGCACGCTAGCTGTGCGATGCCACCACCCATTGTCCCGGCACCAATCACGCCGATCACTCCCGCGGCACGCATCCCAATCCCATCCAACTCCGATGCCTCTTGAGCCATGATCGCTTCGCTCAGGAGGGTACGAGCGCGTTGATCCCGGTCATCGCGCGGCCAATGATCAGCTTCTGGATCTGGGAGGTGCCCTCGTACAGGGTGGTGACGCGTACGTCGCGGAAATAGCGCTCGACCGGATGGTCATCTACATATCCGGCGCCGCCGTGCACCTGGATGGCGGTGTTCGAGCACTCCACCGCCGCCTCCGTGGCGTGCAGCTTGGCTACGGAGGTCTCCAGCGTGTTCGGTCGGCCCTTGTCCTTCAGGAAGCCAGCCCTCCACACGAGCATTCGCGAGGCGTCGGTCTTCAACACCATGTCGGCAATCATCGCCTGAACGAGCTGGAAGCTCGCGATCGGCTTGCCGAACTGCTCGCGCTCCTTGGCGTATTTGACCGACTCCTCCACGCACCCTTGACAGATGCCCACGCAACCGGCCGCCACCGAGTAGCGCCCGGAGTCGAGCGCCGACATCGCCACCTTGAAGCCATCGCCAATCTCGCCGAGCATCTGGTCATCGCTTACCTCCACGTCTTCCAGTGCGATGGAGGCGGTGTCGGAGGCGTGTAGGCCCATCTTGTGCTCGATCGTGCTTGGCTGGTAACCCGGCTGATCGGTGTCAACCATGAAGCACGCCAAGCCGCGATGGCCCGTCTCGGGGTCGGTCTGGGCGAAGATCAGGGCCACCTTCGCGAAATTGCCCATCGAGATCCACATCTTCGCGCCGTTGATCACCCAACCGCCATCGGTCTTCTTCGCGCGCGTGCGTTGTTTGGCGGCATCCGAGCCGGTGTCGGGCTCGGTGAGGCCGAAGCAACCCAGCCACTCGCCCGAGCACAGCTTCGGCAGGTAGTGCTGCTTTTGCTCCTCGCTGCCCCACTTGAGGATTGCACTGCACACCAGCGAAGTCTGTACTGAAATAACTGTGCGAACCGACGAGCAGCCTCTGCCGATCTCCTCGACAACCAAGCCATAGTCGAGGTAGCCCAGTCCCGCGCCCCCGTACTCGCGTGGCACGATCGCGCCCAAATAGCCTTGGTCGGCGATCTTCTTCACCAGCTCCAAGTCGAAGTGGTGGTTGCGCGCGTTCTGCTTGGCTCGCTCCACGATCTCCTTCTCTGTGAATTCGCGCGCCGTGCTGCGGATCAGCTCTTGCTCGTCGGTCAGGTCGAAGTCCATCTCTCTCCTATCTCTGAAGCTTTGGTGTTTGCCAGGGAGCCGCCAGCCGCTTTTCGAGCTCAGCGGCGAGCTCGTCGATCTTTAGGCGGTCCTGGGCGAGTGAATCACGGTCTCGCAGCGTAACGGTGCCGTCCTGCAGCGACTGGTGATCGATCGTCACGCCCCACGGGGTCCCGATCTCGTCTTGGCGGCGATAGCGCTTGCCAATCGAGCCGCCCTCGTCGTACTCGCTCTGCATGCGCTCGCGCAGATCCTTGTGGATTTCGCGCGCAAGCTCCGGCTGGCCGTCCTTCTTGAGGAGTGGCATCACGGCCACCTTCACGGGGGCCAGGCGCGGGTGCAGGCGCAGCACGGTGCGGGTTTCCTCTGGCTTATGGCCTCGGTCCGTCGTCCCATTCTCCGCCGGTGCACTTTGTACGACTTCCTCGTCATATGCGTCCACGAGAAATGCAAGCGTCGCCCTGTCGGCGCCAGCCGCCGGCTCGATGACGTGCGGCACATACCGTTCGTTGGCGTTGGGGTCGAAGTACTCGAGCTTCTCGCCTGAGAACTCCGCATGCTGTTTGAGATCGAAGTCGCCGCGGTTGGCGATCCCCTCGAGCTCCGACCAGCCGATGGGGAACAGGTACTCCACGTCGCTCGTGCCCGAGGAGTAGTGCGAGAGCTCATCCGGGTCGTGTGCGCGTAGGCGCAAATGGTCGGGGCGCAATCCGAGCGAGGTGTACCAACCCATGCGCTCTACGAGCCAATGCTCGAACCACCTCTGCGCTTCCGTCGGTGCCACGAAGAACTCCATCTCCATCTGCTCGAACTCGCGCGTACGGAAGATGAAGTTGCCTGGGGTGATCTCGTTGCGAAATGACTTGCCAATCTGGGCGATCCCGAATGGAGGCTTCTTGCGCGAGAACTGAAGCACGTTCTTGAAGTTGATGAAAATGCCCTGGGCGGTCTCCGGGCGCAGGTAAGCCACCGATCCCGACTCCTTGACCGGGCCGATTGTCGTCTCGAACATCAGGTTGAAGTCGCGCGCCTCGGTCAAGTCGCACTCGTCGGTCTCGCCTGGATGCTTCGATGGCTTGCGTCCACATGGAAGGTCACCGAGGTGATCCGCCCGGAAACGCTGGCCACAAGTGCGGCAGTCCACGAGCGGGTCGGTGAACCCAGCGAGGTGTCCCGATGCCTCCCACACGCGCGGGTGTTGCAGGATCGCTGAGTCCAGCGCAACGATGTCATCGCGCTGGCTCATCATCGCCCGCCACCACTCGTTCTTCACGTTGCCCTTCAGCAGCACCCCGTAGTGGCCGAAATCGTAGGTAGAGCCCACCCCGCCATAGATCTCCGAGGAGGGGAAGACGAAGCCACGGCGCTTGCACAACGCCACGATCTTCTCCATCGTCGCCACATCATTGGTTGGGGGAGCTTGCTCGGTCATAGGGCTTTGAGGATGGTATTGGTAGGCGCCTGACCGTGGCTGGAGGGGTCGGTCCTGGAGCGGCGGCGTCGCGCTCATGTTCCCTTACCGGGGAACAAAGAGACCGGGCTTGACATATCTTCGCAGTTGTGTTTACATACGTTACGTTCTCTTGCTGACAAGACGGCGGAGGGGACGGCTCTCCGCCCGAAAGGTGACGAGCAAATCGCAAGAGCGTGAGTGACTAGCACGATCGCACATAGGGGTCCACCAGGGCGTCGTTACCCAACCTCTCCCGCGGCGCCCCGCGCATGCCTCATGACGCGATCGGATGTGCCGGTCTCTTCGACAGGGCGCCGCGGTCCCCACCGGCCGCGGCGCCCACTGTTTTCTAGGTGGGCTCCCTTGTTCTCCGAGTAGAGGCGCCAGCCCTGACGTCAGGTTGTACTTGCGGCGAATGCCTGCGATGTTGAGCGTGCTTGTGCGCACGGATGTGCGGTGCATAGGATGGGCTCGTGGCACGAGTCTTGATCGTGGAGGGCGCAAGTAGAGGGCTGTGCCTCGGTGCTGCCTTGATCGAGCAAGGACATGCCGTGCGCGTCACCGCGAGCGACCCGGAGCGATGTATAGCCATCCAAGAGCTGGGTGCCGAGTGCGTGATGGGGACGCCCGACCGGCTCGCCACACTGCGCGGAGCGCTCGAGCACGTCACCGTCGCTTGCTGGTTGCTGGCCGATGCAAGCGGCGAACCAGAGCTCCTCAGGGCTCTGCATGGATCACGTTTGCAGCGGTTTCTTGCCGACGCAATAGACACCACGTTGCGCGGCTTTCTCTATGAGTCCGGCGGCTGCACTGTGCCTGCCGAGGTGCTTGCTGGGGGTGAGCAGATTGTGTCGAGGGTGGCAGCCCGCAACTCGATCCCCGTGAAGATATTGCGGGCCGATCCGCTCATCTGCGATGCATGGTTGCCCCAAGCACTTGCCGCAATCGGCTCCCTTCTGGAAAGTCGTGACCATGGCATGCAGGCGCGCTATGCTGGGGCCTATATACCCAAAAGCCGATCGGCTTTTGACGAGGAGGCTTCTACACAGGAGGGCAACTGACTTGTCCGGATACTCGAAGGACGTGCTCGTCGACGCTGACTGGCTTCAGCAGCACCTTGGCGACAGCGACATTCGCATCGTCGAGGTCGACGAGAATCCCAAGCTCTACGCCGAGGCCCATATCCCTGGCGCCGTTGGGTTCGACTGGAAGCAAGACCTACAGGATCCGATACAGCGAGACTTCCTTGGCCCAGAGGACTTCGGTGCCCTGTTCTCGCGAAACGGGATCTCGAGCGACCACACGATCGTGCTCTACGGCGATCGCAACAACTGGTTCGCTGCCTACACCTATTGGTACCTGAAGTACTACGGTCACGACAAGGTGCTGCTGCTCAACGGCCCGCGCGAAAAGTGGATCGCCGACGGACGTCCCACGACTACCGACGTGCCCAACCATGCGCCTGCCACGTTTCTTGCCAAGGCGGGAGACGAGACGATCAGGGCACGACGTGCGGAGGTGCTCGCAGCGATCGGTGACTCCATCAACCTCGTTGACGTTCGCTCCCCGGCAGAGTTCTCGGGGGAGATCATCTCTCCAAGCGGCTACGAGCAGGAGGGCGCCCAGCGCGCCGGGCACATTCCGGGCGCTGCCTCGATACCGTGGGCCCAGGCGGTCAACGAGGATGGAACCTTCAAGAGTGCTGAGCAGCTTCGGGAGCTGTACGGCTCAAAGGGAGTATTGGACGGCAAGGACGTCATCGCTTACTGCCGCATCGGTGAGCGCTCAGCTCACACGTGGTTTGTCCTGCACGAGCTATTGGGTCAGGGAGCCGTCAAGAACTACGACGGCTCCTGGACGGAGTGGGGGAGCCTCGTGGGCGTGCCGGTAGCAACGGGGGCATAGGAACAAGGCTTCGAGTCCACCCCCTCTGGGCTCGCAGGCGTCGACCGTCGCGTCACGATTTGGCGCGACGGTCGAGCAGCGGCCCCACTCGTTCGAGCAGGCCCTCGAGAATCCTTGCGGTTGCGCCCCATATGAGCTGGCCGTCGAACACATAGGCGTCCGTCTCGAAGGTGATCCCCCGTCGTGCCAAGCGCGTGCGGGTCCTTCCCGCTCGAACCTCCTGAAGCGTTGGCTCGAGCACCGCGTCCACCTCCAGCTCCGAGGCCCGCCACGTGCGGTCTCCATCGAGTAGACCCACGAATGGGTGGATCGCATAGTTGGTCGCGAATGTGGATGTGCGCTCGAGCGCCCCCACTAGCGTCACCTGGGCACGGGCAAGCCCGATCTCCTCTTCTGCCTCCCTCAAGGCTGTGTCGGCAAGCGTCGAGTCCTCTGGGTCGCGACGTCCACCTGGAAAGGAGATCTCACCCGCATGGCGGCGTAGATCGGCGCGTCGCTTGGTCAACACCACTCGTAGCTCGTCATCTTCGCCCTCATACAACGCTACGAGCACGGCTGCCGGCACCTGTTCGCCGGCTTGTGCCTCAGAGTGCGAGGCCACGTCGAGCAGCACTCCGCGGAGCGCAGGCGCGAGCGTCACGTTTCAGGCTAGGGCGTGGGTGCGCTCGACGCGCTCCTGGAACATGACCTCACCGTCGAGGGTCCTATGCACGGGACACTTCGCGGCTATCACCTGCAAGCGCTCCACCTGCTCCTCGGGAAGCTCCTCGGGCAGGCGTAGTACCACGTCGAACTTGGTGGGGCAACCGCGCTCTGCCGGTGTGTACTGGACGTCCACCTCCACCTTGCCGATGTCCCAGCCCTTGCGTGCCGCGTACATCTCCATCGTGATCGCGGTGCACGAAGCAAGGCTCACCGCGAGCAGCTCCTGCGGATCGGGACCCGCGTCGTCGCCACCGGAGTCGAGTGGCTCGTCCACGATCAGCTGATGATTGCGTACTTGAACTGTGTGTTTGAACGCCGAATCCTTGCGTCTGACGCTGGCCTTCATCACTGCAACACCTTCCGATCGGGTTGTCACAGCACCCTCTCCTTCCATGGTATCGACGCCACTGATTTACGAAAGCGGGTTAAAGAGCAAACCTGTGAGCATCTTCGGGTAAAAGAACGTGGACTTGGGTGGCATGTTCTCGCCGCTCGCCGCCACATCGCGCACCTGGGCTACAGGCGTCGGGCGCATCAAAAACGCCGCGTCATACTCGCCCGAGCGCACCATCGCTACTGCCTCCTCGGTGCTACGCGCATAGAACAAGCCGTTGAAGTGGGAAATGTCCTCCTCGCTCATGCCGAGGGCCCCCTTCAGGAGCAGCGCCTCGAGCACCCCGGTGTCCAGGCTGCGATAGGCATCCGAGAAGCCCGGCAGCGCAGCGTCGGCGATCGCTTGATCCTTGAGCTTCAGGCGGTATGGCTGCTTGTGGTGCGAGTCGATGTATCCGAGCTGGAGCGGTCCCATCCCCGGCTCCGGGGCGATCTGGTCGAGCGGGACCTCTACGATCTCGAAGTCGCGGCGCAGTGTCTCCCTCAGCGCCTCTTGGCGCTCGCGGTCGAGGCCGCGCACAAGCCGGTGGGTTGGGAACACCGTGAGGCCCGGGTCCTCGAGCGCCACTAGGCACATGAGCACGTAGCGATGCTCCCCATCCCCGCCGAGCTCCTCTGCGTACGTGTTGGCAGTCTCATAGCGATGATGCCCGTCGGCGATCAGCAGCTCGGCCTCGCGGGTGGCCTCTCGCACCGCCGCGATTGTCGCTGGGTCTGACACCCGCCATAGCTTGTGCGTGGTGCCGTCGTCGTCGGTCACCTCTCCCCATGGCTTGTTCCCGGTGGCTGGCTCGAGCGCTCCCCAAGCCGAGCCCGTGGGGTCTGAGAACAGGGAGAAGATCGGTGACAGGTTCGCGCGAGTTGCGCGCATGAGGCGCAGGCGGTCCTCCTTTGGCCCAGGATGAGTGCGCTCGTGCGGCCTCACCCTGCCCGGGCCGTACCCCTCGATTCGCACGCGGCAAAAGAAGCCCTTGCGCGTGCGCGTCTGGCCGTCGGGCCCGGTGTATGTCTGGGTATGAGCCCATAGCGACGGCTCTGGATCGCGTACCACCAGGCCTTGCAGCTGCCACGCTTCGAACAGCTCGCCGGCGGCGGCATATGGATCTGGCTCGCCCTTGGGTAGGTCCACTGCAACAACATTGAAGGGCGAGCGCCTCAGCAGCCCCTCGCGCTGCTCCGCGTCGATCACGTCATATGGCGGAGACGTCACCTCGGCTAGTGATTCCACGAGCGTTTGGTCGTAGTGCAGGGCGCGCAGCGGTTGGATATCTGCCATGGCGGTGGCTGACCCTAGCAGCGGTTCGGGGTTCGAGGTCTACGCCAAGCGATCGGATGTGACGGAAGACTGGGATGGATCGACCACGCTGTTCTGAATGGCGGTAGACTCGAGCATCGCGTCGGGGCGTGGCGCAGCCTGGTAGCGCACCTGCTTTGGGAGCAGGGGGTCGCCGGTTCAAATCCGGCCGCCCCGATAGCCCGAAAAGCCGCTAGGACAGGAGCCTTTCGGCGTGCGCGGCGAGGCGAAGCAATCGCCTCGCCGCGTCATGGGCGCCGCCCCAGTGCCAATGCAGTGCCAAAATTCGTCGTCGCCGGGGCGGCCTGTGAGGCAGCTTCCGCTCGCCACGGTTCACCCGGAGGAGTGGCCTGCACCGCTGCGGCGGGCATGCCGATCAGCCCGCCGGCGACGGCGCGCTCGTGCAGGCGCACGCGACGGAAGGCAAGCGCGCTCTTTGCACCAAAACACAAAGAGATGGCTGACTCGCTCGACGTTCGCCCCGCGGGCCCGCAGCCCGGGCCTCCAGGCCAGGACGCTCCCGATCGCATGGTGCGCCCGCGACTGGTATCGACGACCGAACTGGTGCAGGACGACCAGCTGCTCGACACGCTCGCCGACCGTCTCGCCGACCGGCTCGCCGCGCGCCTGAGCGCCCCCGAGCGCCAGGAGGGGCTCGTCGACGCCCGCGAGATCGCGCGCCTGACGGGAAAGACCCGCCGGTGGGTATATGAGCATGCGCAGGAGCTCGGCGCGACGCCGCTCGGCACCGGGCCGCGGCCCCGCCTGGGCTTCTCGCCCTCGAGCGCGGTAGCCCAGTTGCGCGACGCCCAGAAGGTGAGCGCCACGCCACCGCTGCCGCTGCGCGCAGGAGTTCGCCGGCCCACGAGCGGGTCGAGCCGCACCGTCGAGGAGCTGCTCAGAGGCCCGCGCGTCGTGGTCGGCGCATGCGCCAAAGCCGGGAGGCGAGACTAATGGCGGGCCGTCCGATCACTGGGACCGTGGTCAAGCCTGACGACGAGCGGCCCTGTTTTGCGCTGCGGTTCACCGCCTACGGCAAACGTCGCTATGTCACGCTCGGTCGTCCCGAGGACGGATGGACGCTGGCGCGGGCAGAACGCAGACTTGCAGTCGTGCTACCGCAACGACCTGCGCAACCATCTGATCCCATTCTTCAAGGACCACCTGGTCAGGGCGATCGACGTGAAGGAGGTTGATCGCTACCGCCAACACAAGGTTGGGGAAGCCGCCGTCTGCAAGGCCGCGATCGACGCCGGCCGTCCGCTGATGGTCGAGATCCTCGACAAGCGCGGGCGTCGCTACCAGCGTGTGAAGAAGCCGCTCTCGGCGCGCTCGATCAACATGCAGATCGACCTGCTGCAGCAGATCCTCGAGCTCGCTATCGACCACAAACACATTCCTGCTCCGAACCCAGCTCGAGGAAGGCGCCGGAGATTGAAGGTCGAGAGGAAGCGGCCCGTCTACCTTGACAGCGCCGAGCACGTGGCGGTGATACTCGAAGCTGCGGCCGACCTCGACCGGGCAGCCCAGGAGGTCGAGGTCCGCGACCGCCGAGGCCGCACGTATACGCGCCGCGGCGGTCCGCGAACGACCGGGCGACGAGCGGCGATCGCGGTGCTGATGCTCGGTGGGCCCCGCGCATCAGCGGGCGGCGCGCTCTTGGAACGCGACCTCGACCTTGCCCACGGCCGCTTTGAAATCGGGCGGGACAAGACCGACGCCGGGATGCGCGAGGTCGACACGCTCTCCCTGCTGCGCGAGATCTTGATCGAGCACCGTGCGGAGAAGATCAGGCAAGGACTGCCGACCGGGCCCGACGACCCTGTCCTCATGACCGTCCAGGGCAAGGCGCGCAGCCGCGACAACCTCCTCAAGGATGTCGTCGAGCCGGTCGTGCGACGCGCCGAAGCGCTGCTCGCCGAGCGCGGCTCCCGACCACTGCCGCTCGGGATCACACCGCACAAGCTCAGGCACACATTCGCGTCGATCTTGGTGGCGATCGGCAAGGACCCCAACTACGTCATGGAACAGCTCGGCCACACCGACCCGGCGTTCACGCTGCGCGTCTACACGCACATTATGCGCCGCAGCGACGCCGAGCGCCAGCAACTACGAGCGCTCGTCGAGGGCGAGCAGTGGCCACTCGAGCACACGCCGGATCATGAGGAGTCTCGGCTGGGCGGATAAGCGCACTAAGACTGACGGCTGAGTTGGTCAATAGGCGACCCATCATGTACGACGGGTCGGGCACGGCACGCTCGTGCGTACGTTAGTGATACTGCTGTCGAGGAAGCCGAAGGTGGCGTCGAATGGGAAGCCGCCCTGCGGGCATTGATCGGGTAGGAGGATTCCTCTGGGCTTGTAGGCGATTTTCTTGCCGCGGACGTGTCTGTAGTAGGTCAGGCCGCGCGGGCCGATCGTCGCGTGGATCCGCACGACTGACACGTTGGGACCAGCGGGGAGGCTTGGTACGAGCGACACGTCGATGTGGATTTGTGCGCCGTATGGCGGCGGTGCGGGGAGCAGCGCGCCCGTAAACGTGATCTGTGCGGAGACGGGATCTTCGCCGACGGCGTAGAAGAGCAGCTGCTGGTGATCGTCTTGTTCGGGGGCTCGAAGGACCGTGACGCGCCCGGTCTCTCTGAGGATCTCTGGGCCTATAGGTATTTCGGCGACGGCGCTGCCCTCGCCCATATGCGAGTTGGCGGGGCAGGCTTCGAGACCGATCGCTTCGAGTCTCTTGCGCGAGCACGTGGCCGCTCCGAGGTCGCTGACAGCGACGCCGAGCTGGTCTGGGTAGCGCACGTTCAGTTCGGTGAGCGGCGGCGGGACGAGCTCGCCATGCGGTGGGGCGATCTGCGCGTTGAATTCAAGCGTGGTTCCTTGACCCAATCGCTCGGGATGAAAGGCGATCTGCAGATGCGCGGTTGGTGCGGCGTGCGCGGAGGCTGGCAGGGACACGCACAGCGCGAGCCATGCGAGGAGGCTCGTGGTTCGGCGCATAGTGTGTTCTCACTCTGGACGTCTGTGTTGACGTTCAGTAGGTCAGGGTTCCTCGCGTTTGGATTTGGACTGCGTCGCTTTCGCGGTTCAGGACGCCGTAGTAGCTGAGGGTGCCATGGACGTGCGCGTAGCCGCGGGTGCCTTCGGCGATGTTTGCGGTACCGGAGAAGCTGACGTAGGGGTAGCGTCCTTGATGGTCGTTTGCCGAGCCCTGGCCTGTAATCGACCCTGAGTGGGTGTCGAACGTGAAGCGCCCGCCGAATTTCGCGCCGACGTGCAGCCACGCGTGAACTGCGCCGGGCAGTGAACCGCTCGCCCGTCCTTCCTCGTACAGTGTCGAGCCGTTGGCGTGCACGAGGTGCAAAGCAGCGTTATCGTTTCCGCCCAGCACATGCGCCGCATGTGCATGTGCGGAACTTTTCACACTGGCAGACGCATAGCTCGGGATCACACTTAGGTATCCCGCGAGCGCCCCTAGTGCAATCGCGAGGCCCCGTGACCATGCGATGGGTGCGCTGTCAAGCAACCGCCGAGCCGTCCGATCCGAGGCCTTGGTCATCAGCGATCCTCACCAGGTTCTGTAAACACTCGAGGAAGCGTTCGATCCGCTTACGCGTCTTGGACAGCAAATCGAGCTCTCCCTGATAGCGAATGCTCGCGGCTTGGTCGAACGTCCCGCGCGTGAGTGTTTCCCACTCGTCCGCCTCCTCCGGCACGTGCGACGCGTCGTCTGTGTAGTGCCGCAAGAGGTCCAGGCACGCTCGTTCCCGTAGCGCGATGCTCTGAAGCAGGTGCGGTGCGTCTTGTGGTCTTGCGAGCGCCAGCTTGAGATAGAACGTCTCCCGTTGGGACGGCATGCCGCATGGCTCGGCGTGCCAGTCGCTCAACGCTTGGTCGCCTGCCTGCGTGATTTGGTGGATCTTCAGCTCACGCTTTCCTCGGCGAGATGGCATGCACTCCGCCCAGCCAGTCTCCCTGAAGGCGCTGAGTATGTCGGACACCTGCCCAACGTTGATCTTCGACCCTGGCCCGAAGACCTCGTCGAAGCGGTTGGCGAGCTCGTAGCCGTGGCTCGGCTTCCTCGCCAACAGGCCCAGGATTGCGTATCGAGTATCAGGGATCATGACCGAAGTGGATCTGGTCTGGGCAGCCTGCCTCCCGAGCAGCTACTTGGCCGCGAAGGCCCAACAGCTTGAAAGATGGAACTATCATGACATATTGCTCGGGCGCGGGTATCGTAGGTGGACGATGGTGCTCGAGCTAGACGGTGTAGGCATGGTCTTCAAGCGAGGAAAGCGCGTGGTTGTGGCGCTCGATTGCGTGTCGTTGGCCTGCGACCGAGGCGACTGCATCGCCGTCTACGGCACGAGTCGCTCGGGGAAGTCCACGCTGTTGCGCATCGCCGCCGGCGAGGAGGCGCCCACGGCGGGATCGGTGCTCTACGACGGTCGGGATCTGTCTGCCCTTGGCGAGCGCCGGCTTTCAAGCCTGCGTCGCTCCGAGGTCGCTTGGGTGCCGACCTCGCCGGATTTTCAACCGGGGTTGAACGTCATCGAGCAGGTCGCGCTGTCGGGTTTCCTTGTATCGCGCGACTGGGATCGGGCCAAGCGTGTGGCCCGCGACGCGCTGTCGACGGCAGGGATCGAGCACTGCGCGGACGCGGAGCCTTTCGAACTTTCAGATGGCGAGCTTCGGCTGACGGGGATCGCGCAGGCGATCGTCAAGCAGCCACGACTGTTGTTGGCCGACGAGCCCGCGAGTAACCTCGATCCGATGGAGCGCGACCGTGTGCTCAACCTGCTGCGCGCTTGCGCGCAGGAGCACGGAGCTGCGGTGCTGTTCAGCGCTACTCACGCGGACGAGACGCTGCGCTCGACATGGCTTGTGCGGCTCGACTCTGGACGGCTGACGGTTCCCTCCGAGCCGGCGCGGAGCGGCGAGGTCATCGACTTTCCCTCCCGTTCGGCTACAGGGGATCGAAAACATGCTTGAGCTCGAAGGGGTGTCCAAGTGCTATCGCACTCCTGGGGAGGTGGTCGTCGCCGCCCGGGATGTCTCGCTTGTCGTCGAGCCGGGCGAAGTTGTAGCGGTGGTCGGTCCGAGCGGCTCTGGGAAGAGCACGTTGTTGCTCATGGTCGGTGCGTTGCTCTCCCCGGACGAGGGCAGCATCCGCTTCCAGGGCCGTGATCTGGACGCGATGTCCGAGCGCGAGCGGACCCGCTATAGACGCTCGGATCTCGGCTTTGTCTTTCAGGATTACGACCTCTTGCCCGGGGCGAGTGCCGTGGATAACGTCGCATTGCCGCTGTGGATGAACCGCGTCGCGTGGCGGGATGCCCGCGTAAAGGCTGGTGCCCTGCTCGATCGGATGGAGCTCTCCCATCGCGCCCGGTTCTTCCCCGCGCGCCTTTCCGGTGGCGAGCGCCAGCGGGTGGCCGTGGCTCGTGCGCTCGCGATCAAGCCGAGTCTCGTGCTCGCCGACGAGCCGACCGGCAACCTCGACACCGCGCGCGGCGAGGAGGTGCTGACCGCTCTTCGCGAGCTTGCACGCAGCCAAGATACGGCCGTGATCTTGGTGACCCACGACGCGCGCGCTACCGAGTACGCCGATCGTGTCTGCGATCTAAAGGACGGAGAGCTGCACGAACGTACGAGTGACGAGCCGCTCGCGCTGAGTTAGCCAATCGTGCGGGCGAACGTCGAGGACATCGCTGCTAAGCCGACCTCGAGCCCGCCGCAACAGGACGGGGAGGGTTCCCGCCGCTATCGCCTGCGCTTCCTGCCGATGCTCTTGCGGCTCTACTGGCTGCGCCTGCGCACGCAACCGGTGCAGGAGGCGCTCGTGGTCGCCGGGATCGCGGCGGGTGTGGCTCTGATCTTCGCTGTGGAGATTGCCAACACCTCGGTGCCCGCGTCGGTGCGCGACCTCGTGCGCGGCATCGCCGGCCCGGCCAGCATCGAAGTCGCGGCGCGCACGCCCGAAGGCTTCAATGAAGGGCTCATGTCCAAGGTCGGGAGCGCTCCGGGTGTCTTCGGCGACTCCGGCATTCTCGATGCGCGCGTCACCGTGATCGGTCCACGCGGTCACCGCGCACTGACGCTGTTCGGAGCCGACGCGGCGATCTCCGCTATCGGCGGACCACTCGCGCACAGGTTCCCCACGCGTGCGCTTGAAAGCGCCGCTCCCGCAGGCGTGCAAGCTCCCGAACTCATTAGACAACTTCACGGCTCGCACCTGGACACGATCGCGCTTCCCGAAGGCACCGCACATGCGCTTGGCGCGTCCGTCGGCCAACTCCTACTGGTCGACGCGGGGGGACACCAGGTCATAGTCCTCTGCGGTGCCCTGTTGAGCACCCAACAGTTTGGAGCGGCTGCCGAAAGCCCGGTCATGATCGCGCAACTGTCCACGGCACAAAGAATCACCGGGCTCGCTCACCATCTGACGCGCATCCTGATCTTGCCCGAGCGAGGCCAGGAAGCGACGGCGAGAAGAGCTTTGACGAGGCTGGTCGGGAGGACGCTCAATGTTCGCTCGAGCGACAGCGAAATCAGTCTGCTCGAAGCGGCGACGCGCTCCTCAAAACAGGTTGCGACCCTGTTCACCGCTTTGAGCGTTGTCGTCGGCGTGCTGTTCGCTTACAACGCGATGCTGCTCTCGCTACCCGAGCGGCGGCGTCATATGACACGCTTGCGCAACCGGGGCGCGTATCGCCACGAGCTCGCTAGCCTGATGGCGCTTGAAATCATCGTCCTGGGAGTCGTCGCTTCGCTGATTGGGCTCATCCTCGGCGACCTGCTCTCGAGAACCGTGTTTGGCTCCGTACCCGGCTATCTGGCCGCAGGGTTTGCGATCGGCACCCAGCGAGTGATCACGCCAGTGGCGGTGCTCATCTCAATCGGCGGAGGGGTGCTCGCGACAATCATCGCGGCCGGCGGTCCGGCGATCGGCATCCTGCGAGAACGATCGATAGGACAGACAAGCGAGTCAGAGGCATCGGTCTTTTTGGGACGACTCTCAGGACCCGTGGGGCTCGCTGTCGGGATCGCGGCAATCATCGTCGCGATCATGGCTGCCCTAGTCATTCCCGGTAGTGGCCTTGTCACGGTTGGCGCTTTGGCAGTAGGTTTGGCTTTTATACTCGGGCCGGCCGTGCCGTGGCTTATCCAACGCAGCGTGGGAGCAGCGACTCGTCTGCGCAGCCCCGCTGGTTATATCGCGACGGTCGAGTTGAGAGCCGCGCCCACGCGGGCTACGGCGGTCGCCGCGACGAGCGCGATCGCTATCTATGCGATCGTCGCTATTGGTGGCGCGCTCAATGACATTCGTCGAGGGGCAGAAGCTGTCACACGAGACATAGCAGGCACCGCCTCGGTCAGCGTCTTGGCAACCAGACTGGAAGACGATCCATTCCCAGTACAGCAGTTCAATCCAGAACCGGTGTTGACGCGTCTTCGCACGGTAAGGGACGTCGCTCGGATCGAAGCGCTCCAAGGCTCGTTTCTGGATACTGACAATAGGCGTCTTGTCGTAATCGCCAAGCCGCCAAATGATCCCAACCCGGTGCCCTCGTCGCAGATCATCGCAGGGTCAGTGAATAGAGCGGCGAGTTTGCTTAGGCGAGGGGGGTGGGCGGCGCTATCCGCGACTGTGGCGTCCGAGGAAGACCTTCGACTTGGCGATCCATTTGTATTGCCAACCCCGTCAGGATACGCGACGTTTCGACTGGCGGCGACCATCACCAATTACGGGTGGCCACCAGGAGCAATACTGATGAATAGCAACGATTACACTCGTTTGTGGCACACTAAAAATGTCACAGTTCTGCGTATGGGTCTACGTTCAGGAGTGAGCGTTGCACAGGGTCGCTCGGCTGTCGAAAAGGCGCTTGAGGGGACAGGTCTGACGGTAGGAACGGCACAGCAAGATGAGGCTAATGTCCGCGCCGTCACGAGCCAGGGGTTGACGCAGCTGGGTCAGATATCCACACTTTTGCTGGTTAGCGCTGTGCTTGCTGTTATCGCTGTGATGTTTGGATCGATTTGGCAGCGCCGGGGGCGGCTAGCCACGCTGAAGCGGCTAGGGATGTCAAGAGGCGAATTGGTGAGCGCCATATACCTCGAGACGGGGATTGTCGTACTGCTCGGATGCGTGATAGGCGCTGTATTCGGTCTAGGCGCCCAACCGCTTGCCACGCGATACATCCGGCAGAGCACCGGGTTCCCAGAGATCTTCTCCCCGGCGTTCCGTCTTGGTTTGGACACATTGGTCGTGTCGACGATACTCGCGATGCTTGCCACGGGAGTGCTAGGCTACCTCGTAACGCGTCGCTCGATTGCATGGAGATCCTCCGTGTGAGAGGAGAGGGCAGTCGTGGAGCTTGCGAGTCTGGGCGCAGAACTACGTACCGATGTTCTTGAGGACGTATGGAGCTATGCCGTGCGCTCCCCGAGCAGGCGGGCTCGCTCGAAGGTGCTGCTGGCGGCCGAGGCAGCGGCACGCGCGGGAATAGGTTGTCCGAGCGCACACGTCGACATCGCGGCAGTCGCCGTTGAGATGTTTCACCTTGCAACTCTCCCACACGACGATGTGATAGACGACAGCGACACCAGACGAGGGGGAGAAAGCCTTCCTGCTCGCTACGGAGCGCCGCTCGCCGCTGCCGCTGGCAGTCTGTTCTTCGGAAGGGCGCTGACCCTGTTCGCCCGCTGCGGGCAGGACGCCGTCGCGATCGCCACAAAGGCTGCAGAGTGTGTGTGCACAGGTCAAATGCTTGAGTTGCAAGACCGGTATGACACCGCCAGGACACCGGCGCGCTGTGTTGAGGCCATCAAGGGCAAGACGGCTGGCATGTTTCGGCTCGCAGCAGAGCTCGGAGCGATGCTCGGTGACGCCAAAGGAGGAGCACGGCGCCAGATTGGACTGTATGGGATGGCGTTGGGAATCGGGTTTCAGTTCATCGACGACATCCTCGATTTCACGGGAGACTCGGAGCAGATGGGCAAGCCACTCGGCAACGACTTGGACAACGGCAACTACACACTACCGGTTATCTATGCGCTTGAAGAATGTCCAAAGCTGGATTTGTTGCTGCGGGAAGACGCGCCAGCCCATAACGTGGTAACCCAGATACTTGAGACAGAAGCGATTGCACGCGCGAGCGCCGACGCACAAGCTTGGATCTCTCAGGCCAAGGATGCCGTACGGGGATTGCCTGGGGCCGGAGGACTGCTGATGATCGCGGACGGCGAGCTCACCCGGTTGAGCGCACCGACATGACGACGAGCCTGCCCGTATTGGACGAGGCCGAGATCGCCATCGTTGGTGGTGGGCCGGCGGGATCGATCGCGGCGTTTACATTGGCTTCACGCGGGCACGATGTGACACTCATCGATAAGCGGTCGTTCCCGCGCGACAAGGCGTGTGGCGACGGTCTCACCAGTTCAGCGGTCGCTTTTCTGCACCAGCTAGGGTTGGAGCAAGTTCTCGCTGGCGCGCAGCCGATCGACGCCGTGCGACTCTTCGTGGACTGGCGAGAGCACGAAACCATCACGACGCACGGGACAGTCACCCAGCCGTACCAACCATGTTGTGTACCGCGCGAACAGCTCGATCACGCTCTGGTCAGAATGGCCTGCGCTGCGGGCGCGCGCCTGGTTCAAGGATATGTGATGAGGCCACTGGATAGGAACGGGAGAGTGGTCGGCGTCGAGCTCACGCGCGAGACCGAGGAGATGGCCATTCGCTCACGTTACGTCCTGGGGGCCGACGGTGCCACCTCACGGCTGCGCAGCCAGCTGGGCGGCCAGCTTCCACGGCCAGGAACATTCGCCTATGCCGCACGACGATACGTGCATAGTGATCGGTCGTTCACCCCATCATTTGAGGTATATGCACCCCTTCCAGAGGGCGTGACAAATTACGGCTATGGCTGGGTTTTCCCGATCGGCGAGGGAGTCGCAAACGTCGGGATCGGTTACCTAAGCACGCGCGGATTGCCACATCCGCGGTCCATCAATGAACTCCTAGACTCGTTCCTGACGACATTGCAACAATATCAAGGCACTCGTCTAGGCAATCTTGATCCGATCGGGCGAGCGATCGGCGGCCCGTTTGGAGGCGATTTTACCGCCGAGCATTGCCAGATTGACGGAGTTGTCTTTCTGGGTGACGCAGCGCAGGCTACTGACCCTATCACTGGCGAGGGGATCGATCAGGCTATGAGGAGCGCTTACACCGCTGCCCTCGCACTCGACTGTGCAATACGGCGACGTGCAAGGCCTATCGAGATCGGTCAAGCGGTCCGGCGCGCGAACCTTAGACTCGGCCAGAATAACGCCATGATTGCCCGCGTAACACACAAGCTGCTGAAGCGCCGCGCCGCGCAGCGGGCAGACTCGACAGATTCCCTGAGTGCCCCGGGTCCACTGCTTTCAACTGCAACTGCAATGCTGACCGCAGATGTGGCGCATCCCTCGCTGGTGGCTACGCCTGTCGGCGAGCTGGCATCGCAGCTCGACTGTGTAGATTATCTGGTTGCACTCGATGAGCGGCTGCGCGATGAGATCCACAGTGGGTTTATCCTGGCCGCAGAGCTGATCCAGCGCGAGGTGTGCGCTGGCGTCGGGCCGTTCGCAGCACTCACGGTCATCGCCAGCGAGCTGACCTGTGGGTCAAGGCCAGACGGGCGATCGGTGGACGCTGCGATGTGTGTCGAGCTGCTTTGTGCTTTTCCCGCAATACTGAGTCGCACGAGCGCCGCAGACAACCTATACGCAAGCACTAACAACGCGCTGGCGGTGATAATTGGCGATTACAGTCTGTGTCGGGCACTGACGTCCGCTCCTGATCTTGGCGCAAAGACCAGTGAGGCTCTTGGTGGGACAATCGAAGCCAACAGCGAGGGGATCGCGCTGC
Source organism: uncultured Solirubrobacterales bacterium (assembly GCA_963713015.1). Taxonomy (GTDB): domain Bacteria; phylum Actinomycetota; class Thermoleophilia; order Solirubrobacterales; family Solirubrobacteraceae; genus Palsa-744. Next base: position 508,170 of record CAVQKC010000003.1, on the reverse strand, counting down.
TGATGCGTGACCAGACCCAGATTGCGTGTTCAGTAGGACGTTACATCGAATGGGTGCGTCTCACTAGCGGTGCAAGCCTATCGCTGGCGGCCAGAATGGGCGCTCGTTTGGCAGGAGCCAATGAGACTATTGTCGATACTTTCGGGGGAATCGGCGAGACTCTCGGGGTTGCTTCGCAGATCGCGGAGGATACTCTTGCATTGACAAGGTCGGATCCTGTTACCGGACGTCAGCCTTGGCGAATACTGATGGAAGGCCAGTGTCAGATGCCGGTTATTCTCGCATTGGAAGAAGAGCCACGGATAGCCTCGTTACTAACTGGTGCCAAAACTCGCACAGAGTGGGAAGATGCAACTGACGCGATAATGGCCACAGGGGGTTTGGAGCGAGCCAGCGAGATGTGCCATGAGTACACCGACAACGCTAAAAGGATAGTTGGTGAGATCGCAGGACGAGATACTCCGCTTGACGCGCTCTGCGACTTCCTTTTGCACAGTCTCCCTCGGCTCGCCACACTGCCGCCAATCGAGCCCAAGGTATCGTCGACGGTCCCACCAACCGCGAACAACGTCACCCTTCGCGCAGCATCCTGAAGCGCCACGCCTCGCGCTGTCGACGTTGCACTGTGGTACGTCGTATGGTATTCCTCGCGACGTCAGTACATCAATGTCAGAGGTGAGGCTCCAGCTTTGGGAGACTGGGAATATATAGGATCTATATATAGACTCTACCGATAGATTCTATATATTGACAAGCCTGGCGACGGGTACTAGCGTCGGCCCCTGCCATGTCTGCCCACCCGAACAGTGCCATGTGTTCTACTGCGCCGGCGATGGCATCCGGGGACATGGGGAAGAAGATCGGGGCCTCGCCGAGCCTGCCCCGATTATGTAGGACGGACGCGGGTAGCGAAAGGGACCGGGGGGACGCTGCTCGAGTCCCTGACGGGCGCTATCCAGCCAAGCATCCGTTGGACGACGACGACCTGGGCCCGTGGCGGGTGGATCCCACGGTTGCCCAGGTCGCCGCCCTTGTCTCGGACACTGGTTACATGCTTGTTCGCTCATCGAAGGATACGCGACGTCTGGTGGCGGAGATCTCTCGCGCCGCACGGGACTATCCAATCGTAGGTATTACGCTGCGGAACAGTGAGGCTGTACCGGCACTCACGCCGCAGGAAGTGCGAACGGTTGCCGGCGAAGGAGCACGGATCTACCTGATCGTTGGGGATTTTCTGCTGCGGAGGTTGGAGCGGGCGCAGGGCGCGAAGCTGGGGCCAGCCTGGGTATGGTGGCCTGAGTGCAGCACGCACAACGCGGGCGGCGGTAATACTTTTCAGCAGTTCGCGCGGGAGTTCGAACTGAGCCGGCCTGTCGTGCGGAGTGAGATCGAACGCTTGGTGGATGTGCGCGCGTCCGTTGAGCGCGAGCTAGCGGAGGCACGCGAGAGTCGTAACGGCCTCAAGCGAGACCTGCGCGCTGCTGAACTGGACGGGTTGCGGGCGACAGCTCGTGCCGAAGCCGCCAAGCTGGGGCTCGAGGAGGCCCGAGCTTATCTGGGGTCGCTCAAGGATGCTGGCTTGGGCGACGACGAGTTGCGGACAATCGCGCAAATGAATCCCGAAGATCGGCTGCATAGGCTGATTTTCAGAGAATGGATGCGGTTGACGCCAAGCGACCGGCGGGAGCACCAACTCTCGTATTCCTTTGGCGTGAGGTTCGTCGCTACGATCGAGGAGCACCGCGACATACCTCGCGATCGTCTCGCATGGGTGTGCGCAATGGTCGCTTGCGGACGCAAACCCGCCGGTCTTGATGTGCATGCTCTGCGCAAAGGCGATGGCGGCAACAATCCGCAGGTCGTCCGCGCGGATGGTGCGAAGGCGTGGCGCGCTCGAATCACCACCAGTGCCCCCAACACTCCCGCCGCGACACGGTTGCACTTCTGGACGCACGTCGGTGGCGGAGCTGGAATCGAGTTCGGAAGTGTCGGTTCCCATGACTCTTCGATTCGGGGCATGTAAACCGGATGCGCGTACGAGATTCGCATATAGAACGTTGGCGTTCGCGCCGACGCTCTCAATCTTGGTGGCTCAGGGAGCCAGGCAATTGCAGGTGTCGTACTTGCAACATGCGTGCCTGGGCTTGTCGGTTGTCTATTGGGCGAGCTTACCGATGGGGCACCTCATCTCGCTCGCGTAAGGTCGTGGCAGCAGTTAACATCGCGGCGCACAGCTCGATGATCTCGCTGGAGGAACTGGTCGACGCGCTCGACCCGCACCTAGTCGTCGCCGCCGACAGCGTGGCTGGGGTATCGACGCAACGACGAGCAAAGTCTCTAGCTTGACGGTCCTCGTCTATAGCTGTTAGGTGTTCGACCGGTGTCCGCGAAGCACGCTGTCCTTGGATTGGTGATCGAGCAGCCGGGTCACGCTTGGCGGATCGCGGCAGAAATGCGTCGGCGGCTCTCCTTCGCTGATCTGGTGGATTCCTATCCATACTGGGCGCTGGATAAGCTTGAGACAGAAGGGCTCGTGGGCGGGGACGGCGCCCTAGCCGGCGGAGGCAGAACTCAACGGCACGTCGTGTACGAAACGACCATGAAGGGAGTACAGGCGTTTGAGGACTGGCTGCGGTCGCCCCCTGGCCAGGGCTCGCTGCGCGACGATGTCCAGTTCAGGCTTGCGGTGGTGCGTCCGCATGATGTGTCGCACCTCGTCGAACTGATTCGTGAGAGAGAGCTCGTGTGCATCGCGCGCGAACAGGTGCTTGAGCGCGGTCGGTCAGCGGACACAAAGGACGCTTGGCACGGCGCTGTCGGCGCCCTGACTCGCGATGCCGAGTTGATGTTCTGGCAGGGAAGGGCCAGATGGCTTCGGTATGTCCGGGAAACGTTGGAAGGAATGCCGACTCTGTCAACTCCAAAACTATGACGCGGAACCGCGACCAAGTCAGCATGTCGGTCGAGGATGTCTATGCCGCGGTTACCGCTGTGCTGCGAGCACGCAGCGCCGACCTTATCCAGCATATCGAGGCCAAAGTGTCAGACTTTGATGGCCAGTCAGAGCGAAACGCAGGCAATGGCCGAGAAGGACGGGTGGTGGCCATCGCGGCCACCGTCAACTACAGCTTGGCTGCAATCGACCGCCGCGGAAAGTGGGATCCAATCCCACAGGCTTTGGCTGAACACGTGCATCACTCGGCCCGCATCGGTATGCGAGCTGGCGTACTTGTGCGTCGGTGCATCGTGGTACGTCGGGGATTCGAGACTTTTATTCAACAAGAGATAGAGCGAGCCGGGTATGCGGATTCTGGGACGATGTTCAAGCGTCTCTACGAGATGTATCGGCCACTCTGGGAGCACATCATCGTGTCAGTTGAACACGAGCACGAAGAAGAGTGTGAGCGTCTCTCGGCATCACCCGAGCGACGCCGAAGCGAGCTGGTACGACAGTTACTCCGTGATGATCTCCCGCTTGGTGAACAAGACGCTCTCAAATATGAGGTGAGCTTATCGTGGCACCTGGGAGTCCTCGCCACAGGGTCTGAAAGGGCTGGTCTATTGCTGGCCCTAAACGACGGACTTCGCCGCCCATTCTTGTATATTCCTGACGCCGACAACGGGACGTCATGGGCCTGGTTCGGTGGCACCGGCAAGCTTGGCGCGAGCGATATTGGTCGGCTTCTTTCCATGAAGCGAGACCGCGAAGCTTCCCTCGCGATCGGCGAGCCGGGGTTCGGGCTCGCTGGATGGCGTGAAACTCACGAAGAAGCACAGGCGGCGCTACTTGTTGCGGAGCGTGAATCGGGGGTGATCGTTTCATGCGCGAACGCGCTACCGATCATTGGTGCTCTACAAAGCCAGGCCGTCATAAAAATGTTTCACAAAACCTATATCGCTCCGCTCAACAGCGCCTATTTAGACGGCCGACGTGTTCGCGATGCGTTGCGCGCGTACTTCAAGCACGGGCGAAGTCCGTCCACAGCGGGACGCGCCATCGGAGTGTCGCGACGCACGATCGAAAACTATCTGAACGACACACGCAAGATTCTTGGAGATCCAGTCGACCTGACCGGCCTAGAAATCGCCCTGCGTATCGAGGATCTTGGTTATATGGATGGCTCGGATCATTCGTGCTAGCCACCTCCGTAAGTGTTTCTGATTCCGTTCTTGCGCGATAGCGAAGCCGATGCTTCCAAACTTGCGCACATTGGCCAAAAAACAAGGGCCGACATTTTGATAAACCATCGCACGATGCCCACCGCAACTACTTCAGCGGCCCAGTCGCGCGCCTCGATGACCTCAGTCGCGTGGATCGCCGAGGACGGACTTGAGCTGGCGGAGTGGAGTCGTGCTGGCCAAAGGCTCGCGGTAATAAATCGCTCCAGCCCGTGGTGGGTGGGGGACTGGATTCGGTACGGAAACGAGAAGTTCGGCGAGAAGTACAGCCGGGCTACCTCCATAACCGGATACGACCGGCAGACGCTGATGAACATGGTTTATGTGGCGTCGAACTTCGAGATCTCCCGACGTCGGGAGAGCCTGTCCTGGAGTCACCATGAGAGCCTCGCCGCGCTACCTGTAGGCGAACAGGAACGCTGGCTCGACCATGCTGCGGAACACAAAATGTCGGTCGCCGATCTGCGTCTTGAGCTGCGTTCACGCCAGCGAGAGAACAATGACCTGGCTCCGACGAACGAAGGCTCGCACGACCAGCAGCGCACTGACTTCATGTGCCCCAATTGCGCGCAGCCCATTCCGCGCTCTCTACTTGAAACGCAACTACGGGCGATCCGCTTATCAGGCCGGGAAGTAAATGATACTCGGTCCCGCAAGGCTCGTTGATAAAACGATGTACTGTCGAGGGAGTCGCAGCACGTCGTCTTGGTGTTCCCCGATAGTACACCCACATATCGATCGGCACACGGTGATGCTGTTTGACGCGGTCAGCGTTCGGCCCGTGTCTACGGAAATCCTCTTCCCCGGGCAGCTCGTGCAGAACTCGAGTGGTGCCGGGGCCAGCCTTGACACGCTGATACCGGCCATTCCAAGCTGGCCTGAAGGTGCCTACGCGAGCGTCGTCACGATGCAATCAACGCTCGGCCCGGAACATTTGACCTATTTCCACCGCGTCCACGGCGTACGCACGCCTTATCGCCCGGTCGGTATGGCCGTTCCCGGCGTCTGCCCGCGCAGGGGCTACCGCTTTGTAGTTCACGTCGGTTTCCTAGACGGCTCGAGCGCAACGGCAGCCAGTCATGTGCCATGTCACCGCTAGCTTCCGGCTCATGTGACGGCCAGCACTCGCACCAGAGACTAGGGTGAGCCGGCTTCGCCACTTCGTTGCCGCCCGGCCTGCGGTCGCAGTCATTGCCGGCTTCTTGATCGTCGCTCTCGCGGCTGTACCGCTTGCTGCGCGGGAGTCCCGACACCTAGCGCTTGGCGGTTACACGGTGCCGAGCTCCCAGTCCGCTCACGTCGAAGACGTCCTCGCGCGTTACTACCCGCAAGTAAGTCGCACCGACGCAGCAGTCCTGCTGTGGCCGACACGTGGCGCGGTATCAAACGAAGTCGAAGCTGCCATCACACACCTCGAACGAAGTCTCAAAGGCTTTCATGGCATTGCCCTGACCCACGGGGCGAGCGAACAAGCACGCTTCGCCGCTGGTCTTGTCGGACCAATCGTGATCCCACTGCGCATGTCAGTCGGCGAAGACGAAGCGCAGACTCTAGTCGCACAGCTGACAACGCGTCTGCCGATCACGAGCCACGCCACACCGCGCATCGAAACGCATCTGCTTGGCGAGAGCGCCTTGTCCGCGGCCGTCACGAGCGCGTCCAAGAGCGAACTCGCAGCCGCCGAGCGAGTCGGCTTTCCGTTGCTCCTGCTCATCCTGCTAGGCGTATTCGGGTCTCTGGGTGCCGCGGCTTTGCCGCTCGCGCTCGCCGCGCTCGCGCTGCTCTTTAGCGGCGCGGTCATCTATCTGCTGTCGCTCGTAACTAACCTCTCCATCTTTACAACCAACACGGCTTCGATGTTCGGGATCGGTGTCGCCGTCGACTACACCGTCATAATCCTCACGCGGGTCCGCCAGGAGCTCGCCGTCGTCCAAAACATCGGGATCGCGCAGCGAATCGCCTCGCGCACCGCTGGGCGCGCCGTCATCTTCTCCGGCGCCACCGTCGTGCTATCCCTGTCCGCCGTGTGGGTCATGCCTATTGGGGTGCTTCACTCGATGGCAGCCGGTGCCATGATTGCCGTCACCATATCGGTGCTCCTGACGATTACGCTGCTGCCCACACTCGTTGTTGCCCTTGGCCACAAGCGCATCACGCCGTGGCGCCCGCGTCGGCGTCGTGGTCGCTTCAACTGGCAGCAGTGGACGTCCATTGTCACGCGAAGGCCGTTGCTTTCCGTGGTTGCGGTTGGCGCTCTGCTGCTACCTCTGTGCATTCCGGCCACCCAAATGAAGACGAACACAGGCGCGCTGGAGCAGCTCAGTCGTACTGACCCGACGAGACAGGGCTTCGACCAAGCTCAACGCGTACAGGGCCCCGGGGCACTCGGACCGCTCTTTGTCGTCCTTCACGCGGACGGCCACCGGACATCTATGCCGCTCTCACGAGCGGCTGACAAGGCCAGGGCTCTCTCGGAACGGCTGCCACACGTTGGCGAAGTGAGTCTGGCGCACCTGGCCTCACCCCGCTCGGGGTACGCTATGTTCACTGTCACGCCGTCGCTGAACCCCGAATCGCCCGCGGCCAAGCGCCTAGTCGCGGTCGTCCGCGCCTCGCTAACCAGGGCGCTAGCTCATGCGAATGTCTCGGTGTCGGTCGGGGGCCTGACGGCGAGCCAAGTCGACGAGGACCACAGCATAGCCAGCGGTATGTGGCGGCTAATCGCCGTAGTGTTGCTTGCCGCGTTCGTGATCCTTACGGTGCTATTGCGCTCGATCGTGTTGCCATTGAAGGCCATCTTGATGAACCTGCTCTCCGTCAGCGTCGCGTACGGCACCCTGGTGATTGTTTTTCAGTGGGGCTGGCTTGACGGTCCGCTCCATTACTCAGCGCCTGGCCATGTGTATCCACTCGTGTTGCCTCTGCTACTGGCGGTCGTGTTCGGTCTGTCAATGGACTACGAGGTCTTCTTGCTTGCGCGCATCCGCGAACAATGGGACTTGTGTAACGACCAGCGCCAAGCCATCGCCAACGGACTTGCCGCGACCGGTGGAGCAATCACCAGCGCCGCGTTTATTCTTATATGTGTCTTTGCCATCTTCATCAGCGCTGGCAACCCGACGATCAAGGAGTTGGGAGTCGGTGCCGCGGTCGCCGTTGGTCTCGACGCTACGCTTGTCCGACTCGTGCTCGTACCAGCCACGATGACGCTTCTGGGGCGTTGGAATTGGTGGTTTCCGAGTCGCCTGGACCGACTGTTGCCCGTGGTCGTCGCTCATGTGCCTGACCGCACGCCCAAGCGTGATGGCCTCACCGACGGGACCAGCAACATTCAGGAGCCCGCAGTGGCAGGTCGTCCCCTGACCTGACGTTTACCTGCATCATGTGCGTCGGCTGGGCTGAATCTTGACCCTTGCTTCGCCACCGCCTAGTTCGAATGACATGAAGATGCGCGTCGGGAGTAGAGAGGTGGCGAAAACTGACATGCCGGTTAGGGGGCGCCCGGCTGACTCGCAAAGCGCTCATTGCACCGTTAAGCGAAGCACGCTGAGCGCGCTGACGGAGCCGGGCCATGACTGATGCGCCTGTGGTGACGTCGGCCGCGCTCGAGCAGGCCATAGCGCGACGCATCACTCGCATTTACGATCCTGACTCCGCCTCGCCGGCGGCAATCGATTGCGACGCCTCCTTCTTTGACGCTACAGGCTTCAGCGTAGGGTCTCATGTGCTCGACTCGTTGGACATTGTCGAGATCCTGGCCGCACTCGAAGTTGACTTCGAGGTCGACATCTCAGCGCGGAGCGTCGACCAATATGACTCGATCACGAAGCTGGCTCGCCTGCTCGAACAGATTGTAGACGCCAACGCGCTGGTGGCATTCGAGGCTCGGTGGAGTTCGTGACATTCGAGTCGCCTGGGGCCGCATGCGTGCCAGCGTTGCCCGACAGTCCGAGCGATTCCTCGTCGCTGCGCCCGAAAGGTCTGAAAGACAGGCTGCGAGAAGCACGGCTCAAGCAGGGACAGCAGCCGCTCCAGCGAACCGGGAACATGCACGGGCATCGGCGACGACCTCCTCCACAGGACTCAGAACACCCCGTGGATTCGAGGAAGCCGCCGATGCCCCTGCGCTTCCTCAGCCCGTCGTCGCCGAGTTCAAAAACTCCTTCAAATCCGGCGGAAACCCCGAAAGCCGAGTGAGACGACCTTACGACGCATACGTCCCGGCAATCAACGCCTAGCCAGCACCGGCGAACCAGCCACCTTGTCGGGAATGCGCACCCGGGCGCTTAGTGCAATCCTTCCACTCGTGACGGCTGCTTCCCCCGCCCGGGCCTGTCGTGGCAGACCGAACCGGATCACCATACAGCTCTTGGCTACAACGCGACATTCGGGCTGGCAATCAAAGGACTCGGTGTCCCTGCGCGCTAGTACTTCACAGGACAGTTCGCTCTGCGATCCCCGTCGTCGGGTTGAGCTCCGCGGAATGGCTCAGCGTATTCGCGAGGAGATCAGCGCAGGGTTCGCTAAAGGTCAACGGGCCAGCAGCTACGCTCGGCCGTGTTCGACGCCATGACGACTCCCGCGAACTACTACCCCGTCGTGGTTTTCGACCTCGACGGGACACTCTTGCGACGCACCACGGTGTCCTTGCTTCTTGCTGAGTACCTCGGCCACACGGAGACGTTCGATGAGCTCGAGCGCTCCTTTGCCGCCGGCGAGATATCGAATCGAGCCATCGCCGATGCATCCGTAAGGTGCTACGCCGGCCGCACCACCAGTGAGATCAGATCGGTCTTGGCTGCCGCAAGCTGGATCGATGGCATCGACGAAACCGTTCGGACCCTCGCGGAGACCGGTACTCATGTGCTCCTCGCTACGATCACCTGGAGACTTGCCGCTGAGCTGCTGCAGGAGCGTCACGGATTTACGTCCGTGAGCGGCACTGAGCTGCAGATCACCAACGGAGTTGTCGGAGACGTCGTTAGCCGTTATTTCGACGAGCACGACAAGCTGCGCTTCGTTGAAGGATGGTGCGCGGAGCGCAGCATTTCCCTTGCCGACGTAGCCGCTGTCGGCGATTCCCGCTCAGACATCCCGCTTTTTCGACGGGTAGGTCGCGCCGTGGCCCTCAACGCTACTCCTGAAGCCCAGCGTGTTGCGACCCACGTGATCGACACCGAGCACCTACGCGAGGTCCTCCCCCTCCTCACGCGGTGAGCGCCGCGGACCCGCGGATCATGACGCTCGCTGCCCTCATCAAGTCGCCCCACCGACACCTCGGGCGGCCTGCTCGTGGTGCCGGCGCGGCCAGAGCACTGCAGGAAGGACGGTGGTTATAGTTTGTACAGTCATGGCCATCGCCCGAGCCAAGAGCGCCGTCGTCACGAGCAGGGATGACCTTCGCGTGTTGCCCTGATGGACCTTACCTTCGGACGTTTGGCGACAGGCGGAATGGACGCGCCGTACATGTCGATCGGCGAGGCCTTGAGGGAGCACGATGTCGTGATCGTGGACTTCGATCCGTCGGTGCCCCCCGTAGAGCATCTCACGCGCACCGGGGAGGCTGTGGGAGGCGGCAGGTCAGCCGCACATGGCACCGGGGCAGTGACGGAGCTAGTGGACTCTCAGGTGGACGCCGCGCGGTTTGCACGCTACGACCGCTCACCGGAGCGGTGGCCCACGAACCAGAGTCCGCATACCCATGGGTGGCACCTCGATCAACCGCCCGCCGTAGTCGCCCAGTTCTGCATATCGAATGCCGAGATCGGCGGGGAGAGCACGTTCATTTCCGCAAGGGCGATGCTCCGTTCCCTGCGTCAGCGATTCTCGCGGGCCGAGCTCCGACCGTTGTGGGAGCCGGACGCTGCGGGCACGATGATATCCGGCGATACGATCAGTCACGCGGTCTTCACCCGCCACGACTGTTCGGCGACGACCCCTTCGAGAGTCTCGTGCACGTTCAGCTGTCACGAGTTCAATCGCACCATCCCTAGTGGCATGGCGCTGCCGGCCTTCGATTTCTGTCGCGAGTTCGTTCGACTACGGGAGAACCAAGAGGTACTCAGGCTTGATCCGGGTCAATGTGTCTTTGCGCGAAACACCTCTGTGCTCACCGGCCGGCGCGGATGGTCCGATGACCGGTCCGGTTTTCGCCACTTCGTGTACGCGTGGATCGCCAGCCGGGACAGCGCCTTCAGAGGTTTCTTGGACGATGGAAACCATGAGCACTAGGGATACGCTCTCGCGCGATGCTGTCGACCGGCCGGACATTCCCTTCTTCGACCATTCGTACGACGGATATCTCGTTGTCGTGGAGGGTCTGGGCGGTGTCGGCAAGACAACCCTCCTCGGTCAGCTCGACGAGCGACTGACGGCGAGGGGTGTCGCGGTTGTGCGCGAGCGGCACCCGACGCCCGAAGCTCTGCAACTCCCCCTGTTTCGGCGTTACATGTATGAACCGGATCAGCGGCCGTATATCGAGTATCGGGCGCTGCTCGCAGCTCTCCTGAGCGACCGTCTCCAGCACGCTGCGGCCGTTGTGCGACCGGCACTAGCCAGGGGAGACTGCGTCCTGATGGACAGGTACATTTACACGATGCTGGCCATCATGCGCGCCCGCGGGTACGAAGAAGCGTGGTTGGTCTCCGCCTGTAACCTGTTCCCCCGGCCGGATGTGGCGGTTCTCCTCGACGCTCCCCTCCACACGGCGATCGAACGCATCGCTGCCCGCACAGGTCAGCGCGAGTCGTACGTCGAGGAGGAGTTGTACCTGCGCATCCAGGAGGAGTACCGGTGGTTTGCACATCGGGGGGCGCTGACGGTGCTACGGTCGGACCGCGCCGATCCCGGTGACCTTGCGGAGGAAGTGTGTAAGTTGTTGGAGTGCCGCGAGCGCGAGCGGACCGCGGGAGACTTCTCGACGAAACGTCGACATCGATCAGCGAGTATCTGCTCGTCCCCAACCTGACGACGAAGGACTGCAGCAGCGCGAGTTCCGCGCGCGCGGGCGGCGGCTCCACGCCGACGTCGCCGTCGAGCTCGAGCAAGACGAGCGGGACCCGCCGGCAGCAGCCACGGCCTCCGTCATGACGTCGGCCAGCTCTGGCTCCGTGGCCACCAGGTCGGCGACGGCGATGAGTTCCGCCGTGCGCGCGACATAGGACCTCACGGTCCTCGAAGAAGCCGGGAGGCACCAGCGGCGCCGGCGTGGCGCCCGCGAGCAGCGCGCCGAAGTACGCGGCCACGAAGCCCGCCCCAGAGGGAATTGCGATCGCGATCACATCCCCGTGCCGAGCTCCCGCGTCGATGATCTGGATAGCAGCGTGTCGCGCCGCACGAGCCAGGCGATCGTACGTCCAATGGTCCCAGCCGTCCGGGTCGAGCGCGAAGCGGATACCGCGCGATTCGTCCGGCTCGGCGAGCCAGCAGTCCTGCGTTCACCGTCAGCTGGTCCACTTTGACGAGCATTGTGCGGTCGAGCATCATACCCGCCTCCAATGCCCGGGCCGCGAGCAGCCAACTCGACGCACGCTGCACCCGCCGTCCGGGCGATCCGCGCTTCGTGGCGGTACCTGGCCGAGCAGTTCCCGCCGGCTCAGGCGGCCGCGCTCTCGTTTGCGTGCCTCGTCGGCTACGCCGTCTTGGGTCGGCTTGCGGGCGACGTCACGTTGGACGTCCTGGCCATCGTCGTCGCGCTCACGGTGGCGCTGCTCTTCCTGCAGCTCCGGCTCGTCGACGACGTGCACACCTTCTACGACACGGGCGGGACCGGCGACATCGGCGGCGCGTCGCTGCGCGGCCTCGTGATGGCGACGGGAGTCACGACCGTCCTCATCGGGATCCTCAACGTCGGTGACGCCGCGATGCTGGCCCTGGCGCTCGGAACGACCGCGTTCATGATCGGAACGTCGTGCATCATCCAAGCGAAGCGCCTCCCGGGCGCGCTGCGCCTGGCGGTCGGCCGGATACCGCTCTTCGAGGTGGCACCGGCCGCGATGCTCGTCTATGTCTACTTCGGCTGGCGTGCGGCCACGGGCGACTCGCTGCCCGCCGGCGAGGTAGCGCTCGTTGTCGGTGTCCTGCTGGCTAACTTCAACTTCTGGAAGCTGTCCCGCCACATCGGCGATCGCCCCCGCGAGCGCATCTACCAGCTGACATGGCCGGTTGTGCGGCTGATCTGCACGGCGATCCTCGTCGTCTCCCTTGTCCTGAACGTCGTGCTCTACGACCTCGCGGACTTCTCGCCTGCGTTCCTCGCCGCGAGCGTGGCGGTCATCCTCGTCTTCGGCTTCCTCGCCCGGCCACGGCGCGCGGCCGACACGCAGCGGCGAGCGTGGGCCGGATTGCCCTTCGCGATCCTCATGACGCTCATCCTGTTCGTGCAGATGGTGGCCGTCGCATGACCGGCGCTGACGCCCACGCCGTCGGTACTCGCCGTCGGTACTCGCCGTGCCGACGCTGTCGGGTACATCGCCGGATGGACGAGCATCTCGAGGTGGAGGCCAAGCTCTGCGTGCCACGGGCTACAAGGCTGCCTGACCTCGCCGTGGACGGCGCCACGCTGACGCCGTTGCGCGACGAGCAGCTCGAGACCGCCTACTGGGATACGCCGGACGGCACGCTCGCGACGAACGGCCGGAGCCTGCGCCACCGCGCCGGCGGGCTCTGGACCGCCAAGCGCGACGTGGAGCCGTCCGAGACTCGCGCCGAAGCGTCCGAGACGGTGCTCGTCCGCGCGGAGCGGCATTGGGAGGGCGGGCCCGGTGAGCCGCCTGTCGAGGCCCTGACGTTCCTGGACGTCGCAGATAGCGCTTCGGAGATGCGTCCGGTCGTGGGTCTGCGCGTCCGGCGCGCCCGGCGCGACCTGTGCAGCCCCGGGTCGTCGACCGTCCTCGTCGAGATGATCGACGACGACGTCGAGGTTCTCGACGCCGAGGGCGCGCCGGTCGGCGGGTTCCGCGAGGTGGAGCTCGAGGTCCGCCGGCCCGAGGGCCGGCCGGTGCTCACGACGCTGCTCGAGCGGTTCGAGCGGGCGGGCGTCGCCGGGGCGACCCCGATGCCGAAGTACGAGCGGGCGCTGGCGATCCTTCGGGCTGAAGACGATGGCTGAAGCCGCGGTTGTGACCGAGGTCGGCAAGGCGGCCAACCTCCGCCGACTGGTCGCGGCGGGCGTGGACGTGCCCCGGTTCGCCGTCGTGGGCGCCGACGCGTGTTCGCCGCCGTGTGGACGATCACGTCCCATTCGCGCCGCAGCGCGGGAGGCGGCGCCTCGCTCGTCAGGTCCCAGGCGATGTCAGACGCACCGCGGCGGCTGACCCCGACGGGTTCGACGCCGCGTGCTGCGAGCGCTGCGACAGTTCCGCACCGATGAGGCACTCAACGGAGTCAGAGCTCTGACACGCGCCTGTTCGCTATTGCATGGGCTGCGTGGACGAGCCGCCGAGTACGGGTGACACAGACTTTGGCGGCGGCGGCGGGTGCGGTTTAGCATGGACGCTCACTGCCTAACGGATTCGCCGGCCTCCTGCCGGCCTTGGGAGGGTCATCTTGAGGGTCTTGCTGGTCGGAAATCGAGCGATCCAGCACGCGCTTGCCGTGCGCCTGCAGCACGAGGGATGTGTCGTGGATGTCTATCCGGGACAGCGCTTCGGCGGATACAACTCGGTGGACGCTTCCGACGCGCTCGACAGCGATTACGACCTGATCGTGATGGGCTCGGCTCGCTACTTCGACGATCCGGCGATCGCGCAACTCCGGCGGCGAGGCATACCTTTCTTCGGCACCGACGCGGAGGCCGGGGAACTCGAGACGTCGAAGAGCGTTTTCAAGGATTTCGCCGCCGCGTGCGGCATCCCGACCCCGCCGCACCAGTGCTTCACGGATCCCCAGACCGCGATGGAGCACCTCCGGTCGTCCCGGGCACCCTACGTCGTCAAGGCAGACGGTCCCGCCCGGGGTTGCGGCGTGGCGATATGTCAGGCGCTCGCCGAGGCCGGCCAGGACCTCGAACGCAAGCTCACCGATCGCTCCAGTCCGTACTACTCGGGAGCTGTGGTGATCGAGGAGTACGTCCCCGGATTCGAGATCGCCGTCAACGTCTTCATGGACGACGACTCCTACGTCGTCCTCCCGGAGACCAAGCCGCACAAGCGAAGGAACTCCTCGGATCTCGGTCCGAACGTGGCGGGGATGGGCTCCCGGGCCCCCATCGTGCTCAACGAGGACTTCTACGCGGACCTCCGGGACCGGGTGATGACCCCGACGTTGTCCGGCCTTCGGTCACGTGGCTGGTCTTTCCGCGGCTGCCTCTTCGTGAACCTCATGCTCAACGAGGACGGGCTGGTCGTGCTCGAGTTCAACTGCCGGGTGGGCGATCCGGCAGGGCTCGTCGATCTCCTCCTGCTCGAAAGCAGCGTCACGGAGCTGCTGATGGCGACGGTGGAGAACCGGTTGAACGAGGTGTCGCCCACGTTCAAGGACGGCGTAGGCATTGCGGTCACACTCGTCGATCATGGTTATCCAGACGGTCCCGTCCAGGTTCCTTCGGTCTCGATGGACCCCTCCTGGTGGTTGAACCCGGGTGACGAGTCCGGTCTGATCATCGCCGGGGCCGAGTCCGGCCAAGACGCCGGGGCGTACACGGTGACCGGCGGTGTGGTGGCCGCGGCTGTGGCCGTGCGGCCGGACTTCCCGGCAGCACAAGCGGAGGCCCACCGGATTGCGGACCTGTTGCCGGGCCTCCACCGGCGATCCGACATCGGCGATGTCGTCAACCCGCCCGCGAGGTATGTGGGCGATCAGCCGGACGCGTGGGGACTCGACACGCCGCAGGCGCCGAGTAACGGGGCAACGAGCCACCGGGTCGAGCGGCCAACGGCAACCTAGCGTCGTGACCGAGAACGGCGCCGAGTCTTCGATGTACGAAAGGCGCCTGGCGGCGCTCGCTCGCGAGGATCCCCAGCTCCGGGCATTGGTGCCTGACGCGACCGTGGAAGCCGCTCTCGCGACCCCCGGCCTCGCGTTCGACCAGGCCGTCGCCACGGTGCTCGATGGCTATTCGTCGCGGCCCGCACTGGGCCAACGCGACTACGAAGTCGTCCGCGATGCCGAGACCGGACGAGCCGTTAGGGAGTACCGGCCGTCCTTCAGCACCATCGCCTATGCCGAGGTGCGCCGCCGCGTCGAGGCGCTGGCGAGCGCGTGGCGCCACCTCGACGAGTGGCGGGTCGACCCCGGCGACTTCTTGTGCGTCCTGGGCTTCACCGGCACCGAGTACACGACGATCGACCTGGCATGCGTCTACGCCCAGGCGGTGACCGTTCCGCTCCAGAGCACGGTTGGCGGCGCCGCGCTCGGCCAGATCTTCACCGACACCGCTCCAAGCGTCATCGCCGCGACGGTGAGCGACGTCGTGCTGGCCGCGCAGCTCGTGGGGGCGCAGGAATCGGTGCGGGCACTTGTCGTGTTCGACTACGACGAGCGAGCGGACGACGACCGCGAGGCGGTTGCCGCCGCCCGGACGGCGCTCGCTCGGAGCGGCTCGCAGGCGCGGCTCGTGACCCTCGCGGAGCTGATCGCCGCCGGCGAGGCGTTCGACTGGGAGCCGCCGCCTCCGAGCGAGCAGGGCCCCGACCGCGTCGCGATGCTCATGCACTCGTCGGGTACCACGGGGACGCCGAAGGGCGCGATTCTCCTCGAGCGGCAGGCGCAGTCGTCGTTCAAGCCGGCGTCGCCCCGTCTGCCGCGGGTGCGCCTGTGCTTCGCGCCGATGAACCACACGATGGGCCGAGGCACGCTGTACGGCACAATCGCGCACGGCGGCACCGCCTACTTCGTCACCAAGCCCGATCTGTCCACTCTGTTCGAGGACCTCCGGCTGGTGCGCCCGACCGACGGGTTCTTCTTCCCCCGCGCGCTGGAGATGATCTATCGCCATTACCAGCGCGAGGTCGCGCGGCTGGTGGGGAGGGGGGAGAGCGACGAGGACACGGCGCGCGCGGAGGTCTTGGCCGAGATGCGCGAGGGGTTCCTCGGCGGCCGCCTGTGCTTGATCAAGGGCGGCAGCGCACCGACCTCGCCCGAGGTTCGCCACTTCGTCGTCGAAGGCTTGAACATCGAGTTCATCGAGCGGTACGGATCGACCGAGGCGGGCTCGATCACGGTGAACGATCGGGTGCGCCGGCCTCACGTCATCGACTACCGGCTGCGCGACGTGCCCGAGCTCGGCTACTTCACGACCGACAGACCCTACCCCCGCGGCGAGCTCTGCGTGAAGACGGCGTCCGTTATCTCCGGGTACTTCAAGCGTCCGGATGCGACGGACCGCCTGTTCGACGAGGACGGGTTCGTCCTCACCGGCGACATCGTCGAGGAACGTGGACTCGATCACCTCGTGTACGTCGATCGCCGCCACGACGTGCTCAAGCTCGCGCAGGGCGAGTTCGTCGCCGCGGGAGCGCTCGCGGAGACGTTCGAGAACGGCAGTGAGGTGATCCACCAGTTCTACGTGTACGGCAACTCGAGCCGCGCGTACCTGCTCGCGGTCGTGGTCCCGAACTTGGACCTCCTGCGGACGAAGCTCGGCCACGAGCCGGACGAGGTCGAGCTGCGGACGCTGATCCGGGCCGAGATCAAGCGGGTGGCCGGGGACGCGCGCCTCAAGGCCTTCGAGATCCCACGCGACTTCGTCGTCGAGACGGAGCCGTTCAGTCAGGAGAACGGCCTGCTCACCGCGCTGCGCAAGCGCATCCGGTCGGCACTCCAACGGAAGTACGGCGACCGCCTGGAGCAGCGCTACACGGACATCGAGCGCGAGCAGGCGGCGCAGTTGGCCGCATTGCGCAGCGACGCAGGCGAGTCGAGCGTGATTGGGCGGATCGGCAAGGCGCTCGAGGCCGCGCTCGGTCTCGACGACGTCGACGTCGACGTCGAGGAGGCGTACAGCTTCGCCGAGCTTGGCGGCGACTCCCTCGGGGCGGCCGAGTTCTCGGTGCTGCTCGAGGACGTCTTCGGGGTCGAGGTGCCGGTCCACGCCATCCTGAGCCCGACCGGGAGCCCGAAGCAGTGGGCGCAAATGGTCGAATCCGCGCTCAGCGAGGGATCGCGCAGAATGCCGACGTTCGCCCAGGTGCACGGCAAGGGCGCGCGGCGGGTCGACGCGGCGGACCTCGACCTCGCCGCCTTTCTCGACGCGGGCGTGCTCGACGCGGCGCCCACGACGCCGCCGCCAGGCGTCTCGCGCACTGTCCTGCTGACGGGCGCGACCGGCTTCCTCGGCCGGTTTCTGTGCCTCGAGTTGCTCGAGGTCGTGGCGGATCGCGGAGGAAAGCTGATCTGCCTCGTGCGCGCGGCCGACCATGCATCGGCCGTGCGGCGTCTCGACTCGGTCTTCGACAGTGGGGACGAACGGCTCGAGCAGCGATACCGCGCGCTCGCGGAGGATCACCTCGAGGTCGTCGCCGGCGACGTCGCCGAGCCCGCGCTGGGACTCGGCGACGCGTACTACGCGCGACTCGCGAGTGAGGTCGATCGCATCGTGCACTCGGCCGCGCTCGTGAACCACGTCCTCGGCTACGAGTACGTCTTCGGCTCGAACGTAGCGGGGACGGCCGCCCTCATCGGCTTTGCCCTGGCCGGGCAGCAGAAGGCGTTCGACTTCGTGTCCTCCGGGGCGGTGTCGGGCCTGCTGGATCGCAGCGAGCGCAACGACGAGGACTCGCCGCTGCTCGAGCGGGTCACCCTCAGCCGTGAGTACGCCAACGGGTACAGCACGAGCAAGTGGGCAGCCGAGCACCTGCTGCGCGCGGCGGGCCGACAGTTCGGGCTCCCAGTGAACGTGTTCCGCGGCGACATGATGCTGCCGCACCGGCGCTTCCGCGATCAGATCAACGTGGGCGACATGTTCACCCGCCTCCTCTACAGCGTAATCACCACCGGTATCGCGCCCGCGTCGTTCTACCTCCCGGCGTCGGACGGCTCACGGGCCAAGGCGCACTACGACGGGCTGCCGGTGGACTTCATCGCGGCGGCGATGGTGGGAATCGGCGCAGAGCCGCACGAGGGCGTCCAGACCTACAACGTCGTCAACGACCGCACCGACGACGGGGTGTCGCTCGACGTGTTCGTCGACTGGACGGCGGAGGCCGGGTATCCCATCGCGCGCTTGGCGGACTACCACGAGTGGCTCGCGCGCTTCGAGACCCAGCTGCGCGCGCTGCCCGAGGAGAAGCGCCAGCTCTCCTCCCTCGCCCTCCTCGACTCGCTTCGCAAACCGGCGTGGGCGGACAAGCGGATCGCGGGCAATCGTCGCTTTGCCGATGCCATCCGGACTCTCCCGATCGGCCCGGAGACCCCGCCTCTCACACAGGATTACCTCAACAAGTGCCTGGACGACATGCGCCGGCTCGGTCTCGTCCCGGCACCAGATCGGAGCGAGCGGCGGCCACCGGTCGCCGCCGGCAGAGCTTGATCCCAACATGCCTCGCATTCGCTAGCGTGCCGAGGCGCCTCCGCCGTTTGAACAAAGGGGATTGGACATGACGACATGGCTGATCACAGGTGCCGGACGTGGCCTCGGCCGCGCCTTCACCGAAGGTGCGCTCGCGCGCGGCGATCATGTCGTGGCCACCGCGCGCAGGCCCGACGCTCTCGCGAGCGCGCTCGAGCAGTACGGGGACCGAGCGCTCGTGCTTCCGCTGGACGTCAACGACCGCGCCGCGGTGCATGCCACCATCGAGCAGGCGGTCGAGCGGATGGGTCAGCTCGACGTGGTCGTGAACAACGCCGGCTACGGACTGGCCGGCGGGGTCGAGGAGGTCACCGAGGAGCAGGCCCGGGTCCAGTTCGACACCAACTTCTTCGGCGCGCTGTGGGTGACGCAGGCGGTGCTGCCGCACCTGCGCGCTCGCCGGTCGGGTCACATCATCCAGCTCTCCAGCATCTCGGCCGTGAAGTCGGGGATCAACCTCGGGATCTACTGCGCGAGCAAGGCGGCCCTCGACAGCATGAGCGAGGCGCTCGCCAAGGAGGTGGCGCCATTCGGCATCAAGGTGACGATCGTCGAGCCGAGCATGTTTCGCACCGACTGGGCGGGCAGCAGCATGGAGCGCGCGACTCCCATGTCCGACTACGACGACGTGCTCGCCGAGCGCCGCGAGGAATACGCCGGGGACGCCGCGTCGAACGGGGCGCCCGGTGACCCGGCGCTCGCCGCGAAGCGCCTCGTCGAGATCGTCGAGAACCCCGAACCGCCGCTGCGGCTTCTCCTCGGCAACAAGGCCGTCGACATCGCCAACAAGACCTTTCGAGGTCGTCTCGACGCGGTAGAGGAGTGGGAGGCCGTCTCCCGCTCGGCCGACGCGCCGAGCACTGAACCCACTGACCCGATGGTGCGAGATCTCGTGGACTCTGCTGCCCGCGTCGGTCGCGAGCTTCTCGCGGACGTCGCCGGGCCGCGGGCGGAGGCCGTAGCCGATCTCGCCGCGGCGGCCATGTTCACGCCGGCCTGCCTCGCGTCGGGTCGCCTCGCCGTCGGACTGGAATGGCTCCGGAACGCCGGCTTCTCGGTCGTTCACCTGTCGCGCGTGTGGCTGACGGAATCAGAGGTGGATCGAGTTTGGCTCCATCAGTTGGCAGGTTTCACGGCGGAGCGCTGGGGGGTGGCGGGGCGCCTGTTCAGCGCCGGCCCCGCAGTCGTCGCGGTCGTGGTCTCCAAAGACGGCGCCTCGCCTGCGGCAGAGCAGCTCAAGAGGCTTCAGGGCCCTTCCGACCCAGAACGTCTCGCAACGCACACGCTGCGGGCGCACCTCGGCGCGGTGAACAAGCTCAACAACCTGGTGCACGTTCCGGAGGACGTCGCGGCAACGGTGCGCGAGCTATCGATCATGCTCGGCGAATCGGGAACCCAGGCAGCTTGGAATGCGGTTCTGGCGGGGCGGCGAGCTCCAGATCCTGCTGACGCGATCACTGGACTCGGCAGCGCTCTCGATGACGGGGTGTGCTTTGTGAAGAGCGCGGCCCGACTCCGTTGGCGCGCGGTCCTGTTGGCTGAGGGGCTGGCGGGCAAAGACGCACCGCCCGACCTGCGCTCCGCGCTGTGGACGGAACTCGAGTGGGCCGCCGGGCAGCCGTGGGGCGGCTGGCAGACAATCGAAGCGTGGCGGAAGCGCTTCGGTCCGCGGCGGGCTGGAGAGGAGTTCGCGTCGTGGTTGGGACAGGGCTCGGCGCTCACGAAGGCTGTGACGCGTCTAGACACGCTCGTGAGCGGCAGTCGTGTCGACCTGGCTGCCCTCGAGGCGAGCATTCAGACAGCTGGACTCGCGCCGAGCACCTGGGAGTTGCTTGCCGTCCAGACGCAGGCCGTTGCAAACGACCTGACTCGACGAGGCTAGTGCGCGCGCGCCCCGGGTACTCGCGTGACTGCGTGTCGTGTCAAAGGCCTTGCTACCCTAGCTGTCCGCTGGCGCCTACTACCGCTGCCAGCTACGTCAACCTCGTCCGGGATCCTTCGCGTGACTCATGTATTAGTCGCACCGTCCACGCCGAACACCTCGCATGACTCGTCGCGTTCTCATCATCGGCAAGGACGGTAGGACCGACGCGATCGCCGAGGCCTGCGCGCGGTCCGCCGGCCCAGCCTGAGCTGTACGCCTTGGCGGAGATGCGCATCTGGGCAGGCTGGCGAATTAGAATGCTTGAGGTCGCCGGCTTCAAGTCGGCCAACCAACAGACAAACCAAGCCAAGACCAAGCTTCAGATCGTATGGCTTCCGCCACGACGAAATGAGATCGGCGTTTTCCGGGCCGATACGCACCTCTTGAGAGAGATCACTGACAATGGCGAACCGGTAACTACGTTCAGTGACGGACTACGACAGTGCTGGGAGAGCCCGTGGCTGAGAGTTCACGGCGAGGCTGAAAGGCCTGGTGGAGGTGTCAGACGGTCGCGTATGCCATCCGGGAGACGCGAATGCTGCCGGAGCTTGCCGCGACGGAGCAACTGTGCAATCTTGACTTCGCCTCCTCAGTGACTTGGAGTTCGGGGGTCGGCTCGGAGGCGCACCGGCCACTCACCTCGAGTTCTGACTCAAAGTGCTGTGGCCCGTATCGAGACAGAAAACTAGCTTATGACCGAGCCTCATGCTGCCATCTCTACAGACCGCGACATTCTCACCGCCAGCAGTCCCTTTGCGGCCATAGAGCATCTGTCTGGCGGCAAGGGGCGGGGTCTTTTCGAGCTAACTGCGCAGGGGATGCCGGTTCCAGCTTGGGCCGTCGTGAGCGTAGATGTGTTTCGCCGATTCCGCATAGGCGCTGGGCTGGACGCGCTCATTAGAAGCGAGATGGCCGGCCTTGCGGCCGATTCCGATGAGGAGGCGCTTAACGCGGCCGCCGAGCAGATCAGCGCCGCGATCGCCGAAGCGGACCTCGACTCCAGGACGCAGACGGTACTTGCTGAGGCCTACGCTAATGTGGGTGAAGGTGCAGTGGCGGTCCGGTCCTCGGCGGTTGGCGAGGACAATGCGCGGCTCTCATTCGCGGGTCAACACACGACGCTGCTGAACGTTGTTGGGCTGGACGCCGTGACCGAGGCCGTACGCTCGTGCTGGTCCTCCGCATGGTCGGCCGCAGCACTGCGCTACCGCCTCATGAATAATCTTTCGCTGCAGGGAGTTGAGATGGCAGTGGTGATCCAGGCGATTGTCGTCGCGGAGAAGAGCGGGGTTCTTTTCACCGTCAACCCCGCTACCGGCCGGGACGACGAGTTTGTTATCAGCGCTGCCTATGGCCTTGGGGAGGCGGTTGTTTCGGGCGCTGTCGACTCAGATACCGTGGTGTTGGCGCGAGCAACGGGAGCACTGAGAGAGCAAAGACTGGGTGACAAGGATAAGCGGATCGACCCCCTTCCGGATGGCGGGTGTGCGACTCGCGCTGTGCCCGGATCCGAGCGATCGGCGGCGGCTCTTTCTGCGGCGGAGCTAGTTGAGCTGCACCAATTGGGCACAATGATCGAGCGGCTGATGGATAGTCCACAGGACATAGAGTGGGCACTGGCCGAAGGAAAGCTGTGGATTCTGCAGAGCCGTCCGGTCACGAGCACTCCGAGGTCATATCCGTCGTCAGATGGCAAGCTTCGCCTGTGGGACAACTCGAACATTATCGAGAGCTATGGCGAGATCGTTGCGCCGCTCACCTACAGCTTCGCCCGACACGCCTACCACCGCGTTTATCTTCAGTACTGCGAACTTCTCGGCGTGCCTCCGCGTCAACTAAAGAGAATCGAAGAGTGGCTCCCGCAGCTACTCGGCTACTTCGATGGTCGCGTCTACTACAACCTCCTGAACTGGTATCGACTCGCCAGATTGAGCCCGTTTTACTCGATGAGTCGCAGGGTGCTTGAGATATCAATGGGCACAGAGCCACTCGATGAGGGGATTGCAGCCCGTCAGCAACCATACCTCTTTCGCAACCGGATCGAGGGGATACTCGTCAGAACCCGCGTTGCAGCCCACTTCTTCTGGTATTTCGCCACTATCCATCGCTTGGTCGGCGACTTCGTCGATCGCTTCTACAGCGAATACAACGAGCTAGACGCGCTCGATTACCGCGGTCACGAAGCGCACGAACTCTATTCCATGTTCGTGGATATGGAGCGGCGTCTGTTGGTTCGATGGGGCCGGATGATCATGCTCGAGTACTCGATCGGATTGTCGCTCGGAACGCTATATATGTTGACCCAGCGATGGCTCCCGGACGCACCCGAATGGTTCTTTTTCGAGGTGATAAAGACTGCGCCAGACCTTGAGTCTGTCCAGCCGTTGCACCGTCTCGACGAGATCGCCGAGACGATCGCGGCCGACCGAGCACTACTTGAGCAAGTCCGCTCGGTGCCAGCCGAGCGTCTCGACAGCGTTTTGCGAGGCACAAGGGAGAACTCGACCCTGTCCCTGGTAAAGCAGATCGACGCCTACCTTGACGCGTTCGGCTACCGCAACGCGAATGAGCTGAAGCTCGAGGAGCCAGATTTGCGCGAGGATCCGACGACTTTCTTTGCACTGCTCAAGAGCGCTGTCGGTCGGCTGGAGGCTGGAGAGGCGACGGCTGACCAGGAAAGGCCGACGGCCGACGCATACCTGTCTATTCACCTGCGTGGTTGGCGCCGACGCGTTTATGAGCTGCTCCGGCGCCGGGGTCAGCGCTTGCTC
Source organism: uncultured Solirubrobacterales bacterium (assembly GCA_963713015.1). Taxonomy (GTDB): domain Bacteria; phylum Actinomycetota; class Thermoleophilia; order Solirubrobacterales; family Solirubrobacteraceae; genus Palsa-744. The sequence goes on along the minus strand of CAVQKC010000003.1, from coordinate 484,790 downwards.
ATCGACCGTGAGCGGGTACGGTTCTGCCGGACCCGGATCTTCGGCCTCTCGCGGCGGATGTTCCGTGCCGCCGGTGAGGATCTGGCGCGCAGCAGGGTTCTGGAGGCGGCCAGCGATATCTTCTATCTTCGGCTCGAGGAGCTGCGCGGCTGCTTCGAGGGAACCATTGCTCACCGGGAGCTGGGCTCGCTCGTCGCGCTCCGCAAGGATCAGGAGCTACGCAACCGCGAGCGGGACCTGCCACACCGCTTCTGGACGAGGGGAGGCGTCTACTGGGACGCGTTGGATCGTGCCTGGGCGGAGGCTTCAAAAAGCGAAGCTTCTGAGGACGGACTACTGCGGGGCACACCGTGTAGCCCTGGGATCGTCCGCGGCGAAGCGCGGGTGATTAAGCGGCCAGCTGATGTCGGCGGCGGCGTCATGGTCACTTATCGCACTGATCCGGGTTGGGTCGGCGTACTGCGATCGGCGTCAGCACTCTTGATCGAGCGGGGTAGTCCGTTGACCCACGTTGCCGTGGTGGCCCGAGAGCTAGGGATTCCAACGGTCGTTCAGATCCCTGGACTTACCCAACAAATCCGCAGCGGCATGTACATCACGGTTGACGGGAGCACCGGCACGATCAAGCTGCCCGGCATGGAAGGTGCGAGAGTCAATGGGGGGTGAGGAGCGTCTGGAGGAGCTTCGGGTGCGCGTCGAGCGCTTCCATCGTGTCTCACTCGAGCATGTCCTCAGCGAGATCGAATACCTGCGTGATCCCAGCGACTCGGTTATCGCCGGCGGCTCCCTCGCCTACGGACTGGGCAACCACCTCAGCGACCTTGATCTGGTCGTAAGCGGCCCGGCCACCGTCGACTCAACGGGTGTTCCCCTCGAGCACTTCATAGGCTCGCTGCGTGTTGATGTGTGGAAGCTCGCCCAGAGCCTCATTGAGGAAACCTTCGATCGTGCCGAGGAAGCGCTTACAGGCGAAGGTGCCCTGCATGGCTCCTTCGGCGACGTTGATCATGAGGAGGATCTGAAGTTGATGCACCGGATCGCCTTCGGCGTCGTCGTCGACGGAGAAGGCCTTGAGCCGACCCAAGGGCGGGACTACCGAGATGTGGCCTCTCGCCTAGTCGTTCGCGAGTACGCCGAGCGCATGCGCTCCTCGGCACTGTTGGCGCAACTCGCGCTTCGAGCTGATCGCCCCATCGCCGCTGTCGTCAATGCACGTCTGGTGGTTGAGGAGGCCCTCAATGCAACCGTCACTGATCGAGGGCTGCCGTTCACCGGCGATAAGTGGCTGTGCGAACGACTTGCCAACCAGGCTTCTGACCTCGCCGCTGCCTACGATCCGTTCCGGCAACTGCCGGAGAATCCGGCGCGGGATGCCGCGCGGTTTGTCGAAACGGCCCTAACCACTTGCAGCGGAATGTGGGGACTAAAGCTCGCAATTGACGCGCTGCTGCCGGCGGTGAGTTGGCGTAACACTGATTTGAAAGTCCTGGAGATCGGTGCCGATCGGCTGTTGGTTTCCGCCCGCTTCGGTGCGCTTTGGAGCCTGACCGACAGCGAGGCAGAAACTTGGCTGCGGCTTGTCTCGGTGGGGGGAGAAGAACCGGACGCGCTTTTTGCCCTGGGGGAATGCGACGCGGAGGCACTGAACCTGTGTCTGCACCTGCACGGGCACGGGCTGTTCGGACTGCATTGGACCAACGGAGTGGCGATCGAGGATCTCAAGGCGACGCGGAGTGCGGAGGCATGAAGACGATCGACGCTGATGCTCGCCGCTATGCCTGGTGCCGAAGTCACGCTCTCTGGATCCTTGGGATGCCAGCCCTTACTTTCCTCGAGGACGTCCACGGTGCCCAGCAGGCCGGACAGGATGGTCTTCAGCGCCACGCCGCGCGGATCATCGGAGACGCCTGCGCCGTCGCGCTCAATGTCGCCATTAACTACGAGCGACCGATCCCTTCCCCCGCCATGCGCAGCTCCTGGGCGCTTGAGCGGCTTCAGGGACACGAGCTCTGGCAGCCCTGTTGGGAACTGATCCGGGGCATAGATGACGACGTCTCCCCCAACGAGATAGTGGAGCGCTGCGAGAGCCTCATAGCTCGCGTCCGTGCGATCGTCGGCGAGATGCCCAATATCCTCACCCCGGAGGGCCACTACCCGGCGATTGCGCTGGCGCGCGATTGGCTCAAGCTGCTGGACGCAGTGGGCGAGCACGGCCCCCTGCCTACCAACTGGGTGCTGCAGTAACGAACTAGAGGTAGGCTCTGAGCGAAGGCAGCGTCGCGGCAAGGATCTCAAGCGCCCCCTCAACCTGCTCGAGAGAAGCGACCATCGGCGGCAGCAACCTGATGGTGTTGTTCGAGCTTAGGCACGGCGAGACGAGCAGGCCACCGTGCGCGAGCTCAATGAGCGCTGCGCCTGCGGCTCCGGGGGTAGCGAACTCAAGGCCCCAGATCAGACCAGCGCCGCGCACTTCAGCAATCAGGTCTGGATGCTCGCGAGCCAGCATTTCAAGGCCAGAGCCAAGCGTCCTGCCCAACGTGGCCCCCTGCGAGGCCGTGTCCTTAAGCGCGGCCAGAGCTGCACTGCCGGCGGCGCAGGCGAGCGGGTGTCCACTGAAGGTCGTCGTGTGCCAGGTCGGATCGGCTACCATAGGTGCCGCGAAGGCATCGGTCGCAACCATTGCCGACAATGGCATCACCCCGCCGCCGAGCGCCTTACCCAGAAGCACTGCGTCGGGGCCAAGCCCAGTTGCGATCGAGGGCGAGAAAGGTCCGCAGCGTCCCAGGCCTACCTGGATCTCGTCGCTGATAACGAAGGCGCCAGCAGCTCGGGCGTCGACGACCCAGCGCTGCAGCACCGCGGGATCTAGGGGGCGCACGCCAGCCTCTCCCTGAACTGGCTCGAAAATGAGCGCTGCAATGTCACCTCGGTCCGTCTCCCGCAGCACGGCATCAGGGTCATCGCGCGAGAGTACGCAGACCGATCCGAGCAACGGCTCAAGGCCTCCGCGAAACGCCGAGTTTGTGGTCAGTGCCAGCGCCCCGAGCGTCTTGCCATGAAACGCTCCCTCGACGACCAGTACCTGCATGCGCCCGGTGGCGCGGCGGGCCAGCTTCAGCGCCGCCTCGACGACGTCGCTGCCGTCGCTGCCCATCCAGACGCGTCGCAGCGGCTCTCCGCACCGCTGGACCAGCTCAGCGGCGAACGCGGCGGTAGCGGGGTTGGCGAGGACCCTAGTCGCGGTGGGCATTCCCTCGAGCGCGTGTGACAGCGCCGCAAGGACAGCCGGGTGGCGATGGCCGAGCAACGTGACCCCGTAGGAGCCGAAGTCCAAGAGTCGCCGTCCATCGGAAAGGACGACGGTTGCCCCATTTGCCGTTACCTCTGTTGCGCCGCTGCCCAGGATCTTAGCCGTAAGTGCCGCCCCTGGGGAGATGTGCTGTCCGACTCGCGCCAAGGTCACCCGCGCGAGGTCTCCGATCTCGAGGACCCCGTCGGCTGGTATTGGCTCAGCCAATGGCGGCCGTGCGCTCAATGCCTCGTAGCATCTCAGTGCAGTTCTCCTGAAGCGACCGCTGAGCTACAGGGTTGAGCATGTCAGCCAGCATGGGGATGCCGATCTCGAACATAACCTCAAAGACCACTCTCGTCTGCTCTGGGCCCAGCGCCTCGAGCTTCCAGTGACCGTCGAAGTGTTCAAGGTCTCCGCGAAGCTGTTTGAAGACGACCGTATGGGTGTCGTGGTCGAGATGCTCCTCCTCTTCCCACTCGAGGATCGCGCCCTTGAGCAGAACCGACCAGGCGGCGCGGCGACGACGCTCGTCAACTTCCTTAACGATCTGAACCGAACGGACGGTGTCCATCGAGTCCTGATAGCGCTCGATGGCTATGACTGTCTCCCATACTCGCTCGATCGGTGCTCGAGTCTCCATATCGATCTTCACTTCAGGCACGGCTCATCTCGACTTCTTCGGACTGAGTCTTTGTCTAGACCGCGCCACGGCGCCGGAGCGAGCGCGGCGACCCGGGGATTCGCTTCCGCCCAATAGCGGGTCGATGTCATCAGGCAGGGCAGGACATCATCGATCGTGCAGTCAGGCTGCAGTGGATCGGCAAGCGCAAGATAAGGCTCAAAGTGTTGAAGCAGCTCCAGGATCAACAGTTGCCGAGGGGTTAGGTACTCACGGACGAACGGCCGAAAGAACCGGTTCCAGCTCTCTGGCGAAATCAGTGGTGGGCACTTCAACGACGGCCGGCCGTGTTGTTGTCGCCAATCGTTGAGGGAATCGACAACGACAGCGATCGCTTCCTCGAGGGTCGGCGCTGCTGCGCCAGCAGCGATGGTCAACGCCGATCCCTCGTTTGGATCACAGTTCCCGGCGAGATCGGCGAGCAACCGCCCGAGCCGGTCGACCGGGATCGCGTCGAAGCGGGCCCCAGGATCGGCGACGATCGCCGGGACCGTTCCTACGGTGAGCCCTCGGATCAGCGTGTACATGCCGGAGAACCGTGCTGCCCGCCCGTCACTGCGCCGTCCCACGATGAGCGGGGGACGTACCACCGTCAGGCGTGCAAAGGCTTCGCGCGCGACGCGCTCGGCATGCGCCTTCGACCACTCGTAAGTGTTGCGGTAGTCCGCTAGGTCTGTGGACGCGACGTCGCCACGCAGCCCGAGCGCGTAAGCCGTCGACACGTGGACTACATGGGTGTCAGCGCCCACAAGTGGCTTTAGGGCACGCACGCTGGCGACGTTCGCCGCCGTAGCCTCCTGTGGGCTCATCGTCCAGCGTGTGTTGGCCGCGGTATTGACGATCGCGTTCCACGGGCGCCGTAGCTGCGGCGGGGGCGGTTCGACCGCCATGTCCCAGGCAACCACGTCGGGATCCCTCGACGATCCCCGACGACTGACGCCGACAACTTCGATAGCACCGCCCTCTCGTAGCTGGTCGATCAGCTCGGTGCCGACCAGCCCAGTCGCGCCTGTAACGAGCACGCCACGCAAGGTCCTCTCTGCGGCGGCGGGGGTCATGCTGCCGAGGCCTCGGCAAGCGCTGGCGAGCGCCATTCGGCGACGATCTCAAGCTCGCCGGCGAGGAGAAGCGTGCGGCACAATCGGCGCTGGATCTTGCCGCTCGTGGTCTTTGGAATGGCGCCCCGCTCGCAAATGGCCACCAGAGCGAGCGGGAGCTCCAGCTCCTCAGCCACCTTGATTCTCACGACCGCAAGGGCCTGTTGTAGCGCATCGGCGTCAGTACTCTTGGACTCTGCCAAGAGAGCGACCCAGGGCTCGCCGTTACTGGACTGCAGCTCGAACGCCGCGCTCGCGTGAGGGATCAGGATGGGCTCGGTCAACTCAGCCAGCGCCTCGATGTCGTGAGGATGATGATTGCGGCCCCTGAGAATAATCAGGTCACTTATACGACCCATCACGAACAGCTCCCCCTCGTGGATGACCCCGAGATCCCCAGTGCGAAGGAAGCGGTCCGAGCCGTTCGTGTCTGCAAGCACGGTCCCAAAATGCCGACCCGCGTCGGCATCACCGCTGCTCCAGTAGCCATCGGCAACGCTTGGGCCGCTGACCCAGATCTCTCCGATCTCCCCATGCCCTGTGAGGGCGGCCGTTTCAGGGTTCACAATCTCGACTCGGTGGTAGCTGTCCGGCGAGCCGCAGCCCACGAGCATTGGATCGCGGCTGTCGCGGGTGGGAATAGCTCGGTTCTCGAGCAAAGCCTCGGCCGCGAAGCTCTGGGTCATGGGCCGCTTTGACTTCGACGGTGAGGTGACCATCAGGGTGGCCTCCGCGAGGCCGTAGACAGGGAAGAACGCGGTGGATCGGAAGCCGTGAGGCCCAAACTTTTCGGAGAAAGCCAGCATAGTGTCACTGCGGATCGGTTCGGCTCCATTGAAGGCGACCTCCCACGAGGAGAGATCGAGGTGCTCGTCGCAGTCCTTCTCAGCAATGCGCTGAACGCACATGTCGTAGAAGAAGTTCGGACCGCCACTAGTCGTAGCGCGATAACGGCTGATGCCTTGGAGCCAGCGAATGGGACGCTTCACCACCGCCAGCGGTGACACGAGGACCGACGCGGCTCGATCGGGATCTCGGCCCTGCGCTGCCTCGTCTACATGCAGTCCTCCGAAGTAGACAGGCTGGAGGATCGCGCCGATCAAGCCCATGTCGTGGAAAGGCGGGATCCAGTTGAAGCCGAGGCTCAGCTCGGGGTCATGATCGAACTCCGCAGCAATGAACCGTGAGTTGTCGAGAAGGTTGGCGTGAGTGAGTCTGACTCCTCGAGGGTCGGCGGTAGAGCCAGACGTGTACTGCAAGAAAGCTACATCAGTGGGGTCTGGGTCGGCAATCACTGATGTGTCCGTGCTTGAACCGCTCGCGTCGGCAGCAAGCCACCGGGCATCCAGGAGTTGGTGTCCGGCGGGGATTACGCCGCGCGCCAAGTCGGAGAATGGCGCAGTCGTGATAACGGTCGAGGTACCGGCGCTCTCGGCGATCTTCAGGAGACGGGCAAGCGTTCGCTCGAGTCGACGCGGTTGTGGGGGCGGTGCCGAGACCCCGATGATACCAGCGTAGAAGCAGCCGAATATTGTGGCGACGTAGTCGAGGCCAGGGGGCAGCAGCAGGAGAGCACGGTCACCCGGTTGGGCAGAGGCGAGCAGGTCATGAGCCACCCCAAGCGCCCGTTCATGCAGTTCGGCGAAACTGATCCTGTGCTCGTGCTCGTCGTCGTCGAGGTAGACGAACGCGAGAAACTCAGGCAGCGCTTCGGCATTGATCGCAAGGGGCTCCGCAAAGCTACGGTAGCTGTGGGGTCTCACTCGGGCGTCCTCGCCAGTGGCATTCGAGCCTGGGCTCCCCGAATAATGCGCTGGAGGTCGGCGACCCGGTTCATCTCGGCCAACGCTTCGACGTCGACCGGCTGCAGGTCAAGCGCGTCCTCCAGGGCGGCGAGGAGCTCAACGAGGCCGAGCGAGTCGAAGGCAAGCTCCGCCACTAGTTCGGTGTCGGGTCCCACCTCGGTCATGCCCGAAGGCGACATCTCGGTGACGATCTCGAGAACCACGGCGTTCGCGTCGGTCGTCTGGGCCTTCTCGGCCGGGCCTGAACTCATGTCTTGCTTCATAACACCTTTCCCCCTGATCCTCGAAATGCGCATTCAGTTGCATCGGCTTTGACAGGTGCCGGCCTGCTCTGGTTCTATCCGTCTCCCGTTGGCGCAGACCAAAGCAGAGATCGCTCGTGCACACCTCGGATCACAACATACGAGACGTTCCGATGGCGAAAGTACACCAAGAGGCCCAGCGGGAGCGGGAGACCGTCGGATTCGACGGGGCGACACGGATTGTGCAGACCTACCTTTCTGAGCGCTTCCCGGTTTCGCAAGCAGGTGCGGTGCTCACGGCGTACGTGTGTTGTTACCTGCTCTATGGACGGGTCCACAGCCACCAAGTGTTCCGGTGGGAGACCGTAGTAGGCGGGGTGACCGTCGTACTTCTAGCACTGATCCGACGAATCGTCGACGATGTTGAAGACCTACTAGACGACATCCGCGGCTGTTCGAGTCTCACTCACTGATAAGGACCGCCGGCGTCTGCGCGGATTGATCTTCGGCGGAGTGACGGCGACAGCGCTGGTCGGATTTCTGAATGGGACTCGCAGCCTCAGTCTACTAGCGGTTAGCTGACGCCGACAACGGGACGTCATGGGCCTGGTTCGGTGGCACCGGCAAGCTTGGCGCGAGCGATATTGGTCGGCTTCTTTCCATGAAGCGAGACCGCGAAGCTTCCCTCGCGATCGGCGAGCCGGGGTTCGGGCTCGCTGGATGGCGTGAAACTCACGAAGAAGCACAGGCGGCGCTACTTGTTGCGGAGCGTGAATCGGGGGTGATCGTTTCATGCGCGAACGCGCTACCGATCATTGGTGCTCTACAAAGCCAGGCCGTCATAAAAATGTTTCACAAAACCTATATCGCTCCGCTCAACAGCGCCTATTTAGACGGCCGACGTGTTCGCGATGCGTTGCGCGCGTACTTCAAGCACGGGCGAAGTCCGTCCACAGCGGGACGCGCCATCGGAGTGTCGCGACGCACGATCGAAAACTATCTGAACGACACACGCAAGATTCTTGGAGATCCAGTCGACCTGACCGGCCTAGAAATCGCCCTGCGTATCGAGGATCTTGGTTATATGGATGGCTCGGATCATTCGTGCTAGCCACCTCCGTAAGTGTTTCTGATTCCGTTCTTGCGCGATAGCGAAGCCGATGCTTCCAAACTTGCGCACATTGGCCAAAAAACAAGGGCCGACATTTTGATAAACCATCGCACGATGCCCACCGCAACTACTTCAGCGGCCCAGTCGCGCGCCTCGATGACCTCAGTCGCGTGGATCGCCGAGGACGGACTTGAGCTGGCGGAGTGGAGTCGTGCTGGCCAAAGGCTCGCGGTAATAAATCGCTCCAGCCCGTGGTGGGTGGGGGACTGGATTCGGTACGGAAACGAGAAGTTCGGCGAGAAGTACAGCCGGGCTACCTCCATAACCGGATACGACCGGCAGACGCTGATGAACATGGTTTATGTGGCGTCGAACTTCGAGATCTCCCGACGTCGGGAGAGCCTGTCCTGGAGTCACCATGAGAGCCTCGCCGCGCTACCTGTAGGCGAACAGGAACGCTGGCTCGACCATGCTGCGGAACACAAAATGTCGGTCGCCGATCTGCGTCTTGAGCTGCGTTCACGCCAGCGAGAGAACAATGACCTGGCTCCGACGAACGAAGGCTCGCACGACCAGCAGCGCACTGACTTCATGTGCCCCAATTGCGCGCAGCCCATTCCGCGCTCTCTACTTGAAACGCAACTACGGGCGATCCGCTTATCAGGCCGGGAAGTAAATGATACTCGGTCCCGCAAGGCTCGTTGATAAAACGATGTACTGTCGAGGGAGTCGCAGCACGTCGTCTTGGTGTTCCCCGATAGTACACCCACATATCGATCGCGCTCGTAGGCTCGCCATTGTTATATCTATCATCGTCGCGTTGCTACTTATAGTAGCGTCGTCTGCTGCTGCGACGGTCGAAGGCAAACCGTTTGGAATCGCGAGATTTAGTGTTGCGACCACTCGGCCGCACCAAGTACCCTCTGGTCAGTCCGGTCCTGGCTGGGTGAATGAACCGTACCTCTATACACAAGCAGGCGGGCATCCCTCGCAGCTAACCAACGAGCTCGAATTCGACAGCGAACCGAGCGGCGAAGATTCGACTATCCCAACACGTGACCCCAGGGACGTCGTCATCAACATGCCGCTAGGGATGCAGGCAAACCCGCTTGCGGTAACTCGTTGCGAAGTGACGGCGGCGTCGGAAAATAGGTGCCCAACTGATGCCCAGGTTGGAGTGTTCGTCGTGCATTTCTTTGGCAACAAAGCTTTGCTAGGCCCGATCTTCGATGTGGTTCCCGAACCTAGGCAGCCAGCAGAGTTTGGCATGGATGCCGGTCTCGGCACATTGTTTATGCAAGGCCGTCTTGTCCAGACGCCGCAGGGCTATGGGGTCCGCATAGCTACGCGAGGCCTACCGGCGTTTGCGATCGTCAGCATAGAAACGACGCTCTGGGGAGTGCCTGCCGATCCTGAACATGATCCTGAGCGGGGTCTCAGTTGCGCGGCAATCCAGGTCAAAGAACGGTGGGGTTGTGAAGGCGGCGGCATAAAAAGCGGTGCCGCACCGATGCCGTTCTTGACCATGCCGTCCGACTGTTCGGGCGGACCGACAACCGAGACCGCATGGGCGGACTCGTGGGAGGAACCTGGCAAGTATCTTCGAGCAAAGTCCTCCCTGCCAGGCGTGACTGAATGCGAAAGATCCCCATTCACCCCGGAAATCGAAGTACGCCCGGACACGTTGGGGGCAGACGAACCTCTCGGCCTTAGCATCAACGTCGAAACCAAAGGCGAAGGGCTCGGACAAGAGATAGCCACGCCACCGATGCGAGGCACCACCGTGACGTTGCCACAAGGAGTGACGATCAGTCCCGCGGTCGCCAACGGAATTCAGGCCTGCAACCAAAACGGGCCGCACGGATTCGATATGCCGACCGGCACAAACGGGAACGGCGAAGAATTGCGCCCCGAAGAAATCGGCGAAGGTGAAGAACTCGCGCCAAGCGGCGAAGGTCGCTTGGCGCCCGGTCACTGCCCCGAAGCATCTACAGTGGGCACCGCAGAAGCCTTGACCCCGCTGCTGCCATTGCCGGTCAAAGGTCGGGTATACCTTGCAACACCGGGCTGTGGTGGTGCTGGACAGTCAGCTTGCACCGATGCTGACGCAGTTGACGGCAACCTCTATCGGATGTACGTAGAACTTGGCGGCGAAACAAGTCGACGAGGCCAAAGCCTTGACCTAAAGCTTGAAGGTAAGGTGGCGGCGAACCCTGCAACGGGACAGCTGACCGTTGAGATCGCCAACAACCCGCAGATGCCACTCAGCCAGCTAACCATCAATCTCAACGGTGGTCCGCGTGCCATGCTAGATAACCCCGCAACTTGCGGACCGGCCACAACAACAGCGGAGCTAGAACCGTGGAGCACACCAGGAATCACGCCGCCACCGGAAAGCCTGTGGATGCCCGGCACAGCCGACGCCCTCTCGTCATCGTTCTACAACGTGACCGGCTGTACCACGCCGGCGATGCTGCATCCGAGCTTGATCGCTGGCACGATCGCCGCGGACGCTGGCGCCTTCAGTCCTTTCACTGTAACCGTGATTAGAAGCGACCGCGAACAGTTCCTTTCAGGCCTACAAATGACGACCCCGCCAGGTCTTGACGCGATGCTTTCAAGCGTGCCGCTATGTCCCTCTGTAACCGCCGAAGAAGGTGACTGTCCGCAAGCCTCACGCATCGGCAAAAGTATCGTAACCCTTGGCGCAGGCTCCCTTCCGTTCACAATGGACGGCAACGTGTATCTCACTACTGGATACGAAGGCGCTCCATTTGGGCTGAGTATCGCCACCAACGCCGTCGCAGGGCCCCTCAATCTCGGGCTTATCGTCATTCGCGCAGGTATTGAGGTCAATCCGGAAACCTCGGCGCTCACGATCACCAGTCGTGCACTACCACAGATCGTGTTTGGGGTGCCGTTGCGAATGCAAAGAGTGACGCTCGAAATAGATCGACCCAACTTCATATTCAATCCAACTAATTGCAGCCAGATGCAGATCACCGCAACAGTTGCCGGTACCGAAGGGGCAATGGCCAACCTGTCGAACCCGTTCGCGGTCAGCGGCTGTAGGAACCTGGCGTTCAAACCTAGCCTGACAGCAACGGCCACCGCACCGCCGCGCAGCCGCGATGGCGCAAGTCTCGATGTAAAGCTCACACGACCGAGCGCACCGATGGGCGCTCAGGCAAACCTGGCAAAGATGAATATTGCATTGCCAGAACAGCTACCGGTACGTCTCAGAGCTCTGCAAGGCTCCTGCCCCCAAGGTATTTTCAACGCGAATCCAGCAAACTGCCCAATGACATCTGTCGTCGGAATCGCGCGGGCTACAACACCGGTCCTGCCGACGCAGATGGTCGGGCCGCTCTACTTTGTAGCTCACGGCCGCAGTCACTTCCCGTCACCAGTCCTGATACTGCAGGGCGACGGTGTACGGCTTGACCTTGCTGGCACCACGAAGATCAATAAAAGCGGTACCGTCCATGTCTCCTTCCCAGACATCCCCGACGTACCGATCAACACTTTCGAGCTGTTTCTTCCGCGAGGGCCACACTCAATGTTGAATGCGCCGACAGACCTCTGTCGACCTGTAACGAAACCTGCACGAAAGATCAAGAAGGCCGCCAATGCGCAGGCGAATCTGACCATACCGACCGAACTCGTGGCCCAAAACGGCGCCATTGTCCGCAAGCAGACAAAAGTCAAGCTCATCGGATGCCCGATCACCCTGAGACGACGCAAGTAGGAGGCAGCACATGAAACCAACCGCGCACTTCGTAACCCAGCCGCGACGCGTCGCGACGCTATGTGCCGCGACGGTCATGTTCACATCTGGCTGTCTGATGGCTCATTCACACACGAGCACAGCGAGGGACGCGCACCAGGCCACGACCCAGACTGTTCGAGAGTCTCTTCAAGCCCACCTCGTTAGTCATCGCGGAACGACCGTGCTCAACGAGCGAGGCCGGGGATCCGGCACGTTCAACTGCCCAGCTACCATCGACCTTAAGATCACATACACGCAAGCAACCGTGACGTTTACCTGCTCGACAAACAAAGGAACAATCAGCGGGCACGGGGTGACGGGATACTACGCAGCCGGCCATTACGCGCACTTCAACGGCAAGCTATCGGCCACCGCCGGAAGTGGTAGCTATTCCCGGGCCAGTGGCTCTGTTCAAATCAGCGGCACCCTCACGCGGGGCAACTATGCGCTGTCGGCGACTATCAACGGCAAAATCAGCGTGTGACACGACGATCGAGAAAAGGCGTCCACATGCGTAGCAGGCGACGGATAGCGATTATTTTGTTGATTAGTTGCCTCTGGCCCTGCGGCCAAGCCGCAGCGGCGAAGATCGTGAAGCTAAAAGTCTCGTTTTCGCCGGATCGACCCAACGCCAGCACAACCATCCACTTTGGCTTCCGGGTCGCCTCGGCCACCGACGTGGTACCGTCGCCCGTCACCTCCATCGCGCTCGAGCTTCCACCCGGCATGGGCTTGGGGCTGACGAGTCTCGGCGAAGCGATCTGCCCATCAGCGGTACTCGAAACAAAGGGCCCGCTCGGATGCTCGCCAAATGCAGTCATGGGACTCGGTAGTGCCCAGATTGAGTTGCCAGTAGGCACCGAAATAGTGCGCAGCGCAGCAACCCTGAAGATATTCATGGGGACGCCTGTCGATCACCACACCGTAATGGTGTTCGATGCCATCAGCGTGCGTCCTGTCTCCGCAGAAATCCTGTTCCCCGGCCAGCTCGTCCAGAACCCGAGCGGCTCCGGGGCGAGCCTTGACACGCTGATCCCAACCATCCCAACTTGGCCGGAAGGAGCCGACGCAAGCGTCGTCACGATGCAATCAACGCTCGGCCCGGAACATCTAACGTATTACCACCGCGTGCACGGCAAACGTGTCTCATACCATCCCGTCGGCATGGCTGTCCCCGGTGTCTGCCCACAGGGCGGCTATCCGTTCGTCGTTCACGTGGCTTTCCAGGACGGCGCAACAGCAGCCGCAGCCAGTCACGTCCCTTGTCGCCGCTGAAGCGGTGACGACCAACAATCGGCTGGCCGTCGTAGCTAATCGACGAGCGCCAATGCGGCTGGAATGGCACCCAATGATTTGAGCACGATAATCCGCGTACGACGTGTGGCGACCAACGAACCCGCACAATTCCAGCCGCTCCCTTCACGTTGCAGATGGATCCGTGCCGGCGGGTACGTAAGGCCGTAGCCCACTGCCTTCAAGAGAGCCTCCTTGGCAACCCATCGCTCAAGTAGCGCCAGGTCGCCACGTTCCTGAAATTCCCGCAGCGCCACTCTTGCCTCCTCCGATCGGCAAAAGCGCGTGATCAGTCGCGGCCACGGATAGTCCAGTCGGGGATATTGAAGGTCGACGCCGACTTGCCTATCGTGGCGTATCGCTACGAGCCCGAGATGGCGCGAATGAGAGATGCTGAAGTTCCACGTCTGGCTGTCGCACGCGAGATATGGCCGACCAAGTCGAGTTTCGGCGAGGGGCAGCTGACCAGGATCGCAGCCGACCTCGTCGGCAAGCAGCAAGCGAATCACGGCACGACAGACCACGAACTGCGTGCTCCGACTCAAGAGCCGAAACTCGGAGGCACGTTGGCGCTCGTGATCACTCAGCAACTCCAGCGCATCCGCGGTCACGCCGGGACGGGCGAGGTTGACTACATAGACAGCCACATCGTCTGCATGTGAAATAGGTGGGCATCGCTGAGCGGCGGCCCGAACGGTCCGGTGTACCACGTGGCCGGCGAACTAGGTTGATTGGGCCACCGACGCCGCTGCCAGTGAGTCACCGACCGGCGCCGCACGCAGCGGGGCACCCCTACGCAAAACATGGCCAAGCCATGCGCCCGCAAACGAAGAGGTGACAATCGACAACAGCACAATGTAGGCGTAGAGGCGCTGGTCGATGATATGGGCTCCGAACGCTACCGAGGCCAGTACGATCCCTGGGCCCCCACGCGCGTTAAGAGCCACAGCAAGATTGCGTGAGGCTCCACGGGCCTCGCCGGCGACGCGCGCCCCTAGATACACGCTGGTGCCCTTGGCAAGACAAGCGAAACCAAGAAAGACAGCGAAGAACAGAGGGTTGAAGTTACGCAGCAGATTCAGCTGGAGTCCAACTACTGCGAAGTAAAGCGGCACGAAGAACGCCGCCCCAACCTGGGTTATCGCTAGTCGAGCTTCGTTGGCTCCCTCATCCTCAAGCTGGCTGGTCATGATTCCTGCGGCGAGCCCCCCAAACACCGGCGTAATACTGAGCGTGAGACAGATCATCGTCACCGCGAGCAGCAGCACGATCAGGTAGGCCACAGGACTCAGTACGTGCGATCTACAAGCGGCTGCAATACGTCGTCCCACGGTAAGCGAGAAAAGGAGAATTAGCACCGTCGCAGCGGCGTAGTAAACGGAACCAGCTACGGAGGCTGGGACAATCCGAAGCCAGCCCGCCACACCAAACCCGCCAACCTCGCCACCCGCCAGACCAACGGCTATCGCAAGAACCGCGTAAAGCACGATGTCCTCGATCACCGCGGCGCTGAGGACGATCCGAGCAAACGGGGTATTCGAGATGCCCAGGTCGAGCATGATCCGTGAAATGACAGGTATGCTCGCAACAGCTATGGCAGCGGCGAACACGAGGCTCAGCCCCCCCAAATTGCGAGCGCTGCCGTGAAGATATCCGAGACCGAAGAAATGGAACACGGCAAGCCCGGCTGCGAATGGGAGCACGATCCCTGCTGTGCTGATCGACACCGCAGCCTTGCGCTCTGTTGACCTGAACAGTGTGCGGAGCGTGCCGCCCGTGGCGAACATCAGAAAGATCGTCCCAAGCTGATAAAGCGCACCGAGCACACTTGCGCTAACGCCAGTCGTGGGAAACAGAGAGTTCTCGAGCCCGGGAAAGACGGCGCCGAGTACAGTTGGCCCGAGCAGAAGCCCACCAATGATCTCGCCGACCACACGCGGCTGACGAGCTTGAACAAACAGGTGCCCAGCCAGATGGGCTACTAGTAGCAGCAGCCCAATGGCCAAAATGATGTGCGCGACATCAGATTGAGCTAGCGACATGAGATCCGCTCAGACAGCGAGTGCGATGAGCTGGACGTAGAGGCCGACTTGGAGCAGCACTGTACGCCGAGTCCGGCCCACCACGGCTTGGTTTCATCGGCCTGGCCACGTGGAGCAACCACGTAGGCGAACACCGCGCAGACCGCGAGCTCGTAGATGAGATAGGCGATCGACAGATTTGCCTCGCTGTAGAGCAGCGCATTGAAGCCGGCGGCCAACATGGTCAGTAGTACCAGCACAACTCGCACTCGTGGCCAGGAAATGAAGTAGATCCGCTCGGAAGGCTCGTCGCCGAGATCGCGCGACCACTTCCAAAACTGAAAGCCCGCAATCAGGCCGCCGATCACGGCCACTATCGCGATCAGGGAGAGCGTCCGACCCGTTGCCCCACTCCAAGCGAAGTAGACGTAGCTGAAAATAACCAATGGAACGATCTCGACAAAAGTGACCCGCGCGGTGAATCGCATCACTGCCGAGCGCTTACCGAGCGCCAGTCCCGTCGAGCCCGTCGCCATCAACACGAGCGCGCCAACCGCGACAAGCAGGGCGTTTCGATCGTCCAATGTTGTGTATGAGCCATTGCGGGCTAGCAGCGGAGTCTTAGTTTCGACGCCGCTTGCGGCAACCGCTATCGCAGCCACCGCCATCGCCTCGAGCTCGTCACGACCGTCATTTCCTAGCGCGCACCTCAGCACAAATCTCCGACCGCATTTGTTCGTAACCGTCCATGACTCGGAGTTCGTGCCCTTAGCGAGGGCCGCGACGGCAACGTCGTCGCCGCCAATGCCCTCAAAGCTCTGTTGCATGGTGTGCGCCGATTGTGCGCCAAGAGGTACGCGCCTCTTCGGCCGAGGCCACACGACCGAGTTCCAGAGCGGCACCCCCTCAGTCACGGGCGAGGTGAGCATCAGTCCGAAGCAATCGGTCAACGCCATCCACCAACAGGGAGAAAATAAGATGCCAGCCGCATCCGGCTGCAAGGCCAGCGCCTACCAGGGTCGCCACACCGCGAGCTCCGAAGAGGGGATAAGACACGCCTGCCAGAAGCAGACAGCTGCACATAAAGACAACCTCTATCAGCAGGATCCGGCGAGCGCGACCGCTCCGCTCCATGTCGTTGTGGTGTGTGATCATCGCTAAAAGCTGCACTCAGGCGCGGCGCGGCGCGCCGAATGCCGGGCGCCAGCGCACTACGGCGTCGCTCTGTGCACAACCTTGCCGGAACAAGGGCGGAAGCGCAAATTTTTCGCGTTGTTGGCGAGGTCGTAACATGCTCGCGGCGTGCTTAGCGTGCGGACACGACAATCAGAGGATCATCACGATGGCCAACACGACAGTTAAAGAAGCCCTACAGCAAGCCCGGAGCTAGGGTTGTCTCGGCGCCCGCGTTCGACAAGATCTGATTCCAATGGCGACCGCCGAGAGAGTCCTACCAGACATAGCTGCACTGCGGCGGGCGGATGTGCCGCTGCCAGCTACACCGTTGTGCGTGTATCTGAGCGGATCTTTCGCCTCTGGTATGGCGCACGCGGCGAGCGACTTCGACATTTTCGTCGTCACCGAGCAGCCCTTCGTACCTGAGAAGCAAACTGGCATTGGGCACGCGTCAGTCGACCCCCAAGAGTATCCAATCCGTCATTCGTCAGTTGCCCGAGGGACGGTGCGATATAGAGTATTGGCTTGCGACCCAGGTGTCGGGGTTGCTGAAGATGTTCGAGACCGGTAACACGACACTCGGCTTCACTGTCGATGATGTTGACTTCCTCTACCGCCTCGCGATCGCGCGACCACTAGAAGGTGCCGCGTGGCTGGCCCAACAACAACAGAGGCTCGCGGCATCAGAGTTCGCATCGATGGTGGCTCAGCGGAACTTCGGGACCGCCGATAGTCTCTTCGAGGACGCGCTGGGGATGTTGCGAGTCGACGATCCGCAGAGCGCCGTTCTCGCCGCGCATGAGGGGTTCGGCAGAGCTATCGACGGACTCCTAGTGTCCTGATTGTTTAGTTCGTTTGCAGTTAGGGTAGGTGGTGGTCATGCCTATTCCTTTTGCAGTTTCAATCGAGTTGACCGACGAGGAGCGCGCCGTGTTGGAGGGCTGGACGCGGCGCCGCAAGAGCGCTCAGGCGCTGGTGTTGAGGGCACGGATCGTGCTGATGGCCTCGGAGGGGTTGTGGTCTAACGGCGAGATCGCCGAAGCGCTGGCCGTTTCGCGTCCGACGGTGACGAAGTGGCGCAACCGGTTCGCGCAGCGCCGGTTTGAAGGGTCTGGCGGATGAGCCGCGGCCGGGAAACCGCGGACGGTCACCGACGAGCAGGTCGAGGCGGTCGTGACCAAGACCTTGGAGAGCGCGCCGAAGAACGCGACGCACTGGTCGACCAGGTCGATGGCCAGGGAGATGGGTATGACCCCGGACGCGGTGATGCGGATCTGGCACGCGTTCGGGCTTGCGCCGCACCGCCAGGAGACCTGGAAGCTCTCCAAGGACCCGTTGCTGATCGAGAAGGTGCACGATATCTGCGGGCTGTACCTGAACCCGCCTGAGCGCGCCGTTGTGCTCTGTGTGGATGAGAAGGTGCGCCACGAGGCGCTGTCGGATCGAGCGGGGTGAGAGACCCCGCCGCTGGGCTGCCGCAGCGGCCTGGTGGTAGCTGAGGGCAGCCTGATCCCGGAGCTGCGGGGGAGGGTGGGAAGCGGCCCTGACAAAGCTGTGACGCGGAGGGACTACCGGACTCCGCGGGTGCGGCAAGCGAGACGAAGCGGCGAAACGAAAGTGAACCAGTGAGTGAACCCCCTCAAGCGACGCGGTCGGCTCTAACCCGGTGGATTTGGGCTGATTATGCGGTGTGTGGGAACCCCGAAATTCTCCGGGGGACCCGGTCCCTGACGACGGCGGCAACGCCGTGGCGGGGTCTCGCGGCGAGTAACTGCGCTTGTCGTCGCGACAGGCCCGCAGGGGAGAAGCTGGTCGTCTATCCCGTCGATCGATCGACAGTGAACGTGGGAACCCGCTGGTGGTCCCCTCACCCTCTGTTGGGGGTAGGGAAGGCTCAGCGTCGGCTGATGCCACCGGGCGGGGGCGGAGCCTCCGTAGTAGTCCGAGGCCGGGAAAGCCGGCCGCATGGCGAAGGGAGGCAGCAGGTTTTGGGTGTGCGGCTGGAATGCGAGGAGGTCGTCGTTGAATAGCGACGCGTCGTTGCTTGAGGCCAGTGGGGCTCAGGCGCGGGTACTCGAGATCCAGAGCAAGCTCAACAAGTGGGCTCAAGATGATCAGGACCGGAGGTTCACTGACCTCCATAACCTCGTTTGTGATCCAGCCATGTTGCAGGTCGCGTGGCTACGGGTCAGAGCGAACCGTGGGTCACGCTCGGCTGGCGTGGACGGCGATACCGCCTACTACGTCGAGCACAGGTTGGGCGTGCAGCAGCTACTGGCCGGACTTCGTGAGGAGCTACGGTCCGGGAGCTACCGGCCGCTGCCGGTCCGGGAGCGGATGATTCCCAAGCGCGGCGGGAAGCTCCGCCGGCTGGGGATCGCGACAATCCGCGATCGGGTCGTGCAAGCGGCGGTAAAGCTGGTGCTGGAGCCGATCTTCGAGGTCGATTTCAAGCCGTGCTCCTACGGGTTTCGGCCGGGACGCCGGGCGCAGGATGCGATCGCCGAGGTGCACTACCTCACGAGCCGCTCTTATGAGTGGATTGTGGAGGCAGACATCGAAGCGTGCTTCGACGAGCTTGACCCCTCGGCCATTCTGGACCGGGTGCGACGGCGGATCGCGGACAAACGCGTACTTGCGCTCGTCAAGGCGTTCTTGAAGGCCGGGATCATGACCGAGCACGGTGGCCTCGAAGCGCAGCTGACGGGCACACCGCAGGGTGGGATTCTCTCGCCGCTGATGGCCAACATCGCGCTGAGCGCGCTCGACGAGCATTTCGTCAGGGCGTGGCAGCAGATGGGCGATCAGAGGCAGCGCGCGGCGCGCAGACGCCACGGCAAGCCGAACTACCGGATGACCCGCTACGTCGATGATTTCGTCATCTGCGTGGCTGGTGAGCGGCGGCACGCCGAGGCGCTGATCGCTGATACCGAGCAGGCGATTCGTCCGCTCGGTCTCGCGCTGTCAAAGGAGAAGACCGGGGTCGCTCACATTGACGAGGGCATTGACTTCCTCGGTTGGCGAATCCAACGCCACCAAGGGAGCAACGGTCGCTGGTACGTCTACACCTACCCGTCCAAGCGGTCACTTCAAGCCGCGAAGGCGAAGGTCAAGGCGATCACCCAGACCGACCATCAGCAGACGCTCGACCAGTTGATCCACCGGCTCAACCCGGTGCTCAGAGGCTGGTGCGCCTATTTCAGAGCGGGGGTGTCCTCGCGGACGTTCAACTACCTGCGCGCCTATACCTGGCAGCGGGTCGTTAGATGGCTGCGACGCAAGCACCCCAAGACGAACTGGCGCTGGCTGCGACGCCGCTACCTCCCGGGGTGGTGGCCAACAGACGGCAAGACGGTGCTGTTTAACCCCGGCAGCGTGAGCACAACTCGCTACCGCTACCGAGGCAACGGCATCCCGACACCGTGGGAAGCCGGGTACCTGCCACAAACAGATCCCGGTCTCCCCCTCGACCGCCTGCAACGACGCCTGACCATCAGATGAACACCACCGGCATACCTGTGGAGAGCCGGATGCGCGGGAACGTGCACGTCCGGTTCGGTCGGCGGCCTGGGGAAACGGACCGGCTGAGAAGCCGACACCGCGCCCCTGGCCGACCCTACAGCCAAATCCAAGCATTGGACCGCACCGCGCCGACGCTGCCGATGCTCCCGGGCACACCCCAGCGCGCGACGCACGATTACGAGCGGCACGGCACCTCCAGCCTCTACGCGGCGCTGAACGTAATCAACGGCAAGGTGATCGGGTCTCTTCACCAACGCCACCGCGCGATCGAGTTTCTGAAGTTCCTGCAGAGGATCGACCAGAACGTGCCCGCCCATCTGGCCGTGCACCTCGTGCTCGACAACGCCTCCAGCCACAAGACCCCGAAGATCCGCCGCTGGCTCGCCCAGCACCCACGGTTTCACCTGCATTTCACCCCGACCAGCAGCTCGTGGATCAACCTCGTAGAGCGCTGGTTCGGCGAGCTCACAACCAAGCTCCTGCGGCGCGGCGCACACCGGTCTGTCCGCGCACTAAACACCGACATCCGCCAATGGATCGAGACCTGGAACGAAAACCCCCGCCCCTACGTCTGGACCAAGACCGCCGACCAAATCCTCGACTCCATCAGCCGCTACTGCCAACGAATCAACCAGACAGGACACTAGCTACGCTCGGACAGTTCTCGCCGCGGCGGAAGTGGCGGGCGCAGAAGATGCTCCGGGCGAACCCATCGTTGATCTCGTTTGACGCGTTCTGGGCTGTCGAAACCATGCGCGACTTCACCGCTTCGCAGTCGGAGGACTGGGTTCGTTCTGTAATCGAGATCGCACGCGAAATCATGATGGAAATCGAGCTTTAGCTTGTCCGCTTCGAGCCCGGTACCTAAGCGATCTCTCGAGGTCGAGATCCGGAGAACCGCAGAGGCGATCTTTTATCGCCAACGGCACAGAGCACCGCGAACTGTCGGAGGTCGGCGGTCTGATCTGGCGTCTGAGTAATGGCACACGGACGGTGGCAGAGATCGCAGAGCAGATCAGCGATCGCTACGATGTCGATGTTGGTGTTGCTGCTTGTGACGCACTGGAGTTTCTTGAAGATCTCGCGAGCGACAGATTTATCGTCTGGGTTGACTCCTGCGCCATCCCCTAAAGGCGCAGGGTAGAGTTCATAGTCCCGGGAGTGCGCCAGTCTTGCGTGTGTCCATCCGGAAGCGCCAAGCAGCAAATGTGGTCAGGAGCAGCGCGCACCCGATCAGCACCGAAATGGGAGCAAGCACGGCGCTCAAACCCTTTCCGTCGAGTAGCACGCTGTTGAAGCCGCTCATCGCCCAGTAGATCGGAGTTACATGCGAGGCCGGCGTCACCCACCTGGGCAGATCACTGACTGGCGCCAACGCCCCGCCCAAACCAGCAAAGAGGATTGCGCCGAGATTGGACACTGCGAGTACCTGCTGAAAGGTACGGCAGATCGTGACCGTGGCGAGTATGAATGCGATAAGCCAGACCGCGAACGCTAGGTCAACTCCGATCAGTGCGGCGAGCGAGCCCCGGATATGTAGCCCAAAGATTAGATACCCCAGACCAAAAACAAGGGTCTGTTGAAAACAGATAATCAAGAACGCGGGGACAACCTTACCGAGCATCAGCTCATAGTTGCGTACCGGAAGCATCCGCATCCGATCCCATGTGTTCCACATGTGCTCACGAAAGAAAGCGAGACCGGCGAATGTCACCATGAAGAAGACGAACATGAGTGCCATTCCGGGCACAACTTGCTCAGCACCATTGGCGTGCTTATAGCCCTCACCGTGCAGCACGGCTGCGTACGCCGACTTGCCGAAGGTAATGATGACGACTGGCATCGCAACTAGGACGATCACAAACAACGACTCTCGGCGCAGGAGCGCGAGATCGTTGCGCGCGATGGCGAGGCTGCGTCGCAGGCTATTCACGGTGCGCTGCCGCAGTGTTCGCATCAAAACGTCGGCCAGTAAGAGCCATGTATGCGCTCTCCAGGCTGGGTTGGACGATCTCAATCGACTGGATACGATTGGCTTGCTCACCCAGACCGCTGAGCGCCGTAATCACGGCAGTTGAAGGATCGGTTGTGGCGATCCGCAAAACATCATCCTCGTCGGCCACGCGGCCATCGATGTTCAGCGCGCGGGGTAGCGGATCCTCCATCCGGATTTCGACTAGCGCACCTTCGGAGGCGGCAATCATCTCTGCGAGTGTGCCTCTGCTCGTCAGCTGCCCGTTCTCGAGGATCGCTACCGACGCGCCGAGTGATTCGACCTCTTGTAGGTAGTGGGTCGCGTAGCAGATTGCCGTCCCTTCGCTTGCCAGGTCGCGGATGTAAGCCAGCAGTCTCGTCCGGGTGTCAACATCCACGCCGGCTGTGGGCTCGTCAAGCAGCAGTAGCCGACTGTGTTGTAGAAGTGCCATAGCGGTATGAAGTCGACGCTTCTGGCCGCCGGACAGCTGTTGCGCACAACGGCCACGCAGAGTGCTCAGGTCAAGCGCCTCGGCGATGCTGTCGATACGTTCATCAAGAGCATTCCGTCGTAGTCCTACCAGCCGCCCGAAGAAACGAAGATTCTGCTCGACCGTGAGTTGAAGGTAGATCCCGAGCTCTTGCGGTACCACCCCGAGCATCCGCTTAACCTGCATTGGGTGCGTCTCAACGTCAAATCCGTCAACCGTAACTGAGCCACGATCAGGTGGCGTGAGACCGGCAATAAGGGAGATCAACGTGGTCTTCCCTGCGCCATTAGGGCCTAGCAATCCGAGGATCTCGCCGGCCGCGATCTCGAGACTAACGCCGTCGAGAGCCACGACCCCGCCATAGGACTTACAAACGTCACGTATCCGGAGCACTACGACCTCAGTTTCCGACTTTGCCTGTCATGATGCTCAGGCGACAGGCTGCCAGCGCGTATCCGCCGCGGCGTGAACTATCACGTCCCACGATCTCACCCACGCGCCCCGGTTGACTGCGTTCGAGCGTCTCGGGATCGACGAGCGCAACAACGTGGCCGTCATAGGGTGCGCCGCAGCCAACTAGCGTCGTCGTATCGCCAGGCGTACCACTGCTCACGTCGCCTTGCTCCAAGGCACGCGCCGAAAAATCCTTAGTCGTAGGCACCTGGTCCCTTGGGATTCCAGTGACGAGCAGGGTGGCCTCGGCTAGGCCATAACACGGAAAGAACGCCTTACCCCTGAAACCGTACGGTGCAAAACATTTCTCGAAAGCCTCCAAGGTGCTTGCTCTAACGGGCCCTGATCCGTTGGCTGCTATTTCCCACGAGGAGAGGTCAAGACCCTCGCAATCTGCCTCGTTGAAACGCTCGACGCACAGGTCGTACGCAAAGTTGGGACCGCCACTTGTTGTAACTTTGTAACGGGAGATGCCCTTCAGCCATCGCAGCGGATGCTTCATGATCGACAGCGGAGATGTGAGGATGCTAGCTCCGCCGTCGATCGTTGGCTGTAGAACGCTGATGAGGCCCATATCGTGATATGGAGGTAGCCAGTTGAAGCCGAGATCGCGACCGAGCGTAAGCTCCCACGCATCAGAAATCATGCAACACATGCCAACTAGGTGCTGGTGAGTCAGCATCACGCCTCGTGGTGTGTTGGTGGACCCGGAGGTGTATTGAAGGAACGCCAGCTCCGATCGCGGCCGTGGCTGTGAGCCCCAATCGTGCTCGCGCAAGTCGCCCTCAGTTGTGTCGGTAAGCCAAGGTGCTTGTGCGAGCGCCTGTCCGGCGTCGCCAAGAAATGGTTCCGCGATCGCCTTTTTCTCAGGAGTCGTCAAGACACAGTGCGCTTCGGCATCCTCAGCGATGGCGAGCAACCGCGGCAGTGTGCGATGCAGGCGCGCTGGGTGCGGCGGCGCTGCTGAGGCGGCGACAACACCGGCGTGGAAGCAACCAAACAGGGCCGCTACATAGTCCAGACCAGGCGGTAGGATCAGAAGTGCACGACCCCCGGGCGGTACCGCCGTTGCAAGGCTAGTCGCAAAGCCTGCCGCGCGCCGGTTCAGCTCCCGGTTAGTGATTCGTTCCTCGTCAGTCTCACCGTCGCGTAGAAACAGGTATACAAGTTCATCCGGTATGTCCTGGGCCTGCGCCGCAAGGATCGTCGAGAAAGTCGACGCTGGATCTCTATCGCGCATCGATGACCTCCCCGCTGGGGCGTTGCGCCAGAGCATCGACCACTAGCTGCTCAACGTCCCCTAGCGTCTCGACGGCAAGCTCGCTTTCATCGATGTCGGGCAACCCAAACTCTTGCTCGATCGCCCCGATGCACTCCAACAGACCGAGCGAGTCGAACCCGAGATCGACAACCAGCCGGGACGTCGTCGCCAGCGGCTGCCCCTTGAGTGGAGCCAGATCGCCCACTATCTCCCGCACCTTCTCGCGAACTGCGTCGTCGCCCATCTAGTCTGTCCTTTCTCCGCTGGCGCTGCATTTGTGGGGCAGCAGAGTACATGCCGAGCCGCCTCGTTCCTAAATCCACCGTGGCTCCGTGCGATGACCTCCCAGGAACGCTGCGCGAGACCACAAAGAACGTCGCGGTGGCGCCAACCAATCGCTCTTGGTCCCAGGTCGCGTTTGACACTCCACGAGGCGCTGGCTACAACGCCGTGCTTATGCCGTCGACACGCATATCCAGAAATCCGTAGGCAGTTCCCTGCCGCTAGAGAAGCCAACCCGAATGCAAACGCTGATGCTTCGCCTCCACGCACTGGCCGATGTACATCGGCGGGTTATCCTTGCAATCTGGGTGCTGTTGGTGGGCATAGCGATCCCGTTTGCGACCCACCAAAGCGAGCACCTCACCTCCGGCGGCTATGCGGTTGCCGGCTCCCAGTCAGCTCAGGTCGAAGCGACACTTCGGTAGGTAAGGGGCGCCGTTACCTCCCCATAGCTCTCGATGATGTTCGAGTTGTCCCATATCCGTTGCTCACCGGGTGCCGAGTTTACGGGTGTGGTGATAGACCGGCTCTGTAGCACGGCGACGCCGCTAGCGTCGATCGCCCACTCGATGTCTTGCGGGCAGCCAAACAAGGCTTCAATTGAGCCCGCGTACTTGACGAGTGCGCCGATCTCCTCATCGCTGATTGATCTCGCAGGTCGCGGCTCGCGGGTCCGGTTCGTCGTCACTCCGCCGTGGGCGGCCGGTTCAACTACTTGATCCTTTGCGCCGAGCACTATGTCCTTGACGGTTGCGCTGCCCCGATCGACAACCACGGAGTCTGAATCAACTGAACCATCAACGATTCCTTCACCGAGACCATAGGCTGAGCTGATCAGAATCTCGTCCGAACGGCGACTTACTGGATTAACGGTGAACATTACGCCGCTCTTCTCCGCGCCTACCATCGCCTGGACGATCACGGCCATTTCAATCGAGTCGAGTGACAGCTGGTGCATAAGGCGGTAGCGCAGCGAGCGCGCGGAATATGCCGACGCCCAGCAGTCACGAACTCGGGTCGCAACCTGCTCCAGACTCTTTGCGTTTAGATATGTGGCGAACTGGCCCGCGAATGACAGTTCACGGCCGTCCTCGTCGGCGGCAGACGAGCGGACCGCTACCGCCTCGACGCCCACCACCTCGTAGGCACTGCGGATCGCATCGTGGATCATGTCGTGGCAGTGTCCGCCAGCTAGTAGCTTCGCGATCTCGTTGGCAACCTCGTTGGCTCTGTCGGGCGTCAGGCGACTGATTGACTTGCTGATTAGCGGATCAATCGCGTTGTGTATGCGGAAAGCTTGCAATATGTCGCTGCCGATGATCGCCCAACGTGGTACAGGCATCCCGGCAGCGCTCAGACGATGCAGGTTAACGCCCTTGCCGACTGCCCGGGCGATGATGTTCTCCACAGGGCTATCTGCAACAAGCACCCCGCGGCTCACATCGGTCGCGCTACCGCGCACCTCGCTAGCCCTGAGCGCGGTCGGCGAAGCCACTTTGGATCATCCTCTTGTCGGTCAACACGTCGGCGATCGTATCTGCGCGCTTCGCAATCACCAACGATTGGGTGCTCCTTTGGTTGTTTTGTGTGGGGGCGAGCGCGATGGGTAAGACTGCGCCTCTGATGCACTTAAGACAGCGAGGTCTTGTATGAGCGGGCAGTCCACCAGCGTCGACGGGACGGTCCAGCGATAGTGCTCGACGATTTTGTAACCACAGGAGCCTCGTTTGCCCGCGTCCTGGCGGCCATTCCCATTAACGCGCGCTCTAAAAGTCGCTGTATAGCACTCTATGGTGCTGGTGTAGCAGCAGAGTCCCTTGATTGGGTTCGGATCCTGCATCCCCTGCCATGAGCGATCCGGGATCCCATCTCATCGAGATAATTCGCTCGTCCCGTGGAATTCTTTGCCTCGGGATAGGCGGCGGAGGGGACGTAGCGGGGGCGCTTGTCGTGGCTCGGACGATTAGGAAGCACGCGCCGCGAGCCAAGCTGGCTCTAGGAGGGCTTACCTGGGAGAGGCGGACGGTTGATCCCCTAGCAGGACCACGTGCAATCTGTGAATTGAGCGATGTCGAGCCCCTAGCCGAGTGTGCGGCTCTTGCGGGACCGCTTACATTAGGACCGGCTAATATCACGCCATCTGAGGCTCGCGCCAGCACCTTTCTCGGAGGCGAGCCAGTAGCGCTGATTGACCCTGGAGAGGGAACAGCGATGGCCGCCGCAGGGATAATCGCGGCAGCACGCGCACGTCACTGTGACCTCGTGATCTTGGTCGATGTAAGTGGGGACGCGCTCGCACACGGGCATGAGACTGGCTTGGTTAGTCCGATCGCCGATGCGATCATTCTGGCGACCATGCGATGGATCGAGGATTCCGGCCTGCCAGTGATCGCAGCGGTCCTTGGGCTCGGATGCGATGGAGAGCTATCCGTCAAGGAGAGCGAAGCGCGGCTAAAGGAACTAGATGACTTGGGTGGAGGTCGCCACTGTATGTCGATTCCGCTCTCTGAGGTGACAATGCTCAAGGCGGCTGCAGAAACGATTAAGAGCGGAACCACGTTGAGTACGATGCGCTGCGTGCTCGGTGAGCGTGGCACAGTGCCAATAAGAGGTGGAATGAAAGTCGCAACCCTCACGGCAGCTGGCGGTGCGGTGCACCTGTTTTCTGCGAGGAGCGCACTAGAATCCGTTGCCCCCCTCGCGAGGGCGGTGATACCTGCACGTAGTGTGGAGCAGGCTCATCACGAGCTCGTGGCACTCGGAGTGCGAACGACGGGTCTTGGATATCCGGGGACCATGTGGGAGGCGCCTATGGCGCGCAAACTCGCACGCTGCAAGCGTCGCCGCTAGGTTCTGAGGCGCCGGCTAGCTGGGGGTCGTGCAGGCCAGCTCGCCGGGTCGGGAACCTGCCCGGCCAAATCGCGGTTCCCTCAGCCGACCAGATCGACGAGACGCCAGCAGCCTGGTCGAAGCCTAACGCCGGTGGCGTCGGCGCATCCGGCCGTGAATGCTCGCCCTCACATCTGCGCGGATGAGATGTGACGTACTGGCGGGAGTCACCGTTGTCCGAGCAGCTCGTAGTAGAGCGCGCGTGTGGCGCTCTCTGGTTCCAGGCCGAGTTGCTCTCCGAGCAGGCGGCGTAGTTGCTCGTAGCGGCGGCCGACGGAGTCGCGTTGGCCGAGGCGATCGTCGGCTTGCATGGCGAGGCGCCACAGGCCCTCGTTGTAGCTGTCGAGTGCGAGTCCCTGTTGGGCTGCTTTGAGGGCACCGCGCGCGTCGCCGGTTGCCAGGTGTGCGTGCCCGGCTCGCTTGAACAGATCGATGTGGATCGACCGGAGGTGCTCGACTTCGCTGTCAACCCATTCTTGGTTCCAGCCGGCCAGCGGCTTACCGCGAAAGAGGCGCAGGGCACGCTCGAGCATTGTCAGTTGAGCTTTGGTGTCGTCGATCGAGTTGAGCTCGGTGAGGATTTGGTCTAGTTCGTCGATGTCGATAGCGATCTTGTGCCGGTCGAGGGTGTAGTGGGCGCGCTTTGAGATCAGCGCGTCCCCGAGCAGCTTGCGCGCCTCGCTGATGTTTTGGTAGAGCCGGTGCCGGGCGCTGTGTGGGTCCTCTCGAGGCCAGACCGCTTCGATGAGCTCGTCTCGCGCTGCACCGCGGCGGCGCAGCGCGAGATACGCGATCAGTTGCTGGCAGGTGGTGCGCACGCCAACGGCGTCCTCGATGCCCTCGATCTCAAAGGGGCCGAGCAGCAAGACACGGATCGTCGGCTCATTGGAGACTGGCGATGAACTTGGCAGCGGGTGATCTGACGTATTGGTCTCATCGAGTCGCGCGTGGTCTGCCAGCTTGATCTGATGCCGGTAGCGCTTGTGGGTTGCCGGCGGTCTTGTCTTGATCGCGGGTGGTGTGAGGATGCGCTGCAGGCGTTCGCCTTCTGCTAGGCGGCGGCGCGTGGGTCGCTCGGCGAGCACACGCAGGGCCTCATGCGAGCGTCGCAGGACGAGCAGCGCCAGCAGCGCCCACACAACGAACTCGATCAACTCCGAGAACATTGCGCCGCTGACCGACCCGGGGAGTTCGAGGTGCGGCACGGGTGGACGCACCACCCAGAGCAGTGCAAGCAAGATCGTCCAGGCGAAGGTCGCGAGCGCCGCGTTGGTGCGTCCAGGCTTGTCACTGCCGTCACTCATGTGAGGAGCGCAAGGAGCGAACCGACGGCGATGAAAGGGGCGAGCGGCAGCGAAGAGCGCCGGACAGAGACTCCGAAGCGCGCGATCGTTGCAAGGCCGCCGATCGTCGCGAGGAGAACCCCGAACAAGAGCGCCTGGGCGGCGCTGCCGTCGAGCCCGACGACGACGAGCAGTGCGAGCTTGACGTCGCCCATGCCTAGCGCTCGTGGCCGGGCGAAGCTCACTAGGGCGAGTATGAGGACGAGCGCTGCGCCCTCCAGCAGGACGCTCGCCGACACTCCCGAGATGACCGAGAGGCAGGCGCAGGCAAACGTAGCGGGGAGGACGAGCCGGTTCGGGATTCGCTGTTCGGCGATGTCGATCACGCTTACAGTTGCGAGCGTCGCGCCGCAGATCCCCAGACGCACGAGCACGAGCGCGCTGTCGTGGCTCTCTCCGGCAAGGAGGAACGCACCGGCGCCGAAGGCGGCGAGCAGCGGTAGACGTGCGTTCATGGCTGCCGTGGTGTCGCGCTCGCCTGCGCTGAGACGGTGAGCGTACTGAGTCCGACGAGACCCAGAAGCAGCGTCGGGAAGCGTCGGCTGACGTGGACGGTGATGGTGTTCGTCGTCGCGCTTGCCGATGTGCTCTCGCCGGGCAGACGAGTGATCGTGTCCAGCGCTGCGGTGCGTGCTTGGCTGGGTTCGAGCTGGAAGGCGCCTTGGTGTAGCGCGTTCTGGTCGAGTGCCTGGCTGCCGGTGAGCGCGGCGTCGTCGGCGATCGACGCCAGTTCTCGCTTGACGATGAACGCGTGTCCGAGGTCGACGGCGGCGCCGATCACCATCATCAGCGCGATCGTCAGGAAGAGCCCGGTGATGAGCACCGACCCACGCTCGCCGGCGAGACGCGATGAGAACGTGCACCTCACGGTGCCCCTTCGGGCAGAAGGCTCCGGTATTGGCTGACGGGCGCGCTCGCTTGGCCCCGGACGGTGATCGTCGCGAACGACCCAAGACCCGGGAGGGATCCGAGCGAGACGTTGGTGGTCGCATCAGCTGTCAGCGTGGCGCCACGGGCAAAGCTGCCGACGAGCGTCAGGCGGAGCGGAATGCCAGTCTCGGTACGTGCTGTGCTGGCTGCCTGTTGCGCGGCCGTGCGTGCTTGGATGGCGTCGGGCGCGAGGGTGGCTGCTCGTACCGCCTCGCGTGCGGCCTGTTGCACGGCGAGCCGGGAGCTCTCTATGCGGCCGAAGAGCGGGATGAAGAACATCAGCGGTACGAGCACGCCGGCGATCAGGATCAGCCCGGCGATCAGTCCTTCGCCTCGCTCACTGCATAGCGAGCGCCAGACGCGGCTCATGGCGCGGCTTCTTCGTTTGTGGCGTACCGCTCGCGCGGGAGCGTCGCACTGGAGCTGACCGCAGGCAAAAACAGCGAGAGCGGGAATATCCGTGGCGCGTGTCCCTTGACCGTCACCGTCACGGCGCCCGCTGTGCTCGTGGCCGTGGGTTGCAGGTCTGCGCCTATGTCGCCGGCGGCGTCGAGTACGGTGCTTGCACGGGAGGCGCCCGCACCGGTGCCAGCGACGGCAGCTTCGCGGGCACCGTCCTGGGCGGCGGCCTCTGACACCGACCGTGAATGCGCATACAGCAACGCTTGCACGACGACGGCGACGATGAGCACGACGAGGCCGAGCATCAGCAGGCTTTCGATCAACGCCGATCCACGCTCTGATCGCAACATCTCGGCTGCCTCCGTCTAGCTACCGCCGAGGGCGGTGACGATGCTGTGAGCGGCGTGTTCGATCGGCCCTTTGAGCAGCAGCACGACGGCAGCCGCGACGATCGCCATCGCGCTGGCGATCACGAGCCATTCGATGAGCACCAATCCGCGCTCCTCCTCGGCCGAGCGCTTGGCTAGCTCCAGAAGCTTGAACCAGATCAGATCGAGCATTCCCAGTCCCTCCTTTCCATTTCAGATCGTGGTTGCCAGGTAGTGCAGGGAGGCGTAGGCGAACAGCAGGACCGTCGCCGCGATCAGCGGTGCGATCGGCCAATGCATCGCCAGATAAGCCCTGTCGGCGGCGCGTTCCAAATGACGGTTCTGCTCAGCGCGCACGCTCTGCGCCTGTGCATCGAGAAACTCCACATACGGGCTCTCCTTGGCGGCCAGCAGCTCGCAGAAGCGGGCGAGCGTCTCCTCGCCCGTGTCTAGCGCGACGCGGACGAGCGCCATGACCGTTCCTGGGGCGCCAACGGATGCCATGCTCGAACAGTTGCGCGCGCAGGGCTTCCGCGAGTCGGCTCTCGCCATCGAGGTTCGCAACGCCGGTCGGGGTCCTACATCGATCGTCAAGCTCGACCTCCACTTTGGGAAGGGGGTGGCTTGGACCGACCCGACCTGGGACCCGCCGCTGAGCTTCCGACTTGAGGGTGAGAGTGAGCAGACCTGGCTCGTTGCTGACGCGCAATCCGCGATATCTGCGGCTCGGGCATCCGCAAAGACCTTCGAGGGCGTGGATGGGACCATTCGCGCGAGGGCTTGGATCGGCGGACGCGGGAAGCCGATCGAATCGAAGAACGCGACCAAGGTGCTTTGAGCTGCCCCCGGCCAGCCCACAAGAGCCGCGATGCGGGCGTCGCACCTATCCTTGATCGCCATGCGGAATCTGCCTGGTCGCATTGATCGTGCTGCTTGCCGTCCTCCTTGGCTCGGAGTCATGGTCTCCGGCAGCTTCGTAGCGGCGAGGCCATGCGATGACTGATGATCGTGCGCTCATGGAGCGCGCGATTGAGATTGCCCGCCAATGTGTGAGCGAGCCGGGCAAGGTTTCGCCGAAGGTCGGGGCGGTCATCGCTCGCGACGGCATCGTGATCGGCGAAGCGTTCCGGGGCGAGATGGCTGCTGGCGAGCACGCTGAGTTCACGCTGTTGGAGAAGAAGCTCCGCGAGGAGACACTTGCGGGCGCCACGCTATTCACCACGCTGGAGCCGTGTACGGGCCGTAATCCGCCAAAGATCGCTTGCGTCGAGCGAATCATCGAGAGGCGTATTGGCCGAGTTGTCATCGGTGTACTCGATCCCAACGACGCAATTCGTGGCCGGGGCGAGCTGCGGCTCAGGGACGCGGGTGTTGAGATCGAACGGTTCGATCCTGATCTGATGGCGCAGATTGAGGAGCTAAACCGTGAGTTCGCGCGCAGTCATGCGGGGCCACAGTCGCCGGAACGCACCGAGGCTCAGATGACCGATCCAGCGGACGAGGAGGTTGGCCCCAACGGTCATCGAATCGGCTATACCGACGACGGGGACAAGGTTGAGTGGATACCGGACGACGACGAGCCGGGCAATTTCTGGCCCATGCTACTCCGCCGCAATGATCGCCAAATCCTCGACACCTATAAGGAACTTTGGGACAAGATTTGGTGGAACCGGCACCAGAATTGGCTACACAGGCTGGAGAGCGGAGAGGAGTTGCTGACACAGGAGCGGGAGGCCATCTTCGAGCAAGCGTCGCAGGCTGCCGCGCGTATCGAGGAGAAGTATGGGCGGGAGAACCTGGGGTGGGATGACTTTGAGTGGGGGCTTCTAAGCGGGCGAATGTCTGCCTTGTCGTGGGTGCTCGGGGCGGAGTGGGACGAGTCGCTTGATACCTAACTCTGATCCAAGGTCGCCCGGTGTCTGACAGTCTCTACGGAATCCGTGCGACTCGGGCGTCACCCCCAGGCTTCGCACGGGACGATGATGAGCGGCGGCGGGTCTACGGCGCGGCGCTCGCGCAGTTTGACGAGCTGATCGCGGCTTCGGCAGCGGTTGGGCCAGCCTCCCGGCCGCTGCCTCTGTTCTATGCCTTGAGCCAAGCCGGACGTGCCATTGCGGCGGCTCATGCCGAGACTGCATGGAGTCTCCGCTGGCACGGCTTGTCGTCCCAGGAACTGAGCGTGGCGCCGCTCGATATCGAGGTCGGCAGAATGGCTGCCGCCAGTAAGGATGAGAGTTCAGTGGACTCCGTTACCGGCGTCGCGGGCGCGACCGGCAGCGAGGTCTTCGCCAAGGCGGCGACGATCGGTGCGCTCTGGTCCTCGCTTCCCGAGGTTTTCGATCTGCTGCCGGCGTCGTTCAGCAGGGAGCTGGTTCCGGTGCGGCTGGCTCTTGAGCCGGACCCGGAAGGAATCCGGGGCCGCATCGATCAGGCGCATTTGTATGCCGTCGCCATTGATTTCGACGGCACGCCGGACGAACTCGACAACGACCTCAGCGAGAACTACCCGACGAGCATCGGCATGAGCGCCTACAGACCGTTTCAAGGTCAACCTGTCAGGCGGGTGCTCACGCACCTGGGTAGCGGGCTAGTGGTCCGCTGGTACCGGAAGGCGGCCCGCGATGCGGGTCTAGATCGAGATGTCGTGGCTCTTGAACGAGACGGTTGGTCCTGGTTGCATCCAAATGTCAGCGGTGTCGCATTGTCCTCGCTCCTGACGTGGTGGACGCTGCTTTTCGGCCTCTCGATGCTCGCACGCTATGAACCTGCCGGCTGGATGCGAGCACTCGACTATGAATCCTCCGAGCTTGCTGCGCCACTTGCCGAGCTGCTGGACATCGGCGTGACCCGTGTTCCCGAGTTGATCCTCGAGGCGCTGCTGCCGGACCCCGAGTCCGAACCGGCGGACGATGGAGCAGCGTAGAGAGTCCGTGACCGACTAACGGCGGTTCTAGTTGCCGAGTCCGCGAATCTGGTCGTCCATCCGCCCAAACTCGCGATCGACTTCGCGCACGCTCCGATTGATGTCGCTTACATCGACCTCGATCCTCGCGCCGCACTGCGGGCAGTTCATCGTGGGGCTCTGTCGCCACTGAGCGATCGTGCGGGACACGCCCCTGCCGCAGCCGCACTCGACATCGAGCTTCTCGCTGCTGAGGTCCAGGCTATCCATTGAGCGCCGAGTGTAGGCGGGCCTGCGGACGCGAACAGTCGCTACGGGCATACGCCTGGAGGCAGTAGGGTCTCGCGCGTGCCTGACTTCCGCGATGACCGCGACGCGGCGGCTGAGATTACGAGGCAGATCGAAGCCGACCTGCGCACCGCAATGGACGGTGCGGCGAGCGTCAGTGAGTTCACGGTAGGCACGCCGCTGGAGGCACGCAAGCCGCTGACAACGGAGCAGTGGGCGGTCGCCGTAGCACTGAATACGCTCGCGGAGCTTCTGGATCAGCGAGCCCAGCAAGCCTGTACAGCTAGGGAACCGCGCTGGCAGGGGCTTGCAGACGCTTCAACGATGGTGCTGAACGAGACGGGCCGACTCGGGCTGCCCCAACTGTTCCCGGACGTGCCGGACGACGAGACGACACCCGATTAGGCAGCCAGCGGTACTCCTGGGTCGGGTCGTGCCACCCGTCTCGCCACATTCCGGTGCGTGTACACGTGTTCGCGATGGCATACACTCGGCATGGGCAGGCGCGATGCCCGGCATGAGCCCGGTATGGCCGTTGCAGACCCGTTGCAAAGCGGCCGGAAATGGCTCTAGCAAGCCAACTCGAACTGGTCGCCCCGATTGGTAGCTGGTTGGAATCAGGGAGATGCTGGGAGACTCCCTAGCTTCGGGATTTGGCTCTGGGGCACGGATTCAGAAGCATTCGGGTTGATGCTGTAGGACGGCTCGGAGTGGCGACACGGATGCCGACCGCACACGGACAGCACACGAGGGGATGGATGGACCGCACACGACTCGGCCGATTCGTCGCAGGCCCAGGTCCTGCCTCCCCGATTAGAAGGTTGTTGGCGGCAGGAGGAGGCTGCGGGGGCCCTGGGCCGGGAGATCGGCTTGGGTATCAGGGATTTCACGGGCTCGCGGGGTAGCGCTCGGCGGTCGCTGTGACCGCGGTCCAACCGGGACCGCCCACGGTCTCAGCGGATCGTGACCGGCGCCGCGTAAGAGCTTTATCGGGCACGCGCTACCGCGTCCGTTCGGGCCGCAATGTCTTGTCGGGTGCCAGCGGGGTTAGAACGCGCGCGAGATCGCAAGGGATCAAGGCGACGCCGCCGGCTGTGCATGTCGGGGAGGCGCGGCCGTCGGCCGCGCTGCGATGAGCTGGCCGAGGTCAGTTTTCCTCGCCGTGCCGGCGACTGGGTCGAAGGTCCAGATCACCGGCACGGCGAAGCGGCGCGAAACTGTAACCTCGCATCAGTCGCTAGATGTAAGGAGCGATCAGATTGCGCCTCTTCCATCCGACGGCGAGGTGGCCGTTGGTGACCTCGTTGAGATAATGGGCGGCTAGGTCGCCTAGCCCAGCCTAGACGTCCCTCAGCACGATACGTAGCCTTCGAGGCGCCCTTCATCGTAGCTGTATCACGCGTGATACAATGGTTTGTATGGCTGAGGTCAGCATCCGAGACTTGCGTAACCACGGTGGCGACGTGGTGGACCGTGCCGCGCGCGGAGAGCAGATCACGATCACACGCTCAGGTAAGCCTGTCGCCGAGTTGCGGGCGGTATCGCCTCGTGGGCTGTCGGCGGAGGCTTTGTTGAGCCGCTGGAGGCGGCTGCCAGCGGTGGACCCGGTCGTCTTCCGTGAAGATGTTGACCGGCTGCTGGACTCAAGTCTGTGAACGACAAGTCGCCGCATCCGCGCGGGATACTCGACACCTCGACGGTCATCGTTCTGGAGAGGCTCGCAGAAGCGAAGAGACTCCCCGCCGAACCGCTGATTACCGCTGTGACGCTCGCCGAGCTTTCGGTTGGTCCGCTGGTCGCCAAGGGCGAGAGCGAACGTGTCGCTCGCCAAACGCAACTCCAACAGGCCGAGGCGGACTTCGAGCCGCTCCCCTTCAATGCGGATGCCGCTCGGGCGTTCGGCGGCGTGGCTGCCTCATTGCGCCGTGCCGGTCGCAAGACCACCGCGCGCACCTATGACGCGATGATCGCCGCCACGGCCGTCGCCAACGACCTCCCGCTATACACCTGTAACCCGGCGGATTTCAGCAGCATAGACGGGCTTGAGGTGGTTGCTGTACCTGTGCCCGACGATCCACCACTGCCGAGCGCTCCCGAACAGGCTGCTCACGAGACCGCTCACGACCACGAGAATCCCTAGCAACCGGGCTAAACACCACCAATCGCCCCGATATGGCAGTTGTCTAAGCGAGTGAAGCGAATAGGAGCGCGAACGGGCTCCGGATCAGACATCAGCGAAGGCATCGTGCCTACAACAGAGCTCAAGGGCAGCTCCGACGTGGCGGTCATTCACAACGATGACGCAAGGAACGAAGGACCGTATCCACGCGTCCGATCTTCTCCCACAATTGGGCGAGGACCCGTTCGTCTCTAGTGAGTGGAAGGGGACGGGCCAATCCCTGGGGACGAACTTCGGTGTCTTCTCTAACCGCTGGGGAGTGGTGATCCGGCAAAGAAGCAGAACCAAACCTCCAAGGAGACGATCGCGGCGACTGTGCTGCCGACCACGATCATCTCCAGAGCAGTGTTCCCGCGTTCGCTGCGAAGCAGATCGGTGTCCTCGGCGCGCATACTGCGCAACCACGGCACCGGGGTAGGTTTGCCCGTTGGCCGGCCGATGAGCTTGTCATAGCGGGCACCGAGCCAGATAAGCGCGAACGTCATCGCACCAACGAGCACCGCGAGCGTGGCGATAACGGCGAACACGGCCGTCATGCTCAGCAGGCGCTGGCCGACCACTCGCGAGCCGACCCACAACGCCGCGACTGGAGCGCCAGTCCAAATATTGATTGCGATGACGGTCGTCGCGCTCAACAAGGCTGTCCGCTTCGCCGCGAGGAAGCGGACGGTGCTCGTGTCGTCGTCCGCGCGGGCCACCGCGTTGGCGCTCATCGCGAAGGCTCGGTGTTGCCAAGGAGTTCAGGACGAAGCAAGGTGAGATGCTGTCGGGTGACCGGCCACGCCCGCTCGGCTTCAGCCTCGTCGACGAACGCAAGCAGCGCGAGACCACGAATCGCCGCTTGCCCGGTGTTGATTAGCTCAACGAACCCCGCCTCCTCCGCCAGCTCGGGAAAGAGGATAGGTGCAGCAACAGCGTTCAGGCTGGCGACTTCGTGCTGAACGTCGGCGAGCGTCGCGCGAAGCTCGGGGTCGGTGCGCGCTGCGACCAACAACTCTATGTAGGCATAGAACATCGGCCCCCTGTGGACCTCCCACATGCGGTCCAGCAGCTGTTCGGAGCGTGCATCTGCGGATGGTGCGTCTGGCGGCCCTTGTGACAGCATCTTCTGTGAGAACTTCGAGCGAATGTGGCGGACAGCCTCGCTGAGTAGCTCGGCCTTGCTCGCGAAATGATGCTGCAACGCTCCGGGCGTCACACCAGCTCGCTCGGCGATGCGTCGTGTCGTGGTGTTCGCGTAGCCCTCCTCCACGAGGCACTCCATCGCGGCGTCGAGGAGCGCCGTGCGAGTCGCGTCGCGTCGCTCCGCCTGAGTGCGGCGAACTCGTTTAGGAATCGCAACAGATGTTGTCATCCATATATATATAGCAGCCAGATGGCATGTATGTGAGGGAGGCGAAGGAGTGAGCAGGAGACAACCGCCTTCAAGGGCACGGCCAGCAGCCCAGCCTGCGCGCCGTCGAGTGCCCTGAAGTTCACGCTGTTTGGCCCTGTCCCGGGCGAGTAGCGGCCTACAACGCTACGACGCGCTTGACATTTGAGAGGTCGGGAGCGCTTCGAGGCCCGCGTTTGCTTGAGCATGCGGTCGTAGTCCTTCGAGGAGGCTCGTGAGTACGTTGCCGACGTCTTCTCGTGCTTGATTCGGATCGCTGGCGTGGGCGATGGCCATGCATCCTTCGAAGATCGCGCCGGTGAGCATCAGTGCGAGGGTCTTCAAGGGGAGGGGTTGGATAACTCCGGCGCGGATCGAGCGTCGTAGTGCTCCGCGTAGTACGACTGCGCCGTAGCGGTTTTCGACACGGCGGATGGTGTCTGCGTCAAGTACTGCTTGAGCGTCGTGGAGCAGGATACGGCGCACTGCGGGGTCGAGGTGGGCGTCGAGCATCGCCTCGCACCCGGCGCACAAATCCTCCCATGGGTCGGGCTCCAAGAACGCAGTAGCGGCGCGTTCTGAGACTTCGCGCTTGACTTGTTCGTAGACGGCTGCAAACAGCTCTTGCTTGCCGTCGAAATGGTGGTAGAGAGCTCCCTTCGTGACATTCGCGGCGTTCGTGATCTCGTCGAGGGAGGTCGCGGCGTAACCGCGCTCACCGAACAGTGTGCGTGCGGCTTTGAGGAGCGCTTGGCGAGTCATCTCGCCCTGCTGCACCTTCTTGCTCTTGACATTCGTACTCTGAGTATGCATGATGTATACCGTCAGTATGTATGTTAGCTGAAAAAACGCATAGGAGAAGACAATGCCCAAGTATGTGATCGAGCGCGAGCTTCCTGGAGCGGGGACCTCAGCGCGGAGGAGCTGCAGGGAATCGCAGCGAAATCAAACCACGTAATCGGCGAGCTCGGCCCAGAGATCCGCTGGC
The DNA here is from genome assembly GCA_963713015.1 of uncultured Solirubrobacterales bacterium. Classification (GTDB taxonomy): domain Bacteria; phylum Actinomycetota; class Thermoleophilia; order Solirubrobacterales; family Solirubrobacteraceae; genus Palsa-744. Next base: position 446,661 of record CAVQKC010000003.1, on the reverse strand, counting down.
TCACGAGCTATGTCACAGATGACAAGATCTACTGCGTCTACGTTGCCCCAGACGAGGACATCCTGCTCGAGCATGCCCGCTGCGGCGCCTTCCCCGCGGACCGCATATCCAAGGTCTCAACCGTAATCGACCCCTCAACCGAGGACGCCGCCGTCACGGCCAAGGCCTGAGACGGTATTGAACGAAGCCGAGCTCAGCGGACAGCTGCGGCTCATGCGCCCGGGGCTCGCGCGATCGCACGCGCAGCGAAGAGACAGAGGCATTAACAATGGCTCCTCGTCGCTTTTGTTATTTCGCCGGCGAGGTTCGCGACGTTGTTTGGAGCTTGTGTGTAGGCGGAGTACGATCGGCATGTCAATGAAGGGAGGTCGTCTTGTCGACTGTGTCGGATTCTGAGCTGAAGGCGCGTCATCGCGCGATGTGGGCCTCGGGCGATTACCCGTCGATGGTCGAGACGTTCCCTATTGCCACTTGGGCCTAGGCTCGTTCAGGCGTGCGGCATCGGCGCGGGGATGAGCGTCCTGGACGTCGCCGCTGGGACCGGCAACGCCGCTATACCCGCGGCGCAGACGGGCGCGGAGGTGACGGCCAGCGATCTGACGCCCGAGATCATGGAGGCGGGCCGTAATCATGCGCAGACCGAAGGGCTCGGCCTCGAATGGGTCGAGGCCGACGCTGAGCACCTGCCGTTCGGGGACGCCTCGTTTGACGTCGTGATGTCCTCGATTGGCGCGATGTTCGCCCGCCACCACCAGGACGTTGCCGATGAGCTGGTTCGCGTATGCCGCCCGGGTGGCACGATCGGGCTGCTGAGCTGGACGCCCGACGGCATGGTCGGCGCGCTGTTTCGCACGATGGGGCCGTTCGTCCCCGCGCCACCGCCCGGAGCACAGCCTCCGCCGCTGTGGGGCAGCGAGGCGCACCTGGACGAGCTGTTCGGCGCTCGCGTGGGCTTTCGTACGCTCGAGCGTGACGTACTGGAGATAACAGCCTTTCACGAGCCGCGCGACTTCGGCGAGCACTTCAAGGCGCGGTACGGACCGACCGTCGCCGCCCTAGCAAACGCGCGTCGGACCGACCGCGAGACCGAGCTCAACGAGGCACTCGATCGATTCTGCGAGGAATGGAACCTCGGTACGCCCGACAACGCCCGCTTTGAGATGGAGTACCTACTCGCAGTGGGAACGCGCGCCTAACACGCTCGCGTCTCGGTTTACTCAACCCGAATCGAAGTCGTCGTCTCGGTCTTGCTTGATGTTGCTGAGCGTTCTTCTCTGGTTCCGGGACGGTCTGAGAGTGCGCCAGGCGGCTGCAGCTCGCCGTGTCCTCCGACAAGGATCGCGCAGGCACCGTAAATCCCACTGCGGAGCCGAGCTCGCCCCTCGCGCCTTTTGGCTTCGTGGAGCCGAACGCCGCTCTTCGCGACGGCCTGTGCGCGGCGAGGGCGGCGGACTGCCATGCTGGCGTCTAGCTTCAGCAACCTGGCGATGGTGTTGGGATACTGAGTGCCGATGCCTGACCCGCTTGCGCTTGACTCAACCGTAGCCGTCGTCACGGGTGCCTCCAGTGGCATCGGTGAAGCGACCGCACTCGCGCTTGCCGAGCAGGGCGCAATTGTCGCTCTCGTTGCTCGCCGCGCGCAGCGGCTGGAGCGCCTCGCTGAGCGGATCGCCTCGGTAGGGCCGACGCCGCTTACGATCGCCGCCGACTTGACCGACGCGGCCCAACCGCTCCGGGTGATGAGCGAGGTGGTGGCCAAGGCGGGCAGGATCGACGTGCTCGTCAACAACGCCGGCACGATGCTGCTCGGCCCGATCGTGGGCGCTCCGCTCGAGGAGTGGCAGCGGATGATCGACATTAACGTTCGCGCCCTCCTGCACTGTGCGCATGCTGCATTGCCGCACCTGCTCGAGGCAGCCGAGCAAGGTCCACGCAACGTGGCTGATCTGGTCAATATCTCCTCGGTTGCGGGGCGCAAAATCAACAACGGCTCCGGGGTCTACAACCTGACCAAGCACGGTGTCGGCGCGTTCAGCGAGTCGCTGCGTCAGGAGATCACCCGCTGCTACGTGCGCGTCGGCCTGATCGAGCCCGGCGCCGTTGCAACGGAGTTGGTGGGCCACAACCGGCCTGAGATCCTAGATGCCCTGACTTCCCGGCCTGGACTTGGATCGCCAATGCAGGCCCGCGACATCTCCGATGCGATCCTCTACATGGTGACCCGCCCGCGTCACGTCGCGATCAACGAGATCCTGATTCGCCCGACAGATCAAGAGCGCTAGGGTCTAGCGGGGCCGAAGGTGAGTGGGCTCGCGCCTTCGGAGCTATGCGAGCGTGAAACAGTGCGTGTCGAGATCGCGGCGGTCGCCTGCGCGGACACTGTGATGGGCTTGCCATCCGGGCAGCGCGGTGCGGTCGACCCTCTACTCGGAGAGGTCTCGCCAAAAGACGACGCGAGGTTGACCTGCGCCGGAGTAGTCGGCGACTTCCGTGGCCGACATGTCGAGCGCGCGGTGAAAGGCAATCGAATCGTGGTTGGTAGGGGTGATGATCGCCTTGAGGGCCGTAGCGCCATGGTGACGGGCGAGCGTCTCAAACTCGCGGTACAGGGCTCGCCCTAGGCCAGCTCGCCGCGAATCGGCACGCACGCCAACGAGATGCACGTAACCAACTTGAGTTGGTGCGACGAATCCGAAGAGATAGGCCGCCACGCCTCTGCTCCCGTCACGCATTACGAGGGCCGTATCCCCGAACTCGTGAATGAACATCGGATGATGCCGCGCACGCATATCGCGCTCGCCCCAGTACTCGGCAAGCGTGTCGATGATCGCGTTGTAGTCGGCGGTTGTAGCACGCTCGGGCGGCATCGAAGCCGCTTACTACCACATATCTCACTGAACGTGTATGGCGCCGGCGGGTCGGGCTGGAGGCAGTTGCCCTGCTCGAGCGTGTGCTCGGTGCTTCCATCGCGTATGTGCAGCTGACCTTCGACGGCGAGCGCGTGACCCATCCCTTGCGGGAGCTCGCGCAGGAGTCTATGAGAAGCGAGGAGTATTGGCCCGATTGCGACCGCCGCCAGGCCGGCTAGCTCGTCGTGGGAGAAGCCGGAATTTTCAGCGGGCTATCGCGCTCGTTTTGAGCTCAGTTGAAACTGGTTACTCAGGTCCGCTGGCGCACCTCTATGTTGTTTCTCGGAGAGGGGATGCGGTTGACGCCGTCGCTCAGCACCGATACTGAGCTGGTGCTGGAGTCTCAGCGCCCGCTACAAGGCGGCTCGGTAGATATCGTCTATACCTGCGTTTGAGCGGTTTGGCGCTGCCGTCCGTTGTCAGGTTTCGATCGTGACAAGGGTGCCTATGGGCGTGTATGGCCAGATCTCCGCGGAGGCCGCGAGTGGTAGCTCGACACAGCCAAGGCTCTGCGGGGTTCCGAATGACGTACGGTCGAAGTTATGTAGCGCGTCGCCACCGTTGAAATAGCTGATCCACTTGATCCCGGGATCTTTGTAGTGAGAGCCGTCCGGGTTGGTACCGCTCATCGTGCCTTCGGGGATGTGCTCGAACACCGGAAACGTCCCGAGTTCGGTTTCTGCTCCGGAGATGCCCGTGTTCGCCGGCGAGGCGATGATCGTACGGCCGGCGTGCCATAGCGTCATGGTCTCCGGAACTTCGCGGTGCACGTACACGTAGCTGTAGCCTTCGCCCAAGCGCTTGCCGGCGATTGCGTCACTGAGCAGGGCGTGCCACACGGCCGCTCCAGCGATTCCGTCGACGGTCATGTTGTGCGTGTTCTCAAACTTCATCACCGCGCCCTTCGTGACCAGGTTCGCTTGGCCTGGGCTCCACAGCGCCTGCAGCTGATGTGGCGTGTTCGGGTATCGCCAGTTGAAGCTGCCGCCGGGGGGTTCGACTGCCGCCTGCGTCTGTGCGCTTGGCGTATGCGCTACATCGGCGCCCGTTGCTCGCCAATCGACTGGGAGGTAGCCCGCTTGGGCGAGGAGCTGCTGTAGACGCAAAGTCGAGCCGGGTGGCACGGTCCATTCGATCTGGTTAGTGGTACGCATTGCGTTTCCCGTACCCGCCGTCACGGCGACCTCACGGGGAAGCTGGATACGCAGCCGTGAAGCGAGCGGCGCCCCAAATCCCGACGGAGTGAACACGAGTGTGTGACTGTTCGCCTCGTGCCAGTGTCCCGGCGTTTCCGGAGAGAGATGCGGGCCAGCTGAGCCGAACACCTCGCTCACCGGCTTCGAGAACGTCAGGTAGATCGGGGTGGTGGGAGTTATCTGGGCATTCGCCGCTGGAAGGGTGACCATTACCGGAGAGCGGGACGGCGGAAACCAGCTCACCTGGGTAGGTGCGCCGAGGGTCTCCCACGGACGCGCCGCCGCGGCAACCTCGATGGCTCCCGTATCCGGTTGCATGCCTAGCGAGATCGAGCTCTGAGTGCCGTTCAGTGTGTGGCTGGTCAAGCTGCCTGTGTTCCCGTAGGCGACCGCAGTGACCGGTCGATCGAAGCTGACGCGCACCGCCGCATTCGCGGGAACTGTCATCCAGTGCTCGGTCACATGCGCAACCGGGGTGCGCACCATGAGGCGCTTGTTGCGTGTGTCTCCCAGTGCCCAACCGAGCCATCCCGGTCGACGAACCTGGACATCCACCGACACCAGCTCCCCTGGAATCAGCCGACTTAGCGGTGTCAGACGTCCATGGTCCATCCTCAGCGGCACCCTCCGACCTCCCGGCCCGAATGCCTGGACGCGCTCTATTGTCCCACCCAGAGGGCCTGTCGTCACTCGTGCGAGAGCCGTCGAGTCATTTGCCAGCGTCACACCCGACAACACCAATACTGCCGCCACCAGCGCAACGATCGCGACGGCCACAACCGCCGCGATTCCAAGCAGCGCGGGACCTCGACTATGTCCAGACCACACAGCTCTGCCGTGAGCAGACCCAATCGCCATCTGTAGAGAGTAGGACGATCTGGCACGGCGAGGAGCCCGTTCGGGCCCTTTTGGCCTAGGACGTCCGCGGTGGGGTCGACGACGGTTGCCTCCGTTTGGAGGATTGCGACGCTAAAGCAGGCACCGTCTCAGTCGATAGGTTGGTGTGAGTGGCATTGCCTCACACGCTCGCGTCCTCTCGCTTTGTCGGGTCTTCTCGCTTCGTGGCCTCGTATTCGTATTCGCGTGCGCGATTGCTCTGGTGGGCGCGGGTTCAGCTGCCGAGGTCGCCGCGGGCAAGAAGCTAACTGCCGCTAACTGGGACAGCTCGGAGCAGCGCATAGTGGTGAGCAACGGGGTAATGGCCGAAGTAGGCGCCGCGGGGTTTGATGGTGCAGGTCACCTCACAGCGCAGTCCGAGGGCTCCGCGTTGGCAGCTATCTCTACACGTGAGGGCGTCGCTCCGATCGCCTTTCAGGCCGATATCCCGATCACGGTCGTGCGCTTCGATGCGCTGCTCGTGGACCAGCTTGGGCTCGGCAACGTCGCCGAACATGTCCAGCAGGTGGCCGTCAGCGTGGGACTTGACCCACCCGCCTACTTCGGCAGCGAGGTGGTGGCCCGCTATTTGGGTCTGCGCTACGACCACCCAGCAGGTGAAGACACCCTCGAGCTCTACCCATCGAGTCCGATCACGCGTGCCGAAGCCGCGCACTCATTCGCGGTAGTGCTCGGATTTGAAGACTGGGTACTCTCCGCGGCGAGCGAAGTGCTCTCGAGCTTTTCGCTGCCTCAATACACCAGTGCTCAGCGCAAGGTTCTACAAATCGCGGTTGCGAAGATCGGCATGCCTTACGTGTGGGGTGGCACCACCGATAACACCGCCGACGGCTTGGAACACGGTGGCTATGACTGCTCGGGCTTCGTCTGGCGTGTCTACAAGCTCTCCGGGCTGCCTTGGGGCAGGAGTATCCTTGGCCGCACGGCAGCTCAGCAGGCGGGCGAAATACCCAAGAGCAAGCGGATCGAGTTGGAAGAAGTTCAGCCCGGCGACCTGCTGTTCTTCGGCTCGGCACATTTTGATTCAACGGCGACGGAGTCCAACGTGATTCACGAGGGGATTGCGCTGAGTGATCAGTGGGCGATCCATTCCTCCGGCCAGGGGGTATATGTGCTGCCGCTCACCTCAGGCTGGCTTGCCGAAAGCTTTGCGTGGGCGCGCAGGGTACTTTTAGGGCTTGATTAGGGCTTGCGCCAAGTCGCTCCCCCGGAGGCGACTGTGCCTAATCGAGTGACCGCGTGGCGTGGATCGTAAGCGTCGCGCTGGTCAGCAGGTCTAGGAAGGCCAGTACAGAAGTGCTCTATGCGCCGAGGTTCGCTCAGTCAGCGTCTAAACGATCGCAATCCCACATTGCGAGAACCTAGGTAAGCCGTATTTGATCTGGGTCGCTGCGAGAATGCGCCCCCCAAGAACAACCGAACCCCGGAAGGACACGCATGGCCCCCGACCTTTTGAGCACGATTCGCCACGAAATCGATGGGCGTCTGAGCGAGCTGCGCCCACTGTTGGCTGAGTATGAGCGATTGCTGGGAGCTGTCGAAGCGCTTGAGGTCGCGGATGGCGAGATCGGCCCGGCGGTCGCAACCGAACCGACCCCGCCTGCCAAGCGCAGTCGTAGTGGAGCACGACCTGGCAGCGCTCTTCGTGGCTCGGGTTCAGGCACGAGGGAACTGGCGCTTGCAGAATCGGCCAAGATCACGGTCGGGGAGCAGGCAGTCGAGCAGGAGGCAGTCGAGCAGGAGGCAGTCGAGCAAGAGGGAGTCGAGCAGGAGGGAGCCGAGCAGGAGGGCGACGAGGAGCGGGCAGTCGAGCAGCCAGCCGCTAAAGGTTCGGTTGAGGGCCAAGTCAAAAAGCTCGATATCGATGCTCAGCTGGACCCGCGGTCATCGCGGTCTACAGCACAGCCAAAGCCGGAGCGTTCCGCGCGCGCTATCCGCGAATTGATTCTTGCCGCTCTGGAGCATGGCTCGCACACTGTGGGCGAGCTGGCGGTCGTGACAGCGATGAGCGGCCCAAACATCAATGGCAACCTGCACAAGCTTGTCTCCGAGGGAGTCGTGGTGAAGACCGAGCGCGAAGGCAAGGCCGCGTGGGCGTTGCCTGAAGCTATCGAGTGAGTGCCCAGGCGGCCTGAGACGTGTTGGGTAGAACTCGGTGGAGTTCAAGCCCAAGCGTCGGCTAGACCTACTCGAGCGTGGTACGTGGTCCTTCTGTAGGCGTCTCGGTCACTGTCGACTCGCCGTGGATGCGGCGCAGCGAAAAGTAGAGGACCGCGCCGATCAGCGCTGTGAAGGGTGCGAGCAGTATGTCGAGGATCCATTGCGCGATTGCAACGCCTACGGTGCCAAGGCCCGAGGCGATGATTGCGGTGATGATCGAGACGACGATGCTCAGTGCGAACACGACGAGGATCACGCCGAAGACCTGCCAGCCGTGGCCACGCACGAGCTCCCTGCTGCGCCCGAACGCGGCGAACACGCCTTTGCGCTCGATCACAAATGACGGCGCTGCCACCGACCAGATGGTCAACAGGAACAGGCCAGGGATGATGATCAGGATGAAACCGATGGCTACACCGATTCCCAGCAGGATCGAGAGGCCGATCAGCGGCAGCACGATCGGAGCGACGCTGCGAAACAACTGCCCGACAGAGCTGTCGCGGCGCCCGTCCTGGATGTCGCGCACGAGTTCCACAACCATCCCTTGGTAGAAGGTCCCGATCACGAGTGCCACCAGCGAAACCAGTGTCGCGGCGCCGCCTGTGAGTACGAGTCTCGCCAGTGCCACGATCGCGAATACAGCGATGGCGGCGGGAAGCAGCACGCTCGCCTGTTCGCGGTAGATCTCAAGTGCTGAGCCAATGACCTCGCCTGGCTTGATCTTCTCAGTAGACATTCGGTCCTCCCCTTGAATGCGAGATCGTCGCGACGCGTGCCCGTTGGGTAGTACCCGTTGCGTGCGACGGCTATTCCGGTCTTCGGGCTTGAGCGCCTCGATCCTGCCGTTTCTCACATGGCGCGCTGGCGCGCGATGCCATTTGCGTCGCAGCACTGCCGCCGTGTCTCTTCTGGCGTAGGGCGCTGCTTGGGAAGTGCGGCTACCGTGGAGCGATGGCGCTTCGCAGCGATGCCTCCCGCAAGCGACTGACGCTTGTCGCGTGCATTCTCGGCTCGGGCATAGCGCTGCTCGACGGCACGGTCGTCAACGTCGCCCTGCCGACTATCCAGCGTGAGTTGGGTGGCGGTCTGGCGGCCCAACAGTGGGTCGTAAACGCCTACTTGCTCACGCTCGGCTCGCTGATCCTGATCGGCGGTTCGCTGGGCGACCTTTATGGCGAGCGTCGCATCTTCGCGCTCGGAGTGGGCGGATTTGGCGTGGCGTCGCTGCTGTGCGCGCTAGCACCCTCGATCGGTGCGCTGATTGCTGCGCGGGCGCTTCAGGGAGTGGCAAGCGCCCTGCTCACCCCGAGCGCTCTGGCGGTAATCGTCGCGACTTTTCGCGAGTCCGAGCGCGGTCCCGCGATCGGCAGCTGGACTGCGTGGGGCGGGATCGCCACGGTGCTCGGACCGCTGGCCGGGGGAGAGCTCTTGCAGATCTCCTCGTGGCGCGTGATCTTCCTCATCAACCTGCCATTTGTCGCAGTCTGCATTCTGCTCATCCTGGCGGTCATCCCGAAGGCAGAGCCTCGACGCGAGCGTGCCCGGACCGTCGATTTCCTGGGTGGCCTGCTGTGTGCGCTGGGTCTCGGTGGGCCGGTGTTCGCTCTGATCGAGCAGCCCCGGCTCGGCTGGAGCAATCCGGCTGTGATCGGCCCACTGATCGCTGGCGCCGTCTTGCTCGTGTGCTTCGTCCTTCACGAGTCACGTGCTCGCGATCCGATGCTGCCGCTGCGGCTCTTTCGCCGGCGCAACTTCTCGGCGGGGAACATCGAGACGTTCTCGATGTATGCGGGCCTGGCGATCTTGTTCTTCTTCCTGACGATTTTCCTGCAGCAGATCGGCGGCTACACGCCGCTACAAGCGGGTCTCGCGACTCTGCCCGCCACACTTGTGATGTTCACGTTCTCCAAGCGCTTCGGTGCTTTGTCCGATCGTTATGGTCCGCGTCTGTTCATGGGGGCGGGACCGCTTGTGGCCGCATGTGGATTGCTTCTCTTTCAGCGCATCGGCGTGCACGTTGACTACGTCACCGATGTGCTCCCTGGCATTCTCGTCTTCTCCCTCGGCCTATCGATGACAGTCGCCCCGCTGACGGCGGCGGTACTGGCGGGCGTGGAGACAAGCCAAGCGGGCATCGCCTCAGCAGTGAACAATGCGGTCGCTCGCGTCGCCGGTCTGCTTGGCACAGCAGCGGTCGGCGCGGCCGTCGCCGGATCGTTCGTGGCGGGCCTGGACAGCAACCTTGCCGGTCGTCCGCTTGGGCCGCCTGCTAAAGCAGCTGTGGCTGAAGCCAAGAAGCTTCCGTTGGGCCGTCCCTCTACTGAGGGGCTGCCGCGAGCTCAGGCAAGGGCGATCACCCTCGCCGCCGATGACGCATCGCTCGAAGCCTTCCACCTCGGACTCGGGATCGCAGCGTTGCTCGTGGCCGCCGGAGGTGTCGCGGGCGCGATCGGCGTGCGCAATCCCACCAGGGCGGTCAGCGCCGAGGAGTGTGAGGGAGGCCAGCTCGTGGGCGCCGCTCTGGATGCCGCTGGGTGTCATGAGGGGGATCTCGCTCTAAGCGGCGCCCACGCGGAGATCTCTGAGGCGTAACAGAGTCGGAGCCCTTTGTACTGCGAATTCGTACGCTTCGAAGCTATGCGACGCTCTCCGCGTAAGCGCGCATCGCCTCGATCACTGGTGCTAGCCGTCGTCCCTGCACCGTCAGTCTGTACTCGACCATTGGCGGGCTCGTGGGCAGTACGGTGCGCTCGATCAGTCCGGCAGCCTCGAGATCGCGCAGACGCTCGGAGAGCATTCGCGGTGAGATGCCCTGCACGGCCTCGGCGAATTCGTTGAAGCGCAACGCCCCGCTCAGGGCCGCATAGATGATCGACAGCTGCCAGCGGCGCTCGAGGAGGTCCGCCGCTTGGCGGACCTCCACAGGCACCGGCTGACATCGGCGCGAGCTACGTGCGGACATCGAAGACCCTCCCGCTAGGAGACGTGCGCGAGCTTGGGCGCCGGCTCCAGTGCCACGTCGAGCACTTCGTCGATGCTCATCACCGGGTGGAAGCTCATCTGCTCGCGAACCTCCTCGGGGATGTCGTCGAGATCGCCCCGGTTGCGCTCCGGCAGGATCACGTCCGTGAGACCCGCTGCGTGGGCGGCAAGCACCTTCTGCTTGAGTCCGCCGATCGGCAGCACGCGGCCCTGCAGCGTGACCTCACCGGTCATGCCCACCGTGTGCTTGACCGGGCGCGCCGATAGCAACGAGGCGAGTGCCGTGACCATCGTCACGCCGGCGCTGGGGCCGTCCTTGGGGATTGCCCCAGCGGGCACATGCACATGGAACTCGCTGTTCTCAAACGCTGAGGGGTCGATACCCAGCTCCTCGGCGTGGCCGCGCACGTAGGAGAGGGCGATACGCGCCGACTCCTTCATCACATCGCCCAGCTGGCCGGTGAGCACGAGCCCGTTGCCGGCGGAGCCGCTGCCCTTCATGGCGGTGGCCTCGACGAACAGCACGTCGCCGCCGGTTCCCGTTACAGCCAGGCCGGTTGCCACGCCGGGTGTGGCTGTGCGTGCCGCCGACTCCTGGAAGAACTTCTGGCGCCCGAGCGCGTCGCGCACGGTCTCCAGGGAGATCTCCACCGGAGGCTCCACCTCGCCGGAGGCCACTCGGGTGGCGGTCTTGCGCAGCACCGTGCCGAGCTCGCGCTCGAGGTTGCGCACGCCCGCCTCGCGTGTGTACTCGGCGATGACGGTCCGCAGCACCTCGTCTGAGATGCTTACCTCCTCCTCGCGCAAGCCGTTGCGGTCGCGCTGGCGTGGCCACAGGTAGCCCTTGGCGATCGCCAGCTTCTCCTCTGAGGTGTACCCGTCGAAGCGGATCACCTCCATGCGGTCGAGCAGCGGGCCGGGGATCGTGTCGGCGACGTTGGCGGTCGCTATGAACATAACCTGGCTCAGGTCCAGCTCCACGTCCAGGTAGTGGTCGCGGAACGAGTGGTTCTGGGCCGGGTCGAGCACCTCCAGCAGCGCGGCCGAGGGGTCACCGCGCCAGTCGGCGCCGACCTTGTCGACCTCGTCGAGCAGGATCACGGGGTTCATCGTGCCCGCGTCGCGCAGAGCGCGCACGAGCCTTCCCGGCAGTGCGCCTATGTAGGTACGCCTATGCCCACGGATCTCGGCCTCGTCGCGCACGCCGCCGAGCGACATGCGCACGAACTCACGTCCGGTAGCGCGAGCTATCGACTCGCCAATTGAGGTCTTGCCGGTACCCGGAGGACCGATCAGCGTGAGGATCGCCCCTGACTTCGGGTCGGCCTCGATACCGCGATCTTGGCGCAGCTTGCGCACCGCCAGATACTCGGTTATGCGGTCCTTGACGTCCTCGAGACCCTCGTGGTCGGCATCGAGCACTTCGCGCGCCGCCACTGGATCGAGGTGCTCCTCGGAGCGCTTACTCCACGGCACCGCGATCAGCCAATCCAAGTAGGTGCGGATCATGCTCGACTCGCCGGTCTGCTCGCCCATCCGCTCGAGCCGGCCGAGCTCCTTGAGCGCCTGCTCCTGAACCTCCTCGGGCATCTCGGCGGCCTCGATCTTCGCGCGGTACTCCTCGACGATCGAGCCCTCGTCCTCGCCAAGCTCCTTGCGGATCGACTCCATCTGCTTGCGCAGGAAGTACTCGCGCTGCTGCTTGTCGGCGCCCTCCTGTACGTCCTCTCGGATGCGCTTGCGCACCTGTAGCTCGGCGAGGCTGTCGCGTTGCAGCTTCACGGCGAGCTCGAGTCGGTCGGTCACCCCAAGTGTGCGCAGCAGCTCCACCTTCTGCTCATAGGTCAAGTTGGGGGAGTAGCCGGCCGAGTCTGCCAGCGGACCGGGCTCCACAATTGCACGCAGGAATGCCGCGATACGTCCGTCGTCGCCACGCAGCTCGAGGATCTCCTCGACCACGGCTCGGTATTCGCGCTCGAGCTCGCGGGTGCGCTTGTCAACCGGTACGTCGTCGGGGCGCTCGTCCACCTCGACGCGCAGCTCCCCTTCGGGGCCGGTCTGGGCGGCGCCGATCAGCGCGCGGTGCTCGCCGGAGAGGGCGACCGCGTGGCCGCCGCCGGGCAGGCGTAGTTGCTCTGAGACCTCGGCGATCGTGCCGACCTCGAGGAACTCGTTCTCGTGGCGCGGCACGAGAACCACACGCTCGTCGTCGCCGACGTCAATGGTGAGTGTGATGCCCATGCTAGGGAACACCACCGTGTCGTCGAGCGGAATCAGCCGCAAGACGGGCTTGGGTTGCTGCTCCTGTGGCTGGGCGCCTGGTGATGGGGATGAGGGGGTCGAAGCCATCGGTATACGCTCCATATAAGGTTACGAATTTATAGTTAGTATAGCCCAGGCGAGACGAACTTCAAGTGCCCCCGTTCGTGTGGCCCGAGCCCGAGCCGAGCGAGACGAGGGTGTCTGACGATGGTGCGTGTCTGACGGACAGTTGCCGTCTAGGGTTCGGGGCTATCGTCAAGCAGGCTGCGAGGCCACAGACGCTTGGCTCGCACCACGTTCATCTCGGCGGCGATCAGGGTTACCTGACCACCAAGGTACAGCCACGTGAGCAGGCCAAGCACGAATGCGAATAGGCCTGAGGTCTCCTTCGCGTGACGTACCACGTGCTCGACATAGAAGCCACCTATGTGCTGGAGGATCTGCCATAGCACGGCCGCGAGGATCACACCGGGGATCAACTCGCGTGTGCCCACCTCCTCCGCGGTGAGCACCCGAAAGACGGTGAAGAACAGCAGCAGGTTCGCCGCCAGAGCCACAAGCACTCCGGCAATCACAGCTCCAGCCCCAGCCGTCTGGGCGGTCACGTAGCCAGCGGCTCCTGTGGAGACGATGCTGAGCAAGCCCAGCAACGCGAACAGTCCAAGACCGCGCAGGCGCCAGGCGAGGAAGCCCAGCTGATGTTTACGGGGGATCCGCCAAACGTTGTTGAACGCGCTCTGCGTCGCGCCAGTCACTCCTAGGCCCGCAAACAGGGCGCCAAATAGCCCGATCGCGAGCGCAGGAACGCTGCCTGTCAGCGAGTGGACGTTGCTCTCCAGCTGAGTGCCGATGATCGGGAACTGGCTCAGGGTCGAGTGCAGCACGCTCTCCTGCGTGCTCGGGTTGCCTTCGAGCACGAATCCGAGCACGGTCACGAACACGAGCAGTAGAGGGAAGAGCGAGAAGAACCCATAGTAGGCGATGAGCGCGCCCATCTGACTCGCCTGGTCGTCGTTGAAGCGCTTGAACACCGCGACCACGAAGCCGAGTCGGCGGCTGCGCTGCTGAAAGCGATCGACGGCGCGCAACCAGTCCCGGGCAAGTTGGGAGGGGGGTCTGCGGGCCACTTGTACCGACATGCTTACGTGTCTACCCGACAAGAGAGCCGTAAACGACCAATGGCTTGCACAACTCGAGTTGGCAAGCCGGGAAGGCTCAGTCCACTCGATCCCGCCAATATGGTCGCGCTCGTGGCCCTTTCGCGCCGTGAGTTGCTGCTCGCGGCCCACCGTCACAGGCTCGGGCGCGAGGATCTCGAAGACTGTTACAGCCAGGCGACCCTCGAGTTGTTGACCCGCGCCGGACGTGGTGGGGCTCTTCTCGGTCCAGCTCACACCGCCAATGCCCTCGAGCAGAAATTTCTCTCGCGGATTCATGATCGCCGCCGCGCTGTGAGCGGGCGCAGCCCGATCGAGGCGGCGATCGCGAACTCGCTTCCGCTTGCCATTGGAGAGAGCGGAGGAGTTGAGATCGCCGATGTGAGCGCCGACGTTGAGCGGCTTGTGCTCTTGCGTGAGGATCTGCGACGCATCGGTGAGGTCTCGTATGAGCTATCGCACGATCAGCGACTCCTGCTGGCAAGCCAGCTCTCAAGCGACATGAAGTGCGGTGAGTTCTGCCTCGCTCATGGTTGGAGCACAGATAAGTACCGCAAGGTGTCCCAGCGAGCTCGTGCGCGGCTTGCCCGATTGCTTGCCGGCGAATTGCTCGCCACGCAAGCACATTCACGTGTCCCGCTTTCGGTTGCTGGTCGGATCAGAGGGCAGGGACAAACCTATGAACATTCATCGCCCCATACATAGGCGCGTCCTCTGGGACGCCGGCGATCGGTTGCCGAGACGGTCGCGCGGCGCTTCCCATCCGCACGTAGGCGGCCGGGAGTCGGATATCTCCCTGTCCTTGCTCCCGGTCGCATGCGTGCTTCATCGCAGACCCCAAACGCGAAGCACATGACTCTCTGGCGTAGGGCTCCGCGAGAGGTCTACCGTGTGTATGCAGAAGAGGAGTACCTCGCTGTGGATGGCGCGTCTGGCGAGGACGTAAGGCCCATCGAGAATCACTCGCCTATCGAGGCGGCGGTCACCGAGGAGCATTGGTCGCCGTCCCAGTATCGAGACGAGTCTCGTCACTTCCTTTCGTCCCCTCCTTCGCACAGGTCGCCCTACGGTCGGCTCGTTGGGTTTGGACTGCTTGTAGCCATCACCCTTGGCACGCTCGGTGTGATCGCGCTCAATGCTCTACACCGGCCGGCGATCCTCCAGCGGCCCGACGTAGTGCATGGCGTCCGCGCGGTGGCTAGGAGTAATGGATCCGTGCTCGATCGCGCCCCCGCCACAGGCGGCGTATCCGCAAACGCGCTCAGCAACATCAAGGCGGCGCGAAGGGGCTCGAGCGTGACCGGCCCACGGGAGGTAAGGGCATTTGGGTGCGCGTGCGTGTCTCGATCTGAACGAAGCTCGCGCGTTGGGGTATCGGTTGCCGCGGAGTCGCATTCGGCTTCCGTGCAGGCCTGGACCGATCGTCTTGACACCTCGGAGTCGTCGGAATCCTATTCGACGTCGGCGCAGTCATGGGTGTCACGACCATCGCTATCTGGCTTGACTGTCCCAAGCACAACCGAGTCGCTGCTCGGCGACGAGTTCGGCTTCGAGCAGTGAGTCCGGTGTCCCACGCTCCCTCACCTGTCACGGTTGCCGTCACGCCGCGCTCTATGTGGCGGATCAGGCTTGCGCGTGAACTGCCACGCTACCTGCTTCAGGGACTGGCGGTCGCGGGCCTGTTGGCGAGCGCTCGCTTCGCGATCGATCCGCCACGGTCGGCGATCGTGCGTGCCTCGACGGCGGGCCACGCACTCGTCGATCGCGCGGCCGAAGGCTTTGCATCGCTGTTTGCCCGACGTTATCTCACCTGGGACTCGCGCGACCCAGAAGCGCACAGGCTCTCGCTCGCCCCCTTTGTCGGGACTTCGATGGAAGCGGAAGCTGGTATGCAGCCGCCCGAAAATGGAGAGCAGCAGGTGCAGTGGACGCAAATCGTCCAGGGCCGCGAAGCAGCTCCCGGTGAGCATCTCTACACGGTCGCTGCTCAAACCGACACCGCGGGTTTGCTCTACCTGACCGTCGGTGTCGTCCGCGAGGCGGGCGGCCCATTGGCGCTAGCAGGCTATCCAGCGTTTGTCGGCGCTCCGGCGTCGACCGGATCCGCTCCGCCGGAGCATCTGCGCGAAGTCGAAGATCAGACGCTCCAGACCGTAGTGACCCGTGCCCTGCGTAACTACCTAGACCGCGCCGAATCGGAGCTCTCCGCCGATCTCTCCGCCGACGCGCACGTCTCGCTTCCTGGAGTCGCGCTCACGCTGCAGTCGCTTGTGAGTCTCGACTGGTCACCTGACGATCGCTCGGTGCTGGCAACCGTGCGTGCCCGTGACGAACACGGCGCTCAGTACACGCTGGCATACGAACTCGACGTCCTCTCCAGCGCCGGACGCTGGGAGATCTCGGCAATTCAGATGAACCCCGACACATAGGGCTGACTCGCTTGTGCTGAAGCAAGCGGGCCAACGGCGCAACCACCATCCGACCCAAGACGAGAGCAAAGGAGCTCACGATGCACAGAATCCACAATCGACCTGGCGCGCGAGCGTTGTTGGGACTCAGCTTTACGCTGCTCATTCTGATGAGCTCGGGCGCCCTGGCGCTCGCTGCCGCGCACGCGACACCGACGCTCGCACGCGTGAGGGCGCTTGGCGCTCCAGCTCTTGCAGCGGTTACTCCGACAAGCGAAGGCGCCGGCTCGCTCGAAGCAGCTGCCACGAAGGCAGGCGAAACAGGGCGAAAGGTGGCGATGAGCCTGATCGCACTCGGCTTTGCCATCGCTTCGATCGTGCTCGCCTTCCGACGTGACTTCAAGGAGGCCGCTGGCATATTCGCGGTCGGGCTCGTCGCGATCCTGCTCGCCACCCCCGCCGGGGTCAACGTCTTGCACGACACCGTCAATTCGCTATTCGGAGCGTCTTGAGAACCAGATCGGCTTATTGGGCGAGTGGGCAAGAGCGATGGTGGACACGGCGTGGCAAACAAGCCAGACGGCGGTGACCGACCGTGAGCTCGAGCCCGGGGCACGACGAGGATGATGGAGATCCGCTCCTACAGGGCTGTGTTCGATCTCGAGCGGCGCATCTACCGCGTCGATCGACTGCGGCTCAATCCAGGTGGTGTGCCGTTGCGCGGCATCGTCTACTTCCTCGCGCTGCTTGCCGCGATTCTGCTCGCCACGGCGTTGCCATTGCTCGGAGCGCTGTTTCAGCGGCTGCCTTGGTACCTACGCGACCTGGCCGTGCCCGGAGCAGTGGCGGCGCTGTTGACATTGATCAAGATCGAGGGACGGCCTTTTCACCTCGCGGCGCTTGCGCTGTTGCGTTATGCCGTCGGTCCGCGCGAGCTCGCCGGTCTCCGACCGCGTGTGACTGCCGACAGACGCTGGCGACTCGAGGAGCTATTGGTGCTTGCCGATGGGTCGGACTCGCGTCTGCGTCATCTGCGTTATATCGGTCCGGGAGCGGTGCTCATCAGTGTTGCGCACGTCCGTAGCGCATGGCAGCCCCGTTTGCTCGGGCGGCTGACGCGACAGCCGGATATGAGGATTGCAGCGTTGCCGGGGAAGTCGAGCCCCGCTCGAGGCCAGGTGATCGCGCTCGCAATCGGTACGCGTCTCGAGGTGAGGCAATGAGGGCGCCGATCTCCTTCGTCTACGGAAACCTCGTATTCGGCGCCACTCGGGAGGAGGTGTGGGCGGCCTTCTCGCTCCCGTGCTCCTCATATGAGTGGCTCTCCGAGGAGACCAAGCGCGCACGGCTGCTGATGCTCATGGGCGCGCTCGAAGCGCTCGAATCCGACGTGCAAATCCTGCGAGTCGGACGGCGTTGGGATCTCGAGGGCTACCTGAGAGAACTAGAGCAGATGGATGGCGGTGGGCATGCGCCTGCGAACCGACGCTACGCCTGCGAACACGCAGATCGCCTGGACAATGTCGGCTGCTCCCAGCCTTCGCTGTTCTTGTTCGTAAGCCTGCGCGATCCCGAGCGCGATGTCGCCTCCTACGTCTCCCAGGCGGTCGAGCAGCACCCGCGCGAGTGGTTGCGCTCGATAGGGCGAGCCCTATCGGTTCGCGACCGACGGCTGCTGAAGGCATCCGAGCTCGAGCGTGCTCGTGTACGAGCCGATCAGGCTCACGCACGGCTCGGCAATTTCCTTGACGCAAGACCGGCGCGCGGCATCGAGTTGCAATGGCTTGTACGCCGAGCGTTTTGTCGCGGTCTGGGGGAACCGATCCTCGACGGGCTACACGAGCCGCGGGCGCTCGCCTTCGAGCGCAACGGACAGGCGCTACTTGCGCCGCTGGAGGGTGACGTGGTGCGCTGGATGGACGGCTACGTCGAGCACCGTGGTCGTTCGCTTCGCATCGAGTCCGAGCTCGGTGTCAGCTGGCAGGCGCAGCTTGTGCTCGGCGCCCTACCCGAGCGCGCGAGCTTTCCCTCCCCGCGAGTGGAGCTGATGTTCTCAGCCGTGGAAAGCCTGCCCTTCTCGGTCGACCTTTCGCTCAACGCGCGCTTTCTCCCAAACGAGTTAGCGCTACGGATTGCGCGCAGGCGTGTCCAAGACGCCGACCAGATCGTTCGTGCCGAGTCCGACGGCGATCAGGGCGTCTCCGACGTCGGTTACCAACGTACGCAGGAAGCGCGTGACCTGCTTGCCCACCTACAAGCGTCGAGCCGTCCGCCGCTGCTACGCACCACTCTCGCGCTGGCGATCGGCGCCGCCGACGAGACCCAGCTCTCAGAGCGTGTGGAAATGTGCAGACGTGCCTATGGGGAGATCCGCCTGCACCGCCCGCTTGGAGATCAGCTCGCGCTGTTCATCCAACAGCTTCCCGGACAGCGGACGCGCCTGGCCGGCTATGACGACACACTCACAACCGAGCAGGTTGGGGCGATGATGCCAACGGCGACCCATGTCGTTGGCTCGCGCGGCGGTTTCTATCTCGGTCACACGTTGTCGGGCTCGCGCCAGCCGGTGCGCTTCAATCTGCGAGAGGGTTCCGAGCGCGACCGCAACACCGCGATCCTGAGCGTCGGTGCGCTGGGCTCGGGCAAGACCACGCTTGCGCAGAAGCTCAAGTACGAGGGCTTCCTGCAAGGCGCCCGTGTAATCGACTGCGATCCGAAGGGGGATCATCGCTTTCACCTGCTCGATGATGTCGCGCCGCACGCCGAGACGATTGCGCTGCGCCCCGATCCAGCGCTGCGGGGGATGCTCGATCCGCTACGGGTGGCGCCCGAGCATTTGCGCCAGGACGCAGCCGTATCCTTCCTGCGCGATCTGCTTCCCAACCGAGCGGAGGCTGCTTGGGAGACAGCCGTGGTGGGTGCGGTCGACGTTGTCTTGAGGCGTAGCCGCGAGCCGACCTGCATGGAGGTTGTGCGTGCCCTCACTAGTGGAGCGGACACCGAGGTTCAGGTTGGCAACGCACTCGCCGTCTATGCACGCTCCGGGCTTACCCAGCTTGGCTTTGCCGATACAGAGGTGGCGCTCGCACCGGTCGGGCGCCAGCAGGTCACATACATTCCGATTCGCGACCTTCCTGGACCGGAGCCCGGTACGCCGCGATCGGAGTACACACAGGCTGAGCGCGTCGGCGTGCAGATCGTGCGTTTGATCGCGATGTTCGCGATGCACCTCATGTCCCGCGAGCGCGAGCGCCTCAAGTTGTTCTCCTTGGACGGGGGACTTTAGCCGACGCGAGCTAATACCGCTCCAATACTCGAACATAGCTGTTAGCTCGGAGTGATCGATGTGTTCGGGCTCATGCTCTGCAAGGGTGTGCGTGGCGTCCGACGTGGCGGGCATCCTGTGATCGTCTATGGCCAGTTTCGAGGAGCGGATATATCAGCTCGGCTTGGAGGCTCTCGCCGAGCAGGAGCGCCAAGTCGCAGAGGTGCGCAGTCGCGGTTCGACTCTTCTCGCCGCAGGTGCCGTGATCGCATCCCTGTTGGCCAAGCCCGTCTTTCATGGCGGGCATCCAGACGGGGTTATGGAGACGCTTGCGACGTTCATAGGAGTGCTGGGGGCAGGTGGCCTGCTTCTCTTCGTAGTGCTGCTGTTGCGGCCCTACGAGCTTGGCTTCACCGTCAAAGCGCCAGCTACGTACCGGGCGCTGTGGGAGAAGGGGATGCTTGAGCAGCCCATGGTCGACATCGCCCTCGCGGAAGCGTTCGAGGAGCAGCGGGCGACGAACTCGAAGGCCGTAGAACGATTGGCTTGGCTCTTGGGTGTGGCGCTTGCCGCACTTGTTCTTGAGACCGCTGGTTTTGCCGCAGCGGCTGCGCTAGCCTCATAGCTATGACAGACCGTCCTATCAGTACTCCGTCCTCCCCCTCCAAGCCTGGTAGCGCGCCCGCGCCGGGGTCGCTCCCCAAACTGCCCAAAACGATCTTCAACTTGGAGAAGAAAGGTTGAGCAGGCGCCCCGGCGTCGTATGGGGATCGGGCATGAGTAGACCACCCAGCTCTCTGGTGTTTGGTTGGCTCATTTTTTTGGGAGACAAGATTCGCTGAGCCATCTGCAGGGCGCCCCGTCGCCGGTCGCCACGTCACCGTCGTGCGGCGCCGTATTCATCGGTGCTCGCTGACGCTGATATCTGCACGAAGCTTACGTGCGGATGTTGACGTTCGCGTGTAGGCAGACATGGGGTGCCTGCATACGCAAGGGAGGGCGACTGCGTGGCATGAGCGTATCGTGTGACTGTCGTGAGCGTGTCGCACAGAGCGTCAGGCCACGTGGTTGTCTGTGGCCCGGTCCCTGGCCTGTGTTTTGGCTTAGGTAAGCGGTTTGAGGCCAGCCACCTCGAGCGAGCATGGTGGGGTCGGCGCTTGACCACCCGCCCTCAACTTCGATTGCGGGTGGTCAAGCACCTGTGTGGGGGTGGTGGTGGGGTGGCTGGCATGGCAAGTGGTGTTGTGGGTGAGGGTGGGGACCGGGATTAGGGTGTGGATGGGATGGGATGTGTGGATGGTGATTTGTGTTTTTGTTCCCTGCGCTCCATAGCGGACGGATCGGGTTCGTCGGGCCACGGGGCCCCTTGCGGACCCGTGGCCCGACGACCGCGACGCTAAGGCTGTCCGTCCGTGTCGCTGGCGCCCCAGTTCCTCCCGCTGCCGTAAAAAACTGCATAGAAAACACGTGGTCTGCGACAGCTAGCGTCTTGAAGCAGGCTCATCTCTGGCTGAGCTTGATGTCTGCCGGAGGCTTCTGTTCTGGCGAAGCCTTGTCGCGAGTCTTCCGCTGGAGCGTACGCGTGCGCGGGGCGTGTTCGGTCGAAAGTGTCGAAACAGGACGAGCACTCGTGTTATAGTAATACTTGATAAATAACGTTATGACCTTATGCTGTAGCGCCATGTTTTCCAAGAGGCTTCCCTGATGACTGATAGACAGAGCCGGACTACCAAGGGTTCCCGTGCTGTGCTGGCGCAACTGGACTCTCGTCTCTCTGAGCTTGATCGTGAGCTTGAGCGGGCGGGTGAGCTGATGGCTGAGCGTCGGCGCTTGTTGGCTGCTCGCGCGGCGCTCACGGGGGAGCGGATGCCGGCGGGTGGATCGCGTGTGCGGCGGGTCACCCAGGACGATGTCGCTGCGTATCTTGGGGCGCATCCCGGGACGCGTGCCGCGCAGATAGCACGGGATTTGGGTGTGCCGTTGACGAATATCTCCCAGCATTTGCATCGTGGCCGGGAGACGCGTTTTGAGAGGCGTGAAGATGGCTGGCACTGTCGTTGAGCCGGCTGTGATGAGTCGCCGTGATCTGGATGCGTTGTGCTGGATTGGGGAGCAGTATGCAGTCCGCGCCGACCAGCTCGAGGCATGGTTGGGTTGCAATCCAAGGACGGTGCAGCGCCTGCTTGCCCGTTTGCGCGAGCAGAGGCTCGCCGAGGTACGCCGTTTGCTCGTGGGGGAGCCGTCGTGGGTGATACCGACGGTGAAGGGTTTGCGCGCAGCGGGTTTGTCCTTCGGGATGTGGCGACCGCGGCTAGGGTCGCTCGCGCACGTCTCTGCTGTCACCGGCGTGCGACTGCACATACTGTCGCGCTCGCCCGAGAGCGAATGGATCTGCGAGCGCGCACTTGCACGCGAAAAGGTGACGCCGCAGGAGCATTTGGCCGACGCGGTAGTGCTGCTCGATGGGAGGAGGCTCGCGATAGAGGTGGAGTTGACGGTCAAGAGCAAGCGTCGTACCCGCCTGATCATCGAGGAGCTGACGAGTCGCTATGACGCGGTGCTCTACTACTGCGCGCCCGGCCCGTACAGGCTGCTCTGCGAACTTGCTGCGAACGGCGACTGGCCGTCGCTGGGCGTGCGTCAGCTACCGGCACTCCGCCAAGGCGTCTTGCGATGAGCGTCCCGTTGCTCGCGGAGGCTGATGGTGAGCAGGGGTTCGTGCTCGCCGAGCGCATTGGCGGGGAGCGTGCGCTACCGGCGAGTGGGGGATTGGTGTTGCTTTCCCCGGCGCGATTGTGTCGGCACATGCTCGTCAGCGGCGCGACGGGGTCCGGGAAGACGGAGACGCTGCTCAGGCTGGTGTGGACGATCGCGAAGACCAGCAAGGCGCCCGTGTTCTATTTGGACGGCAAGGGGGACCGCAAGACGGCCGAGCGGTTCTGCGGGTTGATGGCCGACGCGGGCCGCGAGCCCAACGTGTTCCCGAATGAACCGTTCGATGGGTGGCGCGGAGCCGCGCATGAGATCCACGGACGACTAATGGAGATCGTCGACTACGCGAGCGACGGCCCCGCGTCGTGGTACAGGGATGTCGCGAAGAACGTGGTGGGGCTCGTGTGCGAGCACCCTGCTGGACCACCTCGCTCGAGCGGCCAAGTCCTGGAGCGGATGGACCTCCCCGCATTGCAAGCCGCGCACCCCGGATCGAGTGCATTGGGTGCCTTGACCAAGGATCAGGTGCGTCAG
The DNA here is from genome assembly GCA_963713015.1 of uncultured Solirubrobacterales bacterium. Classification (GTDB taxonomy): domain Bacteria; phylum Actinomycetota; class Thermoleophilia; order Solirubrobacterales; family Solirubrobacteraceae; genus Palsa-744. The sequence continues at coordinate 424,179 of CAVQKC010000003.1, read as the reverse complement.
GTCAGGTTGCGCTACCAAGCGTTCTTCGCTCAAACCCGGGGAATGCTCGATGGGGAATGGGCGTGGGAGAACACGACTGCGGCGTACCTTTTGCTCGACACGCTGACGTTGCGCGAAGAGACTGATGGGCTCGCGCGGTTCCTGTTCGAGGACTTCGCGCACTATTTCACGACCCGCAAGCCATACGAGCAGTTCTGCGTGCTGATCGTGGATGAGTTTTCCTCGCTGGCTTCCAGTACGAGCATGGCGAGCAGGGTGGAGCAGGCCCGCGGTTTTCACACGAGCCTGATCCTCGCGCCGCAGGTTGTCGCCGGAATGGGCGACGAGCAGCAGGCCGAGCGCATCCTCGGATCGGTCGAGACGGTTGTGTGTCACCGAGTTAACACGCCAGAGCGGATCGCCGCTCTCGCAGGCACACGCCAGCGACCCGAGTATTCGATGCACTACGACGAGGAAGGAACCAACGGTGAGGGATCGGTGCGTATCCAACACCAGTTCAAGGTGGAGCCGAACGCCGTCAGGTCATTGGAGCCGGGCGAGGCGTATCTGATTAGCCGTGGACGGGCGATGCGCGCACGAATACTTACGGCACCACACCTGTCCCAACCGCTACCCGCCGTCACGTTACCTGCAGGAACGATACGAGCGTCAAGCCAGGAGGAGGGCTCAGCGCCGGCGACCGCCGGCCAGGATTGCGCGGTGGGTGTCCCACCGAGGACGCCGCTGTCGGAGAAGGAGGTGGCAAACCTGCCCTTCTGACCGCAAGGAGACGGCAAATGCGATACCGAGGCATCCTCGATCAGGCTGTGGTGCTCACCAGACGGTTCCTCAAGCGTTTCTCGCTGGACTCGCTGATCATGTTCGCGCTGGCTCTCATCTCTGAACTCCCCGTACTGTTCGTGCGAGTCTTCACAGTCACGCTTACCATCGGGATCATCGAAACCCTCAACGGGGACTCGGACTATGGGCCCAAATGGATGTGGGTCGGAACGATCCCGACACTGTGGGCGATGTTTGCTCTCATCACGCCCATAGGTTCGGGCTGGTGGTGGAAGCAACGCTCCGGCGGGCGCGAACCATCCGCTCGCGAGCGGCTCGCCTACCACGACGCGATTGAACAACTACAAAGCAAAAGCCAGCAACCGCTCCCGCTGCCACGCGGATGGTTCGTGATCGACGCCCCTCTACCGGACGCGGCGGTGTGCGGGGAGACACTCATGCTCTCCCGTGGACTACTCGAAAGCGAACACCTGCCCGCGGTGATCGCGCACGAGTTGGGGCACCTCGCCACCCCCGACGGACGGATCACGGCCGCGCTGAACCGTCTCGTGATAGCCAAACCACAACATACAGCGACAGAGCTACTACTCGCCCAACAGGAACAACACAACCACCGCGACCAGGAACGGCCGTCCACGTTCGACGACGAGACGATCCACACGTTCCTGCAAGTCGCGCGCTTCACCCTATGGCTGATCCTGTTCGCCCGCGGCGGGCTTGGTCTGCGACTCACACGACCCGTCTGGGGTCACTACTGGCGAGCACGCGAGTACACCGCAGACACCTATGCCGCGCGACTCGGCCAAGCAGAGGAGCTCGCCGACTTCCTCGAAGCGCACGCCCTCATCCACGACCATCCAATCCCATACATCTGGCTCACCGAACACACCCACCCACCAACAGAGCTACGCATCGACAAGCTCAGAGACACCAAAGTGAGGACACCCGTTTCATCTGATTCCTTCGTGCGGATTCATGGGTAACCGGATGCTCAACCCTGTTCGGCGGCCGTTGGCGACAGCGAGGCCTACGGCTAGTTACTGACACCAAAAAAAGGCCGGTCTCTCACGAGACCTTTTTTTGGTTTTTGAAATGGAAGGAAGACAATAATGCAGCGGATCTACACACTGGCGTTGGGGAGGGAAGACCGGTCGGAGGGCGTTGGCACGCGCAGCTGCGAGACACGCACAGGACCGCAATCGCGACCGCCGAACCTGAGGCGACTTTTCGGGCTCGAAGGCACGCTGAGCCAGGTCATCGAGGCTCTCAGCATCTACGAAGACGAGCACGGGAATTGCCGCCGGACGGTCGCAAGCGACACGCGTCCAGTGATCGATGGCCGGTAAGAAGGCCAGCCAGGGAGCTGTGCTCGCTACTCCGGAGGCGCGCTTTAAGTCCCGTTGTATCGCCAGCGTCGGAATAGAAGGGGATGGCACGTACGGTCAAGATGCCAAGGATTTCTCCAATGCCGCCCGCTGCGGCGCGCGCGGCGCTCGAGACTTTTGCACGTATTACAGGAGAGCGCCATCCCGGTGTCGTGCTTGTGCCACTAGGGCGCATAAGGGCGGATGGGGCCGTTGTCTCTGCCGCGGCGGGGCAGATCATCCGGCCCTTCGCCACGCCAGAGGATCGTGACGCGCTGCTCGACCGGCGCACCCGTCGTGGCGCGCTTCACAATCACCGCGTCGATTGAACTGCCGATGATGCGCTTACGCTCCTCGACGGGCAGCTCGTCGTAGCCCTCGATGACGTCGGTGCTCGGCGCCGATGCGCTTGCTCGCTGCAGGTTGGTCCGGGCTTGGTCGACGGCCGCCGCGCGCACTTCGAGCGCGGCGTGGTAGCCGCCACCGAGAACGCGCCGGGCGGTGAGGTCCGAGGCGAACGCTGCCAGCTCCTCCTCCGCGACCTGCAGCTCTGCACTGGCCGTCTGGAGAGCCTCGGAGTCCTGCTGGATCGAGAGGGCTTGGCTTGCCATCTGCTCGCGCCAAACGGCCTCCACATAGTGGTCCAGCGCTTCTCTATGGATGCTCGCGGGCTCGGGGCAGGCGCCGGCGCTGTGGACGGCGCGGCAGCGGTAAGCCAAGGTGGGTGTGGGTTGTCCGGAGCCATAGACCTGCGGCGCGAGGACGTAGCGGCAGTCGGCGCAGCGGGCGATGCCGCCGAGGAGATTGGGCTGTTTGCCGCGGTGAGCGGCGCGTACTGGGGCGAGATTGGCGGCTTGCCACTCGGCGAAGCTCACGATCGCTGGATGGGCGTCGGGGTTGACCGCTTTGCCTCGGTATGCCTCGCCCATGTAGACACGGTTTTTGATGATGCGCTCTACGTTCGAGGGCGTCCAGCGACCGTCTTTTGGGCGTGGCGCGATCTCGTCGAGGCGGCGTGCGATCGCGGTGCGCGTGTTGTGGGCGCCTCGCATCAGGAACGCCTCATGGATGGCGGGGGCATCGGCGTTGGGTACGAGCCGCTTGTCGGGACCCTTGCTGTAGCCAACCGGGGTGAACTTCGTGATGTGGACTCCGCGTGCGACCGCGTTGTCGCTGGAGGTTTCCCAGTTCTCGCTGATACGGTCGCGCTCGAGCTCGGCAAACACGAGCAGAATGCGCATGAACGCCTTGCCCATCGGTGTCGAGAGGTCGAGATTCTCCGCGACGCTGATAAGGACCGCGCCGTGGCGCTCGAACTCTTCGAGGGTGCTCAGCGCACCGACGAGTGTGCGGGCGAAACGGTCGAGCTTGGCGACGATGACGCCATCAGTCTGTCCGGTCCTGATCCGCTGCATGATCTGATCGAAGACGGGACGGCGCATGCTTCCGCCAGAGACGTCTAGCTCAGGCTCGTGCCAGTTGAGCGTGTGCCCGTGCGCCTGTGCCCAGCGCTCGATCTGCTGGCTTTGAACCTCGGGGGAGATGAAGCTCGATCCGCTTCGTCCGCCGACCTTCGATACACGGACGTATGCGTCGAGTCTAAGACCGTTTGGTGTCATGGGTACGCAATATAGCATTGTCATTCGACGAGGGTTGGCGTTTGTTGGGCGATCCGGTTGGGCGTACGCTGCTCGCGTCCCTGCAGCGCATGGGGCGCTCGGAGTTGGCGGTGCCAATTGTGAGCACCCAGCTGGTTACCGATGCGCTCGTGGGCGAGCGCGAGTCGCTCGAGAATCTGCTCGGCGCCACATTTGTGTTTGGCATGCGCTCTGAGGCGGAGGCCGCACGGGCGCTCACGCTGCTCGGACTCGACCCGGATGACCGACGCGCGCGCGAGCGACTACTGGAGATGCAGGCCGGTCGCTGTCTGCTGCGTGATCACAGCGGGCGCGTTGAGGCGATCCAGGTCGAGGTGGTTGCTCCGTCACTACTGCGCGCCTTCTCCACAACCCCGCAAGCCAAACGCGGGGAGCTCTCCGGTGGCGAGCACGACGTAACCGCCGTACGAGCGCCAGTGCGGTGAGCGGTGCCCAAGCAGCGGCAGTGGCGCTTGGGGTTGCCTCTGCGGTCTGCCTTGGGCCCCCCAATGCGGCGGGCGCCGTCATCTACACCTACCGAGCCACGCCCTCGCAGCCAGCGCATGGCTCGCGAACAGAAGCCACGGCCTCGGGTAGCTCGCCCAGACCGTCCCTCTCTTCAGCGTCGGCCTCTCGCGGAGGATCCACCGCGCGTGCCCCTAGCGGCCCGCCGCTAGCGGCGGGCACCCTGGGGGTAGAAGCTGAAGACACCTCCGGGGTGCCATCCGCCGAAGGCGACCAGCTGGTCGAAAACGGTTTGTCGAGTCCGCTGTGCAAGGGCTCCATGAGCGGTGGCTTGTCGAGTGCCGCACAGAGCAACTGCGAGACATCCAGCTTTGTCGGCGCGCCTGCACCAACAAATGACTATGACCTCGACGTCCACATCGATGTGGGCACGCTCGGCCTCAGCAGCGGCGGTCTGCTCTCGGTCGTCCAGGACATCTTCATCGCGCCGGTCTGGGAGGCACTTGTGTGGGTGGTGCATGCGCTCGTGGTGATGCTCCAATGGTGCTACACGCTCGAACTCCTTGGTGGCTCCACGATGAGCGGTGTTGCGAGCTCTCTGCGCCAAGCACAGGCGAGCTTCACCCAACCATGGCTAGTGCTCGTGCTCGTCATCGCATCGCTGCTGGCTCTTTACAACGGGCTCATTCGTCGCCGCGTGGCCGAGACGCTTGGCCAGGCGCTCCTGACGATCGCGATGATGGCGATCGGGCTGTGGGTGATCGCGGATCCGCTTGGCACCATTGGCCTGGTTGGTCAGTGGACCAATCAGGCGAGTCTTGGGACACTCGGGGCGGTTGCACAGGGTACGCCCGTAGATGCTCCTCGAACGCTCGGGGACAGCATGCGTGCCTTGTTCGCCGGTGCGATTGAAGTGCCCTGGTGCTACATGGAGTTCGGCAATGTGCGCTGGTGCAGCGATTCGGCATTGCTCGAACCACGCTTGCGCAAGGCAGCATCAAGCATCGTTGCATCAAAGCAAGCCAAGCTCGGCTGCCAGGTAAGTCTTGCCCATCCACCATGCTCCTCGTCGAGTGACGCCTCAGCACTCACGATTGAGCACAGTGACGAGTTGGTGCGCGAGGCAAACACCAACGGTGCCCTGTTCCTCGCTTTCCCAGCCAATCTTCCCGAACGCAATTCAGTGAAAGATGGCAGCTCGTTGCTGCATGTCCTCTGTCAGAGCGAAGACGACACCAAATGTGAAGGACCTACGGCAGCTCAGGCTGAATTTCGCTCGGATAGCGGGACGTTTCCGCGCATGATCGGCGTCGTACTAATCGCGGTCGGAGTGCTCGGCATGACGATGCTCTTCGGACTGATCGTCATACATCTGCTCGCCGCGGCCGTCCTCTGTCTTTTCATGCTGCTGTTGGCCCCTTTCGCCGTACTGGCCCCTGCGCTGGGGGACGGAGGGCGTGCCGTCTTCACAGGTTGGTTGACACGGCTGCTCGGCGCCGTCAGCTCGAAGCTGATCTTCTCGTTTGTGCTGGGTGCATTGCTCACCATGCAGCGCCTGCTCACCTCACTTGAACCGCTCGGTTGGTGGACGCAGTGGTTGTTGATGACGGCCTTCTGGTGGACCGTGTTCCTCAAGCGCCATCAGGCGATGGCGCTTGTGCGCAACAGGGGTCGGGGGTCTACCGCGCCCATGCGCTATGGGACCGGCCAGAGAACCGGAGGGGCGCGCCAGGCAAAGGAGGCGATATCCCATCCGGTGCGTTGGGCCAAGGGCAAGCTTCTCTCGCCGGTTCCCGCCGATGAGCAGCTGGATAAGCGCGGTTACGGGCGCCGTGCCCCTACAAGCAAAGGTCTGGGAGGGCGCGTCGGACAGGCAGAGACGCTGAGCGGACAAGCGCAGGACGGGAGAAGATCCGTCGACGCGCAAACAGGCCAACACCAGCCGACGGGACACCTTCAACGTACGAGCGAAGCCGAATCGACCGGCCATGCAGAGGAGTGGAAAGGGCGAGTCGATGGGGCGACCGGGCATATCGATGAGGCGACCCGGTATTTGGAGCCGATTAGCCATATAGAGGAGTCGACTAGGCATACCGAGGAGCCGATTAGGCATACCGACGAAGCGACCCGACATTTCGAGGAGCCAACCAGACCGACCGACGAGGCCAGGCTTACTGATGAGGTTGACAAGGTAGGCAGGCAGACCGACGAGGCAACCAGACATACCGATGGACAGTCTGAGCACCGATCCACCCACTCGTCGGTTGACGCGCCCCCTACAGGATTCCACGGCGCAGGCGACTCAGGTCAGGTACGAGACTCGCGCGCTACGCACACACAGAAGGAGGGGATTGAGCAAGGGGCTCTCCCAAGGAGAGCCGGCTATGTGACCACCCCAGGGTCCGCCCACGCCGAGCCGACCGAGGGCGTTCGCTCGATGCACCCGATGGTCCCCGAGTCGACGCACGAGAGCGGCAAGATGCCTCGCCCACAGCCCACGCACCCAGCGCCAGACACGGGTGCACCCAAGTCACAAAGCATGAGCAGGCGGAGCTCGAGCATCATGGACGACGCACGCGAGGTTGCCGCCCGGCGCAAGCGCCAGCTCGGATTCGAGTCACCGGCAGGACATGAGCCGAGCAAGTGAGCACCGAAGCGCTCGCCCATCCCGTCGTCCCATCCGGGCGAACGCTCAAGCTGGCTGGTGCACTGATCGTCACGGCAGTTGCTGTGGGCATGTTCTCGCTGATGGCCATCGCCGCACTCGTTGGGATCGGCGAGAGCTCACCCAGCGGGCCACCCGATACTTTCGGCGTCTCGGCGCTGGCCGAGACAGAAATCCCACCGCTTTACCTCAGCCTCTACCAGCAAGCGGCAAAGCGCTACGGCCTTGACTGGGCGATTCTCGCCGGCATTGGCAAGGTGGAGTGCGATCACGGGCTAAACCCCGACCCCTCCTGCACGAAGGAGGGGGCTGTCAACTCAGCGGGCGCTGGTGGTCCTGCCCAGTTCCTTGATTCCACCTGGGCCGAGTACGGAGTGGACGCCGACGGGAAGGGGCCACCAGACCGCTGGGATCCGGCCGACGCGATTTATGCAATGGCCAACTATCTTCGTGCCTCCGGAGCCCCAGGCAACTACCGCAGGGCGATATTCGCGTACAACCACGCCGATTGGTATGTCGCAGAGGTGGAGCATTGGGCCTCGCTCTACCGCGGTCCGGCTCAAGCCGACATCGGAAATGCTACGACTAGTGCGCTTGAAGTCTCTAGCGCCAACTGGTCGGGGGTGGGCCCGGTCGAGACGATCGCTGGCACGCGAGCAGTGCTCTCACCGAGCAACGGTCACGTCGCGCTCGTGCCCTCGCAGGCGCCGGCGACGGTACAGGCGATGGTCATCGCCGGCAACGAGCTGCAAGACCTGCCCTACGGTCCCGATGGTCATCCAAACCCACTTGGCGCGTCGGATGAGGATTGCTCGAGCACCGTCAACTATGTGCTCTACCGCTCAGGCGTCAGGCCCATAGCCGAAATCCTGCGCGAGAATCCGCTCGCCCAGGACTATGTCGATTGGGGCGAGCCAGGTCCGGGGCGCTGGGTCACGATCTACGCCACTACCACACCAACCGACCATGTGTTCATAGTGATTGCCGGACTTCGTCTCGACACCTCCCACGATGGCACCGATATCGGCCCCAACCGTGACGAAGACGGCCCACGCTGGCGAATCCTCGACCACATCCCCACCTGGGCCCACTGGTCGGTCAGGCATCCACCTGGTTTGTAAGAGGCGATGTCGATGGACCAGGTCGATGCGGCATCCACCTCGTTTACGACGGGCCATGTCGATGGACTATCGGTCGGGTTGTAGCGTCACGGCTTCAGCTGACGACCGCCGAGCTTGGATGGTGCTCTATGGTCCTTCGCATGAGCGTCCGCGAGGTCGAGCGAGCATGAGCACCCAGGAGGTTGTACAAGCATGAGCGTCCGCGAGGTCGAACACCTGTTGATTGGCGGTGGCCTTGCTTGTGCCACCTGCGCTCACTCCCTACGCGAAGCCGGCGCCGAGGGCGAGATCCTGCTTGTTGGGCGCGAGCCCGACCCGCCCTATAACCGTCCCGAGTGCTCAAAGGGCTACCTACGCGGAGAAGAGAGCCGCGAGGAGCCGCTGGTACAGCCCAAAGAGTTCTGGGGAGAGCGTAACGTCGAGCTTCTCACACGTACTAGCGTCACCGCTCTCGATCTCGACACGCGCACCGCAAAGCTCTCCGACAAGCAGGAGGTCCGTTTCGAGAAGGCGCTGCTTGCCACCGGTGCCAACGTACGTCGCTTGAGCGTGCCCGGTTGCGAGCTCGAGCAGATCCACTACCTGCGCACGCTCGGCAACGCCGACGCCATCCGCGAGGGTGTTGTCGACGCCGAGAACGTCGTGCTGATCGGCGGCTCCTACATAGGCTGTGAGGTTGCCGCCTCGCTCACGCTCATGGGCAAGAAGGCAACGATCGTGATGCAGGAGGACGTCACGCTTGAACGGGGCTTCGGAAAGACAGCAGGACGCTTCTTCCAAGGGCTGCTCGAATCGCATGGTGTCACTGTCCATGGCGCCGATGGCCTCGAGCGTTTCGAGGGAGGCGGGCGCGTCGGCAAGGTCATGACCACAAGCGGTCTCGAGCTCCCCGCCGATGCGGTTGTGATTGGCGCCGGGGTCACCCCGGATGTCGCGCTGGCCACGCGCGCAGGCCTGGATATGGGCGAGCGTGGCGGAGTGCTGTGCTCCTCGCGTCTGGAAACCTCCGCGCCGGGTGTGTTCGCCGCCGGCGATATCGCCGAGTACCACTCGCCCTTGCATGGCGCCCATGTGCGCATCGAGCATTGGGACGTAGCTTTCAACCACGGCAAGACCGCTGCCGCGAACATGCTCGGCGGTAACGCCCCCCACGAAGTCGTCCCCTACTTCTATTCGGTGCTCGCCGACTGGGGCGAATTGGAATACGTAGGTCCCGCCTACGAGTGGGACGAGGAGATCGTGCGCGGCTCCTATGAGGACGGCAACTTCACCACCTGGTATCTCAAGGACGGACGCGTGCTTGGCGCGCTCACCTTCGGTCGTCCAGATGATCTCGACCACGCGCGCAGGTTGATCGTGCAGGGCGCTGTGCTTGGCGAGCACGATCGCGCCGCGCTAGCCAGCCTCGACATAGACCTAGCCGCGCTTTCCAGCTGAGCGCGGGTATCCCGCGAGAACGCCAGAGCCGTAGCCCGTAAGGGCGGAGGCATTCCCAAGAAACCAGGCAAAGGCATCACGCGGGCCGACGAGAGTAAGATGTCCCCGTTAATACGGTCGGTGGCGAAGGGAAGCCGGTGAGAGACCGGCGCGGACCCGCCACTGTAACCGGGGATGCCAACCGCAGCGCCAATCGTGCGCAGCCACTGGTCAGCCGTTTGGCGGGCTGGGAAGGCGTGGGAGGTGGGCCCGGGAGCCAGGAGACCTGCCTCCGACCCAAAGCCCACAAGCCCTCGTGGAAAGGGGTGGCTCAAATGCTCACGTCTACTCGCAACCTCCCGATGCTCCTCGCCGGACCGATCGCGTTGGTCCTACTTGTCTGCGCGCCCGCAGCACTCGCCGGCACGCCCGCAAGTGTCACCGTCCGGGTTGAGGGACTCACCGAAACCAAGCTTGCCTCCACGCTTGTCACAACCACAACCGCGCCTGTCGTCAAGGACGGCGTCGAAGCCGACTCCTGCCCCGGTACGAGCGCCCTCGGTGCCCTCCAGCTGGCGACGGCAGGCAACTGGAGTGGACCGTGGGACGCCACGGAAAACCAGTACGAGATCTTCGGGATCGAGGGAGAGACACACGAATTCGAAGAAAGCTCGAGCGCCAACTACTACTGGTCCTTCTGGCTCAACAACAAAGAAGCGACGGTTGGCGCATGCGATGCCGAACTGGAATCCGGAGACCAGGTGCTGTTCTTCCCCGCTTGCTACGGCACCACCTGTCCTACTCCAGAACCCACTCCGCTTGCCATCGAAGCGCCCGCCACCGCCAACTCCGGCGAAGCGGTGAACGTCACCGTCAAGCAATACAACACCAAGGGTGAAGCATCGCCGGCGGTCGGTGCGAGTGTCGCGGGCGGGGCAGCCACTGCCGTCACCGACTCACAGGGTCATGCAACGTTGACGTTCATCGGGGATGCCACCGACACTCTGCGCGTGAGTGGCGCCGCCGACGGGCCGCCGGCCATTCGCACCGAGACCACGATCTGCGTGCACGAAGGCAACGACGGCACATGTGGAACGATCGCTCCGAAACCGACGCCGATCTCGATTCCAAATTCTAGCATTCCCTCTAAATTGGAAACGGTTCAGAAAGCCCCCGCGGCGAAAGCCAGCAGCGTGAGAGAGGGACATGTCTACTCGCGCAACCATGCCCCGCGCGTGCTCTCCGGCAAAATCCTCTCTAACGAGGCGGTTACCTCGATCTCAATCATGCTACAGCGCAGCTACAAAGGTCATTGCTGGGCCTATAGCGGCGTTCGTGAGCGTCTGCAGCGCGTGCGTTGCGGCCATGGCAGCTTCTTCAAAGTCAGCTCAGGTGGCTCGAGCTTCTCCTACTTGCTGCCGTCCAAGCTCCCCCGGGGGCGCTATGTGTTCGACATCGAGGCCAGCAACGCCGCGGGCGAACACACCGCTCTGCATCGCGGCAGCTCGAGCATCGTCTTCTATGTCAAGTAGAAGACCCAACTGGTCGCTTCGAGCTGGGGGGCGCGTTACGCGCCCTCCAGCTCGACGTCTGCTTGGGATGCTGGGCTTGTTTGCCCTGATGCTCGCAAGCTGCGGCCTGGGTCCGGGCGTCGCTCCCGGTGCCATCCATCTCACCGTCACCCGAAACTTCGGCGCTGTTGCAGTCGGTCCCCAGCGTCCTCCGCTGGTACGCGGCCAGGAGACCGTGATGAGCCTGTTGATGCGCAACGACACGGTCAAGACTCGCTACGGCGGCGGCTTCGTGCAAAGCATCGACGGGCACTCTGGAGGCACGCTTGAAGGAGAACCCGATGACTGGTTCTACTACGTCAACGGCGTCGAGGCGCCGAAGGGAGCGGCGGAGACGAACGTGAACGCGGGCGACCGCATCTGGTGGGACCTACACGATTGGGGTCAAGCCGATGACATCCCCGCCGTTGTCGGTTCCTATCCCGAGCCGTTCTTGCACGGGATCGAAGGCAAGCGGCTGCCTGTGCGCATCGAATGCGTTGAAGCAACGAGCGTCGCTTGTCATACCGTTACCACTCGGCTACAGGCACGCGGCGTGCCGGCAGCCCTCGCCGCGATCAGCCCGAGCGAAGAGACGAGCACGTTGCGCGTGCTGGTTGGGCCGTGGTCGTCGGTGAGCGCAACCCCGGCAATGCACGCCATCGGCCAGGGGCCGCACGCGAGCGGTGTGTATGCGCGCTTTGCCCAAAGCGGACAAACGCTCACGCTGCTCGACGCACGCGGGCAGGCCACACGCACGCTCGGCGCGGGTGCAGGCCTCGTGGCAGCTACGCGCTTTCGCGAAGAATCTCCGGTATGGGTAGTCACCGGCACCGACGTAGCTGGCGTGGCTCTGGCGGCCAACGCACTCAGTGAAAGCGCGTTGCGCAACCATTTCGCGCTGGCACTCGAACCCTCGGGGAAGACGCTCCCCGTGCCAACGGCGGCCCCGTAGGCGCTCGCAGGCAGCGATGGCGATGGTCGCCACATTCTTCTACCGCCGACTCGCGAGCCCGCTACACGCCACGCGTGCCACGGTGGCTGGCATGTGGGCCTGTGCCCTGGTAGCTGCCACTCTGCTCACCAACAATCCGCTCCTGCTTGCAGCGCTCGCCGTGGGTTTGCTTGGCGCCGGGGTCGGCGCCAGCGTAGGAGCAGAGCTCATGCGCACCTTGCGCACCGTCCTGATCGTGGCTGCCCCGATCGTCGCCATCAACGTACTTGTCTCGCGCGAAGGTCTCACCGTGTTTGCGCGACTCGGTGATCTCGGACCATTCGGCCAGGGCGACCTGACGGTCGAGGCGCTCGTCTACGGAGCCGTCATCGCGCTCAAGGTAGGTCTCTTGATGCTCATCACCACGCTCGCAAGCCTTGCCATCGACCCCGACGAGCTGCTCGCTATCTTTCGCCGGCACTCGTTTCGCTCCGCGCTCACCGCGTCGCTGGCAACGCGCATGATTGGCGTGCTCTCGGCCGATGCCCAACGCCTGGCCGAGGCCCAGCGCACGCGTCCTGCGCACTCCCAAGCTACGGTACGGCCCACGCATTCGCGTCGCCTAGTGCTTTGGGGGCAATCCATTCGTGGGGGACACGCCCGTGCGTCCACGCGGGGCCATGCAGGTGCGCGTATCAGGCTGCTGAGTGCGATCGTGGGCTCATCGCTGGAGCGCTCCATGGACGTGGCAGCCACGCTCGAGCTGCGAGGTTTCGCAGGCGGCGGCGGTCGGAGGGTAGCTTTGGCAAGGCGCCGTCCCTTCTCGCGTCACGACTTTGCCTTCGTTGCCTCCGCGGCATGCGCGCTTGCGCTCGCACTATGCGGTCGGCTGACGGGGATCGCTCCGTTCGATGCCTATCCGCTGGTGTCCATGCCCGTATCCGCCGCCACGCTCGTGCTGTGTGTAGCGCTACCTGCGGCTGTCCTGCTGCCGATGACCGACCGAAGGGGGATTGAGTTTTGAGATCCGCCATTGCGTTCTCGCGGGTCACCTATCGCTACCCCGAAGGGTCACAGCCGGCTCTGTGCGATGTAACCCTGCAAATCGAGCAGGGTGAGCTATGCCTGCTCGCGGGACGCTCCGGCCAGGGCAAGTCCACGCTGATCCGTGCGGCCTGTGGGCTCGTGCCACACTTTCACGGCGGCACATTCGCAGGTCGGGTCAGCGTCGCGGGGATGGACACGCGCGAGCACCCACCCGCGCGGCTCGGTGCCCATGTCGGCGTGCTGCAGGGCGACTCCGAGACTCAACTCGTGATGAGCTCGGTGCGCGCCGAGCTGGCCCTCGCGATGGAGAGTCGCGGCCACGGCGCCACCGCCGTTGCCCGCGCCGTCGAGGAGGTGGCACTCGCGCTTGGCATCGACCACCTGCTGGATCGCTCCACCCACGATCTCTCAGGTGGCGAGAAGCAGCGCGTGGCACTCGGCGCGGCACTCGCCGGACGTCCGCGCGTGGTGCTGCTCGACGAGCCAACCTCCCAGCTCGATCCGGTCGCCGGTGACGAGCTGATCGGACTATTGCGTCGTCTCAATCAGGAGTGGGACACCACAATCCTGCTCTCCGAGCACCGCCTGGAGCGCTGCCTCTCAGCCGCGGACCGCGTGATCGCGCTAGACAACGGAGCCGTCGTGCACGACGGCTCACCGAGCTCGTTTCTGCGCTTCGCGGCGGACCATGAGCCTTCGCTGCAAACGCCCGGGGCGAAGCTGTTCGCGCTCGCCGGCATTACCCCCCCGCCCGTCGGCGTCAAGCAGGCACGCGCCTCTCTGCGACGGGAAGGGCTGCTCCCCGAGGAGCCCCACCCCCACAGCGCATCGGTGGCGGATGGTCTTGACGAGCACGCCGGTGGGGTCGGGCCGCGTAACGTCCGTGTGCGCGATCGACTCACCAGACGAGGGAGGGGAGGGGCCAAAGCCGTGTCAGCGCTCGCGTTGCACGGCGTCTGGTGTGAGATCCCACGCGGCCCCGCGATCCTGCGCGGCATCGACCTCGCGATAGAGCCCGGCGAGCGCATCGCCTTGATGGGACGCAACGGAGCAGGCAAGTCAACGCTACTTCGTCACGCCGCCGGTCTCACCGCCCCGACGCGCGGAAAGATCGAGCGGGCCGGTAGGGTGGCGCTGCTGCTACAGAATCCCAACGACTACTTCCTGCACGAGCGCGTCCGCGAAGAGCTCTCCGGCGAAGCGCTCGAGCGTGCTGGGCTGGGCTGGCTGGCCGAGCGCAACCCACGCGACCTCTCCGGTGGCGAGCGTCAGCGACTGGCGCTTGCCATCGTCGCCGACGGCAACGAGCCCCCAGCGGTATTGGCGCTAGACGAGCCCACGCGCGGCATGGATCGCGAGGCCAAGGCAGAGCTTGCCGAGGAGCTTCACCGCCGCGCGGACGAAGGTCAAGCGGTGATCGTCGCCACACACGACCCCGAGTTCGCCGCCACCTGTGCCCAGCGCGCGATCCTGCTCGCCGATGGGCGCACCATCGCCGACGGACCCGCCGCCGACCTGTTGGCGGGCGGCTGGTACTTCGCCACCGAGACTGCCCGCATCCTCGGCGGTACAGGAGGCGCGCTGCGTCCCGAGGACGGAGCCGAGCTGCTACACCTGGCGCGCGTGGCTGCTGGCTCGCAATCGAGAGGCATCGAGTCACAGTCCGACGGATCCTCGGGGCTTGTGACTCACATCATGGGAGATACATCCTCATGAGCTGGCCACTTGCCTCGTTTGCGATCGTCGCCGGCGTTTTGATCCTAGGTTGGCTTGCCTATGAGCGCTCGCGTCCCTCCGCCCGCATGGTCGCCGTCGTGGCCACCCTCGCAGCGGTGGCCGCACTCGGCAGGGATGCGTTCGTGGCGCTCCCCGACGTCAAGCCGATCACGGCCATGACGCTTGTCGTGGGCTATGCACTCGGGCCACTCCCCGGCTTCGCGGTGGGCGCTATCGGGATGCTCGCCTCCAACATCATGCTTGGTCAGGGTCCCTATACACCGTGGCAGATGGCCGCCTGGGGTCTGGTGGGACTCGCGGGCGCGCTACTTGGGCGCCTGACTGACAGACGCATGGGTCGCATCGAACTCGCGCTCGCATGCGCGGTCATGGCGCTCGTCGCAAAGGAGATCATGAACGTCTATACATGGACACTCGGCGCCGCCCATACGCCCGCAGCGCTGCTCGCCACCGCGGGCGCCGCCCTGCCGTTTGACATCACCGACACGCTCGCGAGCTTCCTGTTCGGGCTTGTGTTCGGTCCCGAGCTTGCTCGCCTGCTCGGGCGCATGCGTGCGCGCATGGACATCCACTGGGAGCCCGCCGCCGCGCCGCCGCTGGTGCTGGCAGCTCTCGTGGTCGTCGGGGTGGGTGCGCTCAGCTCCTCGCCGGGAACAGCGCGAGCGACAGGAGGGGTTTTGGCCGCGCAGGCCCCCCAAACCGTCGTGGTTAGCTCTTCCTCAGCAGCGGCACTGGCGCGCGTCGATCTCTCGCGTGAGGTCACGTTTCTCGCGCAAGCCCAGAGCACCAATGGCGGCTTTGGTGCCGCATCCGGCCAGCGCAGCAGCGAGCTCTACTCCGCCTGGGTTGCAATGGGACTTGCAGCAGCCAATCAAGATCCGCTCACGCTCATGCGCGACGGCCACTCCGTGCTCGACGCGATCCGTGGAGAAGCGTCGACGCTAGAAGACACTGGCGACGAGGAGCGCACGATCCTGGCCTTGCGCGCCTGCGGCGTCTCCACTAGCGCATTCCCCGGTGCCAGCCCGATGTCAAAGCTGTTGCACGCGCAGGAGAGCGATGGCTCGTTCGAAGGCCTCGTGAACATCACCACATTCGCCATCTTCGCCCTACGAGCCGCAGGCCGCCCCGCGGGCGATCCGGTTGTGCGGGCTGCCAGTCGTTGGCTCCAGGCCCAACAGAACAGCGACGGCGGTTTTGGCTTCGCCGGGCGTGGCGCCAGCGAGGACGTCGATGACACCGCCGCCGCTCTACAGGCCGTGATCGACGCGGGGGCCCAGCGTAGTCCGGTAGTCGCCCGTACGGTCGCCTTCCTGCGTCACGCGCAAAACCCCGATGGAGGATATCCCCAGCAGGCCGGTGGCGAATCCAATGCCCAATCCACCTCCTGGGCGATCCAGGGTCTGCTCGCCGCCGGCCAAAACCTAAGCGCCGTCAAACGCGAAGGCAGCCGCTCGCCGCTGGAATATCTGGAGAGCCTGGTCGCTCCAAACGGCAGTGTGCGCTACTCGCGCACGAGCGCCCAAACGCCGATATGGGTCACCGCACAGGCGCTCACCGCTCTAGCCGGCAAGCCATTTCCGATCTCCCCGGTACGCCCGTTGCCAAGTTCCCGCCACGCTTCAACCTCGCGCGTTCGTGGGCGTCCACCGCTCGCAACCGCTACTTCCGGGGTTCGCCCCTCGCGTAGTTCGGTCGCTCGCACACGACGATTGGCTGGGAAGATCGATGCTAAGGCACCCATCGTCAACACGTCCGCCTCGGTACAAGCCCAGCTCGACGCGATCGCCCGGACAGCAGGTGTGCTCGTCGGAGTCCTGCTCGCACCCGTGCTTCGCTAATCGCGACGCGCGCACCTGTGCTTCGCTAATCGCGACATGTGACCCTCGTTCGGCGACAGTGGCGTGCCCTGGTTGCGCCGCAATCGATCTCTGCTCCTAACCTGAAGTGATGCTCACGATCTCCAGCCTGCCGCTGGCTGAACGCAGCCTGGCCCGACTGGCGCTGCTCGCCGCCGGCCTATGTCTCGTCGGGCTAGCGCTCACATGGGTGCTGGCTGAGCTGGTGCCGATCACCCACGTCAAGGACGCCGTAGTTCTGTATGACTTCACGCGACTGAACCGTCCAGTGGTGGAAGTGCCCGGGAACGCCTTGCTCGACCTGCTCTACCCGCCGTTCTTCGCGGTCTGGGGCATCGCGCTTGTGGCCGTTGCGTTGTGCCGTCGTCTACCGTGGGTCGCGCTCGCCGTGACGATAGTGCTCCCGCTGGCGCCCATTAGCGCCGAGCTGCTCAAGCCGCTACTGGCTCATCCGCACGATCAACTTGGGCCTACGCACATAACCAATGCCTCCTGGCCAAGCGGTCATGCGACGGCGGCGTTGACGCTGGCGTGGTGCGCTTTGCTCGTGGCCCCTCCAACAAGTCGTCGGCTTGTCGCGATGCTGGGCGCCGTGTTTTCCATGGCTGTAGGAGTTGCGCTCTTGGTTCTCGCCTGGCATATGCCAAGCGACGTCGTCGGTGGTTATCTGCTCGCCACGTTTTGGGCGGCGCTAGCCTTCGCGGTCCTATGTGCATTCGAGCGCGATGGGGGCACAAGCGAGCCCGCCCGCCCTCGGCTAGGAGCCACCCCGCGAAGGGCTGGAGCCATGGGTGCCTGGAGCCCATAGCGACTCCACCCCCGACTCGGAGGCCGCGTGGCTGTCGTTTGCGGCGCGGCTGAGGATGAATAGCATGTCTGAGAGCCGGTTCAGGTAGCGGATGACCTCAGGGTTGCACTCTTCACCGACCGCTATCGCACGTCGCTCGGCTCGACGGCAAACGGTGCGGCAGATGTGCAACTGTGCCGCTGCCGGTGTCCCGCCGGGTATCACGAACGAGCGCAGCGGCTCCAGTTTCGCGTTGACCTCGTCGCATACCTGCTCGAGCCACTGCGCGTACTCGGCTGTCACTCGCAGGCGTGCCTGTCCCTTGCGCGTAGCATCTGGCGTGCCCTCCGCGGGAGCCGGCACCGACAGATCGGCACCGACGTCGAGCAGGTCGTTCTGCACCCGCGCCAGCCATCGCGCGAAGCTTGCGGGCAGGCCGGGTGCGAGCAGCGCCACGCCAAGTGTTGCGTTGAGCTCGTCCACAGTGCCGTACGCCTCCACGCGCGGGTGCAGCTTGGATACGCGGCTCATGTCCCCCAGATGGGTCTCTCCGCGATCTCCGCCCTTCGTATAGATGCGTGTCAGGTTGACGGTCACGACCCCTCGAGTCTCGCATACGCGTAGCCGGATCGCTCGCTCTCAGCGAGTGGATCGCCGGGCGAGCTAGCCCGACCAGTCGGGCGCGCATCCGACCGGACTGCGCGATGTCCCCAAGATCGGATACTTTCCCGGCCTTCATGCGGGTAGGTGTTCCGAAGGAGACCGTCGAGGGCGAGCACAGAGTTGCGCTCGTCCCCGAGGTCGTAGCCAAGTTGAAGGCCAAGGGCATAGATGTCCTGGTCGAGAATGGCGCGGGCGCAGACGCACTGCTTCCCGATGCTGCCTTCACCGAGGCTGGGGCGCGGATGACCGCGGAGGCCGCGGAGGTGTGGCAGTCCGACGTGGTCGTCAAGATCTCGCCGCCCAGCGAGGCAGAGGTCGGACTGCTCGGAGTCGGCTCGATCTTGATCGGTTTCCTTGCTCCCCTGACGAGCCCACAAACCACACGTGCGCTCGCCGCTGCCAAAGCCACCGCATTCGCGATGGAGTCGATCCCTCGCATCTCTCGTGCTCAGTCGATGGATGCGCTCTCCTCACAGAGCAACATTGCTGGCTACAAGGCAGCGTTGCTGGGGGCGGAGAGCATGGGACGTTTCTATCCGATGCTGATGACCGCCGCCGGCACCATCCCGCCCGCCAAGGTGCTCGTGCTCGGAGCCGGCGTCGCCGGCTTGCAGGCGCTCGCCACCGCCAAGCGCCTCGGTGCGCGCACCACCGGCTACGACGTGCGCCCCGAGGTGGCTGAACAGGTGCAATCGCTAGGCGCGCAGTGGCTTGATCTGGGTCTCGAGGCAAGCGGCGAGGGGGGCTATGCGCGCGAGCTCACCGAGGACGAGCGCGCTCGCCAGCAACAGGCGCTAACCGATGCCATCAAGGGATTTGACGTAGTCATCACCACCGCCCTGGTGCCGGGACGCCCGGCCCCGAGGCTTGTCACGGCGGAGGCTGTCGAAGGCATGAAGCCCGGCTCTGTGATCGTCGATCTCGCGGGCGAGTCGGGCGGAAACTGTGAGCTCACAGAGCCCGGCCAGACTGTGGTCAAGCACGATGTGAAGATCGTCTCACCGCTCAATTTGCCCGCGAGCATGGCCGAGCACTCCTCGCAGCTGTTCGCGCGCAATGTGCAGGCCCTGCTGGACCTGCTGGTCGCCAAGAAAGAGGATCCCGCCCACCCGGGCACCGAGGGCGAGGTCGAGCTGAAGCTCGACTTCGAGGATGAGATCGTCGTTGGCGCCTGCACCGTTCGCGATGGGGAGATCGTGGGTGCCGCCGCCAAGGCAGCGGTGGAGGCCGCGGGCTCCACGCCGGCTACCGGTGGTGCCACTGGCACCACCGGCGCGACGGGTGCCGCTGGGGCGCCGGAGACGGGAGCGAGCGCATGATTCTCGCGAGCGTGCTCACAACCAACCTCGCGATCCTCGTGCTCGCTGGCTTCATCGGCTTCGTCGTCATCTCCAAGGTGCCGAACACGCTGCACACGCCCTTGATGTCTGGCACCAACGCCGTCCACGGCATCGTGCTGCTCGGCGGCTTGCTGCTGTTTGGCTTGGGCGACTTGGATGCATTCAGCAAGGCTTTGCTCGTGATCGCTGTCGCCTTCGGCACGATCAACATAGTTGGCGGCTTCCTGGTCACCGACAGGATGCTCGACATGTTCAAGTCGCGTCCAAAGCCCAAAGCATCGGATGAGAGCTCCGCGACGGACGCAAGGGCAGATAGCGATGGGAAGGCGGGGTCATGAGCAGTCTCCCGCTTGCCACCACCTTCCTACAGAGCGAAAGCTTCATCTACGTCCTGTATATCGTCGCTTTCTCGCTCTTCATCCAGGGTCTGCGTGGCCTGTCTGGTCCGACGACTGCCGTGCGTGGCAACCGCATCGCCGCGGTCGGCATGGGGATCGCGGTCATCGCGACCCTGCTCAACCCCGGGGAGGGCAACTGGGGCTTGATCGCCCTGGGCATCGCGCTCGGGGTGGCCGTAGGGGTTCCCGCGGCACGCCAAGTGAAGATGACCGCCATGCCACAGATGGTGGCGCTCTTCAATGGGGTCGGCGGCGGCGCCGTCGCGATCATCTCCTGGGTCGAGTTTCGCAGCTATGGCTCGAGCTATGGCTCGCGCACCATCGAAGTGGCGGGCGTTGTGCTCCACGTCGGCGGGGTTCCCACCTATGTGGCAATCTTCTCCGTGTTCGCCGCCATCGTAGGGTCGGTGTCCTTCTGGGGATCGAACATCGCGTTCGGCAAGCTCCAGGAAATCATTCCTGGACGCCCGATCTCGCTCGGCTCCGCTCAGCAGATAGTCAACCTGGTGCTGCTGATCCTCGCTGTCGCGGCGGGCATCGATCTGGTGGCTGGAGCACACTCCGAAGTGCTGTTCATTGGGATGCTGGTTGTGGCGGCGTTGCTTGGAAACGCCGTGGTGCTACCGATAGGCGGTGCCGACATGCCGGTGGTCATCTCACTGCTGAACGCCTTCACAGGTCTGTCAGCGGCGGCTACCGGCATGGCGCTCGACAACCCGGCGCTGATCGTTGCCGGGATGATCGTAGGCGCATCCGGTTCGATCCTCACCAACCTGATGGCAACCGCCATGAACCGCTCGATTCCGGCGATCGTTGCGGGTGGCTTTGGCGGGGGAGGGGCTGTCGAGGGCGCCGAAGGCGCCGGTGCGCACGAGGGCACAGTGCGTTCCACTAGCGCAGCCGACGCAGCCATCCAGCTTGCCTACGCCAACCGGGTGGTGGTGGTTCCCGGTTACGGCATGGCCGTTGCTCAGGCCCAGCACGCGGTGCGTGAGCTCACTAAGGAGCTCGAGTCCCGTGGCGTGGAGGTCAGCTATGCGATTCATCCGGTCGCCGGACGCATGCCTGGGCATATGAACGTGCTACTTGCCGAGGCCGATGTGCCGTATGACCAGCTCAAGGAGATGGATGACGCCAACCCCGAGTTCCAGCGCACCGACGTGTCGCTCGTGATCGGCGCCAACGATGTAACCAACCCGGCGGCCAAGAACACGCCGTCCTCGCCGATCTACGGTATGCCGATCCTCGAGGTTGCCGACAGCCAGTCGATTATCGTGATCAAGCGCTCGATGAACCCCGGTTTCGCTGGGATCGAGAACGAGCTCTACTTCGACCCGAAGACTTCGATGCTCTTCGGGGACGCCAAGTCGGCTGTGAGTGAGATCACAGCCGAGCTGTCGGCCCTCTGACGCTCAGCGTCCAAATCGTTTTTGCGCGCCTGGCGTGACTCTCAGCGCGCGCGTTCCTAGGCGTGCCAAATTGGTACGCGATGTAGACAACACACTCATTGTCAATGGAGTACATCGTATCTTACACTCAACTGAGGAGAGGAAACGTAATCATCTGAGGGGTCTGGTATTCCGCCGCAGCGCCGCACATCTTCGGGTCAATCGCGGTTCGTGCTGCTCATTGGGGTGCTGGCATGTGCCGCGATCTCCGGGGTGGCTCTTCCTATTGGCGGGAGGAATGAGCCGCCCCGGATCGCTTACACGACAACGCTTGCGCGAGCCGCAAAAGCCAACCGGGCGCCACGGGCCCAGGCGAGCATCATCGGAGGCCAGAGCGTGTCGATCGCGAGCTTCCCTTTCCAGGTCGCCCTCTATGACACGCAGGCGGGCTCGCCCGCGGCCGGTTTCTTCTGCGGCGGGGTCATCATCGACGCCACTCATGTCGTCACGGCCGCCCACTGCGTAGTGGGCGGTAATCAGCAGGCCGATCAGTCAGGTGAGATAGCGGTGCTCGCCGGTTCCAGCTCGCTCGACACCCCCGATCCGGGGAGCGTGCGCGACACAGTGCGATCGAGTGCTGTCGATTCTCATTACAACCCGGTGAGCAGTAACGACGATGTCGCGCTGCTCACGCTCGCCCGCCCGCTGTGGTCGGGCTCGACCGCTCCAAGCATCAATGGCGCCACCACGATTGCCCCGCTGCCGCTAGACCCCGCAAAGGCGTCGGTCTACGCCAATCCCAACGTCACACCCGCGATCATGGCGACGGCAAGCGGTTGGGGGGACGTAAACCAGGCGCCCCAGCATGTAGCAAGCTATCCAGCGAGCCTACGGGCGGTGCAGATGCCGCTTGTGTCCGAATCGACCTGTGAAGAACAGTACGCCACGATCGAACAACCGATCACCTCCAGCATGATCTGCGCTGGTGGGGGAAGGTCTCATGTCGACACCTGCTACGGCGACAGTGGCGGACCACTCGTCGTCGATCAAGACGCCCCCGCGCGACCGCCGAACGACTATGTGCTGGTCGGGCTGGTCGACTTCGGCAACGGATGTGCCCAACCGGGATATGCCGGTGTCTACACGCGGATCTCAAGTCCCGACATCATGCGCTTCCTGGCCTCAGGCATCGGCACCGAAGTGACGCCCATCGGCTCGCAGGCTAGGCACAAGAAGAAGCGCAAGAAGCGTCATCGCAACCTGAGGGGATAACGCGTCGGGGTGCCCTCCACGCGGCTTTGCGAAGGCTAGGAAGCGTCTTCTCCAGAAGCCGTCAGCGGGGCGTCCATCGTTATGGATACACCCAGGCTCCGCCTGCTCTGGAAGACTGAAAGCGTGATCGCTCGCAAAGACGCAGTTGCTGCCTTGGCCGCCAACGAGTTCGATCTCGTAGTGGTGGGGGGCGGCATCACCGGAGCCGGGGTCGCTTTGGATGCCGCGACGCGTGGCTACTCGGTGGCGCTCGTCGAGCGCGCCGACTTTGCATCGGGAACCTCGAGCCGCTCGAGCAAGCTGGTGCATGGTGGCCTGCGCTATCTGCAGCACTTCGATCTCGGTCTCGTCCGCGAGGCACTACTCGAGCGCCAGCTGCTCGTTGCCCTCGCACCACACTTGGTGCATCCGCTGCCGCTGGTCGTGCCAGCCTTCGATGGTGCTCGCCCCGATCGGTTGATGGGAGTTGGGTTGAACCTCTACGACGTCATGTCGGTCGATCGCGAGCGTCTACGTGCACGCCGCCCTCGTCGTGGCCGCGGCGAGCCGCTGCCCGGCGAATCGAGCACCACCGTTGCGAGGACTGCAGTGTTGGAGCAAGGTGAGTCCTGGAGTCCCGAGCGTCACCGTGTGATCTCAGGCGAGGAGGTGCTCGAGCTGCTGCCGGCCCTGGCAAGACGTGCGCCGACGAGCGGATACCTCTTCTACGACTGCCAGACCGACGACGCGCGACTTGTGCTCACCGTGTTGGGAGAGGCAGAGCGCTTCGGAGCGCTATGCGCGAACCGTATGCACGCGACAGCGCTACTCGAGCGCGACGGACGGGCGTGTGGCGTAAGACTGCTCGATGAGGAGAGCGGGGAGCGCTTTGAGGTGAGGGCAGAGAACGTGGTCAACGCAACCGGGGTGTGGGCCGACGAGTTGCGTCCCCAAGAGCTTCACGACGAGGCAGAGCTGCCGGTTATCAGGCCGAGTCGCGGCACCCATGTGACGTTGCGCCACGAGGATCTGCCACTCGTCGGAGGAGCGATCGTGCCGGCCGGTGCGGGCAGGACGATCTTCGCGCTGCCCTGGCTCGGGTGCACACTGGTTGGCACCACCGACAACGATTACGAGGGACCGCTCGAGCATGTGCGTCCCTCGGCCGAGGACGTTGACTATCTGCTGGCGGCCCTCAACGAGTTCTTCGCCACGGAGTTGGGTCGCGACGATCTTGCGGGCGCCTACGCTGGCGTGCGTCCCCTGATCTCAACAGGCGATACCAAGAAATCGGTCGACATTTCGCGCAAGGCCGAGCTGTATGAGACATCGAGCGGCATGATCACGATCACGGGAGGCAAGCTCACCACCTGGCGGCGTATGGCCAAGATGGTGGTCGATCGGCTGGTCGAGCGCGAAGCGCGCGATGCGCCTTGCCGCACAGCCGAGATACCACTCGGCCAGGCGGTCGCGGTTGAGGAGCTGCCATTGGTCGACGGGGTGGCTGAGTCCTCGCGCGCGGCGCTCGCAGCGCGCTACGGATACGGGGCACACGAGGTGCTTGCGTTGATCGCCGAGCGAGCGGAGCTCGCCAGGCCGATCGTCCCTGGCTTCCCAGACCTGATGGCCGAGGTCGTGATCGCCGCCCGTCGCGAGCAGGCTCGCAGCGTGGGTGACGTGCTCCTGCGGCGTACGCGGCTTGGATTGCTGGCCGCTCGCGAGCTGATGGCTGGGGGCGCAAATGAGCAGTCTTGCGTAGGGCGCGTCGCCGCGCTGCTGGGGGAGGAGATCGGCTGGAGCAAGCAGCGCACCGCCACCGAGGCCGAGCGTTTCCTGAATGAGGCACTCCTGGAGGGCATCCTCGTCGAGGATCGATAGAGAGCCCACACTCGGTTGTCTCTTCCATTGGGTCTGCGAATGACCGATCGGCCGGCTAGGGTGTGATGCGCACGTGGGTGCCTGCCGCTGTCCAACGCGGCCGGACGCCAACCGCCCTACCACGAACCAAGGAGACAATTCGCATGACAGTGCTCGACCGCTCTGAGCTTCAGGCAAGTCCGCTTGCCGACCTGCACCTGATCGCCGACCAGATCGGGCTCGAGGGCTTCAGACGACTTCGCAAGGCCGATTTGATCGACGCGATCCTCGGCGAGAAGGGGGAGGGTGCCGTCGAGTCGGACGCCACCGCGTCTGGCGAGGAGGCCGAGGCGCCACAGCGCGATACCCCTACCCGGCGTGTCCGCGCACCGCGCTCGCGGCGCGCCAGCTCCGCCGCGAAATCCTCGGCGACAGAGGATGAGCAGAAGACCCAAGCCGGAGACGGTGCGCCCGCCGCGCGCCGTGGTCGCAGCCGCACCGAGCGTGAGAAGTCAAACGAGCCTGAGAGCGATGCGGAGGGCGTCGTGGAGGTTCTCGGCAATGGCTCGGGCTTTCTCGCGCGTGCAGCCGCCAGAGCCCTCCGATGGAGACGTATACATCTCCGCCGCACAGGTGCGTCGCTGCGAGCTCGTCTCGGGCGATCGTGTAAGCGGGCCGGTGCGTGCGCCTAGACGATCAGAGCGCTACTCATCGCTCGTTCGCATCGACAGGATCAACGGCGAGTCGGCGGATTCGGTAGCGGAGGGCACGCGCTATGAGGATCTGCAGGTCTCCTACCCGAGCGAGCGGTTCGCGTTCGACTCCGAGGACCCAACATTGAAGGCCATCGAGTGGCTCACACCGCTGGGTCGTGGCTCGAGGGCGGTGATCGCAGGGGCGGCACGCTCGGGCAAGACTGAGACGTTGCGTCGCATCCTCGGCGCGCTCGCTGGTCTCGAGGGGCTGGAGCTGAGGCTCGTCCTCGCCGGCGTACGACCGGAGGAGCTCGCCGAGTGGCAGCAAGGGCCAGTGGCGCCCGCCGTAGCGCTCACCTTCGCCGTCTCGCCCGACGCTCAGGGGCAGGCGATCGAGCCGGTCATCGAGACCGCTAAGCGGATTGCCGCTCGTGGCGGCGACGCTGTCGTATTGATCGACGGGCTCGACGGTTTGCACCCGCCTATCGCACGCAAGCTGCTCGCGGCGGCGCCGCAATTTCACGGACGGCGGCTCATGCACGGTGATCGCCACTGCCGCGCGTCCGTTTGGCGGCGAGACCACCGTGATCGCACTCGACTCGATTCGGGCCAGCATCGGCCTGCTGCCGGCACTCGATCTCGTGAACAGTGGCACTCTGAAGTCGGAGTCACTTGTCGGCGAGGACGGGGCGGAGGCGATCACACGCGCTCGCTGCGACCGCCGCCAACTGGGGCAGGAAGGGAGCGCCTACCCTCGGTAGGCCACGCGGCCCCATGAGGGCTCGGGCGCCAGCTCGATCGGCTCGCCGCTATGATCGTGCTGCACATAGACGAAGCTGCCGGTGTCCTCGAGAAAAGCGAAGGTCAGCTCGCCCTCGTTGACGCGCTGGTCGAGCCATGCGCCTCGGAACACCAGGCGGCGTAGCCAGTGCACGAGCGAGCGCTCCGCTGGGCCGACGAGTTCGGGCCAGCAGTCGTTGACGTGCTCGCCTAGCGCTGAGGCGGGATCCTGGATGTCTCCGTTGACCGCCAGGTTGACAAGGTCCTCGAGCTCGTCCTCGCCGAGCCGTCCGCCGACGAAGCCGAGCCTGATCGCGGCCTGCTCGCAACGTTCGCTGAAGTCGCGTTCGTTGAAGGTGAAGCGTAGATCGCCGTATTCGAGGACGAAGTCCTCACCGGAGTTGTAGTTGCCGCGACGTGTCTTGTCCATGGATAGGGAGTGGGGTTCGGTGTGGGTGGGGCGCCTCGGCGTTACCATGCGGCCAGGCCGTCGGGATCATATGCCGGCCTCCTGCCCGCTGCTGTGTCTGCATGCGATATTGCATTCAGGGGATGCGAACTACGGGGCGCGCGGATGCGTCGGGCAGCCGCTTCGCAAGGCCCGTGCTCGTGCGCGTCTGTGCGAGGTGCCGGCTTCGTGCGGCGGCCCGTCTCTATACGCTCCGGTTAGATGGCACGCCTCACCGAGCATGGGCTGCGCAGGTCGGTTGGGGTCTCCGGCCTGTTCGCGACCGCCTACGGAAATGTTGGCTCCTCGATCTACTACGCGCTGGGGCTCGTCGCCGCGCACGCGCTGGGACTCACGCCGCTGGTGTTCGTCTTCGCCGGGGGCCTGTTCGCGCTCACCGCAAAGACCTACGCGGAGGGTGCCTCGATGTTCCCCGAGGCGGGTGGCTCCTCCTCGTTTGCGCGCCATGCCTTCAACGAGCTTGTGTCGTTCTTCGCGGGCTGGGCGCTGAGTCTCGACTACATCCTCACGATCGCGATCTCCGCGTTCTTCGTGCCGCACTACCTGAGCGCGTTCCCGGGGCTGGGCGGGCTCGACCACAATCCCGGCGACATCTTCGGCGGGCTGATCGTGGTGGTGGCTGCTCGCCGGCCTGAACATCCGCGGCCTGGGGGAGTCGGCCAAGCTCAACTTCATCCTGGCGATCGTGGATCTCTCGACGCAGGTTCTGCTTGTTGCGGTCGGGGCGGTGCTAGTGCTCGACCCGTCGCTGCTGATCCACCAGGTTCATCTCGGCACGGTGCCAACTTGGCACGAACTGATCTTCGCGCTGTCGCTCGCGATGCTCGCCTATACCGGCATCGAGACGGTCTCCAACATGGCCGAGGAGGCCACCGACCCTGGCCGGCAGGTTCCCAAGGCCGTGAACCTCGTGGTGCTCGCGGTGCTCGGCGTGTATCTGGGGATCTCGATGATCGCGCTCTCGGCGCTGCCAGTGTCCATCACGGCGTGGTACAGCCACGCTCTCGGACGAAACTTCAAGCACCCGGCTATGCCACGGAGGCCTTGGCGGGCATTTCCAGAACGACCCGGTGCTGGGGATCGTCTCGCGGCCTGGGGCTGCACGGAACCGTTCTCACCGTTGCCCAGTACTACGTCGGCCTGCTTGCCGCCACGATCCTGTTCATCGCGACCAACGCCGGCATGATCGGGATCTCGCGTCTGTCGTGGTCGCTGGCCGAGCACCGCCAGCTGCCGGGCATCTTCTCGCAGCTGCACGCGCGTTACCGCACGCCGTGGTTCACGATCCTGTTCTTCTCCGGGCTCGCCGGCATTGCTGGTGCTGTATGGCAACACCAACGTGCTGGGCAATCTGTACTCGTTCGGCGCGCTGCTCTCGTTCACGGTCGCCCACATCTCGGTGATCGCCCTGCGCGTCAAGGAGCCCGACCGCGAGCGTCCCTACCGGATGCCATGGAACGTGCGCATCCGCGGAGCCTCGATACCGCTGACGGCGGTCATCGGCGGCATCGGCACAGCCACCGTATGGGTGGTGGTCGTGATCACCCACCCCGAGGCGCGTTTCGTCGGCATCCCATGGATGGTCCTCGGGATGGCGGCTATGTCCTCTACCGTCGCCGTCAGGGCCTCGATCTGCGCGAGACTTGTCGTATCGAGCGCGCGGAGCGCCCCGCGGACTTCGAGGCGCTCGGCTATCGCACGGCGCTTGTGCCGATCTTCGGCGGGGACGTCAGCGCGAGCGCGCTGTCCAGCGCAGCAAAGCTGATCGGCGAAGACGGCGTGGTGTACGCGGTATTCGTGCTGCCGGTGCCCAGCCAGCTATCGCTCGAGGCTGGGCTCGAGGCCGAGGAGGCCGAGGGTCGCTCGGCGCTCGAGAGCGCGCGCATCAAGGCGCGCCGCTCGAACATCAAGATCCGTACGGGCCTGATTCGCACACGCAACCCGGGTGCGGCACTCGTCGATGAGGCCAAGCGCGTCGGACGCGGACGTGATCTACTGGTCGACGATCCACGCACCCGTGGGAGAGCAGCGGATCGGGCCGACCGCCACCTACCTGCTGAGCAAGCGCCCGTGCCGGGTGATCATCGAGACGGAGAACCGGCCCGCACGACAGACAGATCGGCCCGAGCGGGCGCCACTCAGTGGCGCGCCCGCCTGAGCGACCGATCGCCCAGCTTTCATACGCAAGAGGTCCATCGCCTCAAGTCCGTTTCGCCATCAGGCGAGTCCAAGCACGGGCCGGAAGTGCTCCGCGCCGCCCTGGCTTGTGGCCCCGGCGGTCAGCGTGCCGAGCGACTTGAAGTAGGGCACGAGGTTCGATACTCCGGGGCTCTGGGTCAAGCCCGATCCCTTCGAGGAAGCCGAGCAGTGTCGGGAATTCGACGATCAAGCTCGGTTCGATGCCGCCGCCGAGCGCCGAGCTGGCGTTGGAGTAGGAGGGAGAGGTGGAGAGCGTGCTGGATGGGCTGAGCGCGCCCTGGACGGATGTCTGTCCGAGTCCGAGCACGAACTTGCCCTGCCCGTCGGCGATGAAAATGACCGCCGGGAAGCCTTGCAGCTTGACGCTCACCGCCGCGTCGGTTCCGGGGATCGAGGCATTTGCGACGACGGCTCCCGCCGCCTCGCATCAGGTTGGCGAGCTTGCCCACCGCCGCGCGGAGGCGGCGGGATCGTTGGAGTCGATCACCAGCGCCGCTTCGAGGTTGAACAGGCCAGTGCCGCTTACGAACATCCCGCCCGAGCCCGCCCAGCCGCCGAAGTCCTGTTGCAGTTTCGCGCTGCGGCGAGTCCAGCGCCGCGAAGAGCTTTTCGATGCTGGGGCCGCCGAGCGAGGAGAACACGGTCGAGGTGGCGAACGAGGCGACGCCGTGCAGCAGCGCAAGCGCGCGCGGAAGGTTGGCGCCGACGTTGCCGACGCCGGCGGCGAGCCACGCGCGTCCCGGGCAGCTCGCCGAGCGCCTCGGCGCCTTCCTGGCCGAACAGCGGCGTCGAGCCGCTCGACGGAGTGGACTTCGCCCTGCAGCGAGATCGAATTGGCGGTAGGCGTCACCGACAGCGACGCCGACTGCGCGCCGGCGAAGAGCTGGCCGAGCAGCGACGACGCCCTGGCCGGTTGTGCCGCTCGAGCCGTGAACGCGCTTCGGCAGCGCTTCGGGCTGGACGTAGGCGCTTGCGATCGCGTTCGCGGGCGGCTTGGCGTAGCCGGAGGCGGTTGTCACCGCGGCGCCTCCCAGCGAGGTGTCGATCACGCTCTTCATGCCCGATTCGCTGCCGATCACCGCGAAGTCCTTGACGATGCCCTCGGCGGCTCCGTCGGCGGACACCTGGTAGGAGACGCCCCGGTAGCTCGCCGTGTGCGCCTGCTGTTCGTGTGCCCGTTGTTCAGGAACGAACGCGCCTCGCCCACGTCGGAGGTCTCGAGCACGATCGCTCCCTGGGCGCCGTCTGGCGCCGAAGGTGCTCGCGCCCGAGCGAGGACGCGGCGCCCGCCAGAGCCGCCTTCGAGCAGCGCCTGGATCGAGCTCGCGCTCTGGGGCAGCTTGCTCGGTGTCCAGCGAGGTGATGAACACGCCGGCGCTGTGCGCCGACCCACGGCTCGATGTCGCGCTTGAATTCGACATGGCCGGCTTCGCTCGAGAGCAGCGCCTGCGCGAGGCTGCCGTAGGGTTCGGCCAGGTGGGTGAGCTTCTTGGCCGCCGTGAACGCGTCGCCGCTGGCTCCGCCGCTCGGCTTGATCGCCAGGCTTGCGTACAGCGGCGCCGAGGCCGGTACGACGCTGGACGGGTCGCCGCTCGAGCCAGGATGAGCCGCACGCCCGCGAGCGCCGCTGCCGCCGCGAGCAGCACCAGCGCGAAGGCATGCAGGCGGTGCGCGTCGCAGGCGCGCGGCCTGTACAGGCGCGATTGCCGGTGCGGGCGCAGCGTGGCGGGACGGCGAGCGGGCGAGGATCGTGGGGGAGGGCAACGCGTTCCTTTCTTGGGCGGTCGGGTCAGAACCTGCAACGAACGTTACACGCGCCGCCGCTGCACGCTCGCATGCACTCGTACGCACGTTGCAAGGCGCGCCTCCCACCGCCGAAACGCATGGCTGAGCAGGGCTTTTTGCGCGTTTTTGGGGCTAAGACGTGCGTTGTGGGAGAAAATGTGCAATTGGGGTTGCATTGTGGGGGAAAGTGGGGTAACTTCGCGGCAGCGAGCCGTGGTGGAGGAGCTCCTCCCACTCCTCCACCGCGGCTCGATCTACTTGATTGGAGCCTCCACGTGGCCTTCCGCGGCACCTTTGACCACACGCTCGACGCGAAGAACCGCCTGACGGTTCCGGCTCGCTATCGCGCGGCGCTGTCCGAGGGAGTGGTGCTTGCGATGCCGGTCGACCTCAAGCCCTACGTCGGCGTATGGCGCCCACAGGACTACGAGCGCTACACCGAGCGCTCGCTCTCTGAGCTGCCACCGCTCTCCTCCCGGCTGACAGAGCTCGAGCGCTTCTTCTACGGCAGCTCGCACGACGCCGAGCTCGACGCGGCCGGTCGGATCATGGTGCCGAGCTTCCTCGGCGAGCACGCCAAGCTGAGCAAAGAGGTTGTCGTAGTGGGGGCCGGCGACCGTTTGGAGCTGTGGGACCGCCTTAGCTGGGACGAACACCGACCGGCGCTGCTGGGCAGCGTCGCGGAGATAACTGCGCGCGTTGACCATCCTGCTTGACATGCCCGCCGTCCACATCCCGGTACTTGCCGAGGAGCTGCTCGAGCTGCTCGATCCACAGCCGGCCCAGACTGTCGTCGACTGCACTTTCGGCGGCGGAGGGCATGCCGCCCTTCTTACCGAACGCCTCGGCTCGCGGGGGATGCTCGTGGCGATCGACCGTGACCCGCTCGCCGAGGAACGCTTCATGGAGCTAGCCGAGAACGCCCCCTGCTCGATGCGCTTCATCCGTGGCGGCTACGCCGAGGGACTGCGGATGCTTGCTGAGGATGGGGTACGCACGGACGCCGTGTATTTCGATCTCGGCATGTCTTCGATGCAGATCGACACCCGCGAGCGCGGCTTCTCCTATTCCTATGACGCGCCGCTTGACATGCGCATGGATCCGCGCCAAGAGCTCACCGCACGCGAGATCGTTGCCACTTGGGACGAGCGTCGGCTCGCGGCGATCATGCGCGAGCTCGGCGAGGAGCGCCATGCATCCGCAGATCGCGCGTGCGATCGTGCGGCGTCGCGCACGGGCTCCGATCGAGACGACGCTCGCGCTTGTGGACGTCATCAACTCCGCCATCCCAACTCCGGCACGCTTTGCCTCCGGGCATCCCGCCAAGCGCACCTTCCAGGCACTGCGGATCGCCGTCAACGACGAGCTGGGCCAGCTCGATGAGGCGCTGCCGATCGCATGGAAGCTGCTGCGTGAAGGCGGGACGCTCGCCGCGATCTCATTCCATTCGTTGGAGGACAGGCGCGTGAAGCGCTTTCTAGCCGAGCGCGCACGAGGCTGCATCTGCCCGCCGGATCTACCCGTGTGTGGATGTGGGCGAGTGCCCGAGGCGGCGCTGCTCACGCGCGGGGCAATCGCGCCGTCGGCGGCTGAGATCGCACGCAATCCGCGCGCCTCCTCGGCGCGTCTGCGTGCCGCCACAAAGCTTGCAGGTGCCGCTACAGATACAGGAGGTGAGGAATGACACCGCCCGCCACTGCCCGCACGCCGCGGCGCTCAGCGTCCGGTTTGCGCCGCAGTCCCGTGCGCCATCCCAGACGGGTGTCGGGCCCTAGTGGCCCCGTCCGCTCGGCCGCCGCCGCCGCGGTGGCGATCCCGGTGCCAGGCATAGCCCTGCCGGGTGAGCGCAAGCGTCGCCCCGTCCCCTCGCCACGCCGACAGCCGGCGCGCAAGCCGACACGCCAAGCTCAGGGCGCTCCCGGCATCGCGCTGCGCGCAATCGACACCTTTGATGGCATCGCCCGCAGCGCATTCGTGGACAGGTTGATCAGGGGGCGTCTGTGGATCGGCCTGCTGGCGTTCGCCCTGATCGGGATCGTCGCAATGCAGCTGCTGGTACTAAAGCTCAATACGGGTATCGGTCACACGCTTGGGCGGGTGGCGACGCTTCAGCGTGAGAACGCCCAGCTAGGCATAGAAGACTCGATGTACTCGGCGGAAGGTCGCATCGCACCGCTGGCTGCCGCGGCAGGAATGACGCTCGCGCCCGCCGGGACGATTCACTTCGTGGTGGCGAGCAATGCGGACGTATCGCGCGCCGTCGCGGCGCTCTCGACGGCCACCCAGCCATCCGCAAGCGGCTCCTCCGGAGCAAGCTCGCCACCAGGCGCGGAATCCTCGGCATCGACGGCGAGCTCCGGCACTGAAGCGGGAACGAGCTCCGGTGCGAACTCTCAGACGTCCAGCTCGGGGAATGAAACGGCGAACGAAAGCTCGAGCTCCACGGGCGCCGGCCCCAGTGGCAGCGAAGCCGCCGCTGGATCGAGCGAATCGTCGTCCTCTACCGGCTCGTCTTCGAGACGCCAGCATCCACGGCAAGCCCCTCCACGCCTGCGACTACCTCCCCGTCGGCCGCGGCCCAGACTACGGACGCGCCAGCTGCGCCGTCGAGCTCGGGTGCCCCGGTGGGCACTCCGGCGAGCGGACCTGGCCGGTGGCACCCAAGCTGGCGTACGGGAATAGTCGATGGCGGTCATCCAACGTCGAGTGGGGCTGCTGTTCGGGCTATTCGTCGTGCTCCTGCTGGTGGCCGGCGGCGCGCGCTCTCTACCTCGGCGGTCCCCATAGCGGCGCGCTGCGGCGAGCCGCGCAGACGCAGCAGCTCACCTATGAACTGGTACCGGCCGAGCGCGGCACGATCACCGACCGCAACGGTGTTGCGCTTGCGATATCAGAACCCGCCCAGGAGCTGACCGCGGACCCTTATCTGATCAAAGATCCACCGAACGCCGCACAGCATCTGGCGCCGCTGCTTGGGCATCACCCAGGCGCAAGCGCTCACCGAGCTCAGTGGGCACACCGGCTTCGTGTACCTCGCGCACGCGCTTTCCTATGACAAGGCCCAGAAGGTGTTGGCTCTGAAGATCCCAGGGGTACAGGCAGCACCTGTGATGAGACGCGTCTACCCACGGGGGACGCTCGCCGCGCAGGTACTCGGGATCGTGGGCACCGAACACGAAGGGGCAGGCCTCATGGGTCTCGAGTACTCGCGCAACTCGGTGCTCGCTGGGCATGCAGGCGCGCGCCGCGTCGTGAGTGACGCGATCGGTCAGCCCATCTCGATTGCCGAAACACGCCGCGAGCAACCTGGTTCCTCGGTTGCGCTCACGCTCGACGCCAATATTCAGCAGCGCGCCGAAGACGTCCTCAGCGCGGTAGGTCGCGTCTTTCATCCCAAGGACTCCACCGCGATCGTGATGAACCCGCGCACGGGGGCGATTCTCGCGATGGCCAACTGGCCGCTTGTAAACGGCAACGATCCCGGCGGCAAGCCCGAAGAAGCGTTTCAGAACCGAGCGGTCAGCTTCAACTACGAACCGGGCTCGACGTTCAAGGTCGTCGCCGTCTCGGGGGCACTTCAAGAAGACCGCATCACGCCAAGCACGGGCTTTGAAATACCCGATCAGATCGAACTGGGTGGGCGTACGATCCACGACGACACCGAACATCGCGGCGGAGTCGCTCACCACCTCGCAGATCCTCGCTCAATCGAGCAACGTGGGCGCGATCAAGATCGCGAGTCTGCGAGGGCCCGGAAAAGTTCAACTCCTGGGTGCGCCGCTTCGGTTTTGGCACGCCTACCGGCGTCGACCTGCCCGGTGAGGAAAGCGGTGCCACGCTGCCCCTGAACCGCTACTCGGGCTCCTCGATGGGCAACTTGCCGATCGGCCAGGGCGAGCTGGTCACGCCGATCCAGATGGCCACTCTCTACTCGGCGATCGCCAACGGCGGCGTGCTACGCCCGCCGCACATCATCGCGCAGATCGATGGTCACGCCGTCGCGGAGCCGCCGGGGCGACGGGTGATCTCACCGAGTACTGCCGCCGAGGTTCGCGAAATGCTCAAGGGCGTGCTTGCGCCTGGGGGCACGGCGAGCGAGGTCTCGATACACGGCTATCAGCTCGCGGGCAAGACGGGAACAGCTAGCAAGATCGACCCTCAAACCGGGGAATACTCACAAAGCGCCTATGTTGCGTCGTTCGTTGGCTTCGCACCGGCGTCCAACCCAAAGCTGCTGTGCGCGGTGATCGTCGACGAACCGCAGGCCGACTCGATCTACGGAGGGGTAGTCGCCGCTCCGGCCTTCGGTCAGATCATGGAATTCGCGCTGCCCTACCTAGGCATCCCACCGGGATAGGGCGCTTGCGACTGTGATCCGGCGATCCCCTCTGGCGCGAGCCCTAGACTCTCGCTCCTTGGGATCGCCGGGCATAAAGCAATGAGGTTCGACGAGCTGACGGCCGCCGAGGTCCCCGGACAGCGGGACCTCTTGTCGATCCCTGCTCCGGTCCAGATCACCGGCCTCGCCTATGACAGCCGCCGCGTGCAAGACGGCACTCTGTTCTTTTGCGTACCGGGACACGAGCACGATGGTCACGACTTCGCCGCAAGAGCGGTTGCGGCGGGAGCGGCGGCGCTTGTCGTGGAGCGGCCGCTCGGCCTGGATGTTCCCCAGCTTCTAGTGGAGTCCACGCGGGCCGCGATGGGACCGCTGGCGGCGCGCTTCTATGGCGAGCCCACCTTGCAGCTGCATGTAGTGGGTGTGACCGGGACTAATGGCAAGACAACCACCGCCCATCTCGTGCGTGCGCTGCTGGAGGCCACAGGCGAGCGCTGTGGGCTGCTCGGGACGGTTGAGTCACGCATCGCTGGCGAGCGACGCCCCGCGACTCGCACGACTCCCGAGGCGATCGACCTTCAGGCCGACTTCCGAGCGATGCTCGATGGTGGCGAGCGTAGCTGCGCGATGGAGGTCTCCTCGCACGCGCTTGCGCTTGGGCGCACCGACGGAGTTCACTTTGCCGCCGCCATCTTCACCAACCTGACCCAAGATCACCTCGACTTCCACGACACGATGGAGGACTACTTCCAGGCCAAGCGGCAACTGTTCCTACCGGCGGTTGCGTCTGCCACGACCCCCGCGGTTGCGGTCGTGAACGTCGACGATCCTTACGGGCGGCGGCTCGCCGCAGAGCTTGAGCATGTTCTGACATTCGCGATCGACGCTGACGCTGACTATTGCGCACGGGACGTGCGCATAGACCTGGCTGGATCCAAGCTAGAGCTGCACACACCCTCGGGCACGCGCTCGCTTTCGCTTCCACTGCCGGGCCGCTTCAACGTGTCCAACGCGCTTGGTGCCCTTGCCGCTGCCCATGCGCTTGGAGGCGACCTAGATACGCTCGTCGCCGCGCTGGAGCGCGGCGTGCGTGTGCCCGGTCGAGTCGAGCCTGTCGACGAGGGTCAGGGCTTTGCCGTGCTCGTCGACTACGCGCATACGCCTGACTCGCTGCAGAGCGTATTGAGCACCGCCCATGAAGTCGGTCGCGGCCGTGTCATCTGCGTGTTTGGCGCCGGTGGCGATCGCGATCGCGGCAAGCGCCCGCTGATGGGTGAGATCGGGGCGCGTCTCGCGGATGTTCTGCTCGTGACCTCCGACAATCCGCGCTCGGAGGATCCGGAGGCGATCATCGACGAGATAATGGTTGGTGCGCGCGTCGCATCGCGGCCGCTTGGACGCTCCGCCGGTCGCCAGCGAGGTCGATCGGCGTGCTGCGATCGAACAGGCTGTGGCGCTTGCCGAGCGCGGCGACGTGCTTGTCATCGCAGGCAAGGGCCACGAGCAAGGCCAGGAGCTGGCTGGAGGCGTGAAGGTGCCCTTCGATGACGTCACGGTGGCGCGCGAAGCATTGAGAACGAATGCGCGGGTCCGCTGATGGGTCGCATACTGATCGGCGGCACCGCTGCTTTGCTCATCTGCATCTTCCTGAGCCCGAAGTTCATCGAGTTTCTGCGCAACCGCGAGTTCGGCCAGCACATCCGCGAGGACGGCCCGCAGGGTCACCACGAGAAGGCTGGCACGCCGACGATGGGCGGGATCATCATTTTTCTGGCCATCGCCACTCCGTATCTGATCCTCACAGATTTCGAATGGCGATCGGTCGGGGTCTTCGCAACGGCAATTGCCTGTGCTCTGCTTGGCTTTGCCGACGACTACACAAAGCTTGTCAAGCGTCGATCGCTCGGCCTACGCGGCCGCACGAAGCTCGCGATCACGATCGCGATCTCGGTTGGGACTCTGGTATGTGGCCAGTCACAAGGCTCATCTCGCTCCAACGCTGCGCCTGCGCTTTGTCGACTACCAGATCGATCTCGGAATCTTCTATCCAGTGCTGATCTATCTCGTGGTCGCAGGTACCACAAACGCCGTCAACCTCACCGACGGCCTCGATGGGCTTGCGGCTGGCTGCGGAGCGATCGTGCTGCTCGCATACGTCGGTATCACGTTCATCGCGGAAGACTTCGACCTTGCGATGCTCGCGGGTGCGCTCGTCGGCGCGTGCATCGGCTTTCTGTGGTTCAACGCATTCCCGGCCACGATCTTCATGGGGGACACTGGCTCGCTGGGGATAGGCGGAGCTATCGCTGGGCTCGCGGTGATGACCAAGACAGAGACGCTGTTGATTCTGCTTGGCGGGATCTTCGTGATCGAGGCGCTGTCGGTCGTGATCCAGGTGATCTCCTTCCAGATGACCCGCAAGCGCGTCTTCTTGATGGCACCCATACACCATCATTTCGAGCTGCGAGCGTGGTCTGAGACGAAGATCATCCTGCGCTTCTGGATCGTTGCCGCGATCTGTTGCGCGATCGGCTTCACGCTCTACCGTCAGAGCCTCGGTTGAATTGAAGCCGCGCCCCGACGTCCCGCCCGGTCCCTACCTGGTGGTGGGCCTAGCCCGCTCGGGCATCGCCGCCGCGCTTGCGCTATCCGCAAGGGGAGAGCAGGTCATCGGCGTGGATGTAGGCACGCCCCCGGGCCTGTCTGCGCTGGCGGCGGCAGGTGTCGAGCTGCACCTGGGCGAGCAGGGAGTAGGGCTCCTGGAGCGTGTGGGAACCGTCGTCAAGAGCCCCGGGTGTGCCGGCGGATGCCCCCGTGATCGCGCAGGCCCGCGCGCGGGGGATGCACGTTATCGGCGAGCTCGAGCTTGCCTGGCGGATGCTCGCCAACGAGTTTATCGCGGTCACTGGTACAAACGGCAAGACCACGACGGTCGAGCTGGTCGGCCACATCCACCGCGAGGCCAGGCTTCCGGTGACCGTCGCGGGCAATGTGGGTGCGGCGCTCAGCGGGCTCGTCGGGCGCAGTGGAGGCGAGCGTGACCATCGTGTGCGAGGTCGTCCTCCTTCCAGCTGGAGGACACGCTCCGAGTTCGCCCCCGAGGCCGCTGTGCTGCTCAATCTCACCCCCGACCACCTCGATCGCCATGGCACGATCGAGGCGTACCTGGCAGGCCAAGCTGCGCGTATTCGCCACACCAGGACGAAGACGATGTAGCTGTTGTGCCGCTCAGGCTTCGAGCCCGAGCCACTGCCCGGCGCGGCCCGTCGGTGCTCTTCGGCCACGATTGCGCTCGGCCCAGCTCTCGGAGAGCGAGGGGATGCTGTACTGGGAAGGCGAGCCGCTGCTCCGCGCGTCACGAGTTGCGCCTGCGCGGACGCCATAACGTCGAGAACGCTATGGCTGCGCGCCGCCGTTTGCTTGGCCCGCGGGCTTGACGCCGAGGCGGTGCGAGCCGGGCTTGCGCAGCTTCGCCGGCGTGCCCCACCGCCTCGAGGAGGTCGCACGCAGGAATGACGTGCTGTTCGTCAACGACTCCAAGGCGACGAATGTCGCCAGCACGCTCGTCGCCCTCGAGGCGATGGCGGCCGAGCGCAGGCCAGTGCACCTGATACTCGGCGGTCAGGGCAAGGCACAGGACTTCACCGCGCTGAGAGCTCCGATTCGGGGGGTCTGCCGTGCGGTCTACCTGATCGGCGAAGACGCGGGTGTGATCGAGCGGGCAATTCTCGGCGGGGATCTGACGGTCCATACGCGTGCGGCGAGCTGCGATCGGGCGGTCGCCCAGGCCGCGGCCGCGGCGGTGGGGCGGGAGGTCGTGCTGCTCTCCCCAGGCTGCGCCAGCTTCGACCAGTTCACCGACTTCGAAGCTCGGGGCGAGCGCTTCCGCGAACTCGTGGAACGCCTATAGAGGCTTCTCCGATCGCGCGTCGAAGAGGGCTTCGATGTCTGCAGCCGGACGGGCCCCAAAACCTCCTGCTACCGAACGGGGCCCAGATCGGGTCCCAAATCGCAAATCGCGGGTCAAGGGCTCATCCAGTGGTACGGCTGACGCCTCATCGCGGCGTCAGCCGCTCGAGTACAGCATTCTGCTGACAGCCACCTTCTGCCTGCTCGCGTTCGGGGCGGTCATGGTCTATAGCGCCTCCTCGGCAAGCACGTTGCTGCAGGATGGAGGTACCGGCAGCGGCTATCTCGTGAAGTTCGTCGTCTACGGTGGCCTAGGCCTACTGCTACTGCGGGTTCTCGCACGTGACGGAATCGCGAGGGTCCAGCGTCTAGTCGCGCCGCTGCTCGCCGTCTCCTTCGTGCTCGTGCTCGCCGTGCACATCCCACATGTTGGCGTCAGCGTAAACGGCGCACGGCGATGGATCGGTAGCGGGCCGCTTCAGTTCCAGCCTTCAGAGCTGCTCAAGCTGGCGCTGGTCCTCTACGTGGCGACGCTGCTTGCGCACCGCCCCAGCGCGTGTACGACTTGCGCGAGCTCTGCAAACCGCTGCTGGTGGTTGTCGGCGCGGCCTGCCTGCTCGTCGTCACCCAGCCCGATCTCGGCACAGCGATGGTGATCGCCTTCACCACCTGTGCGTTGCTTGTCGCGGCTGGCATTCCACTGCGCAATCTGGCGATCATCGGCGGATCGGCATTTGCGGCTGTCGCCTTCTATGCGATCGCGCGTCCCTACGCACGTGCTCGCCTGACGTCGTTCATCGACCCGTGGGCGCATGCGTCGGGTAGTGGCTTCCAGGCTGTTCAGGGACAGATAGCGATCGGCTCCGGCGGCCTGTTCGGTGTTGGTCCGGGCCAGTCGGTGCAGAAGATCTTCTACCTGCCCGAGGCCCAGACGGACTTCATCCTCGCGGTCATCGGCGAGGAGCTGGGCGTCGTGGGAGTGTTCGCGCTGCTGTTCCTCTACGGCCTGATCGCCTACGCCGGACTGCGCGTCGCCAAGGCTGCCCGCAGCTTGCACAGCGCGCTGATCGCGGTAGGGATGACTTCGCTGATCGTCTCTCAAGCGCTGCTCAACGTGTTTGCCGTACTGGGCTCGCGCCGCTCACGGGGGTGCCGCTGCCGTTCGTCTCCTACGGGTCGAGTAGCTTGATCGTCACGCTTGCGGCGATGGGCCTGCTGCTCGAACGTAGCCTCTGGCGGCAGCGCGCATGTGCGCGCGGTGGCTCCCTCGCGACGAAGAGCGCTCGCGCGCCGTCTCTGATGCCGCGAGCGCCACGAGGGGCAGCAAGGGAGGAGCCCGACGACGTGTAGCCGACGCCTCGCCGCGCGAACCGGCACGATGGGGCCGTGAACGCAGCGCAGAAAAGGATCGTGATAGCCGCCGGGGGGACGGCCGGACACGTGATTCCGGCGCTCGCGGTGGCCGACGCGCTGCGCGCTGAGGGCGCGGCGTCACGTTCATCGGCGGGGAGCGCGCCGAGGCACAGCTTGTGCCGGCGGCCGGCTATCCCTTCAGAGCGATCTCCGTGGAAGGCCTCAGCCGCACGAGCCCACCGCATGCGGCTCGTGCGCTAGCCCGTGCCGCTCGCGCCACCGTGCGCGTGCGCTCGCTGTTGGCCGAGATCAAACCCGATGCGGTGATGGGCGGAGGCGGCTACGTCGCCGGGCCAGTTGGCGTGGCGGCACTCACGCTGCGTGTCCCGCTTGTGCTGACAGAGGCCGACAGTCATCTAGGTCTGACCAACCGCTTGTTGGCGAGATTTGCGCGCCGCGTGTGCTTGGCATTCCCGATCGAGGGTCGTGGCGGAGGGCGCTACCGGTTGACAGGACGCCCGATCCCCGCCGCCATTGTCGAGCGTACAAGCGCACGCGAGCGCTTCGGGATCGCTGCCGAGGAGTTGTGCGTGCTCGTGTTCGGCGGCTCGCTCGGTGCGCGCACGATCAATCAAGCGGCGCTCGGGGCGTTCTCCTCAGGAGCCTTCCATGTCCTACACGTATGCGGCCGCCGCGACTACCCTGAGCTTTCCAAGCAGGCGCTACCCGCTGGATACGACCTGCGCGAGTATCTCGACATCGACGAGTTCGCCGCCGCACTCGCCGCCAGCGACCTAGTCGTGGCGCGCGCTGGGGGCTCGGTGTTCGAGATCGCAGCACACGGTCTTCCAGCGATCCTCGTGCCCTACCCCCACGCCTCTGCCGACCACCAGAGCACCAACGCCCGCTGGATGTCCGAGGCGGGGGCGGCGATCGTGATCGAAGACGCCCAGCTCAGCGCCGCAATGCTCGCGCGCGAGGTGGCTCAGCTGCTGGCAAACCCCGTTCGGCTGGCTGCGATGGCAGGCGCCTCGCGACGCCTCGCGCGTCCCGAGGCCGCGCGGGAGATCGCAGACGAACTATTGCGGGCGACAGCATGACCGTCGAGCCACAGTGGCAGGGCCGTCGTCTGCACTTCGTGGGTGTGGGGGGTGCAGGGATGAGCGGCTACGCCCGGGCCGCACATGCGCTTGGGGCCACCGTAAGCGGGTCTGACAGGGCGTCGAGCGTCTACCTAGAGTGCTTGCGCCAGGAGGGTGTGCTCGACGCCTTTATCGGACACGACGGCACCAATGTGCCGGCCGGCGATGACGTTGAGATCGTCTACTCGAGTGCTGTGGCGCCCGAGAACCCCGAACGCGTCGCAGCGCGCGAGCGGGGTCTTGCCGAGCGCCCGCGAGCCGAGCTACTCGCGGAGCTGACGGCCCTGCGTCGCACGGTCGCGGTTGCAGGCGCCCACGGCAAGACAACCACCGCCTCGATGATCGTCCACCTCCTGCGCGAGACCGGTCTGGACCCGGGCTGGCTGGTTGGGAGCTCGGTCGGGGCGGGCCTTGCCAACTCGCATTGGAGCGCCGCTAGCGAGTGGCTCGTGGTGGAGGCCGATGAGTCGGATCGTTCGATGCTCAGTCTCGACGTGGAGATAGCGGTGCTCACGAATGTCGAGCTCGACCACCACGCCACGTTCGACTCGCTTGGCGAGTTGCGTGAGGCCTTCCGGGAGTTCCTCACCCACGCGCGCCGCGCGATAGTCGTGTGGGATCGGCCTGACCTGCTTGCTCTGCTCGACCACACTGCCGACACGCCCAGCGGGCACGGGATGGCTCGCCACGAGGCGAGCCATGTGATGTCCCTCGACGAGAACTCTGAGGAGGATCCCTCGAGCGTCGAGGTCATCCCTTATGACGTGCATGCGCCGAGGCTGCGGCAGGGCGGCTCGCTCTTTCGCTGGCGTGGGAGCGATGTGCAACTGAAGGTTCCAGGCATACACAACGCCCTGAACGCGACCGCGGCGCTGGAGGTCGCGCGTCTAGCCGGCGTCGCCGACCGGGCCCCCACCGCGATCGCCGGCTTCACCGGGGCGGCGCGTCGCTTCCAGCGTTTGGGCGCGACCGCCAGCGGCGCCGTCGTAGTCGATGACTACGCCCATCACCCCACCGAGGTGGCGGCTACTTTGAGAGCTGCACGCACACTTGAACCGGAGCGGCTTGTCGCGGTCTTTCAACCGCATCTCTACTCGCGTACGGCGCTACTCGCGGAGGAGTTCGGGGTTGCCCTTGCGCTGGCAGACATCGTCGTTGTGCTCGATGTCTACGCGGCGCGCGAGCGCGTGGAGGATCACCCTGGCGTCAGCGGGCTCAACCTCATCCGCTCGACTACCGAGCACGCCGACGGGCGTGAGGTGCTTTGGCGGCCGAGTTTTGACGAGGCCGAGCGTACGCTGAAGGACGTGCTCGAGGAGGGTGACCTCTGCGTAGTGATGGGGGCAGGCGACATCGACACACTCGCACGAAGGCTGGTGAGCTCCCGGTGAGCGACTCACAGCCGCAATCGATTCGCAGTGACTTCCCGCTCTCGGGTCTGGCTACTGTGCGTACCGGTGGTCGTGCGGAGCTGTTCGCTCGAGCTGGCAGCGAAGCACAGCTTGCGGAGCTGCTCGAGTGGGCTGGGCGCGCTGGCGTCGATGTGAACGTCGTTGGCTCTGGCTCGAACCTGCTGATTGCGGACGAGGGAGTGGAGGGGCTCGTGCTGAAGCTCGACCGCGAGCTCGCCGCGATCGAACTCGCGGGTAGTGGGCTGCTTTGTGGTGGCGGGGCACGCTTGCCCTCGGTGGCCGCATATGCCGCTCGCGCCGGACTCTCCGGCATCGAGTTTGGCGTGAACATTCCCGGGACCGTCGGCGGCAGCGTGCGGATGAACGCGGGTGCCTATGGAGGAGCACTTGCCACTGTGCTCGACTATGCCCAGATCTTGAGCGCATCGGGCTCGGAGCGGCTCACGCCCGCACAGCTCGAGTTCGCCTATCGCAGCTCCAATCTGCGACAGGGGGAGATCGTCGCAAGAGTGCGCTTCTCACTTGCTGCATCCGAGCCGGCCGCCGTCAAGGCGACGCTCGGTCAGATGCGCGCGCGCCGTCACGAGGCTCAGCCCCAGGGCATCAAGACCTTTGGCTCCACCTTCAAGAATCCCGAGGATGAAAGGGCCGGTGGGCGCACTGCGGGCCTGCTGCTTTCAGAGGCGGACTGCAATGGCCTCAGCGTTGGGGGCGCTCGCTTTGCGCCCAAGCACGCCAACTTTGTCGAGAACACCGGCGCCGGCACGACCGCCGACATCGTGGCGTTGATGGCCGAGGGCAGACGCCGCGTGCTCGAGCGCTGCGGCGTGGAGCTCGAGCCTGAGGTTCAGACGCTTGGGGCGGTGCGCTTTCCGTGGGTCTCGTAACGTTTGGCTGCATCCTCGAGGATGCCGACCATCGCGGGCGTCGCCGGACTGAGGCGCGCGTCGGTGGGGGCAGCGGCAATCACCTTGCGCACTGGCGGTCTCGGGGCGAGCGCGCGGATTGCTATGTCCTCGCGCACCACCGATAGGGCGAGCTCGGGAATCAGCGCGACGCCCACGCCCGCCGCCACGAGGCCCTGGACGGTCTGATAATCGTCGCTCTCGAACGACACGTTCGGCTCGAAGCCGGCGGC
Source organism: uncultured Solirubrobacterales bacterium (assembly GCA_963713015.1). Taxonomy (GTDB): domain Bacteria; phylum Actinomycetota; class Thermoleophilia; order Solirubrobacterales; family Solirubrobacteraceae; genus Palsa-744. The sequence continues at coordinate 380,699 of CAVQKC010000003.1, read as the reverse complement.
GTGGCACGAGCGGACAACGTGACGTGCACAGGGACTCGAGCGCGAAGTTTGCACCCAGGCCTCTCCACGCAAGTCTCCCAAGCGCAGCCCGCTCTTGCTGGCGAGAGGATGCTCGAGCGGCAGTGCCAGGTACATCGGGTCGTCTAGCAGCTCGATGCGTGTCAAGGGCTCCACGGCGGCGGATTCGTCGAACTCGAAGAGCAGGGCGAGGTCGAACTCGCCAGCGTGCAGGCGGGGTGCGATCTCCTCAGGCTCGCCCTCCGACAGCGTAAGCTCGATCTCTGGGTAACGAGAGCTAAATGTGGCTATCGCAAGCGGCATCAGCGTCGACCCGGCGGTTGGAAAGGAGGCCATTCGCAACCTTCCAGCCCGCAATCCAGCGATCGCCGAGAGCTCGGCCTCAGCGGCCTCGAGACGCGCCAAGATGCCTTCTGCGTGCTCCACGAGCGCCTGCCCCGCGGCTGTCACACGCACTCCGCGGGCGTGGCGCTCGAGCAGCGTCATGCCCGCTTCGGCCTCGAGCGTCGCGATCTGCTGAGAGACCGCTGACTGTGTATAGGAGAGGGCGTCAGCGGCGCCCGAGAACGAGCCGCATGCCGCTACCTCGGTGAGGATACGCAATCGAACAACATTGAGCATTAGTTGTCCTTATAGCTCAGATTATGGAATTCACTGGTGCTGATGGCAGGGGAGTGTCACTCTGTCATCGAAGTGAATTTCCGGATCGTGCCACAGGACGATCGCCAGAGACGGCAATAAGGGCCTGACAACAGCAAGCTAGAGCCAGGCGAAACGGCACAAAAGAGAAAAGGGTCAATCATGTCCGCCAACATCATCATCTCCTATGACGGAACCAACAACGAGGACGACGCGGTAGCCCTCGGACGACTATTTGCCGGTGCGGGCGCAGAGGTGTCTCTCGCCTACGTGCGCCACGCTCCCGAGGGGGAGACAAGCCGCGAGATCCTCGCCCAGCACGAGGCTGAAACTCTGCTTCAGCGAGGCGCCGAGCTGCTAGGCGACAGCGACGCCCAGCGTCACGTCATCACCGACCGCTCCACGCCCGCAGGGCTGAGCAGGCTTGCTGTCCAGACCGAGGCCGACGTGATCGTATTCTGCTCGGACTCGCATACCGCCAAGGGACACATCGCGGTTGGCAACTCAGCCCAGCGTTTGCTGGGCGGCGGGACCACAGCCGTGGCGATCGCTCCCGCGGGTTACGCCCAGGACGGGGACACGCAGTTGCATCGCGGCGTCGCGGTCGCCGGTGATGGCAGCGCCCAAACGACGGCGGAGGCGCTTGCGAGGTCTCTCGGGGTAGCGCTTGTCGCCGGTGATCGGGACGCCGACCTGCTCGTCGTCGGCTCGCGCCCGGAGGCCGAGGAGGGGCGCGTCTCACTCAGCGCCGCCAGCGAGAACCTGATCGAGGTCGCTACCTGCCCGGTGGTTGTGGTCCCGCATGGCAAGGCGCTCGCATTCGACGGTCCTGTGGTGGCTACCGCTTAGCAAGTCCAACGGTCCGCGCTCCGCTTGAGGACCCGGTCAAGCGGAGCGCCTGGCTCGCGTAGAGCCATTTGAGCATTGCGCAGAAGGGGTGTGTGGCCCAAGCGGCCATATGAGGTGTGTAGCCCGCGTAGCGGTGTGAGGTGGGTTGCCCGGGTAGCCATGTGAGGTGTGTAGCCCGCGTAGCGGTGTGAGGTGGGTTGCCCGGGTAGCCATGTGAGGTGTGTAGCCCGCGTAGCGGTGAGGTGTGTGCCCGCCAGCGGGGTGAGCAATCGCTCAGTGGGGCTTGTGGCCTGTGCGCCGAGCACGCACATAGCGTGCAAGGGCTTCGGCGAAGTCGAGCGAACCCCCGATGAAGTGACCGACGGGACCGGTCCACAGCCATCTCTCCAGACTGCGTGTGTGGCGAGCGGGGGCGGTCATTGACGGCACGGTATCGTGGCGGCCATGCCAGCGACCCTGAAGACCACCGTCACCGAGCTCCCCGAGTCGCGCGTGCGCGTGCAGGTGCAGGTCCCACCAAGCGAGATCGAGGCTCGCCTGGAGCGTAAGGCCCGCCAGATCGGCCGCGAGATGAAGCTCCCCGGCTTTCGTCGTGGCAGGGTCCCCGCGCCGCTGGTGATCCAACGCATGGGACGCGGGGTGGTGTTGGAGGAGGCGGTGCGCGACACGCTCGGCAACTGGTACTCCGATGCGATTGAGACGGCAGGCATCGTGCCGGTTGGCGATCCCCAACTCGACCTCGCCGATCTGCCCCCGCAGGGCGCGGCGCTCGAGTTCTCGATCGAGATAAGCGTGCTACCGACTGCTCAGCTAGGCGACTACAAGGGTCTGGAGGTGGGTAGGCGCGACGTTCTCGTCGAGGATGAAGCGATCCAGCATGAGATAGACGGCTTGCGCGAGCGCCTTGCTCGGCTTGACACCGTAGAGCGGCCCGCAGCCTCTGGTGACTTCGTCGTGGTCGACTATCTCGGCTCCGTTGGGGGTGAGCCCTTCAAGGGCGGAGAGGGGCGCGATCAGCTCGTCGAGCTCGGCTCGGGCAACCTGATTCCTGGATTCGAGGAGGGCTTGGTGGGCGCGACGGCGGGGCAGACTAGCACCATCGAGCTGTCCTTTCCGGCCGACTACCCGAGCCAGGAGCTTGCTGGTGCGGAGGCATCCTTTGAGGTGACCGTCAAGGAGGTCAAGCACAAGCAGCTCCCCGAGGTCGATGAGGATTTTGCCGTGGACATGGGATTCGACTCTGTGGCGGAGCTCACCGAGGACATCCGCACACGCCTCGGCGAAGCAGACGGCAAGCGCGTTGATGCCGAGTTCCGCGAGGCCGCGCTCGACGCGGCCGCCGCCGGCGCCCACATCGAGACGCCGGAGGCGCTGATCGGAGCCAAGGCCCGCGAGATGTGGGATCGCATGTTGCACTCTCTCTCACACCGAGGCATATCTCGTGAGGCATATCTGAAGATCACAGGTCGTGAGGAGGAGGACCTGATCGCCGAGCTCGCTCCCGAGGCGGCGCAATCGCTGCGTCGCGAAGCAGTGATCGCCGCTGTCGTGGCAGCTGAGCAGATCGTTCCCAGCGAGGAGGACTTGCTCGAGGTCGTCACGCCCACCGCGGAGCGCGAGGGGATCGAGTCGCAGAAGCTGCTCGAGGAGCTGCGTGAGTCGGGGCGTCTGGAGGATGTCCGCGATGATCTTGCCGCCCGCCAGGCAGTCGAGTTGATCGCCGCTGAGGCCAAGCCGATACCGATCGAGCAGGCCCAGGCTCGGGAGAAGCTTTGGACGCCAGAGTCTGAGCAGAAGCATGGCGAGGACGGTGCTGAGCCGGCGGCCGCACGACTGTGGACACCGACCGATCAGAGATCGACCAGCTAGCCTTGGGGGTACACCCCGTCGGGGATGTGCTTGGAAGGAATCCAGCAAGCGAAGCGAAACTGAAGCGAGGACCATGAGCCCACTTGTCCCTATGGTGGTTGAGCAGACCTCGCGAGGCGAGCGTGCGTTCGACATCTACAGCCGTCTGCTCAACGAGCGGATCATCTTCCTGGGAACTCCGGTTGACGATCAGATCGCCAACCTGATCGTTGCCCAACTGTTGCACCTGGAGTCCGAGGATCCCACCAAGGACGTCTCGGTGTACATCAACTCCCCCGGCGGGTCGGTGTATGCGGGCCTTGCGATTTACGACACGATGCAGTTCATAAAGCCCGACGTGCAGACAATCTGCGTTGGCATCGCGATGTCGATGGGCGCACTACTGCTCGCCGGCGGCGCCCAAGGCAAGCGCATGGCGCTACCCAACGCCAAGATCTTGATCCACCAGGTCTCATCGAGCTTTCAGGGGCAGGCGACCGATATCGAGATCCATGCGAAGGAGATCATCGACGTGCGCAAACGCCTCGATGAGATCATCGCCAAGCACACTCACAAGAAGCTCGAGCAGGTCAGCAAGGACACCGAGCGCGACTACTTCATGAGCTCCGAAGAGGCCAAGGAGTACGGCATCATTGACCGTGTGATCTCAGAACATTAGTTCTGAGCGCGCGCGGGGATGTCCTAAGAGGAGAGACGCGAAATGGCGAGACCAACCGATTCAAACGAGCAGCTCCTATGCAGTTTCTGCGGCAAGTCCCAGCGGCAGGTCAAGAAGCTGATCGCGGGCCCCGGCGTCTACATCTGTGACGAGTGCATCGACCTCTGCAACGAGATCATCGACGAGGAGCTGGCTGCACCGCCCGCGTTCGATCTCGAGAACCTGCCCAAGCCGCGCGCCATCTATGACGTGCTCGATGAGTACGTGGTCGGTCAGGAGGCTTCCAAGCGTACGCTCTCTGTGGCGGTGTACAACCACTACAAGCGCGTGCAGATGATGCAGTCTGAGGACTCGGACATCGAGCTACAGAAGTCCAACATTCTCTTGCTCGGCCCCACCGGCTGCGGCAAGACGTTGCTGGCGCAGACCCTTGCACGCATCCTGAACGTGCCGTTCGCGATTGCCGATGCGACTGCTCTCACCGAGGCTGGCTATGTCGGCGAGGACGTCGAGAACATCCTGCTCAAGCTGATCCAGGCGGCTGACTACGACGTCAAGAAGGCTGAGACAGGGATCATTTACATCGACGAGGTCGACAAGATCGCGCGCAAGGCCGATAACCCGTCGATCACGCGCGATGTCTCAGGCGAGGGAGTACAGCAGGCGCTGCTGAAGATCCTGGAGGGCACGCACGCCTCGGTTCCGCCGCAGGGAGGGCGCAAGCACCCTCATCAAGAGTTCCTCACGATCGACACCACCAACATATTGTTCATCTGCGGAGGTGCGTTTGCGCATCTCGACAAGGTGATCGAGCGACGCATAGGTCACAACGGCATTGGCTTCGCCTCGGCTATCGAAACCAAGCTCGAGCGCGACACCGGGGAGATCTTCGAGCACTGCCTGCCCGAGGATTTGATCGAGTATGGCTTGATCCCAGAGTTCATCGGCCGCCTGCCCGTCATGTCAGCGGTCCATCAGCTCACCTGCGAGGACCTTGTCTCGATCCTCACCGAGCCGCGCAACGCACTTGTCAAGCAGTTCCAGCGCTTCTTCTCCTTCGACGGCATCGAGCTCGTGTTCGCCGAGGACTCACTGTTGGCCGTTGCCGAGAAGGGTCTCGAGCGCGAAACGGGTGCGCGCGGGCTGCGCTCGATCATCGAGGAGATCCTACTCGAGGTCCAGTTCGAGCTGCCATCCCGCCGCGACGTCAAGAAGTGCGTCGTCACTCGCGACACGGTCGAGAAAGGCACCACGCCTACGCTCGTCACCGAAGCCGCGCCCGAGGAGCCCGCCGAGCGCTCCCTGCGCGAGGAGTCGGCGTAGTCGCTATGCACGACGAGTACCGCGTGCAGGTTCATACGAAGTCAACGGGCGCGGTAATAGGTGCTATGGAGGACCTGGAGTCGGCGGACTCGACAGGATCCTTGTCGCGTCTAGTGGTCACGCACGAGCACGATCATGTCTTTCTCTATGCCGACTCGCTTCAGGTCGCAGAGCGCGCGCGCGACGTCGCGAAGCGGGCGCTTCAGGAGCGCGGCATCGTGGGTGAGGCCACCCTCGCGCGCTGGCATCCCCTCGAGGAGCGTTGGGAGGATGCCTCTGAGCCACTGCCCATTACCGACGTCGAGCGTGAGGCCGAGCACGCGCGCTTGGAGCAACTCGAGACTGAAGAGTCTGAGCAACTTGGCGAACCCGAGTGGGAGGTCTACGTCACCCTTGCAACCCACCACGACGCCCGCGTCTTCGCCGAGAGGTTGCGCGGGGAGGGGATTCCCGTCAACCAACGCTGGCGCCATTTGCTGGTGGGTGCCAACGACGAGGATGACGCCGCCGCGTTGGCCAAGCGGTTGCAAGTCGAGGCTCCCGCTGGTAGCGAGGTCCACGCCCAGGGCAACGGACTCCTCTATTGGCGCATGCTTCATCCCTACGCCAATCTCGGCGGTATGGCCAACTGACGTCGCGCCGGTCTGGCCTAAGCCCACACACCGGCAGGACGCCAGCCACCCTTACACTCACGCTCCATGAGTGACCGAATTGAGGAGCTAGAATCTCGCACCCGCTTTGAGCCCGACGAGGTCGAGCCGCGGATACTCGAGCGCTGGCTGGACAGCGGCCTCTTTCATCCCGACGCCGAGCTTGCGCAGGACGGCGATAGTTACTCGATCGCGATCCCACCGCCGAATGTCACCGGCTCACTGCACATGGGCCACGCGCTCAACGGGTCTGTCCAAGACGTCCTGATCCGCTACAACCGCATGAGGGGTTTGCGCACGAAGTGGATCTTTGGCACCGACCATGCGGGGATCGCCACGCAGGCACAGGTAGAGAAGGCGCTGCTCGCCGAAGGCACAAGCCGTCACAAGCTCGGGCGCGAGCTGTTCGTGGAGCGGGTGTGGGAGTGGCGTGCCCACTATGGCGGAACGATCGTTGAGCAGTTCAAGCGACTCGGTGCCTCATGCGACTACTCCGAGGAGCGCTTCACGCTGGACGAGGCTATGCTCGTGCGGTGGCTCGAGGTGTTCGTGGCGCCTTTACGAGAAGGGCTGGATCTACCGCGACCGCTACATCGTCAACTGGGATCCCGGCAGTCGCTCGGCGATCTCAGATCTGGAGGTCGAGGAGCGTCGCGAGATCGACACGCTCTACTCGATCCGCTACGACGTCGAGGGAGGCGGCAGCGGTGACGATCGCCACTGTCCGCCCCGAGACGATGCTGGGCGACACGGCGGTGGCCGTGCATCCTGAAGACGAGCGCTACAGCGCATCTCGTCGGTCGCTAGGCGATCCTGCCGCTGGTCGGGCGCCACCTGCCGATCATCGCTGACGACTACGTGAAGATGGACTTCGGCACCGGCCAGCTGAAGGTCACTCCGGCGCACGACCCCAACGATTTCGAGATCGGCGTGCGCCATGAACTCGACCAGGTATCGGTGATCGGCGAGGACGGCCGCATGACCGGCTGAGGCCGGCGAGCGCTTTGCGGGGCTGACGGTGATGGAGGCGCGCGACGCGGTCGTCGCCGAGCTTGGAACAGCGAAGGCCGGATCGTCGCGCGCGAGGACTACGAGCACGAGGTTCCCTACTCGCACCGCTCAGGCGAGCGGATCGAGCCGCTCATCTCGCTGCAGTGGTTCATGAGCATGGACGAGCTGGCGAGCCGGCGATCGCCGGCGGTGCGCGACGGGCGTGTGCGGATCTTGCCCGAGAACCACCGCCGCGTGTATCTGGATTGGATGGAGAACATCCGGCCTTGGTGCATCTCGCGTCAGCTCTGGTGGGGCCACCGCCTGCCGGTCTACTACTGCGAGACCTGTGCTCACGTCAATGTCGCCGATCAGGCGCCCGAGGGCTGTGGCGCGTGCGGCGGGCATGTTCGCCAGGAGGAGGATGTGCTCGACACTTGGTTCTCCTCGGCTCTGTGGCCATTCGCGACGCTCGGCTGGCCGCGGGACACACCCGAGCTGAAAGCGTTCTATCCGACCAACGTGCTTTCCACGGCGAGGGACATTCTGTTCCTGTGGGTTGCTCGCATGATCATGATGGGCTTGGAGCTGACCGGTCAGGTGCCTTTCTCCGACGTCTACATCCATTCGGTCGATCCAAGCCCCCGACGGGCGGCGCATGTCCAAGTCACTGGGCACCGGGATCGACCCGCTGGAGGAGATCGAGCGCCATGGCGCCGACGCGGTGCGCTTCGGCCTGTTGGCGATGTCCTCTACGCAGGACGTGCGCTACTCGGCCGAGAAGGTCCAGCAGGGCCAGGCGCTTGCCAACAAGCTGTTCAACGCGGCTCGCTTTGCGCTGCTTCGCATCCACGCGAGCCTCGGGCCGCAGGCCGTTGCCGAGCTCGAGCCAGAGCCGCTGCCGCGCACCGTCGAGGACCGCTGGATCCTCTCCCGCTTGGCGCGCATCGAGGCCGACACGGCCGCACGAATCGAAGACTACGATTTCTCCCACGCCGCGCTTGGGCTGTACGACTTCGTGTATGGCGAGCTGTGCGACTGGTATCTGGAGCTGGTCAAGCATCGGTTGACCGACTGCGATCCGCGAGGAGAGCTCGGATGGGCCCGAGGGACGAGCCTCGACCAGGGCGGTGAGAGCTCCGCGACGGCGAGGAGGAGCGCTGGCGCTTGCCGCGACCTGCTCCATGTGCTGCGCGAGACGGTTGCCTTGGCGCATCCGCTCATCCCGTTCGTGACAGAGGAGCTGTGGGGCTACCTGGACGGCTCCGGGGAGCTGCTGGCCGGCTCTGCCTATCCCTGCCCGTCGAAGATCGCTGACCGACCTGCGAGGCCGAGGTCGTGCTGCAGCGGGCGATCGAGGCGGTCGACGATAGTGCGCGGTTGGCGCGACTCGGTTGGCGCCCGCGCGGGACTTGTGATGCCAGCGCGCCTGAATGCGCTGACGGCTATGAGGCGACCGCGCCGCTGTTGGGGCGTATGGCGCGCCTGGAGCTCTCCGAAGCGTCCAAGGCGGCGGTGCGGCGGTAGCGTCGATCCCGGTTCCCGGTGGCATGATCGAGGTGCTCTCGGGAGAGGGGCTCGACCTTCAGGCGCTGCCCAGCGGCGACGTGAGGTTCGCCCAGGCAGAAGCTGCTCGCGGAGATCGAGCGCGTGCAGGGCAAGCTTGCGAACGACCGGGCTTCGTGGAGAAGGCGCCGGTTGCGCGTGGTCGAGGGCGAGCGTGAGCGCTTGGAGCGTCTGCGCGCCGAGCTGGAGGTTGCTGTGAGCCAACCCTGGAGCCCTGAGCACGCCGAGCGTCATCTGCGCTCGCTTGAGCTGTTCGGCATGCGCTTCGGTCTTGACCGGATGCGCCGCATGATGACCGTGCTCGGCTCGCCCGAGCGCAGCTTTCGATTCGATCCATGTGGTGGGCACGAACGGCAAGACCTCGACCACGCGCATGATCGCGGCGATCCTGCAGCGCCATGGGCTGCGCACCGGCTGCTACCTCTCGCCCCACCTCGTCGTCTTACTCCGAGCGTGTCCAGATAGCCGAGCGCGACATCGAGACGCACGCTTTCGCTGCCGCGATCGCCCAGGCGGCGTGGGCGGCCGAGCGGGTCAACCGCACGCTCGCAGAGGATGACCACGTGACTCAGTTCGAGCTGCTGACCGCCGCCGCCTTTTGGGAGCTTGCGCGACGCGAAGCCCAGGTCGTCGTCGTCGAGGCCGGTCTTGGCGGACGCTATGACGCCACGAACGTGATCGATTCGCAGGTCGCGGTGCTCACGAATGTCGGTCTGGAGCACACACGCTGGTTGGGCCCGACCGTCGCGGATATCGCAACCGAGAAGCTCGCAGTGCTCGATGAGGGCTCGGTGCTGGCTCTCGGCGCGCAGCTGCAGCCCGAAGTGATGGATTTCGCCCGCGCGATCGCCGCCGAGCGCGGCGCCGAGCTCTCGATCGCCGAGGCGCTGCCCGAGGAGCTGCGACTAGGCGCGCGCGGCTCCTTCCAGCGCGCCAACTTCGCTCTTGCGCGTTGGCCGCGGAGTCATATCTGCGGCGCGCCGGGCTCGCCTCGAGCGAGGAAGCGGTGCGCGCCGCCGCGAGCTCCACCTTGGTGCCCGGTCGCATGCAAGTCGTGGCGCGCGACCCGCTTACGGTGCTCGACGGTGCGCACAATCCCGCCGCCGCCGAGGCGCTGGTCGAGTCCTTGCCGGAGCTGCTCGGTGGTCGGTCGCTTGCGCTCGTGCTCGGGGTGCTCGAGGACAAGGACGCGGCCGCGATGCTGGCTGTGCTGCTGCCCTTGTGCGAGCGTGCGTGGTTCACGGCGCCACCGAGTCAACGCGCGCTGCCGCCCGCGACGCTTGCTCTCGCTGGCGCGCCAACTCGGGCTTTGAGCGACTCGGTCTGCGAGTCCCAGCCGGCCAGTGCGCTGGCGGCGGCGCAGAGCTGGGCGCGCGCGCAGGAGGGCGGAGCGGCAGTGCTCGCGACCGGCTCGGTGTATCTGGTCGGAGATCTGCTCGCCCATGCGCGCGAGCTTGGTCTGCATGCGCGCTTGACGACAAGTCCGGGAGGCGCACCGAGCAGGCACAAGGCGCCGAGAGGAGGGGATTGGCTTGAACGACGACGGTCCATCTGTGCTCACGATGATCGGCGCGGTCGCCTTGATCGTGGCGCTTGTGATCCTTGTGTTCTTCGCTGCCGGCTATGGGTTTGGGCGGCTGTTCCTGTGATATTCGCACCTCCTGCCGGACCAAGCTCTAAACTCGTCCGCCTAGATGCTCCCTCTAGTATCAATTCGCACAGGCTTTGCGTGCCGACGTGCGCGACAACGATTTCGTGATCTCCTGAGGACCCTTCGATGCCACCAATCGCCTACTTCGGAATCGAAAGCAGTGGCCTGAGCCTTGTGATCGACCTGCTGATCCTGTTCCTGGTCGTCCTGTATCTGTCGTTCATCTATTGGACCTACGCCGACGCCCGCCGGCGGATCGCCGATCCGATGCTGGTCGGCTGTGCCACGGCGGCCTCGCTGTTCCCGTTTGTGGGGACGATCGTGTACATGATCTTGCGCCCGCCGGAGTATCTGGGGATGTGCGCGAGCGCGAACTGGAGCTGCAGGCGGCCGAAGCGCGGCTGCACGAGCTCGACCACAGCCTCTGTCCGCACTGCGACTATCGCATCGAGCGAGACTTCGTGCGCTGTCCCAGCTGCCTGCGCAAGCTCAAGGAGCGTTGTGCCAGCTGCTCACGACCGCTGGATCGCGCTTGGACGATCTGCCCCTACTGCGAGACCGATGTGCCCGCGGCCAAGCCCGCGCGACGCGGGGCGCGCTCTGAGCGCGCTTCAGCTCCGCGCGGTTCCGCCCGTGCTCGTGTCGCTGGGGGCGAGTTGGAGTCAGGGCAGCTCGACGCTGAGCCCGTATCCCCGGCGCGTGCCCGTGCGGCCGAACGCGCTGCTGTACGAGCGCCGGAGCCTGCCACACTCGTTGGCGAGTCCTCATCGTTTGCCTCGGAGTCGAGCACGGTGGCCGCGGAATCAGACGCGGGCCGCGAAGACGGGGAGACCGAGCCGGCTACCAAGCCGAGCGCGCGCTCGCGTAGTGTGCGTCGCCCGCGCCCGACTTCCTGAGCGACCCCGAACACCCCTCGAAACCAAAGGACCCCATGGACCGCACCTTGATCCTTGTAAAGCCAGACGCCTTCGCTCGCTCGCTCACCGGCGAGATCATCGCTCGCTTCGAGCGCAAGGGACTGCGCATCGTTGCGCTGCGCCACATGACCGTCACGCGCGAGCTTGCGGAGCGCCACTATGCCGAGCATGCCGAGAAGCCTTTCTTCGGCGAGCTGGTCGAGTTCATCACCTCCGGGCCGATTGTGGCGATGGTGCTCGAGGGAGTCGACGCGGTCAAGGCAGCCCGCCAGGCGATTGGTGCCACCAACCCGCTTGACGCCGCACCGGGCTCGATCCGTGGCGACTTCGCGATCGAGATGGGCCAGAACATGGTTCATGGCTCGGATTCGGCCGCAGTCAGCTGCGCGTGAGGCAGCTCTGTTCTTCCCCGATTTCGCCCACTAAGAGGGCTCGGCGGCGAGCGTGGCCGGGCAGCTTTCGCTCGTGCTCGCCTCCGCCTCGCCTCAGCGACGGGCGATCCTTGAACGCCTTGGCGTGTCCTTCACCGTTCGTCCCACCAACGTCGGTCGAGATCGAGCGGGGAGAGCCGGCGGAGGTGGCAGTCGAGAACGCCCTGCGCAAGGCCCGTGCGGCTAGGGTTGCCGGGGCGCCGGAGATGGTGCTCGGGGTCGACACGCTCGTGGCGCTGGACGCGCGCATCTACGGCAAGCCACCGAACGAAGCAGGCGGCGCGCGAGACGTTGAGGGCGCTCGGTGGAGAGACGCACACGGTGTTCAGCGGCGTTGCGCTATTGCGGGAGATCGTGAGCAGGTGGCGCTTGCTAGAACAGAGGTTGCCTTCCGGGATCTCGGCGAGGAGCTGATCGAGTGGTATCTGGCCAGCGGGGAGTGGCGTGGGCGGGCTGGCGGCTATGCGATTCAGGGTGTCGGAGCGATACTGGCAAGCGAGATCCATGGCGACTACGAGAATGTCGTGGGCTTGCCGCTGGCAACACTGCTCGACCTCTGCCCCGAGTTTCTCCAAGCGCACACGCTCGCCGCGCCCTGACGCGCTTTCCCGCTGCAAATACGCTGTCAGGCTGTGCAGGACAGGCTGTGCGGTCCGCTAGACTCCCCGCCGGGCACGCTCCCGGAGGGCCGGGTGCCAGCCGACCGGCGAGGCGAAGCCGAATCCGAGCGTGCTTCCCACTCGCGAAGATGAGCATCCTCACCTACCTCACAGGGTTCGGTGGCCGCGACATGGCGGTCGACCTTGGAACCGCCAACACGCTTGTATACGTGCGCGGGCGCGGGATCGTGCTGTCCGAGCCGAGCGTCGTAGCGATCGACTCGCGCACCGGCGAGGTGCATGCCGTCGGTATCGAGGCCAAGCGGATGCTCGGTCGCACACCCGGCACGATCCAGGCGATCCGTCCACTCAAGGATGGCGTGATCGCCGACTTCGACGTTACCGAGGAGATGTTGCGCCACTTCATCCAGAAGGTCCACCAGAATCGCTGGGCCCACCCACGAGTCGTGGTGTGTGTGCCCTCCGGCGTAACCGGCGTGGAGAAGCGTGCCGTTGAGGAGGCCTGTCTGTCGGCGGGCGCGCGCACTGCCTACCTGATCGAGGAGCCGATGGCGGCGGCGATCGGCGCTGGTCTGCCAGTAGGTGAGCCGACCGGCTCGATGGTGGTGGACATCGGTGGGGGCACCTCCGAGGTGGCGGTGATCTCCCTCGGCGGGATCGTCGTCTCACAGTCGATCCGCGTCGGCGGCGATGAGATGGACGAGGCGATCATCAACTACGCCAAGAAGGAGTACAAGCTGCTTGATTGGCCAGCAGACCGCCGAGGAGCTCAAGCTCGAGATCGGCTCCGCCTGTGCGATGGAGGAGGAGCTCCAGGCCGAGATTCGCGGACGCGACATGGTGGCGGGCCTGCCCAAGACCGTCGTGCTTACCAGCGAGGAGATCCGCCAAGCGCTCGAGGAGCCGCTCTCGCAGATCATCGAGGCGGTCAAGGAGACGCTCGACCGCACACCACCGGAGCTTGCCTCGGACATCATGGATCGTGGGATCATGCTCGCGGGCGGCGGCGCTCTGCTTCAGGGGCTCGACCAGCGCTTGCGCGAGGAGACACAGATGCCCGCGCACCTCGCGGAGTCGCCGCTCACGTGTGTGGCTGTCGGCTCGGGGCGCTCGCTGGAGGAGTTCGAGGCGATCCACCGCTCCAACCGCAACTCGCGTAGCCGCCGCCGCCGATGAACGCGGCGGTCAAGCTGCGCTTCCTCCGCGATGTGTTCGCGCGACCGATGGAATTTCTCGGCGGGCGCAACACTCCGTGGACTGGCTGTCGCTGCCCGCTCTATCCGTGGGTACCCTGTCCGATGAAGGCTTCGGAAGGTCCCTATTCGTGTATGAGAAGACGGTCCGGCGCAGACGTGCGGTGCTCGCACTGCTCGTCGTGCTCTCCCTGATACTGCTGACCGCCTATTTCGGGGAGGCCCCGAGCGGTGGCTTGCATTCGGTCCAGCGCGGTTTTCTGACCGTGGTCTCGCCGATCCAGGATGGCGCCAACAAGGCGCTGAAGCCAGTGCGCGACCTGTTCGGGTGGTTTGGCAGCACCCTGAAAGCCAAGAGTCAGAATGCCGAACTGCGCAAGCAGCTTGCCAGGGTACGCGAGCAGTTGACGGCCAAGCAGTCCGATGAAGTCTCCTACCGGGAACTGCTCAAGCTCTACCATCTCGACAACGCGCTTAGTATCGCTGACTACCGGCCGGTCACGGCGACTGTCATCTATCAGTCGCCGAACATCTGGTACTCGACGATCACGATCGACCACGGTTCCTCCTCGGGGGTGCGCGTCAACGACCCCGTGATCGCCGACGAAGAGCTGATCGGCAAGGTGACGCGTGTGGCCTCCGATGGGGCGCTCGTGAGCCTGATCACCGACAGCGAAGTGGAAGTCACCGCGAAGATCAGCGCCACGGGAGCCGTGGGCATGGTGCAGCCCGAGGTCGGCGAACCGGGTCGCCTGCTGATGCAGATCTATCAGCCTTCGACCACCGCGGTGGTGCCGGGCGACTATGTGGTGACGGCGGGCACGATCTCCAGCCGTGCGACTCGCTTTATCCGAAGGGCATCCCGATCGGCCAGGTCACCTCGGTCAACGAACAGAGTGGCTTCAAGTCTGTCGAGGTCACCCCGCTTGCCGACCTGCACAGTCTCGAAGACGTGCAAGTGCTCACTTACACCTCCGGATCTCGTGCCGCGTCGTTGAACGATCTGGCTGCCAGTCTCACACCCGCGCGTCAGGTGAGCCCAGAAGAAGAAGCCCAGGGTGGCCAGGTCGCCCAGGCGGAAGGTGGCGGGTGATGAGCGGGCGGGGGAGGAGCCGGCGGGCAGCGTCGTCGATGCGTGCATCTCGGCGGAGCGCTTCTGCTGAGGCAAGCGCTGCCTGGCTTCCGGGCTCGCTGTATGGCGCGTGGCGCTGCTCTCGATCGTGATCGTGTTCGTCCAGATCAGCGTCGTCTCTGAGGTACCGGTGTTCGGCGTCAGCGTCGATCTCTCGCCCCTGCTGGTGGCGTTCACGGGGTTGCTGTGCGGCTCCACGGTTGGCGCCGTCGCGGGATTTTGCGTCGGGCTGTTGATCGATCTGGCGCTGATGCAGATGCTCGGCGTCACCTCTCTGACGTTCACGATCATCGGCTACTGGGCAGGACGTCTGCGTGAGCTGCGCGATCCACAGGCGGCTCTCACGCCTCTGTTCGTCGGAGCGGCCGCGGCGACGGCGGCGATGGTCGGCTACTCGGTGATCGAGTTCCTGCTCGGGGTGGACGCCCCGGTGAGCCTCCAGCTTCTGCGCGAGATCGTGGTCGGAGTGTTCGTGGACACCGTCGGTAGCGTTGCCGATGTGGGCGTTGGTTCGCCGTTGTCTGGTGGGTGCGCTGCCCGACGATCCGCGTCGGCGTCGTCGTCGTGCCTATACGACTGGCGGCCTCAGCCCGCTCTCCCAGAGCAGGGGAGGCACGCGGTGAGCAGTATCGAGCGCCTGCAACCGAACGAGCCGCGCGGGCCTGTACCCCCCTCAGCTCGCTTTGCGGGTGGCGATCTTGGGCAGCATCGCGCTCGTGATGTTCGGGATCATCTTCTTCCGCCTGTGGTATCTGCAGGTGCTCACCGGCGAACAGTACGTCCAGCAGGCTCAAGCCAACGATCAGCGCAACCTGCCGATAGCCGGCTCCGCGCGGGGAGATCCTCGATCGCTCTGGCACGCCGATCGTGACAAGCAGCGTCACCAATGCGGTGCAGATCCTGCCCAGCGCGCTGCCGGCATCGGTCAAGAGAAGAGGCCGCCACCTATCAGAAGGCGGTGGCTCAAGCCGATAGCGAATACGCACTCGCCAAGGAACGTTTGAAAGCCTTCGAGGAGGACCTGCGCGACTCAAAACGCCACACCACCGCGAGCCAGCGGACGGAGCTTGCCGTGCTGCGCCATCAGGCGCACCTGCGCCACGTACCGATTCCGCGGCTGCCTGCGCTCGGCGGTGAGGCTGCGCCACCTGTATGACCGTCTGGCGCCGGTGATCGGCTTGAGCCCAAGGCTGATCGACGAACGCGTGATCGCCGGGATCGTGGCGCTTCCATACGCCCCGGTCACGGTCAAGACCGACGCCGGTACCGCGCGCGCTGACGGTGCTCGCCGAGCGCCACAACGATTTTCCCGGCGTCCGCCAGGAACCGGTGGCGATCAGGCATTACCCGTACGGCGAAATGGCGGCGCAAGTGCTCGGCTACGTCGGACTGGTTGGCAAGGAACAGCTGAAGCAATGCTCGCGTTTCGTGGCGTCCAGCAGGGCACCGTTGTCGGCCAGGAAGGCCTCGAGTACTACTACGACCGCTACCTGCGCGGCAAGCCGGGGGAGCGCCGGGTGCAGGTCAATGCTTTCGGCGAAGCCGAGCCGACCAAGCTGACGGTAGTCCCGCCGGTCGCGGGGCACAGCCTGCGGCTGTCGCTTGACCTCGGCCTCGAGCAGGAGGGCGAAAAGGCGCTGCGCGAAGGCATCGCGATCGCTCGGGCGGGCGGCAAGCCGGCAAATGGGGGCGCCTATGTGGCGATGGATCCCCGCAACGGGCAGGTCCTGGCGACCGGCTCCTATCCGAGCTTCAACCCGAATGTGTTCGCCAAACCGATGACTCACGTCTCAATTCGAAGCCTTGATCGGCGGCAACGAAGCTGGTGGTGGCCCGCTGTTCGATCGAGCTACCGAAGGCGCCTATCCGACCGGCTCGACCTTCAAGCCGATCACGGCTATGGCGGCGCTCGAAGCGGGAGTGATCACCCCGAGCGAAGGTCTTGGAGCTGGATCGTGCATCGAAGCCGGGCAAAGAGCAGTTCTGCAACTCCGGCCACACCGACTATGGCCCTCGCGACTTGGTTGAAGCGCTGAAGGTTTCCTCCGATACCTACTTCTTCGAAACGGGAGAACGCGCCAACAGCCACGGCAACATCATCCAGAACATGGCCCATCGTCTCGGAGTTGGGCAGGAAACCGGCATCGACTTGCCCAAAGAGTTCCCGGGCGTTGTGCCAGATCGGGAATGGCGGGCAAAGCGCGACAGGGAAGAGCTCGAATGCGAGCATCGTGAGCACGTTGCCTCCTGCGGCTACGTGGCCGAAGTGCGCCCTTGGAGCGTCGGCGACAACATGCAGCTAGCGGTTGGACAGGGAGACCTGCTGACCGACCCACTGCAGATGGCGGTGGCCTACTCGACGCTCGCCAACGCCTACATGCACGAAGGCTATGGCACCGTGGTGCGGCCGCATCTGGGCATGGAGATCGACGATTCCAAAGGCGGGCTGGTACAGGACGCTCAGCTCTCAGCCGGCGGGTCACGTGCACCTGAATTACGCCGACCTGAGCCTCGTCATGGAAGGCATCCACGATGCCGCCAGCGAGCCGGGCGGGACCTCTTTCGAAGTATGGCAAGGCTGGAATCAGGCCCAACACCCTGTGTATGGCAAGACGGGGACGGCTCAACACACCGGCAAGGAAGACCAGTCGTGGTACATGTGCTACATCGCCGATCCCACCCACCCGATTGTGATCGCGGTGACCGTCGAACAGGGTGGCTTCGGAGCGGAAACGGCCGCACCCATAGCGCGGTTGATCGCCTCGAAGTGGTTCAACCAGCCGGAGAAGTTCGTCGCCGGCTCCTCAAAGACTCTATGACCCGCCGTCGCCGCGTCATGACGCCCTCCATCAGCCCGATCGAGGTGCCTGAGGAGACGACTGTCACGCGGTCTCAGTCGCTTGGCGCGTTGCGCCTGCCACTCGACCCGCTGCTGACGCTCGCCGTCGATCGGTCTCGGGATCTGCTCGATCCTCACGCTTGGCGCGGCCACGCGCGAATTCGTGCTCGGTCAGCCACGCTACTACGTCGATCGCCAGACCATCTATCTAATCGTAGGGCTGGTATTGATGGTGGTGCTCTCGCGCATCGACTATTCGCGCCTGCGCCATCTGATGTACGGCATCTACGGGACGCTGATACTCGAGCATCCTTGCCGTGCTCGCGCTTGGCCACGAGACCACGTTGGGAGCCCAGCGCGCGATCGAATTCCCGCTCTTCTCCTTCCAGGCGTCCGAGCTCGGCAAGGTGCTGTTGATCGTCGCGCTATCGGCGTTCGTGGTCGATCGCTCCAGGCATCTGAGCGAGCTCGACACGACGGCACAGGGTGATGCTTGCGGCGCTCGTGCCGGCGATGTTCGTGATCGCCCAGCCCGACCTTGGCTCGGGCATGGTTTACATGGCGATCGCCTTCATGGTGCTGTTCGTTGCGGGCACTTCTTGGCGGCAGCTGACTGGGCTGATCGCGCTGGTTGCCGTCTCGGCTGCGTTCGTGCTCGTGGCGGCACCCGCCGCAGGCGTGCACGTGCTCAAGACCTACCAAGTGGAACGCTTGACGGCCTTCCTGCACCCGTCGAGCAACCCTGAAAAGCAGGGCTATCAGCAGGAGGAGTCGAAGGTAGCCATCGGCGCCGGCCAAAAGACCGGGCGTGGCGTGAACTCGACCCAGATCAAGGGCAACTACGTGCCGGAGGATGACACCGATTTCGTCTTTGCCGCGGTGGGCGAGCAGTATGGCTTCGTTGGAGCGGCGTTGGTCTTGTCGCTCTATGCGCTGTTGATCTGGCGCACGCTTCGCATACTCACGATGTCCAAGGACCTGTTCGGCTCGCTGGTGGCCGCCGGGATCGTGGCTATGCTGATGTTCCAGGTGTTCGTGAACGTTGGTATGGCTGTAGGGATAATGCCGATCACCGGCGTCACGTTGCCGCTCATGAGCTATGGCGGGTCGTCAGTCATAACAACGCTTCTGGCAGTGGGTCTACTGCAATCGATCTACGTCCAGGCAAGCGCCTCCCAGGCGATGAAGGGCCGCGTTGCCCGCTACTAAGCAAGATGTTCGCCGAACTCCCCCAACCAGCCAAGGCCGCGCCAGAGACCGTAACGGTACGGCGCCTGCCTGCATGGGATTCGGTCACCAAACGGGCCTCGGGAATCCAAACCCCGCCCGTCCCGCCCATCACAGATATCGAAAGACTGGATCAAATTGAGAAAGCAAGTGCTTGTCAGCGTCGATCGCGCGGAGACGCGCGTGGCGCTATTGGAGGCGGCTGGAACCCCCGGCGCCTCACGCTCTACCGGACGCGGCTCCAAGGGATCGGGTGCCCGTCCTCCCGCACGTCCAGGTGCTGGCTATCGGATAGCTGAGCTCTACATCGAGCGCCGCGGAGGGCGCTCGATCGTTGGCAACATTTACAAGGGCAAGGTCGACAATGTTCTGCCGGGCCTCGAGGCAGCGTTCGTCGACATCGGTCTCGAGAAGAACGGGTTCCTGCACGTAGATGAGATCGTGCTTCCTGGCGTCGAGGCGCCCAAGCGCGGACGCGGAGGCGGGCGCAAGATCGCCGAGCTGCTCCAGCCTGGCCAGGAGATCGTGGTACAGGTCGTCAAGGACCCGCTGAAGACCAAGGGTGCCCGCCTTTCGATGGAGCTCACGATCGCGGGGCGCTACATGGTGTACGCCCCGACCGGCGAGGGCATTGGCGTATCGCGTCGGTTGGAAGACAAAGAGCGTGAGCGCCTACGCCGCCAGACGGCCAAGCTGGAGATCGGCCAAGGGGGGGCGATCATCCGCACAGCGGCTCACGGTGCGCAGCGAGAGGATTTCGAGCGTGAGCTGCTCTACCTGCACAAGCTGCACGAGGTGTTGATGAAGCGCGTGGAGGACACCCAGGCGCCCGCGATGGTCTTCCAGGAGGCAGATTTGTCGGTGCGGGTCGTGCGCGACATCTTCTCTGAGCATTTCGAGCGAGCAATCGTAGATGACGAGCAGCAGCATCGCAGGCTCGTATCGTTCTTCGCGCGTACCGCCCCCGAGCTCGTCGAGCGCGTGGAGTTGTGGAACGAGCGGGAGCCGTTGCTTGACGCCTACAAGGTGACCGAGGCGATCGACGGAGTGATGTCGCGACGTGTGGATTTGCCGAGCGGCGGTTACCTGATGATCGACTACGCAGAGGCGCTCACCGTGATCGACGTCAACTCCGGCAGCTTCATCGGGCGCGGCAAGGGGGCGGGCTTGGAGGAAACGATCACCAAGACCAACCTGGAGGCGGCGGAGGAGGTCGTCAACCAGCTGCGCCTGCGCGACATCGGCGGGATCATCGTGATCGATTTCATCGACATGGCGCGCGCGCGCAACCGCGACGCTGTGATGAAGACGCTGCGCAAGGCGCTGGACGAGGACCGCACGAAGACCTTCACCGCGGAGCTCTCGCGCCTGGGACTGGTGGAGATGACCCGTCAGAACGTAACGGAGGGGGTGCGCGAGATCATGAGCCGGCCTTGCCCCACCTGCGAGGGAGAGGGCGTGATTCGCTCGGAGGAGACGATCGCGATCGAATTCGAGCGCAGGCTGCGTGACCTCGTGGTCGAGCACCCCGACGCACAGGCGTTCCTGGTGCAGATCAACCCGCGGGTCACGGCCCAGTTCACCGGTCAGGGCTCACGCGTGCTGCATGCTCTAGAGGCGCAAACCGATCGGTCATTTCACTTCGAGGGTTCCGAAGGCTTGGCGCTCGATCACTTCGCGATCACCTTCCAGGGGACGCGCGAGGAGGTCGAAGAACGCGCGTTGCCATTCCGCGAGGGCGATGAGGTGTTGGTAGACATCGTCGAGCCGCACATGTATGACGTGGACGATGCGGTGGCCAAGCTCGACGGTTACATCATCTCGATTGCGGGTGCCGCTCGCAATGTCGGCGAGAAGCGGATGGTGCGCATCGAGACGGTAGGGCGCACCGCCGCATCCGCGCTCTTGTTGGATGAGTCCGGTGAGGTGATTCGTCCAGCTCCACGTCCGGCCGCGCGGCCCGCCGCGCGCCGCTCGCGCAGACGTGGCTCGAAAGTCGCCGCCAAGAGCGTTGCGGGTGCGCCGGAGACGCTGGAGTCCGAAACCGAGCGGTCAGACAATGAGCTGTCGGTCGAGGCGCAAGAGGCCTCGAGCACGCCGACGAAGGGCAGTACAGATGACGCGCCACAGGACGAGAAGCTAGTGGCGGGCGAGCACCCATCGGAGACCCCGACGGACGAGGCGGGCGAGGATGACATACAATCCAAGCCTCGGCGCCGCGGCCGCAGAGGCGGACGGCGCCGTTCGGCTGCTAAGGCGCAAGCCGGCACGGAGTAGAAACTATGTACGCGATCGTAAAGACAGGCGGCAAGCAGTACCGCGTCGAGCGGGGCCAGACCCTGCTCGTGGAGCGCCTTGCCGTGGAGGAGGGCGCGAGCTTCGCGCTCGAGCCGATTCTCTACCGTTCCGACGATGCCGTATTCGACGCGGCCTCTCTGAAGCAGGTGAAAGTCACAGCGAAGGTAGTGGCGCATGAGCGCGGGGAGAAGCTTCGTGTGTTCAAGTTCAAGCCCAAGCGCGGCTACAAGCGCCGCACCGGCCACCGTCAGGAGCTGACGCGGATCGAGGTCACGAACATCTCAATGGGAGCGGCCACCAAGGAGGCAGCAGATGGCTCATAAGAAGGGACTCGGGTCGAGCCGCAACGGCCGCGACTCCAACGCCCAGCGCCTTGGCGTAAAGACATTCGCCGGCCAGACTGTCACGGGCGGAGAGATCATCGTGCGCCAACGCGGCACCCGCTTCAAGCCAGGGACGGGTGTCGGCATCGGCAAAGACGACACGCTCTACGCGCGCGCCGCGGGCACACTGCAGTTCACGACAGGCCGCCGCGGCAGGGTTGTGAACGTGCTCTCCGAGAACAGCTGAGATAGCCCGCCCGCGGGCGCGGGCGGAGAGGCATGGCTCGATTTTGGACGACCGCGCGCGAATCGAAGTGAGAGCCGGAGCCGGCGGCGATGGCTCGGCCGGCTTCCGCCGCGAAGCACATGTTCCGCGGGGTGGCCCTGACGGCGGAGACGGTGGTCGTGGCGGCGATGTGGTGCTTGTCTGCGACGACTCGCTACGCGATCTACAGAGCTTTCGGCGCAAGCCTCACTATCGAGCCGGGCGCGGTGGCCACGGCGAAGGCTCTCTGCGTCACGGTGGCAATGGTGAGACGCTGCTCGTACGAGTTCCACCTGGCACACAGGTTGAGGGCGCCGAGGGGGATGTCGCTGGACGGCGTTGGGACCTGCTCGCCGCCGGCCAGCGGGCGCTGGTGGCCAAGGGCGGCTCCGGCGGCAGGGGAAACAAGCGCTTTGCCACACCCACGCGCCAGGCGCCGCGCTTTGCCGAGCGCGGTCTGGTTGGCGAGGAGGGTTGGCTTAAGCTCCAGTTGAAGCTGCTCGCAGACGTAGGTCTGGTGGGACTGCCCAATGCCGGCAAGTCCTCGCTGCTGGGTCGCCTCACAAGAGCCACGCCCAAGATCGCCAGCTACCCCTTTACGACGCTCTCACCCGTGCTCGGAGTGCTCGAAGCAGACGAACGCCAGCTTGTGATCGCCGACATTCCCGGCCTAATCGAGGGTGCAAGCGACGGCGCCGGCTTGGGTCACGATTTCCTTGCGCATGTCGAGCGCACGCGGTTGCTCGTGCACGTGCTAGACCTTGCCCCCGAGCTCAGCGGGGACGAGCATGCGGACGCTCTATCCAATCACGCCACGATCGAGCACGAGCTGGCTTCACACGACGAGCGCTTGGCTCTCCTGCCACGCGTGCTGGCTCTCTCCAAGGCCGATCTCGTGCCGCCACAGAGGGTGGAGGAGGAGATTGCGCGGTGGTCGCGGCGCCTGGGTGAGGATGTACCGGTGATAGCCACCTCGAGCGCGACCGGCAGCGGGCTTGGGGAGCTGGCGGCCAAGCTGCTGGACCTCGTGCCGGAGGTTGCCCATGGTGGGCGGAACGTCGGGGATAGCGGCGGGCTCGCGGTCGCTGGCGAGAGCTCCCGCGACAGCGGTGCCGGAGGAGACGCCCACCTTGCCGGCGGCAGGTCGACAGGCGAGGGCGATCGTGTGCTTGCAGAGCACATGGTGTTCCGTCCGGCTGCTCCCGGTGGCTTTGTCGTCGAGTGTCTTGCTCCTGGCTCGTTTGCCGTCAAGGGCCGGGGTATCGAGCGCCTCGTGGCGCGCTATGACATCGACAACGAAGACGCTATGGCCTATCTAGAAGGACGCCTGCGCAAGATCGGCGTGCTGCGCGCCTTGGAAGCCGAGGGCTTTCAGGCGGGCGACGATTTGGAGATCGCGGGAGTGGCCTTTGAGCTTGACCCCGACGAGCCCGCATAAGCTCCAATCATGAGGCGCGTGGTCATAAAGCTCGGGTCGAGCATCGTCGCCGACGATCGTGGCGAGTTGCGCACAGTTGTGCTCCAACGCATCTGCGACGAGGTGGCATCGCTGCATGGCGAGGGCGCCGAGGTCGTGATCGTCTCCTCCGGAGCGATCGCGCGCGGGGTGGCAATCATGGGCCTGCCCGCGCGCCCAGGTGGCGTCGAGGAGCTGCAGGCAGCGAGCGCGGTTGGGCAGGGCAAGCTCTACCGCGCCTATGACGAGCTTCTGCGTGAACGCGAGCTGATCTCCGCCCAGGTGTTGCTCACCTTCATGGACATGAGTGCCCGCACCCACTACCTCAACGCGCGCCAGACCTTGCGCAAGCTGCTCGACTGGAGGGTGGTGCCGGTGATCAACGAGAACGACACCACTGCCACCGATGAGATCTCCTTTGGCGACAACGATTTCCTTGCCGCCCAGGTGGCGATCTTGACGAATGCCGACCTGCTCGTGCTTCTGACCGACATCGATGGGCTGCACACCGCCGATCCGCGTCAGGATCCCGATGCGCGGCTCGTCCGTGAGGTCACCGATTTCGAGACGTTCGAGGGCATCGAGATAGGTCATACAACCTCGCCGCTCGGTTCCGGCGGCATGCGCTCAAAGGTTGTTGCCGCCGACATGGCTACCGCGGCGGGGATCCGCGCGGTGATCTGCAACGGCGTTCGCGATGGCGCCCTACGCGCTGTGCTCGCGGGAGATATGGAGGGCACGAACTTTCCTCCACGAGTGGCACGCCACTCATCCTTCAAGCTGTGGCTACGCTACGCCAAGCCGAGTCACGGAACACTTGTGGTGGATGCTGGCGCTGCTCGTGCGCTGCGCGAGGAAGGCACGAGCCTATTGCCGGTGGGGATTGTCGAGGTGCTCGGTGCCTTCGACGCGGGCGATGCTGTGGAGATCGCCGAGCGGGAAGTCTCAGCGGGGAGCGGCAGGCAAGTGCTGGCGAAGGGCATTTGCAGCTATTCGGCTGAGGAGCTCAGGCGCGCTATGGGGTTGAAGTCAAAGGCCGTCCAGGAAATCCTGCCACGCGCTACTGAGGAGGCGGTTCACCGCGACTACATGGTGCTCGCCTAAGCTGTAAGGCTATGGCAATTGCCGTCTCATCGGTGGCCGAGGTGTGCGCGCGTGCGCGCGAGGCATCTCGCCAGCTGGCTCGCACAGACACCGCCACCAAGAACGCGGCGCTTATGGGCATCGCGGCCGCGTTGCGCGAGCGCATGGGGGAGATCCTGAGTGCCAACGAGCGCGATCTGGCAGCTGGGCGTGAGGCCGCTATCGGGGCGGCGCTGCTTGACCGCCTGCGGCTCGACGAGCAGCGAATTGAGGGGATCGCACAAGCGGTGGAGGCGATCGCGGGGCTGGGCGACCCGGTGGGGGAGGTGATCGACGGTCACCGCCTGCCCAACGGCTTGGATGTGCGCAAGGTGCGGGTCCCGCTGGGGGTGATCGCGGTGGTATACGAGGCGCGTCCGAATGTCACGATCGACGCAGCCGCTTTGTGCCTGAAGTCGGGCAACGCGATCGTTCTGCGCGGCTCCTCCACCGCCGAGCATTCCAATGCGGTGCTTTCCTCGATCGCCGCCGAGGCAGCCGTCCGCGCGGGGCTTCCCGACGGCTGCATAGGCCTTGTTGCAGGTGGCGGGCGCGGTGAGCTCGCTGAGCTGGCAACCCAAGACGGCACGATCGACCTGCTCATCCCGCGCGGTGGCGAGGGCTTGAAGGCGGCGCTCAAGGACGTGGCAAGCGTACCCGTCATATATGCCGCCTCAGGCAACTGTCATGTCTATGTCGACGCCTCGGCGGATGTGGAGCAGGCGGTTGCGATCGTGCTGAATGCAAAGACTCAGCGTCCGGGTGTGTGCAACGCCGTGGAGACCGTGCTTGTACACCGGCTGGTCGCCGTTCAGGTGCTGGAGGCCCTGATCCCCGAGCTCGCGGACGCCGGTGTGACGCTGCGCTGCGACGAGGCAACGCTGAGTTGCGCTACGAGGCTTGCCGAAGAGCTCGAAGGAGAAGATCTGGAGGAGCTTGTCCGGCTTGCGCACACGATCCGCGATGCCGTAGTGCCTGCCACCGAGGAGGACTGGGACACCGAGTATCTGGACTTGACGCTTGCGATTGCGGTAGTCGAGTCGCTTGAGCACGCGGTCGAGCACATCGCCTCTCACGGCTCCGGGCACTCGGAGGCGATCATCACCAAAGACACCTCCAGCGCCAGCGCGTTCCAGCTCGGCGTCGATGCCGCCTGTGTGTATGTCAACGCTTCGACGCGTTTCACCGACGGGGGCGAGTTCGGGATGGGCGCCGAGATCGGAAACTCAACGCAAAAGCTCCACGCACGCGGGCCAATCGGGTTGCGCGAGCTGTGCACGTTCAAGTATCTCGTCGAAGGCGCCGGCCACGTCCGCGCGTGACGCCATCGCCCCGATGGCTTTACGCAACAGCGCTTCCTCGAGAGGAGATGCCCAGATGCCCGAGGAAGGAACTTCGCTTGGGCCGCAAGAGGTGAATCTGGGTGACCGGGTTGGCGAGCACACTGGTGAGCACGTAGGAATGCTCGGGGGGAGCGAGCACATCGGGATCCTCGGGGGGATGTTCAATCCTCCTCACATCGGCCACCTCGCGCTCGCGCGTGCGGCGGGGAGCGAGCTTGGGCTTGGTCGAGTGCTGCTGACGCCCGTGCTCGTGCCACCGCACAAGCCCGCCAAGTGGGACCCAGGCGCTGAGCATCGTTTGAGGATGTGTCAGCTGGCAATAGAGGGCGACCAGCGCTTGGGTGTATGCACGCTAGAGCTAGAAAGGCCGGGCTCGTCTTATACGGTCGATACTCTGAGAAGCATCCGTGCAAGCGATCCCAACGCAGAGCTGACCCTGATCGTTGGCGCCGACATGGCCCGTACGTTGGGCTCTTGGCGCGAGCCGCATGAGATCCTGAAGCTGGCACGACTCGCGGTGGCAGAGCGTGAAGATTCGAGTCGTCGTGAGGTGCTCGAAGCGCTCGCTCCGCTCGACGGTGAGGCGCGGACCGCGTTCGTGAACATGCCGCGACTCGACATCTCCTCCTCGCTGGTGCGCAGACGCCTAACCGCGGGCGAGCCGATTGGTGAGATGGTGGGCGCCAAGGTGGCGCGCTATATCTCCGAGCACGAGCTCTACGGTCGTCAGCCAACCGGCCGTGCGCATGGGGTAGAGCGATGAACTCCGAGGAGTTGCTCGAGGAGATCTGCCGCTACGCGGACGATAAGAAGGCCGGCGAGTTGGTCACGCTCGACTTGCGCGGGGTGCTCGGCTACACCGATTGGTTCGTGGTGTGCTCGGGCAACACCGAGCGTCAGACCAAGGCCATCCACGACGGGATCCTGGAGGGGCTCAAGCACGAGCACAACCTGCTCCCGCGGCGCGTCGAGGGGGTTGGCAGCGCCGACTGGATATTGATGGACTATCTCGATGTGGTAGTCCACATCTTCACGCCCGCCACGCGCGAGTTCTATCGCCTGGAGCAACTATGGGGCGAGGCCCCCGCGCGACGGGCCGAGGGCGCCGGCAGCAGTTAGACGAGCCTCGAGTCCGGATTGCTGGCGCGCCGCGAGGCTTCACCATTGCTAATGTGGCGCCCGAGGTGCTGAGCTGAGTTCCAGCCGTGTCACACACGACAGCGACGATCGTCGGCGGGATGCTCCTCGCTTGGCGCCAGCGCCCGCGTGGCAGTTCGACGAGTGGCAGATCGACCTGCACGGACGCCGTGTGATCTATCGGATCGCTGGCGAAGGACCGCCCGTCGTATTGGTGCACGGGATGCTCAACTCGTCCAGCCACTGGCAGTCGGTGGCGCTGAATCTGGCCGACAGCTACACGGTCATCGCTCCGGACCTGATCGGCCATGGTGACTCGGCCGCGCCGCGCGGGGACTACTCGTTGGGAGCGCATGCGGCGAGTATTCGCGATCTGCTGAGCTCGTTGGGTATCGAGCGCGCGACAATCGTCGGCCATTCGCTCGGCGGTGGTGTGGCAATGCAGTTCTTCTACCAGTTCCCGGCCCGTGTCGAGCGTCTTGTGCTCATCTCGAGCGGTGGTCTCGGACACGAGGTGAGCCCGATGCTGCGTACCGCCGCGCTGCCAGGCATGTCAGCCCCGCTGTCGCTTGCCGCCCATCCTCGCTTGCTTGCCGCCCTGTGGGACGCGGGTGCTCGCCTACGCGGTCGGGGCATCCGTCAGGGCGCATACGTGCAAGCTGTAGCCCGCGCTCTACGACCACTTGAACGCCCGCAGGCTCGCGAGGCATTCCTCCAGACATTGCGCGCTGTGATCGATGTTCGCGGACAGCGAGTGAGTGCTACCGATCGTCTATACCTGCTCGAGTCGATGCCGACGATGATCGTGTGGGGCGAGCGCGACCACACGATCCCGCTCGAGCATGGACAACGTGCGCACGAGGCGATCCCCAACAGTTGCCTTCGCACGCTTGAAGGGGCTGCGCACTTCCCGCACCTGGAAGAGCCAGATGCTCTAGCGGAGGTGTTGCGCGAGTTTCTCGGGAGCACCCAGCCGTGTGAGATGGATGACGCCGATTGGGGCAGCCTGCTGTCGAGGCGCTCGACGCGCAAGCGGCGGCTCAGCGACGCAGCTGCCTAGCCGGGGGGCAGATCGGTGTCAAAGGCGCCACCGACGGTGCACGGCTCCGTGCTAGCGCACACGCTGCGCTTCACGCTCGACCCGGAGGGCTATTTCGCGGCCGCCCACCGTCGTCACGGCGATGTGTTCACGCTGCGCGTGCTCGGACAGCGCTGGCTCGCGCTTTAGCGTCTTCGCGCCCCGGGCAAAACATCCCTGAGCGCACAAGCCCGCCGTGCGGTCGTGCTGATCCCCTCCAATGGAGCCCAAGGTAGTTGCCGAGCCGCGTTAGCTAAGCGGCGGGCTCGGGTAGAGCCGGCGCGCGCACCATTAGCCGCAGCGGCGGGCTGCCGGCGAATGTCAACTCGCGCTTGACCACGAAGCCAAGGCGTTCGTAGAGCGCGGCGTTGCGCTCGCTGGAGGCCTCGAGATACGCGGGCAAACCCTGCTCATCGCAGCGATCGAGCGTGGGGCGCATCAGCGTGCTGCCGAGGCCTTTCCCCTGTGCCTCAGGCGCCACACCGATGTAGGCGAAGTAGTAGTGAGGCTCGCGAAGGTGGTGGCGCTCAATAAGCGCCAGCAGCCCCGCCGCCCGGTACAAGCGCAGGCCGAAGCAGCCACCCTGCAGCACTCCCACGCGTGGAGGTGTGTGCCACGCTCGAGGGGGCAACGAGAGCGCTGCGCCTGTCAGCTCGGGTGAGGTCCAAGCGCGCCCACGGGGGAGCACTAGACGTTGAAGCTCGATCGCGAAGAACCGGCGCAGTCGCGCGAGTCGGCTGTCTTCGTCGGGCATCAGCCAGCTGAATACCGGGTCTTCGACGAACGCTTCAGCCAGTGCAAGCTTCAAACCGCCCACGTCCTCCGCGAGCGCGGGCCGCAAGGGGGGTTTCTCAGAAGTGGATATGGATGGCGTTCCCGCTGTTGAGAGGTCGGCCGTTCGTTGTCCGTCTCCGTGCATTGAAGTCTTATACAGCCAGATCGCTCGCGAAGGTAGCGGCCCGCAACCATCGTGTCGCAATCCCGCCAGACTTTCGCCTGGAGGTAGGTCAGACTGGGAGTTGTGATCGAGGACTTCGACAGTTGCTACCAGGCAGCCCAATCGCGCGATCCGCGCTTCGACGGGTGGTTTATAACGGCTGTCACCTCCACCGGCATCTATTGCCGACCGAGCTGTCCCGCCATGACCCCCAAGCGCGAAAATGTGCGCTTCTACCCCTCCGCCGCGGCTGCGCAACAGGCGGGCTTTCGTGCCTGCAAGCGCTGTCGCCCCGATGCCGCGCCCGGATCGCCCGAGTGGGACGGGCGCGCGGACGTGGTGGCGCGCGCGATGCGGCTGATTGGCGATGGCGTGGTCGATCGTGAAGGTGTGCCCGGGCTCGCATCGCGGCTTGGCTACAGCGTTCGCCAGCTCCAGCGCATGCTGCTGGCCGAGCTGGGGGCAGGACCGATCGCGATCGCTCGTGCCCAGCGTGCGCAAACCGCTCGTATCCTGATCGAGACGACAGCGCTCTCGATGACGGAGATCGCGTTCGCCTCGGGCTTCTCGAGCGTGAGGCAGTTCAACGACACGATTCGCGCCGTGTTTGCGACCGTACCCACGGAATTGCGGCGTCGAGCGAGCAGACGGAACGCCGACGAAGTCTTTCACCGCGATAGCCATACCGGGCAGGTCTCGCTCTCTCTAGCGGACGCACGTGGCGCGGTCCTGCTGCGGCTCCCATTCCGCAAGCCTCTATGCCCTGACAATCTCTTTGGTCACCTCGCAGCGACAGCTGTACCGGGCGTCGAGGAGGTCCGCGATGGTGCATACCGGCGCACCCTGCGCCTGCCACACGGGCCCGGCATAATCGAGCTGACACCCACACCAGAGCATGTCGTGTGTCGCGCGCGGCTCTCCGACCTGCGCGACCTCACGACCGCCATCGCACGCTGTCGCTGGCTGCTCGACCTCGACGCTGATCCCATCGCGGTTGATGAGCTGTTGAGCGAGGACCCCGAGCTTGGTCCGGTGGTGGCGCGGGGCGCGGGACGTAGGGTGCCGCGTTGTGTCGACGGAGCCGAGCTCGCCATACGAGCTGTCCTGGGACAGCAGGTCTCGACAGTTGCCGCGCGAACACACGCCGCTCGTATCGTCGCCCGCCACGGTGAGCCGGTGAGCGATCCACACGGCGGGCTCACCCATCTCTTTCCCGCGCCCGAGGCGCTCGAGCATGTGCGGCTGGCGATGCCCGCCACGCGCACGCGAACACTCGCCGCGCTTATCGACGCGCTGCGCAGCGAGCGCCTATCGCTCGATCCAGGGTGCGATCGCGCCGAGGCGATCTCGGCCCTTTCACAGCTTCCTGGCTTTGGGCCGTGGACCACGCAAGTGATCGCAATGCGAGCACTTGGCGATCCAGACGCCTTCCCAGTTGCCGACCTTGGCGTGCGCCGCGCGGCTGAATTGCTCGGCCTGCCGGCCTCTCCCGGCGCGCTCACCGCGCGCGCGGAGCGCTGGCGACCTTGGCGGGCCTACGCGGTGCAGTACCTCTGGTCGGCAACACCCCATCCAATCAACCACTGGCCGCTGCCTTCGCGCAGCGATACCGTCGATCCAGTGTCCACAGGGACACTGGAGAAGGAGGCAGCGTGACACCCACAGGCACGACATCGCCCACGACAATCACTACGACGATGGACAGTCCGATTGGCGAGCTCACACTCACCGCCGATGGCGGATTGCTCACTGGCATGCACATGCACGAACAGCGCCACCTCCAAAAGTTCCAGCCGGCTATCAACGAGACGATGTGGGACTCGCGCATGTCGTTGAGCAGTTGGAGGCTTACTTCGCCGGTGAGCTCGCCGATTTCGAGTTGCCGATGAGAATGCAGGGAACCGAGTTTCAGCGGCGTGTATGGGCGAGTCTGTGTGAGATTCCCTACGGCGAGACGATCAGCTATGGCGAGCTCGCGCGCTGGGTAGGCAATCCCAAAGCCTCGCGGGCGGTCGGTTTGGCCAACGGGCGTAACCCGGTCGCGATCATCGTCCCTTGCCACCGCGTGATCGGAGCCAACGGAAGCTCACCGGCTACGGGGGAGGGCTCGATCGTAAGGTGTGGCTACTGGAGCACGAGACCGCGCATCGCCCCCGTCCAGGACGCCAAGCTCAATTGGATCTACAAGCCCAGATCGCCTAGCGCCGCGTGTGCTGCGCCCTGGCCGCACATGCCGTGTACTCCGCCGCCGGGAGGCGTCGAGGAGGAGCACAGGTACACACCTGGCATCGGCGTACGGTAAGGGCGCAGGCTGAGCGGTTGGGCGGAATACGGTCTGTCGCAATGTCGCCGCGCCTGAGTTGATGTCGCCGCCCACATAGTTGGGGTTGTGGCGCTCGGTCTCCACTGCCGTAGACGCTGTTGCGTGCCAGCACGCGGTCGCGAAAACCGGGGGCGAAGCGCTCGATCTGCGCCTCGATCCGTTGCTCATGTCAACGCTAGAGCCCGCCGGTACGTGACAGTAGGCGTAGAAGGTGTGCTGTCCCCGCGGCGCTCGCGTCGGGTCCGCCACGCACGGCTGCACCGCGATGCAGAACGGCTGCTCCGAATGGCGGCCCCGCGGCCACATCGGCCTCGCTGCGTGCGATCTCCTCGAACGTCCCACCGATGTGAAGCGTCGGCGCGGAGCGACATATCTCCGCCTGCCATGGCACTGGTCCGTCCAGCGCCCAGTCCATCTTGAAGATGCCCGGCCCATATTTGAAGCGACGCAATGCCTTGCCATAGCTCTCAGGCAGGCGCTCGCCCGGCAAGCTCCAGTAGATGGCTGGGTGCCACATCCAGCAGCGTGATCTTGGTGCGTGGAAGCTCCTCCAACTCGGCGATCCAGCGGTCGGTGTGCACTTCACCTCCAAGCCGCTCCAGCTCGGCCACCATCGCGTCGTGTGATGCGCGCACTGCCTCCCTCCACAACAGGCCATCCCACCGCATGCGCGAGTACGCCAAGTAGCAGTGCAAACGCGCCGGTGCCAGGTGCGCTCAGCGGTCGCATCGAGTGAGCACCCAAGCCCGCGAGTAGCGCGCGCGCCTGGAGCGGTGTGGAAGCGACGAGCAAGCATCGTCACGGGCCGTAGCCCACGCAAGCCGAAACGAGCCATCGCCAAGGGGTGGGGAGGAGGCGAGAGCAGCGGCGCGAGTACCGACGGCACGATCGCGTCGGTGTCCTCGACGAGCGCTCCCAGCAGGCGACGGTAAGCGCGTGCGCCGGTACCGAGGGTGCTTGCGGTCTGATCGACCGAGCCAATCACCCCAACTGCCTGGCCGCCATCGAGGGGATGAGCAAAAGCAACCTCCGGGGTCTTCAGCGATAGCCCAGCGAGCGGCGTCCCGGCGAAGAATGGGGAGGCTGCCAGTAGCGGGTGAACGGTTGAGCACACATCGTGCGCAAAACCGGGCAGTGTCAGCTCCTCGGTGCGACAGCCACCGCCGGGTGTGCTCGCTCCCTCATATACGTGCACGGTGAGTCCTCTGCGCGCGAGCGTGAGAGCGGCGGCGAGACCGTTTGGGCCGGAGCCAACCACCACTGCGTCGGGTACGCCTGCCGGACCGGGCACCACACTCATCGGCAGTCCTTGGCTTGCCGTGGCAGTTGCGGAGGGAAGTCGTCTCGCCTGCTCACAGTTGCAGCACCGCGTCCTGCGCGGCGACGATCACATCCACATCTGAAGTGCTCATGAAGCGGTGTGCCAGCTCATCCAGCGACTCATCGCTGCGATCGGGCCGATGGTGAGCTAGCAAGACTCGACGGGCCCCCGCATGGCGCCCCAACTCAACCGCATAGCCTGCCATCGCATGCCCGAAGCGCCCTTCTCGGGCAAGCTCCTCGGGCGTGAGCAGCTGTGAGTCGTGCAGCAGGGCGTCCGTCCTCGAGGCGAGCTCTAGCGCAGCCGGGTGGTACTCGCCGCAACCGTCGGGTCCAGCCCCGAGCGTTGTGGGACAGTGATCGGGCATGTAGGTGAAGGTTGAGCGACCGTCGCTTACGCGATAGCCGAAGGTCCGCCCACCCTTGTGGGGGATCGCTCGCGCCAGCACCGTGAAACCGTCGAGCTGGTGCTCATTGGGGGCTAGCGTGGCAAACGTCCACGACCCGCGCAACTGATTCGGTTCCATCGGAAAATGCGGTGGCGACATAGAGCGTGCAAGCACTGCCGCGGCGTCGGCCCCGTCCTCCTGCTCGGGTAGCAGCAGCCTCACCCGTGCATCATCGCGGTCGCCGGCGGAGAAGAAAGGCAGTCCCTGTAGATGATCCCAGTGCAGGTGCGTCAGCAGGATCGTGCCTTCGAACGGTTTATCCTCGAGCAGTCTTGTGACCGAACGCACACCAGTGCCCGCATCGAGGATCAGCGTGGGGGAAGACTCCTCGTCATGGGCGATCGCCACGCATGAGGTGTGCCCGCCGTAGCGCAGAAAGTCAGCCCCAGGTGCGGGAGTCGATCCCCGTACCCCGCAGAGATGAACACGCACCGGTGCTCAGTCCCGCACGGAGTTCTTGGGACGCTTTCCCTCCATCGCTCCCTCTGTAGGGCATGCTCCCCTCCACCGCTTCGAAGCGATCCACGACAGCGAAGTGATTGAGCTCTGGTGGCGCATGACGGCTGTCTTGACCTCAGGGCGCTGACGGTGTCACGGTTAGGCTGACAGTGTTATCCCAAGGGTCGGGCGGGAGCTTACCATCGGGGTTAGCGGTCGGTTGCACTGTCGGGAAGTCTGCGCTTCTGTGGGTGAGGCGTCTCTCCTCTCGCCAGCATCGCGACGAACTGCTCGATCCGTCGAGCCCGCGTGTCGGCGCGCTTGGCGTTGTGGATTCGCAACAGAACCGCATAGCGATTCTGGCTCGAGAGGATCTCGAACATAGCCTGCGCCCGAGGCTCGGCCTGCAAGCGCTGCAGCGAGGTCGGCCGGCACCTCCATCGTCCGCCTGGCCAGGGTAAGCCGCCTCCCAGCGACCGTCGGCCTTTGCTCGCTCCACCGCGGCCATGCCCGCCGGCTTCATCCGGCCTTCCCCGGTCAGTCGCTCGACAAGGTTGATATTGCGCTTTGACCACGCGCTGCGGGCGCGTCGTGGTGTGAAGCGTTGGCGGTAGGTCAGCTCGTCCAGACGTCGAACCTGACCGTCGATCCAGCCGTGGCACAGCGCCTCCTCGAGCGCCTCGTCGTAGCTGAGGCGCGTCGGCTCGGTCGTGCCCTTCTTCGCCAGGCGCAGCCATATGCCGCTCGAATGCTCGTGATGCTTGCTCAGCCATGCTAGCCACGCCGCCGCGTCGGCAGCCGTGAGTATTGCCTCTTCGTCGGTCATAACCACAGCCTGACAGTCCAGCCGGTTGCGGCGGGTACCGGCCGCTTGCGTTTGCGAGTCGTTATACGCGGCGGTGATCGGGCCGTCCTACGAGCGTCCTTCAAATGGGGGTTGACTCTCACGCGGCGACGCGGTGCTCAGTGACTCTTGCTCTGGCCGCGCACCGCGTTTGCGCTCTCGCAGGATCAGCTGGCAGCCCCGGGCAGGGCTGACGGTGATGTTGCGCCTGCGTGTTCCCTCGGTTCGGCTTGTCGACTGGCTCCAGCTCGAAGCGCTCGCAGCATCGCGCGTAGGACGAGCTTCATCTCGAGTAGCGCGAAGCTCGCGCCCAGGCAGCGCCTGCGCCCGCCGCCGAACGGGATCCACGTATAGGTTCCGGGCGCCTGCTCGAGGAACCGCTCGGGGCGGAACGCCTGGGGATCTGGGTAGATCGCGGGATCGTGGTGGACCAGGTGTATGTAGGCCACCAGCATCACCCCGGGCGGGTAGCGAAAGCCGC
The DNA here is from genome assembly GCA_963713015.1 of uncultured Solirubrobacterales bacterium. Classification (GTDB taxonomy): domain Bacteria; phylum Actinomycetota; class Thermoleophilia; order Solirubrobacterales; family Solirubrobacteraceae; genus Palsa-744. The sequence goes on along the minus strand of CAVQKC010000003.1, from coordinate 346,313 downwards.
CGATCTCAACAGGTCGCATGTCAGCCGGGGCTCGGCGTGGGGGAGAACGGGCCGGTGGCGCAGGATCTCCTGGACTGGTGGCCGTCAGGTAGGCGTCCTCGGGATCGTCGAGCTCCTCGTACAGGCGCTCGAGCACGGTCGGCTCGCGCGCGAGCCGCTCAAATCCCCAGGCGAGCTGCGAGGCCGTCGTCTCGTGACCCGGCGACGAGCGCGGTCATCAGCTCGTCGCGCAGCTCCGCCGGGCTCATCGGCGAGCCGTCCTCGTGCTCTGGCGTTCAAAAGCAGCGCGAGCACGTCCTCGCCTTCGCTCGCCCTCGCGGCGGCGCTCGGCGATCAGCTCGAAGATCATCTCGTCCACGCGGCCATGCAGCCGGTCCTGACGAGCGATCGGGCCGCGCAGGTCAGCAGTCGCGGTGGGCGTGGAAGCATCGACAGTGGGTTCTGGGCGAACGCGAGCACCTCGCCCAAGAGGTCGCGCAACTGCTCGAGCTGTGCGCCCCGCTCCAGCCCGAAGACCGCGCGCAGGATGATCTCGAGCGTCAGGCGCTGAAACCGGGGGTGAAGCTCGACCACTTCCCCGCACGGCCATGATGCCGAGCTCCTCCTCGGCCAGCTCCTCCATCAGTCCCGACAAGCGCTGCATGCGCTCGCCGTGGAAGGCGGGCAGCAGCAGCTTGCGCTGCTCCAGATGCGGCTGCTCGTCGAGCAGGATCACCGAGTGCTTGCCGACCAGCCGGTTCGAGGATGCGCGCTCCCTCGCCGGGGTGCAGCACATCGGGGGCGCCGTGAAGACTTCCTTGATCTCCCCGGGGTCGGAGAGCACCACGAACGGCGGCTGGCCCGATCACGCGGATCGTGAAGCGAGGGCCGTAGCGCGCGTGAGCGCGCTCGACGAAGCCGCTCGGGCGGCTCAAGAAGCCGAGCGTTTGCAGGGCGGCTGGGCATGCGGGGGCCTGGTGGCAGCTGGTCTCTCATCGGTCTCTGCTCCTCGTGCTAGAGTATTCATACGATTGAGTATATCTACTCAAAGGTATAATACAAGTGCGATCGACGAGCGCTTTGCCCGCCGGCCCGAGCAGGAGAATCAACTGATGCCGCGTGGACATTTCGACCGCACCGAGCGTCGGGCGCAGACGCGCGCGCGGCTGCTCGACGCCGCGGCCAAGGTCTACGCGCGGCGCGGCTTCGCCGGCGCGACGCTCGACGAAGTCGCCGCCGAGGCCGGCTTCACCAAGGGCGCCGTGTACGGGCACTTCGGCAGCAAGGAGAATCTGCTGCTCGCGCTCGTCGAGGAGTACCTTGCCGGGCAGATCGCAGAACAGATGGCGCTGTTCGACCGCGATCGCGCGACCTGGGAGCGGCCGCTGGCCGGGAGCCATCGCTGGATGGATCGTCTGCAAGAGAACCCGGAGCGCTTCCGCCTGTTCGTCGAGCTGTGGGCCTATGCCCAGCGCGACGAGCACCTGGCACGGCGGCTCGCCGATGGGCTGGCGGCGCTGCGGGCCACATTCGCGCGCTTCGCCTCGGAGAGCTCGCGCGACGCCGGCTTCGAGCCGCCGCCGGGGGTGCCCGAGCAGTTCGCCAACGTCATGCTCGGCCTTGGGCGTCGGCCTCTCGATGCTGAAGCTGACCGATCCCGAGGCGGTCCCCGGCGAGCTGCTTGGAACCACGCTGTCGGTGCTGATCCGCGCGACCGAGTCCAGTGCCCAGGCCCAGGAGGCGTTCAAGGCTCTGGGCTAGAGCCGCCTCGGAGTCCTACGCAGCGCGCGAAGTCCGCAAACGCTGAGCGCTATCTGTGAGCCGCCGTCAGATCTCCTGATCGGGTTCGACCAGTTTGTGCAGGACCCAGTTGACAGCGCTGATGATGATCGCCGCGAGCACCGCCCACCAGAAGCTCGCGATCGTGAACTGGGGGACGATCCAATGCGTCAGGTACAGCATGAGGACGTTGATCAGGAAATAGAAGATTCCGAGCGTGACGATGATGAATGGGATCGAGAGGATCGCTAGGACGGGCTTCAAGAAGAAGTTGACCAGCGTGAATACGAGGCCGGAATCAGCAAGCGCCCACCAGTCGCTGCCGTAGCTGAGTCCGGGCAACAGCCACGTCGCCACGAACAGGGCGACGGTGTTGAACACCCACGTGATCGCAAGTCGACGAATCATCGCGAATAGCCTAGCTACTCAGTACTTACACCTAAGTCTGGTTTTGAGTGCGAAGCTGCTCGACGCCGGGTGGTGGCGTCGAGCTAAGCGCTCAGATTGCGGTTGCTCTCAGCTTGCTGAGAGCCGTGACTGGGTTGTTTGTGTTTGGTGTCCGACTGGCCGGTTTAGGTCCGGGCCGGCGGTGGACTGACTCGTAGTCTGTTTGTCGGCGTCGTGCCTGACTTACGGCCGTTGTGTCGCCCACCGCCGTCTGGGACCTGTGGCGTGACTTGATAGGAGCGTGGCAATCGCCCCAACTCAGAACTGTCCGCCGGAGGTCCACTCAAACGAGACCCTCGATTGAAAGGACGTGCTGGATGATCGTTATCGGAGCAGATATCCACAAGCGCACCCATGCCCTCGCGGCCATCGACGCGAGCACAGGTCAGCTCCTCAGCGAGCGAGAGATCGCCGCCACCCAGCAGGGCCACCTCGAAGGACTGCGCTGGGCACGCGAACTTGGCTACGAGGTCGTATGGGCGATTGAGGACTGCAGGCACGTCTCGCAGCGCTTCGAGCGCTCACTCGTGGCTGCGATCACCGCGAGATCCTCGTCGGCGAGCGGACAAGGCTGATCAACCGGTTGCGCTGGAACCTCGTGATCCTCGCCCCCGAGCTAGAGTCCCAGATCCCCTCACGCAAGCTCGACTACCCCGGCCAACTCCAGCGCATCACGCGACGACTACGAACGATGCCTCAAACCGCGAGGGTCCGCATCGCCCGCGAACAGGTCAAGCGCATCGGCACGCTAACCCGCGAAGCCGAGGCACTCAAGCGCGAGCTACGCGCCTCATCCGGATGCATCGCCCAGAACTGCTCGCAGAAACCGGCTGCGGCCCGCTCTGCGCCGCGATCCTCATCGGGCAGACCGCCGGCGCCGAGCGCTTCGCCAGCGACGCTCACTTTGCCAGGATGGCCGGCGATCTTGATTGGACAGACAGACCGCGGACGCTAGACCTGTGGGTGGAGCATGGGTAGTAGTGTGAGGTTGACTAGGCGCCGGACGGAGTGTGGGTTGTCGAGTGTGATGGTCCCCTCGCGGGTGAGTAGTAGCGAGATTGCGAGGCGCGCGATGACTTCGGCGACACCGTCTATGTCTGTTGTCGCGGCACGGCCCGCGTTGACTTCGGCCTGAAGTCGATGTGCGATGAGTGATCGGTAGAGCTCGAGCACAGGTCCACCGTCGAGGGTGAGCGGTGGCAGCAGGACCTCGGGTTCGCTGCGTAGGAGCCGGTCGAATAGTGGGTGGCCGCGTACGTAGCGCCCGGCGAACTCGAATCCTGCGACGAGTCGGTCCTCCAGTGTTTCCGCGCCTTCCCATAGGAGGTCGAGCTCTTGCATACCTCGGTGGACCTCGCGTGCGATGACGACCTCGACGAGGCGTTGCTTGCTCGCGAACCGACGGAACACGGTCATTCGTGACACGCCGGCATGGCGGGCGATGTCTTCCATTGAGGTGCGGCGGATGCCGTGCTCGGCGAACTCCTCGAGCGCCGCTGCGGCGACGCGGTCAAAGAGCGCATCCTCGCCCACGACAGGAGCCACGTCAAGGATTTCGGCTATCGCCACCACTGGATACTATGTTACTCTATTTCGCACAGAGTAACTAGAGAGGATGTGGCTCATGGGCCAAACGCTTACCGACATGCCCCGACTGCGACGCCCCGCGCTCGTCAATGCCGCTCAGTATTGGTTGGCCCCTGAGCAGTTCGCGCACCATTGCCAGCGGCTCGGCGATCGCTTCCTAGTGCCGATGCCAGCGACGGGGCCGTGGCTATGCCTGACCGATCCCGAAGACATCAAGCGCGTCTTCACAGCCGACACCGACGTGCTTCGTCTCGGAGCGGCGCTGGCCAAGGCATCTGCGCACCATCTCTTCCTCGGTCCGACGGGACTCACGAACATCGACGGCGACGAGCATATGCGCAGGCGACGAACGCAGCTCCCCCCGTTCCACGGCAACGCGTTGAGCGGCTACCACGAGACGATGCAGCGCAAGACAGAAGAGGCTCTCGCACGCTGGCCCTACGGGCACCCCACGCCCTCCCAGCCACACATGGAAGCGATCAGCCTCGAGGTGATCATGGCCACCGTGTTCGGGGTCACCGACCCCGCGCGCGTCGGACGGTTGCGCTCGGCGACGCTCGCGCTACTTCGCGAGGGCCACTCACGGCGGTTCTTCCTCCAGACGATCATCGCGACCAGCCGCGAGAACGGATGGGACAGACCGTTCCCACGAGTCCGCCGAGCGATCGACGCGGTTGACGCGATCGTGCTGGAAGAGGTCGCCCAGCGCCGCAGCACCGATCAACTCGACGGCCAGGACGTGCTCGGAATGTTCCTACGCACACCCGATAGCCAAGACCGCCTGATGAGCGATAACGAGATCTGCGACGCGATGCGTACCCTGTTGCTGGGTGGCCACGACACGACCGCTTCCACCCTGACGTGGGTGCTAGAGCGCGTTAGTCGCTACCCCGACGCGCTTTCGCGCCTGCAAACCGCCGCGCTTGACGGAGACGACGAGTACCTCGACGCGGTCATCAAGGAGGCGATGCGATTGCGCCCAGCGTTCCCGCTCACCGCACGCCTCGCAACCGAGCCGTTCGACCTACCCGGGCTGACGATCCCGAGTGGCACGATGGTCGTCCCCTATATAACGCTCGTGCATCGCCGTCCCGAGCTGTACCCCGACCCGCTCGCCTTTCGTCCCGAGCGGTTCCTTGACACTCGCGCCGGCACCTACACCTGGATACCTTTCGGCGGCGGGCCCAGACGATGCATCGGCGCCGCGTTCTCCCTCGCCGAGACCCGAATCGTACTCAGGACAATCCTGCGCAACGCACGCCTCGAACCATCCCACCAGCGTCCAGAGCGAGTTGCCCACCGCAACGTATTCATCGTACCCGCACGCGGCGGACGCATCACACTCCGACCCCGCACACCCCATCCAAACCACCAGCCAGCCGCTCTCCCTCGCGACCACGCCGGAGTCGCCTGACCCTCAACGCAGAGTGGGCATACCCGCCCCTACGCTCCGCCCGAGGTCCGCGAGCCGCTTCAGTTTGCACTCCCGATCGTCTACGGAGAGCACTTCCTCGCAATTTCCGAGCTTCGCTTGACATAGGAGCAACTGCCCAAACAGCCTGCGGTCAAGGTTGGCACCTGAGAAGATGACCCCGATCAGATCGTGTTCGCCCGTCTCACAAAGCTCCGGTCGGCCGCCAGCGCCCTCATGCCTCGGCGGCTTGCCCGGCACCGAGCGGCTGGGCTTCTCTGCGTTCTTGCCATAGCGGTGGTAGCGCTTGTGGCAGCGAGCGCTCGAGCTGGCTCGCCTTTGCCGATGGTGCTCGACAAGCAGGGTTCGATGGTTGCGAGCTACGGCGGCTGGGCTGCGTGGAGTCGCCCGCAGGCAGCAACAGACGCATATTGGCTTGTGCTGCGTTCGCCCGCGGGTGTGACCTCGCTAGCGCCAATCCCGGGGCGCGCCGCGCCGTTCGATGTCGAGCTCGGCCCGAGCGGCTTCGGGGTGGCGGCAGTTTATTCGCGCTGCACGAACACGAACACAATGCAAGGCTGTCACATATATGAGCTGCGCCTTGGCGTCGCTGGTGCAACCGAGCGGATGTTGGCTGCTCCCGGCTCCTCGGTCCACGAGCCCGCGATTTGGAACGGACATCTGGTGTTCCTACGACCCAATCCAGGAGGCGGGAAACGCCAACCGGACAACCTCTTTCAATGGCAGATCGGTAGCACTAGTGCGCGTGCTGTGAGGCTTCCCGTCTCCCAAGGACGGAGCTCCGGTGAGGCGGGACCTTGGCCTGGAGGCGTAACCGGCGCAATAAGCGGGCTGACGCTTCATGGTCAACAGATCGCCTACACCACCACCAGCGGCTCCAACGGCTTCGGTGTCACGAGCCTATGGATGCAGAGCGTGAGCGGCATACCCACGCTGATCGATCAGGCCATCTCTGGCGAGAGCGCCACCTGTGAACATGAGTTTCTCTCACCGACGTTTCTTGCAGGCTGGCTGTATGCCTATCTGCATGACTGCGATCCCTATGCGAACCCGCGGTCAGATCGATGGACGCGCTACAGCCTGACCGGCCACACAGCACAGCGCGCGAAGTTCATGTTCGTCCATGTGGGCGATGAAATCATCGACTCTGTAGTGCCCGATGGAGATGGCGTTGACTGGGCCAGCGAAAGCGGACTACACCGACTGTCAGGTGTTGCTTGGCAAACGATCCGACGACCCGTGCCTGAAACATTCTGTTCGCTGGCTCACCCGATCTGCTGAGATTTGTTACACCCATTCCAAATACCGGATAGGGCTCTCGCGCTAGCACTTTTGAGGCTGTGAGCACCACGGTACGGCAGGGAGTCGGGAGTGGACCCCATCAGCGCGGGCGATGGTGGGCCCTTTGTGGGCTCGTCGTTGTCGTGCTGGTGGCGGTTGCCATCCGCAGGGTCGCGACGGAGGGTACGCCGCCGCTGATCGTCCGCCGGACGCTGTCCGCATATGTGCGTCTCCCTGGTCGGGCGCCTGTACTCGCATGGCCGAGCGCAGGTCAGGCCGCTGTGGAGGTGGAGGGGGTAGGCAGTTTTGGGACCTTCGGAGGCTCCAATCCGGTGCCGATCGCGAGCGTGGCGAAGATCATGACTGCCTATCTCACGCTGCGCGAACACCCGCTGCGGGCCGGCGATGGGGGATTTGTGATGACTATCACCGCTGCAGACGTCGAGGAAGAGGAGCAGCGCGTGTCCCTCGGAGAGTCCACGCTGAGTGTCAGGATCGGCGAGCGAATCACCGAGCGTCAGGCGTTGCAAGCGCTGCTGCTGCCCTCGGCGAACAATATCGCCGCGCTGCTAGCCCGATATGACGCGGGTGGGCTGACAGCATTCGTGGAACGCATGAACTCAACCGCGCGAGGGCTCGGGATGGTCTCGACCGCCTATACCGACCCAAGTGGGTTCAACGACGAGACCGTCTCTACGGCTTCCGATCAGCTAACGCTTGCGCGAGCGGCCATGCGCATCCCGGCGTTCGCGGCGATCGTCGACGAGCCTTTCGCTGAGTTGCCTGACGTTGGGCGGGTCGCCAACTACAACGGACTCATTGGAACCGACGGGTACGTAGGAGTGAAGACGGGCTCAGACCGATCGGCGGGCGGTTGCTTGGTGTTCGCCAAGCAAGTCACGATCGGCGGTCACCGGCTGACGGTGCTCGGTGTGGTGCTGGACCAGCGGGAAGGAGCGCTGATCGAAGCGGCCCTTACAAGCGCCGAGCGTCTCGGCGACTCGGCTGCGGCAAGTCTGCGCATGGACACTGTCCTATCGGCTGGCACGAGTGTCTTGAGTGCGAGCTCCGCAGACGGTCAACGGACCACGGCCGTCACCGCGAGTGCTCTACGTGAGATCGGTTGGGGCGGGATGAGGTTCGCCGTGCATGTCGTTGTGAGCCCGATGATGACTCGACTGCGATCCGGCGAGTCGATGGCGAGAGTGGCTGTCCTTGGCGCGAGCACCCTCAGAACGAGCGCGGTGGCGGTGCGCTCGGTCGGAGGTCCATCGCTCGGCTGGCGCCTGCGACACCTGTTCTGAGCATCGCCGTCCACGACACCCGAGCGCTCGGCGACTGTGGCACCATCCGGCGATGGCACAGCGAACGAGCGCCGACGCCCAGGCCGCGATTCTGCGGCGGGTGCGCGCAATCCCTCCAGGCTATGTCCGCACCTATGGCGACGTTTCGCCTGGGGCCCCGCGCCTGGCTGGTTACGTGCTGAGTCGCACCGATGCACGCGATGTGCCATGGCATCGCGTTGTCCGCTCCGATGGATCGCTTGCGAAGGGAACCCGCCAGCGACGTCTGCTCGAAGCCGAGGGGATCTGCTTTCATGGCGAGCGGATACCGCTATCGGGTATACGGCTGGACGATTTCGACGTTCCGTCTGTCGGGATCGACGTCGGCGAGCTCGACCAGCGGAAATAGGTCAGTTGGCCATGTTTTGCGATGACTTGCGTGGCGCTCGAGGATGACCCTCGACGCTCAGCCTCGGCGAGGTCTCGGGGACCTGCGGCGCGCGCTTTGCCGCCGTAGGTGAGGCACTTCGCGAGAACGTCTCGAATCGAGGCGAGCTCGGCGCCGCGGTGGCGGTGATCGTCGAAGGGAAACCGGTAGTGGAGCTGTGGTGCGGGTGGGCCAACGCGTATCGCTCTCGCGCTTGGCAACAGGACACAGTAGTCAGCTTGGCTCAAATCCGAGCAGCTTTGGACACTTCGGTACCGGCGGCCCTGTCGGGTTCGCCGATCCCGAAGCGCATGTCGCCTTTGCCTACGTGATGAACCGGGGCGGACCGCAGTGGCAAGACCCGCGCAATCGCGCCCTGATCGAAGCGGTCTACCAGTCGCTCGACCGAGAAGGATGATCATGAGTCAGTTCGGCTACGCGTAGCCCGCGGGCAGTTGGCTAACGAGCAGCTATGGGCAGTTCGCTACGAACACCTACAAGCAGTTCGCTACGAACACCTACAGGCACGCACTTGGCGCCGTCAGCGTAGGCCTTGACCTGCAGCTAGCTGACTGCATATAATTTAGGCAACCAAACAGCTGCATTTCAGCGTAGCGAGGACGGCGAGATGGACGAGGTATTCAAAGCACTGGCCGATCCAGGCCGGCGCCGACTGCTGGACAGCTTGAACGCCCGCAATGGACAGAGCCTGCGGGATCTGTGTGGCGAGATGGATATGGCCCGACAGTCGGTCAGCAAACACTTGGCGGTGTTGGAAGCCGCCAACCTAGTAACCGTGGTTTGGCGCGGTAGGGAGAAGCTGCACTACCTCAACGCCGAGCCGATCAACGCCATCGGCGAGCGCTGGATCAAGCAGTACGACCGTGAGCGAGCGCATGCGCTTGCCGACCTCAAGAGAGCACTGGAGGAAACCTCAATGCAGAAGCCCGAGTTCGTCTATACGACTTACATCAAGACCACTCCCGAGCAGCTCTGGCAGGCGCTGACCGACCCTGCGTTCACCCGCCGTTACTGGGGGGCCACATTCACATCGGACTGGAATGCCGGTTCGGAGATGACATGGGAGTACGGAGGCGTGACGATCGCTGATCCAAACCAGATCGTGCTCGAGTCCGACCCCTACCGTCGGTTGGCCTACACCTGGCAGACCGTTACGCAGGAGTTTGCTAAGACCGTTGGGTTCAGTGACGAGTACTTCGTCAAGGTTGCCGCTGAACGCAGATCAAAGGTGAGCTTCGACATAGAGCCACACGGGCAGGGGGTAGGGCTGACCGTCGTCCACAGCGACTTCGATCCTCAGAGTGCGATGCTGGAAAGCATCAGCAATGGCTGGCCCGTGATCTTGTCGAGCCTCAAGACCCTGCTCGAGACTGGTGAAACGCTATCCGGTGGTCCGGAGGTGCCGCTGCGAAAGAAGAAGGTAGCGCAGGCGTAAGTCTGCGCCTATCCGCCGGCAGCCCGCCGGTAGCGTGCCACGGCCAGTGGAACGAACACCGCGATTATGGCTATTGACCATGCAACAGCGCTCCAGACGCTGCTAGGAGTGGGCGCGCCGAGCCAGAGGTGACGCATAGCATCCACGACAATCGTGAATGGGTTCACTTCCGCAAAGTCTTTCAAGCCCGAAGGCATCGATGCCACCGGCACAAACGCCGAGGAGATGAAAGTTAGTGGGAAAACCACGATGAAGCCGACGGAGTTAACGGTTTCTGGCGAGGAGACGAGCAGGCCGACGAAAGCGAGAACCCATGAGAAGGCGTAGCCGAAGAGCAACAGCAGTCCGACACCCGCGACGGCGTCAAGAAAGCTGGTGTGAAAGGTGAAGCCGATGATCACGCCTGTGATCAGTAGGATCGTGAGCGATAGTGTGTTGGTGGCCACGTCTGACAGGGTGCGCCCGCCGAGCACGGCGGCGCGGGACATCGGCAACGAGCGGAAACGGTCGATCAGTCCCTTGCGCACATCCTCGTTGAGGCCAAGGGCCGTGGCGAAGCCGCCGAAGGCGATGTTCTGAACGATGATCCCCGGCAGCAGGAAGTCGACGTAGCTGTAACCAGGGGTACTGATTGCGCCACCGAACACGTAGCGAAAGAGCAGCACGAACATGATCGGCTGCACCGTGAATGCGATGAGCAGTTCCGGTGCACGCGGCAGCCGAATCAGGTTTCGCTCGGCGATGATTAGGGTGTCGGAGGCTAGGCGTCTCATGCGGCTCGCTCCTGCGCTGCGCTCTCAGCGGCTTCCTCGGCGGCATGGCCGGTGAGCGCAAGGAAGACGTCGTCGAGGGTCGGGCGACGCAGCGCGAGATCGTCCACGCCGACATTCGCCTCGCTGAGCCGACGAACTGCCTCCACGATGGCACCGTCGCGTTCGCGTACGCTGACTCTGACGATGCCCTCCTCGGCGGTGGGGAGCTCGTCTGACATCGGCGCGAGCGCCCTTACAGCGATCTCGGGATCGGCTGCCTGGTCGAGGCTGACCTCCAAGCGCTCGCCGCCAAGGCGATCCTTGAGCTGGTCAGAGGTGCCCTCGGCGATCACGCGCCCGTGGTCGATGACCGCAATTGTGTCAGCCAACCGGTCGGCCTCGTCCAAGTACTGGGTGGTCAGAAGGGCAGTGGTGCCTTCGGCAACCAGCCCTTCGATCGTTGCCCACAAGCTCAGACGACTACGCGGGTCAAGTCCGGTGGTGGGCTCGTCGAGGAACAGCACCGGCGGCTTGGCCACGAGCGCCGCGGCGAGATCGAGGCGGCGGCGCATCCCACCGGAGTAAGTCTTGGTAGGGCGGCTGGCTGCTTCAACCAGGTCAAAGCGGTCGAGCAACTCCCGGCCACGGGCCTTGGCTGACCTGCGGCTGGCCCCATATAGCCGACCCACCATAGTCAGGTTCTCGAGGCCCGTGAGGTTTTCGTCAACCGCTGCATATTGGCCCGCCAGCCCGATCCGCTCGCGCAGCGCGGCCGCTTCGCGCTGTACGTCCAAACCGAGGACGTGCGCGCTGCCCGCGTCCGGCTTCAGCAACGTCGCCAGCACGCGAACCAGAGTGGTCTTGCCTGCTCCGTTGGGTCCCAGCAGTCCCACCACCTGGCCTTGCTCGGCGGTCAGGTCGACGCCATCCAGCGCACGCACGTCGCCAAAGCTCTTCATCAGTCCGCGCACGTCGATTGCGAGTCTGTCGGTCATCGTCCGGAGGAGCTTATGCAGTTCTAACTGGATGGGGCGATGCGGTATACCGGTCCGTTGAGTGAAGCGATGTAGATGTGCCCGCTTGCGTCTTGGCCTAGGGAGGAAGTTCCGCTCACTTGGAGGCCGGTGGCCCGTAGGTTGCTCGCCCGACCGTGCCGGAGCTCCACCGACTCGATTTGTGGGCGACAGTAGTCACCGAAGAGATAGCGACCGTACAGGCTTGGTAGCGATCGGTCACGGACGACATAGCCGCCGATGATCGCGCAGTAGCCGCTGCTGTGTCGGACGACCAGAACCGGCGGGATGGCGTGTGGTGAGCTACCGGGCTTGTTGCGACGGTCTCCCTCCCAGATACTCCAGCCGTAGTTGGCGCCGGCTCCCGCTCCGGCGGGCACGTAGTCGATCTCCTCCTGCAAGTCTTGTCCAACGTCCCCGATGATCATGTCGCCCGTTTCACGATCGAATGAGAAGCGCCACGGATTGCGTAGCCCATAGGCCCAGATCTCCGGTCGCCTGTTCGCTTGTCCACGGAAAGGGTTGGTGTCCGGAATCGTGTATCCACCTCTGTGGGATGGGTCAATGCGCAGGATCTTGCCGAGCAGCGTGTTGGTGTTCTGTCCGTTCCCTTCAGGATCGTTCTCGCTGCCGCCATCGCCGACCCCTATGTACAGGTCGTTGTCCGGTCCAAACGCGAGCTGACCGCCATTGTGGTTGGTGTACTTGTGGTGATCGATGCTCAATACGACTCGTGCACTAGCCGGGTTTGCGAGGTTGGCGTCGCTTGTCGAGCGCTGGTATTGAACGACCTTGATGTCATTGCCTGCAACCGTGTAATCCACATAGAAAACCCCGCTGCGGGTGTAGTCGGGAGCGAATGCCAGTCCGAGCAGCCCCTGCTCGACGCCTCCCTGCAAATATGCTGTCTTGGCGATATCGAGGAACGGTCGAGCTTGTGTGCGGCCGTTGAGCATCAGCATCACCTGGCCGGTCCGCTGGACAACGAAAACTCGGCTTGGATCACCCGGCGCGCCCGTCACATACACCGGCTGGCGAAAGCTTCCCACTTGTACCAGGTGCACCCCGGTGGCTCTAGCGTGAGGTGGGTTGCTGTCCGAAAGCGCTGCCCTGTCTCCTCCTCCACATGCGACCAGCACTAGTGGTAGAGCCAGGAGGATGTTTCGTGCGTGGCGTGTCATGAGAGGACATCCTCGCACCGTCCCAGGGGATGTGCGTCTGGTCGCTGGGCATCTCGATGTGGTGTGACGGACGCTGCGTTCGTCCGGATGGTTCGACCACCGTCAAGGACGTGTCTAGGGATCCGCTTCAGCGTGGAGTCGATGGAGCTAGCCGAAGTCAACGCGAACCGCTACGTACATATCTCTGGTGGGGGAATGGCGCTTTGCGAAGGTGGGTAGGACGGCGAGACCTGAATCTTGGAAGAGCGAACAGTCGGACCCAAAGCTGCTCCGTCTTGGCTACGGAATGGTCAGAGCCATGTCACAGTTCGCGCAGGAACGCGAGCATTGCTTCGTTTACCTGGTCGGGATGGGTCAGATTGGCCACATGAGATCCGTCTTTGATGCGTGCGAAGCCCCTACAGTCACTCAGCCCTCCACACAGAGCTTCGCCGAGCTCGACGACGATCGACTGATCCGCGGTCCCGTGGATCACCAGTGCCGGGCAATGAATCTCGCCTAGTCGGTCGGTGATGTCCTCGCGCTCGAACAGACAGTCGCACGGCTCGCGCATGCTCGCCGTGGGCAGCTTCTTCCACTTGGCGATCCATACCTCGCTCAGCACTGGGTCTCCGATGATCAGGCCCGCGACTGCTTGCGTGAGTTCGTCCACCGGCCCGGCCTCGAGCCAGGTCTGTTGCATCTGACGAAAGGCGGGCAACATTTGCGGATCCTCGGGTCCCGCCTGGGTGTCCATCAACACGAGCGCGCGCACCCGATCTGGCGCCAGTAGCGCTGCCCGAAGCGACAGGAAGCCTCCCTGGGACATCCCGCCGAACACCGCCTGTTCGATCCCGAGATGATCAAGCAATCCGAGGCAGTCCTTGGCGGAGTCCCAGTACGTAAAGGGCTTCCCATCAAACTGCGTTTCGCCAAAGCCGCGCTCATCCCATGTGATCACGCGAAACTCTCCTTGTAGGCCATCAACCTGGGGAGCGAACATCTCGTGGTCCATCAAGAAGCCATGAGACAAGACCACTGGCGGTCCCTCACCCCCGCTGTCCTCGAAGCAAATGCGCTGTTCGTTGACCTCAGCAAATGGCACTGGCGCCTCCAGTTTCGAAGTGGACTGTTCCCGACCACGTTGACAACTCAGGCCACGAGTCTAATAGTTGCAATCTTGCGGGTGATCCCAGGTCTCGCGAACTGCTACCGCTCGTGTTGTCCTAGCGTTTGACGAGGGCTTCCCCGACGATGAGATCGTCCTCGCCAAGCGGGAAGCGTTCGCGGTTGTGTTCGTAGATGACACGCACCTTGAGGGTGTGGCCACAGGAGTCAGCGAAGATGCCGGGAAGCTTGATGTGTATAACTTCGCCAGCTCGGACGTCCCGTTCTACTGGAGTGCCGCTCGTGCCCTTGTGGCAAGGCGAGGGAATCTCGATTGAATACCCGCTGAGCGCGCTCCTTACTGCGCGCGGGGCAGTAAAGGTCACAATCGCCGTGCCAATAGAGGCGAGTCGGACTCTGATTGGACGGTGCAGCTGGCGGGGCGCTCCCGGCAGCGGCGCCGCGGGTGGGCGGGGACACTGCGGATGGGAGCTTGTTTCGCTTGGCGGGCGCGATTCGCTGCACAGTTTTCCGTACAAGCGGTAGGTGATCGAGGAGATGGCGCCCTGAGGCGTGACGAACTCGTTCGTACTGGTGGCGCCGCCGCCCGTCTCGAAGTTGTCCTTCGGAGGGCTAGGGAGTACCACGAGGTACGCGCCCGAGCCTCGGGAGACAGGGAGAGTATGCCGTCGGCCTTCAGTCGTATAGGTGACGCTCACTGCGTCCGAACCCAGCAGGCCGTAGGAGATCCACCGCCGTGCGCTCTTTGGGATCGTGCTCGTCTGGCGCGCGCCGAACACGCCATTCTGGGGGATGCCCGCTTCCTGCGAGGTCGTCTGGCTGGGAACCAGACAACTGGACACCTCTGTCGTGTCTCGGTGGTAGTCAACCAAGTCCGGGGCTACTGGGTGGAAGCGTTCGTCGTTGTCGAAAGCTCCGTCCTGGCCAAGCACGCCGAGCTGCGAGCCGTAGATCCTGCCCACCTGCACGCAGATGAGGCCCCGCGTCGTATGCACCAACCGCATTCCCCACGGCAGGCCACCAGCCGGATCCGCGACCCGCATCGGCAGCAGGCGTGTACCCCGCGTCGCGACGCCCGCGTCGGTACCAGCCGCTGGGCGCACCGTCGGTCGTACCGCCGAGCCGATACCAAAAAAGGTGCCAGTCACCGCCAACGCGACGGCCGAGGCGACTAGCAGTGCCGCCACCGCGGCAATCGCGCTCACCGGGAGCGTTCGGCATCGCCTCGCACGTCGCTTGCGTGCATGACTGTCCGCGCGCGCCGCGTCGATGAGCTGCTGTTCGAGGCGATCGAGATAGCCGCTCATTTGGACGCCTCCAGGCCAGCCCGCAAGGTCCGTAGAGCGCGACTCACCCGCTTTCTGACGACCGCCTCCGAGCAGCGCAAATTGGTGGCTATGTCGGCGTACGCCAGTTCGTCGACGATTCGTGCCTTCAGGGCGGCGTGCTGGCCCGGCGGTAGCTGCTCGAGGCTCCCTGCAACGTCGATGCTCGCCGCCAGCTCATCGATTCTGACGATGTCCTGATCGTCGATCTCCAGCGGGGCCATCGCCAAGCGTTCGCGCGCGGCTTGCTCGACGCACCCGCGGCGAACGCTGTCGATCAGCTTGTTGCGGGCGATCGTCATCAGCCAGGCGGCCGGCTGATCGGGGATCGCCCGTGTGCTGTCGCGAACTGCCAGCAATGCCGCAGCAAACGCCTCGGCCATCAGGTCGGCTGCGGTCTCCGCGTCGGCCACACGCGGTCTCAGATACGCCAGCAAAAGAGCTCTCCTCCGCCTGTAGAACTCGCCGAATGCCTCGCCATCACCCTCTCGCGCAGCGCGCAGCAGCAAGTCATCTGGACGCAAAGATCCGTTCATCTATGAGTATTGACGCATGGCACCTGGAGTTGTGACCACTCCTGAGCCATACGCCCCACCAACGCGGTTGCATTTCTGCCGTTGACAGGAACGAGCCTCTCTTTTCAACCACAGACAGCTGTCTGAATGGAGCTAGTCGGGCTCGAACCGACGACCTTCTGGCTGCCAGCCAGACGCTCTTCCAACTGAGCTATAGCCCCGAGTCTTCGATCAATCGTATAACGCTTGACCTCCTGGGCCAGGTCTCACCGTCGGGGCATGAACTCCGGGACATCCAGATCGTTGTCTGGGTCTTCGTGTTCTGTGCGCCGGGAGCGGGGTAGAGCGCTAGCGCGGCGCGACTCGCCTGGGGTGGCTGTTCCTGGCGCTACCTGGTCGAGGCGAGCGGTCATGCTGCCATGGGTTAGCCTCACATCGCGCAACAACCGCTCGGCGTTGTTGCGCATCGAGACCGATAGGTCACGCAGGTTGCGTGACACCTCCGTGCCGTCCTCTACGACCTCGCGGGCGACCTCGTTTGCCTCGCTCACTATCTCGCGCGCCTCCGTGCGAGCCCGAGCCCGGGTCTCGTTGGCCTCCTCCTGAGCCTCTGCGAGCTTCACCGCCAACTGACCCTCCTGCTCGGCGAGTGCCTGCGCAACTTGCTCATGTGCCTCGGCAAGCATTTGCGAGGACTCCTTCCGTGCCCTGGCCGCGATTGCCTCGCCCTCTTGCTGTGCCTTTGCCAATAGTTTGCCGGCCTGCTCTCGAGCGCCGCTCAGCTCTCTATTTACCTGCTCGTGGGCTTGCCCGAGGACGCTCTCTCCTTCCTCGTGGGCCTGTGCCAGGACGCGCTCTCCCTGCTGATGTACCTCAGTGCGCAGGTGCTCAGCCTCACGCACGCGCTCGCCGGCTTCGGTGTGGATCGCTCCAACCGCGGCGAGCGCCTCGTTGCGTGTCTGCTCGGCCTGCGCCCTTGCATGCACGAGGATCTCCTCAGCCTCCGCCTCGGCTGCCGCCACACGGTTGGCACCCGCGCGGTCGGCCTCGGCGATCCGTTCAGCCGCTCGCTCCTCGGCCTGCTCGCGCAACTGTCTCGCGGTGTGCTCGGCGGCCTCGACGATGCCCTGGACGCGCTTTGATGCCTCACCCAACTCCATTGCCTCATGGTACGGGCTCCTGCCGGCGCCCATCGTCTCGCGCCTGCGTATGCTCTCGCGCTTGCCACCCCGCATCAGAGCTGCTCAGGCGAGCGCTGTAGCCGCCCTCCTCGCCAGTGTCGCACTTGGCTTCGCCGCACCAGCAAGTCTTGCCATCACGGCAGCGCCGGCTTGTACGCCGCCCACGCTCAACCAGTCGGCTGCGCTTGCCGGTGGTGCGATCACGGTCACGCCTGCTCCCGACACGCTCGACGCTTCCTATCTCACCCAAATCAGCTTCCTAGGTCTACCCGCGGCCGACATCCTCGACGTCACAGTGTCCGGCTCGCGCAGCGGCGTGCACACTGGACGGCTGCTGCCCTATTCCCAGGGGGACGGCGCGAGCTTCCTACCGGCCAAGCCCTTCACGCAAGGCGAGGTCGTCACGATCCACGCTGTCCTACGCCGGCTCACCACGACCACACCTATAGCCTGGCGCTTCACCGTCGCCGAAGTGGACACCGTGAGCCGCTCGCTCGAGACACCACCGCCCCCGCCCCCGCCACCGAAGTCAAGCGAACTTCAGCACTTCCTCTCGCGCCCCGATCTGCAACCGCCTGCCGTCTCGGTCAGCACGAACACGGGCTCCCAGGCCCCTGGAGAGATATTCCTCGCACCCTATGCCGGACCGGGCCAGTACGGACCGATGATCCTCGATGGATCGGGCAAGCTCGTGTGGTTCAAGCCCGTCCCCGCTAGCGCCAGGGCGGCGGATCTGCGTGTTCAGGAATACGAAGGGCACCCCGTGCTCACCTGGTGGCAAGACCCGCTCCTATCCGGAGGTCAACGCGACGCCGGGGTCGTGATCGCCGACAGCTCCTACAAAGACATCGCGATCGTGCGCGCCGGCAACGGCTATCAGCCCGACCTGCACGCGTTTGCGATCTCACCGCGTGGCACGGCGCTGTTCACTGTCTATGACGCCATTCGCTGCAACCTGAGCGCCTATGGCGGTCCCTCCGAACGGTGCGGTCGCAGACACCCTCTTTCAGGAGATCGATCTGCGTACCGGTCTGGTTCGCTTCGAGTGGCACGCGCTCGATCACGTCTCTGTCACCAATTCCTACATGCACATAGGGCATGGCGGCACTCCGACTCTCGCCGTGGGACTGGTTTCACATCAACGCCGTCTCAGAACACGGGCCAGACCTACTTGTCGATTCGCGTAACACGTGGGCCGCCTATGAGGTAGACGCACGCAGCGGGCAGGTAGCCTGGCGCCTCGGCGGCAAGCAATCGAGCTTTGCCATGGGCTCCGGAGCGGCACCCGCCTACCAGCACGACGTCCGCGAAGAGCCCGATGGCACGATCTCCTTCTTCGACAACGGCGGCACCCCCAAGGTGCACTCGCAATCGCGTGTCATCGTGCTCTCGCTCAACCGCCAGAACATGACTGCCTCGCTTGTCTCGAGCTTCACCCATTCGCCTCCGCTTTCAGCTCCGAGTCAGGGCGACTTCCAACCGCTCGCCGGTGGAAATTGGTTCGTGGGTTGGGGCCAAGAACCGTACTTCTCCGAATTCACTCCCGCGGGCAAGCTCCTGTTCGACGCCCACCTCCCTGCGCTCTACCAGTCTTACACCGTGCTCAAGTTCCCCTGGGTTGGTAACCCCACCCAGCCGCCGCGGGTCGTGGTTCGCTCCGGTGCCCACGGAGGTCTCCTCGCTTACGCCAGCTGGAACGGAGCCACTGCCGTCGCGCAATGGGCACTGCTTGGCGGATCTACTCCTCATGCGCTGGCCCCATTGGCGGTTGCGCCGCGCAGTGGTTTCGAGACCGCCATTGCAACTATCACCGCCCCTCGCTACATAGAGGTGCAGGCGCTTGGCACTCGAGGCCAGGTCCTTGGTAGCTCAGCCGCTGTTGCTTCCTGATCGGCCACTGCTTCTTCCTGAGCTTTCAAGGAGGGCGATGTTCTGCCCCGCCCCTGGCAGGAATCGTTGGAAATCCGTCCTTGCGGACAAGCGCGCACTCGGGCATGATCGAGCGATGTCCAAGCCCTCAAAGCCCCGTCAAATAGCGATCCTCGCCTTCCCCGACGTTCAAAGCCTCGACGTCACCGGTCCGTTGGAGGTCTTCGCCGGCGCTCAAACGCTGATCGACGCAACTGGCCGCGCCGACCGCGGCTACGAGGTCCTCATCCTGAGCCGCGACGGTGCACCTCTGCGCACCTCCAGTGGACTCATGATCGTCCCGCATGCCAGCTTCGTGGACACGCCGCCACGGCTCGACACGCTGATTGTCGCCGGTGGCTACGGCTCTCGCGAGGCGAGCGTCGATCCCGCCACCCTCGAATGGATCGCACGTACCTCCAAGCGTGCTCGGCGCACCGTCTCGGTCTGCACGGGCGCCTTCCTGCTTGCCGCCGCCGGTCTGCTCGACGGACGGCGCGCCACCACGCATTGGGCCGCCGCCGCCGAGCTTGCTCGTCGCCATCCCTCGGTGCGCGTCGACCCCGAGCCGATCTTCCTTCGTGACGGCGACGTCTGGACATCGGCCGGCGTCACCGCCGGCATGGACCTCGCGCTCGCACTGGTCGAAGAAGATCTCGATCGCGACGCCGCGCTCGCGATCGCCCGCCAGCTCGTCCTGTTCTTGCGCCGTCCCGGCAACCAAGCCCAGTTCAGCGCCACGCTTGCTAGCCAGGAGCCCGAGCGTGAGCCGCTGCGCAACATCCGTCGTCACATCCTCGAGAACCTCTCCGGGGACCTATCGGTGGAGACGCTCGCCGCAGCACGCCCATATGAGTCCGCGTCACTTCGCTCGCCTATTCCGCGTCGAGACCGGCGTCACACCCGCCCGCCACGTAGAGAGCGTTCGCCTGGAGGCCGCCCGTCGAGCGCTCGAGGACAGCGCTCAGCCGGTTGCCGCCGTGGCCCTCACTTGTGGCTTTGGCACTGCCGAGACGATGCGCCGCTGCTTTCCTACGCGCGCTTGGCGTCGGTCCAGCTGAGTACCGCCGCCGCTTTCACCCCTCAGGATCGGCCCGCGGTCGCGACGACGGCGGCCTGACCGTGCGGGAGTGGGTCCAGCCGCGAGACCGACCCCAATTCCAAACCAAACCACGAGAGGCAGGTATCCATGGACATCGCGATTCTCATCTACCCCCGTTTCACCTCGCTAGACGCCATCGGCCCGTATGAGGTGCTAAGTCGCCTCCCCGACGCCAAGGTCACGTTCGTCGCCGAGCACGCCACCCCCCAGCGCACCGACACCGGTCAGCTGGCGGTGCTAGCCGACGCCACACTCGACGAGCTCCCGCACCCCGATATCGTGCTCGTCCCCGGTGGGCCCGGTCAGGCCGCGCTGATGGAGGACGGCCCCGTTCACGAGTGGCTGCGCGCAGCCGACGCCACCTCCACCTGGACGGCCTCGGTTTGCACCGGCTCGCTGATGCTCGCCGCCGCGGGTCTGCTCGCCGGAAAGCGCGCGACCAGCAACTGGCAGGCGATCGAGCAGCTGCGTGCCCTCGGCGCCGAGGCGACCGAAGAGCGCGTCGTATTCGACGGCAAGCTCGCCACCTCCGCCGGCGTCACCGCCGGGATCGACATGGCGCTCATGCTTGCCGCCAAGATCGCCGGTCCCGAGGTAGCCCAGGCGATCCAGCTTGGTCTGGAGTACGACCCGCAACCGCCCTTCGACGCCGGCTCGCCGCAGAAGGCGCCCGCCGAGATCGTCGAGGCCGTACGCGCCTACTCGCGCTTCGAGGAAGCCGGGGCCGTGTAATTCCGTTTTGGGTGCCCCGCGCGCGCGGGGCACCCGCTTTCGGGGAGCAATCAGGGGCCGACGCTAACCTGCGCTGTCCGATGGCAGAGCGCCGATATGACCCGCAGGAGATAGAGCCGCGCTGGCAGGAGGTGTGGGCCGACGAGCACACCTGGGAGGTCTCCAACGACCCCGTCCCCGGGGAGGCCGACGACGCCACCTCCTACGTGCTTGAGATGTTGCCCTACCCATCGGGCGAGCCCCACATCGGCCATCTCAAGAAATACGCCGTCGGCGACGCCATCGCCCATTTCCACCGCCGCACCGGCCATCGGGTCTTCACCCGATGGGCTACGACGCTTTCGGCCTGCCCGCCGAGAACCACGCGATCAAGACAGGCGTGCACCCGCGCGACTCCACCGCCGACTCGATCGCCTCCTTCCAGCGCCAGTTCCGCTCCTGGGGGATATCGATCGACTGGTCGCGCGAGCTCGGCACCCACGAACCCTCCTACTACCGCTGGACCCAATGGATCTTCCTGGAGCTGTTCGAGGCCGGCCTTGCCTACCGGCGCGAGGCCGCGGTCAAGTGGTGCCCCAACGATCAGACCGTCCTCGCCAACGAGCAGGTCATCGACGGCTGCTGTGAGCGCTGCGGCGCGGTCGTCGAAGTCAAGCAGCTGGAGCAGTGGTTCTTCCGCATCACCGACTACGCCGAGCGTCTGCTCGGCGACCTCGACGCGATCGACTGGCCCGAGCACGTGAAGACGATGCAGCGCAACTGGATTGGGCGCTCCGAGGGAGCCGAGGTCACCTTCCGCTGCGAAGGATCCCGGCCATCGACTATCCCGTCTTCACCACCCGCCCCGACACTCTGTTCGGCGCCACCTTCTTCGTCATGGCACCCGAGCACCCTGACGTGCTGCGCCTTGTCGAAGGCACACCCCAGGAGCAGGCGGTGCGCGACTACATCAACCAGGTTCTCACCGAGTCCGGCGAGGAACGCGGCTCTATCGAGAAGCCCAAGACCGGTGTCGCCCTAGGGCGCACCGTCGTCAACCCGGTCAACGGCGAGGCCATCCCGATGTACGTTGCCGACTACGTGCTCATGGAGTACGGCACCGGCGCGATCATGGCGGTGCCCGGCCACGACGAGCGCGATCACGCATTTGCCCGCACATACGACCTGCCGATTCGTCGCGTGATCGAGGGTCCCCTCCGACGGGGGTGAAGAGGCTGGCGGAGATAGCTCGACCGGTGCGTCTCTACAGAGCACAACCCTCAACGAGAGTCATACAGAGGAGATGGGGCTTCCCTACACGGGCGACGGTCCGCTGGTCGACAGCCACCCCGACTTCGACGGCATGCACAACCGCGAGGCGCTCACCGCGATCGTGAGCTGGCTCGACCGCGAAGGCAAGGGTCATGCCTCGGTCAACTACCGCCTGCGCGACTGGCTGGTCTCGCGTCAGCGCTACTGGGGCTGTCCGATCCCGATCGTCTACTGCGAGAGCTGCGGGCTGCAACCCGTCCCCGCCGACCAGCTCCCAGTGATCCTGCCCGACATCGAGGACTACGCACCCCAAGGCCGCTCTCCGCTTGCCGCCGCCGAGGACTGGGTCGCCACCGAGTGCCCCGCCTGCGGCGGCCCCGCCCGTCGTGAGACCGACACGATGGACACGTTCGTCGACTCCTCCTGGTACTTCCTGCGCTACTGCGACGCTCGCAACGATCAGGCCGCCTGGGATCCAGCCGTCCTGCGTCACTGGATGCCCGTCGACCAGTACATAGGCGGGGTGGAGCACGCGATCCTGCACCTCATGTACGCGCGCTTCTTCACCAAGGCGCTCGCCGACCTCGGACACCTCGACTTCCAGGAGCCCTTCAAGGCGCTGTTCACGCAGGGCATGGTCACCAAGGATGGGGCCAAGATGAGCAAGTCCAAGGGCAACGTCGTCTCGCCCGCTTCGATCGTCGAGCGCTACGGCGCCGATACCGCCCGCTGCTACATCCTGTTCGTCGGTCCCCCCGACCAGGACGCCGACTGGTCGGACGAGGGCGTCGAGGGTGTCCATCGCTTCCTCGCGCGTCTGTGGCGCCTGGCGGCCGACACCGCCGAGCGCGGCGAGGGCGGGCCGCTTCCCTCGCTGACGCCTTCGGCGGAAACGGCTCTCCCGACGGCGACGATCTGGAGCTTGCGCGCAAGGCCCACTGGGCGATCGAGAAGGTCTCTGAAGACATGCGCCGCTTCGCCTTCAACACCGCCATCGCGGCGGTCATGGAGCTGCTCAACGACTGCTCGCGGATGCGCGAGTCCCTACATGTCGACACTTTGCGATTCGGTCTGGCCACCGCAGCTTCCCTACTGTCCCCGTTCGCGCCGCACTCTGTCCTCCGACGTCTACGACATGCTCACCGGCCAGCGCGTCTGGGAGCAGCCATGGCCCCACGCCGACCCCGAGATGCTCGAGCGCGAGGCCTACGAGTTCGTCTGCCAGGTCAACGGCAAGCTGCGCGACCGCGTCCAGGCGCCCTATGACGCGACCGCCGAGGAACTCAAGGCGTTGTGCCTGGCCGCGCCCAACGTGGTTGCCCACATCGACGGGCAGGAGATCGTCAAGGAGATTGTGGTGCCGGGGCGGCTTGTGAACCTGGTAGTACGCTAGAGACAGTGGTGGCTTGCGGAGCTCAGTCGGCCATCACGGCTGGGCGGCGCTCAGCGCCTTGACGGCCGCCACCGCGTGCTGGCCAAGCGACTCGATCGAGGTGTCCGGCAAGAGGCGGCCAGCCCGCGCGGCAGCCACCAGTTCCACTTGCCGAACAGCTCCATCGCGGCGGGCACCAGCACCAGGCGCACGATCGTCGCGTCGATCGCGATCGCGAGCGCGCAGCCCAGGCCGAGCTGTTTGATCGAGGGCACGCCCGTGAGCGCGAACACCAAGAACACGCACACCATGATCAATGCCGCGCTTGTGATCGTGGAGGCGCTCGAGGACAGACCCTTCCGCCACCGCCGTGGCGGTATCCCCGGTCGCCGCGTAGCGCTCGCGGATACGGCTCAGCAGGAACACCTCGTAGTCCATCGACAGCCCGAACACCACCGCCAGCACCAGCGGCGGGATCAGCGTTTCAACCGTGCCGAACACGAGCATCAGCACGCCGTAGGCCGCGCTCACCGACAGCAGGTTCATCACCACCGCCTTCAACGGCAGCACGATCGAGCGCAACAGCAGCATCAGCACAAGGAAGGTCACGGTCATCACGAACAACGCCACCTTCCACATCGAGCCGATCACGCCAGCGTGGTAGTCGCTCAAGTACGGCCGATCGCCGCCAAGCAGCGCACCCGCGGGCAGGTGCGCACGGAGTGCGCGTCACCGCCCGCTGGACCTGCGGGGACTCGCCCTCGTGGCGCGGCGTCGCGCGGATCAGCACTTCGCTTCGGCTGCTCGAGAATGACCGGAGGCTGCACGCTCAGCACCTCCGGGTCGGCGGCCAGCACTCGCCTCACCGCCGCCGCCTCTGACTTGGGCGCCACCACTTCAAGCGGCTCGACGCGCCGGCCCCGTCACCTGCGCGCCGCGTCTTGAAAGCCGCGCAGCGTCTCGTTGCCCTTAGGGAACTGGCGCAATGCGCCGTCGGGTGTTGCAGGCGCAATGCTGGTGTCGCCAGCGCCAGCATCGCGATCGCCGCCGTCGGCAGCGTCAAAGCGGGACGACGTGTCACACGCGCGGTCCAGCTCTCCCAGAAGCCGTGTGGGGCTTTCGGCGTCCGCGGCTCCGATCATCCAGAGCTGAACACGCGTCCCGCGCGTGTGCGCGCGGTCGCCCAGCAGCGAGATGATGCTCGGCAGCAGCGTCGCCGCCGCCAGCACCGACACGGTCACCACCACGATCGCGCCAAGCGCCATCGAGCGGATCGCCGCGGCGTGCACGAGGTACAGGCCCGCAAGCGCCGTCACCACCGTGGCGCCAGAGAAGATCACCGCCACGCCCGAGGTCGCAAGCGCGGTTGCGCGCGCCTGATCCGGATCGGCGCCAGCACTGATCTCCTGGCGGTAGCGAGCGAGCACGAACAGCGAATAGTCCACCGCCACGCCGATCCCGATCATCGACGCCATGTTCGTCACGAACACCGACATTTCCATCGTCATCGACAGCAGATAGATGATCGCGCCCGTGATCAGCACCGACACCACTCCCAGCGCCAGCGGCAGGTCGCCGCGATCAGCGACCCGAACACCGCTACGAGGATCAGCGCAACGATCGGAAAGCCGGTGCTCTCGGCGGTGGCGAGATCCTTCTTGCTGAGGTCCTGAAGCCCCGCCCACAGTGCGCTCTGGCCAACCAAGTGCAGCTCCACCGGGTCCATTGTCAGGGCCGTTCAGGTCGAGCGTTCTCGCGCAGTTTGCTTGCCACGTTGGTCGCGCCTTCTTCGTTGACGGTCAAGTCGAGCGGCACCACCAGCGTGCGCTGGTGCGTACCCGCTGCCTGGATCGCACGCAGTGTTTGAGCGCGTACGGTGGGGGAGATGCTCACGTGCGCTGCGCCTGACTCGCGCTGAGCCCAGCCGGGCGAGGGCCGCTTGCATCTGCGCTGCGCTGGCGTGCCAGTGCGGTGCCAGCACGCGCCAGCAGTCGCGCCTGTTGGGCCCCGGGTGCGATCGCGGGCAGCTACGTCAGCACCTTCTGCGAGCCGGAGCCGGGGATCGCTGTAGCCGCCGCCGGACAGGTGTTCGCTCTGTTTCGCCGCGAGGGGCACCGCTGCCACCACGAGCACCAGCCACGCTCCGATCAAGAACCAGCGGCGACGGCGTAGCCAGCGGTCGAGCTTGAGCATCAGGTTCTGCATGGTGCCTCCGGATCGGTTTGGCTGCCCAGCCAGTTTCTTGGTTCGGGAAGTTACTTGGTGTGACGGAGGGACACAGATGGCGGTGCCCGGCGATCTCGATCACCTAATGAAGCCTGACCGATGGCAGGGCGAATGTCTGGCGGAATTACGCCACCAACAACCGTCACGATGGCCATGTCGGGCGCTGGCCTAGACTCGACCGATGCCCGCCCTCAAGCCCGCCTACCTCATCCACGGCGACGATCACGGCGCGATCGGCGAGCGTCGCTCGCGCTTGAAGGCGCTGGCCGAATCCGACGGCGACGCGGCAGCGTGGAGGTACTCTGACCGGCGACGCGGGCACGCCGGAAGCCGTGGCGCTAGTGCTCTCCACGATGACGTTCGCGATCGGCAGGCGCGTGATCGTGGTGGACGGGGTGGAGCGCTTCAAGGAGGCTGAAGTCAAGCGAGCACATCGAGCCGGCGATGGCGACGATGCCACCTGACACGACGATCGCGTTCTTCGCGCGCGAGGAGGGTCGCAGAAGGCGCCGGCTGCACTACACGAGGCGGTGAAGGCCGCCAAGGGTCAGATCGTGGCCGAGGCGACGATCAAGCCGTGGGAGCTTGCGGGCTGGGTGCGCGAGCAGGCGACGCCGGCTTGGCTCTGTCGCTCGACGCGTTCGCCGCGAAGACGCTCGTGGCGCAGGTGGGCGATCGCCAACAGCGCCTGCTGCGAGAGCTAGAGAAGCTTGCGCTTGCCGCCGAGCAGAGCGACGGCCCGATCAAGGTGAGCGCCGAGGACATCGAAGGGCAGTCGGCCTACTCCACTGCCTATCGCGCCTTCTACGTTCGCCGACGCGCTCGTGGGCGGCGACGCGGGCGAAGCGATGCGCTCCTACCTGCGCCTGCGCGCCCAGGGCGAGCGCCTGTCAGGGCTCGTGTACCTGATGGCCCAGCGCTTGCGCGACGCCGAGGGCGTATCGGTGCGCATCCAGGCAGGAGAGGCGCCCGCGGAGATCAAGCGCAGCTTGCGCATGCCTCCTCGCGCGGCCGACCGCTTCATCGCTGACGTGGCGCGTACCGAGCCCGAGCGTCTGCGCGCGGCGCTGTGCCGGATCGCCGACCTCGAACTCGACACGCGCGGGGGAGCCCCGCTGAGCGAGTCGCGTACGCCGCTCTCATCGCTGGAAGAGGACACGCTCGCGATGCGAGCGATCCTCGCGGTGACAAGCTAGAGACGCGTCTGAGGACTTGCTGCCGGCGACGACACGTGCCGCGCGGGACTTCTTGCGGGCACCGGTGTTGCGATGCAACGCGCCACGCTTGACGGCCTTGTCGATCGTGCGCACGAGGCGACGGTGCTCGGCCTCGATGGCGTCGCCGTCCTTCTCCTTGCACGAGCGTCTCCAGCCGACGGAAGTAGGTCTTGATCGCCGAGGTGTATTGACGGTTCTCAATACGCTCGCGCTCGGAGCGGAGGATGCGCTTCTTTTGGGATGCGATGTTGGCCATGTGAAAAGACGCTTGCGGCCCAAGCAGCCTGCCGGGGCGCGCCGCGCAGCGCCGTACTATAGCGCCCCGTGGCTGTGAGCTCTGAGACGGGGGAGGAAGCGGCGGGGCCCAAGCCTCCCAACAGCATCGCGCGCAACACCGCGATGTTCTCGATCGTGACGGGCTTCTCGCGAATCGTGGGGCTGTTGCGCGAGATCGCATTCGCCAGCTACTTCGGCACGACCGCCGCCGCGTCGGCCTACACGATCGCCTTCCTGGTCCCCAATTTTGTGGCGCAGCTGTTCGCCAACGCGGCGCTTGTCGGCTGCGTTCGTTCCCGTCTTCACCGACCTGCTCCAGCAGGGCAAGAGGCGTGAGGCGTTCCGCCTGGCCTCCACGCTGTTCTGGATCCTGCTGATCGCATTGAGCGTGATCACAGCCTTCTTCATCCTCGCGGCTGGCACGATCATGCCGCTGTTCGCCGGCCCCAAGTTCCTGCCGTCCACCGTGTCGCTCACGGTGGGGCTCTCGCAAGTGTTGTTCCCGGTGGTGCTGCTCCTTGGCTTGACTGGGCTGCTGCTCGGCATCCTGCAGTCCTACGACCGCTTCACGCTCCAGGCGATCTCGCCGGCGGTGTGGAACGTGATCATCATCGTGTTCCTCGTCACGCTGCACCCGCACTTCCACGGTGAAGCTGGGATCTACGCGTTTGCGATCGGTGTGCTGGTGGCCACGGGCGTGCAGATGCTGATGGCGCTCGGAGCGCTCGCGCGGATCGACTTCCGCCTGCAGATGACGATCGACTGGCACGACCCGCGCGTGAGTCGCGTGTTCCTGTTGATGATGCCTGTGACGATTGGCCTGGGCATCGTCAATCTCGACCAGCTGATCAACTCGGCCTTCGGCACGCTCGTCTCCGATGAAGCGCCGCGTGCGATCGAAAACGCCTTCCGCGTGTACATGCTGCCGCAGGGCATGTTCAGCGTGGCGGTAGCCACTGTGCTGTTTCCGACGATGAGCCGCATGGCGTCTCGTCGCGACACAGCGTCGATGCGCAGCACGGTCGCCTCCGGGATGCGCCAGATCAACCTGCTGTTGATCCCGGCTGCGGCGTTCATGGCGGTGCTTGCGACCCCGATCGTGCGCTTGCTGTTTCAGCGCGGAGAATTCGACGCGCAATCCACCCACCTGGTGTCGATCGCGCTGTTCTGGTTTGCCTTCAGCCTGCCCTTCGGCGGGCTCAATCTACTGCTGACGAGAACGTTCTTCGCGGTGCAGCGTCCGTGGATCCCCACCGGCTTGGCCGGGATCAACATCATCGTGGACATCGTCGTCAGCCTCAGCCTGTACAAGCCGTTGGGGATCGCGGGGCTCGTGATCGGGACGTTGGTGGCCAACGTTGTCATGACCGCGCTGCTCGCCCGCCGCGTGCGGATCGGCTTCAACGGACGGCTTGACGGGGCGCGCACGACGATGATCACGGTGCGCGTGTGCACCGCCTCGGCACTGCTCGCGGGCGTGTCCTACGCGGTTTGGTATCTGCTCGACGCGCTGCTTGGCGTGTCGTTGCCCGCGCAGATCGTCAGCGTCGGAGCGGCGGCGCTCGCCGGGTTGTGGGTGTACTCGCGGGCAGTGCTCGTCATGAGCGTCCCGGAGGCCCACCAGGTGCAACGCCTGATCATGGCTCAGCTGGGCCGGGTTTGAACTCAGTTGGGCACGGCCCGAAGCTGCAAGCGCGCTTGATGTGGGTGTGCGTCGGCGGCAGACAGACGAAGGGCCGAGAAGGCTTTCGCCCTCCCGGCCCTGGTCCGGACAAAGATCACCGGGTTACTACTACGTCCCAGGACTTAAAATGTGTCTATGCCTGGGCGGCTATGACACTCCCAACCACCGGGACTGGCCACCAACACAAGGTTGGTGCGTGGCCCGGTTGAGCCCGAAGGCTCCGGTTGAGTAGGCGATCCGCCGGACCATGAAGGCTAGCGCGCCGCGGAAGCCACCACTGGCGTGAGCGTCCGAGCGCGGGGTGGAGCCGCAGGCCATCTACAGTTTGGAC
The DNA here is from genome assembly GCA_963713015.1 of uncultured Solirubrobacterales bacterium. Classification (GTDB taxonomy): domain Bacteria; phylum Actinomycetota; class Thermoleophilia; order Solirubrobacterales; family Solirubrobacteraceae; genus Palsa-744. The sequence continues at coordinate 317,469 of CAVQKC010000003.1, read as the reverse complement.
GCCATGCAACAAGACAAGATCCGCAACCGTGTCTACCCTCCGCCGGCGGTTTCCCGGTAGGACCATGAACCAAGACAAGATCCGCAACTTCTCGATCATCGCGCACATCGACCACGGCAAGTCGACGCTGGCCGACCGCATCCTCGAGCTGACGCATGCCGTGGATGAGCGGGCGATGCGCGCGCAGGTGCTCGACTCGATGGATCTGGAGCGCGAGCGGGGCATCACAATCAAGGCGCAGGCCGTGAAGGTCGCCTTTGAGGCCTCCGATGGGGAGACCTACCAACTGCACTTGATCGACACGCCCGGGCACGTTGACTTCACTTACGAGGTGTCGCGCTCGCTCGCGGCGTGCGAGGGGGCGCTGTTGGTTGTGGACGCCTCCCAGGGCGTCGAGGCGCAGACGGTGGCGAACACCTATCTGGCGGTGGAGGCCGGACTGGAGCTGATCCCGTGCCTGAACAAGATCGACCTGCCCGGAGCCGAGCCAGAGCGAGTCGCGGGTGAAGTGGCGGAGCTGATCGGCGAGCCGGAAGAGGCGATCCTGAAGATCAGTGGCAAGACAGGCGCGGGCGTGGGGGAGGTGCTCGACGAGTTGGTGCGGCGCGTGCCGCCGCCATCGGGTGATCCGGACGCGCCGCCGCGTGCCCTGATCTTCGACTCCGAGTTCGACCAGTACCGCGGGGTGATCGCCTACATCAGGGTCGTGGACGGCGTCTTCAGGAAGGGCGAGGCGATCCGGGCGATGGCCGCCGGCACGCACGCCGAGATCGACGACATCGGCTTCTTCTCGCCGACAATGACGCCGGTCAAGCAGCTCGCGGCCGGCGAGGTTGGCTATTTGATCACGGGCATCAAGGATGTGACGCACCTCCGTGTCGGCGATACGCTCACGACGGCCGTGCGCGGGGGCCAGAGTGCCACAGAGCCGCTGCCCGGCTATCGCGAGGTCAAGCCGATGGTGTTCTGTGGGCTGTTCCCGATCGACTCCGACCGCTATCCCGACTTGCGCGATGCGCTCGAGAAGCTGACGCTCAACGACGCCGCCCTCTCCTGGGAGCCGGAGACCTCCGACGCGCTCGGCTTTGGCTTCCGTTGCGGTTTCCTTGGGCTGCTGCACATGGACATCGTGCGCGAGCGCCTCGAGCGCGAGTACGACCTGGAGCTACTTGCCACGATGCCCTCGGTTGAGTTCGACGTGACGCTCACAAACGGGGAGGAGTTGGAGGTACACAACCCCTCCGACATGCCCGATCCCGGCACGATCGCGGAGATCCGCGAGCCGTTCATCAAGGCGCAGGTGATCGCCCCGCGCGAGTTCGTGGGAGCGGTGATGGAGCTCTGTCAGGAACGCAGGGGCGAGCCGGCGGGCATGCATTACCTCTCACCCGAGCGCGTGCAGATGAGCTACGACCTGCCGCTCGCGGAAATCGTGCTCGACTTCTTCGACCAGCTGAAGTCGCGCACGCGCGGGTATGCGTCGCTCGACTATGAGCTGAGCGACATGAAGCCCGCAAACCTCGTAAAGCTCGAGGTTCTGCTCGCCGGCGACACAGTTGACGCTCTCTCGATGGTGGTGCACCGCGATAAGGCCTACGACATGGGGCGCACGCTCACCGAAAAGCTACGCAAGCGAATTCCACGCCAGCAGTACGACGTGCCGATCCAGGCGGCTATCGGCTCGCACATCATCGCTCGCGAGACGGTGAAGGCATTTCGCAAGGATGTCATCGCGAAGTGCTACGGCGGTGACATTTCTCGCAAGAAGAAGCTCCTGGGCAAGCAGAAGGAGGGCAAGAAGCGCATGAAGCAGGTGGGACGCGTTGAGGTGCCACAGGAGGCGTTCCTGGCGGTGCTCGAGCTGGGTGAGGAGTGACTGAGGTGGGCTCTCCCCGGATGCCCTCTGGGGTTTGGGTGGCTAAAGGATTTTTTGGGATTTAGGGTCGTTCTTTTGAGGTACCGAACACGGTGAACATCCTGTTTGTATGTTTGGGCAATATCTGTCGCTCACCCACCGCGGAGGGTGTGATGCGCAAGCTCGTGGCGGAAGCTGGTTTGCGCGAGAGCGTCGAGCTCGATAGCGCGGGGACTGGGGGATGGCATATTGGGGAGCCCCCAGACGCTCGCGCTAGCGAGGCGGCGCATAGCAGGGGGATCGAGCTCGAAAGCGCGGCGCGACAGGTGTGCACTGATGATTTCGAGCGCTTCGACTTGATTCTCGCAATGGATCGCTCTAACCAGCATGCTTTGCGCCAGCTGGCACCCGACGAGCCCTCACGCATGAAGGTGCACCTGTTGCGCGAGTTCGATCCCGCAAGTACGCACCTAGACGATCTCGATGTGCCCGACCCTTATTACGACAGTAGGCGTGGCTTTGAGATTGTGCTCGACCAGGTGCAGGCGGCGTGTGTGGGGCTGCTCGAGCAGGTGCGGGCGTTAGAGTCGCGATGACACTGCCGTCTGGCGCCAGCAAGCCGCGGCGGGTGGGCGGTGGCGACATCAACCAGGCGTGGCACGTGCGGTTGAATGGGGAGGAGGCGTTTGTCAAGACGCGGCCAGGCGCCGGGGAGGGCGAGTACGCGCTGGAGGCAGCCGGGTTGAGCTGGCTGGCTGAGCCGGCTGTATTGCGGGTGCCGCGGGTGATTGAGGTTGCAGAGGACTACCTGGCGCTCGAGTGGGTCGAGCCCGGCCGGCTCAGCGCCGAGGGCGCGGAGGAGCTTGGACGTGGCCTTGCGGCGATCCACGCCGCCGGTGCCCCTTGCTTTGGCGATCCTGGTTTTGGGGAGCGGCTTGGTGTGCAGGCGCGCATCGGCTCGCTGCGTCTGCCCAACGAGCCGAGCGAGGACTGGGTTTCCTTCTACGCGGAGCGCCGGTTGCTGCCGCTCGCGCGCATTGCAAGCGAGCGAGGCGCGTTGACCAGGGGCGGTGTGGCAGCGGTGGAGGGTGTGTGCGGGCGCCTTGACCGACTTTCAGGGCCACCCGAGACGCCGGCGCGTCTGCACGGGGATCTGTGGAGGGGCAACGTGCACGCCGACGCAAAGGGACGCCCGTGGCTAATCGATCCGTCGGCATATGGTGGCCACCGTGAGGTTGACCTGGCGATGTTGCGCCTATTCGGTGCTCCTTCTGAGCGAGTGTTCGACGCCTACGAGGAGCTGACACCGCTCGCCGACGGTTGGCGAGAGCGAGTGAGCCTGTGGCAGCTACTGCCGTTGCTGGTGCACGCGGTGCTGTTCGGTGGCTCCTATAGCGCGGAGGTCGAGCAGGTTGCACGCAGCTATGCCAGCTGAGCGCAAGCGCATTGTCGATTTGCGTTGTCTCGTTGGGGTGAGCCGGTCGGTTAAGGGAGCATGCGCCCCTCCACGATCGAGCAGCGCCGCCGCTTGTATCTTCTTGCGCGCATTGTCATCGCTCGCCACTACCGCCGCCCGTTGACGCTCGATGAGGTTGCTCGAGCGCTTGCCAGCTCACCACGTCAGCTCACTCGCGCCTACGCCCAGTTCGGCGATGTCACCTTCCGCGAGGACCTGCTCACACGCCGTCTGAATGTTGCTGCTCAGCTGTTGATCGAGCAGCCGGCGATCCCTGTACGCGACGTGGCGCGACTAGTGGGCTTTCGTCAGGCGCCGCATTTCGCCAAGGCTTTTCGACAGCGATATGGACTCACACCGGCCAGCTTTCGTATGGAGGGGAGAGCGTATTCAAGGGGCATCTCGCCAAATGCGAAGACCGTCGATGGCCGATGTTCAATGACCGATTCAAGGCCATGCTCGATCTCGATCGACTGACCCATGCCTTTGCGCTGTTGGCTGTTGCTCTTCGCGCATGTAAGAGCTAAGCTCGGCGCACAGTCTAGGAAGGAACATGGATGGCGCAGCACCTCTCGGCAGCCGAATGGGCAGCGTGTGGTAGAGCTGCCCGCGCTGGGGCTCCGCGTTCCAGTCAAGCTCTCTGGGAGCGACCTGCGGACCGCAGCGGCTCAATTGATCTGTTGGAAGATCAGGCCAAGACTCGTGCTCCAGATCTGGTGCCGATCAGGCATGGGCGCATGTTGATTTCACCCTTTACCTACTATCGTGGTGCGGCGCTTCCGATGGCTTCAGACCTCGTTGCTACTGGAGATTCGGGACTGACGGTCCAGCTATGTGGAGATGCTCACCTGTCCAACTTCGGCATCTTCGGCTCGCCTGAGCGCCATCTCTTCTTCGACGTGAATGACTTCGACGAGACTGCCCTCGGACCATGGGAGTGGGACGTGAAGCGGTTGGCAACAAGCCTAGAGGTGGCTGGGCGCGAGAACGGGTTCTCGAAAAAGCAGCGAAAGCGTATTGTGCGCAATGCGGTTCGCTCTTACCGAGAGACCATGATTGAGTTCGCTGGAATGTCGATGCTCGGCGTGTGGTATGCGCACCTCGACATGGACGAGCTGCTGCCACGCTTCAGATCGCTTCTGGACCCCAGGAAGACACCGAGTGTGTGGCGGGCGGTGGCCAAGGCGCGGGCACATGACAGCCATCAAGCCTTCGAGAAGCTCTGCCATGTCCTTGACGGTGAGCCAAGAATCATCAGCGATCCTCCCTTGATCATGCCGGTCGAGCAGTTCGTGGAGGGGGTCGACCCGAGCGTGGCGCTCGAGGGTCTTCACAAAATCATCGACTCCTACCAACGCACACTGGAGCCCGATCGTAGACACCTGCTCGAGCGCTACCGGTTTGTGCACTTCGCCCGCAAGGTGGTGGGGGTGGGCAGCGTGGGCACCGAGGCGTGGATCTTGCTGCTCCTCGACGATCACGGGTCCCCCCTACTGCTACAAGTCAAGGAGGCCGATATGTCGGTGCTCGAGCGGTTCACGTATAAGAGCGTGTTCTCCAACCATGGGCAGCGAGTGGTGGCAGGCCAACGGCTGATGCAGGCGGCCAGCGATATTTTCCTTGGCTGGGAGCGGTTTGCTTGGGAGGGCGAGGAACACGACTATTACATCCGCCAGTTGCGCGACTGGAAGGGATCGGCGGACATAGCGGGTATGACTCCGGAGGGCATGGAGCTGTGGGGACGGATGTGCGGTTGGACTCTGTCCCGGGGTCACGCCCGTTCCGGTGAGCGTCACGCGATCGCCTCTTACCTTGGGAGATCAGATGTGTTCGATCGCGCCATCGCGGAGTTCTCGGTTGCCTACGCCGACCAGAACGAGGTTGACTACCGAGCGCTGCGGGAGGCCGTGAAGAGCGGAAGGCTCAAGGCGGAGATGGGCATTTGAGCCCGAAATTGCTGTGCGCAACTCGCCGTGCGTGTGAGGTGTTCGCTGGCGACTCTGTGGTGCTCAACCCGCGTGAAGCGCGGTGTCGAGTGTTGGCAGCTCCTCGACTGGCCCCGCACCCGGCAGGCGCAGGCGCATCAGCGTGCCTCCTGCTGGGGCCGACTGGGCGCTGACGCGGCCGCCGTGCTGTTCTGCGACCTGGCGCACGATCGCAAGACCCAGGCCGGAGCCCGGCAGCCCGCGCGCCTCGGCACCGCGGTAGAAGCGGTCGAAGACGTGGGGGAGGTCGGTGCTCGAGATACCGGGCCCGTGGTCTTGCACTATGAGCTCTTCGCCGTGCAACGCGATCTCCACCGGACTGCCGCCGGGGCTGTAGTTGACGGCGTTGTCGATCAGGTTGTTGACCGCACGGGCTAGCCGTCCTGGCTCGCCGGTGAGCACCACCGGGTCTAGCTCGACATGGAAGGGAGTGTCGGGCGCATGACGGCGGGCGCGGTCGATGGCCTCCTCGACCACTAGATCCAAACGCACGTCCTCGCTTCCTGTGCGCGGTTGCTCCCCGCGACCGAGCTCGATCAGGTCGTTCATGAGCAGTGTGAGCTCCTCGATCTGCTCCACCACGTCATCAAGCATTCGCTGGCGTTCGTCGACGCTCATGTCGCGCTCTTGCTTGAGGATTTCGATGTTCGTGCGCAGGCTCGTCACGGGTGTGCGCAACTCGTGGGAGGCATCGGCGACGAGCTGACGCTGCGCGTGGACGGAGGCGTCGAGCGCGTTCATCGAGCTCTGTAGCGCGTCGAGCATCGCGTTGAAGCTCTCCGCGAGGCGCCCGATCTCATCTTCGCCGGCGGGTTGGATTCGCTGCGAGAGGTCCTGTGTGCGAGTGACATGCTCGGCGGCTTGGGTGAGACGCTTGACGGGCGCCACCGCGGCGCCCGCGACAAGCCGCCCGAGCAGTGCGGCAAGGGCGATACCGCCGATGTCGAGTAGAGCGAGGATCAGGCGCAGGCGCGCGAGTACGTTGTCGACATCGGTGAGCGGCTGGGCGAGCTGTGCGGCATAGCCGTGAGGCAGTGCCTCGGTGAGGATGCGCAGGTGGATGCCGTCGGCGTGGGCATCGCGGAAGAACGGCTTGCCACCCTTGGCCGCGAGTGCGCGCGTAGCGGCATCGATTGGCAGCCTCACGTTTGGCGGGGAGTCAAACCGGATCTTGCCGCTCGAATCGACCAGCTGTTGGTAGCCGCGCACCTGGTCAGGGTGGGGGGATAGGTTGCCGAATGGGTCGCGCAATACCGAGATGGCTTGTCCTTTTCCTGCCGTTCCCGGTGTGGTTGGCCGAGCATCTTCACCGGTGCGCGAGGGGGGCGGTGAGAGCAGTAGGCCGAGTGGGGTACCTGCCTTGCTGTCGCCGCTAAGCAGCTTGCCATGACCAGAGCGCGTCAGGGCTTGGGCGAGAAAGCGCTCGTCGCGACCGCTCAACCCTGTGGGTACCGCGTTTGCGATGAAGCGCAAGCCATCCGAGCGACTTCGCAGCTGTGCGTCGACCTGTCCGCGTAGCTGATGGGCGGCGAGCAGGTAGGTGAGAGCGGAGGCGAGCACCACGGCGATCGCTACCGCGGCGGCAGACACGAGTGTGATGCGTCGTCGGAAGCTCATGTTCGTGTCGCGCTTGGACGTGGGATCGCGATTTGTGGGCTCATGGCTCTCTCAGCACATAGCCGACGCCGCGCACCGTGTGCAACAGGCGCGGCTCTCCCTCGGCCTCTGTCTTGCGACGCAGATAGCCCATGTAGACCCCCAGCGAGTTGGAGCTAGAGCCGAAGTCATAGCCCCACACGTGCTCGAAGATGATCGAACGCGTGAGCACCTGCTTGGGGTGGCGCAGGAATAGCTCGAGCAGCAAGAACTCGGTGCGGGTGAGGTTCAGCGAGCGCTCTCCCCGCCAAGCCTCGTGGGCGAGCCGGTCAAGACGCAGATCGTCGAAGCGCAGCGTCTCCTCCTGATCGATCTCATCCGCCCTTCTCAAGAGGGCACGCACGCGCGCCATCAGCTCGCGCAAGGCGAACGGCTTGACGAGGTAGTCGTCCGCGCCCGCATCCAAGCCAGCCACTCGGTCATCGATCTGCTCGCGTGCGGTAAGCATCAGCACGGGTATGCGATCGCCGTTCTCGCGTACCCGCCGGCATACTTCTAGACCGTCGAGCACGGGCATCGAGACGTCCAGGATCACCGCGTCATAAGTGCCCTCGGTGAGGCGCTCGAGCGCCTCACCGCCATCGCCGGAGAGAGCCACCTGGTAGCGCTCGAGCGTGAGCGCTCGCGACAGCGCGTGTTGGACGGCGGGCTCGTCGTCGACGACCAGTATGCGCGCTGGCTCTGCCATATCGGTTTCGCTCCTACGCCTCCGGGACGTGTGTGTCGGGGAGGTGAGGCTATTGTGACGGTAGCGGGAGGAACCTAATAACAAGGCTGAAGAGGATGCGAAGAATCCTCGACGAGGACACCACCGAGGCGATTCGAGCAGACCAATTGCCTTCGAGCGCAGACCAATCGCCTACGAGCGCAAGCCGATCGCTACCCAACGCGGACGGCGATATGTCAGGCCAGTCACGGCGGTTGCGCAACGGCTTGATCAGCCTCGCGGTGTTCTTCATGCTGATCGCTGCCTTGCTACTCGCGGTGCCGGGGCTGCGCTCTGCCGGTGAGCGCATTACCGATGCCAATCTTCTGTGGGTGGCCGCGGGTGTCGGCTTCGAGCTGCTCTCCTGTGCCGGCTATGTCGTCCTGTTCGAGCTCATCTTCAAGATGGAGCGCGTCTTCAGCCGGCGGCTGGCGCTCTCGGAGCTTGGGGTCAACTCGGTTGTCTCGGCTGGTGGCATCGGTGGGATAGCACTGGGAGCATGGGTGCTGCGAACGAGGGGCGTGGCGGTGGAGCGCATCGCCAGGCGCTCGGTGCTCATATTCGTCATAACGAGCGCCGTAAACGTGAGCGCGGTGGCGTTGATCGGTCTGCCCATGTGGCTTGGACTTCTGCCCGGCTCACAGAACGCTCTGCTCACTCTGCTGCCTGCCGCGCTCGCGATCGCGACGATCGCTGGGACGCTTGCCATCGCGGGGCTCGCGGGGCGACTGGCGGGACGCGATGGGCTGCGCAGCGGGCGTATGCATGTTGCGCTTGTGGCGGTTAGCGACGGCGTGCGCGGTGCGCTACGGCTGATCAGACGGGGCGAGGTACGCCTGCTCGGCGCGATCGGCTATTGGCTATTCGACACGCTCGTGCTGTACACGTGTCTCCTCGCTTACGGGCACTCGCCGACATTCTGGGTGGTGGCGATGGCCTATCTCGTTGGCCAGCTCGCAAACTCGATCCCAATACCCGCAGGGCTTGTCGCTGTCGAAGGTGGCTTGATCGGGATGCTCGTGCTGTTTGGGGTGCGGCCGGTGTCGGTGGTGGTAGCGGCTGTGGTGACTTATCGCGCGATCTCGCTGTGGCTACCGGCGTTGATCGGCTCGGCGGCCTTTTTCAGTCTGCGTGGTGAGATCGGGGAGCCTGTGAGGGCTGCCCCCGAAGGGGCTAGCGGGAGCTAGGGGATTCAGCCAGACGTTCGTTTGTGGCGATGGCGGCCTGTGCCTTCTGGCAGGGGTGACCTGGGAGGGCATTCATGACCTGGTTCAGCCGTGGCGAGATGGGACCGGAGAGACCTGGGCAGTAGGCGGGTGGTGGCAGGTTGCCGCTCGCGGATCCAGGTGCGTTGAGCGCCAGCAGCTCATTGGCTGCCTGTAGCGCGTGGGCGAGCGTATCTGAGAACAGGTCGATCGCCAGCCGGCCGCTATAGAGCTCGATCGAGCGTTCTTCGTCGTACACCGTCGCCGGCACGCCTCTGATCAGCACGTTGCGTTGGGCACCGAGCGGGGCGTTGGAATGAAGCCCATAGATGACCGTTGTGACTTGCAACGGCAGTAGGCAGCTCCCGCCGCCGCCGAGCAGTCCCTTGCCGTTGACGCAGTCGCCGTAATACACGCTGTCGCCGATCCCAGCGCTGTAGCTCTTCAGGCCGTCCACGGCAGCCAGCGGATGGCCCGCGAAGCTCGGGCCCACCCAGTAGATCCTGTAGTAGGGGAATGTCCGTGCTTCGGCTAGCGCCGCGCTGCCGAGCGCCGGTGGGTGCACGGTGCCGCAACCCGACGCCAAGGTTGTGGTGGCAAGCAGCGCGAGCGCCAGCCCTCGGCAGACGCGCTTGGGGGTTGCGATCATCGGCGCTGATTATCGGCCACCGGCGGCTGCGGTGCGCAACGCGCGGTTGCGGTGGCGCAACGCGACTTCCGGTGCTGCCATCTGTTCATGCAGGTATAAACGCGCGACTCGTCCATTCTGAGACCGACTCGCGTGTGTGCTGAGGCTCGGCGGGGTAGCACGCCGAGCCTCAGCCAACTTAGCGACTGCGTGGGCTGAGTCGAGCCGTTAACGGATCAGGGTCCGTCTCGTGTGGTGGGCGGCCTCGCCATACTGGGCCGCTTGGGTTCGGTGGATAGCCAAGCACTCGCCGGGGGCCAGGCCCGGTCAGGGTCGTCACGTAGATCGCTCGCGGACGTGCGCATCTCGCCGGCGATGGTCACGGCGCTCGTGCTCGTCGGGAGCTGGCTGCTGCTCGCGCCGCGCTCGCCGGACTTCGCCGCGCAGACCTATCGCGCGACGCTGTTCGAACGCTTTGGTTTCACGGTGTGGGATAACAACTGGTACGCCGGGCACCATCTCCCTGGCTACAGCCTGGTGTTCCCGTGGCTTGCGCTGCTGCTCGGGATTCGTCTCGCCGGTGCGCTTGCGGTGCTGGTCTCGACGTTCGCGTTCGAGCGGATTGCGCTTGGTGTATACGGGCCGCGCGCGCGCTGGGGCGCGGTCTGCTTCGCGTTGGCGGCCGCCGGCGATTTGTGGATCGGGCGTGTCACATTCGCGCTTGGTGTCACGTTCGCGGTGCTTGCCGTGCTTGCGCTAGTGCGCGAGCGACCGCGGCTGGCGGTCGTGCTCACGGTGCTGTGTACCGCGACGAGCCCCGTTGCCGGGTTGCTGCTCGCGCTGGCGGGTGCCACGCAGGTTCTCGTCAGCCGCCGTGCGCTCGCCGGGCTCACGTTGGTGGCGCCCGTGCTCGTCGTGGTGCTGCCGCTGGAGGCATTGTTTCCCGAGGGTGGCTGGGAGCCATTCGCGGCCAGCTCGGTGACCGCCACGGTCGCGGTGACTTTGGCGTTCCTGTACGCCGTGCCGTGGGAGGAGCGGCTGTTGCGGATCGGCGGGCTGATCTATCTGGGGGTGACCTTTCTGTCGATCGCGCCGACGCCGATGGGCAGCAACATCGCTCGCTACGCGGTCATCTTGGCCGGGCCACTTGCGCTGTGCGCGCTCGGGCGCGACGGCTTCAGCCGTCCCGGTCGTCCGCTTGCAAGCGTGGTGCTTGCCGTGGGTGTGATCGTCGTGTGGACAGCGTGGGGGCCAGTGCGCGAGAGCGCCGAGGTGATCGGGGATCGCTCGACGAGCGCCACCTATTACGTTCCGCTCGAACGTTTCCTCGACGCTCACGGCGGGGGACTCGTGCGCGTGGAGGTGCCTTTTACGCACTCCCACTGGGAGGCGGCCTTGCTCGGGCGGCGCTTCCAGTTGGCGCGCGGGTGGGAGCGCCAGCTCGACACTAAGTACGACCCGCTGTTCTTCGGCGGCACGCTCACCGCCTCCGCCTACCGCGCTTGGCTGAAGGATCTGGCGGTCAGCTACGTCGCCTTGCCCGACGTGCGCCTGGACGGCTCGAGCGATGAAGAGGCGGCGCTGATCCGCAAGGGCCTGCCTTACTTGCGCGAAGTGTTCTCGAGCACACATTGGCGCGTGTTCAAGGTGATCGATCCCACACCGATCGCCTCGGCCCCGGCGCTGCTGACGGGGTTGGACCACGATTCGTTCACGCTGCGCTTCGCCACGTCTGGGACTTCGCTTGTACGGCTGCATTACACACACTACTGGGCTTTCGTGCGCGGTCGGGGCTGTGTAGCGCCCGCGCCCGGTGGCTGGACCGCAGTGAGCGTCAAGTCCCCCGGTGTCGTGCGTGTCGCGGCGCGTTTTTCGCTCGCGCGTGGGCTCGGGTTGGCCGGGAAGTGCGGCTGACGACGACACGTTTGGTCTTGGCGCGCTTGGTCGCGGCGTTCGCGTGTGCCTTGGCGATGGCTGCAGCGGCCGCCTTTGCGTGTGGTCTCCCCGCCCCTGCGCCGCTAGCGCTCGGCGTCTTGGCTCTTTGCGGTGTCGCGTCGAGCGGTGCGAGCGCGTACAGGCCAGTGATGCCCGACAGGTAGAGGTAGTGGTTGTCGCTGATGACCGGGTCGAAGGAGCCGGTGCTCTTGGAGAACACGACTTTGCCGGTGGAGATACCGAGGCCGATCGTGTGGCGTGTGCCGAGATCCGCGAAGTACACGATGTTGCCGATGATCGTGGCCGAGCCGGAGATCTTGCCGCCCGCGTGGTACTGCCACTCGATGTGTCCGGAGCGGGCATTGAGGGCATAGAAGGTGCCGTCATATGAGCCCAGGTAGATGGTCGGGCCGAGGCCGGGCGCGTTCGTGACAGCGGGCGAGGCGTATACGTAGGCCCCTGTTTGAACTGCCCAGTCGAGCGCGCCCGAGGAGGCGTCGTAGGCGTACACGCGTCCGTCGGTGTTACCGAGGAACACGCGCCCGTACATGACGGCTGGGGTCGAGTAGAAGGTGCCGCTGCCGAGCAGCGCACCGCCGGAGCCGCTGCGCCACAGCAAATGTCCGTGCTGCTCGCCGACGGCCTGCAGCTCGCCCGAGTAGTCGCCGAAATAGAGCACACCGCCCGAGAGGCTCGGGCTTGCCTTGACCGCGCCGGCCGCGTGGTAGGTCCAAAGGACGTTGCCATTGCTTGCGTTGAGCGCGTATACGGTCCCGTTCTGGGAGCCGAAGAACAGCTTGCCTTTGTCAAGTAGGGGGGAGGACTCCGCTCGGCTGGGCAGCTCGCGGGTCCAGCGGAAGTGGCCATTGAGCGTGTCCAGGGCCACGACCCGCCCGGCTTGCGAGCCGGGCGAGCGCGAGAGCAGAGTTGCGTACACGGTGTTGCCGGCTACGGCCGGTGTGGAGGCTGAGAGGGCTCCGAGGCGCCGGCTCCAGAGGGTCTGCCCGGTGTACTTGTCGATCGCGATGAGCGTGGCGTCGTCGGCGAGCTGGAAGATCCGGTTGCCCCACATCACGGGCGGGAACTCGAGCAGGGCGCCGCCGCCGCGCGCCCATACCGTCCTGAAGGGGGGCCTCATCGTCGGGGAGGCCGGGAAGAAGCGGGTGTGGTTCTTGGTGTAGCCGTATAGGGGCCAGGCGAAGTGGTCCTGGCCTTTGACCTTCGGCAGGGTTGGCGTGGGCTGCGGCAAGAACCGCGCTTGCGGGTGGTAGATGTCGCCGGTGCGATGTTTCTCGTAGAGGTAGCCCGCGAGTGCTACTCCCGCCAGCACCAGCAGGGCCACGGCTGCTGTCGCCAGTCTGGCCCTGGCAGAGCTCGGGAGCAGACGAAAGCGTCGCTTGCCGCTCATCGGTCAGCCGTCAAAGCTGGGGTCCGCCCTTAGGCTGCGAGTCTGCTCGACGGCGGATCGGACTCCACCGCTGCGGCCTGTCGTGCGTGCTCGGAGGCCATGGCTTCCCGCGAAGCTCGCTGGGAGCGGGTGGCGGTCGAGGAGCGTCCAAGTAGCAGCCCCATCAGTCGCGCCGCCGCAAGCGCGAGCTGGGCGATGCTCACCGTGCCCAAGGGCAGCAGCGTGAGACCCGCCACGAGCGAGAGGATGTCGTGACCGTTGGCGATCGACCAGTTCCACAGCAAGTAGTCGGCCACCGTGAGCACGAGCAGGAAGGCCAAAGCCCTGAAGCGCACGCCCATACCTTAGTGGGGATGAGGGACGGTACGATGATGGGCCTCGTGCGGGCGAAGTGTTGTGGTTGCACAGAAGCCTTCCAAGCTTCTAGGGCGGGTTCGATTCCCGTCGCCCGCTTGCTGTGATGTCTCAGGTGATCCCGGACATGTGTCTCGGGAGATCGTGGACAGTTTAGGGTTGGTTGAGGGGTTGGTAGTCGCGGTTGGGGTCGAGGGTGAGTTGGCGTAGTAGTTCGCCGGTTTGCTGGTCGATGACGCGGATGTTTTGGTCGGCGATGAGGAGCTTTATGGGGCGTCCTGTGTGGGCTCTGCCGATGCCGATGTGGTGTAGTCGGCTGTTGTGGCGGAGGGTGACTCGTCCGCCTTGGTCGACCTTGTCTCGGCGGACACGGAAGTGCGTCTCTGGGGACGTTTGGCTTGTGGGGCGGGCCTTGTGACCTTGGTGCTGTAGGCCTGTAGTGGTGTGCGGCCGTTGAGTGCTCTGTGTGGGCGGATGTGGTTGTAGTAGTGGACGAACGCGTCGAGCTGGGTTTGCAGCTCTGTGAGTGTCTTTGCTGGTTCTTGGCGGGTGAGGTAGCGCTTGAGTGTTTGGTGTAGTCGCTCGATCTTTCCGCAGGTTTGGGGGTGGTAGGGCCTTGAGTTCTTGTTAGTGATCCCGAACCGCTCGAGTTCTGTTTGTAGGAGTACCTTGCCCTTGCGTGGTGTGGCGGTGAACACGGCGCCGTTATCGGAGAGCAGGCAGGCCGGTAGGCCGTGTAGCTCGGCTGCTTTGTGGAAGACGTCCACGACGTCTTGGGCTTTGGTCGTCGTGAATGCTTGGGAGGCGAGGAATAGGCGGGAGTGGTCGTCGATCATGTTCATGATCTCCACGTGCTCCCCACCTGCGAGATGCCAATGCGTGATGTCTGTCTGCCACATCTCGTTCGGCAGCTCGGCTTCAAAGCGGATCAGGCTACTCTGTGGCCGCTTCTGCGGTTGCGGGACGATTAGGCCCTCCCGCCTGAGGATCCGCCAGATCGTGGTCCTGGAGGGCACGTTCTCGATCCGGCCGGTGAGGTGATAGGAGATCGTCGCCGCCCCGCAATCATGGCCTTGATCGTGGAGTTCTTCTCGCAGCGCCACGATCGCTTCGATCACCTCGGGTGGTGTCCCGTGCTTGCAGGACCGCGGCCGTCTTGACCGGGACTCCAGTGCTCGATAGCCACCGTCTCGATAGCGGGCGATCAGCTCGTAGATCCAGCTCTTAGAGATCCCATGCGCCCTGGCGACCTCTCGAGCGCTGCGTCCCTCCAAGACCACGGCGTCCACGACATAGCGCGCCAGGCCCATCCGTCCCGTCCCCATACCAGCCACCTTTCATCGGTGTCCAGTATCTCCCGAGACATCAGTCCACTATGTCCTGCAACCACACACCGTCGCCCGCTTGCTTGTGCTCCACTGTCGGCTTGACTGTGTCGTGGCCTGGGCTCGAGCGAGGTGTTCGAAGGGCATGTCTCGGCGGCTAGGGGCCGAGATGTTCGACTATGCTGAGGTCAGTGACCGAGTTGGCGAGCAACCTCGCGAAGACAACTGCAGATCGACCGACGACCAATTCGTCGCCTACGCACGTAGTGGTGCGCTTCTTGGATCTCCTTCGCCGCGGCGACGTCGACGAGGCGGTAGAGCTCCTGGCGGTGGACGTAGGGTACGAGAACGTTGGTTTGCCCACAGTCCACGGACGTGAGCGCGTTCGGCGTCTCTTTCGCGGAATGTCGGGGGGTGGAGGCGGGTTCGATGTGTACATCCACACTATTTCCGCAGATGGATCGTCGGTCCTCACCGAGCGCACCGACATCCTGAAGTTCCGTCAGCTCCATGTCCAGCTGTGGGTTTGTGGGCGGTTTGACGTTCGCGACGGGGAGATCGTGCTCTGGCGCGACTACTTCGATTACCTCCACTTCACCGTGGCGATGCTGCGTGGCGTGCTCGGGGTGCATCTTCCGGGACTACGCGCCAAGGCGCCGTTGACGGCTTGACCTCGAGGAGAGGTACGAGTAGTAGGGCTTACGGGGTTTCGTTTTCGTTAGCCGCCGTTCGCATATCTTGCGGACAAAAGTGTCTTCCTAACCGGAAGGTATTGGGATGATCGGTTTCGAGCACTTCGGCGCCTCGCCACGGAACAGACCCAAAACCTCTCCGACGGCCGGAATACGGCTGCGGGGATCGATCTGTACTGACAACCTCAGCGTGTCACCCTGCGGAATCGCTGCGGGATGTATGACCCAACGCAGGCCACCGAGCCCATCGCCGGCTTTTGCCGGTTCGATCATCCTGAAGATGTTCCCTTCGACCAACCTCACGATCTGGCCGGTTTCATTGCAGCCGGCCTCGACCTTCGCCACCACGACGCGTACACCTAGCCTCGCCAGCTCTTGGTTGGCCGGCTGGACACCGATCACTTCATCTAGCGTCAGCGTCACGGTACCGTTGGCGTTTTGTGTGATTGCGTAAGCTGGGGAAAGACCGTTACCGGTCGATAGCAGCACCACAGCCGTTGCCGTCACCGCAATAAGCGTCAGCGCCGCTGCCGCCAGCGACAGAGCCCGACGACGGCGTGGCACGACGCCGCTTCGAGGACCCGCCCGTAGGGTCGCCGCCCCATGTTCGCGTGAGAGCGTCTCCCACAGATCATCCTCGAATCTGGACATCACTTTGCTCCCTTTCTCAAACGCGCCCGCGCTCGGAATAGTCGTACGCGCAGCGCACCCACGGACAGCCCCAGGGCCTCGGCGGCCTCGCGTGGAGCCAAACCGACGATGTCAACCAGCTCTAGAGCCTCCCGCTCGCCATTTGATAGCTCAGTGAGCTGTGCGAGCAACTCACGCCCTCTTTGCTCGCTGTCGATACGTTCGAGTAGATCCTCGACGGCATGGTCGGCCAGCTCACGGATTCCGCTCGCGCGTCGCGCCGCGTCGATGCGACGCGAGTTCCGCTCGCAGTGTTTGGCGTACACGCGTCGCGCGATCGCGAACACCCAGGCGCGTTCCGCTCCAAGTCGCGGTGGGGCTGTACGAAACGAAGCAATCGCCTCCACGAAAGTCTCGGCCGTCAGGTCAGCCACCGTCTGGGGGTCACGTGCGCGCCGCGCAAAGTAGGCGGTAACGGCAGTAACGTTGGTTCGGTAAAGAGTCTCGAACTCACCGCCACCGTACCGGCGTGGCGGCGACGGCGGATTGGCCTCGGCGACCGCAGCGGCGGGTTCCTTGCTCAAGCGCTCCACACGCTATAGGTGGCCATAGTGTCACCGGGCATTACATCCCACCTGACAAGCCGCCGAATCCCAGCTCGTTGCCGTCGGGATCGCGGTAGATCACCTTGCGTACGCCGCCCGAGTACGTCTCGCGCCCGTCGGGCTCGAGCCCGCGGGCGGCGATCGTAGCTATGTGGGCATCGAGATCGTCGAGGAAGATCGTTACCACGGAGTTGCCCGCGCCATCGGCGTGCTCCACGACGTAGACCGACCGGTCCTCGGCAAGTGTCCACACTGCCTCAGTGGCGTGGGGGAAGAAAGTAGGCTCGCCCAGCAACCTTTCATACCAAGGTCGGGCGGCTTGGAAGTCGCGTACGCGCAAACCCGCGAAGAGGTGCAACGACATCGCCGCGAGTCTAAGGCACGTAGTCACGAAAGCAGCGCGCTTGAACTCGGCGACTTGATGGGCTGCCTGCGCACAGATAGCGGCATGCTTCCCAGCGCTTCGAGCATGTCCGTCGTCGCCTGCGGGAAGATCCACGACGCTGGGCGGAGATCGCCTACGACTGCGGCTACTACGACCAGCCTCATATGAACCGCGAGTTTCGCGAACTTACCGGTACCACCCCAACCGACTTTCTTGCACGCCAGCTGCCCGACCACGGCACCGTCGGTGATGGGGTCACATTTCTCCAAGACAGAGCACGCGCGCAGGAGTAGGTTGAGGCCGATCCAACAATCGAAGGAGTAGGCATGACATCGACGGCACACCAGAACGTCTTTCCGGCGCTACGCTACCGCGACGCGAACGCCGCGATCGAGTGGCTGCAAAGCGCGTTCGGCTTCGAGGAGAAGGTCTGCTACCGGGACGCGGACGGCGATGTCAACCACGCCGAGCTGACACTCGGGGCGGGCATCGTGATGCTCGGACAGTCACGCCCGGACGGCTGGCTCGGCGGTCATAAGCCCGATGCGCGGGCCTCCACGGTAAGTATCTACCTCGTAGTTGCCGACCCCGACGCTCACCACGAACGCGCAAGGGCCGCGGGCGTCGAGATAGTCAGGGAGCTGACCGACGAGGACTACGGGTCGCGCGAGTACAGCGCCCGCGACCTGGAGGGCAACCTCTGGTCTTTCGGCACCTACGACCCCTATGACGTCAACTGAGCAAAACGGCCCGAGTTACCCTCATGCGTCGATCCTACGGAGAGACCGCGACGGTACGAGATAGTGGCTGCTACTGGGAGGCTGTATGAAGCGCTGGGTTCACGCGTCCTTGCCGAGATGGCGGGACTAGCGGCCATTCAACCTGGCAGCGGCACCCACCACGACGCTGGAGCCCCCAATTCCGGCCGGCAGTGGCCAAGTCGAACCGCGGAGGGCGCAAATGATCGTGGTGACTCCCAGTGCAAGCGTCAGAAGAAGCAGGATCGGTCGTGCTATCAACGCTAGCCATCTCTCTGCTAGTTCCACAACAACGAACTTCCGTTCCACCGCTAGTCGGTCTCGATAGGGATGGTGTGCCATGGCTATCGATCCCAGTTGGGCATGTGTCGACGCACCATCTCCAAGGCAGCGGCGTTACGCGCACGGGCGCGCTGCTGGGCGTACTCACGAATGAGGATGTTCACGGAATCGACGCTGAGCCCGGTCGCCTGCGCCATTTCCTCGCGACTTAGGCTATTGCTGTAGGCCAGCCCAAGTAGACGATCTGCCAACGGCTGACCGCTGAGCGAAGCAAGTTCGCGCATCGTCTCGAGGCGTCGGGATTCCGCTTCGAGAATCTGTATGACGCGAGTGTGGCTAACCCCAGTCATTTCGGCGATTTTGCGCCGAGATAGGCCAAGCTCGGCGGCTTTGCGAATGGCTTCCTCGCGCCTCATCGTCGCTTTGGCGAGCGGCTCCTCTACGGCGGCCCGCATAAGCTCGTAGTCCTCCTGGGCTCGGAGTAGCTCATGGACGGCTTCCTCGAGACGTACATAAGGAGTGGCATCAGGCATATATATGATGGAAAGTAGCCTTTCCATCAAGGGCTGTCAAGTGCCCTTTCCACCTCCGGCATGTCAGCTCTATGCCGACCTCCTTCACCAAGAGCAAGAACGCATTACCAGCCAACCCGCAAGCGCCAAATGCTCCAGCGCTGACGTGCAGGTGAGGCTCGATGAGGCGCTGGACCTCTTTGCCGGCTGCCAACAGGCTTACGCCAACGCGTCCGGCAAGCACCCGGAACACCGCGCTAGAAACTTATCGCCTGCCGACCAGGAGCCACAAGTCTCACATCGAAGATCGACGTGCGGTGTCGTCAACGACTAGGATCTACCGCGATCTAGCGATCGCATTTTCAGGAGCACTAGTCCGGCTCACTGATGGGCCGCTCGAACAGCCCGTGCCCGGAGAGATAGGGAATCCCCAATGGTCCTGGATAGGGCCAGCTTTCATCGCTCGGCTGACGGAGATCACCGCAGGCATCCAGCACCTAGTCGACCCTGGCCTCGAGACAGAGGTCGCATCGCTGACACGCTCGTTGTATGAGCACGCCGTTGTCTTCGCGTGGATCGGAGCAGATCCGGCCAAACGCCTTCGTCAGTGGCTGAGAGTGGACGCTGGCAATCAGCTGAAGACGCACAAGGCATTTGAGGCTCTTGGGGTAACAGACTTTCTTCCGCCGATCGTCTGCGGGCTATACACGAGTTTGGCGGATGATCCTACACTCGATGCTGGATTTCCAAGAGATCTCGCTGGAATGGCGTGTGCCGCAGACAGCGATTGGCCCAGGTCTGGGAAATTGTCATTCACCGTGCTTTACACTGCCATTTTTCGGCAGTTCAGCTCGGTACTGCATCCAACCATGCTAGGTCTAACGCTGCACGCGACTCCCCTCGAGGTTTCACCAGGAGATTCGCCCCAGGTAATACTCAGCTACGCCAACCTCCACGACGAAGCCACCGCTGTTACGACAGTAGTGCCGCTTGTGCTCGAACGCGCGCTTATTGTCTCAGCGGACGTTCTAGGGTGGCCAGACAAGTCGTCAGTCATCGAAGTGACCGCGCGCTACGCTGGAGCCCTCGCAGCTGTTGGCTAGCGGCGGCGATCGCGGAACCTGAACCTGATCGGGGAGACAGGTGTTGGAGGGCGTGGTTGAGCGGGGTTCGGCGGGGCGTGGGCGGTTTCGTGGGCGATCGGAGTTCGATCAAACAGCGAACGGCACCCTTGGATCGGTCCTCCCTGCCTGTCAAACTGTTGAGCATGGAGCCTGCCCACGTCACGCTGAGTGGAGACCTGTCCGGCGACTACGTCATCGAGGACCGTCGTCCGGACGGTCGAGTGCTGCTGCGCCCCGATCTGAGCGTCAAGGCGATGCTCAGTCGACACGGCGAGCGTGAGCTGACGCCGGAGGAGTTCGAGCAGCACTTCAGCGCGCTGCCGACAGACAGCGAGGGCTAACGAGTGGCCGGTACGCCGGCCGGCCCTATCGTGCCCGTCGCCTTCGACGAGAGCGCCATCGCTGAAGATCTCGCTCACCACCCGGCCACCGCTCGCAAGGCGCTCGACGTGCTGCGCCGTGAAGTCGATCGTGACGGTGGCCTGCCCTTCTCGCGGCTCAAGCGCTGCGAAGCAGAAGGCCGAGACAGCACCCGGCTTGGCGGATGCGTGAAGACCTACGTGCCATGGCCAGTTGGGCGATACGGTCTCGTGCTTCTGCCAGTCGCTCACCCAACGAGAGCGCTCGCGCTACGGGCATTTGCGTACGGTGTCCGCCATCCGGCAGCGAGCATGCCGAGCGTGTACAAGATTGCAAGTGGGCGGCGCTAAGGTGTAGACGCTTTCTGTGATTGGACTCAGACCCAGCGAAGTCTCGTTTGGTCTCGCGGGCGGCCAAAGTGAGTTGCCCGTCACAGCGGTGTCGCACGCGACGATGTGGGGTCGCGCTTAGGGCACCGGCTATTCGCCTAGCCATTCAGCCACCCCTCCGTGGTAGGAGCAGGTGCCGCTCCGGTGTTCGCTGAAGCTGTAGGTCCCGTCCCCACAGCGAGCTGAGGCGCCCGTGGGGACGGTGGGCGATTCCTCCGGTTTGCAAACGATGTTGCCGGAGGAGTTTTCGTAGGTGCCGTCGGTGCATTCCGAGCTGGATTCGCCGGGTTCTTCGGACCCCGACGAGCTTTCGGGCGTTGCTTGTTCCGGTTCCGTCGCGGGCGTAGAAGCATTCGATTCATTTTCGGGCTTCGCTGGCTGGTTGTAGACCTTGGCCGCCCAAAGCGGGAATCGGACACGCGGCGTCGGACCCACCTGTGCAGACCGTCACGCCATGCGTGGTTCCGCAGCGCACCATGTAGGCCTTGCCGGTCGCAGGGCTTGTCGCGGTGACGCTTGCTTCTTCTGAACCCTGTGCCGCTTCGTGCGCGAACGCGCGGAAGACGTTGTCCGCGAACTCGCACGTTGTATGTTGACCAGCGCTGATGTTCTGGTCGCATGCCGTGTAGTGAATGTGCGCGGCGTGATGCGGCGCCACCCTGGTTGATCCTGCGACCAATGGCATTGAGCCGGTCGACGCGTTATCAGCCTTATGACTGTTCCCGTGCGAGCTGAGCGCACCCACAAGGGCGATCAGTGCGAACAGGATTACTGCTAGTCGCTTCATTCCCCCATCTATCTCCGGGTCGGGAGGCTAGCAAATCCAACTATTAGGAATCGGATCGATAGGTGCCCCTGCACTGATGCCGCCATTAGTCTTGGTGCGCGAGCTGCGTGCCAAGAGGTGGGAAGGGTCTTGGAGCTCTGTGGCCTCAGCGACGCGACGAGGCTGGCACGTCAGCGCCGCTGATCTGCCAGCGGAATCCACGACCGAACTCTAGGACGATCCCACCGGGACTGACGAATTCCCAATTGGGTGGATCGTCCTCCGCCTCAATGGCGGCAGGTCTTACATTGAGCACTGAACCATCGGAAAGCATGCAACGTAGCTCTTCTGTCTTCCCGTTGATGGCGATGTCATCGATAGAGCGCCCGACTAGCTGACCTGGGTCGGATGGCGACCACTCAGCATCTTGCGTGGCGAGATGTCAGATATCCCCGCGCGAGTCGCTAACTTCAACGTGGAGCACATCAGGATGGGCGATACGCGTGTCGACTATCGACCCCCGCATCGAACGCAGCACATTCGCGGGTGAGGCATCAAGGGCTACGACGGTCGCCATCGGTCCTTCCATTGTCACAGTCAAACACCAATTCGCCATAGGTCATGTCAGCTTGGATGTAGCCACATTCCTTCTCGCCATGCAGAGCGTCGCTTGCTTCGTAACGCTCACTGGCAGTCAGGCCAACCTACCGGCAGGCCTACCTAAATTGCTTGATGTCGCGCTTTCTAGACACGAATGCGGCGAGTCTAGTCCTGCTGGTCGGTCAGACGCTGTTGCCGCTACAACTACAGCCTCGGCGTCGATCCGGTCGCGTAGGTGCGCTCCCTCGCCGCGACGCTCGTGCTGCTGGCTTGCGTAGAGCTTGAGTACAACGCGAGCGTCTCTCCGGCTTCTACAGCGATGGGGGCGGCCAGCGTGAAAGTCGCAGCTTCACTCGTGGGCAAAGGATTGGGAATCGTCGTGCTGTCAGCCCCCACGACGGTGTAGCCACCGCCCGAGATCGGCCGCACGACCTCATAGTTCCCTTAGGATATTGCCCTAACTGGACGGTCTTTGAACCACGAGATAGTCGACGCTATCGAGCGGCTGCACCGGCCGATGGACGCGCTCATGGGCGGGGCGAGCTTGAGTGACGAACTGCTGGCCGGTCGGCAAAGTCTGCGGTCCGTTTGCGGTCCGTTTTCGTTCTCTCTGCGGTCCGTTTGCGGTCCCGAGCCCCACGAATAGCCACGAACACAAGCGAATGAGGCCCCGCCAGGTACAGCGTTTTGGGGATTTTCGCCCATATTCGCTGCTGTTCGCGGGTTCTTCAAGTATCGGGAGACAGGATTTGAACCTGCGACCGCCCGGCCCCCAGCCGTCGGTCAAAAAACGTTCCAGACCAGAAGGGCTGGCAGTTCAATCCGCGCAGCGGATTCCGAGTCCGGGACGTAGTCCCCGGACGAATCCCGCCACCGACTACAAATGAACGTGCAGTCGGGTGCTCAACCTACGCGGAATCGGAAGTGCGCTGAGACAGCCACGACAAAATGGCATCGGGAGCAGCTTGTCCACCGGCGATCAACTCCACCATCGGCACATCGACATCAGGTAGCGCTTCTTTCAGTGGCATGCCGTTGGCTTCCAGGAAGAGGCCGGTCAAGAAGAACGCGGTGCGCTTGTTGCCGTCAGGCAATGGATGATTGCGCGCCAAACGTTCCAGCAGGATCGCCGCCTTCTCCAGGATCGTGACGTATACCTCGACGCCCCCAAACCCTGCACGCGGGGCTGCCAGAGCCGACTCGGCGAGAGCGACATTAGGAAGGCGTGCAATCTGCGCCGCTGTAGTGCCAAGGATATCCGCGGCGACATCACAGAAGTCCCCGAACTCGGGATATATGACTGCCACGGGCTACTGACCCAAGCGATGCAGCGTCTCTCGATGCTCCTTGGCGAACCGTTGACGCCGCTCAGTGCGCTCGCGAGCGCTACCTGGGAGACCACGGGCGGCAGCTTGCGGCTTCGGTGCTGGTGCGGGCGTCTTTGGAGGAGCCGGTATTGGCTTGGGTCGGGCCGCGCTCATAGTCGCATTGTAGTCCCGTATTGGACCTTCAAACACTCACGGGCCATGAACCGCCCGGGAAATAGAACACAGATAGAACATTGAGATCTCCACCTGGCTCCTCTAAGCAATCCAAAAAGCGCTAATTACCAGGTGTTTTGTCGAATCGGGGAGACAGGATTTGAACCTGCGACCGCCCGGCCCCCAGTCCGCGTGCTCTGGTGTGCTTGAGTGCTCAGAGCCCATGTTTACTGGGCTTTAGTGCTTTTGAGTGCTTCTGAGTTGCGCTCACTTTGGACCCCAAATTGGACCCCAGAATCTTGCGTCCAACCACTCAGTGAAATTGATCGCGCTGTGCCTATTGGCGGTCTGCGGGCGCGACGGCAGGTGCCGACTGTAGGTCGAGATGCCAGGGCGCGACGACCTTCAGCAGCGCCGTTGGCGGCGGATCGGTGAGCAGAAGGATCTCGCCTGCGGTCTCAAGCTCACCGCACCCCTCGAACACAGCGATGCAGGGGTTGCCGTCCAGGCACGAAGGGAAACGAATCCCGGCTGCACCGTCATCATAGATGCCTCCGGCGACCGTTTGCGTCACGACTCGGCGGCTTGTGGTGATCTCGTGTAGATCCAGATGTCGCATGTCGTGCTCGAGCAGGAGATCGACATGTTGCTCCTCGATCTTCTGACGCTGGGATACATCGGTGAGGTCGTGGATCGGGCCGTCCAACCGCAGTCGCACGGGCGCGAGAACGTTTTCCCGACGCCATGCCGCTGTGATCGGCTGGGCGGCAAGTTCCTGCGCGGCCTCTGCTCCCATCTCCTGCTGGAAACGTCGAATCGCGGAGAGCTTGGGACGGAAGTCCGCGAGCACCTCGCGAAGACAGGTCTCGGCTAGCTCGGCGACGTAGACGGTGCGAAAGCGGTGGCGAAGATCGTCGAAGCGATGGCTCCACTCGCAGATCTCCGATGGGACGAAGCCGAGCGGATCGCCGTGATAGCCGACCCGCCAATACACCCGCTCCGCTGGAGCGTCGCTCACGTCTGAAAGCTCGCCAACTGGCGAGCGGCACGAACGACGGCCGTGAACTGCTCAGGCGACTCCGCCACGCGCAGCATCTCGATCGGCGCCTGGTCATCCAAGCGGGTGTTCGTGCCGAACAACCACGCCTTCGCCGTCTCAGCGTCGTAAGCATCG
Source organism: uncultured Solirubrobacterales bacterium (assembly GCA_963713015.1). GTDB lineage: Bacteria > Actinomycetota > Thermoleophilia > Solirubrobacterales > Solirubrobacteraceae > Palsa-744. Next base: position 293,198 of record CAVQKC010000003.1, on the reverse strand, counting down.
CTGATCATGCGCACAATCTTGTAGCCATGCCGCAAACGGCGCGCCACAGCCGCCCGCGGCTCAGGCCCATCCTCATGGGCATAACGACCTATCTGCTTCGCATCAGACAGCCCAGCCAAGAAAGCGGCCATCCGCTGGCCGAGTCCATCTCTGCAGGTAGACGGCGATCTCCTCGATGGGAAGGGTCGCCGCATCGTGATCCAGTCGCTCGGCCTCGGGCACAGTCAATATCGACATCTCGATGCTCCTCTCAGACAGATACTAACGGAAGCTCTCGACAAAGACTACCATAAACTACACCAGTAGCTCCACCATCATCTCGCGGCGGAGCTCAGATGGCCACGGCGTCATGCTCGTGGCATGGATGTGATCCTTTATCGCCCCTGGAGCTGTCATGTCGAGACGCCCGCCGCGAGGCGCGCTACAGTGAGAAATGTCGAAGCTAGGGCGTGTGCGTCCTAGTCCGCTATCCAAGCCCAGCTTGGGAAAAGGAGACCTCATATGACCGTCACCGACGGATCGTTCCTTCCGATGGAGACATCGGGAACGCAGCATCTCGTCAACCGCACGTACCGCGAGAGCGGGCCCTTCCAGTGGGCGCGGGAGACGTACATCAATGCCCTCGAGGCACACGCCACCCGCGTCGAGTTCGGGGTCGAGTGGCAGGCCGTTGCAAATAAGGGCGTGTATCGTCGCACCATCGCCGACAACGGCTGCGGGATGGACGCCGAGCAGCTAGTGGAGTTCTTCAACACTTACGGCGGAGGCGGGAAGCCTATAGGTGGCGCACACGAGAACTTCGGCGTAGGCAGCAAGACCTCGCTTCTGCCTTGGAATACGTACGGGATTGTCGTGGTTTCTTGGGTGGATGGCGACCCCTCGATGATCTGGATACACCAGAACCCGTCGACCGGCGAGTACGGCCTAAAGGTCGAGAACGCTGGCGACCCCGAGACCGGTGAGTACACGCGAGAGGCTGTGTACGCGCCCTACGACGACGAGATCCACGGCTGCGACTGGGAGGCGACCAAGCCAGATTGGATTGACGATCACGGCACCGTTATCGTGCTCCTCGGCGAGAGCCCCGCGGCAGATACGGTGCAGGGCGATCCGAATCGAACCGAGCAGGAGTCCGACATCAAGGGGCTCAGCAGTTATCTGAACCGTCGCATGTGGGAGGTCGATGAATCGGTCCAAGTCTTCGTCGACGAGTTGCGCACCTCGGACCGCGGACAGTGGCCACCCTCCGAAGAGCTAGCCCACGGCCCACAGGCGAAGACCGGCCCCGATCTTCGGACAAACCGCAGGAGAATCCTCGGTGCCCGGTACTTCATCGAGTACCCCCGCGCGGACTACAAGCCAGGAAAGCTCGCCGCGAGCGGCGAAGTGATACTCGCGGACAAGACAGAGATCAAGTGGTACTTGTGGGAAGGCAAGCGGCCCGATGTTCACTCGTACGCCGCGAAGTCGGGGTTCATCGCCGCCCGGTACAAGAACGAGCTATACAACATCACCACGCACCACTCGACGTACAGGGCGTTCGGAATCGTCGAGCAGGTTGTGCGGAGCAACGTGTGGCTTACCATCACGCCGCCAGCGCTCGAGGACGGAAAGCACGGGGTGTACCCACGCAATGATCGCAACGCCCTCCTCTTGCGAGGCGGGCCGCACGCCGGTGGCGAGCTCCCGCTCGCCGAGTGGGGGGCGGAGTTCGCGGATAACCACATGCCCGAGGCGATCCTCAACGCCATCAGCGCTGCCCGCTCAGGAGGTGACGGAACGATCGACGACGCAGCGTGGCGCGAGCGCCTTTCGGAGCGTTTCGGTGCGCGGTGGAAGATCGCGAAGCTTAGGACCCGCAAGGCGGGCACCATCCCGATGGATGCCACTCAGGAGGGTGGCACGAGCACAATCGTCAAGCGCATCAGGAAGAAGGTGACCAAGCGGAACACGCCAAGCCGCCCCAGCGGTGCCTCTGGCAGCAATAACACCGGGTCCCGTCAGGGAACTCTTCTCGGTGAGCAGGCGAAGGTCGGCGGCGGCATCCCGCACTACCGAAGGGTCCGGGCAACTGATATCGATGCGGGCATGCTCGCCGCCTGGCAGCCGAACGACCCGCAGTACAAGGAGGGCGCAGTCCTAATCAACGTAGACCATGAGGTTCTTCGGGAGCAGATAACCAACTGGCAATCGCAGTACCCTGACCACTACGCCGAGGCGATTGAGAATGAGGTCATCGACGTATATGGCCAGATAGCAGTGTCCAAGATCGCGCACTCCGAGCACCTTAAGGGAATAGTTCCATCACAGGTCGTTGAGAAAGAGCTCCGGTCGGACGCTGCGTTGACGATGGCGCTATTGGGGCTGATGGCCGAGGAGTCGGTCCTCGCGACGCGCATCGGCGGCAAGTTCAGCCGCAAGAAGAGGGCGGCGGCCTAAGCGACAGGGGTGTCTCGTGGATTCAACGACGGGACACCGGCCGCTGATCTCACGGCATGCCAGGAAATAGAACTTGAACCTACGACTACCCGGTCCCTACAACCAACTTCCTGCGCCGAGCACACTTTGGACCCCAAATTGGACCCCAACCCCAAAACTGGCTATCTAGCCAAAATCACACACCAGCCAATTTGCAGGGATTTTCGAATCGGGGAGACAGGATTTGAACCTGCGACCGCCCGGCCCCCAGCCGGGTGCGCTACCAGACTGCGCCACTCCCCGTGGTGCTCTTCGATTCTACGGACAAAGCCGACGAGGCACCGCACGGCCCTTCCGACTGACTTCAGGACGTGTTCACGCTCGATAGGCCGTTCCTAGGCGTGCCAAGCGCTATGGCAGCGTGAAGGAGAAGCGCCCGATCGTCTCGTCACGGCCGAGGAGGCGTAGTGCGCCCGACTGGCCGCCGAGGATGACCTGACCCTGAACCACCCTGTGGCATCCTGGCGGCTGGGGGACGAATTCGGTGACGTGGAGGATCTGACCATGGGCGACGTCGCGTTCGATCGACTGTCCCCAGATGCCTCCGCGGCCGCACGCCGATCCGCTCGGCCTAGTGACCTGGACGCCGTAGGCGGTGCTCGCGTTGGTTACAGCGGCCGGTGCGGTGAAGGTGATCTGCAGGTCATACCCTCCGGGCACCCTGCGCGCCCTCAACGCCACCCGCGGATGCAACCCGTGCGGGATCTTGGGGACGAGCACAGCTGCGCTAGCAATAGAGCTCGTGCACTCCGGCGGTCCGTCGGGCTGATGGTCGAACCCCGTCTGGCAGAGATGACCGTCGAAGCGGAATACGAGCCGCGAGACGACTTCCGACCGTCCAGCTCCGATCGGGAAGCCGCCGAGCAGTCCCTCTTTACCTCCGAGTGCAGGGACGTTGTGCGCCAGTTCGGGTGGTACACGGAGAACGACCAGGTAGGCGCCTAGCCTGCCGGCGGTTGCGATGGTGCGCAGTTGACCGTGAACTTGGTAGGAGACGCTGACGGCGTGAGGGCCGAGCACCCCAAATGCAACCAACCGCTCGTCATTCATGGGACATGGCATGGACCCGGAAGGCCTGGCGCGCTCCCACGGGGCTAAACATGACGTCGTCGGGCTCTGGAGTGCTCCGGCGGCTGGCACTCCGGAGTCGCTCAAGATGGTCCAGGCAGTTGGCGGGATGCACGTGCCGGGATCGAGGACCGCCGCTGGAAGTTCGTGGAAGAGCCCGTCGTCGTCGAACTCGCCGTCCTGGCCGAGGACCCCCAGGCGTCCGTCGAGTAGCCGCCCGATCTGCAGGCATACCAGTCCCCGCGTGGTCCGCACGATCCTCATTCCCCAGGACAAACCGCCGCCGGGATCGGGTACGGAGATCGCGAGCGGCTGCGCCGAAGCGAGCGTGGGCTTGGTGCTTGCCACAGGAATGCCAATGCCGGTCGATACCGACGGGCGTTCCCGTCCGGGAGTTCGAGAGGCGGTCACGGGGGCTCCGAAGCCGACGATCTGGGTAGCGGCGAGCGCGGCTGCTGCGAGCAGCAGCGCGCCGAGCAAGATAGCCACGAGCAGCTGGACGTGGTGAGGGCGGCCGATTTTGCGCTCAGTTTTGCGCCCGCGCGTCGTGGTCGGGCCAGCGAACAACGCGTCGGCGGCTGCCATGAGCTGCTGCTTGCAGACGCTGTGGAAATCGCTCACGTGCTTGCCTCCCTGGCTTGTCGAAGGGTTGCGATCGCGCGGCTGACCCGCTTGCGTACGACTGCCGGTGAGCATTCGAGCCGCTGGGCGATCTCCTGATAGCCAAGTTCGTCGAGGACGCGTGCGCGAAGCGCGTCAAACTGCTCGGGTGGCAGCTCTTCGGCCAGGCGCAGCAGTAGGTCTGTCTCGGCAGCAACGTGCAGGACCCGCTCGATGTCGCTGTCCGTGATCTGCACGGGCTCGAGTGCGAGACGCTTGCGGGCGGTGCTCTCGACGATGCCCCGACGGTAGCTGTCGATGAGGGTATTGCGTGCGATTACCAACAGCCAGGGCGCAGCCGACCCGGCGATCGCGGGTGGGCGCTCCGCGAGCGCGAGGAGCGCTGCCGCGAACGTCTCGGCCATAAGATCCATCGCTACCTCCGGACTTCGGGTGCGCTTGAGCAGAAACGCGAGCACGAGCTCGTGACGGCGCTCGTAGAGCAAGCCGAATGCATCGTGGTCCCCGGCGCGCGTACGCTCCAGTAGCTCTCCGTCGCTCAGTTGCCTCGCGATCGGCCTCACTTCATCTATAACGATCGACCGTGGGTGTTTGTGACCGCATAGTTGTCACGGCTTTGGGCATCTGACCTGTAGCCGCGGTTGGGGTCGAGGGTGAGTTCGTGGATGAATTGGTCTGAGCAGGTCGATGATGCGGATCAATACTCATCCCTGTTTTCGTCGACCGCAGCAATGGATATCAGCCCCGCAGAATCGGTATAACCTGGTTATACTGTGTGATATGAAGACGGCGATCTCCCTTTCGGATGAGACCTTTCAGCGTGTGGACCGCGCTGCAAAGCGCCTAGGTCTTTCGCGCAGCGAGCTCTTCGCGCGCGCAGCGGAGAACTGGCTTGATGGTTTAGAGGACAATGGCATTACCGAGGCGATCAATCGTGCGATCGCCGGGCTGCCAGAAGATCACCAGTTCACCGATGTTGCTGCAGCGGCGTTGGTCGCCAGCGATCAGAGCTGATGGTGCGCGGCGAGCTGTGGTGGGCCGATCTTGGCCTGCCCCGTGGTTCCGCTCCCGCACTGCGACGCCCGATACTGGTCATCAGTGCGGACCAGTACAACCGTTCCAGGCTGGCGACCGTCACAGTGGCTGTGCTCACGAGCAACGTGCAGCTCGCCGCGCTACCAGGCAACATCTTGGTTCCGGCCGATGTGGTAGTCGACCTTGACGCAGATTCGGTGGTCAACGTCACACAGCTTGCCACGATCGATCGGTCGGCCATCGAAGAGCGCATCGGTTCCTTGCCTGATTGGCTGATGTCCGATGTCGACGCGGGTCTCGCTCGTGCGCTTGCACTCGCTCACCTCTGAGGTGGGCTTCTCGTGCTCCTTGAGTAGGCCCAGCAAAGCCTATCGGTGCGTCTGCCGCAGTAGCTCAGACTTGTATCGTCGTGAGTCGTGCGCCTGAATCACGTCACGCTTGCAGTGCGAGATGTCGAGTCATCCGCACGCTTCTATGCCCGGTTGGGACTCACGCAGATCGTCGCGGACTATCCGCACTATGCACGCTTGCTCGCTCCGCAGGGAGACACGACTCTGTCGCTGCACCCAGCGACAGATCAAGCGTCGGCGCCGAGCGCGAGTATCCATTTCGAAGTTGACGATGTTGACCGCACGGTGGGAGGACTGAAGCAAGCGGGGTTCCGTTTCCTGTGCGATCCGGTCGATCAGCCCTATCTATGGCGCGAGGCGATTCTCCTCGATCCCGATGGGCACAGGGTGTTCATCTACCACGCTGGCAAGAACCGTCTCGATCCGCCTTGGCGTCTGCCGTCGGAGGCTGCCGAGATGGGCGAGACGACGTCCCATCACGCGACCGTCACCTGGCAGGGCGATAAGCAGGATCTACGCGCTCATGAGATTCGGTTGGCAAGTCAGACGCTCGCGGGCTCGTGTGCGTCGGAGCGGGGTGGCGATCCCGAGAAGGCAGACCCGGAGGAGTTGTTCGTTGCGGCGGTATCGGCGTGTCACATGTTGTGGTTCCTGGATTTCGCCCGTCGCAAGCGTTTACGAGTCATCTCATACGAGGACAGGCCCGAAGGAGCGATGGACGGTCACAAGTTCGTATCGATAACGTTGCGTCCACGCGCAGCGTTTGCCACCGACACGTCCCCGGAGGTGATCGAGGGTCTTCACGAGCGGGCGCACCAGGCCTGCTTTATCGCGAACTCCGTCATCTGCCCGGTGAAAGTGGAGGTTGCCCGATAGGGCTCCAGGCTCAAGCCGTAGGCACTCCCAGCAACTGCTCTGCGTAACGTGGCGGCTACTGAGCCGAAGGGGATATCGGCCTCCGCCGCGATCAGCGCACATAGGTAAAGCTCGGGCTGCCCAGGCGCCCCCTTGGGTTTCGTTACGCTCTACATATGCTGGCCTATCTCAGACGTCACCACCTAGCCATCCTTGCGCTGTTCGTGGCGCTAGGCGGAACTTCGTATGCAGCGACGCAGTTGCCTGTCAATAGTGTTGGGACGAGGCAGATCCGCCGAGGCGCGGTCACGCCCTCCAAGCTCTCGCCGGGGCTGAATGCGCTGCTGCACAAAACGGCGCCAAAAGCTGAAGCTGCGTGGAGAGACCCCGCGATCGCGGCAGCAATCAGCACCGACGGTCAAACAGTGATTGCTCAGAAAATAGTCACCGTTGCGGCCGACGCTCCGTGGGTGGACACAGGCTTGTCTGTCTCCTCCGGAGAGCACCTGTGGGCAGATACGCGTAGCGATGGCAAGTGGAGCGGAAATCCCAAGTACTTTCCCTATTCCGATGCGAACGGTCTACCCGTCTATCCTGGTGCGTATCGTGTCGATGCTGACGCCCAGGTCGATTCGCTGATCGGTTTCATCGGTAGTACTCCAGTCAACGCTCCTGAAGTCTCGGTCGGGGTCTCGACGCAGCCCGGCGGATCGGGTGGGATCACCAACCCCGGATTTGTCGCTGTTGGCGACACGCTCACGAACTTTGCGTCCTCCACTGTCGGCAGAATCTGGCTGAGGAACAATGACAACACGAATTACTATTCAGATGTCGGGCAACAGATTGTCAAGGTGATTGTCACTACCGGCTGATCTCGAGCCGCACGTCGTCCAAGTGTGCGGGTGTCCAATGTCGAGTAGCCTTTGACTATGGGCGAGGCATCTCCTGCGCTATATCGGGCTGGCTCTGGTGAGCCGCTAGTACTGCTGCATGGGTTCACTGGCAGCTGGCATCACTGGCGTCCAGTGTTGGGCGAGCTTGTCGCTCGCTATGAGGTGATCGCACCGACGCTTGCAGGCCACGATGGTGGTCCGCCGTTTGACCTCGGTGGCCCGCTGACATTCGCCTCCAGCGTCGACCACCTCGAACGTCATCTCGATGAGCTCGGAGTGGGTAGGGCACATTTTGTAGGCAACTCACTGGGTGGTGCGCTTGCGCTCGAGCTCGCCAAGCGCGGTCGAGCTCGGACGGTCGTCGCACTCGCGCCCGCCGGTGGCTGGACCGAGGGCGATGGCGAGGCGAAGCGACTCGCGCGCTTCTTCGCACGCCAGCTCCGTCTCACGCGCCTCAGCGCGCGACGCATCAATACCGTCATGAGACGACCGGCAAGCAGGCGTTTGGCCCTACGCGATGTCATGCGTCATGGGGAGCTTGTCGCCCCCGCCGACGCCGTCGATCTTGCGCTCACCTCGCTGCGTTGCGCGGTGGCAGGCAAGGCAATCGAGGCGGCTCGTGCCGATAAGGGGCTGTCGCTGCTCGACCTTGACCGCATTACTTGTCCGGTGCTGCTCGCCTCACCCCAATTCGATCGCATCCTGCCCGCAGAGCGTCACGCGCCGCGCTTCAGGCGTGAGATACCAGGCGTCGAGTCGCGGATGCTCCCCGGTTGCGGCCACGTCCCGATGTGGGATGACACGAGGCTCGTTGTACAAACGATCAGCGAGTTCGTCGATCGCTACGTCATGTCACCCGCAAGTCTGGTCGGTGCCTCACAGGATCAGCCGGCGGATCTCGTCGGCGCCTCGCAGAGCGAGGCCGCGAACGCTGGAGGGTAAGGCGTGGCCAAGGTTCTATGTGTGCTCTACGACGATCCCATCGCTGGCTACCCCACGAACTATGCGAGAGAGGACATCCCGCGGATCGATCGCTATCCAGACGGGCAGCACGCCGACGCCGCAGACAATCGATTTCACACCCGGCGAACTGTTGGGGAGCGTCTCGGGCGAGCGTGGATTGCGGGGGTTTCTGCAAGAGCGTGGCCATGAGCTGATCGTCACCTCCGACAAGGATGGCGAGGGATCGGTCTTTGAAAGCGTGCGACATGGTGACGATCAACGCGCCGCTGCACCCCGAGACAGAGAACCTCTTCGACGCGGACATGCTCGCCAAGATGAAGCGCGGTGCCTATCTGATCAATACCGCGCGAGGAAAGATCTGCGATCGCGAGGCCGTTGCGCGTGCGTGCGCGAGCGGGCAGTTGGCAGGCTACGCGGGCGACGTGTGGTTTCCCCAGCCAGCTCCGAGAGACCACCCTTGGCGCACGATGCCCAACCAGGGTATGACGCCGCACACGTCCGGCACGAGCCTCTCCGCGCAGGCCCGCTACGCCGCGGGTGTGCGCGAGATTTTGGAGTGTTGGTTCGACGATAGGCCGATCCGCGAGGGGTATTTGATCGTGGACGGCGGCAAGCTCGCGGGCGCCGGCGCTCACTCCTACAGTTCCGGTGACACCACCGGCGGAGCGGACGAGGCAGCTCGGTTCAAAGCCAGCTGAGCATGCCGAGAGTAGGAGTGCTATCAGCTGCTCTTTGTGCGACGTTCCACGAGGAGGGCGAAAGTTGGGCACGCTTGTGCTGCGCGCTTGGCGTGGTCTAGTAGTCCGGGTGTAATCGGTTGCTCGTCGATGATCGGGTAGCCCCAATCGTCGAGGGTGATGCGCTCTGGCAGCAGCTCAGCGCACATGCCATGCGCCTCGCAGGCGATCGGATTGACACGCAAGCGATGACTCACGCGCTCAGACTGACGCGATGATGGGTGGTACTCAGCGGCAGCTCGCCTCGGTGTAGGCACTTATCGCACTGTCCATGCTGGGCATGGTCGGCGAACTCCACCTCGAAGACGCGCAGGGCGGTGAGGATGAATCGGACCGTGCCATCTGGGTGACCGCAGGCGCCGCGGCCACGTGTGAGCGAGGCAAGTCGAGTGATGCGCTGCTTGACCTCAAACTGCCCCACGCCGTCCGCGACGTCCTCGATGCTGGTTGCGAGGGTGTCCAGGCCGTGTACGCAGGGTCCACATTGTCCGGCGCTCTGGTCCGCTAGCCATCGTGCTACTCGGGCGGTTTCGGCCACCGGACAAGCATCCTTTGAGAGCAGCAGCACAACGCCGGCTCCTAGCGAAGCCCCGTGAGGTGCGAGCTGATCGTTAGACAGAGCGATGTCATCTATGCGCTCGCCACTGATCCAGGTGCCTGCGTATCCGCCGAGCAACGTGGCGCGAATGGCCTTTGTGTAGCCGCCGGCGGCGTTGATGAGCGAGGCGAGCGAGGCTCCGTGCTCGATCTCATAGACGCCTGGGTAGGCGACCGGACCGGATAGCGTCACAAGCGTCGAGCCGGGCTGAGTTGTGGTTCCGAGCTGGCGGAACCAATGCGATCCGTGACGTGCGATGAGCGCGATGTGCGCGAGTGTCTCGGCGTTGTTGACGAGCGTGGGGCGGCGCCCAACTCCTCGCTCGAAGGGCAGCGGCGGGGTAAAGGTAGGGCTCGCTGGGCCACCGTTGATGTGGTTGACAAGCGCCGACTCCTGTCCGGCCACATAACGATCGGGCACAGTCACGAGCTGAATCGTCGGCAAGCCGCCGGTCGGCTGCAAGCGTTCGGCGAGTGCCTGCTCCACGCTGTCCTGAGTGTCTCCGGTGGACTCTGAAATGCACACAATGAGCTCCTCTGCGCCCACTGCCTGAGCGGTGAGCAGACCGCCGTCGAGCACGAGATGGGGTAGCAACGCGAGCAGCGTGCGGTCCTTGCGACTCGCTGGCTCGCCCTCTGCCGCATTGACTACGACAACCGACCTGCCACGCGCATGAGCCACAGAGCGCATCTTGATGGCCGTGGGGAAGGCCGCACCTCCGCGTCCGAGCAGCCCGGCGTGCTCGACCAGATCGATCAGCGCCGGTGCTTCACGTCGCTCACGGCGGCTGCGGGCGAGCGGTGCATTGCCGTGGATCGCAAGGTGTTCATCCATGCTCATCGCGCCCTCAGCGGGGACCGCACTCAACAGCCGCGGCAAACCCGTGGGGGCCTGATCCCGTCCGGTCATGGTCTGGCCTTTGCAGGGGTAGTACGAGTGGCGGTGTATTCGAGCAACGATGCCGGGGTGCCCGAGCGCCGTGCCCATTCTGCTTTCCGAGGGCCAGCAGGCAACCATAGGGTCAGGACCAGGGAGAGCACTCCTGCCCCGGTGGCCGCCGCGGCGCGGAGGCGGACATTCTGGGGCCATCCACTGACTATGCAGCCCCCCATGGGAGCTGGACCGGCGGTAGCGACGTCACCGCCGAGGCTAACCAACGCTCCGCAGCTCAGGTCCCGGTGGACCTCCTCGGCGGCACGGTCGGCGGCCCACACAGGGCGTCCCGCGTAACGGTTCACGCGTGAGAGCTCGGAGTCTGTGCGAAAGCGGCTGCACGCGCGATCGATGGCGTCAAGCTCCTGCTTTACCACTTCGCGCGCCCGCGCCCCGCCGTCGTGATTTGTGATCCCAACTACCACCCCTGTGCCCAGGGCCTCCCACGAGAGCACCGCAAGCTGATGGTGGCTGGCGAAGGTGGCTTGGGGCATTCTCAGGAACCGCCCGAGGTGACTGGCTGTGTTTCAGTAGTTGGCGCAGCGGGTGCCGGGGTGCTTTCCTGGGTTGCCGGGGCGTTTTCCTGCGGGGCCGGGGCGCTTTCCCGGGCTGCCGGGGCGCTTTCCTGGGGAGCCGGCGCTTCGGGCTTGTTCGGCCGGGCAGGTGCGGGCTGTGGAGCTTGTCGGGGAGCTGTCAGAGGACGAGACGGATGTTTGTATGGGTGGTGGATGACCGAGTGATGACTTTTGGAAGGCTGGTGGCTGACGGTGCCTGAGCCGCCTACGGTCTTGCGCATTTTGCCTGTGGAAGCATTCGCCACGACCGCCGTCAGCACACCGGTAAGGGCTGCGCTCAGCGCGAGGATCCAGCGGTTGGCGCGAGGCAATCGCTGTATCGCGGCATCGCGTTCTCGGCTTGAGTGGTTATGGGTCGGCGGTGTTATCAGGATTTAGTGGTGGGGAATATGGGTGTGCGTCCAAGGGGCGAATTGGGAGATCGACAGGATGCCCAGCACCACACCCGCGAGGAGTGTCACGCTTAGTGCCAGGGCGCGCCCGCTACGACCAGCGGGGGAGTCCTGGACTTCAGCGAGCAGAGTGCCGCTGGGCGAGCGGGGGATGAGCACACGAGAAAGATCAGTCAAGTGCCCAAGCACATGTAGTGCGGTTGCTGCGACCCACACGAAGAAACTGATCTTGTGGATCGGCAGCAGCGCGTTGCGCGAGCTTGGGCCTAGGAGCATCAGGGCTACTCCGCTGGCGAATACTACGACGGTGCTTACGAGGACGATTGGGGCGAGCAGCCGCAGCGGCATTGCTGGTGGTCCCTTGCGTCGGTAGCGTTCCTCAAAGGTGTAGTAACGGATGAAGCGATACCCGGTGCTTGCCAGCTTCAGTGTGACCGGGCAAATCAGAAGAACCCCGAGGAACATATGCTCGCTCAGCAGGGGCCTGATTCGCAAGATCGTGACGCCCAGGAGGGCAAGCAGAATCAGCAAGACCAGGCCCGTAGTGATCGTCAAACGCTCGTTGCCGTTGGTGCCTCCAGCTGTTAGACGCCCAGCCAGCGAGACTTGCACAGGCTGCTTGGCATCCTGGCAGGACAACGGCCCGTGATCCTCGGGGGCAAGTCCGGCCCGTCTGGATCCCTGGCTCTCGAACGCCACCATATGAGTTTCGGGGCGTTCCCTAATGACCCTATAACCAGAGGATGAGAATGCTCACATCAGCGCTAACCAGCTCAATCAGTTGGTTGCGAGGAATATCCTGCAAGACATGCTAGATGGGAATCTCAGAGCAGAGATCCGTTCGGTGCCTGGCGCTCGGATACTGCTCATCGAGGACGAATCGGGGATAGTCGACTTCGTGTGTCGTGGTCTTCAAGCCGAGGGCTTCGCCATAGAGGCCGAGTTGAACGGGACGGAGGGCGAGAGACGAGCTTTGCACGATAGTTTCGACTTGATCGTGGTGGACCAGATGCTTCCCGGCAGAGCTGGCCTCGAGATCCTCTCTTCGGTGCGTCAAGCAAAGCCCAAGGTGCCCGTGATTCTGCTGACAGCACTTGGTGAGATCGAGGATCGCGTCATAGGATTGGATGCGGGTGCGGTCGATTATTTGGTAAAGCCGTTTTCTGTCGCCGAGCTCGCGGCTAGGATAAGGGTGCAACTCCGCTTGGCGGAGCAGGCCACAACAGGGATGCTAGCCAGCGGGGATATCGAGGTGAACCTGCTCACCCGCCAGACGCGGCGCGCCGGAGAATGTGTGCGGCTATCAAGTACCGAGTTTGAGCTGTTGGTGTACCTCTTGCGCCATCGCGGACGTGTGCTCTCACGTGAGCAAATCCTCAGCGCAGTCTGGGGTTACGAGCACGATCCGGCCACCAACATAGTTGATGTCTATATCGGCTATCTCAGACGCAAGTTGAATCGTCCGGGTAACCCTGTTCCGATCTCCACAATTCGCTCGGTTGGTTACCGCCTGGGCGATGCAACTTAGTCGCCCTGCTCTAAGGCTGCCCGCTCCGCGCCTTCTGGGGCGCCTAGCCTCGGTCGGACTCCGCTGGTGAGAGTTCTTGCCGATGCCTTTAACCACATGCTCGACCGGTTGACCGACGCTTTTGCGAGCCAGCGCGCGTTTGTCGCCGATGCATCGCACGAGTTGTGCACGCCGTTGACCGTGATCGCCGGCCAGCTCGAGGTACTGGCTGCGCAGGCGAGCCCCTCTGGGCCGGAGGTGCGTCGTGTGACGCGCGTCGTGCGGGCCGAGATCGCCCGCACCGGCCGACTGATCGATGACCTGCTGCTTGTTGCCAAAGCCGAGCAGGCCCAATTCCTGCGCCTCGAAGCCATCCAGCTACCGGCTTATGTCCAAGAGCTGTGGGATGGGATGAGCCTAATCGCCCACCGGCGCTTCGAGCTCGGGCCCGTTCCGACCGGTGATCTGAGAGCCGATCCCGATCGTCTCGCACAGGCACTGCGCAACCTGGTCAGCAACGCCATCGAGCACACCGATTCTGAGGAGGGATTGGTGCGTCTTGGAGTCGAGCTGGCGGATGCTGACTGTATCCAATTCATAGTCGAAGACGATGGGCCGGGCATCCCCGCCGACCAGCGTGAGCGCATCTTTGATCGCTTTCACCGCACCGATGCGGCCAGGGACCGCGCCTCGGGTGGATCAGGGCTTGGGCTTGCGATCGTACGGGCCATCGTCGAGGCACATAAAGGTCGTGTTGAGGCTGGAGAAAGACCCGGGGGAGGCGCTCGAATCACGCTAGAGCTACCCGGCTTCACAGCCGCCAGCGGAGTGCCCGCAGACAGCGGCAAGGAGCACGTCGCCGCGAGCTCTCGATCTGGACCACCGGGCCCATGAGCGGCACCGAGATCGGGCTAGCCCTTGCGGTGTTCCTCGCTTGTTCAGTAGAGGCTGTCGAGGCGCTGACAATCGTGCTTGCGGTAGGTGCGACACGCAGTTGGTCATCGGCGCTCGGTGGCGTCGGAGTCGCGATCATTGCCCTTGCCGCGATTGTGCTCGCGCTTGGACCGGCCGTCACGTCGTTGCCAATCGACGTGCTGAGACTGGTAGTGGGCGGTCTGCTGTTGATTTTCGGCCTTCAGTGGTTGGGCAAGGCGATTCTGCGCTCCGCCGGCCTGAAGGCAAAGCATGACGAGCTACAGGTCTATGAGGAACAAGCTGAGACTGCACGGGTCGCTGGCGAGAGACACGATGGGTTTGATGCTTACTCGTTCGTAGTCTCTTTCAAGGGCGTGCTCCTCGAGGGCCTGGAGGTAGCGTTCATTGTGCTCACATTCGGCGCCAACCAGCACCGTGTGGGCCTAGCCGCCGCAGCCGCGGGGATCGCTGTGCTCACAGTCATCGTCGTCGGCTTCGCGGCGCGAGCACCATTGGCGAGAGTGCCGGAGAACACGCTGAAGTTCGCGGTTGGCGTGATGCTCAGCTCCTTCGGGATGTTCTGGGGCGCAGAGGGGGCAGGGACGCATTGGCCCGCGGGTGAGGCTGCCCTCTTGGCGATCATTCCCGGGATTTTCCTAGCATCGATTCTCACCGCTCGTGCCATGGTCCGCGCAACGATGCGCCGCGTCGGGCAGCCAGCATCCGTCGAGCGTGCGATTCTCTCTGAAACCCGACTAGCCAACAAGGACCGCGTGACACGAGGGGGGATGCCCATACTTACTGTGTGGGAGTTCATAGTCGGCGATGACTGGCGTACCGCTGTTGGCGTCGTGTTCGGGTTTGCTTTGACCGCGCTCGCAGCGAACCGTGGTCTCGCTGCTTGGTGGGTCATGCCAGGAGCCGTGATCGGGCTGCTGGCGCTTTCGATACGACGCGCGGCCCAAGGAGATTTCTCGGGCGGATGAACTCGACACGGGCTAATGCCGATTCCGGCGTGGCGCTGGTTGGGCAGCCACCATGAGGTTCCTCTCATCGTTGAGTGATCTTTAACGGAGCCAAAGAATTCTATGATGCTCTGCTCGACCGACGAAAAATCATCGGGTCACAGAGCATTGACACCCTATTCCAGCCAGAAGTCGTATCAGATCACACAATTGCGATATGAATAAATCAATATCCAGAGGCCAAATCGTCACGGCCAAGGTGCCTGAGATCGCGTTGATCTTCTGGGTCCTGAAGCTTCTGACAACTGGTATGGGCGAGGCCATGTCGGACTTCCTCGGCCAAAAGAATGTCCCCATCGCTGGAGCCATCGGCATCTTTGGGCTATGGCTGGCCCTATGGATGCAGATGCGCACCCGGGAGTATCGAGCGCCCTTCTACTGGTTCGCGGTGATGATGGTCGCCATCTTTGGCACGATGGCCGCCGATGGGGTCCATGACGGAGCAAGCCTGCCCTATGCGGTGACGACCCCGGGCTATGCCCTCGTCGTGGCCGCGGTGTTCTTCTTTTGGTATCGCAGTGAGGGCACACTCTCGATTCACAGCATCACAACTCGTCGTCGCGAGGGCTTCTACTGGGCTGCCGTTCTGGCCACATTCGCGCTCGGGACCGCAGCCGGCGATCTCACGGCGATCTCGTTGAATCTCGGCTTCTTCGACTCGGCGATTCTATTCGCTGCGATCATTGCTATTCCGGCGCTTGGCTGGTGGCGTTTCAAATGGAACCCCATTGTTGCCTTCTGGTTTGCGTACATCGTGACTCGCCCACTCGGCGCATCCTTTGCGGACTGGTTCAGCAAGCCCCATGCAAGCACTGGTCTTGGTCTTGGGGATGGGACAGTCAGCTGGTTGGCGTTTGTCGCGTTTGTCGCGCTTGTTGCCTACGTGGCGGCCACCAAGTGCGATATCCAGGGCGAACGACACACCACGGTGCACCTAAACACCCAGGCGACTCCTGTCGCGGAGCTCGACTAGGACGCCGTGGCCGTACTCTCCTCTCAGGAGCCCGATCCAAAGAGGCCTACGCTCGATTGGGTCTGTGACGATTTGCGATGATGGTGCGTGTTTTCCGATGATAGTGCGTGTTTGCGTTAGCTCACTACTTGCCTACGGGCACCACAAAGCGCCTTAGGTCTGGTTGGCCCGCAACGGGAATGCTGTGGATATAGGCCCAGACCTGGTTGCCCGGGCAATGAGGTCCGCTATGGCAAGCACGTGGCGCGAAGTAGAGTCGCACTTGGCGGTGGGTCACTTGTGCTTGTAGGCGCTTTGTTGGAGTCAGGGACCCGTCTACGCTGTTGAGGACGAGGACCGGAATGTCTTCGCGCGCCACCAATCCGACGATGTCGTTGACATTTGCGCCGGCAACCCCATAGCGGGTTCCGTCGCGATGGGCTCGCAGATAACGACTGAGCGCTGGTGTACCGAAGTCCGTTAGCACCGAGTCCGAGCGTGCGCGGTTGATTACGTATACATCCTTGTTCAGTGACACCACCAACAGGCCGAGCCCCACGCATACGAGGCGCGATTTGAAGTTTCAGGACTCGGCGGTTTCCGCCGTTTCTACATTGTTCCGGGATACCACGAATGTCTAGGCCGCCGTGCCAGATTGCGTTCAGGGACAGCGCGAACACGGCGCAGATGGCCGGCGTGAACGTCTCTAGGTAGCGTGCCTGCAGGCGCTGCATTGCGCTGAAGATGACTAGCCCAGTGAGAAACCACACCACGATCCCTACGGCAAGTCGGCCGGGTGCGCTATCGAGTGTCCTGCGCAGGCGCTCCCGACCTTGGGCCAGCAGTGCGACTAGGGACAGTAGCCCGAGCAGTGAGGTAGCAAGTAGCGCGAAGCCGATCAGAGTCCAGTACTGGGCAGGGCCTGCGCTGAACAGACGGAGCGGGCCCGTTCCCCCTCCTGCTGTTCCTGTTGCACCGTGACCAGAGAGGCGATCCAGGCCGTTATATACAAGAGTGACGTGCCAGATGCTCCCGTTAGCTGAGCCGATTGGAAATGGGCGCTCGCTGGTGGGGTCAGCGACGCGATTGCTGTCCACGACAACGCTACAGCGAGGAACGTCGTCGTGGTGGCTAGCGCGACGCGCACGCGAGTCCCCGGCTTGGCTGCCCATAGCCACAGCAAGGCAAGGGCGGGAAGCACGATCAGCATCTCTCCGAGCTTGACGTTGAAGGCCACACCCATCATCGCGGCAGCCAACACCGACCAGTACATACGCCCACTCTCAAGCGCTCGCCATGACAGCCAAAGCGCCGCGATCTCCAGGGCTGCCAGTACCGAGTCCATCGTATCGCTGCGCGCTGTCAGTACCGACACGGGCAGCACCGCGAGCATGAGCGCCGCCAGTAGAGCCACAGTGAGGCCGAACGGGCGTCGCAGCGTACCGAAGAGCAACCCGCACGCCAGCACGCCGCCCAAGACCTCCGGTAGGTGCAGTCCGACTAGGCCGAACCCCAGTATGCGTGTGGTGGCCACCTGGAGCCATAGGTCCACCGGCGGCTTGTCGATTGAGATGGTGCCGCTGGGCTCGAGCGCACCGAAGAAGAAGGCATGCCAGGAGCTACTCATGCTGTGTACCGCCGCGTCGTAGAAGACGTTGCCAGGCACATCGTGGATTCTCCAGAGACGCAGCACGCTGGCCAGCATGAGAACCAGACCCAACATAAGCAATATCGACCAGCGGGCTACCCCGGTCGATGCTGCGTCTGTGGTCAGGGGCCGAACAGGAGAGGGTAGGGGATAGCTAGAACCAGCTCTGGCCTGATCATCGACTGCCACCACGGCGGAGTCTGCGGACGCTCGCTAAGGACCCGATAACCAAATGATGAGAAGTTTCATTCAATCGTCTTGGCCCGAAGATACGGCTAGGCGGAATCGCCGAACACTCTGTTGGTTTGAGCGTATGCTCGAAAGGATGCGAGACGACTTCCTCTGGGCGAGTCGGAATCGAGCGCATAGGAGCGAGAAGGTCTCTCCTGCGGCGCTTCGCGGCTTGGTGGCGCTCTGCCTCGCCACCCTTGGCGCGGCACTCACGCTCCTGCTGATGCCGGTCGCCCTGGCGCGCAGTTCCATGCTGCAGCCCGGTGGTCCTCCGGTAGCACAACAAGTCCACTACCGACCTATCGGTTGTCTACGGCGTGGCGCCGCGGTGGCCTATACGCACGGGCCTAAACGCAAGGAGGTGGCACTAAGTTTCGATGACGGTCCCTACCCGCTGACACCGAGCTTCGTGCGGATGCTCAAGGCTAACGGAGCTGTGGCCACTTTCTTCATGATCGGCAGGCAGGTAACGGCGTCCTATCGGATGACCCTGCACGAAGAGCTACGCGACGGGGACGCGCTTGGCGACCATACATTCACGCATCCGGACCTGGTGTCCAGCGGCGATGTTCGCGGCCAGCTACAAAGCACGATCACAGCGATTCGCGGCCTCAGCGGCTATGACCCATGCGTGTTTCGCCCGCCCTACGGTGACTACGACGGTTCGATTCTCAGCACAGCCGCCTCCCTTGGCCTGGCGACGATCCTTTGGGACGTCGATCCCAGTGACTACACCCTTCCGGGTGTGGCTAGGATCGAGCAGCGCGTGCTCGCGCAGGTTATCCCCGGATCGATCGTGCTCTCTCACGACGGTGGTGGCCCACGCGGTCAGACGCTGAGCGCCTACCCATACATAATCCGTACGCTGCGCGCTCGTGGCTACCGCTTTGTCACTGTACCCCAACTGCTCGGCTTCCGCACGATCTACCGGCGTTGCGTACGCGACTGTGAAAACTCAGCCATAGAACATCGGCCGCCGGCCGGCTCGATCATACTGCCCGGCTAAAGCGCATCGAGAGCGCCAATGCGCTCTAGGTATCGCTCGGTAGTCTCAACCCACCAACACTGTCACTACCAATCGGGCCATCATGAGCTAGGGGTACTGACCTGACGCTTGGCCTTGCGGGCTGCCGAGTGCTCAGCATTCTTTTCGCGCGCCTGACTATAGGATTGCGCGACGAGCGTCTTGCCATCAGTCCAGCCAAAGGCTCGGACGAGCAGGACAATCGCAAAGAGAATGCCCCAGGCCGTTGTCAGGAGCTGTTGGGCCACGGAGTAGGCGGTCGCGTTGGACGCGCTTGTGATGCCCTTCAGTGAGAGCACGTTGAAGCCCTGCACTACGCCCGCCCCGCCCGGGGTCACCGAGCTCACGTTGGCGATCGAATTACCCGCCACGACGCGCATAAGTGTGTGAAAGCTCACGGGAATGTTGTAGGCGGAGAGGAATACGGCGATCATCCGAGCATCGCCATCCAGCTGATCGCCTCCGGGAGCACAACGCGCCCGAGGAAGGCACGGCGGTGGACGAGGATCTGGGCGCCTACCTTCGCCTGCTTCCACCACTGCTTGACCCGCTGGCTGCAGCACCCGTCCCACGAGGAACAAGAGCATGGCGACTCCCACGAGCAGGATCACGGTAGCCCACGGGTGATCAGCCACGAACCCAAGCTGGATGGAGAATGACCCGCCGACGGTCAGGAACAGGTACAGGTAGCAGAACGTTCCGATCAATGTGAAGAAGATCTTCTGGACCGCCATGCCAGCTAGCACTCCGGCGAATGTGGCGGAGGCAATGATGGTCGTGAACATCAGCAGCATCACCAGGGTGCCGATATTCGCTGGCAGCACCGAGTTGAGTGCGACAGCGGCTGCATAGCAGGCAAGTACCTGTATCCAGCGAACGCCGGACTCGGGATATCCGTAGCGCAGGATCGAATACCAGGCAAACGCCGTCGCGGTCGTCTGCACGGTCATGAGCGCTAGGCCGGCGAGCAGGTAGCCGAGCGAGACGCTCGTGATTGTGTCCCAGATGTGTTTGAGCCAGCCGGTGAGATCCCAGCCGGCAAGCGTCGCGGCCGCGCCGATCACGACGATGACCAGTGCACCGATCAGGATCCGTCTCGGATGAACCCGGCCGCGCGCAGGAACAACCGCCTGCTGAGTCGCCATGCATCGGATCTTATGGGTTGATGGATCGGGCAGGGATCGTCAGCCGATCAACGTTAGTCCGACCGGGCCGCGTTCGATGCAAATCGACGAAGGAGACCTATGACGGATCCTGCTGATACCGCCGCGATCCCGACGCCACCCCCTCCGACGAGCACCGTAGGGGAGAGGGAGACGGTCGAGCACTCGAGTGCACCCGGTCGTCAGGGACTGGTGCTAACCGCTCTGATTCTGGTGGCGTCGGTTGCTAACCTCAACCTCGCCGTCGCGAATACAGCACTGCCGGACATCGGCAAGGCCTTCAACGCCTCACAGACGGCGCTCGACCTGATCGCGGTGGGCTACTCGCTCGGCCTGGCCGCCTCGGTGTTGTATCTCGGTGCGCTCGGCGATCGCTACGGGCGCAAGCTGATGCTGGTGCTGGGTACGCTCTTGGCGATCCCCGCTTCAATCCTCGCGGCGACCGCCTCGAACGTCGGGATCCTGATTGGCGCTCGCATCTTCGGCGGACTAGCGGCCGGAATGGCCTACCCAACGACACTTGCGCTGATCACCGCGCTGTGGTCGGGGCCGGGCGCACGAGATCGATTGCGCTGTGGTCTGGCCTCGGGGCCTCGATGTCAGCGCTCGGACCGCTGCTATCGGGAGCGCTGCTAGAGCATCACACGTGGGGCTCGGTCTTCCTGATCACGGTGCCCTTCGCGGCTGTGGCCGCTGTCATGGCGGTCATGCTCGTGCCAGCTCACGTCAACGAGACCACAGACCCGGTCGACAACCCCGGCGGGATCCTCTCGATTGTGGCGATCGCCGCGATCGTGCTCGCGATCAACTTCGCACCGGTCCCCAACAAGGGCACGGTGGCGCTCGGCGCTGGCTGCGCTCGCGCTACTTGCGCTGGCAGTCTTTTATTTTCGCCAGAAGCGCACCAGGTTCCCTTTGTTCGACCTGCATGTCGCTGCCCGTCGTATCTTCTGGGTGGCGGCGCTGGGCGGTATCGTCGTATTCGGCAGCCTGATGGGCGCGATATTCGTGGGCCAGCAGTTCCTTCAGAACGTGCTCGGCTACTCGACGCTCGGCGCTGGCGCCTCGATTCTGCCGGCGGCCTCCTGATGGTGGTGGTTGCGCCACACTCGGCCAAACTGGTGGACACGCGCGGGTCCAGGTTCACGCTACTCATCGGCTACACTTCTGTCTGCTCGGGTTCATCACGATGCTAGTGCTGTGGAAGACCGGCATCCCCTACTGGAAGGTGGCGCTCGCCTACTGCTTCATCGGGATTGGCGTTGGCTTCGCCGGCACCCCCGCGTCTCACTCACTGACCGGATCTGTTCCGGTCAAGCGCGCAGGCATGGCGTCGGGGACCGCCGATCTGCAACGTGACCTTGGCGGCGCGATCATCCAGTCGATCATGGGCGCTCTGCTCACCGCCGGTTTCGCGACTGCCGTATCGAAAGCAATCAGCTCGGCGCCCAACAAGTCGCTGATCACGAACAACATCCAAAACGAGCTAACCAAGTCCTTCTCGAGCGCCGAATCGGTGGCCAATCAATACCCGCACTATGCGAGCGCGATCACGGCCGCCGCGCGGTCCTCGTTCGTGTCAGGGTCTGACTGGTCCTACGCGGCCGGGGCCATCGCGATCACGGTCGGCGCCACCCTGATCTTCTTCTTGTTTCCAAGTAAGAACGATGAGAGTCGGCTGTTGACCGAATACCAGAAGCAGGACACCTCGCCGCAGGTGAACTCAGACGCCAAGCCTGCTGCGCACGCCACCCAAAAAGCTCGGCGAAGCCGCGGACAGGCTGCTCCGCGCAACGCTTGAGCCGAAATCGCTACGGGGTTGGGGTGGGGCTGGCGGTGGTGTTTGTGGTGGGCGGCTTACTGGTTGTCGCAGTCGTAGTGGTGGTCGTGGGAGCGGGTGTGGTGACCGTCTTTGCGGGTGTCGTCACGGTCGTGGTGGGTGTCGTAACTGTCGTCTGTTGAGTGACCGTTGTCGGATTGACGGTCGTGGAATGGCCAATGCTGAGCGATTGGCTTGTGATCGTCGGGGTCTGTTTGGAGCTGCTTTTGGTTGCCAGTACGACGACCACCACAATCAGCGCGATCACGAGGGCTATTCCAACAGCGATTGCCCAGCCGTTGCCACCGCGCTGCCCGTCTACTGGAGGAGGTTGGTTTGCGGGTTGCTGGGGAGAGGCAGATCCACTGCTCGAGGAGGGATCGCTGGGACTTGGACCCGGCGGCGGCAGTGGCGGTTCGTCTCCTGGCCGGTCATAGCCGTCATTCATAGCCGGCTCCTTTCGTGTGATGAGCAGGCAGGCACATAGCTCAGGCTAGCGCGTCACCTGCACGTGGGCGATGCGATGTATACAAGGACTCAGAACCTGTTTCAAAAAGATCGGCACGCCCGACCGATCGAAGATCGGCTAGCACCTGGACGCTGCGCTGGATCGCCACGTGACGGCTTACACGTGCCACCAGCACACGCTGCGCCGCCCCGCGGCGCCCAGCTTGGTCTAGGCACGCCCCGGTCGCACCGCCTATTTTGAAACAGGTCCTTAGACCGGCGATCGCTGAGCGAATGGGGGCATTGGTGGGGTATATCCTCAATATCTGCGATTCGCAGCCCGTTGCGCAAACTCCAAGGAGGATGACTGTGCCGCCCAAGCACCAGACAGCCGACCAGCGCGCCGAGGGTGGTCCGCCCGACCTCAGTGGCAGGCGTATCGAGAAGCTAGAGGGCGCCTACGGCAGCCGCTTCCTGCTCGAGCCTGCTCCGGACAACAAGCTGCCCAAGGCTGGCATGCCCGCCGAGGACGCCATGCGTCTGGTTGGCGAAGAGGTCCTTCTCGACGGCATACCGATGCGCAATCTCGCTACTTTCGTGACGACCTGGATGGAGCCCGAGGCGGACCACTTGATCGCTGAATCCCTGCACACCAACTTCATCGATCACGCCGAGTACCCGCAGACGGCTGAGATCGAGCAGCGTTGCATCCGGATGCTCGCCGACCTGTTTCATGCGCCCGGAGAGACGACCGGGGCGCGCACTCAGGGTTCTTCTGAGGCGATCATGCTCGGTGCCCTCTCGCTGAAGTGGAAGTGGCGCGATCGCCGGCAGGCCCAGGGACAAGCGATCGACCGTCCCAACCTCGTGTTCGGCGGCGATGTGCACGTCGTGTGGGAGAAGTTCTGCCGCTATTTCGACGTGGAGCCGCGCATCGTTCCGTTGAAGAAGGACAAGTACACGATCGGACCCGAGGATGTGGAGCCCCATGTCGATGAGAACACGATCGGGGTCGCGGCCGTGCTTGGAACAACTTTCACGGGTCACGCCGACGACATCACCGGGATCAACGACTACCTCCTACAACTCAAGAACGAGAAGGGATTGGACGTCCCGTTGCATGTCGATGCAGCTAGCGGTGGCTTTGTGTGGCCGTTTCTCTACCCGCACACTGAGTGGGATTTCCGCCTCGAGCAAGTCCGCTCGATCAACGTCTCCGGCCACAAGTTCGGTCTCGTCTACCCCGGCATCGGATGGTTGGTGTTCAGGGAGACCAGCGACCTTCCCGACGATCTCGTCTTCTACGAGAACTATCTCGGCAAGCGCGATGCGACTTTCACGCTCAACTTCTCGACGGGCTCGGCGATGGTCCTTGCCCAGTACTACAACTTCGTGCGCTACGGGCACGACGGTTATCGCTACATCATGGAGACAATGCAATACAACGCCCGCACGCTGGCCAATGAGATCGCGGCGACAGGCGAGTTTGCCCTGATTGGCAGTGAGCAGGACGAGCAGCTCCCGCTCGTGGCCTTCCAGCTCACCGGCGAGCATGACTATGACGAGTTCGATGTCGCCGCCCAACTCGCTGCCGAGCGGGGCTGGATGGTCCCCGCTTATACGTTGCCGCCCAACGCCGAGCACGTCAAGATCATGCGCGCGCTTGTCAAGCAAACACTCGGGCATTCGCTCGTGGCCACCCTGGGAGCCGATATCGCAGAAGCATGCGCGATCCTCGAGAAGAAGGGCCGCCTGCACGAGTCAGACCGTAAACGGGTCAAGACGAACACGGGGTATTGAGAAGTCGCGCGCACAGGACTATTGCCTCCTCCGCCGAATATGTGACAGGTGTCACAAGGCACCCTTACCCGAAGGAGAGCACATGCGAGGAGTGGGCAGTGCATTGTTCGCGGGCATCCTGCTGATGATCGCGGGTACCCTCAACATCATCTACGGCATCGCTGCGGTCGGAAACGCAACCTTCTTTGTCAACGACAATCGGTACGTCTTCTCGAGCCTCCACACCTGGGGGTGGATCACCATCATCCTGGGCATCGTGCAGCTGACAGCGTCGCTCTCGCTCTTCGGCGGTGGTTCCTACGGACGCGTGGTCGGAATCATCGCGGCTACGATCGGCGCGGTTGGCGCGTTGCTGTCGATCGGCGGGGCATATCCCTTCTGGTCACTGGGCATCTTCGCTATCTGCCTGATCGTCATTCACGGACTCGCGGTTCTTGGCGAGCCAAAGCCCGCTTGATCGGCTTGCGCTGATCGCTTGACGGACAAGCCGGCGCGCGGAACCGCGCGCCGGCGGTGGTTGGATCAAGCGAGGATCTTTGCCTTCGCTGCGGCAAACTCCTCGTCGGTGAGGACACCCGACTCGTGCAACTGTCCTAGCTGCTTGAGTCGTTCGATCGGGTCGGCCTCCGGCGCCGCCGCGGCGGCGACAGGTGCTGGCGGCGGCGGCGCTGCCATCTGCTGTTGTTCTTGAGTGGCCCAGCGCCCTGCCTGGCGACGGCTTACACGGTTGGATACGGTGGTTGCGGTGCCGGCGACAACGGCGGTACGGGCCATGGCGCGAAGTAGTGGCATTTAGATACGCCTTTCAGTTCAGGATGCGGTTTCGAGCGCGTCTAGCGTGTCCAAGACGTCCTGCGCGGCGACTCGCTGGAAGGCGAGAACCTGACCACCGTTACGGCGCACGGCGGTGGCAAAGGGAGCGGCCCAGGCGTTCTCAAAGCAGATCAGTAGCGCCGCTTCGCCGGGCTGGAGCGCCTCTGCCGCGGTGGTCGCGTCCTCATCACCGAGCATGCCTGTGCGCGCTCCGGCGAAAACAAGCAGATCGTCGACCCCGTCGCCGTCGAGATCGGTGATCTCGAGCCCGGAGACGTTGCCCTTGGTGTCCTTCTCGACCATGAGCACATCGAGCACGCGGATGATCCCGCGATCAACGAGATCCACAAACAGCGGGATCGCCTCGCCGGTTCGTGGAGCGTCCGGCGGATAGCCGATCACTACAACGTCAACAGGACCGAGCTCCAATTCCTCGTTGCTCACGGCTCCTCCTCTGGATTGACCTAGGCTCCGCCCCGGTTCACCGTGACTTAGCGCGTGGCACCCGCTGGGCATCCCCAAATTTGGGGGCCTCCGCCGAGTGTAGCGTCCGCCCTCATGTCCCACTTCGGTTGCTGAGAGACCCTCGGCCATACCTCATCTCCGGAGAAGCTACGAGCAGTTAAGGGGAGTGAGGGCTTTTCGGTAGCTGGTGGCCAGCTGTGTCAGCGAAGATTTTAGTTGCGTTTCGAGTTTGCTGAGCGACGGTTTGGATACCAGTTCTGAGAGGATCGAGCTGATCTGGGTTTCAAAGGTGTGGGTTGCAGCCTGAACCTGTTCCTTGCGAGCGGGTTCAAGGTTGGGTTGCGCATCCTTTATCTTCGTGAGGTCCTTGCCGATTGCTTCCAGGCCAGTCTTGGCTTCGGTGAGAATATTTGTGGAGAGGGTCAATTCGCTGAGCGTCTTGACCTGCTTTGAAATGTCGGAACGCGCTTCGCACACCTGCGCCTTCGCCTTTTCCTGGGACGATTCGCCACAGGAAACAAGCACAAAGACGCTAAGCAGCAAGGCGACGACGGCAAGGGGCTGGCTGGGAGATCTGTACACCAAGAAGGGCCTCTCCGACGAGATGAACCACAGTCACGATGCGAACGGAACATAAGCAGTCTACAGTGGTGGGCTCACATATGCTTGATCAACCCAAGCCGCCCGATGTGCCTGATGCGCCTACCGAATCGCTCGCGACGAGCCCTGTAGCTCGGGCGCGCCATTCAAGACGATGGACGATCAACGCGATATTCGCGCTCGCGGTCGTCTTCGGTGTATTCGCGGTGCTGGCGGTATGGGTCCACAGGCAGTTGCTCGACACGAACAACTGGACCAATACGAGCTCACAACTGCTCGCCGATCCCAAGATCCAGGCTGCCGTTGGAGACCTGCTGGTCAACGAACTCTTCAGCTCGGTGGACGTGGCGGCGGAACTCAAGAGTGTGCTGCCCTCAGAAGTCGACGCGCTGGCTGCACCCGCGGCAGCTGGGCTGCGCACACTCGCCAATCAGGTCGCACCGCAAGTGCTCGCCACAGCGTCGGTCCAAAACGCCTGGCGTCTGGCAAATCACGCCGCACAGCTCGAGCTCCTGCACATCCTCACTGGTGGCAGCAAGACGCTTTCGACGAACAACGGCGTAGTGGCTCTTCAGCTGCGTCCACTGCTCACACAACTAGCTGCACAACTCGGCTTGCAGCAACAGTTCGAAACTGTGCAATCGAAGCTCCAGGGCTCTACCGGCACTGCTGCCAGGGGTGCGGTTCAGGAAAAGCTCGGGGTAAAATTGCCCCCACAGAGTGGCAGCATCGTGATCCTGCGCTCTTCGCAGCTGAAGACGGCACAGGACATCGTCAAGGCGATCAAGGGTCTGGCGATCGTGTTGCCGCTGATCGTGTTGCTGCTCTTCATCCTGGCGGTGTGGCTTGCCGAGGGATGGCGGCGGGTTGCTCTACGCACCGCCGGCTGGTGTCTTGTCGGCATTGGCCTACTGGCCGTGCTGGCCCGGCGGGTACTCAGCGATGTCGTTGTGAACTCATTGGTGAAGGTTCCCGCAAACAAGCCAGCGGTACATCAGGTTCTCGCCATCGGAACCAGCCTTCTCTACGACATTGCGATCGCGATGATCACCTACGGTCTAATCGTGGTAGTCGCCACCTGGCTCGCCGGGAGTACACGGCCTGCGCTCGCGGTACGACGTGCACTGGCGCCCTCACTGCGTGAGCATGTGCTGTACGTCTATGCCGTCGCGGCCCTGGCTCTGCTGCTTGTGGTCGTATGGGGCCCTTTCCCGTCCACGCGCGAGCCATTCCCGATAATTGGGTTCGCGATCCTACTCGGACTGGGGATTCACGTTCTGCGCACGATGACCGCGCGGGAGTTCCCCGATGCACAGCTCGGAGACAGCGTGCGCTTCCTCCGCGCTTGGTATACGGCACGCCGGCATTCGTCCTTCTTGGCAAGGCACTCGACGGCAACAGAGGGACACGGTGGAGATACGCGCATAACGGATCTCGAACGCCTGGCCAACCTTCACGAGCGGGGCGTTCTCACCGAAGATGAGTTTCTCGCCCAGAAGACGGCACTTCTGAATATGGGCACCTGAGCGCAGCCGGCCTGAGTCTCGCGTCAGCGGAGGGCGTCCGCTCATGCTCTCGCGTCCAGCGGAGGGTATCGTCAGCTTAAAGCGCCGTTTCGCTCCCAGGCATCAAGATTCGCACTTCGACGCTCGGAGCCAAGCGCGCGACGTGCTCGGCGAACAGACGCGGCGGGTCCTCAAGCCGCAAGCGGTGGCGAGGGAGGTGGCCAATGGGAAGGAGGGTTCCCCAGTGCACTGGAATTGCCAAGCGCGGTTGCATCAAACTGACAGCATGCGCCGCATCGAATGGATCCATATGGCCCGGGCCAAGGGTTGGCCCCCATCCCGCGACCGGCACGAGCACGACGTCCAGCGATGGCGACAGATTGGACATGTCCGCAAAGAGCTCGGTGTCTCCAGCGAAGTAGACCGTACGTTGGCCGCTCACAAGGTAGCCGAGGGCCTCAGCGCGGGGGCCGCCCAGGCGTCGGCCATCGTGGCGAGCCTCTACCGCGGTCACCGTGAGCGCGCCGATTTTCGCAACATCGCCGACACTTAGCTCAGTCGCCGTGAGGAACCCGCGACGCCGCAGCCACGCTCCAGCTCCGGCCGGCACGATCAGGGGAATATCGCCACGCAGAAGCCGCAGCGAGGCCAGGTCAAGGTGATCGTGATGCATGTGTGAGATCAGCACTGCATCGGGGGCTGCGAACACATTTTCGTCAACCAGCGGGATCTGGCGGCGCAGATGCACCACGCCCCCGCGCAGCAACGGGTCGGTGAGCAGACGCACCCCGTCCAATTCGATCAGGACCGTGGCGTGGCCCAGGAAAACGATACGGTCTGCGGCGGTACCTGCGTGACGGGCAATAACCGCGCCATCGACCATGGAGGAGAAGGTAGCAACGAGATGAACTCAGCGATCGATGAGCGCAACGCCCAACGACGCCTGAGCAGCTGGCGGCGCCTATTGGGGCTTGGTGTCCGAACCGCGGTCCTGTTGGGAGTCGATGGGTTGGCATTGGTTGTTTTGACCGCGCTCCTACCGAGCCACGAATCGCTCTC
This sequence comes from uncultured Solirubrobacterales bacterium, assembly GCA_963713015.1. Taxonomy (GTDB): domain Bacteria; phylum Actinomycetota; class Thermoleophilia; order Solirubrobacterales; family Solirubrobacteraceae; genus Palsa-744. Next base: position 264,727 of record CAVQKC010000003.1, on the reverse strand, counting down.
TTTCGACGCCGCGATACTTGTTGCCGTCGTGATGGCGATCATCAACGCCGTCCTGTGGCCGATCGTCATACGTCTTGTCCTGCCACTCACCATCATCACGTTCGGACTTGGCTCACTAGCTCTCAGCGCCGGCATGGTCGCGCTCGCGTTTTACGTGGTGGACGGCAAGACGCCGGCATTCTGGGCAGATGTGACAATCGCGTTTGGTCTGGCCCTCGTCTCGATGCTGGTGGCACCCCTGCTCGATGTCGACGGGGATGCCCGTCATCTAAGTGTGGTCCGTCGGCGGGTGCGAAGCACACGCAGAGACAATCGCACCGATGTTCCGGGGGTGATCCTGTTCGAGATCGACGGACTGGGGGAGGCGGTGTTGCGCGAAGCTCTCCGTGACGGACATACGCCGACGATCGCCCGCTGGCTCTCAGAAGGCACGCACCGAATGCTGGGTTGGGAGTGTGACCTCTCCTCCCAGACGGGGGCCAGCCAGGCGGGGCTGCTCCTCGGCAGCAACTGGGATATGCCCGCCTTCCGGTGGTATGAGAAGGAGTCCGGCCGCACGATGGTCTCCAACCATCCTGCCGATGCGGCCGAGATCGAGCGTCGGCGATCGACGGGCGAGGGTTTGCTGGCTACAGCGGGGACGAGCCGAGGGAACATGTTCTCGGGAGACGCCCCGCGCTGCACGGCAACGATGAGCGTCATTCGCGACCGCTCGCGATCAAAGGCTGGGGATCTATTCGCCTACTTCTCTGACCCTTACGGGTTCATGCGCACGATCGTGCTGTCGCTTGCCGACATCGCGCAAGAGCGTCGTGCGGCTATCGGTCAGCGCCGTGGTGGCGCGACACACGTCGATAGGAAAGGTCTGTACCCGCTCATCCGGGCCGCGATCACGGTGGTAATGCGTGACCTCGTCACGGCTTTGCTGATGGCCGACATCGTTGAGGGCGTACCGGTCAGCTACGCCACCTTCGTGGGCTATGACGAGGTGGCACACCATTCAGGGATTCGCGAGCCCGACGCGCTTGCCGTGCTCAAGCGCCATGATCGCCAGCTCGCCCGCCTCGAGCGAGCGGCCGCGCAGTCCCCGCGCCCTTACCACCTCGTGGTGCTTTCCGACCACGGTCAGACACAGGGCGCACCTTTCCGTCAGCGTTACGGCGAGACACTCCAGGAGGTTGTGCGCGGAGCACTGGAGCAAGGCGATGTATACGCCCCAGCCGCGGTTGATGAGGCCTGGGGGGACGTGGGCGCCGTATTGGCCGACGCACGTCAGGAGCCGAGCGTCGGGGGACGCATGCTCGCCCGTGCTACCCGCAGCAGGTCGATCGAGGGCACGGTCGCGATTGGCCCGAACCGGGAGGCACTCGCACAGCGCAGTGGGCCGGGCCGGGCTCCGCGGGAGGAGGCGGTGGTGATGGCCTCTGGCGGTCTTGGGCTGATTTACCTGCCGCTCATCGCCGAACGGCTTACGCTCGAGCAGATCGTCGAGACGCATCCGCGACTGTTGGACACCCTGACCGCTCACCCTGGGATTGGGTTTGTGATGGTGCGCTCACAAGCGCACGGAGCTGTGGTGATCGGTGGAGCCGGACGGCGACGCTTGAGCGACGACGTTGTCGAGGGCGAGGACCCACTCGTCAACTTCGACGCGACGGCAGCCGACCATCTGCGTCGACACGATCGCTTCCCCCATTGCCCCGACGTACTCGTCAACAGCATGTACGACCCGAGTGTTCAGGAGACGGCCCCGTTCGAGGAGTTCATGGGCTCCCATGGTGGCCTCGGCGGCCCGCAAACCAAGCCGTTCGCCATCGTGCCTGTCGACTGGAGCGAGCCGACGGCTCCGATCGTCGGTGTGCAGGCGATGCATGAAGCATTGCGCGACTGGCTGGCGGAGTCGCACCTGAGTGCGGAGAAGCGCATCGTGTCGGCCTAATCTCCCCGAGCCTGTCTAGATTCCTTCCGTGAGGGTCCTGTTGCGGTCCCACCGCATCTGCCGTCGCTGGCTGAGGGCAGCTGGGGCTCGTGCGTCGAGCGCAAGCTCTTCAGCCTCCCAGCAGATCGTCAAGCGTCTGGCTACCGAGCACCGAGCCAGGCCGCTCTGCGACGATGTCCGAGCCAGGGCGCGCCTCGTCGTCGCGCCGCTTGATGAGCAACCACTGTGGCTTTGGACCTTGCCGCGTGCGCTGTAGCGCGAAGCCGCCGCGAAGCTTCTCACCATGCAGGACGAACATGGCGTGTCCACGCTCCAGCGCTTCAGGCCAGGCTACCCTGCCGCTCCGCTCGTAGTAGCCGCGATCCCATATCACCACCCCGCCGCTGTCTGTTCGGCCCTCGAAAGCGTTGTAGTTCATTCCATGATCGGCCACCTGGACCGCCAAGCGCTTGATAGCCGGATCGACCGACGGGCCCTTGGGCACTGCCCAGGACCGCATCACCCCGTCAACCTCGAGACGTAGATCGAAATGGCGCGTCGTGGCCGCGTGCTCCTGTACGACAAAAGCACCGGCGCTCACGCCGCGGATCGCAAACTGCTCGTGGCCTTCGATGCGGATGTCATCCACAGTCACGTCAAGGACAGTGGTGCCCGGGAACCCCTCGCGTAGGAAGACGATAAGCCTGTCGATTGCCTCAGCTTGCCCCTCCGCGTGCACGGCCACGGTGCCGTCGTCTGCGTTGCGCACCCAGCCCATGACAGCGAGCTCGCCCGCTCGCTGTCGGGTGGCCTCTCGGAAGCCAACACCTTGGACGTTCCCGGATATGACCGCACGGATCGCCCGAGAGTCGGGGAGGCCGTCACTCATAGGATTCAAATCCGTCAAGGTGGGCTAGGCTGATTGGCGTGGTGGAGCGGCCTGTTGGGGAGGAAGGCCCTCATCGAGGGTTGAAGATCACCAGCGAGCTGACAATTCCGCTCGCTGAGGTGATGGTACGCGCAAGTCGTTCCTCCGGGCCGGGGGGACAGCATGCCAACGTCACCGCTTCACGTGTAGAAGCAAGTTTCGACGTGCTTGCCTCCTCCACACTCACCGACGCACAGCGAGACCGGGTATTGGTGCGTGCAGGGCCGCGAGTAGTGGCGATCGCACAGGACGAGCGGTCCCAAGCGCGCAACCGTGAGTTGGCTCTGACTCGCTTGGGTGAGCGGCTCGCGAGGGCGCTTGCTGTTCCCAAGCGCCGCCGCCCTACCCGTCCGACCGCGGCTTCGCGTGAGCGACGCCTTCAAGCAAAGCGCCGGGGAACCGAGCGCAAGCGCGAGCGCCGTCCGCCCGAGGACTTCTAAGACGAGTCGCCCAAGGCTATGGGACCGAGATATTGAAGTGCCCGACGGTAACACCGAGTTCGGGTGAGTGTCCGCTGCGGCCGGTTCTGCCTCCGATCACCTCATAGAGCGGGCCTTCCCCATTACGGCTGGTTGTCCTGGCTTCGCCGTGGTTGCCGGAGGTCCTGATGAAGAAGACGCGCCCTAGATAGGTGGTCCGGCAGCGTTGCAGGGGAATTGTGATCCGTACACGCTGTCCGGAAGCAATGGTCTGTCGCGTGGGTTGGGCGATGATCTTCTCTGGCGTGACGCAGTCTTGGACTGGGCGTGGCTGAAGTTCTACGTCGTAGGCGCTCGAGATATTCGGTGCGCTAACCGTTGCTATGAATGTGATCACCAACCCTGGGCCTGTTTTGTTTGAGGGAGGAATTAGGCCCTGACCGCTGGGCCCAATTGCAGAGAGGGGGCCGTTGGCGTGTGACATCAGCGGTTGGTAGAGCACGTGAATGGTGGTTTTCAGCTGGGTGGCGGTGGGGAGGGGGCCTGGCGAATAGTCAAGGCCCTTGGGAGAACACTCCTGTTTTGGTTCGTTAGCCGGTATCTGACAGTGCGATCCGTCGCGGTAGGTCACGCCTAGCACCGGCGTACCGGGAGCCCTCCTGCCAGGGAACCCGTATGGGCCCCTGTTGGCTCCGGGCGGGGCGGGCAGCACAATCAGATAAGCGCCGTCCGGTCCGTATGGCGTGACTGTGAAGTCCCGGTCGGGAGTGGTCACGCGAATGCTCGCGGCGTCGGGGCCCAGCAGGCCGACGGCGACCTCGCGCAGATCGGCCTCGGGACAGCGCACGCCCCAGTCTTCCTGGCCTGGAAGGTCACAGTGCACGCGCTGGTAGGGATAGATGTTTTCCCCAGCCAATGGCAGTCCGTCGGCGCTTACGACTGTGGCAGAGCCGGGCTGAAAAGCTCGTCCGTTGCGGTCAACCGTCGGACAGGAGTCCTGGCTGATTGCGTCAGCGGCGTAAAAGGGGTGAAAGCGTCCGTCCGCCTTGAACGCATATCCGATCCCGAGCGCTCCCAGTCGACCATTGAGTACCCGGCCGGCCTGGAGGCACACCAGGCCGCGGGTGGTGCGGATAACGCGCATCCCCCAGGGGAGACCACCGGCAGGATCGGTAACCCTCATGGGTAGTGGGGCGAGGCTTGCGGCAAGCGGCTGTCCCATACCGACCATAGGGCTCGCCGGCAGCACAAACGCGGGCGGGACCGGCTTCCCGGAAGCCAGCAGCAGCTCGCCTCCACCAGCGCCCACGAGCGCCACGGCGGTGAGGGTGAGCGAGAGCGCGACGCCTCGTTTGCGCCACCATCCCCGTGGAGTGGGCTTGGTCGACAAGCGTCGTTCGGATGCCCGTAGAAGGTTATGCTCGAGCTGAGGGAGGATCCTCATCGTTCACCAGCCAATCTTGCTCGTAGAGTGCGAAGTCCGCGGCTGACGCGCTGGCGCACCACCGCCTCTGAGCAACGAAGCTCGCAAGCAATCTCCGCGTATTCGCGCTCCTGTAGGACGTACTCGTGGATCGCATGCCGCTGCTCCTCGGGCAGTCCCGTGAGCGCAAGCGTCGCATGGTCTTCACCCTCGGTTAGCCGCGCGATCATTTCAGTGGCGTGATCGTCGAGCACGAGCCTTGGCATGCCCAGCCGTTCGCGAGCGCCAGCCTCCACCCGTCCGCGACGGTAGCTGGAGCCGAGCACGTTACGTGCTATCCCGAAGAGCCACTGGTCGGCGCGGCCCTTGGCTGGGTCATAGCCCTCCACCGACTCGAGTGCACAGGCGAACGTCTCGGCCGTCAGGTCCGCGGCGAGCTCCGCCTGACCCGTGGCGCGCATGAAGAAGCCCAGCACCGGTCGCTCGAAGTGTCGGTAGAAGGCGGCGAACGCTTGAGCGTCTGACCTCGCCGCGCCCAACAGTGCCTGCTCATCTTGTTTGTCCAAGTCCATCGTCCACATCCATTAGCGCAAACCATTGCTTTTGTGACGCACCTCGAGCGGTCGATAAAGCGGATGGTCCCAAACTGGATAGACGCTGTGGGTTTCCCCCAGTAGGCTACTGACGAGTATCCTTTGACCATTAGAGCCTCCATGACGGGGTGAGGATAGGACTGCCAGGGAAGGGGAGACCAATGCGCCAAACGCGTGCTATCGCAGTGCTCTGCACCGCGTTTCTGTTTGCTTGTACGGGACAAGCATTGGCGTCGGAAATAACAAATTCGGGCGATGACCTCCGTACTGGGTGGTACCCGAACGAGCCTTCGATCACGCCGGAACTCGTCAGCGGCGGCACATTCGGTCAGCTATGGTCGGCTGCAGTCGAAGGCCAGGTGTACGCGCAACCGCTGCTCGACGATGGGACCCTCTTCGTGGCGACCGAGGAGAACAAGGTCTATGGCCTGGACCCAGCCACCGGCGCGCTGCAGTGGTCCAAACCGCTTGACCTCGGCACCCCGTGGAATCCCAGCGAAATTGGCTGCGGCGACCTGGCGCCGTCGATTGGTGTGACCTCGACTCCGGTAATCGATCCAACGACGAATATCGCCTACCTCACTTACAAGACCTACGCCTCGGGAAGCTCGGGTGCAGCACGGTGGTATATGGACGCAGTCGACGTTTCCACTGGCGCGCAGGAGCCTGGTTTCCCGGTTTTGCTGAGCGGCGCGGCCCAGAACGGATCGGGGCGGCCATTCGAACCCATGACTGAGCTGCAGCGCCCGGGGCTATTGCTATTGGAAGGCGTCGTATATGCCGCTTTTGGCTCTGACTGCGATACCCCTCCTTGGGAGGGATGGGTCTTTGGGGTCTCGACCGCAGGCGTGATCAAGGCGCGCTGGGTCGCCAATGAGACCGGCGAAGGCGCTGGCATTTGGCAGTCCGGAGCGGGTCTTACCTCAGACGGTCCAGGCAACATCCTGCTCAGCACCGGTAACGGTGGCGCGCCGACGACGCCTACGCCAGGGAATACCCCGCCGCCGGATCTGGGCGAGTCGATCGTGCGCTTGCAGGTGCAGACTGACGGCTCTCTGAAGGCAACAGACTTCTTTGCCCCGTTCGATGCCGCTTCGCTTGATACATGGGACGCCGACTTCGCTTCCGGTGGGGTCACCGGTCTGCCCGAAGAATACTTTGGCACGCCCGCCATTCCGCGCTTGGCGGTCGCGGTTGGCAAGGACGGCTACGTTTATCTGCTCAACCGAGATGACCTCGGCGGGATCGGTCAGGGACCCTCGGGCTCTGACGATGTCGTCCAGCGGATCGGCCCCTATGGTGGCGTATGGTCGCGTCCAGGCGTGTGGCCTGGCGAAGGCGGCTGGGTATACATACCGACCGCGTCAGGCGGTACGAGTGCCTCGGGCTCATCCGGCAATCTTCGGGTCTACCAATACGGTCTCTCGGGCACCGGCATGCCGACCCTCTCACTCCAAGCAACCTCATCGGATGCGTTTGGCTTCTCATCGAGCGCTCCTGTCATCACTTCCGACGGAACCACGCCGGGGTCCGCGCTTGTCTGGATGGTTTGGGCGCCAAACGGCGAAGGCACCGGCGCGCAGCTGCGTGCCTACGATCCGATCCCGGTGGACGGCGAACCGGTTCTGCGTTGGAGCGCACCGGTTGGTACTTCCGCAAAGTTCGCGATACCCGGAGTGGGCGCCGGACGCCTTTATGTGGGCACCCGCGACGGCCATGTGCTGGCCTTCGGCTCGCCTGTGACACCGGTGCTCGCCGGCTCGGCGACCGCGTTTGGCACGACGACCTTGGGCGAATCCTCACAGAAAACTCTCACTCTCACGGCGACCGAAACGTTGACCATCTCGAGCCTCGTCTCGAGCTCCTCGCAGTTCACACTTGGTACACCGTCAAGCCCGCTGCCGGCCACCCTCTCGACAGGTGAGACGATTGAAGTGCCGATCACGTTCTCACCGACCGGGACAGGGCCGCTCGGCGCGACTGTAACGGCCACTACCAGCAATGACAAGACGGCGACGTTCGAGCTTTCGGGTACCGGCCAGGCAGCCTCCGCGCGGCTGGAAGCCACGCCGCCGCTCGTAACCTTCGGAGGCACGAGCGTTGGCGGTAGCCTGTCGGCTGGAGCGACATTCCGCAACGTTGGTGCCACGTTGCTAACGATCGATGCGGTACAGCTGCCTTCCAGTCCGTTTGGTGCCGCCGGTGTGCCGTCCGTTGGCTCCACGATCGCGCCCGGCCATTCAATTACGATCACGGTGACGTTCGACCCCACTGAAACGGGCAAGTTCAGCGGACAGATTGGCCTCGACACCTCTGGTGGCGACGAAGCAATCGGTCTTTCCGGCAGCGCAGGCTTGCCCGGAGCGTTGCAGATAACGAGCGAATCGATCGACTATGGCGATGTGCTCCTCGGTGACAGCGCGAGCAAGAGCTTCACTGTAACCAATACCGGTGGCACTGCTGTCCCTATTACAAAGTCCAAGCCGCCGACCGGGGGGGAGTTCTTGGCGAGTACATCTCTGCCTGAGGGCACCACCATCGAACCAGGCGCGAGTGTTACCGAGACGGTGGAGTTCTCCCCCACGGCCCTGGGATACGCAAGCGCCGTTTGGTCCATCAACGGTGAAGATACGACCGGTTTGCACCAAGTGCAGTTCAGCGGCGTTGGGGCCGTCCCCGAACAGCTCACTGATACGACACAGCCTTCTACGACCCAGTCGACGCTTGCGCTCCTTCAGCAAAGCCCAGGGGCACTTGGGAAGTTGATCTCGAAGGAAGAAGAGGCACCCAACGCTGGACTGGCAAGCACAGCTCTAGTAGCAAGCTCCTCGGGCACCGTGATCGTCACGGTAGGCTGTCCTACGCGCGAGAGCAACTGCGCCGGTACCCTCAAGCTACTGACGCTAATCACCGTCAAGGTTCGAAAGGGCAATCGTCTCAAGAAGCAGGACGTCACTTTGACCTTTGCTACTAGCTCATTCAAGGTCGTGGGTGGCAAGCTGGCTAGGGTGAAGCTGCATCTGTCGGCCAAGGCTCGCGCGTTGCTTTCAGACAAGTATCTTCTGCGAGCGCGAGCGATGGTATTCGTCCACGATCAGACCGGTGCGACACATACCGCCTCTACGGCTGTCACGATTCGCACGGCCACCGACTTGCCGTCAAAACGGTAAGTCTGTCACCAATCTCTCCGAAGTACTCACCCGGCCTGAGTGTGACGCCGTTCGCTGGTAATAGACCTCAGCTGTCGATAGTCGCCATGCTTGCGTAGCGATCGCCGGCAGTCACACCGAGCGGCGCGGCCTCGTCGATACGCGCGAGATCTTCCTCTGACAGCTCGATCTCGGCGGCCGCGACGTTCTCCTCCAGGTAGGAGCGTCTCTTTGTGCCTGGGATCGGCACGATGTTCTCGCCGCGACTGAGCACCCAAGCGAGCGCCAGCTGTCCGGCTGTGACCTGCTTCTCCTCGGCTACCTCCTCGATGCGCTGCACGAGCTCGAGGTTCTTCTGGAAGTTCTCACCCTGAAAGCGGGGATGGTGACGGCGGAAGTCGTCCTCGGGGAGATCCTCCGGTTTCTTGTACTTGCCTGAGAGGAACCCGCGCCCGAGTGGGGAGTAGGCCACGAAGCCGATGCCCAGCTCGCGCACGGTCGGCAGGATCTGCTCCTCGGGGTCGCGCGACCACAGCGAGTACTCGGTTTGCAAAGCCGAGATCGGGTGCACCGCGTGTGCGCGGCGGATCGTCTGCGGCGAGGCCTCGGAGAGGCCGAGATAGCGCACCTTGCCCTCGCTCACCAGCTCTGCCATCGCGCCGACGGTGTCCTCGATCGGCACGCTCTTGTCGACACGGTGTTGGTAATAGAGGTCGATGTGATCGACGCCCAGGCGTTTCAGCGACGCTTCGCAGGCGCTGCGCACGTACTCGGGCTTTCCATTGATCCCCACCCAGCTGCCGTCCTCGTTGCGCTCGTTGCCGAACTTGGTGGCCAGCACGACTTGCTCGCGACGGTCGGCGATGGCGCGGCCGACGAGCTTCTCGTTGGTGAAGGGGCCGTACATGTCGGCTGTGTCAAGCAGCGTTACGCCAAGCTCGAGCGCGCGGTGGATCGTGGCGATCGCCTCGTTCTCGTCGGATTGCCCATAGAACTCCGACATGCCCATGCAGCCCAGTCCCTCGGCCGACGCTTGCAGTCCCTGACTTCCAAGCTTGCGTATCTTCATGCCCATTGCTCCTTCGCTCGAGTAGGCGCCAAACGCTCGATCACTGCCCAGTTTGTCCGCCGGTTGTGTCGCGTACTCGTTTTAGCGCACAACCTGGAGCGTCGCATGCATTCCCAATCTGGCGTGTTCGGGCAGCGAGCACCATAGGTGGTAGACGCCGGGTTTGAGGTTCACCACTCCGTCCCAGCGCTTGCCCGAGGTCAATTCCGGTGCGGCCAGTTCCGGTCCGCTGCCGCTACGGCGCAGGCGCAGGTCGTGCGGGTCCATGCCGGCGTCGATCGCCTCCAGGTTGACCGGCCCCGCTTTGACGATGCCGCGCGAGAGGATCAGGCGGTACTCGATCTCGGTGACCTGCAAATGGCCGATGCCTCCCGCGCGCGCGTGGGGCATCGACAATGCGAGCACTACTCCCGCAACTGCGACGAAAGCAAGCGGGTGCGTCTGCCCGAACATCACTGCACCACCTGCATGCGCGTGAAGCCGCTTGCTCCAGGGACGATCGGCGTCGCTTCGTGTCCCAGCCACTGTTCGAGCAGCGAGCAGTAAAGGCCGCGGAAATCGGAGGTGGCAACGACATTGCCCAGCGAGTCAAGACCCGTGGCAAGACCGGGCCACTCGCCGATCATCTTGCCGGCCGCGCGTGTGCCCATCACAAAACCGCAGCCGGCCGCGCCATGGTCGGTGCCGCCGGAGGCATTCTCCTGCGGGCGGCGGCCGAACTCCGACCATACGAGTGTCAGCACGCGGTCGGCGAGCCCGCGCGCTTCCAGGTCGCGCTGAAAGGCGTACAACGTCTGTGTGGCCTCGCCCAAGCCCGTACCCAACGAAGCGACCTGGTTGTCGTGCGTATCGAACACCGATTCGGTCGAGATGCTCACGCAGCGCAAGGGAAGGCCCGCGGCGAGCAGCTGTGCGATCCCGGCCATGCGCGTGGGGAACGCGTCGGAGGCGCTTGGGTAGCCAGCTGGGAGCGCGGGCTTTTCAGCGGAGGAGGGCTGGAAGGGGAGCAGCTGCTTGCGCAGCGTGCTCGACATCAGCGCTGCCTTGCCCGACTGTTCCAGAGCCGGGTCGCCAGAGCCGGCCCCCAGGCGCCCGAGCGTGTCGAAGTAGTCGTACATGATCGCCTGCGGCGGTCCCCACACGCCCTGCGCATAGAACGAGTAGGAGGAGGGGGTGTCGATCGCCGCGACCGGCATGCGCGCGGTGGCAAGCGCCGGCTGCAGCGCCTCGTCCAGACACAGGCCCTGCAGCGGATTGTCGGGGCTGCCGGCGAGATCGAGGTAGCGGCCCATCCAGCCCGTGAGCAGGTCGGCTTGCGTGGCGCCCACCTCCCAGTAGTGGCGGCTGGTGAAGTGCGACTGGTCTGGGTCGGTGTAGCCGACTGCGGGTAGCACGCTCACCTTGCCCTCTTCGTGCAGCTGTGCGAGCGGAGCCGCCTGCGGATGCCAGTGCAGGCGTGGGTCCTCGCTGAATACCGGCCCAGCGTCTTCGGGTAGCGCCAGCACCGGCCGGTACTTCGCGTACAGCGGGTCGCCTGCTGGATAGAGCACCGACATCGCGTCGATTCCGCCTTGCAAGTACACGCTGACGAGGATCGGCTGATCCGGAGCTTCGGCGGCACGCGCGATGCCCTCCTCGAAAGCGGCCGGATCGAGCAGCCGCCCGGCGCCGTACACCGATAGGGCCAGACCGGCCGAGGCCAGCAGGAAGCCGCGCCGTGATAGGCCCGTGCCGGCGGGGATCGGCATGCCGGGCTGGATGGCGGGTAGGCCGCGACCGGCCTGCGCGGCGCCACGACGCAACATCTCGGCGCGCGTGAAGCCATCACAGGAGGTCATGGTGCCTCTCTCAACATGTCTGGTAGTCGGGCGTGGCGACGACGAGCGCGCGCAGGGCGTTGAGCGCGAGTGTGGGGTACTGCTCGCGCTCCCACGATGCAGTGGCAGAGTCCACGGCGGCGGCCTTCGCGTAGGAGGCAAGTGCGCCTCGCGAGGCTTTGCTCAGGGTCGGCTCGCCCCAGAAGGCGATCGCTTGCTTGGTCAGCGCATTGGGGTCTGCCGCGGCTGGCTGCTTGTTCATTGCTGCGCCCGCCGGCACCTTGGCGACGCGCTGCTCGCCGATCATCTGCGATGCGAGGTTGAAGCGCGCCAGCCAGGTGCCGGTGTTGAGCCAGCGCTCAGTTTCCCAACCGCCGACGTTCGGCGGATAGAAGGGGGTCTGACCGGCAAGCGTCGACTCCCAGACCCATGCGTCGGTGTCGACGTAGCGCCCGATGCCGCGCAGCATTCCCGCGATCTGCACGATCGGTGGCTTGACCATACGCGGGCCGGCGTGCACGAGCGGATGCATCAGCATCGCCTCCACGACCGGCAGGATGCGCTTACCCGAGGAGACGTAGATCGTCTCAGCCGCCCGCGTGTCCTTGCGTGACAGCGGCTCTTCGCTGAAGTAGGACCACAGCTTGGTGACGAAGTGCCGCGGATGGTCGGGATTGTTCAGGACGAGTCGCAGGCTGTCGCGCCAGCCGAAGCGCCCGCGATGGCCGTAGATGACCTTCACGCCGTGGTCGTGCAGGGCTGGGTCGAAATGGAAGTCTTCGACTTGGCCGGTCGCTTGGTTCCAGCTGTTCGTCCAGCCGGTCAGTGCGCGGGCATGCTCGCGCACATCGATCTCGTTGTAGCCGTTACCGGCACCGAGCGTGAATAGCTCCTGCATCTCGCGCGCGTAGTTCTCGTTCGGGGCTTCCTTGGTGCTGCCTGCCCCGGAGAGCCACACGAGCATCGCCGGGTCGATTGTCATCGCGGTGAGCATGCTCGGGAAACTGCCCAGGCACAGCGAGCGCTGGGTCTGGTTCTGGGCGATCATCAGCCGCTGCGAGTCCACGCCCTCGTTGCTGGTGGCAAACCAGTCGTGCCAGGTCAGCGTCATGCGCTCGATCAGCGGCGCGCTCGTGCGCACCATGCGGTCGAGCCACCACAGCACGTCGTTGCCCCATACGTCGTAGGGGGCCAGTGGTTCGCCGTTTTCCAGTCGCGGCGGCGGGCCGACCAATGCGCGGCGGACAGGGCGGGTCAGCGAGAGAACGGCTCCGCGCATGCCGTGTTTGGCAAGCTGCTCGGCCTGCCCAGGCCGTGGGCCAAAGCCGGCACGCCATAGCAGTCGCTCGGCCTGCTCCGCCTTGAACGGACCGGAGTAGACCGGCAGCACGCCGCGGTGGGAGCTTGGGCGGCGACGCGCCGAGACGCGCGCGCGAGTAGAGGCCATCTTGCTGGTAATCGGCAGCGGGCGCGCATTCCTTGATCGGAAATGAGTCGAGGGCCCGTCTGTATAGGCCGCGTCCCCATCGAGATAAGTCCATGGCCCGGCGCTAGGATGCCTTGGCGAGTTTGCCGGCAATCGGAGCGAGCACTGCAAGTGAACACGGTGGCATCCACTTCGGCCTCTCCCCGCTCCGCGGCGAATCATCGTCTCGGAGTCATCTTCAGCGGGCTGATGCTCGTGATGCTGCTGGCGGCGCTGGACTCGACGATCGTCGCGACAGCGCTGCCGACGATCGTCGGGGACCTCGGCGGGCTGGAGCGGCTCTCCTGGGTGACGAGCGCCTACCTGCTGGCGCAGACGGCGGTCACGCCGCTGTACGGCAAGCTCGGCGACCAGCTGGGGCGCAAGCGGGTGCTGCAGAGCGCGGTGGTGCTGTTCCTGGTGGGCTCGGGGTTGTGCGGTCTGGCCCAGTCGATGACCGAGCTGATCGCCTTCCGCGCGGTGCAGGGGCTCGGCGCCGGCGGGCCTGATCGTGCTCGTGCAGGCGACGGTCGGGCGACATCGTCTCGCCGCGCGAGCGCGGGCGCTACCAGGGTCTCTTCGGGGCCGTCTTCGGCTGTGGCGAGCGTCGCCGGCCCGCTGCTCGGAGGTGTGATCGTCGAGCACCTGTCGTGGCGCTGGATCTTCTATGTGAACCTGCCGGTCGGCTTGGTTGCGTTGGTGGTGATCGCCGCGACGCTGCCGGCCACGAGCGTGCGCAGCCGTCCCGCGATCGACTACCTCGGCGCCGGCATGCTCGCGGGCGCGCTCAGCGCGATCGTGCTGGTGGCCAGTCTCGGCGGCACGACCTGGGCGTGGGGCTCGGGACAGACAGTGCTCGTCGCGATCGCGGGGGTAGCTGCTGCTCGGCGTGTTCCTCGCGGTCGAGCGCCGCGCGCGTGAGCCAGTGCTGCCGATCGCGGTGTTGCGCGACGAGGTGTTTCGCATCGCCGGCCTGCTTTCGCTGATCGTCGGCTTCGCGCTGTTCGGGTCGGTGACATTCCTACCGCTGTTCTTCCAGACCGTATTCCATTCCAGCCCAACCGGGGCGGGCCTGCGGCTGATCCCATTGATGGGCGGACTGGTCCTCACCTCGGTTCGTCTCCGGCCGGGTGATCTCGCGCACCGGGCGCTACCGGCTGTTCCCGATCGCTCGGCACGGCGACGATGACGGTCGGGCTGCTGCTGCTCTCGCGTCTGGATGTCGGCACGAGCTCGGCCGCGGCCGACCTGTACCTGCTGGTACTCGGCCTCGGCCTGGGGATGGTGATGCAAGTGCTGGTGCTTGCCGTGCAGAACGCCGTCGAGTATTCGGTACTCGGCGCTGCGACCTCAGGCGTCACGCTTGCGCGCGGCATCGGCGGCTCGATCGGCGCGGCCGTGTTCGGCACGATCTTCTCGAGCCGTCTGCGCACCGAGCTGCACGACGTGATCAGCGGTGCGCTTGGAGCTCAGGTCGCCGGTGGCGCGCGTCTCACGGGCGCGCAGGTCGCGAGCCTGCCGGCGGCGGCCAGGCTTGCCTATGAGAACGCCTATGTGCACGCGCTGCGACCGGTGTTCCTCGTCGCGGCCGGGGTCGGCGCGCTGGGGTTCGTATTGAGCCTGCGCCTGCGCGAGCGGCCGTTGCGCGCGACCGCCTCGACGAGTCAAGGACTCGAGGATGCGCTTGCGGCGCCAAAGAGCCCGAGCTCGCTGGCCGAGACTCGACCGTGCGCTCAGCGTGCTCGTGAGCCGCGAGGATAGGCGCGCGTTCAACGAGAGGGTGGGGGCTCGCGCCAGCGTCGATCTCAGCTCGGGAGCGATCTGGGCGCTCGCTCGATTCGACAGCTACGGAATCGACGGGACGCGCGAGATGGCTCGAGAGCAGGCGGTCGAGGACGAGCGCGTCGTCGCGGTCGAACGGGAGCTGCGCGAACGGGGACTGGTGGTCGAAGGGGACGATGGCGCGAGGCTCACAGCGGCAGGTCTTGCGATGGCCGACCAGCTGCTGAGCGCTCGTCGCGACGAGCTTCGAGCGATGCTGGCCGACCCCGCGACGCAGCAGGTTCCAGAGGTTCACCAACTGCTCGAGCAGCTCTGCGTGGAGCTGTCTGGCCAACGACCGTGAGCGTATATGTCCTGTGCGAGACCCCGACGAACATGCTCCTGTGAGGTACCCCGACGAGCGGTACCGATGTCACGGTTCTATGTGTCGACTCTTCAGGCTGAAGGTGCGGTTTCCCTGCGGTTGCGGCTCAGCACATAGGCACCGAAGCTTGCGGCGCCCGCCCCGGCGGCGACCGCGAGCGGCAGGCCGAGGCTGTGCTTCTCCAGCAGGGCTCCAAGGAACGCTCCGAGGAGCATTGCCGCTACAGCCGACAGCCGTCGCAGCGACGGGCGCTTGCTCGCCGCCCCTCCAGCAGTGTCGGCGGCTATACCGGTGAGTGTGAGCGTGAGGACAGTCGTCGTCAGGTCGGGTACCGCAAGCTTGCGCACGATCGCGTTGCGCATGCCCATCGCCACCGCGACCAGCCCGATGATCGCGTAGGCACTGGCGGAGCCGACCTTGACATGTATCGCGGATGCGACGATCGCCGCGAGAGCCAACAGCGCCACCTCGCTACCGATTCCGATGAGAAGTACGCGCTCGTGTCTTTCGGCTATACCGATGCCAAGTCGTCCGCCGACCCCCGCTCCGAGGAGAAAAGCGCCGAGTGAGATCAGGGGAGCGACGACCGGTAGTCCGCCGGCGTTTGCCAAGCCGAAGCCAAGCAACACGACGTTGCCGGTCATGTTCGCCGTGAAGACATGGCCGAGACCGAGGTAGCTTGCCGCGTCGATCAATCCTGTGGTGAGCGTAAGCGCCAGCAATACAGGCGGAAGACGCCGATCATTGGAGGCCGACGGCTTTCCCGCGCTCACATTCTCGCCGGCCATCTTGTGACCTTCGACGCCGGCGCGCGGAAACCCTCGAAGCAGGGCCAGTTTGGATTGGAACCGGTCTGCGGTCGCTCGGCGTCTAGGCTTGCCGGGAAATGGAGCTCGAGCACGCGATCAGAACGCGGCGGACCCACAAGGCTTTCGCCTCAGAACCGGTCGACCCCGAAGTGTTGGCGCAGCTGTTCGAGCTGGCTCGTTGGGCGCCGAATCATCACCTGACCAACCCGTGGCGCTTTCGCGTGCTCGGCCCTGAGACGGTCGCGCGGCTCAAGCAGATCGCCGAGGCGCTCAACCCCGGATCTGGCGGCAAGCTCGATCGTGCTCCCACACTGGTTGTCGCATCGGTCGATCGACAGGGCGACGCTGTGGAGCGCCAGGAGGATCTTCTCGCGGGCGCTGTCGCTGCGTATCTCGTGCTGCTCGGCGCACATGGGCTCGGGCTGGCCGGCTATTGGCGGACGTTGCCGTTGCTGGACTCGCCTGCCGGCCGCGAGGCGTTGGAGCTCGATCCGGCGGAGACCCTCGTCGGGCTGTTGCATCTCGGCCGTCCACGCCAGGAGCAACGCGTGCCTGAGCGAGCGCCGGTGGCGGACTTCGTGCGTCACTTGCCCTGAGCATCTCCGTCGGTTGTGCTCATGTGAGCGAAGGGGCCTCACAAAGCTCAACGGGGAGTGCCAGGTCCGATCGACTCTCACTCACTCGTCGGTGAATCGGTGTGTCTCGCCGATCATCTCGCGACGGAGCCGGTGGACGAGGCGTAGCTCCTGGACGGCGTCATCGAGGACCGGTCCGCGCTGCGATCCCTCAGCACCGAGGAGCTCCGGTTCCAGGCGATGTCGCACGAGCTCTCCGGCGAGAGCGTCGACTCTTTGTGCGCCGGCCCCGGGACGTGAGCTGACTACGCGCTCCAAGCGTTGCCCACGAAAGAGCAGGCCGACGCCGTCGTCCGCTGCCCAACCTCCAGGGAGGTCGCCGTTGCGGACACACCTCAGCCACACGGGGAGTCGTTCGGGCTCGTCGTCGGTGTGGACAGTGAGCGAGCCCTCCAGCAGCCCGAGTCCAGCGATCGGCTCGGGCGTGGCGCTCGAGCAGGTCACTCCGCCCTGAAACCAGCACATCGCGCCGGCGCTGATCCCGGCTAGCACGGTGCCCTGCCGCCAAGCCCGAGTGAGCAACTCGTCAAGTCCGTGTGCGTGCCAGATCGCCAGCAGGTTGCGCATCGAGCCGCCGCCGACGTAGACGATGTCCTGTTCGAGCACGATCTCCTCCAGCGGGCGCTCGAGCTCGCCGAGCCGGAACAAGGAGATGTGGGTGGGCACACAGGCACGCCCGCCGAACCTCGCGTAGAAAGCGTTGATCTGCGTGGTTGTATCGCCTGAGGCGGTGGGTAGGAACAGGATGCGCGCCTCGCGCGTCTGGGAGAGGGAAAGCGCGAAATCGTCGAGCAGGGGATTGGCGGGCTCCATCGAGAAGCCGCCACCTCCGAGGGCGACGATCTGGGGGGTCCGGGGTCGCATGGGCTCGCTGCCTCGTTTGACGGAAAACGCGAAGTTAGTCGAGAGTGTGTCGTCCAGAGCGATTTGCGGGTATGGACTCGCGCACAAGATCCAGTGGTCGGCTCTCGACAATCATCCAATTGTGGTTGTCTATGCCGCATGCGGCGCGATTCCTGTCGGCGCATGCGCCGACAGGAACAGCTCATTCAAGCCATGTGCTGGCCGCCCAGCACGGCACGCATCGAGTGGAACAGCACATTCAGGCTGTAAGCTCGACTACATGCTTTCTTCCCCAGACGCTCCAGAGCACGTCGACGTACTGATCGTCGGCGCCGGTCTTTCCGGGATCGGTGCTGCCTGTCACTTGCAGCACAACTGCCAGGGCAAGAGTTACGCGATCCTCGAGGCACGCGACCGCACCGGCGGCACATGGGATCTCTTCAAATATCCCGGCATCCGCTCAGACTCGGACATGTACACGCTTGGCTACTCCTTTCGGCCGTGGACACAAGCCAAGTCGATAGCCGAGGGCTCCTCGATTCTCGACTACGTCCGTCAGACGGCAGCCGAGCACGGCGTGGAAGAGCAGATCCGCTTCAACCACCGCGTCGTGCGCGCCGACTGGTCGAGCACGGATGCGCGCTGGAGCGTCGAGGCAACTCGCGGGGAGGAGGGGGAGAGCGTGCGTATGAGCTGCAACTTCCTGTTCTTGTGCAGCGGCTACTACCGCTACGACGAAGGCTATACGCCGGAGTTCACCGGCAGCGAGCATTTTGCCGGGCGCATCGTGCACCCGCAGCATTGGGACGAGGACATCGACTACGCCGGCAAGCGCGTGGTCGTGATCGGCAGCGGTGCCACGGCTGTGACGCTCGTGCCCGCGATGGCCGAGAGCGCCGCGCACGTGACGATGTTGCAGCGCTCGCCGAGCTACATCGTCTCGCTGCCTGCGGAAGACCCAGTCGCCAAGCTGCTGCGCCGCTTTTTGCCGGCGAAGGTCGCATATCCGATCATGCGTTGGAAGAACGTACTGCTGACGATGCTGAGCTTCCAGCTCTCGCGCCGTCGTCCACAAGCGATGAAGGCGCTGGTGCGCAAGGGCTTGGAACGCCAGCTTCCGCCCGGGTATGACATCGACACACATTTCAAGCCCAGCTACGACCCGTGGGACCAGCGTCTTTGCCTCGTGCCAAACGGCGATCTGTTCGAGTCGATCTCCGCCGGTCGTGCCTCGGTTGTCACCGATCGCATCGAGAGGTTCATAGAGACGGGCATCAAGCTCGTCTCCGGCGCCGAGCTGGAGGCCGACGTGATCGTCACCGCCACGGGTCTGAACCTCGTCGCGTTGGGTGGCATGGAGTTCTCTGTCGACGGTAAAGATGTGACGCTCGCCGACACCATGAGCTACAAGGGCATGATGCTCAGCGGCGTGCCCAACATGGCCTTCTCCGTTGGCTACACCAACGCCTCATGGACGCTCAAGTGCGATCTCACCTGTGAATACGTCTGCCGCCTGCTCAACCATATGGAGGAAGCCGGCTTGCGCCAGTGCACGCCCCACAACCGCGACCCGCGGGTCTCCGAGCGGCCGTTCATCGACTTTTCCTCCGGCTATGTGCTGCGCTCGATCGACCAGTTCCCAAAGCAGGGATCGAAGGCGCCGTGGCGATTGCATCAGAACTACCCGCTCGACATCCTCAACCTGCGCTTCGGCTCGGTCGACGACGGCGTGATGGAGTTCTCCAATTCGGCAAGCAATGTCGCGGCACCGGAGCTGGTCGCTGTCTGACTCGCGCGTGGTTGGCGAGTCGCGCGTGGTCGGCGAGTCGCGCATGGTCCTGCGACCGCTCGCCAAGGGTGACGAGGCCGAGCTGTTGCGCATCCACAGTACCCCGGAGGTGGTGCTCTGGTGGGACGTGCCCGACGATGGCTTCCCTTGGAGCGATGAGCCCGAGTCGACCCGTTTGACGATCGAAGTGGACGGCGCCGTCGCCGGGCTGATCCAGTTCTACGAGGAGCAAGCGCCCAAATACAGGCACGCCTCGATCGACCTGTTTCTAGATCCCGCGCTGCACGGGCAAGGCTTGGGTACCGAGGCGGTGCGGCGGGTCGTGCGCCATCTGATCGACGAGCGTGGCCATCACCGCGTTACGATCGACCCAGGGAAGGACAACACGGCGGCAATCCGCTCCTATGAAAAGGTCGGCTTCAGGCCGGTGGGGGTGTTGCGCAGCTACGAGCGCCGCGCGGGGCAAGAGCAGTGGCGCGACGGGCTGTTGATGGAGCTGCTTGCCGAGGAGCTTTGAGGTCCTTGGACTGTTCTCGGCGTGAACGCCGGCAGCTCGAACGAGGCGGGTGGACCAATGCTGGCCTGGGCTGAGAGCCTGCCGGTAAGAACCGTGGCTCCAGCCCAAGCTCAGCCGCAGATGACCGTTAGGCCAGCTGAACGTTTACTGCCTTGGGCCCCTTGTCGCCGGCCTCGGCGTCATAGGTGACCTTCGCGCCCTCGGCCAGCGAGCGGTAGCCGTCGCCGGCGATGCCCGAGTGATGGACGAACAGATCCTTGGACTGATCGTCGGGCGTGATGAAGCCGAAGCCCTTGTCGTCGCTGAACCACTTGACGGTTCCTGTAGCCATTATGTGCTGCCTCCGTGTTTTCGCGTGCTGCGAACGCGGAGATTGCTATGAGCAAAGGCTACGAGCGCTGACACTGCGGTTGATCGGGGTCAAATACCCCGCTTGGATCAAGCCACTATATAGCAATCGTTATGCGGCCTCCGAGAATGCAGGCTCGTCCTCAATGCGGCCGTCCTCGGCCTCGTGTCGGGTGGCGCCTGCCGGCTGCGGGCGCAGCACGGCAACGGCGACGCCGATGCCGACCAGCACGAGCCCGGTGGCGATCCAGAACGCGAGCTGATAGCCGCCGGTGAGCGCTGAGGCCTGCGATTGCCCTTGGGCGAGCAGCTTGTTCGTGTGAGATGTGGAGAGGGTGGCCAGCACAGCAAGCCCGAGTGCGCCGCCTACTTGGGCGGTCGTGTTCACAAGGCCTGAGGCCAGTCCCGCGTCGCTCTGGGTGGCACCGGACATCGCGACGCCCATCAACGCCGGGAAGCACACGCCCGCGCCTGTGCCGAGCAGCAGCATCGAGGGCAGCAGGCCGGTCAAGTAGCTCGCATGAACGGGCGCGATCGCAAGCAGCGCGAGCGCCGCCGCGATCATGGCCAATCCTGGAGGCAGCAGCGCACGCGCGCCGAAGCGTGTGATCAAGGGCTCAGAGAAGCGAATCGACATCGAGCCCATCGTGATCGTCACCGGCAGGAACGCCAGCCCGATCTGAAGCGCGTCGTAGCCGAGCACCTTGCGCATGTAAAGGGCGCCCATGAAGAACATGCCGAACATCCCCGCAACTGAGAACACCTGGATCAGGTTGGCGCCGCTGACGTTGCGCGAGCGGAAGATGCGCAGTGGCATGAGCGGGTTGCGCGCCGTCGCCTCGCGCGCGACGAAGCCCGCGAGCAGTGCGAGCGAAAGCGCGCCTAGGGCCAGTGTGGTCCCGGCGCCCCAGCCGTCTTCGGCTGCCGGCGAGACGATCGTGTAGACGCTGAGCATCAGCGCGCTGGTTATGAGCACCGCCCCGGGAATGTCGGCGCCCTCGCCGAAGCCGATTCCCTGGTCTTTGTCGAGCAGGCGTCGGGCGAAGAGGATCGTCGCGATCCCGATCGGTACGTTCACGAAGAAGATCCAATGCCAGTCGAGTGCTTGCGTGAGCACGCCGCCGGCCAAGAGGCCGACAGACCCGCCGGCGGAGGCGACGAACGCGTATACGCCGATCGCCTTGGCCTGGTCGCGAGGACTGGGGAACATCGTGACGATCATGCCCAGGACGACGGCCGAGGTCATCGCGCCGGCGATCCCTTGTACGAAGCGTGCGCAGACCAGCAACGTCTGTGTCCAGGCCAGGCCGCACATCAGAGAGGCAAGCGTGAACAGGCCTACGCCTAGCAAGAAGATGCGGCTGCGCCCCAACAGGTCGCCAAAGCGCCCTGCCAGCAACAACAGCCCGCCGAAGGCGATTAGGTAGGCGTTGACGACCCAGGCGAGGCTCGAGGTGGAGAAGTGCAGTTCTTCCTGGATCGAGGGCAACGCGACGTTGACCACGGTCACGTCGAGCACGATCATCAAGACCCCCACGCACAGCACGTACAGCGCTATCCAGCGCGAGCGCTCGGTTGCGTGGGCGCTGCTTTGTTCGTCGTGTGTCGGCATAGTCACAAGCTCTCCTTTCGCAGTGCCTCACCCAGGCTATCGAGCAAGATCGCGCTTCCATGTTCACGCTCGGCCGGTGTGTCGAGACCGTCGAGAAACACCCCCTGCTCGGTAAAGCGCAACTTCGTCGCGGCGCCGACCGCCTCGAACTCGACCGTGGCTAGCGAGACCGAGATGCGCGCGTCGTCTAGATACATGTCATACGCGTAGACGATCCGCTCGTCCTGCACGATGTCCTGGTAGCGGCTGTCGAAGCGGTAGACCGAGCCGTTGGGTGTCTCGATCGCGAAACGCTCGTGGCCGCCGACC
The DNA here is from genome assembly GCA_963713015.1 of uncultured Solirubrobacterales bacterium. Lineage (GTDB taxonomy): Bacteria > Actinomycetota > Thermoleophilia > Solirubrobacterales > Solirubrobacteraceae > Palsa-744. The sequence continues at coordinate 242,938 of CAVQKC010000003.1, read as the reverse complement.
TCGAAGTCGAACTCGCGACTCTCGTGCGCAAGGTTCTTGGGTCCAAACCAGCTGGCCTTGGCCGCGGGCTCGGCCCACGCTTTGAAGACGTGTGCCGATTTCGCCTCGTATGTGCGCTCGATCGTGAAGGTGGCGTGGAGAGCAGATCGCTCTTGCGGTGCATTCATGGCTTGCTCCCTTTTCGTAGTTGTTCGGGGTGCTCGGCCAGGTACTCGCCGAGCCGGTCCAGGCGCTGCTCCCAGCTCTTGCGTCGCTGTGCGATCCAATCCTCTGCTCCGCCAAGCGCCTTCGGCTGCACATGGCAGGTGCGCACGCGTCCGACCTTCTCAGAGCGGACGAGTCCGCTTGCCTCCAGTACGTGCAGATGCTGGACGACGGCCGGTAGCGACATGGCAAGCGGCTCCGCGAGCTCGCTGACCGAGGCCGAGCCGAGTGTCAGACGATCCACCATCGCGCGGCGCGTTGGATCCGCGAGGGCGTGGAACGTGAGGTCGAGCGGAGCGGCTTCTTGGTTAAGCACTCACTTAAGTATTACATGGCGTGACTAAGAATCGCGAGAGGCGTCTCTGGACGCGGCGCCCAGTTTGTCCATGAACGCATGCGCACCCGAAGGGCACAAGCAAGCACCGCGGGGTCTGGGGCACGTTCTAACCCGAGGCGGCACGACGGCTATGGCGCTGAAGCGCGCTCACGAGCTTGTCGATCGAGCGCTGCAACTGCTCGATGCTGGCCGACTCAACGCGGGTGACGCCGACCTCGCGGTTGATCCAGGCGTTGATCTCGCGGTGGCTGCTGCGGCTGCGTACGGCCAGGTCGGCGACCAGGCGGCGGCGCTCCTCGCGCAGTTGGGTCCTGCGCTCGAACGCCGCAACCGGCGCCGGCTCTGGCGCCGGGAGCTTGACGGTCTTGCTAGCCGATACTTTTGGCGCGGGTCCGAACAAGGTCATCTGCGGCGCCACTTCCGCGCTGAGCGGCACGAACTCGAGCGCCGGCGTCGGCTCGCTCGCGCGACGCTCGCGCGGCTCGTCAAAGCCATCTTCGGTCTCCCGCTCGCGTAGCGCATGGCGCAGCTCGCTCTCCACCTCGGCCGCGTGGCCGCGCAGCACCGGATCCGCTGGCAGATATACCCAGCTGGGCTCTGGTGGGCGGCCGGGAATGGTTCTCACGAAGCGCCCCACGATCTGCCTGAAGATCATCGGTGTCTTCGCAGCCGTCGCGTACACGCCCACTCGTAGGCGCGGGATGTCAACGCCCTCAGACACCATGTTCACCGCCACGATCCACGGCTCGCGCGAGCCCCGGAACGTGGCGAGCTTCTGCGCGGCGCGTGCCTCGGTATGCAGCACCACCACAGGTGCCTTGCCCGTCGACTCGGCGAGTAGCTTGGCGATCTGTCGCGCGTGGGTGGCATCCGCCGCCACTGCCAAACCGCCCGCGTCGCGATGCCCACCGTCGCGCAACTCTCTCAGCTTCGTGTCGGCCTCGCGCAGAATCCGCGGCAGCCCATCCGGCAACTCGGTCGAGATGGCGGTGCGGTAGCGCCGACTGGCCTCTCTTGTGCTCAGTACGGTCTCGAACGAGGACTCGATCACGTCCTCGCCGCTGCGCCACGACAGCGTTCCGTCGAACGTCACGAATGCCACCGGACGGCAGATGCCCTCTGCGACCGCCTCAGCATATGTGTATGAGACATCGGGCTCGGCCACCCCTTCGGCGTCGTAGCTAACACCCGGGATCGGTGTCGCGTCCGAGCGAAATGGGGTTCCGGAGAGCAGTAGCCAGCGCGGTGCCGCGGCAAACGCCAACTGGAAGCTCGTGCCCCACGCCAGCTCCTCGCCGAGGTGGTGGGCCTCATCGACGATCACCAGCGTGTCTGGCGCCACCTTCGCGCGCCATCCACGTGGATCGGATGCCACGCGCGCGTAGGTCACTGCCACGCCGTGGAAGTCGCTCGGTGGCAGCGGGCCGGGTGCGTCGGGCTGCAGCTGAACTCCCAGCTCAGCGGCCGCTCCGGCCCACTGACGCGTGAGCGGCGTCGTCGGGCACAGCACCGTCACGCGGCTCACCTCGCCACTGGTGAGCATTCGTCGAGCAAGCTCCAACGCCGGGCGCGTCTTGCCCGCGCCGGGAGCCGCCGAGACGAGAAACGGGCCGTGTTGCCAACCGTGGAGACGATCGAGCGCGTCGCGCTGCCAGGCGCGCAGGGATGTCTCGGGGGCTCGGGTCAAGAGCCCGGCATCCTGCGGCATCGGCCGGACGGATCGTCGCCTCGCGACGCCGTGCGTGGCTAGGAGCGCGGTGGGCGCGGCGCGTAGCGATGGTGGAGTATCAGCACGTTTCCGTCAGGGTCGTTGAACAACGCCATGTGGCACACGCCCGTGTCGAACGTGTCCCGCTCGAAAGTCACCCCGCGCTCTTCGAGCGTCGCGCGTGTGGCCGCCACGTCATCCACGTGCAGCGCGATCCCGCTGCGCACGGGCACATGCTCCAGCCCCATCTTCTCAGCGTCGATCACGCTGAGCGTCAGGTTGCCCGTCTCGAACTCCGCGTAGTTACGCTCTTCCAGGTACACCGACCGCTCCAAGCCGAGCGTGGTCCCGTAGAACTCCACCGCTTTTGGCAGGTCATGCGTGGGCACACCCACGAAGTCCACACCACCGATCGTCGTGTTTGCCTCGTTCATCTCCAGGTCTCCTTGGTCATCGTGGGGGCTGTTGGCGCTGTGTGGATCTTGCCACCGGCGACAGGCCGGTCAAGACCGCGGGTCATACCGGCAGCTGCTTGACCCGACGCTTCTCTACGCGTTCTCGGCTTGCAGGCGTCCCGATGCCACAGCCGCCACGAGCTCGCGGTAGTCGCTCTCGCTCTGCTCGGCGTAGGCGTTTGCGAACTCCACCATCGCGTGGTCGAATGTCGGGCCGGAGCCGAGATAGGAGGCGATCGCGATCCGGTCGCCTGTGCGGGCGTGGGCGCGCGCCAGCGTCCATCCGCACAGACGCCCATAGGCGCGCAGCTGTGTGGGTCCCATCGCTTCGACATCGACGCTCAGCTTCCCGTCCCACAGCTGGCGAACGTAGAAGTCGCGTTCCTTGCCGTCAGTGCCCACCGCGGGCAGCCATCCGAGCAGAATGTCGCCGGAGGCCTGCATCAGGCGCTGGCCCTCGACCACTCGCTGTCCATGGTTGGAGTATTCCGAGGCCCCCACATATGGCTCGAGCACCGAGTCCTGTGCTTCCTTGGCTTGCAGTACGAGCGGGTCCTGCTCGTCTCGCCCGACCAGCAGCAGCACCCATGCGCGAGTCCCCACGCTGCCCACACCCACCACCTTGCGCGCCATGCTTTGGAAGCGGTAGCTGTCCAGCAGATGACGGCGATCGTCGGGCAGGCTCGCGCGGTAGCCCTCGATCAGCTCGGTCATGCGCTCGGTCAGCTCCTTGCGCTGGTCATCCGGCAAGAGCTCGTCGAGCGGCACTATGAGCGGCGGTTCGCTCACGAACCGCAAACGTCCATCTACGGTTTCTGTCAGCTTGGCCAGCGCGCGCGTGCTGTTCTTCGCCCGCGCCTTGCCGAGATTGCGCTCCATCCTCTGCACGCGCTTCTTGCCCGCGACCCGCTGTTCGCGAATGAGTCTCATGATGTCATCGGCGTTCAGCTTGGAGTACCACACCGCCAGGTCGCCCATCTGCGCAAAGCCTCGCATCGCTTCGCGATATGTCTGGGCCGTCCACAACACGATGTCCTCGATCTGCTTGGCGGCGAAGCTCTGGTCGCGCCCGGCCACCGCCATGCTCGCCACGAGTCGCTTGAGATCCCACTCCCACGGCCCAGGCAAGGTCTCGTCGAAATCGTTGATGTCGAACAGCATCTCGCGCTCTGGCGAGGCGAATCCACCGAAGTTCGACAGGTGCGCGTCGCCACACAGCTGAGCCCTGAGCCCCGAGGCCGGGGTGTCGGCTAGATCGGCCGACATGATCGCCGCGGCGCCACGGTAGAACGTGAACGGAGAGACCATCATGCGCCCATAGCGGATCGGTACGAGCTCTGGTACACGACTCTCAGCCTGACGTTCCAAGATCGCCACAGGATCCTCACGCTTTGAGCTCGGCTCCCACCCACCATGGTTCGAGCGGGGCGTCTGCTTGCGCGCCTTCTTGCCCTTGGCTTCCCGTTCCGCTGGGCTCACCAGCGGCTCCATCTCTGCCGGTGTAGACGCCTTCGAGGGCATTATCGGCTCCTTTTTCCTAGGTTGAGCATCAAGTTGTGCCCGACCGATCGTGAGGGTCAGATGGCGGGGCGGGGTCCGGGGGCGCCGGTGGGGCGTCTCCGGTGGGGGGAGCGCTTGGCATATGTGGCTTGGTGGCAGAGCTGGGGTCCGTGTGTCCTGTATGCGCGGTATGCGCGCCGAGTACACCGTTGTCCACCACAGCGCCCTTTACATGCGCGTTGGGGAACTCCCGTGCGGTTTGGCGACGCAGCATCTCCGCGCCAAATACCGCCAGTACGATGATGATCGCGATCCCGCTCAGCGTTTTCGTGGCCGCGATGGGCCCCCATGCGAACAGCAGCAACACAAGCAGGCCGACCGCCCCGAACGCGATGTCCGGACGGTCGCGCAGGTAGGGCGCCATCAAACCGCGTAGCCTCGTAGCGGATCTCGTCGGTCCGGCAAGCAAACCCGCGAGGATCACCGGTACGCCGATGAACACAGTCGACCACGCCACGTCGGCGAGTACGCTCGTGCCGATCGACCAGGCCGCCTGGGCCGCCGGTCTCACAGCTTCGGTGGTGGCGAGCGAGTTGACCACCTTCTGTCCGATGATCCCGCGTGCCACTACCACAACGAGTCCCGCGCCGATGAACGCCGAGCCCACAGCGATCAATGTCTGGCGTCGTCGTCCGCGAGCCAGGTACACCGATAGCGCGAATAGCGCCACCACCAGCAGTGGCAGCACGAGCGCAAGGCTGCGCAGTAGGTTCACCGCGTTTTGCATCGTGTTCAATTGCTTCGAAGTGACGATGCGAAGCTGAGCCACTTTCGGCGGAATCTTGTTCACAAGGCTCGTGGGCGCGCCCACCTTTTCCGCCACTTCGCCGAGCATCGGGCGCAGGTCGAGTACCACTGCGCCGCCGCCAGGAAGCTTGACGACGCTGCCTTTGTTCTCGATCAAGCGAACGAACTGTGCGTGTGTTATCTGGTTGGCCTTGCGCCACAGTTCCTGCACGCGTGGGCGTTCGAGTAGCAGGGTGATTCCCTTCTGCACCACATCTTTGAGGGCCCCCGCCGCGGGAGCCGCGAGCGGCTTTAGTTCCGAGGGCAGCTCTTTGCCCAGTTCGCTGGCAACATCCACGTTCGCGTACAGCTGTTCGGTGAGATAACCAGACACCGCTTCGCGGATCGGTGGGCTCTCGATCAGCTTTGCGTTGGTAGTCGTCCAGTACCCCGTGTCGAGCAACTGTCGGTTGGCCCACACCGCGAAGATCGCCACGACGCCCAGCACCGTGGCCACACCGATCAAGCTACGCACCAACCAACGATGGGGATGGGGGAGCGCGGTGCTCACCGACGCATATCCCGCCGTATCGGCACCGATCCCATCGAGGTCGTGCACAAGTTCGGATGGGGGAGGCTCACGCCATGTGAGGCTACGGACGGCCGCGCTTGGGAATAACCGTGTAACGCCGCATGCCGACGTACGTGTTTTGGTGCAGTCGCTAGGGCTGGTTGCCCTCCGCCATATCCGCGCCGGTAACGGTTGTCATCACCTGCGCCGCGCCACCGCTGAGCGCTCGTCGCACGAGTCCTGGCGCGAGCACGCGCAGCGCGGCCACGAGCGCATACGGCCGGGGTACGTAGCGCTCTGGGCGTCTGCCCACGCCGGCCTGGAAGATCGCCTCGGCCGCCTTCTCCGGTGTCGAGACAATCCAGCGGGTGAAGGCTCGCTCGGTGAGCTCGGCCTGTGGGAAGCCTTCGGTGGAGATGAAACCGGGGAGCACCAAGCCGACGTGCACACCGTTAGGACGCTCCTCGGCCCACAGCGAGTCTGACCAGCCAGCGAGAGCGAACTTCGACGCGCTGTAGGCGCCCGAGCCGGCGCGCGCCACTCGACCGGCGGTGCTAGCCACATTCACGATTGCGCTCGGGGCACTCGCGCGTAGCAGCGGAAGCAATGTGTCGGTGAGGCGGACCTGCGCGTCGAAGTTGATCGCCATCGTGCGCTTCACATTCGCGTAGCCACCTTCCGCGAAGTTGGCGCGCCAAGCGGCGCCGGCGTTGTTGACGAGCAGGTCCAGCCGTCCGTGGCGTTCGCTGACATGGGCATGGACGCGCTCGGGCGCGTCATCGTCGAGTAGGTCGACCGCGAGAAAGCTGGTGTGCTCGCCCAGTGAGCTGGCGAGCGAGCGCAGGCGCTCCTCGCGACGTGCGACGAGCACGATCTGTGCATTCGGGATGCGCACGAGCCGACGGGCGGTTGCCTCGCCGATTCCGCTGGAGGCGCCCGTCACGAGTGCTACGAGCGGACGCTCACCCGTGGTTTGGAGCTGTGGCTCAGCCATCGGTCGATCCTTTCTCGAGTCTGCGATGCTCGACACCGCTGGCGCCGGCGAGGAGGATGTCACTGACCATCTCAGGGGCGAACAGTCCGTGGTCTACCACTCCCGGCGTGTCAGACAGGCGCGCAGCCAACGTCCGAGGGTCATCGATCGTGCCGAGATAGTCGGCGATCAAGTTGCCCTCGGGACTCGGGGGGACCTCGCGCAGTACCGCCTCGCCGATCTCTGAGAGCGTCGCGCGTGCGCCAAAGCGCAGGATCTCGAGCGGCACCGGCGGGCGCAGCGAAGGTACAGACTTCTCAGCGGAGGCGATCACGACGAAGCGCTCGCAAGCCGCCGCGACGATCTTCTCGCGTGTGTGGGCGCCGCCGCCGCCCTTCACGAGCCACCCCCGCGGATCGATCTGGTCGGCTCCGTCGATCGCGATATCAAGACGGCCGAGCTCGTCGAGATCTTCCACCACGAGGCCAAGCTCGCGCGCGGCGCGCTCGGTGGCGGGTGAGGTGGCTGCGCAGCGCAGGCTCAGCCCACGTTCGGCGAGTGCTGGAAGCAGGTGTGCCACCGTCGAGCCTGTGCCCAGTCCTACACGCTCACCGTCCTTTACGAGCGCCGCCGCGGCCTGGGCCGCAGCGCGCTTCTGGCTGTCGGCGACGCTAAAGGACGCCGATGTGGGTGCGCGAAAGGAACCCATGGTGCAGCCGAGCCTACAACCCGGTGCTTCCTACCGCCTAGCTCGCGCTCACACGTGCCGTTTGAGGGCCTTCAGCGGGTGAGATTCGCCGCGATTCATAATCGTCGTCCTCTCCCCGAAGGAAGCGCCACACCGCGAGCAGCATCAGGATGGTCATGATCCCGGCGCTCGATGCGCACCACTCGCAGATCGCGTGGATCGAGAACAGCTCGCGATAGGTCAGATAGGCGGAGAAGCCGAATCCGGCGATTGTGATCCCGAGCGTCGCGAAACGACTGGTCTCGCTTTCGGGTGCCAGCAGCGATCCCAGGATCGCTATGTAGCCGATCAGGCCCATCAGAGCCACCGGGACGCCGGCTAGCTTGGAGTACACCGAGCTCTGCACCTTCAGGCAGCTGCCTCCGGCGGAACAAACCGGCGGAATGCCCGAGTAGTGGACGTAAGTCAGATAGCTCGCCACCCCGAGCCCGATAGTCGCGAGCACGATCATCGCGATTCGTAGTGCCCGTCGGCTCATGACATTGTGGGGGCCGAACGGCAAGAAGCGCACGCCAGCGAGGTGCGGGATGGCACGGTCTGAGCATTGAGAGCGGGGGAGGGGCCGATTAGCGCCATCGCCCGATCACCCTCAGCCCTTCGACAGCTTTTCGATCGCCGGTTCGAAGTAACCAGAGGCGCCCTGAAGCTGGGAGCTACTGAGTTCGCTCACCTTTTCGAGCGTGCCTGCAGACTTGCCCAACAAGAAAGACGGTGTGCCCGTGAAGCCGTTCTGGTTTGCCGACTGCGCGTCGCTGATGACCTGGTTGGGATAGGCGGGATCGTTGCGCGCCGCGCTCCAATCGCCTAGGTTCAAGCCAGGTACCTGGCTAGCCAGTCCCTGCAGGTAGCTTTCGGTGACATAGCCGCTGTCCTCTTCTCCCTGCTCGTGGTAGAAGAGCTCGACGTAGTACCACATCAGGTTCTGCTTGCCCGCCGCCAAGGCCGCGACCTGCTGAGTCTGGAACGTTTCTTTTTCGCGCGTGGCGGTCTCCATCGAGTGGTACTCGATCTTGACCTTGCCGGTGCGGACATACTTCTTGATCACGGTCGGTAGGGCTCCCAGCGTGAACTCCTTGCAGATCGGGCACTCCAGGTCGCCGTAGTAGCGCAAAGTGATCGGCGCGTTCGGGTAGCCGAGCGTGTTGGCGCTCTGCGGAATGCCCTGCAACAGCGAGATCACTTCGGCTGCTGCCGTATGAGCGGCGGCGCTTTTCGGTGGGGGCGCGCTTTTCGAGCCGCCACTACCGGTCGCGATGAGGATGATCGCGATGATCACCACCACCACCCCTGCGACCCCGCCGAGCTGGATCAAGCGCTTGCGCTGCGCGCTCTTGGCGGCACTTGCTTCCTCGAGCGCCCTGCGTTCCGTACGCGCCTGCTCGCGACGCTCCTTGCGGGTCAGATCCGAGTCGGCTGGGGTCATGGATGGAACTTTTACAGACTTTGCCTCAAGATTGCTTAAGGCCCGCGTTGCGCGGTCGCGGGAGCGGGCCCGACAGGTCGGGTCGTCGCGCCCGCGGGTCTGATGGGCCAGTAGGCAGACTCGCCCGAGCTTCAAGTGCCCGCAAGCCAGGCCAGGGAGAGCCTGCTCGGCCTCTTCGCGGCCTGTCGGTGGCGTACCGTAGACGGAGACATTGCCCCCGTAGCTCAGCTGGATAGAGCGTCGGACTTCTAATCCGAGGGTCGCAGGTTCGAATCCTGCCGGGGGCGCTCTTGTGATGTCTCAGGTGATCCCGGACATGTGTCTCGGGAGATCGTGGACAGTTTAGGGTTGGTTGAGGGGTTGGTAGTCGCGGTTGGGGTCGAGGGTGAGTTGGCGTAGTAGTTCGCCGGTTTGCTGGTCGATGACGCGGATGTTTTGGTCGGCGATGAGGAGCTTTATGGGGCGTCCTGTGTGGGCTCTGCCGATGCCGATGTGGTGTAGTCGGCTGTTGTGGCGGAGGGTGACTCGTCCGCCTTGGTCGACCTTGTCTCGGCGGACACGGAAGTGCGTCTCTGGGGACGTTTGGCTTGTGGGGCGGGCCTTGACCTTGGTGCTGTAGGCCTGTAGTGGTGTGCGGCCGTTGAGTGCTCTGTGTGGGCGGATGTGGTTGTAGTAGTGGACGAACGCGTCGAGCTGGGTTTGCAGCTCTGTGAGTGTCTTTGCTGGTTCTTGGCGGGTGAGGTAGCGCTTGAGTGTTTGGTGTAGTCGCTCGATCTTTCCGCAGGTTTGGGGGTGGTAGGGCCTTGAGTTCTTGTTAGTGATCCCGAACCGCTCGAGTTCTGTTTGTAGGAGTACCTTGCCCTTGCGTGGTGTGGCGGTGAACACGGCGCCGTTATCGGAGAGCAGGCAGGCCGGTAGGCCGTGTAGCTCGGCTGCTTTGTGGAAGACGTCCACGACGTCTTGGGCTTTGGTCGTCGTGAATGCTTGGGAGGCGAGGAATAGGCGGGAGTGGTCGTCGATCATGTTCATGATCTCCACGTGCTCCCCACCTGCGAGATGCCAATGCGTGATGTCTGTCTGCCACATCTCGTTCGGCAGCTCGGCTTCAAAGCGGATCAGGCTACTCTGTGGCCGCTTCTGCGGTTGCGGGACGATTAGGCCCTCCCGCCTGAGGATCCGCCAGATCGTGGTCCTGGAGGGCACGTTCTCGATCCGGCCGGTGAGGTGATAGGAGATCATCGCCGCCCCGCAATCATGGCCTTGATCGTGGAGTTCTTCTCGCAGCGCCACGATCGCTTCGATCACCTCGGGTGGTGTCCCGTGCTTGCAGGACCGCGGCCGTCTTGACCGGGACTCCAGTGCTCGATAGCCACCGTCTCGATAGCGGGCGATCAGCTCGTAGATCCAGCTCTTAGAGATCCCATGCGCCCTGGCGACCTCTCGAGCGCTGCGTCCCTCCAAGACCACGGCGTCCACGACATAGCGCGCCAGGCCCATCCGTCCCGTCCCCATACCAGCCACCTTTCATCGGTGTCCAGTATCTCCCGAGACATCAGTCCACTATGTCCTGCAACCACACACCGCCGGGGGCGCTCTCTCGATCGTCCTAAGACCTAGCAGTTGCTGGCCCGTAGGATGTGGCTATGTCGCAAACGACCAAGCAATTCAAAGAACGCTCGCCCGCGCAGCGGCTATGGGTTCTTGCGCTCATCGCTGTGTCGCTTGGGCTGGTAGCGGCAGCGGAGCGCGACATCCAGCGTCGCCCGGCCGACCAGGTGCGTGGTAGCAAGTTGCTCTGGCGTCTGGTTTGCCTGAATGCCGTTGGCTCGGTCAGCTATTTTCGGTGGGGGCGTCGAGACGCAGAGATGAAGTTCGATTAGTCTCGATGCTCGCGGATGACGAAGTGGATTGTGAAATCGGATCAAAGGACGTAGGCCACCTAGGAACCGTCACGCCATTGGAGGCGGGCACACTATGGGTAAGCGACGACCATCGCGCGTGCAGGTGCTCTTCCCTGAAACCACGTTCTACTTCGACCTCGGATCGCCATTTGCCTATCTCGCGGCCGAGCGCATCGAAAGCCTTCTGCCCGAGCCGATCGTGTGGCAGCCGGTGTCGCTTGGCGCTCTGTTCAAGCTGACTGGGCGATCATCCTGGGCGCTTGGCGATGCAGGCAGTCGCCAATCCGGGATGGCCGAGGTCGAGCGACGCGCGTACGGCTACAAGCTCGAGCCCGTGCTCTGGCCGGATCCGTGGCCGACGAACTACCTATATGCGATGCGAGCCGCCACCTACGCTTTCCAGGTCGGCCGCGGACGTCAGTTCACTGAGAAGGCATTCCGCCAAGCCTTCGAGCGGGGCCGAGATCTTGCACTGGTCGAGCACGTGCTGGAGGCTGCCGAGCAGGCTGAGCTGGACCCGCGAGCGGTGGACGATGCCACGCGCGACCCTGAGATCAAGCTGGCGCTGCGCCGTGCCACCGACGCCGCCCACGCGCGCGGTGTCTTCGGTGTGCCCACCGTCGCCGTCGGCGATGAGCTCTTTTGGGGGGACGAGCGGCTTGAAGACGCCGTTTTGGCATGGCGATCGGCGCGTGGCGGGTGGCGTGATCCCAACGCTTGACATCTCCCCAGCTCCCACTAACATACCGGTCGGTATGCGAAATGTAGCGGTTGATCTTCCCCCGGGTCCGCGCCTCCCACGGGCCGTACAGAGCGTGATCTGGCTCCGCAGGGCGCAGTGGCTGCTCGACACCTGTCAGGCGCGCTTCGGCGACATGTTCACGTTGAAGATCGCAAACGAAGGCACCTGGGTGGTTACCTCCGATCCGGACGCCATCAAGCAGGTGTTCACCGGCGATCCGCGATTGCTCCACGCCGGCGAGGCGAACCGAATCCTGCTGCCGGTGCTCGGTCCGAGCTCGGTGCTGTTGCTCGACGACGGCTCGCACCTGAGACAGCGCAAGCTGATGCTGCCGGCCTTCCATGGCGAGCGGATGCAGCGCTACGGCGATTTGATGGCTGAGGTCGCTGCACAGGAGATCGAGCGCTGGCCGATCGGCGAGCCCTACAAGCTTCGCCCGCGTATGCAGGCGATGACGCTCGAGATCATCCTGCGTGCGGTGTTCGGTGTGTCCGAGGGTCCGCGGCTAGAGCGTTTGCGTCACGAGCTTCGCCGTTTGCTGGACATCGTGACCAACCCACTCAATGGCGCCGTGCTGTTGATGCTCGGGCCAGAGCGCATCGTGCGGCTGAGCTCTTTTCGCCGTGACTTGGAACGGGTGAACCGGCCGATTTACGAGGAGATCGCTCATCGCCGCAACGCCGGGGATCTGACCGAGCGCGACGACATCATGTCATTGCTGTTGCAGGCCACACACGAAGACGGCAGCCCGATGAGCGACGAGGAGCTGCGCGATGAGCTCGTCACGCTGCTTGTGGCTGGTCACGAGACGACCGCCAACGCGCTCGCGTGGGCGGTCGAGCGTCTCTGTCGCCATCCCGAGAAGCTGAAGCGCCTCACCGACGAGGTGCACGCGGGCGAGAAGGGTTATCTCGAGGCTGTGGTCCAGGAGACTCTGCGCCTGCGCCCGGTGATCTCGATAGTCAACCGTCGTCTCACAGAGCCGATGGAGATCGGTGGACGAATGTTGCCCGCTGGCGCGTCGATCGTGCCATCGATTCATCTCGTGCACCGGCGCGCTGACATCTACCCACAGCCGCACGAGTTCCTCCCCGAGCGCTTCCTCGAGCACGAGGGCGGACGGGCAGCTGGAACCTACACGTGGATCCCCTTCGGCGGCGGCGTGCGTCGCTGCCTGGGTGCGGCTTTTGCCCAGTTCGAGATGGAGTGTGTGTTGCGTGAGCTCGTGTTGCGACGCACGATCACACCGTCGCGCTCGCAATCGGAGCGCGTGTATCGCCGAGCGATCACCGAGACTCCTCGCCACGACGCTGAGGTGCTGGTGGAGCGCGGCACGGTGGGGACACCGGAGTCTCGACCGGCGGTCGAGGCAGTTATCGCTTGAGCGCACCAGGGCACTGCGCGGGGCGCTCGGCGCGCACGGAGAAGCAAGTAACGACGGGGGAGGGCAACCGCGATGACAGAAACGGAGCCTGATAGTTCTACGCGCGAGAAGCGTTTGACGCGCGCGGAGCAGGGGGCAGCGACTCGCGCATCGCTGCTGCGATCTGCTTCCCGCTCGATCTGCGAACTTGGCATGCACGGCGCGTCGATTGACCTGATCGCTGAGCGTGCGGGCTATACCAAGGGCGCCTTCTACGCTCACTTCTCGAGCAAGGAGCAGCTTTTCCTGGAGATACTCGAGCAGAAGTTCGCCGCCGACCTCGAGCGCTTGCAGCTCGCGATGGCGGGTGCGGGCGACGCCGCCGAGGAGGCTCGCGAGGCGGCCGATGAATTCCTCTACTACATCGATCGCGATTCAGAGTGGCCGCGGCTCTACCAGGAGTTCGCTGCCCATGCTGCTCGTAACGAGGACTTCCGCGTACAGTTCGCGATGCGTCAGCGCGACCTGCGCAGCGGTATGGCGGCTCTGTTTGCCCGCTGGGCTTCTTTATTCGGCGTCGAGTCGCCAGTCGATCCCGCGGATGTCGCCGCGATGACGTTCTTCATGGCCGATGGCTTCCTGATCGACCGCATCGTCGATCCCGAACTCGACGGTGGCCTTTATGCCACAATGGTCGAAGTCTTTCTGCGTGGGCTACTCGCGATGGCCGAGATGCCGCGGCACTCTCCTTCGTAGGTCCGAGCTATTTGTTCACCGTGACACTAGCCTGTGCGTAGATCGCTGCTTACGGACCACCCGAACGCGGGCACCGCCGTGTGGAGCAACCGTGACACCGCGACGTGTTGGTCGAGCGAGTTTCTCTGAAATAGGCGCTAGCTCCAGTCGTGTCAGAATCTCGCGTAGCACGATCTTGAGCTCGAGAAGGGCGAGTGTGGCGCCGATACAACGGCGAGCGCCGCCTCCGAAAGGTAGGAAGGCATATCCGTCGGGAGGTTCATCCAGGAACCGCTCGGGTCGGAATACGTTCGGTTGTGGGTAAATCTCGGGGTCGTGGTGAACGCCGTGGGCGTTGGTCCAGATCAAGAGGCCTGGGGGAATCGTCCATTTTTGGATCTGGAACGGTTCTAGTACCTCGCGTGCACTACCGATCGGGGACAGCGAGCTGATCCGAAGAACCTCCTTGACCAGTGCGTCGAGGTAGGCGTCGTCGGCTTCGTTTGCCTTTGCCGCAACAGTGGGATTGTGGGCCAATAGTTCGACCCCCCACGCGATTGCGGTCGCGGTTGTCTCGTGCCCTGCTGAGATCAGTGTTATCAGCTCGTCGCGAAGCTGCTCGTCGCTCAGTCCGACGCCGTCATCGTCGCGCGCTAGCACCATCATGGCAAGGACATCCTCACGCTCGGCAAGTCGCGGGTCGGCACGGGTCGCGGCGATGTGCTCGAACATCAGGGCGTCGAACGCGTCCTTGAGTCGCCAGAAGCGGGCTGCCCCTAGATTCCAACGGGAACGCCGAACGAGCTGTGGCACAAACAGCGCGAGACTACTCAGCGGCGTGATCATTTTCTCGAAGATTTCATGCAATCGGGAGCTGGTTTGTCCGTCGGAGAGTCCGAGCACGGCCTGCAGGATGACGTCGAGTGTGAGTTCTTGGGCGACCGCTTGCATCTCCACCACTTCCCCCGTCTCGATGCGATCCAGCTTCGCGGAGACGAGTTGTTCCATCAGGGATGTGTAGGCGCGAACGCGCTCGCCATGAAAGGCCGGCAGCAACAGCTTTCGGCGCGCGAGGTGCTCTCGGGGCTCGAGCACCATTACCGATTGCTCGCCAAAGATCGGGCGCACCAGATCGTTGGCATGACGCTTGACCAGTGGGTCACCGGTGAGCAAGCGCCGGATCGCGTCCCGGTCCTTCGTGAGCACGCCCGCAGGCAAGCCTCCAACGTGACATGTGAACGTGTCCCCGAAGCGTGCATGGCCTCGATCGCTGAACTCGGCGAAGCGCCAGTTCCACAAAACCATTTGCAATGGCCGTGGCAAGCGTGGCCCGGGTGGCAGCGAACCCGGCGCTGTACTAGTTCCCCCCAACATGTAGTTGACCGTATATTACAGGTAAGGTAATGTCCTGTCAAGTCTAAAATCTCTTGAGGTGAAACTTGTCGAGATTAAACCTTCGCGGTTTGTCTATAGCCGCTGGCTGGGATCAGGCTGCCTGCGCCATCACCCTCCGCGAGCAGGACGGGCACGGGTCCGGGACACGCGCATCGGCGTGCCAGGCCGAGCGGCGGCTCGTCTGCGTGAGGCGTGGCTCGTCCGCGCGAGCTGTAGTTCGTCCGCGCGAGCTGTAGTTCGTCCGCGCGAGCTGTAGTTCGTGCGCGCGAGCTGTAGTTCGTCTGTGCGAGCTGGGGCTGAGATGATCTGTAGGATCGGCGCCGCCGATGTTCGTGCTCACCACGCTGGTATACCCGGTTGTGCTCGCGCTATTGTGCGTCGGCGCAGCACTGCTGATTGACTGGGCGAGCGGGGGGTTCCTGCCGGGCGCGCTGTTCCCGGCGGTGGGCGCGGCTGCGTTGATCGGGGTTTCCCAGCTGAGCACATATGTGGTGGCGCTGGCTCCGGCTACGCCTTACCTGCTGGCGGCGGTCGCCGTGGCTGGGTTCGTCCTTGGTCGGGGCAGGGCGCTCACGCTCGTGCGTGCTGGGCGCACATCCCCGTGGCAGCTATCGGTGGTGCCGCTCGTGTACCTGCTGGCACTCGCGCCAGTGCTGCTTGCTGGGCGCCCAACGTTCTCCTCCTATATGGCGTTGGCCGACTCCGCGGTACACCTGCTAGGCGCAGACTTCCTGATCCGCCACGGCCAGGATTACTCACAGCTGGATCTGCGCAACTCCTACGGCGCATTCATGAACGCCTACTACAACTCGAGCTATCCCTCCGGTGCCGACACGCTGTTCGGCGGCAGCTCCTCGCTGCTGGGCTTGCCACTGATCTGGACGTTTCAGCCGTTTGTCGCCTTCATGCTAGCCACGGCAGCCGGGCCCGCTTGGGTGCTCGTGCGTCGCATTGGGCTCGATCGCGGATGGGCGACGCTCGCGACGCTCACCGTCACGCTGCCGGCGCTGGTGTATGCGTACGAGCTGATCGGATCGGTCAAGGAGATCGTTTCGCTCCCGCTGATCCTGGGCATGGGTGCGCTGGTTGTGTCGCATCGGCGCTGGTTGGGGGGGCGTCCCCGTGGCGCGATTCCGTTTGCGCTGCTGGTCGCCGCGGGCGTGTCGGCCCTCGGTGTCGCGTTCGGCGCGTGGGCACTCGCGGCGACGATCGTGCTAGGAGCGGTGGCAATCGTTGAATTGTGGGCGCGAGGAGGATCGGAGCAGGGGGGGCCTACCTGGAGGGAGCGATGGGCGCCAGTGTCATGGAAGTCGGCAAGGGTAAAAGCGAACATGGGTGAGCCAACGCAGCGCGCGCTTGCCCCCAGCGGTCTAGCTGGGCTGTTGGCGGTGGGCACGCTTGTGTTGTTGCTCGCCGCGTGGCCGACGTGGGCTGACATCGGCGGTTCGCTGCGTATAGCCAACACGATTGCGTCCACCTCCAATCCAGGCAATATCCACACCCCGCTGCGTGCGTCGCAGCTGCTCGGCGTGTGGCTGGGTGGCAGCTACCTACAGTTACCCACGGGCTTTGCCCTGACGCTCACGTCCGGGTTGATCGCGTTCGTGCTCGTCGTTGCGGTTGTGGGTTTGGGAAAGGCTGTTCGTTCTCGGTGGTATGCGCTTGCTGGCTGGTTCGCGCTGACGATCCTCCTGTGGCTGGCGCTCGATGAGTACGCCACGACTTGGGCGAACGCGAAGACCTTGATGCTGACCTCACCCGGGGTCGTGCTGATGGCGTGGGCGGGCGTGGCCGCGATCAGGGCATCGCCACTGCGGGTTGCGGCGCCGCTCGTGGCCTTCGTGCTTGCCGGTGGGGTGCTTGTCTCAGACGCGCTTCAGTACCACAGCTCCAACCTGGCGCCCACCGCCCGCTATGAAGAGCTCGCGTCCATCAACACGCGCTTCGCCGGCCGGGGGCCGACGCTGATCACGGACTTCGACGAATACGCGCTGTACGAGTTGCGTGACATGGACATAGGCGGTCCGAGCTTCGCCTACCCACCGCCCGCGCTGGCGGCGGCTGCCGGTGGCTATGGCGACCCGGTCGATCTCAACCGGATTGCGCCGTCAGCGCTGTTGGCATACCCGCTGATCCTCACGCGGCGCGACCCCAGTGCGGTGCGACCGCCGGCGGCCTACAGGCTGCTGTGGCAGGGCGTCTACTACCAGGTATGGGGTCGCCGGAAGCACGCACCCGCGGCGATCGCTCACGTGGGATTGTCTGGCTCGCCTCGATCGCAGTGCGCCCAGGTTGCCGGCCTGGCTGCGTTGGAGCACACCGAGAATGCGCGGCCGCTCACGGCAGCCGGCCCAGGTGCCGCTCGATCGCTCACCGTCACCGGCTCGGCGGCCCCCCAATCGCCCCCGGTCCGCGGTGCGGGCGGAGATCGATTGGTAGTCGCGCTCGCTCCCGAGCTGGTCACATTGCCGTTGGGGGGACATAGACTTCACCCGCCCGGCTGGGCGCGCGCACGGGCGGGGCTCGTGATGGGTCGCGCGGGCACGTTTCGTGTCACATTCAAGCTAGCTCACGGCGGCTTGTGGGAGCTCTGGCTGAAGGGCGAGGTGATGCGTGAAGTGCACGTTGCGATCGACGGACACTTGCTTGGCTCGATCGGCGGCCAGCTCGATGGCAACTCGCTAGTGGCCAATCCCCTCACACCGCTGCAAGCGACTCTCTCGGCGGGGCGCCACACGCTCACGATCACTCGTCCCGGAGCGGATCTCGCGCCCGGCGATGGCGGCGCGGCGACGCTTGCGGCGATCTTCCTCGTACCCGCGGGCCCCGCCGGCGAGCCGCTGCTGAGATCGGCGCCCGCCAACCGCTGGCGCACACTGTGTGGACGCCCGCTTCAGTGGGTCGAGCTCGTCCACTCGTCGGGGGGTGGGCATAGCCTTCGGATGTGAGTCACGCCACAGCACCCCTGCTCAGATGAGATCCTGCTCGGCGATTGCCTGGAGTTGCTGCCTCGCTTCTCCGACGGCTCGTTCCAGATGATCTACATCGACCCGCCCTTCAACACGGGGCGCTCCCAGGCGCGCCGAACGCTCACCACGGTGTCGGGTGAGCATGGAGACAGGATCGGCTTTCAAGGCCGGCGCTACACCACAAAGTTGCTCGCCGAGAGCTCCTACGGAGACTCGTTCGACGACTATCTGGCGTTTCTTGGCCCGCGCCTCGAGCACGCGCGGCGACTGCTCGCGCGTGAGGGCACTCTCTACTTCCACATCGACTACCGCGAGGCCCACTATTGCAAGCTTCTGCTGGATGAGGTGTTTGGTAGGAAGTGCTTTCTCAACGAGATCATCTGGGCCTATGACTACGGTGCTCGATCGAGGCGGCGCTGGCCCGCCAAGCACGACACGATCCTCGTATACGTAAAGGATCCTCGCGCCTATTTCTTCGACGCCGAAGCCGTCGATCGCGAGCCATACATGGCGCCCGGGCTCGTCACGCCCGAGAAGGCCGCTCGCGGCAAGCTACCCACCGACGTTTGGTGGCACACGATCGTTCCCACCCAACGGTGCAGAGAAGACCGGCTACCCGACGCAAAAGCCCGAGGGCATCGTGAGACGCATGGTGCAGCGCGTCACCCGCCCGGGCGACTGGTGCCTAGACTTCTTCGCTGGCTCCGGCACGCTCGGTGCCGTCGCCGCTGAGCTTGGCCGTCGCTTTGTGCTGATCGACTCCAATCCGCGGCAGTAGAGGTCATGCGCGGGCGCTTGCCCTCGAGCGGCCATCGGGAGCCGGCGGAGCGGCGATTGCAGAGATAGGGTCTAGCCGGTGCCCACCGTGTTTTGATCCTCTCCTGGGAGTATCCCCCGGTGATCGAGGGTGGCCTCGCGCGTCATGTGCGCAAGCTCGCCGAGGAGCTCGTCGAGCAGGGTACCGTCGTCGACGTGCTCACGCGCGGTAGGGAGGAGTCCCCGTCATGCGAACACCAGCATGGGGTCATCGTCCATCGCGTGCGCGAGCCCCGCTTCCCCCGCGACCTCGATCGCTTCCTAGGGTGGGTGGAGCAGATGAACGACGACATGCTCGCCGCCGGGCGCACGCTCGCCGAGGAGCACGTCTACGACCTGGTCCATGGCCATGACTGGCTTGTCGCCCATGCCTCCGCGACCCTCTCGGATCTGTTCGGTATCCCATACGTGACGACGATCCATGCCACCGAGCATGGCCGCCACCAGGGTTGGGTCGATAAATCGCCGCAGTCCAACATCCACGCGATCGAGCGCTGGATGGCTAACCGCGCCGACTCGGTGATCACCTGCTCGCACTACATGCGCGGACACGCCGCCGACATCTACGACATCGACGAGCGTCGCATCACCGTGATTCCCAACGGCATCGACCCGGCCGACCTGCGCCCCGTCGACGACCTGAACGCGCTACGCCTGCAGTTCGCCAAGCCCGAGGAGAAGCTCGTCCTGCTGGTCGGGCGGCTCGTCTATGAGAAGGGCTTCCAGCTCGCCCTCGATGCGCTACCCGAGGTGATCGAGAAGGTCCCGGGTGTACGCTTCCTGGTCGCCGGCTCTGGCACCCACGAGGCCGAGCTGAAGGCTCAGGCCGAGCGACTGGGACTGAGCGAGCATGGCGTCTTCCTCGGCTGGATCGGCGACGACGCCCTGCACTCGCTCTACCGTATTGCCGACCTCTGCGTGGTGCCGTCCTTGTACGAGCCGTTTGGCTTTGGTCGCTTTGGAGGCGATGGCCTCGGGCTGTCCCTGCATCGTCGCCGACACCGGCGGCCTGCGTGAGGTCGTGCCCGCGGGAGAGCGCGTTGGCCTGCGCTTCAACGGTGGCGACGCCGAGCACCTCGGCGTCATGATCGAACGACTGCTTGTGGATGTTGAGCTGCGCGACCGTCTCGTCACCGAGGCCTCCGAGCACGTTCTCTCCTTCGATTGGAGCGACGTTGCTCAACGTACCACTAGCGTCTACGGGGACCTGATACCGCGGCGTGCAGACGAGCAAGGAGAGAGTGACGAGATGCTCGAAGGGTTGATGCAAGACGACTTTCAGCTGACGCTGCAGCACCCACTGCATCGGATGCGCTCGGTCCACCCGGGCGCCGAGGTCGTCACGCTCACCGACAAAGGCACGGTCACGGCCAGCTACGGAGAGGTCGCCGAGCGCGTCGACCGCCTCGCGCGGGTGCTCGGCCGGCTCGGTGTCGAGCAGGGCGATCGCGTTGGCACGTTCGCCTGGAACAACCAGCGCCACCTCGAGCTCTACATGGCGGTGCCTTGCGTTGGCGCGGTGCTGCACACGCTCAACGTTCGCCTGTTCGCCGAGCAGTTGACATACATCGTCAACCACGCCGAGGACGGCGTCATCTTCGTCGACGACTCGCTCGTGCCGATTCTCCAGGAGCTTGCGCCCACGCTTCTACAGGCGTGCGCAACTACGTCGTCATGGGCGATGGCGACAGCCGGCTCCTTGCCCGACGCGCTGCGCTACGAGGAGCTGCTGGAGGAAGCGGGGCCCGGGCGCTTCGAGTATCCCGACATCGACGAGCGCCAAGCCGCGGCGCTTTGCTACACGAGCGGCACCACCGGCAACCCCAAGGGCGTGCTCTACTCCCACCGCTCGATCTCGCTTGCACTCGACCGCGTCGCTGATGAAGGACGCGCTCGGCCTCTCCCAGCGCGACCGGGCGCTCCTGGTCGTGCCGATGTTCCACGTCAACGCTTGGGGCATTCCCCACGCCGCGGCGCTCGCCGGCGCCGACCTGATGATGCCCGATCGCTTTCTCCAAGCCGAGCCTCTGGCGAAGCTGATCGAGGCAGAGCGCCCCACGATCATGGGCTGCGTGCCCACTATCTTCTCCGATCTGCTGCGCTACGCCGACGCTCACGATGTCGACCTCTCCTCGCTGAACAACGCCGCCTGTGGAGGGTCGGCGGTCCCGCGCCAGCTGATGCAGGATTTCGAGGAGCGCCACGCGTGTCAACATCTTTCAAGCATGGGGTATGACCGAGACGAGCCCGGTTGCCTCCTATTCGCGTCCTGACGAGACGCGCCGGCCATGACGAGCCTACTGGGACATGCGCGCCAAGCAAGGCAAGCCCTTGCCGTGGGTCCAAACGAGGCTTGTCGACGACGATGGCCTCGAGGTCCCCTGGGATGGGGAGTCCACCGGCGAGCTCGAGGTGCGCGGGCCGTGGATCGCCGCCTCCTACTTCGACGACGAGTCGGGCGCCGATCGTTTCCACGACGGCTGGCTGCGCACCGGCGATATCGCCTCGATCGACGAGCATGCCTTCATCCAGATCACCGACCGCTCCAAGGACGTGATCAAGTCCGGCGGCGAGTGGATCTCCTCGGTCGAGCTCGAGAACGAGGTGATGGCCCACCCCGACGTGATCGAGGCTGCCGTCATCGCCAAGCCCGACGAGCGCTGGGCCGAGCGGCCCCTGTGCTGCGTGGTCGTGCGCGAGGGCGCACAGCTCGCCGCCGAGGAGCTGCTCGAGCACCTGCGCGGCCGCGCGTGGCCAAGTGGTGGCTGCCCGACGAGTTCGCTTTCGTCGCCGAGGTCCCCAAGACCAGCGTCGGCAAGTTCGACAAGAAGGTCCTGCGCGCCCACCTGCGGGAAGGGACGCTGCAAGGGCGCGTCAAGGTCGGTGCTTGAGGCATCCAATTTGCGGGCAATGTGCAGGAGACACGGTTATGAGGCAGAAAGCTGTCCAGTAGACTGCCTGTATCGCCAAAGCGATTGGCAAGGAAGAGCCGCTCAACAAATAGGCTCAAGCGACCACGGAAGCGGGAGATTGCAACATGCGAAACGATTTGATGGCCTGTGATGGGCCACGGCTGGCAAGCGCGGCACCTATCGGCCGCGGGCGCTCTCGCCGGCTTCGGGCGGTGCGCGGTGGGCTGCTGGCTCTCCCGCTCGCGCTCGTGCTGATTGCGCCTGGGGGCACGGCTCTTGCGGCGGGAGCAACCACCGGTTACAGCCAGACCACGCCGCCACCGAAAACAGAAACCACGCCACCCCCAACGACAACCACTACTACCACCACAACCGTCACCCCCGCCACTAAAACGGAACCGACTAAAACGGAACCGACTTCCACTCCGAAAGGAGAAGTGGCGCCGACGAGCACATCGAGCACGCCCACCTCTAAAACGCCCGTAAGCTCGACGCAGCCGGCCAAAACCGGGACTGAACCTACCGCCACCACCGCTCATGCAACGACCCTGCCCTTTACGGGGCTCGATCTCCGTTGGGTGATTCTTGGCGGTGTGCTGCTTGTGGGTCTTGGAACCTCGATCCTCGTGGTGCAGCGCGGCCGGCACGGCACCGGGCGCTAATCGTCTGACTAGTAGGGGTCGCCGGTTCACGCCGGCGGCCTGGCCTCCGCTATTGCTTGGGTCCGCTTGCAATCGCCCTGGCCCCTGCAACGCCGACGTTCGTGCCCCAACCAAGATTGTTTGAGCTTCCTAGCCGCACTTCCTAGAGCGGAGGCCTCAGTCGCCAGCCGCTGAGATGACCCCTCAGACGTCGATCCTCAGCCGCTGACGATCACCAGGTCGCCGATCGCGAGTAGCGGGTACACCTGCGCCGCCGTGCCGATCGGTAGCTCCACACAGCCGTTTGACTGCGGGAATCCGTAAGAGGCTCGCGGGAAGCCGTGCACGGCGTCGCCACCGTTGAAATAGTTGACCCATGGCACGCCTGGATCGCTGTAGTGCGAGCCGTCCGGGTTCGTGCCGGTCATCGTTGTTGACACATAACGGGCATATATGGGGAACGTGCCAAGTTCGGTTGCCGCTCCCGCCACTCCTGTATTTGCAGGCGTGGTCAACACCACATGGCGGCCGCGATGTACCTCGAGTGTCTCAGGGACCGACTCGGAGACGGTCACGAACGTATAAGGCAAACGGTCGCCGTGACCGAGCGTCTCGGCGGCCAGTAGCGACGCCCACGTTGAGCGGTCTGGTAGGCCAGTAGGTGAGAGCCCATGGTCGTCCTGAAACACCATCAGCGCGCCGCGCGTGGTTGGGTCGAGCGAGCCATAGCGAAGGCCGGGAGCATCGGACACGTCCGCTACGAGCCTCGCCGCGGGAGGGCCGAAGGCGTAGCGCGCCGCGAGTGCCCGCGCCTCGGGTTTGCCGCCGCTGTTCCTGCCATGAGCGGCATCGACCGTATAGGGAAGGTAGTTCAACCGCGCGAGTGCCTGCTGAAGCGCTTGAAGTCCAGGGCAAGCCACGTTTAGGGTCAGCGTGTGGCTCTTTCCGACCGGTGGATGACCGACCGCGTCTGTGCCCGCCCATACGGTCAGCGTGTAGGTCGAGCACGGCTCGAGCGTCGACTTTGGCTCGAACGACTCGTACTCACCTACCGCCGTCCACTTGCCCGCGACCTGCGGGGTCAGCATCGGCACGGGCGACCCGGGTGCGGGAGCGGCCGAAAGTCTCACGCGCAGCGGCGTCGTTCCGTCGGCGATGGTGCTCCCCGGTAGCGCGGTTATGCGCGTGGGCACGGTGGGTTTCGGGGGACTCTCCACTGGGGGCGTCGGGGTCGACGGTGCGGTTGTTGTCGTGGGCGAGGTTGTCTGACCTGTAGACGTGGTGGCGTTAGTGGTTGGCATCGCTTCCGCCACACCACCGGAGGCAGGGACCGACGTGCTCGCGAGGGCCGTGTTCGCGTATACGCCCGCAGGTGCGATCGCGGTTATGGCGAAGGTGAGTGCGATGAGCCTTGCGGTGGTCACGGACATGAAGGGTAGTCAGTCGAGCGGAGACCCCGTCATCTGAGCTACAGCTTGCAGCCCAACACCGCACCGTCTACAAGTACTTCTAAGTGCGGAGCATCCGCTAGGGATGTGAGCTAGCTAGCGTGCCGCGCAGGCTACAGCGAGCAAAAGCGAGCCAGTCGCGGTTGGCCGCAATCAGTACGAAGCCGCGTCGTAGAAAGACTCTTGATGACTGTTGCTGTGCTTCGAAAAGACTCTGAGCATGGGCCGGCTGGACGACGATGCCTCCGTCGGGAATGCCGCTGTTGACGCGGACGACGCTCCGGGTACTCGCGTCAAGGTCGAAGGCCAGCAGCGGCACGATCTGGTAGGACGTTTGCAGCGGCTGGCAGGTTGAGAGGAGGTTGCTCACCGCGCGTCTGCTGACTAGAGCGGTGAGGTCGCGGTCCAGTCGGCCGAGCTCGTTGAGGCGCCTCTGCTCGCTGGAGAGGTGCTCCAGGCCTGCCAACGCACCGCTGAGGATCAGGATTGCGCACCCAGCTGCCCCAAGCTGCCAGGTCCGTCGAGTCCAGCCGCTTGGCAGGCGGCTCCAGCCGCCCAAGAAGAGCCCGGCGTACAGGGCGGTGGCCACCACGGTCGGCAGCGCGTAGCGGCCGATGACCGGGAGTGACATAGCGCCGATAGCGGTGAAAGCCATGAGGGTGAAGGCGCACCAGGCCAGCAGGACGCGCGGAAGGATGCCGCCACGCAGATCGTTCAACACACCCAGACCAGCCGCGACGAGGACTGGGGTGCTGAAGTATTCGCTCAGCGTGCTACACAGCACTGAGGGTACTTCTGCGATGCCTCTCGGGCGGCCGGCCACCGCTGCCGCCCAGCGTGTGTACGTGAGCGAATAGAATGGGTCGCCGGTCAGCGTCAGGTCGCTCAGGAGCCACCCTGCGGGACCTATGATCGCCAAGGCTGCGAGCCATCTGCGCGGGCCTCGCGCGAACGACGGCGCACAGTAGGCGGCATAGGCGCCTGACATCAGCCACACCTCCGGCCTCCACAGGCCCGCCGCCGCCAGCAGGCACAGCCGCGCATATCCGCGCCGGGGTCGCCGAAGCTCGAGCACAAGCGCACCCATGATCGCCGCGAGAGCAGGGATATCCGCTGGCGTCGCGAGCGCTACCGCGGAGAACAGGAGACTCCGCTGGCCGCCAGCAGCACCAGTGCCTCCATCGCGTCGAGCGCGTGGGGGCCGGTGAGGCTGGCGATCAGGCCCACCTCGATCCGGGGCGCCGTGGACAGCGTGACAGAACGCTGCAGGCCGGCGAGCGCGTGTTGGTCTACACATTGGTCGTGATCGTTGTGCTCGCGGGCCCGGCGGAGCTCATAGCCGTACGCGGCGCCGTCGACGGCTCGACCGGCGGGATCCTCCTCGATTACGTCGCCTTCGTCCTGTGTGCCGGAACGCTCGCCCTTGCGGTGAATATCGTGCTGCCGTGGGTTGCTGCGCTGTTCCCGCGAATCGGCAGCTCGGAGCAGTCGAAGACCCGCTTGGCAAGGCTCATCGTCGTAGTGATCGGCGGGGGGCTGGTCGTGGGGCTACTGGTCTGGGTGCACGCTGGTGTCAGTCGCGCGCAGTACAGCCAGAATGTCGGCGCGGCCTTCACTGGCTTCGTAGCCGCCTCCCAAGCACGGAGTGCAAGCTACGATCAGACCGCGATTGCGCGGGAGACTGCGCTCGTGTTCGTGGCCGAACACTCTTGGGCGTTCGCGCCCAACCAGCGCGCAACCCTCGACACGCAGGTCCACGGCCTGGTCGACCGGATCGACAAGCTCGAGTTCGAAACCCACGAACCAGCCGGGAGCATGGAGAGCGAGATTGCAAGGAAACCGAAACGATGAACAATGCCTTCTGGAGCGAGTTGGGCGGCCGCAACAAGCCCCCGGCCGTCCTGATTACCATTGTCGTAGACGAGGTCAAGGCGACTGGGGTCGCCTACGTCAAGGCCGTGGACGCGAAAACCACGGCGCTGCAGGCGCTGCGTTCTGCCTGCGGCGGTGGTCACGATCCGCGCTGCAGCAAGCGCTCTCTAGCGGCTCAATCCGCTTGAATCGGAAAGAGCCGGCGGGCGGTCGAGGCGGCTCTGAGGGTGTAGCTGCTCAGAGTAAGCAGACAAACGAGTTGCAAGGTATTTCCATGCGGATGAGAGGACTCGAACCTCCACGCCCTTACGGGCACGGCGACCTGAACGCCGCGCGTCTACCAATTCCGCCACATCCGCGTGTCGGGCAGGGCGACGATATCGCACCGAGGCTGGGGGCAAGGACGCGATTCGCCGATCTCGATAGCCTCGCCGACGGCCATGGCTCAGGTGGCGGGTTTGTCGTTGCGCCCCTCGCTTTGCTAGCCTCGACGGCGACTAGACAGGCCGCCATCGTCTAGGGGACTAGGACGCCGCCCTCTCACGGCGGTAACACGGGTTCGAATCCCGTTGGCGGTATAAAGTGCGGTTTTGCAGGGGTTTTCTGGAGTTCAACGGGATCAATTTAGGATTCGGCTCATTGTCAGTCTGACGGTCGTCGTCAAGGACTTGGGCCATCGTGGCGGCGAGCTGGTCTACGTCCCAGTCCGTGTAGATGTCGCCGGTTGTTTGTATTGAGGCGTGGCCGAGCAGTTGCTGCACAGCCTTTAGATTTCCGGTGGAGTCGAGTACGCGCTGCCCAGCCGTGTGCCGAGCCTTGTGCATTCGCTGGCCCTTAGTTGTGCCCTTAGCTACGATCCCAGCAGCCGCGAGGCGCTTGTACCACCAGTTGTGCTCTCCGTGTGGCCCCATCGGCTTTGTCGGGTCGATCTTGCCGTAGCGGCCGGTGCTTTGGGCCATGAGGTAATGGTGGGGCTGTGCTTCGGATTCGAGGATGTAGCGCTCCAGGTCGGTCCAGAACGCGGCGTCGGGGATCGGTATTTCGCGGACCTTCTTGCCCTTCGTGAAGATAGTCAGCCGGTGCCGCTCGTAGTCGAAGTGGTTGATCTGGATATGTCGCAGCGCGCCCTTGCGCAGTCCGTAGTCCAACAGGAGCCGCAATGCGATCCGGTCGCGCAACTCCGCCGCGGCGGCGAGGATCGCCAGGCGTTGATCTTTGGGGAAGGTGGTCCGGTGGACCGGGCGATCCTTTGCGCGCTCGATCAGGAATGTCGGGTCGCCATGCAGCGGACCTCGGGGGATTATCTGCCAACGGAAGAAATCCCTGATGATCGAAAGGCCCTTGTTGTATGTTTTTGGGGCACTGCTGCCCCATTGGTAGTCCAAGAACTCTTCGAGACGTTCCGTGCCGGTGGGTGGCTCGAAGTCCTCAACTTTTAGGTCCGGGAAGTAGCGGGCGAGCTTGTCGAGACCCGACTCGTAGTCGTCGTAGCTTTCGTCCGTCAGGCGCTTGCGCTTGGCCCGCAGATAGGCTGCGACCTTCTCGCCGATCGGGGTGAGTTGGTAGCTCTTGTTCTTCATCGCGTCGCGGATCAGCGGGGCGAGCTGGACCAGCTGCTCTGGTGTCAGCTTGGTGGGTAGATCTGGTGCGACAGCGTTGTACGTTGCCCGTGCATGAGAGATCCGATTTCCTGCGTCTGGTCCGGGGTGTTGGCGTGCCCCGCTGTCTATCGATGAAGCCTTCAAGCTAGCGTGTATCTCCGATCCACGCTGCGTAGGACAGATGCTGGAACTACTCATGTCTTCTCGGCTCTTGGTTGCCACGCCAACCCCTCTTTTAGCGCCAGTCCCCGAGCCAGTCGATCGTTTGGCTCGGATCGGTTGGCTGATGCCAGATGGTGGCGAATGGTCCTTTGGCTTGGAGGTCTTCGAGCAGTGTGAGCGACACCCGTACCTCGGGCGTGCGTTGGAGCTGGGGGTCTTCGCGACAGAGCGCGAGGACGGTCTGCGCCCGTTTTGTGAGGGCAGCCCTGGGTTGTCCGGCGAGTACGCAGATGATGTCGGGGAAGATCGGATACCGCGTCTGCCATGCGGGCTGAGTGGATGCCTGGCCTTGACCGCCAGGCGTGTAGCGGTGGAGGTCGGCGTAGCGGGCGAGCTTGCCGGCGAGGGTGTCTGTCGGCACGGTCGCGCGGTCCAGCTCCAAGAGCCGGTAATGAAATGTCAGCTCGTGCGTCGGGCCGAGCGCAAGGTAGGTGATGAGGGCATCGGCGATCAGGAGCTCACCGCGAGCGTGCTCGGCGGCGGGAGCGCGGTGGGCGACCTCGTGTCGCCAGCCGAGCGGCCCGAAGTCGTCACCGCGCTCCCTTGCCGCTCGTAGGAACGCGATCCCGACATCGTTGACGGCGAGCGTGTGCTTCCAGAGTGGGCCGGCGGCCTGCTCGGGGGTGATGAGCTTGCGCCTGGTCTCGACGCGGGTGGGGATCAGCTCGACGGCCTGTGCCCCGGCGAGCGTCAGATAGTAGAGGCGCGCTCCTCCCCGGCCGGGGCGCACGAACGCCGTCAGCCCGCGTGAGGCGAGCTGCGCGAGAACCTGCTCGGCCCATCTGCGGGTGCGGCCGGGCATGTGCATCTCGTGGACCTGCGCCGTGGTCAGGAGCCGGTGCTGGTAGATGCTCGTCAATACCTCCGTTGCGACCGTAGGGAGCGTCGGTGCGGCGGGCTTCAAGGCTCTCATCGCTTGGACTCCTGCGTAGGGATCGTGGTTCGGATCGTCCGACCGTGCGAGCGGCGCCTCTCACTCGGTTCTCTACCGCTTTTCAGCCTCCGGTTATGGAGCGCTTCGACTGCCTGGCGAATGTTCTGGTCGTGGTGCTCGTGCGTGGCGAGCGTCTGCGCGATCGGCTCGCGTCGCGTGGTGGTCTGGATCGCCGCTTCGAGCGCCGGTAGCTGCTCGGGGTGGTGGTGCTCTGCGTGTAGCTCGCGGGCGGTGACGCCGTGCACGAGGAACGGCTTCGTTGTCCGCTCGCCGTGGGTGATCGAGGCGAGGTAGCTGTATCGGGCAAGCCCGGTGATGACCTTGGCGTCGAGCTGTCCTTGCCACTCGCGGGCGATCATGCTGGCGGCCTTCGCGTTGACCGTGGAGCTGAGTAGGTGCGAGCGGTTGGTCGTGACGGCGTTCCACGTTGCTTCGGTCAGCCGCTCGGGGTTCTGGTTGAACAGGAACGCCCGTCCTCCGTACTTCGCCGACTGCTCAAGCAGCGCAGGAAGATTGGGTCCGTCATAGGTCTGTAGCTCGTCGCAGAACAACCAGAAGGTGCGGCGGCGCTCGGGTGCGATGCTCGCCCTGGCCTTGGCGGCGTGCAGCACGTCATAGACCAGCAGGTTCGCCACGAGCCGATCACGGGTTGATCCCGAGCCGGGGCACGCGAGCACGATCAGCTCGTCGCGCATCGCCCGCCGCGCGTCATAAGTGGAGACGGGCGAGCCGAGAAACGCCGCGACCGGCCGTGCAGCGCGGAGCCGGTCGATCAGGTTCGTGACCGCCGTGACTGCCTCGGCCGGGAGTCGTGGAAAACGATTCTCGAAGAACCCTCGGGTGCCGGCGGACAGCGCTGGCAGGATCGCGGCGCGCCACTCGTCGTCGGAGAGCAGGGTGGGGACTTGGAAGATCGTCGGCGCGAGCTCCGGTGGGAGTGCGAGCGCCAGCTCGATGAGGGCTTGCCCGGCTTGAGTGGCGAGGTTCAGCGCACGGGTATTGCGCTCATCCCATCTGAGCGCGGCTGCGAGCGCGTCCACGAACGCCTCGACCTTCCCGGCGGCCTCTGCCGGGGTGCGGCGCTCAAGCGCAAACAGGTTCCATGCGGGTGCTTGGGTGTCGTGTTCTAGGTCGGCGAGGTTGATCTCTACGACCCGCTCGCGTATCCCCTCATCGGTGAGGTAGGGCTTTATGTCCTTGATCGCGTCTGAATGCGGGTCGAGAAACAGGCCGCCGTGACCAGAGCGCGCCAAGGCAATGAACTGCCCGATCGCCGTCTCGGTCTTGCCGTAGCGGGAGCGGCCCGCCATGTAGGCGAAGAACGTCCCTGCGACGGGCACACCGACGATCCGCTCCCCGCCACGATCTGAGACCTTCCCGAGCGGGATCAACCCTTTCTGTCCCGAGTAGGTCGGCAGTCCCGGCGGCGGTGGCGGGATCGCGCCACCGGAGCGGACGACGTTCTCCACATGGCAGCGGGCAGTCGGCGGCTTGAGCAGCCCCGCGATCTCGGTCGCGCAGAGCACGCTCGCACGCACCGGCGCGAACCGGCCGCTTTGCAATCGCCGGTCGAACCTTCCGCGCCGCCACGGTGCGTCAGCGCCGAGGAACCCGAGCCCGCCAAACCGTAGGCCCGCCGCGCGGAGATGATTCTCCCCGGCGAACACGTCAAAGCAAGAGAGCAGCGCGTGCGTCAGCGCTCGTATCGGCGCGCGCTCGCGGCCACGGACACAGAGAAGTATTTGGGTTGCGAACAGTGGGTCTGAGGCATCGAGCTTGCGCTGCAAGGCGCGCGTCTGAAAGAGCCGGTCGACGGCATCGGCCGCGGGGCGCCTACCCGCCCTTGGCTGCTGCCCGAGCAACCCATCGAGCGCGCCGCCGCCGCTCTGCACGCCTGCCCTGCGCGCGGCGTCCTTGAACATGCGCTTGCGCAGCCGGCGGCTCTGAGCTGGGGTCTTCGGGAGCAGGTCAATCGCCACAAGCGCGCCCTCTGCGGACCCGTGCAACCTGCCGAGAACCCCGGCGATCCCTTGCAGCGGATCGGGGTCAAGACCAGGATCGCCGAGCGGCTGCCCCGGCTCATGCGCGAGACGCAACTCGACACGCACCGTGTGCCCGGCGTCGGGGAACGGCAGCGGATCGCACTCTCTCACTTCGAGCTGGCTATAGGCGGTCAACGCGGCATCGAGCGCGGTGCGGGCGCGCTCGGGCACTTGCAAGCGGTAGCGCAGGACACCTTGGCGATCGGGTGTGATGAGGATTCGCACAGCGCTCCCCGGACGCTCAAGCCAGCCGAGCAGGAACCCTCGCCGCGTGCGGACGAGCTGCCCTGCGAATCGACGGATCGCGTCGAGCGATGGGTCGAACGTGTCGGCGGGCAGCAGCTCGCACTGCACACGCGAGCGGAGGGCCCGGCGAGCGAGGACAAGGCGAAGCGATGCCAGAGGCAGAGCGATGAGGAGGGCAGCACCGAGCAGCGGTAGGAGATCGGCCCGAATCGCGGTCGGGCTGAATACACCGGGTCCAGGGTTGTCCTTGGTCACCACGTGAACGACAGCGAGGATCAACATCAGCCCCGCAAGGGCACCCGCCGTCGCTCGCTCCTGCGGCGTTGTGCTCCTCACGAAGTCACCCCTACTGACATAGAGATGTCGGCAAATCCGAACCTCGCGGAATCGTAGTCCCAGAGCGGGGATACGTCGCCCCGCTCCAACGGTGCAACCGAAGCGAAGATCGAAGTGAACTCCGAAGGGAAGATCGAACTAGAAAGCGAAGCGCTCGCCGGGCTGGTCACGATCCACCGCCGGGCTTCAACGCCGCTTCGAGGACTCGCTGTGCCAGCGGCGGCGGGACTGCATTCCCGACCTGCTGAAGCTGGCGATAGCGCGGCCCCCGCCACGGGTAGTCGGTCAGGAAGCCTTGGAGCGTGGCGGCCTGAGCAACTGTCACCTTCACCGCGTCCTTGCTGCGCCCTGGTGCGTCAGGCTGCGCGGCGTTGCGCTTGTGACCGGGACGCGCGATCCGTGAGTCGCATGCCACGGTCGGACGCTCACGCACCCAGCTCTGATGGCTTCGCGCAACGATCGTTGGCGCAGGAAGGTCGGGAGCGCGTAGGCATACATTGCACCCGGACCGGTTACGGAATGTCCACGATCTCGATGCGGTGTCGAGCGTGTGAGTCTGTGCTCGCAACGGGCGACTTGGACCGCAGGGAGGGCGTCCGCCGTTGGTCTGGTTATTGGTCTGCGCAATTCCTCGCTTGTCCCAGCCGAGCGCTTGGGTCATGCTCACCCACGGTTGGAGCTCGCGCTCGCATGCTGGGGTCTCGCGGCGGCGAGCGTCATAGGAACGATGCGTTGGCGTCGGAAGCTCGACCGGCCCATCAAGTGACGCGAGCAGAAATGCGCGGCGGCGGGTCTGCGGCACTCCATAGCACTCGGCACGCAGGATCCCGGTCTCGGTTCGGTAGCCGTGAACGGCGAGGAGCTGAGCAAACAGCGACCACAACTCGAGGACGGCGGGGACTTGCTCAAGCACCACCCACCTAGGCCGCAGGGTCAGCGCGAACCGCAGCGGCTCGATCGTCAGGAGTGAGCGTCGATCACGGCATTCAGCCAGTCGTGTCGCACGGGTGTCGTTGCCGGCCGCCAGCTCGTGGGCGCAGACGATCACCAGTGGCTTGTCAAATGCGCCGAGGCCCTTTCCGGCGGTCGAGTATGCCTGGCATGGCGGTGAACCGACCATGCCCCATACCGGAGCGAGGTCCTGCGGGTCGAGCGTCGAGAGGTCGGCCTGCAGGCGAGCGTGCCCTGCCGCCATAGCGGTTCTGCATGCCCATGTCTCCAGCTCGATCCCCAGCGCGGAAAGCCCTAGCGGCCGCAGGCCCTCCTCCCAGCCACCTGCACCGGCGAATAGGTCAAGGATCTGTCCTTCGTGTCGTATACGGACGGTTCGGCGATGCGCGCTAGCGGTCGACGGGTTTGTTGATCGTGACATGGGTGTCCTTTCTGTCGTTGACCTGACGGCGCTCGCGTCGAGCGGCCGAGGGCTGCGCTTGGTCGACATCTGCATTACCTCTCTGTCTGGTCTGGAGACGGTGGTTGGGCGTAGCCGTAGATCGGGGCTCGCTCGCCGATCGGGTTGGATGGTTGGAATGGGCCGACGAAGGTGACGTGTCCGGCGTAGTTGCCCTCGATCGTCGTTATCTGTCCGTCTGGGAAAATGCGTTGCACGATCCCGACGTGGTCGCTTTCACCCGGCCCGGGACCGGTGCCGTAGAACACGAGATCGCCTGGGGCTGGTGTCGCCGACGCAGCGAGCACTTTGCCGTCGTGTTCTTGTGTCCATGTGTAGAGCGACCCGGAGTACCCGTACGTAGCGGTGGACCCTGCTAGTGGGATGCCTGCTTTGATCCAGACCCAGGAGGCGAACAGCGAACACCATTCCTCGCACGGCCCATAGACCGTGCAGTTACTCCCGGGTGGATGTTCGCCTTGGCCGATCTGACTTTCAGCGATCCTCACTATCTGAGAGCCACTCGCTGGTCCCGTGGTGGGTGCGCTTGTGGTGCAACCGTTGTTGACTGGTTCCGCGAGTGTGGGGCTGCTCGGTGTAGGAGCTCCGGCTCCGGTGAATCCGTATTGCACGGCGCGGGCCATGACCTCTTCGGCGTAGCTGACATTCGCGTCCGCGCACGCGCCGTAGTAGTGGCAGGCGGCTTCCTTGTATTCGGCGAATGTGCCGCCGGTGGGTGGGGCGCCCATGCTTTCGCGCAAGATCCTTGCGGCGGTGAAGATCGCGTCCGCTGGATCGTTCACCGATAGGGGATGTCCTGGGTCCGCGTTGACCGCGTAGCGTTCCCACAACGTCGGCCCAGCACCGGGACTGCACATACTGCCCCGCACATAGGCGATCTGCATCGGGCCGGCGCAGCCAGCAGAGTTCACTCCGGCGCAGTCGCCGCTTGAGCACTCCTGCTCGGCGATCGAAGCGAGGAACGACCAGTCGATGTCAAACCGGCCGCCAGCCGTCTCATACAGTCGCAGCCGCCTGGGCGGAATGCTCTGTAGTGCGTACGCGGAGGGTGTTGGTCCTGTCGATGCTGAGGCGGTTTCGCTACCTGGATCACAGCCTGTGAAGCTCGCGCCGAGCACCGCGACGGCGAGGGCGAACACGCCGAGCAACGCGACGCTGGTGCTCGCGAACCCAGCGAGCAACCAAACCCACAGCACGCGACCGCGACTTTGGTAGCCGATGTTGCGCATTACCCAGCGTCCAATCCGCTGACCAGGAACCGTCCCCGACTAGACGTGAGAACGAGGGGAATGCGATACGCGACGATTTCCTCGTCGCTGACGATCGCCGTGACACCGAGCAGCCCCCTCGGCGCTCGTGTCGGGAGCAGCCTGAGGACCCTCGGTTTGAGCCCGTCGAGTCCCCGTGGGACGCGTGGGGGGTGAGCCTTGAGCGAGCGAGTAAAGGACACGGTCGCGTCCTTGATCTGGCGCGCTGGTCCGTGCCCGTAGAGGTAGGCGAGATAGCCGGCGAGGAACCCGTCGACCGCTCGCTCCATAGTCGGGGAAAGCACATCGCTGACCGGCTGGTGTCGTTGAGCTTGCGTACTCGCGGAGCTGCGCTCGCTTTCGCGGGGTGTCGGTGTAGCTGAGCGTGTGAGGAGGAGTCCTGCCACACAGACGCTGAGCAGCACGGCGATCGTGAGCGTCGCAGCTGCTCGCTCTTGCGATGCGATTGGCCGGTCGCGATACCGGCGAACCCAGGCGCCAATGCTCATCGCTTCGGTTCCCGTTCGGCGTCGCTCAGTCGCCGCTGAGCGCGGGTCGCTACCTCGGCGTTCTGCTCGACGCCGAGGTAGTTACGCCCTAGGTGAACGGCGGCAATGCCTACTGCGGCTCCGCCGCCGCAGAACGGGTCGAGGATCAGGCAGCGCCCGCGACCGTTGATATGAGGGCAATCTTGGTGCCAGCGCTCCGTGCGACCAGAGACGGAGGGGAGCTTCTTCCACGCCTTGCCGCAGACGCCGCAAGCGCGTGGTGAGGTGCTGGCGAGAATGCACCACTCGATCAGCCTGAGCGACAGTCCGTGACTCGTGTGGGCTGGTACACACCAGGCACGACGGGCCGGCCGAGAAATCCCTCGCCGTGGAGGTGGGGAGGTCGAGCACACTTGATTGCGTGCGCTCGTGGTAGACGGGCGAAGTGGTTGGCGCGGGTTGAAGTGGAAAGCCTGTTGCTTTGAGAACAGCGCGACGGCCTGGTGCGCTCCGCGTGTGTGGTTCGCAAGCGTCGATGCGTGGGCGTGTAGCCATCCTGTCTCTTGGATTGAACGGATCAGGCCGGGCGCCTTGCCACGTTCGGGTAGCGTTATCCACAGCGTGCCGTCGTCGCGCAGGACACGGTGAACGTCCTTGAGGATCGCCAAGAGGTATGGGGTGGGTAGGTCGCGTGGTGGGCGGATGAAACAGGTTTGTGTCCACCTGTCGGGTAGTTCTCGCATGAGCGCGAGGGGGTTTGCGATTTCGATGCGCCAGCTCATGCGAGGTCGTCCTCCTTGGTTGTTTGGCCGGTGGCGGGCGAGGTGTGCTGCGCTCTGACCACCAGAGCCGCGGGCTCCTCGACAGCGATGGCGGGATCGATCGCCGCTGATGCCTGCGCATCGCTGCGAGCGGACGTGTCAGCCGCAGCCGGTCGCGGGTTTGCCAACAACCCCGGCAAACCCGTCGCGTGCTTCCGCTCATCACGCGCGGGGGAGAACGCGACTGGGGGAGGCGCACTCTGCGCTAGCGGTGCTACCCCGCTTGACGGGACTGATGGTTGCGCGGGCGCAGCAGGCCCTGGTGTCGAGCGCGACGCAGAGGTTGCGCTCGACACTGTGGTTGTCGTGGTTGGCGGCCTGTGGCGAGGGGCATCAGCCGGATCGGTATGCGGTGGCCTCGGATTCGAGTTTGAGACTCCCGTCGAGCCCGTTGAGCCCGCGCGTGTGTGCTCCTCGGCTGCCGGGAGCTGACCCTCGACGGGTGGGCTATCGGTCTGCGCTGATGGCGTCTCGTTCGTTGGCGCGGGTGATCTTCCCGATGCTGCTGGATCGGGTTCTCCGGTAAGTGCTGGCTGGTTCGCGGGATGGTTTGGTGGGGGTGCGCCAGGACCGTGAGTTGGTGTTTCGTGGGGTCCTCTGCCCGGCGATAGTTCTTCGCCTGATGGCGTGCCACCGCCGGACGGCAAGCTTCCAGGCGGCGGCGTACCGCCCTCTGGGTCTTTACCACCGGGTTTACCGGATCCCGGCTTCCTCTTGCCTTGTGATTTACCGGATGGGGGAGGAGGTGCGCTTGAGCTTGATGGCCACGGGATGTGCGGGACGGTCATCATCCGCGTGAGACCGGTGGCGTAGAAGAGGTTTGCGAGCTTGCTGTTGCTCTCGCGCGCCGCGCGAGGACCCATCGTTCCGGTGAGTAGGTCTGTCGTTAGTCGGTTTCGTTGTAGGAAGATTGTCCACAAGAACGCGGTCTGCAAAGCGAACGCGAGCAGCCACCCAAGATTCGAGGTGGCATCGTCCAGCGCCTGACAAACAGCGAGGACGACCGCGAGAATTAGGCTGTAGATGACCTTGCGCGCGAGATAACCGGCGAGCTTGGCGATCCAGGCCTGGAAGAAGTCGTGTCCTCGCCCGGGGAATATGCCGATCAGTAGCGCGACCGGCGCGAACGCGAGCAGCGTCAACAGCAGGATCTGCGCAAGGATTATCCCGAGCGCGAGCGCACCGAGCAACAGGTACGCCCCGACCTCGCCCGGCAGAATGATTATCGCTAGTAGTAGTCGCTGGTATTGGCCGCCCTTGCCCATCGCTTCGGCTGCTGGCTCATCCGCGGGACCGAGCGGGTAAGTGTCGCTTGTCTTGCCTGGGTCAGATTCTGGGAGGTCTTCGTCGTCTCCGTGTTCAAGCGCTTCGTGCTCGCTGTTACGGCCAGGGGACTGAAATGGGTAGGCAAGGAAATGCGCGGCGTACTTGTTGCGGTTGTTGATACACGTCTTGCCGCCTTCGCCTTTGACTTCTGTCCCATTTTCAAGCTGCGCCGCGAGCTGCGTGTCCTGTGCTGGGTTTCCGCTCAATGGCCGGACCGCGACGGAGTACGGTTTTCCGTGGCTGACGGTGGCACAGTGCTCGATCCCACCGAACTCGAGCACCGTCCAAGGGTTCAGCACCAATAGTTCAAAGAGCTGGTTACCCGCACTCGTCTTGGCTTTCGCTTCGTCGCTGACGCGACCTTCGTCGGTGAGGGACAAAAGCGCGGTCGAGAGCTGGTTTGACAGCTTGCTCGCTGGCCCGATTGTGCGTTCGGGTTGTGTGACGATCCCGATCGCGATCACGAAATAAAGGAGTGAGATCGCGAGCGCCCCCGCGGTCTCGGTGTAGCGGCGCTGCACAAGGGCCTTCCACATCGCCCAACACCCGACGATAGTCACCATCGCGATCAGCCACGGCGTCCCAAACGTGTTCGTATATAGGTTGTGGATCGCCGCAGAGACAGACGTCAGCGCCCCCGACCCCGGCGTCCCGTTCCCCGTTAGGAGGTTCAAGTTGAACGCGAGAGCGAACAGGAGAATCACACCGTTCGCGAGAAAGCAGGTAATCAGCCAAAGCACCTGCGCTCCGAAATACGCAACCATCGGCACTGCACCGGAAATGTTGACTCCGCTTATGAACCCGACAGAGATCGCCGGGAAATACTGGTCCAGGGAGTAGTGTTCGACTGGGTAGCGCCCTACCCACCCACCGGGTGGTAGCTGCGGCGCAGGCCCGATATTGTTAAAGACGTCGGCCGCGAGCGCACCCGGATGCGCGAGCAACACCAGTGCAACAGTGAAAACAAACGGTAGTGCGAGACGACGACGGCGAGCAGTGGACCACCCAAGCAAATACCGGACAATGGTTTTCATGCTTCGCTCCTTACGGATTGCTGAGGGGTCGTGCTGAGGGCTTGCAGCAGGTGCGGGTAGACGAGGTCGATCTGTACCTCCATGACGCGACCGTGCAGGTCGCGCATCAGGCACTGACCGGACTCGAATTCACGGACCTTGCCGATCAGGTCGGGGGTGGGCTCGAGGCCGATGAAACGCAGCGCAGCAGCTGCGCCCTCATCGCTGTCCTGCCTGAACACAAAAACGACACCGATCAGCTCAGCGAGGTCCCCGAGATCGGCGATCCTGTGGGTTCCCAGGAGCAGCGTTGCGTTGTAGGCGCGGCCTAGTCTCACCAATCGGTGAATGATCTGGCGGCCCTGTGGGCTGGCCAACAAGAACCAGATCTCGTCCAGGCCGACGATCTTGTGACGCGAACGATCCCCGGAGATAAGCCGCATCGCATACGCTGCGACGAGTGAGAGCGTCGCGACCGACACGCGCTCCGCACGCGTGTAGGTATCCCTAGCGGCCGTCGGTTCCGGTAGTGACAGACCGGGCATACGGATCGTCGTGACCGGCATCGCGGCCTGGATGTCACTACCGTCACCATTACCGAAGCCCAGTCGCGCAAGCCCAAAGTCACGGATGACTTGCAGTGCTTCACCAGCGTCGCGTGCTCCACCACGGTCACTCGCGAGCAGCTGCTCGATGACGCGCAGCAGACTGCGTGATCCCTCGCGAACAGTGTCCTTCACGGCGAGGCTGACTGCGTTCTCCCAATGTGCCGGGTTGCCGGGGAGCAGCTCGAGCAGATAGCTGCACGCGAGCTCTTCACGAATATCCGGTAGCCCGATCGCTAGGGGGTCGAGCTTGCCCTGTTGCGCCTCAGCACCTGACAGCTCCAGTACCTGAAGCCTGCCCGCTAGCTCAGGCAGTCGATCCAAGCCGTGGTCGGGCTTGGGGTCGAAATCAACGATCAGTGACCCGCGTCGCTCGGCGGCGTACTCAATCGTCTGCGCTGCGACCGTCTTTCCGCTTCCCAGGGTGCCGATCAAAAGGACCGCGGACGCACGGTCCTCCCTTGGTGCTTGTGTTGGGTCGAAGCGGACCGGTAGCGGTGCCCCTGTTGGTGTGTATCCGAGGTATGGGCCGTATTGGGAGCCGACCATCCGGTTCGCGGTCGCGACCATCGCTCCGAACTGCTCGACGGTGAGCTGTTGGGTGTAGTCGCGCATCACACCCACCCGTCCGCTCGCGGCAGGTGCTCAAGCCAGAGCTGGTACTGCACCCCAGTCGGCCTGTGCAATGTGATGTCGCCGTATTGCTCTCTGAGGGCGGCGACGCGACGCTCAAGCTCCTCCTCATCCGGTGCGCCGACGGCGAGCCCTATTTGGGCGTAGAGCATCGGCGGGTGCCCGCCAGCTTGTAGTTGCGCCTCGTATTCGCGTGCGAGTACACGGTCGACGCCCGCCATGACGCTCGGTCCATGCGCCGCGCCATGTACCTGCTCATGGTAGGCATGCTCGACATCAGCGATCCGCTTACGGACCTGCGCGAGCGCCTGCCTGTTACCCAACCACCGCGCGTGAACTACAGCGTCGACCGGCCACGGCAGACTCTCCAAAGGCGCGAACAACACCTCGGAGTGCCAACCCGGAAACTCGGGAGCTTCCGAGAGCGCACCAACCGCAAGCAGAGCCTGATACGAGCGGCCCCGGTCACTATCGAGAATCAGGTATCGCTCACGCTCTGTGATCGCGGCTTGGGCACAGCTGCGGAGGTCGTGCGTTAGAGGCTCAAACGCGATGCCGCCGCTGGGTGCGGAGACAATCATTGCGTCCGGCGCCCAGTTCACATCGAGTTCGGGCTCGCCAAGGCCGCGGCACACACTCCGCCGCAAAAGCCACTGAAGCTCGAGCGTGTGTGCCCTGCGTGCGCGGATGACACCGTTGACGCGCTCAAAGACGCGCTGCTCTCGCGTAGCTAGTTCTGAAAGCTCACTGCCACCGATCGGACAGTCAGAGCCGATACCGGCCAGCTCCTCCACACGACGCCGTACACGATCGACACTGCGGATGAGCCCAGACCCCACACCGGCCGGCCGTTTCCCTGTGAGCGAGACCGCGAGGTAAACCTCGGGAATGTGTGACCCAAGCTCACGAAGCCGCCCTTCATGTCCCCGCAGATACTGTTGCCAAACCTTCAGGTCCTGGTAGCGCTCGTCCAGCAATCCCGTGGTGCGCTCGACGTACTCCTCCGCGGGAAACGCCCGGTTCACCCTCCACAGCGAGAAGTCCGCGCCGACCGTATGAGCAAGGCGCTGCAGACGCCGCTGCAACCCCCACTTCCCGCCCGTCGGCAGATACGGATAGGCCGTCATCGACAGCCGGTACAGGCAGGCGCTGTCCTCACCCCGGCCTAGGAGCAGATTGCCGTGCGCGTAGCGCAACGAGAAATCCGTGCTCATGGCCGGACCTCCACGACCTGCCCGTCGCTGACCTCGATGACTTCGGCCAGCTGCTCCCCGCTACGTATCCGATGCCCCTCGGCGTCCCGCACGATGAACCGTCCGCGGCCTGGTATCGCGACGACTGGGTGTGCGAATACCAAGCGCGCTGGGCCTTGTACCCTTCCGTGGTGAAGCATGGGGGAGTGCTCGTCCGGAGCGACCCACACCCGTGGCGCCCACACATGAACTTCACCCTCGACGCCGATAGCACCATCGAGCGAGCGGCGGGCTGCACGCAATCGCAAACCCAGCCAACAGGTCAGATAGCGGTGTGCTGGGCGCCCGTCGGGCGAGGCCTGTCCGGCGAGCGTCGCGACCATCCCCGGCACGATCAATAGCCGAAGCGGCCAATCAAGCCAGTCCAACAACACACCAGCCAACAGCGTCCCCGCGAACAATGCGAGCACTCCGATCACCGCACCAACCCACCCATGCGAGCTTGCGCCCAACACGCCGCCGACAGCGCCGAGCACGATCGCGAAGAGGATCGAGCGCTCGCCCAATACGAGCACCACGATCAGCGACGCGAACGCCCAACCGAGCCACTCAAGCGGCACACCACCAGGGACCGGCAACCGGCGCCCATCAATCGCATACACCCGACGGTCGGGCCTAAAGATCCGCTGATAAGAGCGGACAGGATGCACGGAGTCACTCATCGCCCACCGCGCCCGTCAACCGAAGATCTGCTTGCCGATGGCTTCCGCGGCGCTCGCGATGTCAGAGGATGCGAACACCATCCACGCCACCACGATCGAAGCGAAAAGGAACACCGCCAGCTCCGTGTACCGACGGTTAACCAAAAACATCAGGCTGACGACGGCAACGATCCCGCCATACAGCTCGCTCGCATAACCCTTCAGCAAGTTCGCCACGTTCTGCCCGACATTGTTGCCAGAGGCAAATGCCGCCGCGGGAAACACCAGCAGGGCACCAACCATGAAAAGGGACAACAGCCAAATACGCCGTTTCTGGATCATGGTGCTCACTTCCCTTGTGCTTGTGAAGTTTTGGCGAGAGCGGGCTGCGTCACAGTCACCGTTACACCACGGGTGCTACTGACAACGCGAGTATCGGTGCTCAATAGAGAAAGCGCGCCGCGTACCAACAAAAGCAACACGCACCCCCACAACAAAACCCGTCCCGCGACATGAGCCAGCCGAGTCAAACCATCAGTCGACGAGCGACCAATGCCCGACTGGTTTTCTTGTGAAGTCCTACGAAAAACAGTCATAGGACCACGGTAGGCGTCAGGTGGGGGAAACACCACAAGCAGGAATAGCTTGTAAGCGCTTGCGTACAACAACTATGAAAGCGTGCGCTTTCATAGTTGCGGAGCTGCCTCGGGGCACGCAAAAGTCACCGTGCCGAACGGCACGGTGACTAGGCGACCGCTATGGGGCTCGCGTTTAGGCTGCGAGCTTTACGAGATCGGCCAGCTCCTCGAGCTGGCCACGAATACTCTCAAGCGTCT
This sequence comes from uncultured Solirubrobacterales bacterium, assembly GCA_963713015.1. Taxonomy (GTDB): domain Bacteria; phylum Actinomycetota; class Thermoleophilia; order Solirubrobacterales; family Solirubrobacteraceae; genus Palsa-744. The sequence continues at coordinate 201,784 of CAVQKC010000003.1, read as the reverse complement.
GATCGAGCAGCCTACAAGCCGAATAGTCAGCGAGGGAGTAAAAAATAGAGTTGCCATCTCGGCGGCGCGCGACAATCCCGGCCCTGTACAGAATGCAGAGATGGCGCGAAACGTTCTGAGGTGTGCTGGCCATCTTGTCGGCGAGCTGCTGCACGCTACCGTCGCGCTCTTCAAGCAACGCAAGGATCTGTATGCGCGTCGGATCGGCAAGCAACGCCAGTCGACTCGTCACCAAATCCACCACAGGTCTCGACCAAGACTGACTCATACTCACCCAGCCCAACCAAACCCATCACGGGATAGTTCGCTGCGGCAAACGAGAAGAATGACCATGCCCGTTAAGCACCGCAAACCCCAAAACCGGGTCAAGACTTTTCAGATATGACTATGCGGTATGCGGCTTCCCAGCCGTCAACCGTGCAAGAAGACGACGCCCTGCGCTTACCGTAACTGTGATCTTGCCACGACGAGCCCGAGCGGACGTATGGAAAATCACCGAGATCGCACCATGCTTTACGTGCAGGGTGGCGCAGCGCGATCCGAGCACGCGTTTATCCCGCATCGACCTCCAGCAAACACGGACACGACCGCTAACACCCTTCGGCACAGGACCAGCGACAGACAGATGCCCGCTCGGCTCGATAGTCGCCTGGAGTTTCTTCACCGTTTTTCCAGGAGGTTTCACGATCGGTGGCGGCACCGTGAGGATCGTACTCGCGGGCGCAGAGGTCTTACCCGCGATGTCAGTGAGCGATAGCTGCACCGTATAGGCTCCCGGTGCTGGAGCGGCAATATGAGCTATGCCTGACGCAGACACAGCGCTTGTTGTGCAGCTCATCGAGCAGAGCGCTACCGTGGCCGATGCGATCGGTATTGGCGATGAGACCGGATTAGTCCATGAGAGAATGACTTCGCTCCCAGATAGGGTCGCCGTGAGGTTCGTGGGCGATACGGGACCGTTATTGTCGATGAGTACCTGGGGGGAAGTCTCGGTGGACTTGTTACCAGCAGCATCTTGCACCGTCAGGATCAGATCTTGAGGACCGTCAGGCGCCTGTGTGGTGTTGAGATTGATCGTGGCCGACGACAAGTCCGGGCACGGCACGGGATCATAGTAATCACACAACTCAGATTCGTTACCCAGCAACACGCCAGTAGACGAGCGGACCGACACGCTAGCGACACCCGAATAGTCGCTAGCCGAAAGCATGAGCGGCACCAAGCCAGAAAGCACACCACCACCCCACGGAGCACCAGCAACAGAAGAAATGCTCGGCGAAGCCGACTCCGACAGTGTGACGTTCGCGGAATACATGTCAGCTTGGGCGAAGTGGTTTGCTCCACCACCACTGTCGGTGCAGTATTCTCCGCCGCCTACGAGACTGCATCGCACACCGAAGAACAGCGAACTCGTATTGAGGTTTGCGAAGGTGATTAGACCTTGATTGTTCAATGAGTTGCATTCATGAGTGCCTTCGGGCGGTGACTGGCAAGACTCTAGCGTCGTGCCTTCGCCCGTCCACAGGCCCGGGACTAGGCTCTGCTGGTTATACGCATGCAAAGACCTCCAATAGCTAATGCCCTTGATGGTCAATCCTTCCGGAGCGAGGAAACGCCATCCAGCTTCGGCACCGTTTGGAATGTCTGCCGTCGCGTTTGTCCCGTCCTCGGCAAAGAGTGCGCCTTCATTGGTAGGCCCCTGGGGTTCGTTTGGTCCGCTCGCTAGGCCGCCGCACATATTTCCTACCGTGAGACCCGATGGGAAGCTATTTACCTGCTGCCAATTACCTGCGCTTGTAATGGGACTGCATGTAAGCTCGGGGAATGTGCCCGCGCTCGCAACTTGAGGAGCCCCTAGCGGCACCGTGAATGGGAGTGCGATGATCAGCGCCCCTAGCGCTCGCAATCTCAACATTTAGTGAGTCTTACCTGCGTGTTTTCCATGACGCGTCCGACGGGAGGCTTTTGTGCGGACATGAAGGGCGATCTGAGAAGTTGGGCCAACGGTGTTGCCCTCCGTGACCCACACCCTAACCTCGCTGGGCTTTGGGCAGCGCAAACGCAGGGTCCTCGTTGTGCTTACGGATCCGTGGGCCTTGCGGGTTTTGTATAGAGCGAGGGCATGGACGCTCGCGCCCTTCGGGAGGGAACGCAGACGCACCGTCAGAACCCCGTGAGCCCATGCAGCGCTCAAGATATTGGCCGCAGGCACGCTTGCGCTTTTCGTAGAAGGAGGGGGCCTCAGGGACGGCGTGATCACTGGTTGTGATTCCGGTGGTATAGCTACGTTGCCAGCCGCGACCACCGATCCCAAGCCCGCGGCCTCAAACGCACCGGCAACATCCAAATGCCTGTCGACTGCAGTGGTAACGAGCAAATTCTCATCCTCGGCGACGGTAAGCCTCGGTGCATAGTCCATCAGGGCCGTCAGTGCAGTATCGGTAATCGCCGACGCCTCAGAGGTTCCTTGCGCGTATTCGCTTGAATCGTATTCGTCCGTGAGGGGGTTGGCGAATTCTAGTTCGCACCCAGGAGCGTAGAGGCCGACGCTTTCGCTGGCACTAAACGAGCAGATGCCGCCCGAGATGGTGCCGGCGCCTACCGAGAGGACTCCCGGTTCGGCTCCCGGATACTGCGCCTCGCCAGGCGCGTTTCCGGCGGCTGCGACGATCGCGATGCCACGTGCCGTCGCGCGCGAGACCTCTTCCGCAAATGCTTGGGACTGGTCCGGTGTTGCGGGAATCGTTGAGGAGAGGGAGAGATTGATGGTCTTGATGTTGAGGGATGAGTGTTCAAGGCACTTCTGGAGACCTTCGACATAGTTTTCGTACTGGTAGGTTGGTGCTTGTCCTGGTGCCGGTATGGATGAGGCTCTGATGGAGACGATCTTGATTTGTGGCCAGATGCCGCGTAGACCGTGGCCTTGTCCTCCCGCAAGAATTGCCATGAGCGTGCCGTGCCCTTCAGAGTCGGTGTCGTTGGGAGTACCACCGTCCAATGCTGTCGCGTAGGCGAGCGTGGGGGTCGTATCAGGAGTTTGGTTGACCCCCGTGTCTATGAGGCACATCGCGCCAGGACTCGCGGGTGCCGGCGCGTACGCCAGGAAGGAGGCATTGGCGGCCTTTGCTTGCGCGGTAATGACGGGTGGGGTGCTCGCTGAAGCGCTTATAGGCGCGCCCAGCGTGAGCATGCACAGTCCTGAGACGAGGAGTAACGCAACTCGTTTTGGCATCAATGCACCTTGACCCAACGAGTGCCGGTATTGCCCTGTAGCCATAGGGGCGTTTCGGGGGTTATGGCGCGGAACGCGAAACGGCCTCCTACCGACAGTGGCGATGGGTAGGAGAGCTTGTAGTCGCCGTGAGTGTTGGTGCGAACCTCGCGACCAACGGTCTGCCAATGGCGCCCATCACCCGAGGCTTCGATAAGGACGAGGGGCAGAGGATGACCCAAGGGGCTTACTGACACGGTGCCAGTGAACGTCAGTCGTCCACCGTGCTGGTCGTGTATGCGCAAGCTCATTGTGGGACTTACGCTCTCCTTGATCGTCGTGCCGGCTTGGACGCTCGCGGCGCTCGCTTGGTTATAGCTCACGCGAAGTGTCCGCGATGGCCCCCTTGGCGCGATCAGACTCCAATGGCCACCCGCATCAGTAGTGGTCGAGGCGAGCACCTTTTCAGTACCGCGCGTACCGCTACCTTCACGCGCCAGGAGCTCAATGGGAACATCGGGGGCCACCGCGCCTTGAGGTGTCGTCAGCGTCCCGCTGAGCGTCAGCGACGAGTCCGCATACGTGTGACGTACACCATGCAACAATGCGGCTGTGCGCCCATCGAAGTTGACGAGATAGGCCGGTTCTGGATCTTTGCCTTGTTGTCGTGGGACACGGCCCGCACTGGCGGTTGAGATCAGGTTTTCCGAACGGAAAATTATCTGTGATGCATTAGAGACGTTGCTTGCCGCATCGGTAGCTGTGACCGTCAGGGAATGGATCCCATCGGGTAGCGTTGCGGTGTGGATTGGTAGGCTCATCGGAACCGACTGGGGACATGGCTCAGCGGTGTAGAACTCAAACGATGAGCCATATGTACCGACCGACGCGCATGCTCCACCATTGAGATCAGGCGTGGCCTGATAGATCGTTTTACCGTCGATCGCGACCGTGAGCTGATAGATACCCGGTCCTCCAGCATCAGATGCGGTGAAGCTCACCCCCTGCGTTCCATGCACGACCCCGGCAGCCGTCAAAGGCCCCGAGATCAACGATACCGATGGTGCCGCTCTGGGCGAGAGCAGGATATGAGCGCCAGGCACGTAGATGGTTTGTGAGCTACACACGACTGCTCCTGGTTCACCGCCGCATAGAGCGCTCGCGTATAGCGGACCACCGCTTGTCGCTGGAATGGTGATGGTCGAAGGTTCTTTGTTGACACCGATCCAGAACACGTTTTGCAGGAAGCCGAGTGCGAGCTCTGCCCGTTTGCCCGGCACTTCGCCGGCTCCCGGATCAGAAGGAACCCTTTCAAACGGCGGTTCGACTTGACCGGACGCTCCGACGGTTATATCTCCACCGACGATGCTCTCGCCTTCGGGGGCAACGAACATGAGACCCAAACGAGCATCGGAGCGAGTCCCAGCCCGCAAACTAGCTGCCATTCCGGCCGGATAGCCCCACGGTTCGCCAGCTTCATTCGTCCACTGGTCAGAACAGGACAATTCAGTCGTCCCCGATAGGTTGCCCCGGGAGAAAATTTTCCACCCTTCGTTGGCGCTCGTCCCGTCGCAGCTGATGAGGGCAAGCGATCCCGCCCATGCATTCCCGGCGATAAAAGCCATCGCGAGGAGCATGCACACGGCGAGGCTCCCCAACAGGCAGAGGTACACAATGGTCGGTCTCCGAGGATCGAGGCTCAGCACGAGAGGCTTCCCGGTACGCACGAGCCGCTGGCATGCGTCGTTTTGCTTGTCGCGCTCGGCGCATAGGTCGGTTCAGTGCTCGAGGCCTGCGAGTCGCTCCCAGTAGAGGCTGTAGTAGCGATGCTCGGGTCCGATTTGCTACTTGAGGTAGCCGGCGAGGCGATCAGGTCCCCCGGGGTAACGGGCCGCGTGGGTTTGCCGACGGCACGGGCGCTCGCGTGCCCGCCCTTCACAGGCTCACGATCACTCGATATCGAGCCCTGACCGGCCTGTCCTTCTACAGCCGGCGTAGAGGATACGAGCGCTGCTGCCCTCGCAGCAGCGGATGACCGAACTTGGCTTCTATGCGCTCCAATCGTCGCGTGATAATGGTGGACCCCAGAGTGAGGAGCGAGAACAGCGGCCGGAAGTCCGACAAGCGCCGCCGTACCCGCGCTAGCAGCGCACAACACACCCACGCACACAGCGGCACCCTTACCCGCAAGCGCACCGGCAGTACCCGCAGTCCCCGCAGCTCCACCAGCACCAGCGCGCCCCACACTCGATCCGAGACGCAACCGCAAATCCCCGAGCAGACCGTTGACCGTTCGGCGCGCCGTCGCGATAGCCGACATCCCGCCCGCCGCAAACTTGCCGACGAGACCGAACGGGAACAACGCCAACCTTGGCCTCAAGAGCCTGCTCTGAGTACGATGCCATTCCCGCTCGCACTCCTCGCACCCCGCGATATGCAGCGCGACCTGCTCGTAGCGCTCCGAACCAAGCATCGCTCGCCCGCTAAACCGGACGGCACGCTCAGGATCAAGACGAGCGATACGAGTCACAGCGAACGCCCCCATCATCGAGCGGCGACGCTCACAGATCACCCCGCTCTCCCGCGCGCGCACGAACTCCCGCAAAGAACCACGCGTCCTCCGAGACACCGACTTCAGCTTCTCCCGATCCCAACCAAGGATCCTCGCTATCTCCCTCGGCGGCGCCTCCGGACTATCCATGATCGCCTCAAGCCACAAACGAGCATCGCCCGAGACCTGGCCCATGATCTCCCGCACCCTCGCCTCAGCCCGCAACCCCTCTATCCCCGTCAGACCATGGGCGACCATGTCGCTACCGGCCAGCTCCTCTACCGCAATAGAACTAATGGGATGGCGGCGGCGATCACGCACACCGTTCAACGCTCGCAGATACGCAAGCCTGCGCCAACGAGCCGGAAGCCCATCAGGCACAGCAGCGACCGCCTCCGGATCCCCTTCATACAGCACAGTCCATGCCTCATCGACCGCCGCCTCAACAGCAAGCGATCCAGCGGTCGGAAAGCTACGCGTGATCGCACCCAGCACCTGCCAACGGCACTCGACCCATGCCCTCGCGAGTTTGGCATCCTTGACTTCTCTCATCCCACCTGTACCCATCGCATCAATAGCAAAGATTGGACTCCACCATTTGATAGCACCAACCGGCCCAAAAGCGGGTCAAGAGATTCCAGCTCGTCCTCAACTATCAAGCTATAGGAATACAATACGTCTCCAAACACAAAGCGAACACGAAGCGCGCATACGCGCTAGCGATAACACTCAGCATCCGAGCGTCCCCGGGACACACAGCGGTCTCCTCGACGGCACCGACGGCCTCGCTTCGGTCTGTGACGGCGTAGCATCATCCACATGGGGCGAACCACCAGCGCTCGCGGCCCCGTTTTCCGGCTCCTGTGGCGTTGGTAGAGCCGGGCGTCGATTGATACGTGTGCTCCAGGTCGCCCGACCCCGCTGCGTCCGAGGAGGACGGAGACGACTTTGTGATCTCCGACCCTCATCTCGTAGTGGGGATATCCTGGGACGAAGAGGACTAGAGGCGGTCCCGATTTCCTGTACTGCTCTGGTCTTCGACTTGGCTATACGGTGTCTCACGATTCCTGCACGGACATGGCTCTCGCCGGTCTGGCGCTTAAACACTCTGATCGAGACACCAGCCCCAAGAACGAGCAGAGCAATCACAGCGAACCGTGGCGCTCTCAACCACCCCGGACGTCGAACACGCTCTCCTGAGCGCAACACAACCGTCAACGCGTCGCCATCCAATGGCCGCTCAGGCCGACCCTGCAAGTCGAACTCACCGGATGTGAGATCTCCCAACACAACCGTTGTTCGACCATACCGGCGATCCAGCTCGGGATCGCTACCCAGCGGCAGCCTGTCATCCTCATCGATGCGATACCCGGGAATAAACCTCACGATCCTTAAGCACCACCAGTCGTGAAACGGGGTCGACCAATCTCTTATGCCCTTTGTTCGCCGCCGCGCCCCGATAGCTTGAGCCGAAGGATCGTTCGCAACCGTCAACGCGCTTTGAGGGTTTGACGAGAAGATCTTCGCCCTCTACAGCCTCAAGCCCTGATCAGGGACATCAAGGGATCTCGCCGAGAGATTTACTGAGTCAACCTCGCCTCCTGGCCTGCGGATACCCGGCTGATCTGTTGCAGAGAGCGTCCTCACCCAGGGGCGCAGCTCTCCTTCACTGACGATGACGGGCACCGTTCCAGTGCTTCATTCACCGACCAGCAGGACCCGGACATCGCGGCCCTGGAGGCCTTTCATCGCCAGCACGCTGAGGTCGAGGACCGCGTCAGGACGCTGAAGGCGACCGGCGCCTCACATCTCCCGTTCCACTCCTTCAAGGCGAACGCTGCGTGGTTCGAGCTCGCTGCTCGCGCGCGACATCATGGTCTGGACACAGCTGATCTTGCGCTCGACGGCGAGCACAAGATCAGCGAACCCAAGCGGCTGCGCTACCGCATCCTACACGTCGCCGGACAGCTCGCCCGCCTCGTTCGCAGGATCACGCCGCACCTCCCCGCCGACTGGCCCCGGGCCACAGTGATCCAGCGCGTTCAGGCATCTGCATACGCTCCACGCCTACCGCTAAAGCCGAGCCGCCGCGCACCCATATCCCAGCTGACTCCCGGCTCTCGCCAAGGATCGACCCTGAGCGAAGCCAGTCGGGCGCGCCCAGAGCAGCCCCTGCCGAGCCCACTCCGCCCACTCCACTGGGTGCCCCGACCGCTTCTCGGCGAATCGAGGCTAGTCGCAGACGAGCCTACCGCCCACCTCGACTCAAACCAGGGGATGACTTCTGAGCTAAAGAACGCGAAATGCCCTGAGGGCCATGTAGACGCCCTGTGGGTTATCGTTCTGGCAGAGCTTACCATCTCAAAATGAGGAATCGGAGGACGGGGTGCCTGTTGGGGCTGCGGATAGGAAGTGGATGAGGGGTTCGCCTTTGAGGGGGGCTTTGCTCGCTCTGTTGTTGGAGATTGGCGAGCCAGCCCATCCGTGGAGGCTGGCGACATCGCTTGAGAGGCGTTTGGGGCCGGTGTCGGGGATCCATCGCGATGCTGTCTACAAGATGCTTAAGGGCCTTGTGGCACAGGGTCTCGTTGTTTGCACTATGCGTGAGAACGACAGTGGTAGCTGGCGACGCCAGAAGGTGTATGGGGTGACGGAGCTTACGGAGCGCGCATTGAGTGACTGGATCGCTACTCCCGTTTCTGAAGAAGGGAGTCGTACCGAGTTGCAGGTCAAGATTGCGTTCTCTCGCCGATCTGATGTCCCTGTGTTGATGCGAATGCTCGACGTGTACGAGAGGCGGTGTATAGATCAGCTCTTAGAGTGCGAAGATGCGGAGGTTTTGGTGTCTTCTTGGATTGGGGTGACGATGAATGTCGCGTGTACATGGACCCAAGGGCATCTTGAGGCTGAGTTGCGCTGGATCATGCGTACTCGCGAGTTGCTGCGCGACTATGAGGCTCGCTACGGCGTCGCGCATTCATGAGCCTCTTTGCTTTCGAGCATGTCACCAAGGGATACCCGGACGGGCGTCATTGTCGCATGGTTCTTGAGGATGTCTCGTTTGAGGTAGATGTGGGCGACTTCGTGGGCATCTGGGGTATGCGGCGCTCGGGCAAGTCAACGCTGTTGCGTCTTGCGGCTGGGTTTGAACTGCCCGACGAGGGGCGGATTCTTTTCGATGGCAAGGATCTTACTGAGCTATCCGGCGATGATCGGGCTGAACTGCTGCGTGCGCGCGGTATAGGTTTCGTCTCCTCGGACTGGCGGCCGAGCGTAAGGCAGACGGCAACCGAGTACGTCGCAATGTCGCTTCTTGCAGATTCGCTGAGCCTTGTTCAGGCGCGGCGTCTCGCGCGACGACAGCTGGAGTGTATGGGTGCGCTGAGCTGTGCACACATGCTGACTGACTGGCTTTCCCTCGGTGAGGCGCTGCGCGTGAGTTTGGCGCGGGCGCTTGTGAGCGAGCCGAGGCTGCTGCTGGTCGATGAGCCTGCCGTGTTGCCAAGCCCAAGCGAGCGCCAAGAGCTCTACGGGCTGATCGCCTCGCTTGGTCGTGGGTCAACGCCGGCAGTCCTCGTGGCGTCGGAGGATGTCGGGATCGTTCGTCGTGCGCGACGTATGATGACGATTGGGGGCGGTACGTTGCGCTCGATGGACAACAAGGGAGAGGTCATATCATTTCCCCGCGGCCGTACCTCTGACGGACGGTCAGGCTAATAGTGAGTGCATTGGACCTGCGCGATGTCGTTAAGCACTTCGACAGTGGTGGTGAGACGGTGCGTGCGGTCGATGGAGTCTCGCTGAGTGTCTTATCGGGGGAGCTTGTGGCTTTGTATGGTCCCAGTGGATCGGGCAAGACGACTCTGTTGCTTCTTGCGGCTGGTCTGAGCAAGCCCGACGGGGGAAACGTCCTTTTCGGCGGATGCGACCTTGCGTTGATGTCGAGCGCTCAGAGTGACAGATTCCGATTGCGAGATGTGGGTTTTGTCTTCCAGCAGTTTCACCTTGTGCCGGGCGCCTCTGCTTTGAGCAATGCCGGGCTCAAGCTGCTCGCCGATGGGTATACGTTGCGTGAGGCCAAGCGAGAGGCGCTTCCGTGGCTTGAGCGGGTTGGGCTTGGTAATCGTGTTCAGCATACGCCTGAGCAGTTGTCGATGGGTGAGCGACAGCGTGTGGCGATAGCTAGGGCGCTTGTAAATGAGCCGCGTTTGCTGCTCGCTGATGAGCCGACTGGCAACCTAGATTCCAAGCGAAGCAGCGAGATCCTCGGTTTGTTGCATGACGTGTGTCATGAGTGCGAGATCCCCGGGGTGATCGTGACACATGATTCACAAGCGATGAAATTTGTTGATCGTGTCCATACGCTGCGCGACGGGCAACTCGCAGAAGGTTTCGACGGACAGCTTGTAGTCCCGTCGAGCACGCGATGAGCCGACGGCGCGCATTAACTCCGACGATCTTTGGGGTCAGGGTGAGCACGTTGTTCGCGCTATATGGTTGGCGTCTGCGTCGCCACCGTGTTCAGGAGCTGTTTGCGGGCATTGGTATTGCTATTGGTGTCGCCTTGTTCTTCGGCGTACTCGTAGCCAACACCAGCGTCGCCAGTTCAGAGTCTCAACTTATTCACGCAGTTATTGGGTCTGCTCGTCTCCAGCTTTCTGGCCGCTCATCGGCAGGCTTCGACGCAAGGATCGCTGAGCGTGCACGTGAACTGCCCAACGTCGAGGTAGCCGCTCCCGTGCTTAGGGTCGATGCGGTGGTCGTCGGACCGAGGGGACGACGGCAGACGATCCAGTTGATTGGTGTCACACCTGCATTGGCTGGACTTAGGGCTCCTGCCATGAAGGATGTTGGTGTGGCCGAACTGTTGCTATCAGGCGGTGTCGGTCTTCCGTCATCGGTCGCGGGTACAGTCGGCGCCGAACTCGACGAAAATGTGACAGTGTTGGCGAACGGGGAAGCACACACGGTGACGGTTCGGGGTGTGCTAGGTAGTCAGGTGATCGGGCCGGTCGCAAGTAGTCCGATAGCCGTTGCTCTGCTGGGAGAGGTTCAGCGACTTACAGATATGTCAGGGCGTGTTACCGAAGTATTCATCAAGCCACGTCCGGGTTTCGAATCGCGGGTGGCTCGGGAGCTTCGTGCGCTTGCTGCTGGACGCCTCGACGTTGGGCCTGCAGACAGCGAAATCGGGCTGCTGACAGTAGCTGCCGCGCCGAGCGACGAGTCTACGACTCTATTTGCAGCCATAAGCGCGATCGTCGGGTTCCTACTTGCCCTCAACGCGATGCTGTTGACAGTCCCTGAGCGTCGGAGATTTATCGCTGAGCTGCGCACGCAGGGCTTTGGTCCACGCCAAGTCCTACTTGTTCTCGCGTCTCACGCATTGATCCTCGGCGTTGTTGCGTCAATAGCGGGAATTGTAATAGGAGCTGTTCTAGCCCACACCGTATTCAATGAAGTCCCCAGCTACCTGACGGTCGCGTTCCCGATAGGTGCCCACTCGATCATAGCCACCACCACAATCCTACTTGCCTTTGCTTGTGGCATCCTCGCTGTCCTCGTGGCGTCGCTGCCTCCTATTTTCGATCTTCACCCCAACAGACCGCTCGACGTGGTTCTGCACGAGAGCGGACAACCAGGCCAGCGGATTGGCGCCCTTACCGTCCTCACGCTTGGCGTTGTGGGTATGGCGCTAGTTGCGATCGTCGCTGTTGGTACCCTGCTAGCTCCGAGTCTGACGATCGTGGGAGGTGTCGGACTCGCGCTTGCGTCAGTCTGTCTAGTCCCGGTAGTTCTTAACCTCGTTACTGGCCTGCTGGCCCCGGTGAGCGAACGGATACGTGGCAGTATGCTCGCGCTCGCCGTCGTAGAACTGAGAGCAACGGCGACACGATCCGTCGTGCTGGCAGCGGTTGCCGCCGTGGCTGTCTATGGAAGTGTCGCGATCCAAGGTGCACGTGCTGACCTATCTCGAGGACTACACTCAGCCATTGTCCAATTCCTCGGTACTGCAGACGTATGGGTCACGACAGGCGATAATGTTTTTACGACCGATAGCTTCCATGACAATGGGGCGCTCGCCAAGATCGCACAAGCGCCGGGAGTGGCCTCCGCCCGAATCTACCAGGGCGGCCTGCTCAAGGTTGGCGATCATCGGCTATGGATACGAGCCCGACCACCAAAGGACAGCGTTGTGCTCCAGTCAAGCCAACTACTAGAAGGCGACTATGTACACGCAAGCCGCCTCATCCGCCAAGGTGGTTGGGCGGCCATTTCCGCAGGCTTTGCTTCCGAACGCAGCCTTCATGTCGGCGATAGTTTCTGGCTTCCGACCCCCGCAGGCTCCGAGCGCCTCGGTGTTGCTGCAATCACAACGAACACTGGTTGGCCCTCGGGTGCTCTAACGATCTCCACCGCCGATTATCAGAAGTACTGGCAGACAGTGGACCCGGCTGCGATCGAGGTCAATCTCAAACCGGGTGTTAGTCCGGCAACCGGACGGCGGGCTGTTCGGGCTGCAATCGGCTCGCGGCCGGGGCTATGGGTACAGACCCGGGCACAGCGCGAAGCGCAGTTTGACGGTAGTGCTCGCCAGGCGCTGCGCACCCTCGGTGAGATATCGACACTGTTGCTTGTGGCGGCTGCACTGGCGGTCGCCTTCGCGTTGAGCGCTGCTATCTGGCAGCGACGGGGGAGGCTCGCCTCGCTCAAGACCCAGGGTTTCAGCAGTAAGCAGCTTTGGCGCTCACTCTTGTTGGAGAGTGCCATCGTGCTTGGTGTGGGATGTGTTGATGGAGCGATTCTCGGAGTTTATGGTCACGCCCTCGCGGGACGTTGGCTCAAGCTGACTACTGGGTTCCCGGCGCCGTTCTCGTTGGGCGCGATAGGGTTGTTTCTCACGATCGGGCTGCTTGGGGGCATCGCCCTGAGTGTTATCGCTCTTCCTGGTTTCTCGGCGGCGCGTGTATCAGCAGAAGTCAGCTTTCAGGAATAATCGCGCTGTCGAGCTCGACCCACAGCCGGCACCAATTGAAGTCACGGGTTTGTCGTTAGGCCGACCTACCTCAGTCAAGATTCGTAGTTACGCGAATGGCCATCTAGCGGGACCTCAATTACCACCAGGAAAAGATGTATCGCGGAATGTGCGCTAGACACTTACGAAGTCGATAAAACCCACGCTACTCACCTTCAGCTTCGACCTCAGCTTGCAGCGCCTGATCTTAGCAAAAGCAGACGTCTAATACTGCTATTGGAATCTCCATTACTGGTCGCACTAGTAATAGCCTGACCAATTGCAGCAACGCATCGAGAAAGCCAAGATTCCGGCATGACGTCTGACCAACAATTCCCTTGGATCGACGCATGACCCCTCACCGGCATGTACCGGTGCGCCCCATCCATGTCGTAGAGGGACGGCCGATACCTAACCGCCGCGACGCTCGATCAACCAATGAGCGCAAATATTGGATATACCTCGCAAGACTCTCATTGGCCACAGTCAGATGAGGACATGTATCTCGCTGTTACGAGGGCCTGGTGTCGTATCTTCTCACGCGACGAGCGTTGTAAGCACGGGTTCGGTCCTTATGTGTTTGGTCGTGGATTCGCGAGGTCGGTCGCGGATGCTCCTATCGATGGGCTGCGGGTCGCATTTGTCTGCGCTCGACTTGCTTGCCAGCATATGCGGCAGCGATGTCGCGGAGAGTCGTTGCCACTGGAATGCCTTCCGCATGAAGCACTTGACCCAGTCGCAGCATGGTGGTTTGCACTTGACGGACCAGATAGTTACGGCTTGCACTACGTGGAACTGGGAGGTGGCACCCTCGAATTCCTGTCGGTTGCTCATCGGAATGATCGCCCCTGTCACCGTACGCTCCCAATGAGGGCGCGCACATGAATCTGCTAATTGCCGACGGCACGCCCGACGACGAGAACCCGAGTCTCCTGAGCTTGCGAGAGCGGGGCTACTCCCAATCGCTTGAGCGGGGTCTTGCGGTTCTAGGCTGCTTCACACCAGAGCACGCGGTGCTCGGTATCTCCGACATCGCGGATGTCTCGGGGATGAGCCGTTCAACGACGCATCGATATGTTATCACCCTGGTTGCGCTCGGGTTCCTCGAGCAGGTTGAGTCGCGTAAGTATCGCTTGAGGCTTCGGGTCACCAAACTTGGAATGTCTGCGTCGAGCTCGACAGGTCTATGTGTACATTCGCGCACCCATCTGGAGGAGCTGCGCCAGCGGACTTCCTATACGGCTAACATATCCATTCTCGACGGTCCTGAAATCCTGTACATCGCTCGCGCTCGCAGCTTTCGTCGCGGGCAGAGTGAGATCGATCTGAATCTGGGTCCCGATTCTCGTCTGCCTGCCTACTGTACTTCGATGGGCAAGGTTCTTCTCGCGCATCTTCCCACGTCCGAGAAGGGCGAACTCATCAGGGACATGACGTTCGCACATCGCGGTCCGAACTCCATCAAAAGCAAGAAGGCTTTGCATGACGAACTGGAGCATGTACTCAACGAGGGTGTGGCTGTCAACGATCAGGAGTTGGTTCGCGGGCTAATCTCGATTGCTGTACCAATCCGGAATGAACGTCGAGAGGTCGTCGCCGCGGTAAATCTAGCGGCTCACATATCTATGATCTCCCTGGAGGAGATGGCTAACCAACTCCTACCGCATCTGCTCGCGACCGCAGACAATATATCTGCTCGTCTCGGCTACCGCCGCGATGACGAGGTCATGCGATGAAGGACCAAGAAAGGAGGTCCTGTCTTAAGTATCCGTCGAAAACCCTCTATACGCGATGTCGCAACCGCAGTTTGGCCTCCGAATTGAGCCATCGGGCAGAACCCGCATCATTTTTTGGGCATCACCAAATTGGCGATTCTGGAAGCAGGCGAAGAAGCTGTTTCGCGATCGCACCGAAATAAGTAACTGTTTTTAGTCCTGCACAGCTCGACATTTGGAGGCATGGGCAATGAGGAATTCTTTGAGGTGGCAACTTACGTTCACGATGTGGGGTTTGTTTTGCCTGGTCGGGTGTCCGGCGAGCGCGCTCGCAAAAGAAGTATCCTCTTCTGAGGGATCTTTCTCCCTGTCGTCGAGTCCGCTTGTTATTGCGGGTTCCCCAGAAGAAAGTCAGCAGATAAAGAACGAAGGCGAAGCTAGTCGACTTAATCCAGAAATTGTCGAGAAGCGCATTGCTTCGAGTACGAGCTTTGAAGGTCTTACTTCAGTGCAGGCCGCAAGCGAGGCGAAGATCGCGTATCCACGTCTGGTCGAACAGCCAGATGGAGGAGTTCCCCAGTTGCCTGCAGGGGAGAATGTTGTCGGCTATCCAACCGAGAACGCTGCTGAGATATCACTTCCCGAAGGCGTGGCGGGCCTGATCGAATCATCATCGCCGCTATCGATCGAAGCATCGCGGGGCGAGCGCCTCCCGCTCGATTTGAGCCTCAAAGAAGCAGGTGAGGGGTTTCAACCAGTGCGCCCAGACGTACAGGTCAATATCCCGAAGAATCTCTCGAACGGCCTGTCACTGTCTGCACTCGGCGTGTCCCTCACGCCCGTCGATGACAAAGACTTGTCGCTGAGTCTTTCTGAAGGAGCACTCGATGGCTCCACGATATTTTGGAACGCCTCCGACAATTCCCCAGCGGGGATACACGACATGTCAATATTGGGCAAGCCGTCGCCTAACGGATTCGATCTAACGACCCTCCTCTTCTCCCAGCGTAGTCCTGACGAGCTGTACTTCCGGATTGGGATGCCTACGGGTGCGCATCTGGAAAGCGCCGCGGATGGTTCTGTGCTAGTGGTCGAGGAAGGCACTATACTGGCTGCCGTACGACCGCCAAGCGCTGAAGATGCGGAAGGCACAGAGGTCCCGGTGTCCATGGGGATCATCCAAGGAAACGTGGTCACGGTCACCGTCAATCATCCAGCGGGTGAATACCTGTACCCGATATCAGTCGACCCAGAAGTGACAGACCCCCAACTGTCTAACACGACTGGCGGCAAGAAATCCAATTGGGAATATAAAACTATAAATCCCCACGCTTTTTACGGAGCCGCTGCATACGAACATGCTGGTGACGAAAACTTGGAGTCTTATGGCTATGGAACGATCTATGCCACGGAATGGGGCTACTGGGGATATCAAACCAAAGGTGACTCCAAAATCTACGATTTCAACGCTGCGACGGCCGCAATAAACAGAACATATCATATCGAAAGTTTCTTTGAACTCGAGGGTAAAGGTGGGGGTCAGGAAAATAAGGAGTTGCTATCGACTGAACTGTCCGAAGCGGATTATGGGAATAAAGCGGCACCTCCAATCTGTCCAAAGAAAGAAGATTTAGGCGAACAGCACTGTCTCCCTACTGCGGGTGGGGAAGGCAATGCCATACATTTTCAACAGACCGAGATTGCTACGACTTCCAAAAGCACGTTCTCTGATTGGCTTGAGCAGGGGATAGTCTCGCTCTCTGAGCCCTCGGGGACTCACTCTACTACGGGCTATAACGTTAGCCCGCCGGAACTCGAATTCGAAGTCGAAAACGAAGGCCATAAAGAAAAAATTAAGCGAGCCAATGCATTGTATGGCACTGGAAACTGGTTGAGTAAATACGATGGTGCTCTCGAACTCATCGCAAAAGACCCAGGAATAGGGGTCTCGTCGAGCAAGTTGGAATACGAAAGTACGCCGGGTAAATGGGAACAGTTGTCCGAACGCAATTATCTTGAAAAAGAAAATGGTTGCGAGGGCGTTCAATGTAAACAGGAAGAAAAAGAATACTGGACACTAAACCCAAAACTGCCTAATGGGGAAGACAAAATCCGTTACCGGGCCCAAGACGCGATGCCTGGGACGGAGTCCTTGGAATCAGAAGGTAAGGCTACGGTCAAGGTTGATACCGAACCACCACACCACGTGGTCTTGAAAGGCTTGCCTTTTGGTGCCGAGCTGAGTGAAAGGCCTTACGAAGTTACGGGCGAAGCAACAGATGGTGAAGGTACGACGATAGCGAGCTCAGGCGTCAAGTCAATTGCACTATTTGTTGATAATCACGAAGTCGGTAAAGCTTCCGGATCGTGTAGCGTCGCAAAAGGTGAATGTACCGCTAGTGCCAAATGGACGATCAACGGCTCAGAACTAGGCGCGGGTCACCACACGATCGTAGTCGTAGCTTTTGATAATGCCGGGAACGAAAAGAGAGAAGAAGGGACAATTACAGTCAGGCATTCTACGCCTGTGGCGTTGGGTCCAGGCTCGGTTGATCTACAGTCAGGCGACTTTAGCATTGGGACGACTGATGTGTCGATGGGCTCGGGTTTGACGGTGTCGCGTAATTATAGTTCACGTGACCTCACAGCGGGGATTGAAGGACCGCTTGGCTCGCAATGGAGTCTTGGCATGGGGAGCACTGAGTCACTGGTAGAACTAGCCAGCGGCAATATTTTGATGACTGCGGCAAACGGAAGCCAGACCATCTTTACAAAGACCGAAACGACTACCTACGAATCACCGACCGGCGACTCGAACCTCACGCTCACCGTCGAAGAACCCGAAAAACACAAGATTGCATATTTCCTCAAGGACGCGGCGAACCACACCTCTGTTAAGTTCACGCAGACCAGCGGTTCAAAACTCTGGGTCCCGACAACGCAAGAAGGTGCGGTCCCCACCGACACGGTGACTTACAAATATCAAACTGTAGGCACGATTACAGAGCCAACGGAAGCCCTAGGGCCCGTGCCCAGTGGTGTGTCCTGCTCATGGAAAGAAAAACCGACGGAAATGGAACGAGGCTGCCGAGCCCTTGAGTTTAAGTACGCGAAAGAAACAACTGCGAAAGGCGAAAACGAAACGGAATGGGGTGAATACAATCACCTACTAACAAAGGTTTCGCTGGTGGCTTACAGTTTGTCAAGTAAAGCAATGCAGGAAATCCCGGTAGCGGAATATAGCTACGACAGGCTTGGGCGATTGCGCGCGGAGTGGGACCCGCGGATATCTCCGGCGCTAAAGACAACCTATGGTTATGATGAAGAAGGACACGTCACAGCACTCAACCCACCAGGCCAGGAGCCATGGCTTTTTACATACGGTACGATTAGTGGCGACTCGGGTACAGGTAGACTAATCAAGTTCATGCGAGTTCAGCCGGCAGCGGGTGCGTCTGAAGCAGAAGTAGCGAAAACCATCAAAGAACAAAAGGAACAAAACCACAATATTGAAGTCCCAAAAATTACGGGTACCCCATCAGAAGGAACAAGGCTGGCTGTATCAAACGGAAAATGGACAAAAGTATCTCTCTCATATGGATACCAGTGGGAGGACTGCAATGCCTCTGGCGTGGAATGCAAACCAATCCTTGGGGCAACAAGCGGAAACTATACTCCGTCAAATGGCGATGTGGGTCACACGCTCGTCGCGGTCGTCACCGGTATTGGAGGTGGAGGCTCGGTGGCCGTCCCAAGTACCGCAAGTGGTGTCGTTGGTAAATCAAAAGGCGAAGAAGGAGCATTCACTACTGCCCAGCCTGGCTCTACGATCGAGTACGATGTGCCACTTGAGGGTCTATCTGCCCCCTATCAAATGGGTGTAAACGCGACGACCCACAAGCCCGAACCGGAAAAGTGGGGGCAGACAGCAGAAAACGATCCGGTGGAAGCAACCGCGATTCTGCCGCCAGACTCACCACAGTGGTGGCCGTCTGCTAACTACAAACGCGCTACTATCTACTACATGGATGAAAAGGGTCAAACCGTTAACGTTGCGATTCCCAGCACGGCACCATACGGTTCGATTTCCACGACCGAATACAACGAATTCGACGATGTGACACGTACACTGTCGCCAGATAATAGAGCGACAGCCCTCGCCGCAGGTGAAAAATCTGTTGAAATCGCAAAACTCCTGGATACCGAGAGCACGTATAACGGTGAAGGTAGCAAAGAAGGTGAGGTAGCGGAACCTGGCACGGAGTTGATCGAAACGCTTGGTCCCCAGCACGAGATAAAGTATATGGAAGGCAAAGAACAAAAGGAATCGCTGGCCCGAAGCCATCAGCAATTCGTGTACAACCAGGGTATTCCAAAAGAAGAACCATACGAACACGAAAAATATGATCTGGTAACAGAAACCACCAGCTTTGCAAAGCTCGCGAACAATGAAGATCGCGAAGTGCGCACTACAAAGACCTCCTATTCTGGACAGAAAAATTCTGGCTGGAAATTGCGGGCGCCGACGTCAGTAACGATTGAACCACCTGCGCCAGGCGGATTGAAGTCGACGACCAGCACAGAATACAATGAAATTACAGGCCAGATCAAGGAAACACGGGGCGCAGGCGCAGAAAATACCTTTACGTTCGCTTCAAAGTTCGGGGAAGTTGGGAGCGAAGCGGAAAAGCTACAAGGTCCCTGGGGTATCGCTGTGGACTCCAAAGGCGATGTGTGGGTCACGGACACGGGTAATGATCGCGTCGAGGAGTTTAGCCCCGAAGGCAAATACATGACAAAGTTTGGTGAAGCTGGTAGCGAACCAGGTAAACTGAGTGAACCGAGGGACCTCGCGATCGATTCCAAAGGCGCACTGAGTCGCTGACACTGGCAACAATCGTGTAGAGGAGTTTAGCCCGGAAGGCAAATATCTTAGCGAGATTGGATCTGCGGGAAGCGAAGCGGGCAAGTTCAAAGGTCCGACGGCACTCACGTTTGACTCCAAAGGAGATTTGTTGGTCGCTGACACCGGTAATAGTCGTATCGAGGAGTCGAATACTGAAAGCAAATACCTCTCTACATTCGGGTCTGTGGGTAGCGAACCCGGCAAGCTAAACGAACCCCGAGGCGTCGCAATCGACTCCGAAGGACACGTTTTGGTGTCTGACACGGGAAACAATCGCGTGCAAGAGTTCTCCCCAACTGGAAGCTTTCTCAGCCGGTTTGGGTCGGAGGGCTCGGGCGACGGGCAACTAAACTCTCCTCAGAGCGTCACCGTTGGTAGCACGGGAAATATTTTGATCGTCGACAGGTATAACAATCGTGTCGAGGAGTTCTCCCCAGCAGGCGCATACATTACACAGTTTGGTGGAAAGGAAGCGAAGCCGGGAGAGCTGCATGAACCAAAGGCGATGGCACTCGACTCGCACGGGGATGTGTGGGTTACAGACAACAGCAACATCGTGTCGAGGAGTGATCTCAGGGCCCCAATGCACACGACTCGAAGATCATCTACTACGGCGCGGAAGCCAATACCGAAGGCTATTCTGCGTGCGGCAAACACGCCGAATGGGCTGGACTGGTATGCGAGACATTGCCAGCGAAGCAGCCCGAACTCGGCGGTCTACCGAAGCTCCCTGTTACGACCATAGTGGCCTATAACATGTGGAATGAGCCGGAAAAGACCGAAGAAAGCTTCGGGGAAGGAGTCGGAGCAAAGACACGCACGAAGATCGAGACCTACGACGAAGCAGGCCGACGCACGAGTAGCGAAACGAGCTCAACATCCACTGAAGACACGCCACTGCCGAAGCTATCCTTCGCATACAACAAAGAAACAGGCATCCTTGAAAAGCAGAGCACGACCGTGGCAGGCAAAGAACAGGCCATCACGAGCGAATACAATCACCTCGGAGAGCTCATCAAGTACACTGATGCAGATGGGAACACCTCGAAATAGCAAGTACGCTGGTCCAGAAAACGATGATCTGCTGGATGAAGTGACCACAACAGCGACGAAGGCAAGAGCTACCAAACCTTACTATGAAGAAACGACCAGAGATCTTTCGAGCCTCGTCGATTCAGCGGCGGGCACATTCACGGCGACCTACGATGCTGAAGGCAAGATGACCAGCGAGGTCTATCCTAATAACATGTGCGCGAACTACAAGTACAACTCTGTTGGGGAACCCACGAGCGTAGAATACCTCAAGACCGCGGAATGCTCCGAAACCAAAGCGGCCGTATGGTACAGCGATACACGCGTGCCATCTGTTCGCGGAGAAACACTTAGCCAGACCAGCACGCTCGCGAGCGAGACCTATATGTACGACACGCTCGGGCGGATTAGCGAAACACAGGAAACGCCAGCGGGAGAAAGCTGTACAAGCCGCAGCTACACCTACGACGAAGAATCCGATTGTGCGAGCCTTACAACCCGTAAATGCGGCACCGAAGGCGGAACCACCGAAGCTCACAACTATGACGAAGCAAACCGTCTCACAGACACAGGCATAGCCTATGATCCTCTCGGGAACGTCACGAAACTGCCAGGAGCGGACGTGGAAGGACACGAACTCAAAAGCACTTTCTACGTTGACAACGCCGTCGCGACACAAGAACAGAACGGTGAGACAAACACATACTCCCTTGACCCCGAAGGACGTACCCTAAAGACAGTCTCGACGGGTAAAACCGTCTCGACAGTCATCTCCCACTATGACGGCCCGGGCGAAGCTGTGGCATGGACCGAAGAAGAAACAAGCAAAAAGTGGACGCGCGATATTCCCGGCATCGACGGTGCACTCGCCGCGACAGAGACCGAAGGCGAAACAGCAGTGCTACAACTGCACGACCTCAACGGCGACGTTGCCGCCACAGTCAAGGACAAAACCGGCGAAACCGAACTCCTATCCAAGTACAACAGCACCGAATTCGGTGCTCCCACCAACGGCAAAGAACCACCTAAGTACGCTTGGCTCGGAGCTGCTGGGGTCGCAAAATCATTCCCATCAGGCGTCATCACCTACGGCGCGACTTCCTACGTCCCACAGACAGGCCGTGCGTTGCAGAGCCAAGGGGTCGAACCACCAGGCTTGCCCGACGGTTCGGGCCTCAGCGCACCCTACACCGCACAAGAGGAACCATGGAACATGCAAGGCGCCGCCCGCGAGGGAGCCGAAGCACCAGGACTCGAAGCAGGGCGAGAACGCGAAGCGGCAGCAGCGGCCCTACGTGCCTGTGAGGCGAGTGAAGGTTGTGATCCTCCTAAGTCTATCTATTTTGACGCCACCGAAGTGGCGGTGATATGCGGGGTCTTGAATGGCGAGGATGTCGCCCTTGAAGCGGTCAAAATAATTGAACTCGCGTCGACCACGATGACTGACCTCGAGAAAGACTTTTTCATTGAAATGCTAAAGGAAATTACTGGATTCCATACGCCTCCTGAATGGGCGACATCGATCCAGGAAGACCTTAACGCTTGCCTGGGCGTGATGGTCAGCGGCCACGGAGGCAATCTGACATACGCGCGTTGTCGTATTACCACGCCATGGTCGGTGGTGCCAATCCTTGGTTTCGAAGTGCCCGATCTGTTCAAAATGCCCACGGGAGGATATTGTTTGTACTACGCCGAGCATTGCGGAACATATGAGTCCTCAGATGACGATTTTCTGTTTCCGTCGGGTAAAACTTTGTAATAATATGATGGACTTATATGTTGTTAAATTTACAGAGAGGGCCTGAGCCATACATGAAACCACCTTCATGGCGTCGGGCAACATGGACATTGATACTCTGGTGTGCATTGGTGGTTTTTGTTGCCGGGGGGATCGAGGTTTATTACAGACTAATATCGGCAAGCTGCCCAAGTGGATGCCGACGTCTATTCGGGATATTGGCTGTAGCTTCGGTCGAGTATGTCGTGCTAATAGGTCTGCTTGGGCTGGTGATCCTGGGCTTGGTTTGGCTCGCGATGAGGGTGCGATACAAATGTCGACGAGACGCTCGACGCGACTCGTCCGCCTGATAGACTTTCGGGGAGAATGATGATGGGATGTTCACTAGGAGGACTGCAGAGCAACGCGACCCACATGAGTCGCGTGCTCGTATGCGTGCTTACGGTCGCTGTGCTCCAGGGATGCGGTACTTCCTCTGTCCATACGGTAAATGCACACCTGTCTGTAGGTACTGCGTACGACAGCCACGGATTTGTCAAATGTATGGACAGGAATGGGATGACGGTCCTTAAGGATGGCGAGCTGCAGGTACCAAGAACTATTAGAGGCGACCAACTTGAGGCTGCGGAAAAGATATGTGGTTTGGGCAGAGTTACGAGCACCATGGCGCCCGGAGGGAAGTTGGATGAAGCCAGCAGTGAAAGAAAGATGCAAACCAGCATCTTAAAAACAATCGCCTTCCGACGCCTGGAGAAGAGCGTGGAGCGCTGCCTGAGGCGGCACGGCGTCCATGCGCTTCCGGAGATGGATGTGGGCGCGGTGGATAACGGTGATGGGATCAACGCACACAATCCTCTGACTAACGCAGTTGTTAGTAAATGTCGTGCTGAACTTCTGGCTTACCCAAGATAAGTATATGAGTGAGGCCTGTTGTGATGTGAGACGCCACTGAGTGTCTGCCTCGTCCAGACTGACGCGGGTATGCGTTCGCTGTTGGACACGCCACTTCGCTGGCCCTTGCGGGTGTAGTTGGCTCCAGTGAATCTGTTCACCGTGTTCGCACGCCGAAGGCTTGTGCTCGTGACACTTTCTACGCGGTTTTAGTCGGCAGAAAGCGAGCAACCGTGAGCTCGACAGTTGATCAATCTCCAACAACGGGAGCTACTACTACCAATCGAACTACAAGAGCTCAGCCGCTCGTTGAGCCAGTCATTGAGCAGTGGGTGCATGAACGAATGTGACGTCCTACTCGATGACAAGGCAGGCGGCCAGCCGGTCTGGCCTCGTAGTGGCGCCGGCTGACCAAGCCGGTGGCGCACCGAGGCAAAAGTTGGCGCTTGGCGAAATGGGCGACGACGAACTTGATGAGCTAATCCTGGGCCGCCTTCGACAGCGGCGCGGAAACGACGGAGCGACGGGCGACCGGACTCTGAGTGCGGCTTATCTCGCTGTCTTCTTCAACGAGCCCGAGCTTCGCGTCCAACGCCGGCTGATCGCCCTCGCGGCCGAGGGCAGGGTCAGAGAGTCTGCCGCCGCGCCGATCGCTGGATGATTGTCCTCTCAGGCGATCCAAGCGGCTCCAGAGCCCTGTACCGTTGGGCCGCTGGGTTGGTGGCTGATCATTAGCCTTGGTAGCGTCGCTTAGCGCCCGGAGGGTAGGGCTAGCCCTACCTGAACTCATCTACCCGAACTGCTGCCCGTCTCGCGGTTCTGTGGTCGCACATGCTCTGCGGTCGAGTCGAGGCTCCACTTGCTCGGTTGCCGCCCCCTACTGGTAGACCCGTGGGCTGGTGAGACTAGGTTGCTGCGGTGATGGCGGCATGGAAGGAGCCGAAGTGTTGGCGGAGGGTCTCGTGGCTGGGGTGTGTGTGGTCGGCTTGACGCCAGTCAGCGATTGTGGGTCTGCGGCCGTGCTCCTCAGACCAGGATTGGATGGCGGCGATGAGCTCTGTGTCGGACCATCGCCGCGTGTTGTACGGCGTCGTTTTGGGGTAGGTGGGGTCGAGTCCGGCGGTGCGGAGGGCGTCTGGCCATGTACCGAAGTGCTTGCGCACAGTGAGGGAGCTGGGGTTGTAGGGGCCTGCGTACCGCCAGTCTGAGAACTGTGGGCTTTGCCCGTGCTGCTCGGCCCATGCTTGGAGCGATCCGATGATCTCTGGTTCTGACCATCGGCGGTTGGCCAGGTGCCTGCGCTGTGTCGTGGGGCGTTTCGCGCCCACTCTCGCAGCTCGGTATATGCCTCGGCGGTGATCGTGCGGGGCTCGCCGTGAAGCGACCGACGATAGACGCGGATGGTGACGCCGGTCTCGTTGGTTGAGACGGTGACGTTAGTGAACCATGAGAGCAGCATCCGGTTGAGGCGGACCGTTTCCTCTCGCGTGTCGGTCGTGCGGCCTTGTCGCTCAGCCTCGCACCACGCCTTGAATCGATCGACGGCCTGTAGGCGACGCGCAACACGATGGGATCCCATAAGGCGTTGTAGGTGTGGGTCGGCGGGGGACATGCGGACGAACAATTGCTCGAGCGCGCTATTGATTGCCTCGTTGTCGCCTTCCCGCACGGCGGTCACGACGGCTTGCCGCTCGAATGAGTATGCCCAGGCCGAAGTGTTGGTCCTCTCGGGGGGATCGGGCTCGCCACCGTCGAGCAGTAGGTTCTGGAGGGAGGTGATGAACATTGCCTCGATCGTGTTCGCGCATAGCGGGGGTGCTGGGCAGCGCCCGGGCTCGTAGGTGCGGCAATGGCTAGCGCAGACATAACGGCGCAGGAACGTCCCGTCGGAGCGCTCGCGGCCAGTCATGGCGTACAGCCGGCTGCCACACTCACCGCAGGAGCCTATGCGGGCGAATAGGTATGTCTCGAGGACGCGGTGAGTCTTGGTCGGTTTATTGACCCCTATTCGTCCAATGATTCGGTGGTGCTGGGTCTCGGTGATGTATGCCGGCCAGTGACCCTTCGCCACAACCTTGCCCTTATAGGGCGAGAGTCCGGCATAGCGTGGGTTACGCAGCACTGCCCCGACTTGGTCCACCGTCCAGGGGACTGGTGCCTTGCCATGCACCCACCGAGTTAGATAGCCCGCCTTGTTGATCGCAGCTGTAATCGGGTCGGGTTGCAAACCCCGTAGTGCGAGGCGAAAGATCATACGGATGATCATCTCCCGCTCCGGATCTATGACCAGCTTCTTCGTCAGCGCTCCAGTCGGCTTGACATCAGCCACGAACATGTAGCCGTCTGGCTGGTAGCCCTTGTGCTCACCGCGTTCGGCGGCACGGCGATGACCGGCCGTCACTGACAAGGATCGCCGTCGCGAGTCCTCGTGGTTGCGCTGACCGGTGACCACGGCGTAGAGCAGGTCACGAAAGGTGTCCGGGTCCTGCAGAGTGCAGATCACGATCCCACGCTTCATCGCCCATAGCGCAAGCTCCACCGCATGACGAGCTAGCCGCCCATCACCCCGGGCCAGCCGGTCGCTGTGCTGCACCCAAAGCTCAGCTGTCCCCTCCTCGACTGCGATGTCCTCGCAGTGACGCATCTCCTCCAGTAGACCCGGCCCTCGATCCGCGCTATAGGCCGAGCATGACTCGTCCACGTACTCGCCCGACGCGACCCGCCCAGGATCCCCACGAACCTATCGTGGATTACCCAGCTAACTTCTCTTTTAGGAGGACTACGAAATGAATTCCTAACAAAGTTCAATCTAAAAAAAGAAGCGCTTGAACCTGGGTGGAGATGCGAATCCATCGAATGTAAGGCTCCTAAAGCCACAGCGGCCATCAGCAGTGGCTCCAACGGCTTTGGTGAATCAACGGTCCAAATGACTTATGATTCAAAAACCGAAAACTTAAAATGTACGTTCGGAGTTATTACCGGATCAGCAACAATGAGAGGGACGATAACCCTCGAATCTGCAGAACGCGGCATACGCGGCCTACGGGCAACCTAGGAAATGACTAAATAACAGCGCGGGTGGGGCAGTTGGCTAGCCCCGCCCGAGTTACTCCATCTTCGGTAAGATGGACTCTCGTGAGTCGGGGCAGGCATGGCACACGGGCACTTCGCCTAGTCTTCCCCATAGGGATGCGGAAAAAAGGCGGATAATCGTGCGTGGTCTCTCGCCGCGACTGCCAGACCACGAGCACCGCCAGGCGCATGGGGTAGCGGGTCGTGCGCGAGCGGGAAACCAATCCTTGTCTCCAAGGAGCGCTTCGTGCGCTACGCGGGCTGGATGGTCGGCGTCATATTTGAAGATGGATCAGGACCATTCTCGGATGATGCGGTCGCCGGTCTAACGCCCTGCACGTTTGGTCGGAAGCGCCGGCGAACCGAGGCTAAAGTTTGGCGCTCGGCGAAATGGGCGACGACGAAACTTGATGAGCTAATCCTGGGCGGCCCTCGACAGCGGTGTGGAAACGACGGAACGACGAGCGACCCGACTCTGAGTGCGGCTGATCTCGCTGTCTTCTCAACGAGCCCGAGCTTCGCGTCCAACGCCGGCTGATTGTAGGGCAGGGTCAGGGACTCTACCGCCGCGCCTGATCGCTGGATGATCGTCCTCTCAGACGATCCCAGCGGCTCCAGGGCCCTGGACCGTTGAGCCGCTGGGCTGGTTGGCTGATCCACTAGTCTTGGTTGCATCGCTTAGCGCCTGGAGGGATAGGGCTAGCGTCTGCAAATTTCGTATGTTTGGGGTCGACGCTTTGGGTGGGTTAGGGTCTGTGTATGCCGTGCCCTAAGTGCAATGGGTCTGAGCGAGAATCTCTTGAGTCGGGGGTCTGGCGTTGCACGTCACCTCGTGTGATTATTCGCGAGGTGGGTGGCCCTGGGTTGACTAATCCGCTGGCGGGGCCGGGGGTGCTCAGGCACGAGGAAAAGATTCCTTGTGGCGCCGAATACGCAGAGGCAGGTCCTGGAGCCTTTTTGGTCTGTGCTTGTCGCACAGTCGCGATTGGTCTATGCGCTGCGTGTGGGGTGCCTGTCTGCGGGCTGCATAGCGAGCTCTGCGCCGGGCGACGGCTTTGCGAAGCTGATAACCCGCGTCTGCGAGCTGAGGCGAGGCGGATAGATGTTACGGAGAGAGCGGAGGCTGCTGCCGTGGCGCTACGGGTCGAGTGGACGGAGCGCCTTCGAGAGGAACTCAAAGGTGCGCATCCGATCGAGCGCGCGGTGCGAGTGATGACGCTATTGAGCGAGGACGAGGTCAGGTCTCGGGGGTCTCGCATGTCGCATCAGGTGATGTCCGTGTTCGCATGGGCGCTCGGCGGTTATTGGACGGGAGACCTCATGAAGAAGCCGACGTGGGATCACGAGCAGGTTCTGGAGTGGTTCCTGGGTGCCGTCAAGACGGCACCCACGCCACATCAGATCCTCGTTTCTCGCAAGGTTCGGGGTCTAGGCGAGCTAAAAGCAAAGCTGGTCTCGGTGCCGGGATGGACCTTTTCATCCGGCTCGACGAACCACATCCTTACTGATGACTGGCACTATCCAATGACCGTGCTCGTAGACGGTCGCCGAGGCAGCTACCTGGACAGGCCTGGCCAAGCTCCTGATCATTCCGGCTTTACGGGCCTCGCTCTACGCGAGATGGCCAGTTTGGTACACCTTCCGAGCCTCCCTCCCCGACCCGGCGTTGGGTGAGACCGGAAAACCCGCAAACATGATCGCAGGCCCGGCCGCCGGCGGTCTCTTCGTTCGGCACGTCGCTCGTCCCGACCGCCCCATAGTTCTGTCGAGCAAGGCGTGGCGGTACGCACACGAAACCCTGACCGACCTCGGCGTGGTGTCGGCAGCGCGGCTCAGGGTGGGAGTCACACGCCGCTGGCTGGTATGACGTTGGCTCCGGCGTTCTTCCAGAGCCTGATGATCCCCACGTAGTTGGGGTTCCCGTCTACCGGCCATAGTTCTAGATCGGAGCGCTCCATTCCCACAAGTCCGCCCGCCTCGAGTGGCGCAACTACGGAGATCCAGCCGGTGATACTCGACCCTGGCTGGATAGGGGGTTGCCCAAAAAGCGATGGGCCGGGAGCTCCCCTGGCGTTGAAGAGCGCCGCAAAGCTTGCGTCCTCGCCAGGTCCCGCGGGTATCGGAAGCGCCAGTTCGGCTGGAGGATGGAGGCGATAGCTTGGTACCGATGCGCGGGCAATTAGGGGCCCGTACAGTAGTAGCTCATTACTGGGGTTCGAGATTTCGACCTCGAGGGAGACCAGCGCACCGCGTCCTTGAGGGTAGTGTTCGGGTTCGTTTCGCCAGTTTGAGACGTGAGTTCGAGTGACCGTCCAGGTGATCAGATGGGCGTCGTATTCGGGCATGTGCAGGGTGCTGTTGCGATCGACGATGTTCCTGACCACGATGTTGGAGCCTTCCTCGACGGCGCATAGGCCTTCACGCGATTCCGGCGGTTCGAAGGCAGCGGCTCCACATGAGGGGTACGGCAGCGGATGGAACAGCCTGCTGCCTCCGGTGTCTGAGATGAGCAGCACCAGCCTGACAGCCACGACGAGCGAGGTCAGCGCGATCACTGCCGGTCGTCTTCGGCGAATCTTGGAGGGGCGGTCCTGGGCAGGCTCCTGCGAGAACGCAAACCTATGCACACCCTCCGAATCGGCACCGGTGCTGGAGCACTTGACGATCAAATGGTCTGCTTGCACGCAAATTTGGGAGGGTCAGCCACGACCCGGGCCCACGCAGGGGCTGTAGGCAAAGGCTAGGTCGGCGCGACCGCTCGATCCTCGCGCTCAGCCCGCGGCGGTTCAGCCGCTGCTACCGTGATTCGTTGTCCATTAGCGGATTAGGGTGCGAACGCGCGACACCCACGGCGAAAGCGGGGCGGAGCCGAGAGGCGCGCTGAGTGTGTCCACCTTCCGCCGGAGCGAGGTCACCTGCACACATCTAGTTGCCCATATCGCTCAAAGAAGCCGATAACGAGTACTACGCGTCGCGAGCGCCAGCTATGAAGATTCATCGGAGGTCGGATAGAGGTTAAGTCGGCGCTGTGGCCTCGGCTGGCGCGAAAGGGTAAGTCTCTCGTTTCGCCGCCCTCGGTGGAGCGCGCACGGGTCAGCGCTTGCCGGCTCGTGGTCGAGTCGGAGGGCTGGGCTTGGCTTCGCGTGCGATGGAGCTAGACATGGCGTCCACGTTGGTGCCACGGCCTGTTCCCGCCCAACACGCTAGCGATGGAGTTGGTTGCCGTGAAGCTAGTTGGGTGCCAAGGACGGCGTTGTTGACGCGTCGGCGCTGAGGAACGCGTCGACTAATCGACGTCTTCTTTCCCCTAGCAGCTTAAGCGGGCCGAGGTTCTGGCAGATTGTTGATGTTCCAATGAGTCGTGCTATTCTGCCATGCCAGATCTAGTGGGTATGCTAAGGAGGCGGGATCTTTATGAAATCGACTAGTTAGATCGCTAAAAGCATTGATGGCTGTGGTGGTATCGCTGATGCTCGCAGGTACGGCTCATGCGGCTACATGGAAAGTCGAGACCATCAAACTCCAGGTTGGCGCTACCCAAGGGTATGCACATGGTGTGTCTTGCACATCGGCCAGCTATTGTATCGCCGTTGGCGATTATTTGTCCCTCAGCGGAGGCTGGGGTGCGGCTGCCTATGGTTGGAATGGTAGCGAATGGTCTACCTTTCCAGTAGAACCACCTGGTGAAACGGGCGACTTTTACAGTATATCGTGTTGGGGCGAAAGAAGAATGCGCTGCTGCTGGTGCTTACACAGATAAAGGGCAGAAGTCACTAGTATCCGAATATAAGCCGGCTGAAGGCAAATTCAAAAAGGTTGCGACGCCTAACCCAACGAATGGCATGAATCCGGAATACTTTGGAATATCATGTCCTGCAACGGCGGACTGCCTCGCCACCGGCCAGTTCGTCAATACTACCGGGGAAGGAGAAAAGGGCGCGGTGTTTGCCTCGTAAGGAGAAACTGGAGTTTGGGGTGCGTTGTCGCCCAACGAAAATTCTGGCGGTCTGAAGAATGGGCAGATGCATGGTGCCTCGTGCATCAAAGTGGGTGAATGTATCATCGCTGGTGGATGAGGCAAGGAAGAAGCAGGAAAAGGCGTTAGTCAAGCTGCTCTGAGAGTTGGAACAAGAGCAAAAAAGAATGGAAATTCACAAGCGCGCCGGAGCCTACCGGTGCCAAATTTGCCATTTTCTATGGCGTCTCGTGTGCGAGCTCTACCTTTTGTATGGCAGTCGGAAAGTGGAGCGAAAACATCAGTAGTGGTCCTTACCAAACGTTCGCGACACATGGAACGGTACGGCATGGACCAATGTCCTCTACAAAGGCGGCTCCGAAGGCGCAACTGAAGGTGCCCTGTACGCAATATCGTGTATCGTCGTTGAAGACTGCGAGATGGTTGGTAGCGACAGGAGTAAAACGGGGAGCGTGGAGGCTCTGGCCTATCGGTGGAAAAAAGGGACTTGGACGTTCCAGAATACCGAATTTCCTGCTGGTGGAACATCCGGTCAACTTGAAGGGATTTCGTGCACCGCCATCGAAGAATGCAACGCCGTTGGGTCGTATGGGAAGGAAGGCAAGGTCTACCGTTCGGGGAGCTCCTTTAGGTCGCTCGTAACTGCAGCGCTAGCCGATGATATCTCTGTCCATGGTCGGCTAGCGCTTTTATATTCCTCTCAATATGGTCGTTGTCACACGGTGGCCCACGGACGACCCGCTACCCGCCGGCCGAGGCTGGGCGGACAACATCGCCCGGGCCGGCCTATTCGATCGGTGGTCGTGGTCATGCTCGTGGCGGACTTGTGGTTGCATGATGCGCCTCGTTCAAGGTTGTTGCTTCGGTCGTGTGTGTGGTGTCGGGCTGCGTGGTTGGCCCGGCGCCGGCGAGCTCGACGGCCTTCAGCAGGAGGGTCGGACTCTGGAGCGTGGAGGGAATCATCAGGCAAAGATGACCAAGCCAGGGCGTGGCCGATCACGCTCTCGGAGAACAAGCCGCGCCTACTCCAAGGGCTTCGAGGCGCAGCTACACCGCGAGGCTGGACTACAGGACAAGCGGTCTTGACCCGACACCTATCATGGAGATGGCTATGCCTGAGCCACAGCAACTACACGTCAACGTTCGCCTTGAGGTATGGGCGACCGTGGACGAGTTTCCTGGCGTCTTCGCCACCGGCGACAATCTCGATGAGTTGCGCGAGAG
Organism: uncultured Solirubrobacterales bacterium; assembly: GCA_963713015.1. Lineage (GTDB taxonomy): Bacteria > Actinomycetota > Thermoleophilia > Solirubrobacterales > Solirubrobacteraceae > Palsa-744. Next base: position 170,453 of record CAVQKC010000003.1, on the reverse strand, counting down.
CCTTCGGGAGAGGATCGCACTTGTCCTCGCCGGACCCGGTCAAGAGCCCGCCTGCGGTGAGCCTAGGTGCGTTGCATCCGGAGCCGGTTGCAACCACGGCTGGCGCTGAGCTCGTCTACACCTAGTCCCGTCAGCAGCCTGACCTCGAGAGGGCGATTGGCAGGCATCGTGCCACCGCTAGCTCCTGCTGAGGATGTCGATTGTCTCAAGCACTCTTGCGCTCGTCGCGGGTCTCGGATTCCCACGGCGATAGCTTGCGCCGCCTGGGAGGTCACGGGGTGCTGACTGGCCTCGCGAGGCTAAGTCTTACCCGCCTCTCGCCTCGCAAAATTGACCCAGGCTTCTCCATTTGCCCCATGGCCACGGTGGCGACTCCTGGCATGTCGTCGTGACTACCGCAGTATGTTCCCAGCGGCCTCGGGCAAAAGCGAGGATTCCTCCAGAATTGGCGTAACGATGTTGCGACCGATCCAGTAGACCTGCGCTAGGACGTAGATCTTCCCCAGCATCTCGCCGCGTATGAAGTCGTCTGGGAAGGACTTGAAGTTCGCGCCGGCGACCTGGATCTTTGTGTAGATAGACGCCGTAAAGGTGGGCTCTGATGTTGACCGCGGGCGTGAACTCCTGCTCGCCGCGGACGAGCTTGATCGGCGTGCGCTCGATTTCATTTTTCTCCCAATCCTGCATCGCCCGGAGATCGTGCAGCGCTTCGTCACGGCGGGGCGATGGCCGTAGGTGGCTCTTGAGCAAGTTCATAGTCCTCTTGAAGCTCGTTGGCTCAGTCCCCGTGTAGAGCGAGCGGAAGATGCCCATGACGGCATGAGTTGCTTCATCGTCCACGTCCGCTAGCCGGATGGTGCGTTCTTCGCCTGGTTTCTTCGGACCCAGCGACCGCGTAGGGTCAGTGAAGAAGGCCATGCTTGTCCAGCGCTCCACGTCATCCTTGTACGTAGCCAGGCGCTCGATCTCGTCCCTATCGAATGGGTTGTAAATCTCGGCGGGGTGTTCGAGCGCGGATTCCTCGGCCATTATCTTGACGATAGCTCGCGGTGATGACATGGCTCCGTACCCACCGTCGCGGTGTCGGGCCAAGTTTGTTGCTGCATTGACGGTCGCTCCGGCAAGCGCTTATTTGAGTGGGGCAATTAGAGCAATAACCACGCTCTGCGTCCGCAAAGCCAGGGGCGTTGGGCGCCATGTGCGATCAGGGCCAGGTCAGCCGCAGGCGGCACGTGCCGCGCGGATCGCGGGTAGGTGTTTCAATCCCGCCAACCACATACAGCGTCTCCACTGTCAGAGGTTCAGTGCTCGGCGTGCTTTGCCGACGAGGATCGGGGCGCCTGCTCGTTCGATCGCGTCCAGCAGTTCCTCGACGGGTCTTCCTCCAGCCCAGTCACTTGCCTGCAACTCGAGGATTTCGAACATGCCTCGTGATTGTTCCTCGAATGCGACGTCGAGGAAACATCGGGGGCGGTGACCTTGACGCCGTGCGCATGTAGGCCGTCGCGTAGGTAGCCGCGGTCGTGCGTGAATAGGAGGTCGGCGCCTGACGCTATTGCCAGGGCGCATACGTGATGATCTCCGGTGTCGGAAGTCAGACTGGAGAGATCGGTGGTGCCGAGCGCTTTGTCGATCTTGGTGTGTCCGGTTGGAAAGTTCTGCGGGAGGTAGTCGACCCATCGTTGCGCCACGTCATTTGGGAGGCCCTTCTTCTCGACAAGTGTGTCTCTTGCCTCGGTGAGTAGCTCCTCGCTCCAGAATAGGTCGAGTAGGCGCAGTCGTCTGGCGACCCTGCCCATGAGCTCGTGCAGTACGCGGGAGTAGATGATGTCGGTGTCGAGAACCGCGTGCGGCGGGTGGGTGTGGCTCACCGAACTCGTCATAGAGCCCCGCTGGCGAGATCGATGTCCCGTTGCCACGCGTCGTCGGACCGGGTAGCAGGGATATCAGTGGTTGTGAGACCGCTGATTGTCTACCCGATGGACACGACGACAGGAGAGCAGATCTGGTTCGAGCATCATGAGTAACGGGTGCGCTGATGGACACACCGAGCCTGGGGAGGCGTCCTTGGCGGCCCGATGTAGGTTCACGACCCGCTGGATCACCCTTCGACCCAGCACGTTTAATGGCGATCTAAGGCTCAGCTGAGCCTGGGTCATCGGGATCAAAACACGGGGGAGCGATCCGTTGATCGCCAACAGGAGGCGCAGAGTGTTTCCGCACCCGTGGGCGGGAGGTGTTGTGCGGCGACAGACCGGGGGTCTCACCGCTCGATCGCGTCTGGGGATCGCGTGCCCTGGGCGCACCAAATCTTTTATGTCGCCGCGATCGTTACGGCCCGCTAGGACAACTCTTGGTCTACGCGCACCAACTGATCGCCGCACGCGGTCAAGCGCGTCCCGGTGCTCACTTGATCGTCAACAGCGAGCACGGGTCAGGAGCCGATCGTCTCCACCTGTTCGGGGCCGGGATGGGGGAGGTCGTCGATCAACGGTTCCTCGTAAGAGAAGCTCATCACGTTGAACTGCTCGGCTTCGGCCGGTATATCGTTGTCGGCGACGATCAGTTGGAACGCGGCCTTGCCGTAGGAGTCTTGCAGGCGGCGCATCCAACGGTAGACCCGCTCGCTGGCCTGCGTGTCGTCGGGGTTGGAGCCGAAGTTCTTGCGCGGGGTGTCGATCAGCATCATCGGCGGCAAGAGCGTTTCGTTGGGCGCACGCAGTGCGTAGGAGAGGCAGGCGAGGAAGTACGCGTCGTTGACTAGCGTCTTCATTCCTCCCGAACTGAGGTCCTCCAGGCGCTTGCCCCCGACCATCGGCAGGTAGGTCTTCCTGTCGATCTCGGAGGACTGATACCAGGGCAGCTTGAGTTCCTGCAGGATCTCATCGAAGGCCTCGGAGAGTTCCTCCACGCGCGTCATCGGCTGCTCGCGCTCGGCCTGCGCTTCGGCGAGCTTATCCCCAACGGCTGCCTGGCGCTTCTTCATCTCCTGCAGGTGGGCGTGGCGCCGCTCCACCTCGCCGCGGCTCGCGAGCGCCTCGAGGTCTCTGCGCCGCGTCGAGCGTAGCTCGCCGAGCGCCTCAGAGAGCTGTGCCACCTTGTCAACGAACGGCGCGACCGCGTGGCGCAAGCGCTCGTCGGCCTCGCGGCGCGCCTCGGCCGAACGTGCCTCAAGGTCCTGGATACGCTCGTCCGCCTGCGCGGCCTGGACCTGTGCCTCGACGAGCACCTGGTCGGTCTCGGAGAGCTGCCCGCGTAGGCGCTCGAGCTCGTCTTCGAGCGTCACCGATGCGACTGCGACCGGCTCTGGCTGGCCGCAGAGCACGCAGGAGCCCTGGCTGTGGTCATGCGCGGAGACGGGCTGAAGGCAGCGGGGGCATGTGCGGAACTCGATCGCCGAGAGCTCGGCGCCGGCGAGCATCGCCTTGAGCGTACGCTGCTCGTCAAGCGCGACCTGCGCGCGCAGTCTCTGCAGGTTCTCGACCTGGGCGAGCGCTCGCTCGCGTCTTGTGATTGCGGCCGTGAGCTCGTCGGCGAGCTCCTCTGCCGCGCGGAGCGCTGGGTTCGCCCCCGCGTCGGCGGCGCGCATCTCCTCGCGCAGGCGCGCGAGTTCACGCTCAAGCGCTTCGCCGGCTCCCTCGGCGCTCTTGATCCGCTTCTCAAGCTGCTCGCGCCCCGGTAGCTCCACCGCTGCCACGAAGGCGTCGATCTCGCGTACCGAGGTCTGTGCCTCCTTGATCTCCCCGTGGAGCGCGCCGGCCTCAACCTGCAGCGCGGCCGTCTGCTCGTCGATCAGGCCGTAGAGCAGCTCGAAGGTCGAGCGGCGCTTCGGGTCGCGCACCCCCTCGAGGTGGTTGATCGTAGAACGGTCGATCTCCGTCTGAGGCAGGTACATGTAGTCGTAGACGTCGTAGAAGGAAATCGAGGTCTGTGGGCCGGCTGGCTTCACACGCGAGCGCGGCACCGACACCACGGGGATTCCCAGGCGGGCGAGCAGGAAGCGCGAGATGCTGTTTTCTGCCAGCGGACTGCCGGTCGCGGTGGTCGCGATGGCGCCGCCGTCGGCGTCACGGACCGAGACGCGCGATTTGTGAGCTGCGATTCCCCGCACTAGGAGCAGCCGCTCGCCCTGGATCTCGACTGTGAGCGCCAGCTGGCGGCCGACTTTCTGGACCGCCTCCGACAGGCGGGCGCTGCCGCCGAGCCCGAAGCGGATCAGTTCGAGCAGCGAGGTCTTGCCTACCCCAACCGGGCCTTCGATCACGTTCACGCCGTCGCTGAAGTGCCACTCGTAGGCTCGCTCGGCCGCGATCAGCCGTACCTCACGGATCTTGAAGGACGCTCTCACGACGCCGCCGGCTCCGCGATCATCGCGCGCCACGGGCGGTCGAGCGCCTCGGGAAAGGAACGGTAGATCAGCTTCTGAAGGCTCGTCCCGGAGAGGTCGAGGCCGCGCTTCAGTGCCCGTGCACGGCCGATCACTACCTCCCAGCCCGTTGCGGAGAAGGCCTCGACGACCTCTAGGCCCAAGTCAGTGATACGGAGCGCGACCGAGCCGCGGCCCTCCAGCGGATCGACCAAGCCCTGGCCGATCAGCCGCCCGACCACTGGGTAGTAACGGCTGTCCCACGGGCCGTACTTGTAGCGGATCATCGCGCTCTCGAGCGCGAGGCGCTCCTCCGGCGAAGGGCGCAGGGCGGGCGCGAGCGGCCTGCCGCGGTCGTCGAGGACACGCTCCAGATAGCTGGGGTAGCGCAGCAAGAAGTCGAGCTTCGCGAGCTTGGTGAGCCCGTCCAAGCGGCCCTTGGTCCCGGTCGAGAACGCCGCTACAAGGATCAACACACGCGCCACGTGGTACTCGAACGGGTCGCGAGCACTTGAAAGGGGAACGCTCACGCCTCCCTCAGCTCGAACGCCTCGGAGAACCACACCTTGCACTCGTCGGTGAGCTGGAAGATGAGCCCCTGCAGCAGCTGGTCATCAAGCGCGAACGGGACGCCCGCGGGGAGGCGGTCGGTCGTAACCGTCTCGATCAGATTGAGATGCATCGCCTTCCCGTAGGGCACCGAGGAGCTCACTCGCGACTCGCTCGCGCTCGCGAGCTGCGCCACGCGCAGGCGCAGCTCCTCGAACGCCGGGTCGCCCCCTGGGACATTCGCGCGTCGAGCGCTCTCGAACGCATACCACCGCGCCCGTAGCTGAACGGCGCTCGCGATCGTCGTCGGCCCGAGCTCGCCGGCGAGAAGCTTGCGCTGCAGACGGCTCGGCGGCGGTGGCGGCGGCGCGTCCGGATCGCTGGGGACCAGGCTCGACTCCGGCTGAGTGAGTGGGTGCAGCGCGTCGGACATGGCCTCGCTGGTGATCGTGCGGCGCTTGATCCGCCTGTCCCTTGCGACTGCCTCGTCGAAGCGACCAGGGTCGAGCAGCGCCTCACGAAGGTCCAAGCGCTCGCCGATCTGATCACGGTTCGCTCGCGCGATCAGGGCAAGCACACACTCGTAGTAAGGCTCGGCGAGTGCCTGAACGAGGTTCAACTCCTCGAGCACCGGCCAGTAGAACCCGCTGACGTTGACAGCCGCAATGTGCTCGCGGCTCGGCAGACCCGCCTCGACCGAGAGGACCAAGGCGAACTCGCGCACGCGCTCGCGGTCCTCACTCCCGAGTGCCGTCGCGAGCTTGGCGAGGAAAGGCTCGATCCTCTCGCTCTCGCGCGACTGGCAGGCGTCCACCAACTGCTGCGCCTCGAGCGCCCCCGTCTTCAGGCCGGCGTTGGTCATCACCCGGCAGAGTGCTCGCCGGCCGGTCTCAAGCCAGCGCTCGTATAGATGCTTGACGCCCCCTTCCGAGCAGAGCGCCGCATGGCTCCACGGGCCGCGCGAAACCTCGCGGTGCTTGACCGAGACGAGCTCGATCCTCCCGTCCGTATAGATAACGATGAAGTCCTCGTGCTCCTCACATACGACGCTCGCCACGCGCTTGTCGTGCAGGAGCATGCCGACGCAGGAACGGGCAGTGCACTCGTGCTGGTAGCGGAAGCGGCTCTGCGTCTGCGCGCCGGAGTCCTCCGCCGGCTCGCTCCCTGCGAGCCAATTGGGTGGTTGGACCTCCCCAAGGTTCGCGCTCATCATGCCAGGGAGCGTAGTTCAAGCGTGAATGGCGCGCTCTATGCGGTGCTCTCGTCAGCGGCTCCGTGCAAAATCCTGGTCATCCGAACGCATGGGCCGCAACCCCGCGCCAATTAGTACCGCCAGCCTAAGACGAGTCATCGGGACTAAAACACGGGTTCGAATCCCGTTGGCGGTACTACCGGAAGCCTTGCGTCTGTGCGGATCGTCGTGCGCCGAGGCTCGGTGCGCGCCAGGATTTGCGCCAGTCGTGCATCATGTCGGCCGTTCGGCGGGCCAGCAGGACGCGCTCCTAGCATGTTGAATACCGTCGGCGTGGCACTCTCGCAAACCGATGTCCTGGACTTCCTCGAACTCAGCAAGGAAGTCCAGCCGACCAGGCAGGCTCAATGGACTAAGCGCAGCGAGGACATCCATATCGCTCGCCTGCCGGTGGTTTCTGCCGGCGTGCGACGAGGCGAGATCGTGCTCGTCTTCCATGTGGACCACGCCCGGCACTGGACCTTCAAGCTGCTGCGCATGGGAGACGAGGTACTGCGCTGGGACGCCCAGCCCCCACCGCAGCGGCACAACAATCCGATCGGAAGACCATCCGGTTGGCCTCGCAGATTTCGCGAACACGACCACGAGCACCAATGGCACCCACAGTTCGGGATGAGGCTCGCGAGACCGTCAGACGAACTCGAACGATCGCAAGATCACGCCGCAGCGTTTGAAGCGTTTTGCGTACGTGCAAACATAGAGTCCAACGGCTCCTATAGGCGGCCGCCACCATCTGGAGAGCAACTCCGCATCCCGTCATGATTTCTGACATCGACATAGCCCAACAACTGCGCGATCTCCTTGGCAGCGAGGTCGATGCGCGCTGCGATGATGGGCGTCTCCGGGTACTCACGCCGTTCGAGTACCCGGACGGCGACGGGGTCGTCGTGCGCGTCGAAAGTGCGCCTGATGGCCGGTATGTGGTGTCCGATGGGGGCGTGGCAGATGCAACGCTTGTCGGTAAGGTCACGTCCAGAACGATCGGTAGTCCTGCGAGCGAGATCGCCCGTCGCTTCGACGCCATGTTCGATAGTGGCCAGATCACGACGACGGTCGAGACTGAGGCGGATCTTGCTGATGCGTGCCAGCGAATAGCGAGCGCGGCCGTCAGCGTGGCCGAGGCCGCAACGTATCTTCGGCGCCGGGCGCCTAAGGAAACGGAGTTCGTTGATGTCATCGCGAGCAAGCTTCAGCAGCGGGACATAGAGGTCGAAGCGAAACGCCAGATCGAGGGCGCCTCGGGCCACCCCTACCTGGCGTCGCTCTTTGTGCCGAAGACCGAGACGGTCATCGAGCCAGTGGGTGGGGAGCGACCATGGAGTGTCGCGACAAGCGTCTACGTTGAGTTCGGTGACTTGAGCAAGGTCAATGGCTATCGTCTCATGGCCGTCTTGGACGATCGGGAGGTCGATCTTGGCCCAAGCGTGGCTAACCTACTCGGCCAAGTCGCCGAGGTGGCATCGTGGCAACACAACGATTCGTGGATTTCCGAGCTTGCGTCTCGCTGATCTCGGCAGCGACGCCGGACTGACGTGTACGCTTTGCAGGCGATGACTAGTCATCGTCAAGTGTGGTTTCCAGTCCACAAGCATCGTTCCCTTGGAGCCGTTCCGCGCATAGTCGCCGGGGCGGCTCCTTTGGGTTGTGCATTCGAACCCGTCTGGGAGCACATGTAGGTTCCTCAGCAACGATGACTACGACTGGAGCACCCACCAATGGACGACCGCATCGACGGACCTAGCCCGTTCGACGTTGAGCAGGCACTAGAGCGTTCGCGCCTCAACACCGCTGTCGCACGGGCCCAGCTCGCGCTCGCGCGCGGCGAGACGATATCGCCGCAGGCTCGTGGTGAGCTGGAGCGGATGCTTGGCCGCTGCAGACGAGACGCGCGAGCGGCCCATGTCGTGATCGTCGCTGCCGATGCCGCCTTCGCGGAAGGTGAGATGCCGGACGGGTTTGGACTGGCGTTGGAGCGACGCAGTGCAGCCGAAAACGACATCGGCGATCTAGAAGGCCTGCTACGGGCGCATCCTCAACGGCGCTCAAGTCTTCCACGGGCGCGAGTTCGATCCGTTCCCTTGGCCCTCACTCGACGAGTGGGTCGCGGGGCGCGGAGCGCGTGCAGCGGCAACAGGCGTCGCCCCGGTGTACGCCGGACGGCACGATCGGCTAGCGGTCCGCCAGGCAAAGACGACGGCTCAGGAGAATCAGACCCACCCGGCGGGGATAGCGCCGGGAGCAGCCAGCAGGGTTTCTACGCCTTGAGTCAGGCGGTGGTCGCGTGAGGCCGCCGATCGAGATTCCACCCGGCTTCGCGCTTGTCCGTGACAAGCGCACGCGGCAGAAGTTCCTCGCCACCAACCTGCGCCAGAACTCGCGAACGGTCGAGTTCGACGGTCAGCTGATTCACGAGGATTGTCGTGGAGTAAGGCTGTACCCAGCGAAGCCGCGCCGACTGACGGCTGGCCGCGCGGAAATCATCGCCCGCAATGACGGGGGTGCGCGATGACTGCGCTCACTGTCAATGAGGTGCTGGAGGCCGAGCGCGTCCTTGGAGTTGGTTACGAGCGCACGGACCTCAACGTATGGCGTTCCCGCTGCCCCAGTTGCGCGCTTTTCAGCGATGCGCCCACGCTGATAATCAGCGAGTCGCGGGAGGGTGGTCCGGCACACATCTCATGCAAGAACGGCTGCGAGAACGTTGAAGCCCAGTTGCGCGCGGTGTTGTCGAAGGCTGGGCCTTGGTCGACGCTGGGCGCACGCGACGTTCCGGCCTTCCCCGTGGACGCTCTACCGGCCGATGTGGCTGGCTGGGTCCGCGCCATCGCCGAGGAGTCGCAGACGCCAACCGACCTGGCGGCGATGAGCGTGCTGGGAGTCCTATCGGCGGCTGCGATGGGAGTCGCTGTTGTGGACTGCGGTAGCTGGACTGAGGAGTTGCCGCTTTACCTGATGGTCGCGATGCCGTCGGGCGACCGTAAGTCCACCGTGCTACGCGCGGCCGCGGCACCGCTCCGCGAGATCGAGCGGCAGCGCCGCGATGAAGCCGCGCCCGAGATTCGCGAACTACGGGCACGACGGGATGTGTTGGATGTACGAGCGCGCAAGCTCACCAAGATCGCGGGCGAAAACGCCGATCCTGAAAAGCGCGCGAATGCCGCCATCGAACTGGCGGAGGTGGCTCAAGAAAGAGACGAGATCGGCGAACCAGTCTTGCCGCGCCTGCTCGCAGATGACGCGACCCCCGAGGCCCTTGGGGGGCTCTTGGCGCACCATCCGGCTATAGCGATCATCGCGGCCGAGTCCGCGCTGCTCGACAATCTCGCCGGCAGATATTCCGAGGGGACCGCGAACCTACACCTGGTCTGCGGTGCCTACGGCGGCGAGGCGACAACCATTGATCGTCGAGGACGTGACCCCGAAACGATTAATCGCCCGCTGCTGTCGATCACACTCGCCGTCCAGCCGCATGTGCTCGAGGCGCTTGCCTCAAACGAGACGGCACGTTCACAGGGCCTTGTCGCCCGATTCGCGTGCGTCATCCCCGAGACACGCCTTGGACGCCGCGAGATCGATGCTCCGCAAGCCGCTCGCAATGTCCACGAGCGTTGGGCCCATACCGTGCGCAGGGTCGCCGAGCAGACCCATTCTGTCGGTTTGGTCAGCGTGTCGCAGGGTGTGTCGATCACTTTCGGGCGCGAAGCGGCGGCCCTTTTTCGCGCCCTTCGCGTCGAGCATGAGCCGCGATTGGCCGAGGGTGGAGACCTTCGGCCTATTGCCGACTGGGCAGCACGCCATCCCGGACGTGTCGCTCGGATAGCGGGCCTGCTGCACCTCGCCACACAGGATGCGAGCGAGCCAATCGGCGAAGCGACGATGCGCAGTGCCCTACAGATCGGTGATTACCTGTTGGCGCACGGGCTGGCGGTGCTCACTGGCCCCGACGATCAGATGCGCCGCACTCTCAAATGGCTGGCGGCAACCGATGGCACTGTCACGGTCCGTGATTTGCAGCGCGGACCACTGGGAGGACGCGGCAAGGCCGAGGATGCGGCCGCCCTCGCGGAGCGGCTTGTGCAATATGGCGCGCTGCGGGCTATCCCGACGGATCACAAGGGGCCAGGCCGTCCGCCAAGTCCCACCTATGAAGTGAACCCAAATCTAGGGATATCTGCTGACAAAACAGACAGAAACCATAAAAGGGCAACTTTTATATCTCCCCAATCTGCTGACAGAACCGACATAACCCCAGGCTCACTTCCCTTTGAGCTCGACCTAGCACCACCCTCCAAGCCGGAAGTGGCTGCTAGATGCGAGTGCGACAAGCCAATCCTCGATGAGGACCGCATATGCGGTAAGTGCGGGCATATCAAGCCGGGTAGCGCGATCGACTGCGAGGTGGTCGCATGAGCGCCGCCATCGCAAAGCCGCAGACACCGGCGCTCGCGCTATCGATCGAGCAGGCGTGCGCTGCGCTGGGCGTGAGCTGGGATACGTGGAGAGAGCACATCGAACCAGACGTGCGAATCGTCAGGCTAGGCCGACGAAAGCTAGTGCCAGTCCGTGAGCTTGAGAAGTGGCTCGACGAGCACGCCAGCACAGCGCTAGGTGAAGCATCATGAGCGCCCGCGCCTCTCATACAGTCCGTTTGCCAGCACGCGGAAGCGGCTACACCACAGCAACCCATCGCGCCATTACAGGTGTCGGCGCCGAAGTCGATCCAGGCATCCTCGATGGGTACGCCAAGGCTGCGCAGGAGCAAAACACGCACCGCGATCGACAACGCCGCGAACTTGTCGGTAAGCAGGCAGCGAACACACTCGGCAACGCCAACACACTGCACACGCTGCTGAAGGCAACGCACGGCATCGACCCGGCGACTCGCAACCGGGCGCGTCGTGTCGTACACGACCTCCAGCGGATCGCCCAAGAACTCGACATCGACGGGACAGGGGGCCATGCAAAGTCCCCGAGTGATTTCCCTGACCCGCTCAAGGTCACAAACGAGCGTGTACGGGTTTTCGAGTGATATGACGAGCGCATCACGGCTCCGTCATCGGCGCGTGTACACTGTGCACAGTCCATGTGAACTGGTCTGCACAGTCAAAGCAGACCGACACGAGCGGCACGTAGACAACCGCTGCTCGTCAAACACCACGCGGACGATTCATCCACGAAAGAGAGAGCTTGCAGCAACAGCACTGCGAGCACACGACGAACACGCGGAGGCATCGTGTCCAGCGTCGCTACACACACCGAGCCCATCACGGCTCGAATCCCACACTCACACGTCGCACAGCTTCGATCCATCGCCGAGGCCAACGGATCCACGGTCTCAAGGCTCATCAGCCGCTGCGTCGCCGAGGGACTACCACGAATCCCCGTCGCCAAGCCCGCCAAGACAGACGGCGAGGAGTAGTCGGATGATAGCCGATAGGGACGGATGGAGCTGTCATCTGTGTGGCGAGCTAATCGACCCTACACAGACGGTCCCAGGGGACTGGGCGCCTACCATCGACCACATCGTGCCAGTCTCGGCAGGAGGCGAGCACACGCTTAGCAATGTGCGTCTGGCCCACTTCTGGTGTAACTCCATCCGCTCAGCCCGAACGGTTGATGAAGCACGCACAGACCTAGGGGGGGCACTCGAAAGTCCAGAACGACAAGCGCTGACCCGCTCAAGGTCAATTTTCTCTCCCCTGGATGGTCGCTATGGGGGAGGGGGGGGATGGTGCCCGTCGGGACTGTCCCTAGCTTGCGTTTCTATGGAGCGTGGCTTGTGATGGCTCGCGCTGAGCTTTCCCAGGCGATTCTCGCCGTTTTGGCTGGGAATCCCGAGAATCCGCTGAAATTGGCTGATATTGCGGGTCTGGTCGATCGTCCGGCGCGTGATGGGAGTCTTCGACGGGCGCTGGCTGGGCTGGTCGAGGGTGGTCGGGTTGAGCGTGTCGGTAATGACTATCGGGGCGTGGCACCGGCTGGCACTGCGATGGCACTTGATGGCACTTCGGCACTTTCTGACGATTTGGGGGTGCCGGCGCATCTCGGGGAGGCTGGTCGCGCGGCGTGGGAGTTGGCGACGGGCGTCAACTGGACTGATGGTCCCGATGCGGCTCAGATTGCGCATTTTGCGCGGCTTGAAGATGAAGCGGCGCGTCTTGTAGCGGTGATTTCGGAGCAGGGCGTTACGCAGCAGCGGCCGATCGTCACGCCGAAGGGCGATGTTGTTGGTACCGAGTTTGTGGCGCACCCTTGTCTCATTGAATTGCGCAAGCTCGATGTGCAGCTCGTGACGTTGCGGGCATCGCTTGGGCTGGATCCGGTTAGTCGTGCGCGTACGGGCCTGCAAACGCTCGATCCCGAGTCTGACGCGCTGGACGAGATAGCTGAGCAGCGCCGGAAGCGTCGGCTGGCTATAGGCGTGGCGTCGTGAGCGGTGTGGACGTCACCGGCGTGGACGCAGCGATGACGCTCGCTTCCATCGAGCGGGCCGAGCTGGCCGCCGCTGTTGACGTGCTGCGCTGGTATTTGGCTTCGCCCAACGTCGAAGTCCGCGAGATGGCGCGCGCATGGGTCGGCGTGGGTGACGCGCTGGTCAGCGGCGGGAATGTCGCGGGGGCGGTCCAGGGCTTCGACGAAGTGATCGCGCTGCTTACCCGGCCGGCGCGAGAACGGCTCGTACTCCTACAGGCTCGCGAGGTCATCAACACAAGCGAAGGGAACGACGAATGACAACGGATGAACGACTTGAGCGGATCGAGCGTGCGATGGCGTGTATGGCTGTAACGCTGACGCGGCTTGGACCGTTGCGTGGCCCCCACGTAGACGCCATGCAGGCCATAGCGGCCGAAGTAAGTGAGGTTGACGCGACAGCGGCTTCGCAGGAGCGGGCAGAGGCGTTGCGGGCAGAGCTGGCCGAGTTGGAGGCCGCGTGATGAGCGTCGCTGAGCTGACCGACAAGGAGGTCGAGGAGATCGACCGGCGCCTCCGGGAGCGTCGTATGCAGCAAACAGTCCCTGCGCAGCCCTCACTGCCACAACCGGGCTCCTTCGATCACGCGAAGATGGTCACGGACGAACGTAAGCTGGCTGAACGACACGCGGCCGCTCGCGCTCGCGAAGAGGACGAAGCTCGCGAGCGGGCGGCGGAGGAGGGGCGTCGGCGTATGGAGTGGGAGAGAAACGCCCCGGCTAGAGCGGCTGCGCTCGAAGAGCTTGAGGGGCTCGAGCGCGCACTGGCAACGATGGATGAGGAGCGCGAGAAGCTGCTTGCGCGCGGGCGGCAGCTGGAAAGCGTGGTGAATCCGTGAGTAAGAACGCCCATGCGAAGGCACAAGCCGAACTGGAGCGGGCGGAGGCCGAGTTCGCTTCGCTGCCCGGCCGCCGGGATGAGCTACTGCTCCAGATTCACGATCTGCGTCGAATCGCGAACTATCCCGCGGAGAACCCAGTGGAGGGGGTGAGCGACTGATGTCACAGATGATGAATCGGGCGGGGCGGCGTGCTGCCCGCGAGAGCAAGGACAGTATCGGTGTTCGTGAGACGCGCTACGCGCCGTTCAGTGGGTTCGAGATGCGCGAGGTTCCGAGCGGGACGGGCGGAACGAACCTCAAGTTTGAAGGGTACGCAAGTGTTACCTGCGCCGACGAGAACGACTTTTCGCACGCATACGAAATGGAAGATTATGTCGGGGCGTACATGGAGGCGGTGTTGCGTGGAGCGTTCAACCGGACACTCGCGGAGAACGCCGACGTAGCGTTCCTTATCAACCACGGCGGCGGTGGTGGTGTGACGATGGCGCGGACGAAGCCGGGAACACTACAGTTGCATGAGGATCTAGTCGGACTGCATGTCGCGGCGACGTTGAACCCATCACGCTCAGATGTGCAACTCCTGAAGGCTGCCGTCTCGGATGGGGCTATAGACGAGATGAGCTTCGCGTTCCGTGTGATGCGCCAGAAATGGTCGTACGCCGAGGATAACGGCGAAATTGACAGGCGCTGGTTGCAAGAGCTCAATCTGGACAAGGGAGATGTAAGTCCCGTGAATTTCGGCGCAAACGATCACACTGGCGGTCTCGTGTCGATGCGGCGTCGCGGGCGGGAGCGTATAGAACGGACGGGCGAGAGCGATCTGCCGATAGTCCTGCCCGACCACACCACGGCCGCGCGGGCAGCACTCGCGCGGCTGGGGCACACTCCCGGTAGGACGAAACGGTAATGGTGGATTGGGAGCGGCTCGCTGTCGCTTATCACGAGGCCGGTCACGCTGTCGTCGCTCATGCGGTGGGGTTCACGCTAGGCGAGATAGAACTTCGGCCCGATAACACCGGCAAGGTTTACTTCACGTACGCGGAATGGTCTGGCGTCACCTCGTCACTATTGCGTGTTTACCTCGCTGGACAGCTAGGCGAGATACGCGGACTCGGCGAATATCGTACCCGCTCCGATAGTGACGATCTAAAGATATCCGGACTGTTGGCGACGGTCCCTCCCGTCGAGCGGGAATGGCTACGGCATGAGGCGAGACTCCGCGCGGGGAGGATGCTTGGGTTCGAGAAGTCCCTTTTTGAAACGCTCGCCGACTACCTGTATAGGGGTGTGCCGTGGCGTGATGCTTTCACGGACGCTCCCGTAATGATGCCGTGCAATATCGACAATGCTTGTCGTGAGGAGGTGTGCGTCTAAATGTCACGCGAGGTTGTTCGGAAGCCGATGCTGAGCGAGGCGATGACCCTGTTGAGGCAGCTTTGCGCGATGCTTGCGACGATATCCGGGCCTATATCGGTCTTATAGGGAATAGTAACTAAAGGAGTCGAAATGGCGTCAGGTAAAACCACACGCAACAGGATGACCCGAAAGGATATGCCCCATGACTAAACGACTTGCCGTAGCTAGCTTCCTTGCGAAGCATATCGTCAAAACCGCCAAAGGTCATGTGGATGAAGAACAGCTAGCCGGTGCTATCAGCGAGATCGAAATAGAGACCCAGCTCGAAGGCTCATCGTTTATAAAGGTGCATCTGATCGACCCGTACTGGACACTCGCCACATCTGGGTTCCTCACGGTCTCCGAAGATGGTTTGCTGGATAAGATCCAGTGCGAATTTCCCGAGCAGTCTGGTTACTGGTGGCAGCTTGTCGCTATAGACCCGATCACTAACGACATGGCGCAACCGAATCTGACGCTCGTGTTTGAGGATCGTATCGTCGCATGGTTGCGAGAAGCGACCGGCGAAAAGGTAGCACCACCCGGTACCACGACGCGAGCACAGTTCGTCAAGGCGCTCCTCGACGAAATTGGCTTGAGGGACCCCGCAAAGAAGATCGAAGTTGTTATTCTGTCGCTGAACGAACTTCAGCCCGTCGAATCGAAGAACGCAACCGTACAGGAAACCGTCGAATCTGAAGGCAACGTAAACGCGAAAGGGGTACTGACCCCCAAGGCGAAGGCGGCCGCTCACGCGAAGATCAACAAGACGCCGGGGCTCGGGGCAGGTGCAGCGGTCACGGTCAAGGGCGTCCCGATCTCCTCTGCGCAGACGGCGCAAGCAAATATTCTGTTGGGTGAGGCTAACGCCAAGGGCGCCAACCAGGTAGCCACGGAAGCACTGATCTTCGCTGCGATAGCCGAGTCCGGCCTCGCCGCCGAGGCCCCCAACAGTCACGGTTACGGTGGCGTGTTGGCGGGCAAAGTAAGCGACGGGACGTTCAAACAAGACGATAGTACGGGAATGGCTGACGCGTTCCTCGACGGCGGCAAGGGCTTTGAATCCGCCCTCGCATTGTCGAAGGCGAGCCATAACCCGGTGGAAGTCGCCGTCAAGGTCGAGAAACCATCCGTGTGGCCCGAAAACGCTTATGCGTCAGAGACCGGCTATGAACACTTCCTCGCCGAGGCTCAAGCGATCATCGCCGCTGGCGGTGGCATAAAGGGCGGGACGGGCGACACGTCCGGCGAATCCGATATCGGCCAGTTGCAGCGCGGTACGTCGCAGAACCCGGATGAGAGTTCCTGGGATTGTATTCAGCGCCTCGCGAAACAGGTCCGGTGGTTCGCGTTCACTGACGGTCAACGCTTCTTCTACATGGACGGGTTCGACTTTCGTCGGCAGAAGCCCTCGGCATACCTGGACATTCCAGCGAACACTATCCAAAACGGGCATACCGGCACAAAGGAATCCGGTGTTATCACGGTCGGTCTCATGGGCACGTTTGATAACACGACATGGGAATACTATGCGGATCACAAGAAACGCGGTCGAACGTCGCACCGTTCAACGATAGCTAAGCCACAAACACCGTCAGAGATCCGGTTGCCGCTATTGTGCGAACCGACTGAGTACCGTGCGGGTGACGTGTTCGTAAACCAGAATTCGGGACCACTAAACGGCCGGTGGGTAATCGCCAATACGGTCCGCAAATATTTGGAAGACCCGTTTACAACCATCACTTTTGAGCCGCCCGAGGCGCCCTACCCAGAGCCACTCGCCGGCAGCACGACGAAAGCGGCGGAAAGCCAGCTCGGACCGATCAATAGTGTTGTCGAAGCCGCCAAGAAGGCCCTCACGGAAAAAGCCAAGTACGAATACGTCTACGGCGCAGGGCATGAAGCGTCAGCGAAACTCTTTGGGCCGACGCCCCGCCGGATGGACTGCTCGGGGTTTGCTGAGATGTGTTACAAGGCGGCGAAACAACCCGACCCAGCGGGCGGCCAGTACACGGCAGGAACCCAGGAAATGATCGAACACATGGTAAAGACAAGTAGTCCACAGCCTGGCGATCTATGCTTCTTCGGGGAACTAGCGCATACGACGCACGTCAACGTGTATATCGGAAACGGAAAGTCGATCTCTATGGGTGCCCCCGGAGATCCCTCAGAAGGCCCCGCTGAACAGATGGGGCCGAGCGGTTTCCTCGGCTATTGGAGACCTGGTCCCTAATGGCGCAACAGTTCGGTGTGAACATGGTCAAACGCTCGGACCCCACTCCCGAGCGTCCGGTGGTCGGCGGATACGTGTCGCGGTCTAGGGAAGCGCCCAAATCGTTTACTGATCCATTGTGGGTGATCGTGCCGGGCTATTCGACAGCGGCACCGTACAAGTGTGAATGGGGGGCGCTCCACGGGGCTACTCTCCCGGCGCAGGGCGCGCAGGTCCAGGTCGCGTTCGACGACAACGAAGTACCGAGGGTCGTGTGGTGGGAAGGCGAAAGGACCGCCGAACCAAAGCCCGCGCTTGTTTCGGTTCTGCCTGGTAGTCCGGTGGATGGTGAGGAAGTCTATTTTCAGAATACGACCTTGGCAGCTGAAGGCGTTGTGTGGAATCTTCGATATCGAGCTGCGTCTTCTTCGGAACACAAGTGGGAGTTCGTCGGAGGACCAACGTGGGCTCCCCCAAAGCAAGGGTCGATGGAAAAGAAAACCGAAGCGGCCCAAGAATTGACGGGTGGACCCAAATTGACGGTGCCTGTGGCGGGCGTCTATGATGTGGGTTTTAGTATTCGTATGGAAAGCACCGAAGTCGCCACGCGAACCTTGACAGCGGTTCCGTGGGTCAACGGAGTTTACACTGGCATGACCCCGCTCGAAGATGTCGGGTCGTCTGCGTTTATGGGGGCTGTCTACGGTGCTATTTATACGAGAGTCACGCTGAAAGCTACCGACATACTTTCGATTGGTCTTTCACAGACTGGCACTCAATCCGCTGCCTATAATTTTGGTTGGCTTTCGCTATGTCCCGTAAGGATAGGGTAAGGAGGCGGTATGAGCGTCGAACTCCCACAGCTCTCCGCACCATTCACCCTTGGGCGCACAGGGCCTGTTGTTAGACGGAAAGACGGGACATCGAGAATCCAAGCAGCTCAAGAACTCGTCGGCGTTGAGGCCCCGGCAGGGACGATTCTCGAAATGCGGAACGTCGGACCGGGGTAACGCTCTCGACAGCCCCAGACCAACTGCCTTGCGCGGCCTTGCAATCCGTCCGGCGCCGCTGGCCGGGGACTTAGCAGTGCGTCAGTCGCTGCGTTCGGCGCGGTTAGTCGGACCGCTTGAGTGGTGCTCGACCGCGCAGAGCGAGATAGGCGGGAAAGAAGATGATCCAGAGCAGGAGGCATCCGAGAACCCAGCCGACTGGCCCCTTGGCCATGACCCAGCGTTTCCCGGTGATGAAGTCGCGGCCGGAGGAGTCGAAGCCGACCCAGACGGCTGATGCGATGACGATGAGCAAGAGCAGGCCTATCATGCGCGGCAACCTACCAGACATCCGGAAGTCCGGATTGTCCGACCAGCGGGGATCGTATAGGGGTCTTGTATTCCGCTGGCGCAGACGCTACGCTGCCCCTATCCATACATGAGGCCCGCGACGTTGTGAGCGCCCGGGCCTCCGACACCGATGAGGAAACCATCGATGCAAGCGCCAGAATACAACCTGCGCCCACAGATCCGCCGCACACACGGCGGTCGGTCGATGCTTTCCTTCCGACCAAGGAGGAAGCGATGTATCGCCACGAGTGCGATTGGTGCGGCAAGCGGATCGATGTCCACGGGGAGCCGTACGTCAAGGCATCCATTGAGATCGTCAACACCTCGAAGGACTGGAAAGGGACGCGCGAGAAACGAATAGAGCCGACGCGGTTTTTTCACGTCACACCTCTTCGCAGCCGGGAAGAATGGAACAGGCTGGGCATCGAAGTCAAAGACGAGAGCGTCGGTGACTGCTGCTATACGCGAGCCCTGAAGTCGATAGAAGGCGAGCCCGAAGGCGGGACGCCCGACATGGGCTTGGAGTGGCGACTCGTGCCCGTAGGCGCGAGGGTGTCAGAGGGGCGACGTGCATCGCGCGAGCCCGGCAAGCCAGTTCAACTAAGCGATGGAGTTCTGGAGTTCCTGAACACGCTCGCGCCGGCCCCACGCACGGCCCTGAATCGCGCCCTACGAAACTCCCACCTAACCACGCTGGACGAAATCGAGGAAATGGGCGACAGCGAGCTGATGGGGATCAAAGGCATCGGCCAGACAACCGTGACGAAGCTCCGCCAGTACATAGCGGCCGACGAGGGAAAGCCCAGCAAGCAGCAGGGGAAGGTGGGTGCGTGATGATCGGCTCGGACATGGTGATCCGCAACGACCGAGTATGGCTAACGCCTGCCGAGGACTTCATTCAGCTACTCGTGGAGGCTCAGCGCGCAGCAGAGGCACTCGCAGCATCCCTTGCGCCCGACGATCTGCTCAGCGTGTCGCTTGCGGCTCTCTCCGGCGCTTGTGAGCGGCGAATCGAGAGAACAGGTGGTGCGTGATGGCGACCCAGCTGCCTACAAGCGGGGAGCGCCTACTCAATGAGGTCTTCGACCTTCTACGGCGGGACTTGCCTCGACTGCCACTCGATGATCCGACGCGCCCACCTCTGACCGCTCTGATGCCAGAGCTTGCGAGAACACTCGGACGCTCCACGCTAAGCGCAGTGAACACGACCGAAGGGAGTAAGTGATGACAGAGGCAAGGAGCATGTTTTCTCTGCCCGTGGCAGAGATCGCACGTCGGCTAGCGTCGATACACAATTCATGTCCCGTGAGCATGATTGGCCAACGCCTTTGGATCGACCGCGTTGGAATCCTCTCCGACTTCGATACCGATTGGGATTCAGGTGGTATCTGCGAGGGCAGTGAGCGGACTTATTCGATGATGATTGTTGGCCACGCTGTGGAGGCAGTAGACCTCCTCCTGGCAATAGCGGCTGCCGAACAAGAGCACTGGCGCAAGCAAGCCGACCCGGGGGAGGAAAACATAACTATGCGTCCCGACTTCGAGCCCGAAATCGGGTACGAGTGCCCTGGTTGCGGGGTCGTGCCTGAGGGCGCAGCGGAGCACGTACGCAAAGGCCATCCAGAAGGGGGCACACCCGATAAGCCTCCTGGTTGGGAACCGGACTGGGAGCGCGTTTCCTCCGTTGAAGAGATCAGGAGACGTCAACGCGCCAAACAACACACAAATGGTGAGGGGAGCAAGTGATGGCGACGGGTATCCGTCAGCGACACGGACGCGGGTGTAGTCGTAAGGGTCGCTGCCACTGTCCCTACGAGGCGTCGGTCTACAGCAAGAGCGACGGCAAGAAGATCCGTCGCACGTTCCGGACGCACGGTGCGGCCAAGCAGTGGCGTGACGATTCTCGAGCGGCGGTCGCCAAAAAAGCGATGCGCGTCGCGGCGAGTACGACCGTCCGTGAAGCGGCGGACGAGCTGATGGCGGGGATGCGTGACGGTTCGATCCCGACTCGCTCGCGCAAGCCGTACAAGCCCGCGACGATCCGCTCCTACGATGAGGCGCTGACGATGCGCGTCTTGCCCGCGTTCGGGCACAAGCGGCTCGCCGACGTGGAGCGCGAGGACGTACAGCGGTTCGCCGATCGGCTGACCGCTGACGGCCTGTCGGCGTCTACGGTGCAGAATCAGATCGACCCGTTGCGCGTCATCTACCGGCGAGCAGTGCGGCGGAAGCTGGTCATCGACGACCCGACGAAGGGATTGGAACTGCGCCGGCCGGAAGGTCGGCGGGAACGCATCGCTACGCCCGAGGAAGCACAGGCGCTGCTCGACGCTCTGCAAGCGGACGATCGAGGTATATGGGCGACCGCGCTGTACTCGGGGTTGCGCCACGGCGAGCTGCGCGCACTGCGCTGGGATGACGTGGACCTAGATGCTGGCGTTGTCCGTGTCTCGCGCGGCTGGGATGCCAAGGAGGGCGAGCAGGACGTAAAGACCGACGCAGCACATCGGACGGTACCGCTGATCGGACGGTTGCGCCCATACCTCGCGGCGCACAAGCTGGCCACCGGCCGCGATGGACACGACCTCGTATTCGGAGCGAGCGCAGACGTGCCGTTCGAGCCCTCGACAGTCCGCCGCCGCGCTCTCGCCGCGTGGGGGTGGAAGTCGGGCAAGAACCCTGAGCCGGACGGCCCACGTCGGATCACCATGAAGGCCCGCGAGGACGCGCTGGAGCCCGTCGGCTTGCACGACGCACGCCACACCTTCGCGTCGCTGATGATCGCGGCAGGCGTCAACGCAAAGGCATTGTCGGTGGTGATGGGTCACGAGAGCGTCGCCTTCACGTTCGACGTGTACGGCAAGCTAATGCCTGGCGGCGAGGACGAGGCGCGCGCACGGATCGACGGCTACCTGGAACGGCTCGACGGCGGGCCCCACCTTCGAGCCGTGGGGGAGTAGGTGCGCGCCAGTCTCGCGCCAGTCGTGTACTGATCCGGCCGGATTCCACCGGACCCAGTCGGATCGATGCCGCGAGAATCCCCAGCAACCAAGCCAGATTTGGCTCTATCACTGAGGATCGAGCAGCATGCGATGAGACTTCGAATCCCGTTGGCGGTATTCGTAGGTTGTAGCCGCCTCAGGCGGTGGCCAGGCCAGAGAACCGCTGTCGCGCTGCCTGTCGCGATACGCCAAGTGAGGTCGGGGTCCTCGAGCCATGGGGAGAATGGCTCCAACTCGCTGAGGGATCCTCGAGAAATCGATGCGCCACGGCCGCCGATAGCCCTCGGTCAGTACCAGCGGCGCTCCCCGTAGTCGCGGGTACCGGTTTCGACACTGCCCCCCGCTACGACCTGGCACATTATGGTGATTTAGGGCTCGGCTGAGTCTGGGTCATCGGGACCTGCGACGCTTGGTGGGTCAGGAATGGAGCAAGGATGGTCGACAAGCGTCAAAGGCGGGTTGCGGAGTTCATCAAGCCGTTCCGGGTGAAGCCCGGGTCAAAGGTGGTCCTTGCCAAGGACTTTGGCCCTGCTTTCAAGGGAGGTGTGAAGAAGAAGGAAGGGGTCGTCTTGCTCGCTGAGGGAGTGCGACTGCTCTCTGAGTACCAGGCTCGGCTGGCGGCTCAGGACACGTGGGGGGTACTGGTGGTGTTGCAGGCGCTCGACACCGCTGGGAAGGATGGGACGATCCGTCACGTGATGAGTGGGGTAAACCCGCAGGGCGTGGCTGTGCACAGTTTCAAGGTGCCGTCGGCGGAGGAGCTCGATCATGATTTCCTTTGGCGCTACGCGCGGCGTCTCCCGGGGCGCGGTGAGATCGGCATCTTCAATCGCTCCCACTACGAGGAGGTGCTCGTGGTGCGCGTACATCCGGAGAACCTCGATCGCCAGAAGTTGCCTGAGGCGGCGAAGGCAGGGGACATCTGGCAGCGCCGCTATCGCGAGATCAACGATTGGGAGCGCTATCTCACCGACAACGGGCTGCGGATCGTCAAGCTGTTCTTGAATATCTCAAAGGAGGAGCAGCGAGCCCGTTTGCTGCGCCGGATCGATCTTCCCGACCACAATTGGAAGTTCTCGATGGCTGACGTCAATGAGCGTGAGCGTTGGGATGATTACCAGAGGGCGTTCTCGGAGATGCTTTCGCACACGAGCACTGAGTGGGCTCCGTGGTATGTGATCCCCGCCGACCGTAAGTGGTTTGCCCGGGTCGGAGCATCTGCCGTGCTGGTCGACACGCTGATGGAGATCGATCCCTGCTTTCCGCCGGTCACCAAGCAACAGCGCGAGGCGTTGCTCGAAGCCAAGGCACGGCTCGAGGAGCAAGCGCCCAAAGGCGCCCCGGGGGATCCCTTCGAGCAGGAGCACCGGGACGCATGATGTTCGCCGCACCCATGCTGATCATCGCCTGGTTGGGCTTGGCCTCTTCACTGCCTCGAACCGCGAAGCTGGTCGCGGTGGCAAGCAGCACGACACGTAAGTTGCCCAACCGGTGCCGAGCAGCATGCCGGCGACCACGTCGCTTGGATAATGGACGCCCAGATAGACACGAGACGCGGCGACCGCGAGAACGATCAGCAGTGCAAGGCAGGCAGCCACGCGAGTTAGCTTCGGCGATGCCCCTGCCGCCGGCATCGCGAACACCAGTGAGAACCAGAATGCGCTCGCCTGCGTCGTATGGCCCGAAGGAAAGCTCGAGCCGGTAACCGCCTGCAGGTGCTCCACGGGCGGGCGCGGGCGCGATACAAGCAGCTTGACCCCGCCTGAGATCAGCATCGCGCCGCCGAGGCTGAGTACGATCGCGAGTGCCTCTCGGCGCATGCCCGCCCGGGCAGACGCAAGGCAAGCGATCAGGGCGAGCGGAACTAGCAGAAATGCACTGCCAGCCCAGGTGATCACCCGTACTACGTCTGTGAGTACCGCTGTGCGCTGAGCAGCCACGTCGAGTACCGCGTTCAGATCGACCGACCCCACAACTGAGGTCCAGAACTCCCCGACCGCCCAACCGAGGAGCACGAAGACGGCCAGGCCAAGCACCAGCCGCGCGGCTGGGTGGCTCACCAGCCAGCCGCAACCCATAGAGGCGCACCTAGATTGTCCATAGTCACCACCACGGCGGCGGGCATATTGTCGCCGGTGCGACTGCGACCACCACAACTATGACAACCGGCGCGAGGAACGCCACGACCGCGGCGATAAGGGACCATGGCGGTCGCGCCGCCAGGTCGCTTCCCGGAGTCGCGGGGTCGCGTTCACGGTGAGTCCCATCTTGCCAGACTCGAACAGGGGTGTCATTTTGGCGAGGCGGATTCGCTCCTCGAGAGGCCATTCGGTCCTTCGTGGCGGCACACGCGCTGGTCTACCCAACCGGACGGGCTTTCATCGCCTGGCCAACGGGCAGCTCGTATATGTGCAGAAGCGGCATTGAATCTGACGCTACGTCATGGCCTACGGTGCTCGGCGATGACAGAAAATCAGCGTGAATGGACGATCGGCGAGCTGGCAGAATCTGCGGGACGCCGGCATCTCAGGCCCTGACACCACGACATCCCCAATAGCTGCAAGGCTGGGTGCGTGAGCGATTCAACTTTGACGAAGCCAGCTGTCGCCGGCGCCCAGGTGATCCTGCTGACACTGGCCGCCGGCCAGTTCCTGATGGCGCTCGACAGCTCGGTGATGAACGTCTCGATCGCGACCGTCGCGGAGGACGTCGGTACCACGGTCACCGGGATCCAGGGCGCCATCACGGCCTACACGCTTGTGATGGCGATGTTGATGATCCCCGGGGCGAAGGTCGGCGCGCTGATCGGCCGCAAGCGCGCATTCACGATCGGTTGTGTCATCTATGGCTGCGGTTCGTTCACGACCGCTCTTTCCCAGAGCCTGCCGGTGCTCCTGTTCGGTTGGTCTTTCCTCGAGGGCGTCGGCGCCGCGCTGATCCTGCCGTCGATCGTCGCGCTGGTTGCGGGCAACTTCCCGGCTGAACGTCGTCCCGCCGCCTACGGTCTGGTGGCGGCCGCCGGGGCGATCGCGATTGCTGTCGGTCCGCTTGTCGGCGGGCTGGCGACGACCTATGCATCCTGGCGCTGGGTCTTTGCCGGTGAGGTCATGCTCGTGGCGGTCATCCTGGTGTTGGCACGCCGTGCCGAGGACGCCCCTCCCGACCGCCGACCGAAGATCGACCTGATCGGCGCGTTTCTTTGCGCCGCCGGCCTCGGCGTGTTCGTCTTTGGCGTGCTGAAGTCCGGCTCTTGGGGCTGGGTGGTGTCGAAGTCGGGCGCGCCCCAGTGGTTCGGGATGTCTCCCGTGCCGTGGCTAATGGTGGCCGGGCTCGTGCTGGTGTGGTCGTTTCTGCACTGGGAGGGCCAGCTGGTCGCGCAAAGCAAGGAGCCGCTCGTCGATCCACAGCTGTTGCGCAACGAGCAGCTCCGCGGCGGGTTGATCATGTTCTTCTTTCAGTACCTCCTGATGATGGGGGTTTTCTTTTTGATCCCGCTCTACTTGTCGGTGGCACTAGGACTGTCGGCGATAGCCACCGGGGTTCGGATCATGCCTATGTCCCTGACCCTGCTAGCGGCGGCGCTGGGAGTGCCACGGCTGTTCCCGGACGTATCGCCGCGCTTGGTTGTACGCGTCGGGATCATCTTGATGCTGCTCGGGTTGCTAGTACTGCTGGCGGCGATCGATATCGATGCAGGGGCCGAGATCGTGACCGTTCCACTGCTACTCGTCGGACTCGGCATCGGCGCGTTGGCATCCCAGCTCGGCGCCGTGACGGTCTCGGCCGTGCCCGACGAGCAGAGCTCGGAGGTGGGGGGCGTGCAGAACACGGTAACCAACCTCGGCGCCTCGTTGGGCACGGCACTCGCGGGCTCGATCCTGGTCGCTGTGCTGACGGCGTCGTTTCTGACGCACATCGAGATGAACAACGCGGTCCCACAAAGCGTCAAGGACAAGGCGAGACACCGAGCTGTCCGCCGGCATCCCGTTCATGTCCGACAAGCAGCTCCAGGCCGCCACCAAGGAAGCGGGCGCGAGCAACGAGGTGACGCAGGCGGCGCTCGACGCCAATGCCCAAGCTCGCCTAGACGGGCTCCGTGCCGGCCTCACGGTCCTGATCCTGATCGCGGCCGCGGCGCTTTTCTTCGTCGGGCGAATGCCGACGCGACAACCCGGCTCCGAGCCTGCGCACCGTCATCGAGCCTGAGAGCCTCAAGACAAGCTCTCAGGCTCCTGCAAGCAGCGCGACACATAGATTGCCCAACCAATGCCGGCGGCAGTCGCACGCTTTGCGCGATTCACCGGCCCGTGGCTACCCGAACCAGCGTTCCCAAGTTCTCCGAGGTGAGTGCCACCGCGCGTGCCGCCGGAGACAGGCTCGCGCCGCGGGGCAACCGCACACGCAGCGCGCCGGGCAGCGATGCGAAATACAACGGCGGGTCCAGCACCAGCGCCTCGCCATCGAGGCCGACCTCGACGGGGCCACCGGAGTGAACCTCGAACTCTGGTGAGGACCAAGAGAGTAGCCCGGGGTAGCGCCTCGTCTGGCCGACCAGCTCGAGCGCGACGAGCTTTGAAACGTCTGTGCCTCGCACCCGGGCTGCCACGATACCGAGCAGGCCCGTGTCGATCCGCTCTCGCGTGCCGGCGCCGGAGAGGTGCGTGAGCTCATACGGGTTGTTCGACACCAGCACGAGCGGTGCATCGTCGCAGTCGGTTCCGTCCGGGGTGGTGAACTGGAGGTCGATCGCCTCGGCGTCTGGACCGAGCAGGTCTGGCAGCATGTCTGTCCACGTCCCGAGCTTGGCGTCGCGATAGGCCTCGGACTGGACGACCTTCGCGTAGACGCCCAGCGACGCATTGTTGACGAACACGCGGTCGTTCACGCATGCGAGGTCGATGCGCCGCTCGACGCCATCGGTGAACGCGTCCAGCGCACCCACGACGTCGTCGCGATCCAGGCCGAGGTCAAGCGCGAAGTGGTTTCGTGTTCCCGCCGGAATGCAAACATGGGCAATGTCACGTTTTGCGGCGACCGTGGCCACGAGCGCTTGTGACCCGTCACCTCCAGCCATGCCGATGACCTCCGCGCCTCGTGCGATAGCGCTCTCGGCGAGCTCGAGCAGGTCATCGCCCCGCCGTAGGACGATCGGCTCGATCCCTCGCCGCCGAGCCTCCCCGGCGAGATCGAAGCGCTCCGCCTTTCCGCCGCCGGACTTCAGGTTGATGATCAGTGCCCCCGAGCCGGTTGCACCCACCGGCACGACCGCGGCGGCCCTCCTTCCGAGCGCTGCCTCTCCAGCCCGTCCCAGTGCGTAGCGCGCGGTCAATCCGAACAGAGCAAGCAGCAAGAGCAGCGCGGCCAGTACCAATAGCCCCTGCCAATGGGTCGCAAGCACCACGATCAAGCCGGCTCCAGAGAGGACCGCGACCACCGCGCCGACGGCGCGCGGTGCGCCCCGCTCTGTCAAGGCGAACCAGATGGCGGCGTTTGTCAACAGGACGAGCCCAACCGCGAGCACGGCAATGAGAACGTCACCCGCAAGCGCGAATGCGGCCACTACGGCCATCGCGGCTGGTGTGATGAGCGCGAGGATTGCAGCGATGCGCCGCAGCACAGAGCGCCGTCCGACCCAGTCTCCTTGAAAAGGCATCGACGTTCTGGGCATGTTGGTCATGTTCTCAGATCCCACCCGCCGAATCGGGCTTTGCGTTCAACTGTCCCTTAGTTCTCGTTGGGTACATGATTCGGATTTCTCGACTGTCTGGATTTGATGACGTGGAGGGTTTATGGTGAGAGTTGACTTCGATACCGCTGTCACTCGCGATGGCAGCCACGAGAAGGGACCAGTCCATGTTGCGAAGGATCACGGACATGCCAGCTGGAACGATCGGCTTTGAGGCGGTCGGGGAGGTTGAGGACGACGATTGGGAGGAGACTGTCGAGCCTCTGTTGCGCCAAGAGATCGCCGCAGGCCGCAACGTGCGGCTGCTCTACCTGATCGGTACTGCGGCCCGTGAGGTCGAGGGTGACGCGATGAGCGCTGACACGGGCTTCCGCGTGCGCCACGCGACCTCATACGAGCGCGTAGCGGTGGTCAGTGACGAGGATTGGATACGCCCTGCTCTGCGTGCTCTTTCCGTCCTGCTTCCTGGAAAGGCCCAGGGTTTCCGCGTTCGCGATCTGGCCGAGGCAAAGGCTTGGCTTGCGCAGGACGGAGGGAGAGTCTGATGGACATCTTTGAGGTCAAACAGAAGGAGACCGTCAGCAGGGAGGAGGTCGCGGAGCGTCTACGGCTCCTTGCCGACATGCTCGCTCGTAACAACGACTTGGAGTTTGATCGCGGCGGAATGCATTTCACTGTTCACGTCCCCGATCAGCTTCAACTCAAGGTCGAGCTCGAGGTGGAGACCGACGAGCGCGAGCTCGAGATCGAGCTGAAATGGTGACGGTGGCGCGTTCGTCTTTTGAGTCGATCGCGAGCAGCCTCATCCTCCGGCTTATGGTGCCCTCGGGCGGAATGCCGCTGCTCGTCGTGGCCTCGTCCGACTATTCGGCAGGTCGCCTCGGGCACCAAGCCATCACCGTTCGTCGTTTCGGCGCCGAGCCGCGAGTGCAAACTCTGATCAATCGGTGAATTAGCTGGCCCATATAGCGCTTCCTCGAGTAGAAGCGGAGATCCTGAATACGCGAGCCAGCGACACATGAACGCTCATGCTCGAGGCGGCGCGTTGGGCGGCTGCTCGGCGCTCACACTCTCAGGACCTATAGGTCAGCGATGACCCAACGCCCAGGCGGTCCAGCCGCGGAGCGTCAGCGCGGTTGGTCTGGCCACATCGAGTGGTGGCCAGACCAACCTGTCGCCGTTGCGCTTCGGGACCGCTACTTCACGATGTGGATGATGCGCTCCATGCCGAGCTGGGTGTGACTGCGACCGTCCTGGGTGTCCATGAAGCACAGCTCCACATAGATCCCTGGCTTGGCGGTGATCGTCTCCTGTTGGAAAGCTTCGTGAGAAACCGGCCCGGCGAAACCCACGGGTGGTCCGGAGATCAACTTTTCAAAAGGCTTTTCCTTGTTGGCAAGCAGATCCTTGATGGCTTGCTGCGGGCGCTTACGTGTATGGGACGTTCTGCCTATCTTTGAGCAGCAATGTCACGGTCGCGCCGGGTGGGCGCCAGCTCGCTAGCACATGCCCAGAGCCTGGCCGAGCTGGCTGAACTGGTCGAACTGGAGGATCTCGCGAGCTTCCGCGCGGCGCTGCCCGCGCGAATGCGCGGGCTGGTGGATTGCGAGATCGCCTCCTACAACGAGATTGGCTCCGGACCTGAGGATCTGCTCGTAACGGCCGATCCCGTAATGCCCCTGGATCTTGGTGGGATGTATGAGGCGTTTGCGGCGCTCATCATGCAGAACCCGCTGGCGGCGCATTTCCAGCGCACGGGCGATGACCGGGTGCTGCGAATGTCAGACTTCATCAGCTCCCGCAAGCTCCACGAACTGGATCTGTATGACCTCGTGTATCGACACATCGCCACCGAGTATCAGCTCGCCTTCACGGTTCCTGTTCGCGGTCGGCTGGTCGGAGTCACCGTGAGTCGCGCGGGACGCGACTTCTCCGATGCGGAGCTCGATGTCTTCGAGGCCGCCAAGCACATCGCGTTGAACGCTCATCGCAATCTCGACGATCGCGCGCGACTGGAGGTCATCTTGCGCGGCTTGGATGAGATCGAAGACGGTCCGCTCGCGATCGTGCTGATCGAGGCCAACGGAAGCCTTACGCCCGCGCACGCTCGCGCGGAGCGACTGCTGAGCGAACTATCCGGCGAGGAGACAGCCACCGAGGTGCTGCGTACGTGGGCTTCCCTCCAACGCCAAAACGGCCCGCTCGGCATCTCTGAGCCGTTGATCTTGACTGTCGCGGGCGGCGAGCTGCTGGCGCGCTACATACACGGCTCTCCGGGCAATCTCGACGCGGTGGCGGTGCGCCTCCTGCGTGTCTCAGAGCCGCAGACGCTCCGTGCGCTTGGGCTCACTCGGCGTCAGGCGGAGGTGCTTCGTCTCCTATGGCGAGGATGCACGAACGCCGACATCGCCCGGACCCTCAGCATCAGCGAGCACACCGTCCGTCACCACCTGGAGAACATCTACCGACAGCTCGGTGTCAGCTCGCGTGTCGCCGCGGCCCATGTCGTAAGCAGGGCACTCTCTGGTGCTCAGCTCACCTCGACGATGTCGCCGATCGTCAGCATTCCGTAGACGGTCTGGGCCGTTTCGATCGGGAGCTCGACACAGCCGTTTGACTGGGGAAAGCCGTAGGAGGCACGTGGATAGCCGTGCACGGCGTCGCCGCCGTTGAAGTAGTTGACCCAGGGCACATCGGGTGCTGTGTATTTCGTGCCGTCGGGATCGGTTCCCACCATCGTGGTGGACACGAAGCGGGAGAAGATTGGGAAGATGCCTTGGGCCGTTTCGGCGCCTGGAACGCCGGTATTGGCTGGAGTGGAGAGCACCACACGACCGTCGCGGTGGACCTCGAGCGTCTCGGGTAGCGACTCTGTGACAGTCACGAATGTGTACGGAGATGGGTTGCGTTCGTCCTTCTCGGCTGCCTTCAGCAACGCCTTCCAAGTCGCCGCTTCGGGGGTTCCGGTGGGTTCGATTTCATGTTTGGATTGGAATACCATCAAGGCTCCCTTGGTGGTCTCGTCGAGCTGGCCGTATTCCATCGGGGGAGCGTCGCCAACGCGCGCATGGAGCGGCTCGGGGGAGGGCTCGAACATGTCGATGGCTGCCACGCGCCTTGCCACATGCGCCGCCGAATCTGTCGGTGTGCCCGCTTGCGCGGCGGTGGCAGGGTCGGAGGCGGCGCTGGCCACCTGTGCCTCAAACGCACGCGCGCGTGTTGAGGAACGGGCAGCGTAGGGAAGGTAATCGAGCCGGGCGAGTGTCTGCTGCAAACCCTTCACCGAGGGGCATTGCACGGACAGCGCGATATTTCGCTGAGCTCCGAGTGGCGAGTGCCCGACTGCCGTGCTCGATGCGGGGATCCTCAGCGTGTAACTGGCACAGGGGTCGAGCGTCGAGGCAGGCATGAAGATCTCCGAGTCGCCGCGCGTCTTCCAAGTGCCAGCAACCGCGGGGATCAGCGTGGGTCGCGGCGTGAACGTTGCCGGCGGAGCAGACAGCCTTACGCGAAGCGCCAGCGTACCGTCGAGGATCGTCTCGTGGGGGAGGGCGGTGAGCCTGGTGGGAGGGAGCTCGCCGCGCTTGTCCGATGCGCTTGAAAAACGCGATTCCAGTCCACCCACGCCGAACCCGATGCCCAGGCACAGCAGCCCGATCGCGAGCACCGCAATCAAGCCCACACGCTCAGTAAGTCTGATCGCGCTCATGTCTCATTCTCGTGGGTGAAGCAGAGGACTGCACGATAGTACCCCTTCTGGGACAGTTCAAAAAGCAAGCACTAACTACAAAACTCGCCCCGTATCTCGGAATCGGCAGCGGCTCGCATGGACTTTGAGTCGAAGGTAGGACTTGGACTTGTATTCGTCGTGTAGGTCGAGATCCCTAGCGCTTGGGGTGAGTAGGTGGGATCGAACAAGGGGTTGGCTGCTCGGGGTCGAACAATCTCAGATGGAGCTTTCGCTTCCCTTCCCGCGTCGCTTGTCTCGTCGTGGAGCTCGCCGTAGAGTCCGCCGTGGAGCTACCTTGGGGGCATACCCAGGGCATGCGCTGGGCTGGCTCTCAGGCAACCGCCTAGCGTTGCGGGCGACGGTGTCAGTGCTGATCGCGTTGCCCCTGCTCGGCGGCGGCTGGCTGTGGTTGCGTGGCTCCTCGCTTGTGGCAGTTGAGCATGTGCACATATCCGGTGTCCACGGGACGGACGCCATCCAGATCAGGACAGCTCTCGACGGGGCCGCCACGCGAATGACCACGATGGACTTCGAAGTGGGGGCGTTGCGCTCAGCTATCGCCTCATACGCGGTGGTGAGCGGGTTGCGCGTTAAGACTAGTTTTCCCCACACGGTGAGCATCTCGGTCACCGAGCGCCCGCCGGTTGCGGCGCTGCTCTCGGCGGGGCAGGGCACGGCGGTGGCCGCCGATGGAACCGTGCTTGGGCCCGCGCTGCTATCGAGCTCGTTGCCGATTCTCCACGGCTCATTGGAGCCCTCTCCGGGAGCTCGCGTCAGCGAACCCACAACGCTCGCCGCCCTCACGGTGCTCGGTGCTGCCCCGGCGGCGCTTGCGCGATTCGTGGTGCGCGTATTCAACGGTCCCGAAGGTCTCACCGCTGCGATGCGCAACGGGCTGCTCGTTTACTTTGGCAACGACGCGCGACCGCACGCCAAGTGGCTGTCGCTCGCTCGCGTGCTCACCTCGCCGAGTGCCGCCGGCGCGCTGTATGTGGATGTGCGTCTGCCCGAACGTCCAGCCGCCGGCTTCTCCTCCTCGCAACCAACCTCCACCTCAATCCAAACGGGCACCTCGAGCGATCCAACGGCGGCGGCGTTGGCAGCGAACCTGGAAAGCGCGGTCGGCGGCGCCCCAGCGGCGTCGGGCTCCTCGACGAGCTCTGAAAGCGAAAGCGCCTCGAAAGAAAGCGAAAGCAGCTCGAGCTCCACCACCAGCTCATCCTCGACCGATGAAACCTCCTCCTCTTCCTCCTCCACCACCACGCCGGCCGCGGGCGGGCTCTCTAGCTCTTCCGGCGGTTCCAGCGAAGCTCCAGCATCTACCACAGGCGAACCGGCGCAGGGCCCCACCACGGGTGGCTGAACATGGACTCAACCTATACTCGAGGGTTACCGCCTTCCAGACCCAATTCTCAAGCGATGATCGAGGGTTGGCGGTTCTGCAACGATTGTTGCGAGAGTGAGGGTTGTCGTTGACAGGGCGAAGTTCCCTGCATAACTTGCGTATTCTGATGGTTCGCTCCGCCACGCGGGGCAAACCTTAAACACCTACTGAAGGCTTCGGACATCATGGAGAGCGGCGGCAGTTACCTGGCGGTCATCAAGGTCGTGGGAGTCGGCGGAGGCGGGACCAACGCGGTCAGCCGGATGGTCGACGCAGGGCTTCGCGGCGTGGAGTTCATCGCCGCCAACACCGACAACCAGGCGCTTGCGATGTGCGACGCCGACATCAAGCTGAACATCGGTCACGAGTCCACCAAGGGCCTCGGGGCGGGCGCGAACCCGGAGGTGGGCTCCGCCGCGGCGGCGGAGTCGCGCGATGACATCAAGGAGGCGCTGAAGGGCGCCGACATGGTGTTCGTCACCGCGGGCGAGGGCGGCGGCACCGGCACCGGCGCCGCTCCCGTGATCGCCGAGATCGCAAAGAACGAGATCGGCGCGCTCACCGTGGGCGTGGTTACACGCCCGTTCGACTTCGAGGGTTCCCAGCGCGGGCGCCAAGCGGTCGAGGGCATCGAGCGGCTGCGCGAGGTCGTTGACACGCTGATCGTGATTCCCAACGAGAAGCTGCTCGCCGTCGTGGAGCGGCGCACCTCGATGCTAGACGCCTTCCGCGAGGCCGACAACGTGCTGCGCCAAGGCGTGCAAGGCATCACCGATCTGATCACCATTCCAGGCCTGATCAACCTCGACTTCGCCGACGTGCGCACGATCATGCACGACGCTGGCTCGGCCCTGATGGGGATCGGTACTGGCGGGGGCGAGGCGCGTTGCGCCGACGCCGCTCGCGCCGCCATCTCCTCGCCGCTCTTGGAAGAGTCGGTGGATGGTGCCACCGGCATACTCCTGAACATCACCGGCGGCAAGGACCTCGGCCTGTTCGAGGTCAACGACGCCGCCGAGATCATCCAGAACGCCGCCGACCCCAACGCCAACATCATCTTCGGGGCGGTCATCGACGAGAGCATGAGCGACGACGTACGCGTCACCGTGATCGGCACCGGCTTCGACCACCGTCCCGGGCGCGCCGTCCGCGGCGAGCGCGCGCGCCGCGAGGGTGGGCGTCCCGACCGTGGCCCGCGCATTGACGATCGCCAGCGCTCCGCGCTCGAGATCTCCGACGACGACATCGACGTCCCGCCGTTCCTACGTTGAAGTAAGCGCATGCGTTGTCCGTGCCGGCCTCGCTAACCTGCGCGCCGTGGCAACCTCCGCTCCCAGCGCACTCCAGCGCACATCCCTGTACGAGCGCCACGTGGCAGCCGGCGCGAAGCTCGTCGAGTTCGCCGGCTGGGAGATGCCCGTTCAGTACGCAGCCGGCGTGCGCGCCGAGCACATGGCCGTGCGCGAGCGCTGTGGCATCTTCGACGTCTCACACATGGGTGAGATCGAAACTTCCGGTCCTCAGGCTGAGGCGCTATTGCAACGGTTGCTCTCAAACGATGTGTCCAAGATCGCGATCGGCGGCTCTCAGTACAGCGTGCTGTGTGACGAGCACGGCGGCGTGCTCGACGATCTGTTCACCTATCGCCTGGAGCCCAACCGCTATCTGACCGTCACTAACGCCGCCAACCACGAGCGCGACCTCTCCTGGTTTCGCGAGCACGTGGGCGAGCTCGACGTGCAAGTGCACAATCGCATTGCCAACTACGCGATGCTCGCAATCCAGGGCCCGCTCGCGCGCGAGATCGTGCAAGCGGTCTCCGACGCTCCGCTGCCCGCGCGCATGACCGCCGCCACGCGTCGCCTCGCGGGAGTGGATGTGCTCGTGTGCGCCACCGGCTACACCGGCGAGGAGGGCGTCGAGCTGTTGCTCGCACCCGATGAGGCGCCTGCGCTGTGGGACGAGCTGTGTCGCCGCGGCGCCACCCCCGCGGGCCTGGGCGCGCGCGATACGTTGCGCCTGGAGGCTTGCTTTCACCTATACGGCAACGACCTCTCGCTCGATCGCAACCCGATTGAAGCGGGACTTGGCTGGTGCTGTCGAGAGGACACAGGGTTCATCGGAGCGGAGGCGGTCCGCGCCGTGCGCGCCGCTCTTGCCAGCTCTGCCAGCTCGCCAGCGGTCGAGCCGGCGGCGAGCGTTACCGGCCGGCTTCCGCAGCGGCTCGTTGCGTTCATGCTCGACGGCCCCGGCATCGCCCGTCAGGGCAATACGGTTCTCGGTGGCGGCGTGGTCACCAGCGGCACGCTCTCGCCCTGCTTGAATACCGGCATCGGCTTGGCATATGTGCCCGCCGATCGCTCCGCTGTGGGTACCCCGCTTCAAATCGATGTGCGCGGGCGTGTGCGTCCCGCCATCGTCCACTCCAAGCCGTTCGTTGCAAAGAGGGCCTGAGAAGCTCTCATATCGAGCGCATCCTGTTCGCTTCATGTTGGCAACCCGCGAAGACAGCCCAACGAAAGCTACTCCGTCCCGTCCAATAAATATCCTGTCCCAAATCAACGCCGAATCGAGGAGCCACGCCGATGGCCGAGGTGAGCTATCCAGATGACCTGCTTTACCACCCCGAGCACGACTGGGCGCGCATCGACGCCGATGACCCAGGGGTGGCGACCCTTGGAATCACCTGGTTCGCGCAGGATGCCCTCGGCGAGGTCGTGTTCTTCGAGCCGCCTTCGCCGGGCACGCGGCTGGTAAAGGGCGAGCCCTACGCGGAGGTCGAGTCCGTCAAGGCGGTCTCTGACGTCGTGGCGCCGCTGTCCGGAGAGATCGTCGAGGTCAACGAGGCGCTTGCCGACAGCCCGAACGCGATCAACGAGGACCCCTATGGGGAGGGCTGGCTCGTCAAGGTACGCCTGTCCGATCCCTCTGAGCGCGATGCCCTTCTGGATGCCGATGCCTACAGCGCCACTTTGGGCGGCTGAGGTGGCCGTTCCGCGGCGGTCTCCCCATCCACGGCCCGACCACCTTTCTGCGAACTATTCTTCTATGAACACTTGACCCAGTACACCTCAGTTACCGATAGCGACCTCGCCGCGATGCTCGCGACGATCGGGGTCTCCTCTGTGCAGGAGATCTTCGATCGCCAGATACCCGAGGCTGTGCGCCTGGGGCGCCCGCTCGATCTGCCCGACGGCATGGGCGAGCAGGAGGTTTACGAGCACCTGCGCGCGCTGGCCGCCAACAACGTGAGCGCAGAGGATGAGCTGTGCTTCCTCGGGGCAGGTATGTACGACCACTACGTACCCGCCATCGTGGACATGCTGATGGAGCGCTCGGAGTTCCTGACCCCCTACACGCCCTATCAGCCAGAGATCTCCCAGGGCGGCTTGCAAGTGATGTTCGAGTACCAGACCGCGATCTGTGAGTTGACGGCGCTCCCCGTCTCCAATGCCTCCGTGTATGAGGGACCGAGCGCGGTTGCCTCCGCGGGCTACTTGGCAAAGCTGCATAACAATCGTTCCCGGTTCATTGTCTCGGCGGGACTGCATCCACACACGCTCGCCACGCTGCGCACCTACGCCCACGGCTACGGCATCGAGGTGGTCGAGGTGGGCCTGCGCGATGGCGTGACGGACCCTGACGCTTGGGCACAGGCAATCGACGAGGACGCCAGTGCGGCGATCTTCGCCCAGCCCAACTTCTATGGTGCCGTCGAGGATGCCGCCGCGCTGAGCGCCGCGGCGAAGGCTGCCGGCGGCGAGCAGCTGGTCACGATCGCCCAGGTCGATCCGATCGTGCTCGGTGTCCTCGCGCCGCCGGGAGAGTGCGGCGTGGACGTTGCCGTCGGCGAGGGACAGTCACTCGGCAATCGCCTCGACTTCGGCGGCCCCTCGTTTGGCTTCTTCGCCGCGCGCGATACCTACCTGCGCCGCATGCCCGGCCGCATCGCAGGGGAGACCACCGACGTCGACGGGCGGCGCGGCTTCGTGCTCACGCTGCAAACGCGCGAGCAGCACATTCGCCGCGAGAAGGCCACCTCCAACATCTGCACCTCCCAGGCGCTCAACGCGCTCGCGGGCGTGGTCTACCTGTCGTGGCTCGGCCGCAAGGGGCTTGTGGAGCTGGGGGAGCTGCTGCTGAAGCGCACCCACTACGCGCGCGAGGCTCTGTGCTCGCTCGACGGGGTTGCGCCGCTGCACTCCCAGCCGGTCGTCCGCGAGTTCGCCGTGCACCTCGACGCGGATGTTGCCGCCGTGCGCCGTCGTTGCGTCGCCGCCGGCGTCAATCCCGGTGCGGACCTGTATGTCCTCACGGGGCGCGAGCAGGACCGCGGGAGCCTGCTAGTGGCGATCACCGAGCGGCGCTCGCGTGCTGACATCGATCGTCTGGTCGAAGTACTGGGCGAGGCCGTTCTCGCCGAGCGGCGGGCAAACGGCGATCCGGGGCGCCAGATCGAGGCGGGTGTCTCGGTATGAGCCAATGTGAATGTGCTTGCCTCGTGCGTGCGCGTGAGAGCCGGCCGACAAGGAGCGTGTGGGCATGAGCGAAAACTCTGATGCCCCCCCCGCGCGCGCGGGGCGGCCGCCGTCGCAGAACACCGACACGGCCCTGCAGCGCGAAGGGGCGGTAACGATCTTTCAGCGCGGCGCTCCCGGCCGGCGCGCGTTCCAGTGCCCCGACCTCGATGTCCCTGGTGTGCCGCTGGAGGAGCTGCTGCCAGCCCACCTGCGCCGCGCCGCGCCGCCGCGCCTGCCTGAGGTGACAGAGCCCGAGATCGTGCGTCACTACGTGCGCCTCTCCAAGCGCAACTTCGATCTCGACTCCGGCTTCTATCCGCTTGGCTCGTGCACGATGAAGCACAACCCACGCCTGCACGAGCGCGTCGCGGCGCTCCCCGGCCACGCGCGCCTGCACCCGCTGCAGGATCCCGAGCGCGCGCAGGGAGCGCTCGAGCTGATGTGGAACCTCGAACAGGCCCTGAGCGAGATATCTGGCTTGCCACACGTGTGTCTGCAACCCTCAGCCGGCTCCCACGGAGAGCTCGCGGGTGTGCTGCTCACGCGCGCCTACCACAAGGCGCGCGGCGAGACACGCCACAAGGTGCTCACGCCCGATACGGCTCACGGCACCAATCCGGCGACCGTCACGATGGCTGGCTTCGAGGTCGTGAAGATCGCCACCAACCCCGACGGGGGAGTGGATCTCGAGGACCTGCGGGCCAAGGCCGACACCGACGTGGCCTGCCTGATGCTCACCAACCCCAACACGCTCGGCCTGTTCGACTCGAACATCCAGGAGATCGCGCGGATCGTGCATGAGGTGGGCGCCACGCTCTACTACGACGGCGCCAACCTCAACGCGGTCATGGGGCTCTCACGTCCTGGGGACATGGGCTTTGACATCGTGCACTTCAACCTGCACAAGTCCTTCACCCAGCCGCACGGGGGAGGCGGGCCGGGCTCGGGTCCGATCGCGGTCTCCACACGGATCCAGCCGTTCCTGCCGGTACCACGCATCGTGCGTAGCGCAGACGGGCGCTTCGATCTCATCGACGGTCGATCAAACGGGGCCGAGCAGCTGGAGGGCCGATCCAACGGGGGGCAGCCCGAGGGGGTCGACACATCCAGGTCGATCGGGCGCCTGCGTGGCTTTCAAGGCAACTACGGCTGTTTCGTGCGCTCCTATGCCTACATTTGCTCGCTCGGTGCGCCCGGACTGAAGGATGCCTCTGAGACGGCTGTGCTGAACGCAAATTATCTACTCGCGCGTCTGCGCCAGCTCGGGGTGAGCGAGCATCTGCCACTAGCCTTCTCATCGTCAAATGCTCCGTCGCCGTCAGGAGATGGAGAGGATGGTGGCGGTGCCGGGGGGTTGTGCCTGCACGAGTTCGTGCTCTCCGGTGGCCCGATGAAGCGTGCCCTGAAGATCAAGACGCTCGATCTCGCCAAGCGGCTGCTCGACTACGGCTACCACCCGCCCACCGTGTACTTCCCCCTGCTCGTGGAGGAGGCGTTGATGGTGGAGCCCACCGAGACCGAGACCAAGGAGACGCTTGACTCATTTGCCGAAGCGCTGGCGGAGCTGTTGCGCGAGGCGGCAGAGGACCCCGAGATAGCTTTGAACGCGCCCTACACCACCCCGGTGCGCAGGCTCGACGAGGTTGGCGCGGCCAAGCGCCCTATCATCCGGCAGGAAATCGCCTGAGATGTTGCATCTCTTTTTTGAAATTTTGCCATTGTGTCTACACCTGTAAATACCATCGCAAAATTTCGTAATTTGGATATCACTCCCACCAGCCGACAGGCGTTGCTCGGGGATCGCATCCCTAATCGAAGCTCGCTTGAAGACAGCGGTGACTGACTCTTGCGCATCTTCTCCGGCATCCAGCCCACGGGCACCAAGCACCTGGGCAACTACATCGGCGCGATTCGCCAGTACGTAGCGGGACAGGAGCGCGGGGAGGCGATCTATTGCATCGTCGACCTGCACGCGACCACCGTTGCGTATGAGCCCACCGAGCTGCGCCGCAGCCTTTACGACCTGACCGCGCTGCTGCTGGCGGCCGGGCTCGATCCCGCCCGCTGCATCCTCTTCCGTCAGGGCGACGTGCCCGAGCACACCGAAATGTGCTGGCTGCTCTCCGGTGTCACCGAGCTGGGGCGCCTGCAACGAATGCACCAGTTCCGCGACAAGTCGCTCGTCCAACGCGAGCTGGTCTCGGCCGGGCTGCTGCTGTATCCGGTCCTGCAGGCCGCCGACGTGCTGGCCTACCGCGCCGAGGAGGTACCTGTAGGCGAGGACCAGCGCGAGCACCTGGAGCTGATGCGCGACGTCGCCCGGCGTTTCAACGCGCGCTTCGGCGAGGGCAAGGAGGTGCTGGTCGTGCCCGAGCACCGCATCCCCGAGGTGGGCGCGCGGATCATGGACCTGCAAGACCCCACACGCAAGATGTCCACAACCGGCGGCTCGGAGCAGGGGACCGTGTATGTGCTCGACGAGCCTGCTGCGATCCTCAAGAAGTTCAAGTCAGCCGTGACCGACTCCGGCCGCGAGATCGAGCGTTCATCGGAGAAGCCCGGCGTATCCAATCTGATTGAAATCCTCGCCGTTGCGCGCGAGACGACGCCCGAGCAGGTCGAAGCGGATATGGCAGGCGCGCGCGGCTACGGCGACCTGAAGACGGCGGTGGCCGAGGCGGTCGTCGAGATGCTCGCGCCCGTGCGCGAGCGCTATGTCGAGCTGCGCGCCGACGAGCGACAGCTCGAGCTGGTTCTGGCGGAGGGGGCGACGCGCGCGCACGAGATCGCCTCACAGACACTCGGCGAGGTGCGCGAGTGCATGGGCGTCGGTGCGCCGCGCGCCACTCGGTGAGCTAAGAAAGCGTCGATTTGCGGGACATCTCGGGGCAATCGCGCGTGCCTGCCCACGCCGTCGGGGTCGATCGGTACGGTAGCCCCGTGACGCTTCCCGCGCTCGACCTCGACCTGGAGATCTTCAGTGGACCGTTCGACCTGCTGCTCGCTCTGATCCTGCGCGAGGAGGTCGACCTGCTCGACTTGGAGTTGGCCGATGTCGTGCTCGCCTACCTCGATCATCTGGAGGGGCGCGGCGAGCTGGACCTGGAGACCGCGACCGAGTTCATCGTCCTGATCGCGGCGCTACTCGAACTGAAGTCCCGCCTGATGCTTGCCGAGGACAGCGAGGAGTTGCTTGACATCGAGCCCGGCGAGGCGGCCGAGGAGCTGCTGGAGCGAATGTTGGAGGCACGTCGCTATCGCTCGGCCTCCACCCACCTGCTGGAGCTGTTCGAGCGCGAGGATGGCGTGCGCTTTCGTAGCGCGCCATTGCCGATTCACCTGCGCAAGTCGCTCGCCACGCCAAGCGATGGGTCCCAGGACGCGGCGGTACTCGGGAAGGCGATCGGACGGCTGCTGCAAATGCCGCCCACGATCAACCTGCGCCACATCTCGATCCAGCGCGTGACTGTGGCCGAGCGCCTGGACCGCTTGCGCGATCTGCTCAGACGCGGCGACTTCTCCTTCGAGGAGGCGGTGCGCGGCGAGGATCGCATGACCGTCGCCGTCACCGTATTCGCGCTGCTCGAGCTCTACAAGCGCGGCGAGGCATGGTGGGAGCAGGGCGAGAGCTTCGGCGAGATCGCCGTGCACGCCGCCGTGGCCGAGCCTTTGAGGGCGCGCGCCGGATGAACGACACCGGCGGGGACACCCCCCACGAGGGGGGCAAACCGGCGAGTCGGGGTTGGATCAGCCGGGGCTTGAGGATCAGCAGTCATCTGCCGATCAAGACCCTGTGTCTGTTACCGATATCGAGTCAGAGCAGGTAAGCGGTCCAGCCCACGATGAAAATTTCGAGGGCGACGATTTTGCCGAGGACGACGATTTTGCCAAGGGCGTCGAGTTTGACGATGAGGCGGAGAGCCCGGACTCGCTTGACGCGACCGGAACCGGTCCTGTCGCGAGCGCGCTTGACATCGAGGGATTGCCTGAGCCCGAGCCACAGGTCGTGCGCACGGTCGAGGCGTTGCTGTTCCTTGCACCCGATCCCCTGAGCCCGCAGGAGCTCTCGGATGCGGCGGCAACCGAGGAGCTCGAGGTCATCGCCGCACTTGCGGAGTTGGCTGAACGCTATGCCCCCGGTCACAGCGGTATCCACCTGCGTGAGTTGGGGGAGGCTTCACTTTCGCCAGCGATCCCGAGACCGAGGATGCTGCCAGACGCCTCTTCAACCGCGCCCGTGCTTCGGTCTTGACACCGGCCCAAGCCGAGACGCTTGCGATCGTCGCCTATCTGCAACCAATCTCGCGCCCTGAGATAACTCGCATTCGTGGCGTGAGCGCCGACTCGGCTGCTGCCACGCTACTGGAGCGCGGATTGGTGGAGGAGTCGGGGCGTTCCCAGTTCGGAGCCGTCATGTACCGCACGACTACACAGTTCCTCAAGCTCTTCGGGTTGCGCACGCTCGAGGAGTTGCCCGATGTGGGGCAGTGGGATCCGAGCCCTGAGGAGGAGGCTGAGCTGCGCGATCGCCTGTTGCGCGCCGGTGAGGCTCGTGCCGGCGGCGGCTCTCAACAAGAGCTTCAGTAGCGCTCAGGCTCGCGCGGCAAGCTGCCCACAGGCGGCATCGATGTCGCGACCGCGCGTCAGGCGGACAGTGGCGGGCACCCCTCTTGACTCGAGTGCTCCCTTGAAAGCGGCGATCGACTCACGGCTGGAGCCGTCGTAGACCGAGTCGGTTGGGTTATACGGAATCAGGTTGACCTTGAACATGTGCGGGTGCTCTGCGGAGCGGCGAGGCTCCAGCAGGCGCGCCAGCGCGAGCGCCTGCTCGTAGCGGTCGTTGACCCCGGCGAGCATCACGTACTCGACGAACACGCGCCGGCGCTTGCGCTCGTAGAAGGCTCGGCACGCATCGATGACATCGGATAGCGGATAGCGCTCGTTGACCGGCATCAGCTCGCTGCGCAGCGCTTCGTCGGCAGCATGCAGAGAGAGCGCGAGACGCAGCGGCATGTCCTGTGCGGTGAGCGCTTCGATGCCGGGAATCCAGCCGACAGTGGATATCGCGGTGCGGCGATGCGTGATGCCGATGTCCGGAAGCCGCTCGCACGCGGCGAGCACGTTGTCGAGGTTGAGCATCGGCTCGCCCATGCCCATGAACACGCAATGGTCGATCGGGGTCGAGCGGCGGAAGTGAAGCGCTTGCTCGACGATCTCAGACTCCGTGAGATTGCGTCCGAACTTCATCTGGCCGGTGGCGCAGAAAGTACATGTGAGCGGACAGCCCGACTGTGAGGAGACGCAGATCGAGTTGCGTCCATCGCGATAGCGCATCAGCACGGCCTCGAGTGGCCGTCCGTCCACCGTCGCAAAGAGCGCCTTGACCGTGCCGTCGCTTGCGCGGCGCTCCTCGCGCAACTCGAGATCAGAGAACGGTACGTTTTCGCTTAGCCACTCGCGCAATGGCGCTGGCAGGTTAGTCATCTGCTCATAGTCAGTGGCGCCCCTCGCGGCCCACTGCCAAACCTGGCGGGCTCGAAACTGGGGCTGGCCGGCGGCGGCGAGCGTTTGATCGAGGAGGTGAAGGTCCATAGAGGGGGTTTGGGTAGGAGGGGAGGGGCGTTCTCTCGGTGAAACACACGTGGTGCACCGCACCCGACCCGCTTTCATCTTATGGTTGTGGGAGATGTGTATCCGGGCCAGCAGATGCGCCTCGCCAAGTACCTAGCGCACGCGGGCGTCGCTTCGCGCAGGGCGGCGGAGACGATGATCGGCGAAGGGCGCGTGAACGTCGCCGGAGAGATCGTGCTCGATCCCGCGCGAGATGTCGATGAGCAGTGCGTTCTCACGGTTGACGGGCGGCCGGTCGCAGGGCCTGAGCAATCAGTCGTCTACCTGGTCAACAAGCCGCTCGGAGTGGTGAGCACCGCGCAGGACACTCACGGGCGCCCGACGGTGGTCGCGCTCGTCACCGATGAGTCGCGGCGGCTCTATCCCGTCGGGCGACTCGACGCCGATTCGAGCGGACTGATCCTGCTCACCAACGACGGCGAGCTCGCGCAACGCTTGACGCACCCGAGCTTCGAAGTGCCCAAGACCTACCGGGTGCGTGTGGGGGGCGGGCTGGCCAGCGAGAGCGCGCTCACCAAGCTGCGTGAGGGGGTGCGCTTGGAGGATGGGATCACCGCGCCCGCGCAGGTGCGGCGGGTGGAGGGAGACGTGCTGGAGCTGACGATCCACGAGGGGCGCAACCGGCAGGTGCGGCGCATGTGCGAGGCAGTGGGCCATCCGGTCGTCGCGCTCGAGCGCATTGCGTTCGGGCGGCTGAAGCTCGGCGAGCTTGCGCCGGGCGCGTCTCGACAGCTTGGCGGGATGGAGCTCGCGCGCCTGCGCAGTGGCCCGGAGGATCGCAAGCAATCCGTGCGGCCCACGGTGCGGCCCGTCGCTGGTCCAGCAAAGCGGCGTTGGCCTGGGCGCAAGTCGTGAGCGGCGACTCAGGGGGATGGCTCTGACAGAATCGCGTGCGATGCCGCAACGCCTCTATGCCCTGCGGGGCGCGATCTCGGTATCCAAAGACGACGCGCAGGAGATCCTCAG
This sequence comes from uncultured Solirubrobacterales bacterium, assembly GCA_963713015.1. Lineage (GTDB taxonomy): Bacteria > Actinomycetota > Thermoleophilia > Solirubrobacterales > Solirubrobacteraceae > Palsa-744. Next base: position 127,108 of record CAVQKC010000003.1, on the reverse strand, counting down.
CGCGACGACCGAGCTGATGCGGGAGATCATGGAGCGCAACGCGCTCGCCCCCGATTGCGTCGTGAGCTGCATCTTCACGCTCACCGACGACCTCACCGCCGAGTTCCCGGCGGTGGCGGCGCGCGCGCTCGGCTTCGAGCGCGTGCCGCTGCTGTGTGCGCGAGAGATCCCGGTACCCGGCTCCTTACCCCGCGTGATTCGCGTCCTTATCCATTACTACGCGGAGGATGGGCACGAGGCCAAGCACGTGTATCTGGGCGAGGCGGCAAGCCTGCGAGTGGACCTGCTCGCCGCCCAGTAGAGCGCTGTCCGTCTAGGAGCCAACGCCGAATTGAAGTCGCTCGCGGCATTGCTTGCCTGGGATGGGACACCGCTGTCGCGGGCGTTCGCCACAATAGGTCGCATGGCACTCGAGTTCTCAGAGCGCATCGCGCGCATCCCCTCCTACCCGGCCGCGGGCGGCTACGCCGAGCGCGCGCCGCGAGTGCGCCTCGCCTCCAACGAGTCGCCCTGGCCGCCGCTGCCGGCGGTGATCGAGGCTATTCAGGAGGCGCTGCCCACGCTCAACCGCTATCCGGATCCGACCAACTCACTGCTACGCGAGCGTCTGTCGGAGCGCTACGAGGTGCCCGCCGCGCGCATCGCGATCGGCAACGGCTCGTGCGACATCCTGCTCGCCGCCGGCGAGGCGCTGCTCGAGCCCGGAGCCGAGCTGGTGTACGCGTGGCCGTCGTTCTCGGTCTATCCGCACCTGAGCGCGGCCTCGGGCGCGCGGGCCGTGACGGTTGCACTCGACGCACACGACCGTCATGACCTGGGGGCGATGCTGCGCGAGATCACCGCCGCCACGCGGCTTGCGATCGTGTGCAACCCGAACAACCCCACGAGCACCGCGTTGCCCTTGGCGGAGATCGCGGAGTTCGTCGCGGAGGTACCGCGCCACGTGTGCGTAATTGTGGATGAGGCCTATTGCGAGTTCAACCTGCTCGAGGACCCGGACGCGTCGATCGAGCTGCTTTCTCATCATCCGAACCTCGTGCTGCTGCGCACCTTCTCCAAGGTGTACGGCTTGTGCGGACTGCGCGTCGGCTTTGCCCTGTGCGGCTCCGAGGACCTGCCGCGCGCGGTCGATCAGATACGCCAGCCGTTCTTCTGCAACGCGGTCGCGCAGACAGCGGCGGTGGAGGCGCTGGCCCATCAGGATGCGGTGTTGGATCGGGTGACGCGCACGATCGCTGAGCGCATCTCGGTGGACGAGCGCTTGCGCGCGCTGGGGATCGAGCCCGCGCAGTCGCAGGCGAACTTCTGCTGGTTCGGTCTCGGTCAGGAGGATCCTGAGCTTGCGTCGTCTCGCGAGCAACAGGTGATGCGAGGTCTCGCCGAGCGCGGCGTGCTCGTGCGCGGGGGAGGAGCGCTCGGCAAGCCGGGGGCTCTGCGCGTGACCTACGGCACACCCGAGGAGAACGCGGTCTTCCTGGACGCCCTCGCAGAATCTCTATAAAGCGCTCCGTGCGCTCGCGCTCTGCGCCGGGAGTCGCGTGAGATCGAGGATGTGCTGTGAAAGATTGGAGACAGTCGCCGCTCGTCGCTCGACGTGATGTCACTTCTCTGCTACAAACCCTGTAGACGATCATGCAGACGACCGCCTCGACATCAGCCTTCGCACTCGCCTCCGCGAGTGCTCGCGCGTCATATTGGTCGTTTCGCTGCGCCTGGCGATTTAGCTAGGCGCTTCGGCCGTGCCTCCTCCGTGAGCGGGAGGCCGACAGGCCGCACCGGGTCCCGAACGGGACCGAGCGCCGTTTTACCAGGCCCCTCACGCCTATCGCGACTCGCCATCGGCGACGCGACGCTCGCGGAGAAGCACGAGCACCACAAAGCCAACCCGTACTTGAAAGGATGAGCGAATGATGATCGTCATGAAGGAGACCGCAACCGAGGATGAGATCGGCTCTGTCGTCGAGAAGATCGAGCGAGCCGGCGCGCTCGCCCACCGCAGCCAGGGCGCGCGCGTGACCATCATCGGCGCGATCGGCGACGTCGAGCAGGACGCGAGCGTCGAGAGCCTGGGCCTCGAGGGCCAGCCCGGCGTGGACCGCGTCGTGCCGATCCTCAAGCCCTACAAGCTCGCCTCCTCGCAGATGCGCCACGGCGAGCGCACCGTGCTCGACATCGAAGGGCGCAAGATCGGCGGCGAGCACTTCGCGCTGATCGCGGGTCCCTGCACGATCGAGACGCGCGAGCAGACACTCACGACCGCCGAGGTCGTCAAGGATGCCGGCGCCGCCCTGTTCCGCGGCGGCGCATACAAGCCGCGTACCTCCCCGTACGCTTTCCAGGGTCTGGGCCAGGAGGGCCTGCGCCTGCTCGCCGAGGCCAAGGAACAGAGCGGCCTGCCGATCGTCACAGAGCTGATGGACATGCGCGATCTCGAGCCAGTACTCGAGGTGGCTGACGTCGTGCAGATTGGCGCGCGCAACATGCAGAACTACCCGCTGCTGGCCGAGGTCGGCCGCTCCGGGCGCCCGGCGCTGCTCAAGCGGGGCCTCTCCTCGACGCTCGATGAGCTGCTGATGGCCGCCGAGTATATCCTCAAGGAGGGCAACCCCAACGTGATGCTGTGCGAGCGAGGGATTCGCACGTTCGAGACCGCCTACCGCTTCACGCTCGATTTGATGGCGGTGCCGGTGCTCAAGGAGCTCTCGCACCTGCCGGTGATCGTCGATCCGAGTCACGCCGCGGGCAGGCGCGACCTCGTGCTGCCGCTCTCCCTGGCAGCTGCCGCCGCCGGGGCGGATGGAATCATCGTCGAGGTGCACCCGAATCCCGACGAGGCCATCTGCGATGGCCCGCAGGCGCTGGTTGCAGCCGATTTCGCTGACTATGCGACCGCTGTACAAAGTGCCGCGGCGCTGGCGGGGAAGGCCTTCAGCACCGCGTGAAGCTGGCGGTGCTCGGGGTCGGGCTGATCGGGGGCTCCATCGGCCTGGCCGCGCGCCGTCGCACCGGTGCTCACGTTGTCGGCTACGACTCCGAGGCGAGCGCGCTGTCTGGTGCTGTGGAGCTCGGCGCGATCGACGAGCCCGCCTTTAGCATCGCTGACGCCGTCGGCGATGCTGACGTGGTGTTCGTGGCAACGCCGGTCGGGGCGGCAACCGAGAGTGTCCGCTTGGCGCTCGAGGTCGCCGGCAAGGAATGCGTGGTCAGCGACGTGGGCTCAACCAAGCGCGCGATCGTCGGCGCGATCTCCGATCGGCGTTTTGTCGGCGGTCATCCGCTCGCGGGCGCGGAGACCGCTGGAGTGAGCGGCGCCCGCGAGGATCTCTTCGACGGCGCGACGTGGTATCTCACGCCGGTGGCTGGAGCGGCTTGGTCTGCCGCTGGGGCATCCTCACCCGCGGATGCCCCAGCGACGGTAGCCGTCGATGCCGCGCCGTGGGCAGTGGAGCGCCTGCGTGGGCTGATCGAGCGGATCGGTGCGCGGCCCGTCGCGATCCCGCCCGACGCCCACGATCGCCTGATGGCACGTGTATCGCAACTGCCGCATGTGTTCGCGAACGTGCTCGTGGCACAGACCGTTCGAACGATTGAAGATGGCCTGAGCGGCGGGCCGGGTGCGCTGGGTGCCGGTCCGAGCTTCCGAAACGCTACGCGCGTGGCGGGCGCCAATACCGCGATTTGGACCGATATCTATGTATCCAACCGCGACCTGCTCACCGAGGCGCTCGAGGAGACGATCGAGGAATTGAGCGTTGTGCACGACGCGCTTGCCAATGCCGACGCCGAGGCGCTCGCCGCATGGAATGAGCGCGCCCGTGCCGAGCGCGAGCGGCTCCGGCGCGCAGGCCTGGCCCCGGGCTCGTAGGGTAGGTCGTGATGGAAGTGCGCTTCGAGCCCTCGAGCGGGCTACACGGCGAGCTGACCGCTCCGGCCGATAAGTCGATCTCACATCGCGCCGCGTTGCTCGGCGCGATGGCCTCTGAGCCGACGCGCATCGAGAATTACCTACACGCCGCCGACACCGATTCCACGCTCGCGGCGGTGCGAGCGCTTGGTGCGCTGGTGGACGAGCGCGATGGCGTGATCACGGTGCGGGGCACCGGCTTGCGCGAGGCGCGCCTGCCGGAGGGGCCGATCGACGTGGGCAACGCTGGCACGCTGATGCGTCTTCTGCCAGGTTGGCTCGCCGCTCAGGAGGGCCGCTCGTTCACACTCGATGGCGACGAGTCGATCCGTCGCCGCCCGGTTGACCGCGTGGCTGAGCCGCTGCGCTTCATGGGCGCCCACCTGGAAGCCCACGAGGACCGCTTCCCACCGCTCACGGTCCACGGGGCACGTCTACGCTCGATCTCCTATGAGCTGCCGGTGGCGAGCGCCCAGGTCAAGTCCTGCGTGTTGCTGGCTGCGCTGGCGGCGGACGGCGCGACGACTGTGGGGGAGCCTGCGCGCAGCCGTGACCACACCGAGCGGATGCTGTTGCGCGCCGGAGTCAACATTCACCGCAATGGCAAGCACGTGACGGTCGTGAACACCGATGAGTTGGTGCTCGACCGCGTGATGGTGCCGAGCGACCCGAGCTCCGCCGCGTTTGCCATCGCCGCCGGCGTGCTCGTCCCCGGCTCGCGCTTGCTCGTGCGCGATGTCGGCGCCAACTGGACGCGCACCGGCTTCCTGCGCATCGTGCAGCGCATGAGGGGGATCGTGCTAGGCGACCTGGAGGATGAGAGCGGCGAGCTGATCGCGCACGAGCCGATCTGCGACCTCGACGTCGCCCACGGAGCCCTGGAGGGCACTACGGTGGAGGCGGAGGAGGTGCCGCTCGCAGTCGATGAGTTGCCGCTCGTGGCGCTGCTCGGCTGCTTCGCGGAGGGGGAGACGCATGTGCGCGGCGCTCAGGAGCTGCGTGTCAAGGAGTCCGACAGGATCGCCACGGTCGTCTCAGGCTTGCGTGGCCTCGGCGCGGAGATAGAGGCGACCGAGGACGGCTTCGCCGTGAGCGGCACCGGCGGCCTGAAGGGCGGCACGATCGACGCCGCCGGCGACCATCGCCTGGCGATGATGGGGGCGGTAGCCGGCCTCGCCTCGCGCGAGGGCGTCACCGTGCGTGGGATGGAGGCCGCCGCGGTGTCCTATCCGAGCTTTGTTGAGGACATGAAGGCGCTCGCGTCGTGAAGCCCCGCATCAGCAACCTTCCGGTGTGCCTCAAGTGTGCCCTCGCCGTCGTGCCAGTCGTGCCTGAGGAGCGAGCTGTGAATGCATGGGTCGTGCGGTCGCGGCTCCGTGAGTCATGCTGATCGCGATCGACGGCCCCGCCGGAGCGGGCAAGTCCACCGTGGCGCGGGCACTCGCGCAGAGACTCGGCTTCACATACCTCAACAGCGGCGCGATGTACCGCTGCGTAGGGCTACTTGCGCTCCAGTCGCCGAGCGAGCAGCCCGCGGCACTAGCGCGGTCTATTCGGATCGAGTTCGCCGTGGATGCTGAGTCGCTCGAGTCCGAGCGGCGCGTGTTGCTTGACGGGCGTGATGTCAGCGAGGCGATCCGTACGCCCGAGGTTTCAGAGGTTGCTTCGCACGTCGCCGCTGACCCGGGGGTGCGCGAAGCGCTCGTCGCCAAGCAGCGCGAGTTGATCGCCGTCGGCGACTGGGTCGCGGAGGGGCGCGATATCGGCACAGTCGTCGCGCCCGAGGCCGAGCTGAAGGTGTACCTCACCGCCGACCCTGTTGAGCGGGCCCGCCGCCGTGCAACCGAGCTGGGTGGCAATCAAGCGACGGTAATGGCTGAGCAGACGCTGCGTGACCAGCGTGATTTCACACGCGCGCACAGCCCGCTGCAGGCAGCCGCAGGGGCAGTGGTGCTCGATACGACTGGCTTGACGGTCGAGCAGGTCGTGGAGAGCATCGCAGCACTCGCGCAGTCGGCAGGTGCCTCTGCCTGAAGATACCTGAGCGGGGTGGAGTGTTCAGGCCGGTCATACTCCCAACATGCAGAAGGTGGCCATAGTCGGGTATCCGAACGTGGGCAAGTCCTCGCTCGTGAACCGCTTGGCCGGTTCACGCGAGGCCGTCGTGCACGAGCGGCCCGGGATCACGCGCGATCGCAACGAGATCGAATGCGAGTGGAGCGGGCGCACGTTCACGCTGATCGACACCGGTGGCGTGGACTTCCAGGACGAGGATCCGCTGTCCGGCTCGATCCGCGAGCAGGCGCGGGCTGGGATCGCCGACGCGCTGGTCGCGGTGCTCGTCGTGGACGCCCGCGCAGGTGTCCGGCCGGGCGATGGGGAGATGGCTGAGCTGCTGCGCCGCTCGCCCTTGCCGACGATCGTTGCCGCCAACAAGTGCGACGGGGTCTCAGATCTACCGCTCGCCACTGACTTCCACCGCCTTGGCCTCGGCGACCCGCTAGCGGTTTCCGCGGCCCAGGGGCTCGGCACAGGCGATCTGCTCGACCGGATCGTGGAGCTGCTGCCGCCGGAGGAGGATGACGACAGCGAGGAGGAGGAGATCCGCCTTGCGCTGATCGGTCGCCCGAATGTGGGCAAGTCCTCACTGGTCAACCGCTTCCTCGGCGAGGAGCGCGTGATCGTCTCCGAGGTTGCGGGCACCACCCGCGATGCGATCGACACGCCTCTGACGGTGGACGGTCGCCGGCTGGTTCTGATCGATACCGCGGGAATGCGCCGGCAGTCCAAGGTGGCCGACTCGGTCGAGTACTACACCACGCTCCGCTCTCAACGCGCCGCGGAGCGCGCCGACGTCGCGCTTGTCGTATGTGACGCAAGCGATGGCGTCACAGCGCAAGACTTGCGCGTCGCGGAGCTCGCGATGAAGGCCGGTTGCGCCACCGCCATCGTGCTCAATAAGTGGGATCTTGTCTCAAATGCCGACCCATCCACAGAGCAGGACCTCGATCACGAGCGCGCTCGCGTCGCGGAAAAGTTGCGGCTGCGCCCCCGCGTGCTCACCGCCAGCGCCAAGACCGGTCGTAACGTCTCGCGCCTGGTCGCCGAGACGCTCGCGCTCGGCGACCGTAGACGCAGACGCATCCCCACGCCTGAGCTCAACCGCTTCCTGGCCGAGGCTGTTCAGGCGCGCCAGCCACCTGTCGGCACCCGCCGAGGCTCCGGCCAACATCGCTTGAAGTTGATCTATATGACCCAGATCGAGGAGCGCCCACCACGCTTTGCCATCCAGGTGAACTCGCGTGCCCGCGTCACGCGCGACTACGCCTACTTCATCGAGAACCGTCTACGCGCCCGCTACGGCATGGACGGGGTGCCGCTGATCATCGATTTCGTCGAGCGTGGCACCCGCACAGACAGCGCACGCGCAAGGGGGGGGCCTGTTGGGGGGGGCTTTTAGGCGGCGGGCCGGGAATCTCGATCTAGATTCCTGGCTGGGCTGCTTTAGCGCATACACTTCCGCTCAACTTCAAGCCTCGACCGTGGAGCCGATCCCCAAGCCATGAGCCACCATTCCGACAGCGAGTTCCTGTTCACCTCCGAGTCGGTCACGGAGGGCCACCCCGACAAGATCGCCGACCAGATCTCCGACGGCGTGCTCGACGCCGTACTCACCGATGACCCCTATGGCCGCGTCGCGTGTGAGACGCTTGTCAACACCGGTCTGATCGTCGTCTCTGGCGAGATCTCCACCGACACCTACGTCGACATCCAAGACATCGCGCGCGAGACGGTACGCCGGATTGGCTATGACAACGCGGCTTATGGCTTTGACTGCGACACGTGCGCGGTCATCAACGCGATCGATAAGCAGTCACCCGACATCGCTCAAGGTGTCGACGCGGCGTATGAGACTCGTCACGATCCTGCCGACGAGGACGAGCTCGACATCGCCGGGGCGGGCGATCAAGGAATGATGTTCGGCTACGCTTCGAACGAGACCGAGGAGCTGATGCCGCTGCCGATCGCGCTTGCCCACAAGCTCTCCAAGCGGCTCGCTGAGGTACGCAAGGCGGAGGTGCTTCCCTATCTGCGTCCCGATGGCAAGACGCAGGTCACCGTCCGCTACAAGGACGGCCGCCCGGTTGAGATCGAAAAGATCCTCATCTCAACCCAGCACGCAGACGGCATCGACTCCGAGACGCTGATCAAGCCCGATCTGCTCGAGCACGTGTTGCGTCCAGTTCTGCCGTCTGACCTGTATGACGAGAAGAAGTTGACGAAGAACTTCCTCGTCAATCCCACCGGTCGCTTTGTGATCGGCGGCCCGATGGGCGATTGCGGCCTCACTGGACGCAAGATCATCGTCGACACCTACGGCGGCATGGCCCGCCACGGCGGCGGGGCCTTCTCTGGCAAGGACCCATCCAAGGTAGACCGCTCCGCCGCCTACGCCGCCCGCTGGGTAGCCAAGAACATCGTCGCCGCCGGCCTTGCCGATCGCGCCGAGGTGCAGGTCGCCTATGCGATTGGCGTCGCCCACCCAGTCTCGGTGATGGTCGAGACGTTCGGCACCGAGAAGATCGGCCGCGGTCAGATCGCAATGCTCGTCGACGAGCACTTCGATCTACGTCCTGGGGCCTTTCGCGAGGAGCTCAAACTGCACCGGCCGATCTATCAGAAGACCGCCGCCTACGGCCATTTCGGTCGTGACGACCACGACTTCACCTGGGAGAAGACCGACAAGGCAGAGGCGTTGCGCGCTGCCGCAGGCCTGACTGCCGCCGGCGCCACTGCCTGAGTATCGGAGCCCATCCCGGGCGGTCGGGCCCATCGTCCTCATCGGAGCCGACTCTCCGGGTGGGTTGGGCCCAACGGCCTGTGGTGGTCCGGCGCCAGGGTTAGTGTGGACGGATGTCCGCAATCGCCCAGGTCGAGCCGATGACGACGGCCCGCGTGTTGCGCGGGCCGTTTGACTACCGCCTACCGCAAGAGCTCAGCGAGACCGTGACGGTTGGCTCGATGCTCGTCGTGCCATTCGGACATCGCGAGATCCTCGGCGTGGTCACCGCGCTCGCCGATCACAGCGAGGTCTCCGAGGAGAAGCTGCTGGCACCATTGCGCGCGGTTGATGATGGCCCACCCACCCTTCCCATCGATCTCGTCGCGCTCGCCGAGTGGCTGGCCGAGGAGTACTGCTCGACACTGGCCCGAGCGCTTTCGTTGGTGTTGCCGCCCGCGGCCACGCGCCGCCTGAGCGGGCGCAAACGTCGCGTTCCCCCCGTGCGGGCCGAGCACATCCGCCTCGGCGCGCGCACAGCGGGGCCACCGACGCTCACAGCCGAGCAGTCCACGGCGCTCTGCGATCTCTCGGCGGCGCTTCGGACCGGGGTTACTCAGACGCGGCTGCTCGCCGGCATCACAGGCTCTGGCAAGACCGAGGTTTACCTGCGTGTCGCGGCCGAAACCCTGGAGCGCGGTCGCGGCGCGATCGTGCTCGTTCCCGAGATAGCGCTCACGCCACAGATCGTCGGGCGCTTCGTCGAGCGCTTTGGCGACACCGTCGCGGTGCTCCATTCACGCCTCACGGTTGCCCAGCGTCGCGAGGAGTGGCGACGCTTGCGCGTCGGCGAGGCACGTGTGTGCATAGGGCCACGCTCCGCCGTCTTCGCTCCGATCGAGCGGCTAGGCCTGATCGTGGTCGATGAGGAGCACGACTCCTCCTACAAGCACGAGGGAGATCCACGCTATGACGCACGCACGGTTGCGGCACGCCGCGCCGGCGATTGTGCGGCGCTGCTGTTGCTCGGTAGTGCAACCCCACGCCCGGAGAGCGTGCATGCAAGCGACGTGGGGATCGGCTCGGGCGACACGAGCACCACAGCCTTCGCCGCGCGGATCGATACCGGTCGTGTGAGCACAGAGCCAGTCGCCGCCGAAGCTAGCAGCGGCCCGAGCGGCTTGCTGCGCCTTTCTCGCCGTGTCGACGGCCGGCCGCTGCCACAGGTCACGGTGCTCGACATGCGCAACCAGGCCCCGGGTCTTCACCCGCGGACGGCAGAGGCGCTGATGGAGGTGCGCGCGGCGCGCGGCAAGGCGATCGTGTTGCTCAACCGTCGTGGCTGGTCGAACTTCCTCACCTGTCGTGAGTGCGGGCGCGTATGGGGTTGCCCCCAGTGTGACGTCGCACTCGTGTTGCACCGCGCCGGGGGCATCGTGGCCTGTCACCACTGTGGCCACCAAGAACCCGTTCCGCATCGTTGTACGTGCGGCTCGATGTCGGTTGCCCGCCACGGGGCGGGCACCGAGCGCGTCCAGCACGACCTCGCCGCCGCGCTCGACGACGGCGACTTTCCGATCTTCCGCCTCGATGCCGACACGGTCAGCGGAGGCGGGATGGGAGGAAATGGCGCGAGTAGGAACCGGATTGGTGGGAACGCCAAACCCCCTGGCGTCGGGCGCCTACTCAGTCGATTCGAGGCGGCGTCGGCAGGTGTGCTGATCGGCACGCAGATGGTTGCCAAGGGTCACGACTTCCACGATGTGACGCTTGGCGTGGTGCTCGATGCGGATGCCACCTTGCGCTTTCCCGACTTCCGTGCTGAGGAGCGCACGTTCGCGCTGGTCACACAGCTCGCGGGCCGGGTTGGACGCGGAAACGACGGTCACGTACTGGTGCAAACGATCGCCCCGCATGCCCGCTCGATCGTGCACGCCGCTGTGCATGACAGTGACGGCTTTCTCGCAGGCGAGCTCGAGCGCCGCCGCGCGCTTGCCTATCCGCCATTCTCGAGTCTCCTGCGAATCGTGTGCTCCGCCGAGCATTCCGCTCGCGCTCGTGGCGCCGCTGAGGCGCTCCGCGATGACCTAGGGGCCGCGATCGGAAGATCGGCCAGCGGCTCAGCGGATGTTCTGGGTCCGGCGGGCCTGTTTCGCTTGCGTGGGCGCGAGCGTCAGGTACTGGTCGTGAAGGCGCCCCCCGAGGAGCGATCAGGGGTCATCCGTGGCGTCGGCGCCGCGGTTCAGAGCACAGCAAAGGATCCCGCGCATACTGGCGTCAGCTTTAGCGTCGACGTCGATCCCCAGTAGCCGCGAACCATGAGCTCGCCCTAGACTTGGGGCGATGAGCGACGAAGAGGTGATGGACTCAGAGGTCGAGCCCGAGGAGGGTGCCTCAACGGTAGCCGAGCTCGATCCGGAGACGAGGGCGCGCCGCGATGCCGCCCTGCGCCACGTGCGCAAGTTCGGCGACCCGGTGTTGCGCACCACCGCGCTTGCGGTGGACCGCTTCGATGAGGCACTGGCCGCCGAGGTGCAGCACATGGGCGAGCTAATGCACGACGCGCTGGGTATCGGCCTCGCCGCGACTCAGCTAGGGGTGCTTCATCGCGTGATGGTCTACCGCGCATACAGCGACGATCCACTCACGGCACTCGTCAATCCCGTGATCGAGTGGGCCAGTGAGGAGCTCGCGGTGTTGGAGGAGGGCTGTCTCAGCCTTCCCGGTGTTCACGTCGAGGTCGAGCGTCCGGCGCAAGTACGGGTGCTGGGGCGCGACGTGGATGGCAAGGAGATCGTGGTTGAGGCCGAGGACCTCGAGGCTCGGGTCATCCAGCATGAGATGGACCACCTCGACGGCATCCTGATCCTCGATCGGATCCCGCGCGAGCTGCGCAAGCAGGCGATGCGCGAAATGCGCGAGGCGGTTGCGGCCTCGAGCGCCGCCTAGGGCGAGATACGCCCTTGATGCGCACGGTCTTCCTCGGTACATCTCAGTTCGCCGCCGTCGTGCTCGCGCGGCTCGCGGGAGATGGTTGCCGCCACCGTCCGGCACTCGTCGTCACCCGCCCGGACCGACCTGCCGGTCGCGGTCGCAAGCTCGCCTCGCCACCCGTCGCCGACGCCGCGCGGGCCCTCGGTGTGGAGCTCGCCCAGCCTCAGAGCGTGAACGACCCCGCTATACGCGAGCTGATCGCAAGCGTCTCCCCGGACGCCGTAGTCGTCTGCGCCTTCGGCGCGCTCATCAAGGAGCCGCTGCTCTCCGACTACGAGACGCTCAACGTTCACCCGTCGCTGCTGCCCCGCTGGCGAGGCGCCGCTCCGATCGAGCGGGCGATCATGGCTGGCGACGAGCGTACCGGCGTCTCGATCATGCGCCTCGCCGCGGGCCTTGACAGTGGACCGGTGTGCCTCATGACAAGCGAGCCGATCCATCCCGAGGACACTTATGGCTCGCTCGCCGGAAGGCTCGAGCAGCTGGGGGGAGATCTGCTGGTGAGCGCTCTCGACAGGCTCCAGGGCGACGAGCAGCTGGCGTTCTCAGAGCAGGACGAGCGCCTGGTTACTTATGCGGAGAAGATCGGGCCAGCCGATCGTCTGCTTGACCCAACGCGAGGAGCCGCTGAGCTGGAGCGCAGCGTACGCGCCCTGAGCCCGCATATCGGTGCTCGTGTCGCCCTGCCTGACGGGACGCTGCTCGGGGTGGGTCGGGCTGCGCTCGCAGCGCGAGGAGACCTGGCATCGCACGAAGCCGTATATGCGGAGGAAGACCGGCTATTGCTCGGCTGCGCCGATGGTGCGCTCCAGCTGCTCGAAGTCCAGCCGCCTGGTAAGCGCTCGATGGATGCCGGCGCGTTTCTGCGCGGTCACGGACTGCTCTCACCGTGAGCGAGCACGCGCCTCGGCGCCCAGGTGAGCGCGTGAAGGGGACGAGCAAGCAGCCGCATCGACGTGAGGATGGCCGTGGGAAAGCTGGCAGCAGCCCAGTGCCAGCGCGGCGCCCAAGCGCCCGCATCGCGCCCGCACGGCGTTGTGCCTATGCGGTCATATGCCGCGTGTTCGAGCAAGACGCCTACGCCGATCGGGCTCTGCAAGCCGAAGCCCGCGAGCTCGACGCGCGCGATCGTGCGCTTGCGATGCGCCTCTCGTATGGCACGATCCAACGCCGCGACACGCTCGACTACGTCATCGAACGGCTCGCTGGGCGTCCCGTCACACAGCTCGACCCACCCGTGTTGGCGGCCTTGCGGCTCGGTCTCTACGAGCTGCTCTACCTGAGCGGCGCCCCCAACCACGCCATAGTCGCCGACTGCGTAGAGCTTGTGAAGATGCAACGCAGTGCCGCCCACGGCTTCGTAAACGCCGTTCTGCGCAGGGCTACGCGCGAGGGGCCGGACACACTGCTTGGAGATCTGCACGAGGACACACCGGAGCAGGCGGCGATCGCCCATTCCCATCCTGAGTGGATCGCGCGCCTGTGGTGGCGGGAGCTAGGTGCCACCGACACATGCGCCTTGATGGCCTATGACAACGAGCCAGGGGAGCTGGCGTTGCGCGTGAACACCCTGTGTGCCGACCCCGTGAGCGTCGCGCTTGCGCTCGCGGTCCCCACTCACACCGACCCCGAGTTGCCCGAGGCGCTGGTGCTCGACGGTCCCTTCGACCTGCATGGCTCGGATCTCTGGGGGTCGGGCGCCATCATTGCCCAATCGCGTGCCGCGATGCTAGTTGCGCGTGTGCTCGACCCCCAACCGGGTGAGCGCGTGCTCGACCTGTGCGCAGCCCCGGGCGGCAAGAGCACCCACATCGCCGCGCTCATGAACGATACCGGCGAAGTCCTCGCCGTCGAGCGCAACCGTGCGAGGGCCGCCGATCTACGCGACACCGCAAGGCGCTTGCACGCCCACAGCGTCCGTGTCGAGCTCTCAGATGCCGCCCTGCCACGATCGGACGGGCAGGTGTTTGACCGCGTACTCGTCGACCCACCATGCTCGGGGCTCGGCACCCTGCAGGCGCGCCCCGACCTACGCTGGCGCGCCGCCCCGGAGCAGATATCCCAGGTAGTGGAAACGCAGGCCGCGATTCTCGCCGCCGGTGCTCGTGCGCTCCGTCCGGGTGGCGTGCTGGTCTATTCCACATGCACCATCTCCCCAGTGGAGAACGAGGGACAGATCGAACGCTTTCTAGATCGGAACTCCGATTTCGTGCTCGAAGACCTCTGCAACGAACAGCAAATCCATACTCATCCACGGGCCGCGAAGGTGCTCTTGACGATGCCCCACCGCGACCGTACGGCTGGCTTCTTCATCGCACGCATGCGGCGAGTAGACGAGCCCTCCGCGGGTAGGCTCTGAATATGGATGACGCCCAGCACACGCCCAAGAAAGACCAAGTCGATCTCGGTCCGCTCTGCCCGAATTGCGGCGAGCCGTGGCTACGTCCCACGAACCTCCCCGGCAGATACCGATGCGTCTACTGCCTGCACCGCTTCGAGCTCTCCTCTGTGTGTCCCAGCTGTGGCGAGCACTCCACCATCGTGCGCATGTCCTCCACTGCCATTCTCAAGTGCAACAACTGCGGAGATTCCATGCTCATGCCCATCTGAGGGCGTGGACTGAGAGGATCTGAGTATGTCTAGAGGAGATCTCCTGCGCGAAGTGCGTGTGGCACCGTCGATTCTCTCGGCTGATTTCGCGCGGTTGGGGGAGCAGGTGGGGGAGGTGCTTGCCGCTGGCGCTCGTGTGATCCACATCGACGTCATGGACGGCCACTTCGTCCCGCCCATAACGCTCGGCCCACTTGTCGTAGCGGCATTGCGCGAGCAGGCTGAGCAGGTTGGCGCGCTGCTCGACGTGCACCTCATGATCGAGCGACCCGAGCGCCAGATCCCCGAGTTCTTGGCTGCCGGCGCTCACTCGATCACTTTCCACGCCGAGGCCACCCCGCATGTCGCCTACGCGGCACACCTTGTACGCGACGGGGGCGCGTGCGTCGGCGTCGCGATCAACCCAGCTACGCCAGTCGGCGCGCTCGCGGAGGTCGCCCACGCGATCGATCTTGCACTCTGCATGACGATCAACCCCGGCTGGGCTGGACAGCCGCTCATAGAGCAGACGCTCGACAAGGTCATGCGTCTGCGTCACATCCTTGGTGATGGCGTGGCGCTCGAGGTCGACGGCGGGGTTGACCCTATTACCGCCCCTCGCTGTCGAGCGGCCGGTGCCAACCTGTTCGTGGCCGGATCAGCCATCTTTGGCGAGCCCGATCCGGCCGCTGCCTACCACGCGATCGTAGAGGCAGCCGGCGCGGTCTGAGGTGTGGGGAGGTCGCGCGATTGGCGTGCAGGGTCGCCCTTGTGATCGGATCGCACGTGTGTCGCCGCGATCGGGTTGACACAGGTGCGACTTGGTCAGGTTGACGCCGGTGCCGCTCGATCAGGCTGACGCGGAGCCGACTCAGGAGCGTGTGTTCCGCGCCGGTACACCACGCCAAGCATCAGCGCCAGCAGGCTCGTAGCTCCGAGATAGCCGATCTCGGTGCGCAGCAGTTCTTCTGAGACGAGCGGTACCAGCATCCATGCGACGAACACCACGGCGGCCACGATCCAGCACGTCGCGGCGGTGCGCGCCTGGTTGCGCGCTAGCGCCGCCTGGTTGAGCGCGCCGGAGGTGAGGTGCATGCCCATGCCCAGTCCGATCAGAGCGAGGCCCACGCGGCCATATTCGAAGCTCTGGCCGAACAGCACTTTCATGACAGGCGGCCCGACCGCCAGCAAGCCGAGTGCCGTCGCCAGCGCAAATGCGGCAATTGCCATGACCGTCACCCGGATCGCCTTCGCAAACGCCTCGCGCCCCTCGGTTACCTCGAGCCCCGTCAGGTGGGGTAGCAGCGAAGTCTGGATCGCCTGGAACAGCTGCAGCGGTGCCCTGGCGATCAAGAGCACGTTGAACACGATCCCCGCCAACGCCACGTTCGTCGAGGTTATGTCGACGGTCAGAACCGCTGCGTTCAGCAGCGTCTGCTCGGAGAGCATCACGCCCGAGACGGCAAACGCGAAGCCCGAGCCGCGTCGCAGCGAGAGCTCATCCGCCGCCACGGCCTCCTCGACGCCTATTGATAGAGGCCCACCCACCCCACCCACAACCGCCAAGGCCGCGTCCAGCTCCCCGAGCTCCTCCGGGTCCTCCATCTCCGGAATCCCGCGAGCCTCGCTGGCACGCCGTGCGAACGCGGCCGGCACCACCACCAGCGAGACGAACGGGGCGGCCGCGATTCCCAACACCACCGCCGTCTGGCCGTGAGCGATGCCGAGTGCCACCGCCAACGCAAAGCACAGGCGCGAGAGCGATTCGATCAGCACCAGGCCGCCGAACAGGGCGAAGTATTCGTGACCGGCCAGCCATCCGCGCGCGAAGTAGCTGGCGGCGTAGGCGAGCGTCCCGATCACGAGTACGTAGTACAGAGCCGAGTAGTGGTCGAATACTTTGTCGATCAGCACGCTCCTGAGCGCTAGCGCGAGGATCAGAAAGACGAGCGCGAAGCCGGCCTGGATCGCGATCGGCACGCGCACGGAGTGCTGCTCGTGCCCCCGCGCGCGCCTGTCGGCGATCGTGCGCGAGAGCAGCTGTTCGATCGGCCGGTAGATCACCGAGATGATCACGAACATGATCGACCACAAGAGGTCCAAGCGCTTGGCCGACACTTCCCCGAGCACATGGCTTGCGATCGAGAAGTACGCGAACGTGAGGATGCCGGTCGAGGCGATTCCGATCGACAGGATGCGCGCCCCGCTTCCATAGGAACGCCGATCCGCGCGAGGCTTTGTCCTCGCTTGCTCGGGTGCCGAGCGTACTTCTGAGCTGCCTGTGCCCCGCGGGGCCGCGTCCGCGCCTCGCTTGCTCATCTTTCCTATGGGGCGCAGTGTCGTGGCCTAGAGGCGTACAAGCAGCATCGTCCAGGGGAACGGCGAACGTGCCTCCACGACATCCCCATAGCGCGAGAGCAATCGCACGAACGAGCGCCTGGACCAGTGGTTGAGGTGTCCGGGGGTGTTGCCCAGCTCCGACCAGTAGGCCCCCCGTGCCATGTTCAGCATCCGCCACAGCGGCTCGCGCGGAACCGACACCAGCAGACGGTGCTCGGCGCAGCGCGCCATCTCCGCGAGTGTGTGCTCAGGGTCTGGCACGTGCTCGAGCACCTCGATAGCGCTCACCACGTCGAACTCGCCATCGGCGAATGGGAGGTTCTCAGCGCGCATCACTCGATACTCGAGGTTCGCCGCTTTGCGCTGCGCCCACCCGGCTTGGATCGAGGGCTCCTCCAGATCGATCCCCACTACCCGGGCCTCGCCGAGCTGCTGAGCCCATTGGTGCACGAGCACCCCCTCGCCGCAGCCCACATCCAACAGAGACTGTGGAGCCGCCGCCGCGAACAGCTCCTGCAGCGTGCGCTCGAAGCCCGCCATCATGCGACGCACGGCCGGGTTGGTGGAGCCGTACTTGTCGTAGGTGTTGCCAGTCACCACCCCATCGTCGGAGACCGTCACTCCGCCGCTCATACCTCAACCGTCTCAGTCGCTGGGTTCTCCGCGCTTCTCGCTGCACCCTCGGTCTGGCCGGGCGTGGGCGCCGCTCCCTCGCCCTTGGTCTGACCGGGCGTGGGCGCCGCTCCCTCTCCCTTGGTCTCGCTACGCGGCGATGCCTGCCCGGGTTCGTAGTGAGAAGGCTCCACCCCAAGTTGCAGCTCGATTCGGCGCACCCGCTCGAAGGTCTTCTGTGTCATCACTCGCTGTGCGGCGAGCAGATCGCCGATCACTCCCAGCGCCCATAGCACCACCGCCGCGATGAACAGCACCGCGCCGAGGATCAACGATTGAACATGCCCCTTGCCACCCCCTTCGGCGTAAGCCACCACGAAACGAATCCATACCGCAAGCGCCGCCACGCCAATCACCGCTGCGAGGCTCCAAAACACGCGCAGCGGCTCGTACTGCGCATAGATGCGGAAGATCGAGATCGAGTTGCGTCGTACAT
The DNA here is from genome assembly GCA_963713015.1 of uncultured Solirubrobacterales bacterium. Lineage (GTDB taxonomy): Bacteria > Actinomycetota > Thermoleophilia > Solirubrobacterales > Solirubrobacteraceae > Palsa-744. Next base: position 109,393 of record CAVQKC010000003.1, on the reverse strand, counting down.
ACGCCCCCATCGAGGGGAACAGGCGCGACTCGCGCGTCTTTGGATTCGTGCGGATCGGGACGTGATCGATGGCAACGAGCTGCTTGCCAGCTTGGATGATCGTCTCCAGCGTGTAGGTGAATTTCGAGACCACCAACATCTGGATCGCCGCCTCGCGGTTGTATGCCCGGAAGCCAGAGGTTGTGTCCGGAACAGAGGTCGAGGACGCCTGGCGTACGACCCACGAGCCAAGTCGCTGCAAGCTCTTCTTCAGCGCCGAGAAGTGTTCGATGTTGTTCACCTCACGGTCACCCACCACCATGTCTGCGCGACCTTCGAGGATCGGTCGCACGAGCTTGACGATGTCGGGTCCGTAGTACTGGTTGTCGGCATCGGTGTTCACCACCACATCGGCCCCGAGCTTCAAGCAGGCGTCGAGGCCCGCCTGGAAGCCTGCGGCCAGACCCTTGTTGTTCGTCAAGCGAACTATGTGATCGATCCCGTGCGTGCGTGCCACCGCGATCGTCTCGTCAGTTGAGCCGTCGTCGACGATCAACCACTCCACGAGGTCGAAGCCATCGACCTCGCGCGGTAGGTCGGCAAGCGTCCGCGGTAGCTGCTCGGCCTCGTTGAAGCAGGGGATCTGGATGATGAGCTTCACCAGCGACAGCCTAGTTCCACGTGCGGCCCCCAACGGGGGGCCAGCACCGGGATAGGGAATGGAGCTTCACCGACGACAGCCTAGTTCCACGTGCGGCCCCCAACGGGGGGCCAGCTCCGGGATAGGGAATGGAGCTTCACCGACGACAGCCTAGTTCGACGTGCGGCCCCCAACGGGGGGCCAGCACTGGGGCAGGGAAAGGAGCTTCACCGATGACAGCCTATCTCTCTAGGCTCTAGCGCCGGATGGCAAGCGTCACATCGACTTGGACCGAGGCGGGGCCTCTACATCTCCAGAGACTTCGTACCACGCCCGCTTCGGTCTGGGCAAAGCTCGCGTTTGCCGCGATGTGCGTGCTGGCGCTCGTGGGTTACTTCGCTTTCCCCACCTATCCGACCTATGACTCCTTCTACGCGCTGCTGTGGGGTCGGGACCTGTTGCATCTGCACATGCCTGACTTCAGCGTCTATCGCGGTCCCACCGAGCATCCGCTGGCGATCGTCTTCGGGGCACTCTGCTCGATCGTCGGTCAAAGCGGCGCGCGCCTTGTCGTGCTCGGCTCGATCGTCTCATTCGTCGCGCTCGTCGCGGGCCTCTACCGGCTTGGGCGCCTGTGCTTCGGTCCGGTTGTCGGTGCCTTCGCTGGGCTACTGGTGCTCAGTCGCTTCTTTGTCGAGAATCTCGCCGCCCAGGGTTATCTCGACATCACTTATGTTGCGCTCGTAGTGTGGGCCACAGCGCTCGAGATCGAGCGACCGAGACGCGGGCCGCTTGTGTTCGTCCTGCTCGCCGCCGCCGGCTTGTTGCGCCCCGACGCGTGGCTTCTGAGCGGCCTCTATTGGCTGTGGTGTGCTTGGCCCGCCGATAACCGCACACGGCTGCGCTATCTGGGGCTCGCCGCGATCGCACCCGTGCTGTGGATCGGCGTCGACGCGGTGGTCACCGGCAACCCGCTCTATTCGCTTCACTCCACCTCAGGCCTCGCCGCTGAACTCGAACGCACTCAAGGGTTCTCGAGCGTGCTCTCCTCGACCTGGAACTACGCGGTGCGCATCGACAAGCTGCCGGTGGTTCTCGGCAGCATGGCCGGGGCGTTGATCGCGATCTGGCTCACACCGCGACGCGTACTCATGCCACTCATCGTGCTCGCGAGCTTGCTGTTCGTGTTTGTCGCCGAGGGCGCTGCGGGCGCCTCGGTGGTGGACCGCTACATGGTGGGCTCATCGGTCTTGATGCTCGTGTTCTGCGCCGTGGCGGTTGGCGGCTGGTCGATGCTCGAGCGGAAAACTACGCTCCGGCGCGTGTGGATGGCGGGAGCAGCGCTATTGCTGCTCTATGGGGCGGCTTCCGCGGCGAGCACGCTCAGCCTCACGAGTTTGCGCACGACGCTCGCCGACCACGAGAACTTCCACGAGGGGCTCGCCGCCGCGCTTCACAACCCCGCCGTGGCGACCCAGCTGAAGCGTTGTCCATTGCTATCGCTGCCTAACAACAAGCTGATCCCCGATGCGCGCTGGATCTTGGACAGCACCGGCCAACGCAACATCGTGGCCCGTTCTGAGGCGAGCGCCGACGCGCTCAAGGGTGCCCACCAGCTCGAAGATCGGATATTGCGGGGCAGCGTCGCGGTCTATCCGCTCGGCGAAGCCGTGTTCGTGGAGGCGATCGTCGACGTCGGCGACGACCCACGCGAGCAGGTGCCACTGAAGGGCTTCAAGCTTGTGTATACGAGCCGCTACTACGCGGTGTATGCCAACTGCTGAGCCCCGGCGCTGGGCTTGGTGCGGGCTTGCGCTCGTGCTGGGTACGGCGCTCGGTCTGCGTTTGTGGGGCATAAAGCAGGGCCTGCCCTACATCTACAACATCGACGAGGCCGGCCATTTCGTGCCGAAGGCCGTTGCGATGTCCTCAGGAGGGTTGAACCCTCACTACTTCGTCAATCCCCCGGCGCTCACCTATGTGCTGCACATCGTCTTCGTCGTGTGGTTTGGGGGCGGGCATGGGGTCATCCGCGAATACGCGTTGCACCCCGACGAGGTGTTCCTCCTCGCACGCGTCACGGTTGCGCTGCTGGGCACTGCTGCCGTGTGGATGCTCTATCTGCTGGCTTCACGGTTGTTCAACCGCCGCATCGGGTTGCTTACGGCCGCGATCGAGGCCGTTGCTTTCCTGCCGGTGTCCTACGGGCACTTTGCGCTCAACGACGCCGTCACGCTACTGCCACTGACGCTCTCCCTATTCGGTAGCGCCGGCGTCATGCGCTTTGGACGCAGGCGCGACTACGCGCTCGCCGGGATCGGGCTTGGCTTTGCATGTGCGAGCAAGTACACCGCCGGCATCGCGATTGTGCCGCTCGCCGCCGCCGCTGGCGCCCACTACCTCGACTCGATCGATGACACGCCCACCCACCCCGGACGACGGGTGGTGATCGGCGTAGCGCTCGCGGGCATATGCGCGCTTGCATCGTTCCTGCTCGCAAACCCATACGCCTTGCTCGACTTTCAGCGCTTTCACTCCGAACTGATTCACCAGTCGAGCCTCGCCGACGAAGCCCAAGGCAAGCTCGGCGCGCCCAAGGAGAGCGGTCTCGTCTACTACCTGTGGTCGTTCACTTGGGGGCTTGGCTGGTTGCCGGCGCTTGCCGCGCTTGGCGGGGCGATCGCGATCTGGTGGCGCTCGGCCCGCATCGGCTGGCTGCTCGTGCCCGCTGCCATTCTGTTCCTTGCGTTCATGGGCATACAAGACCGCTACTTTGGTCGCTGGCTGCTGCCGATTTTCCCGATTGCCTGCTTGTTGGCGGCGTATTTCGCATCGCTGCTCCTCAGCGCCGTGACCGAGAAAGTCGCGCCGCGCATGCATGCGGGTGAGGGCCCAGTCGACGCGCCCGCGACAGCGCCGCGGCGCAAAGCTTCGGGTTCGCGACGGACAACGATCATCGGGATGCTCGCAAGCTTGCTCGTGGCGCTCGCGCTGCTCGGCCAAGGCCTCCTCTACAGCGTGCACAACGATCTCGTGCTCTCACGCGCCGACACGCGCAACCTCACTCGAGCCTGGATGGTCGCGCACGTGCCGCATGGCAGCCGGATTGTGCTCGAGCCGGTCGTGCTCGACTCTTGGCTGGAGGAAGGCGATGGTTCGAGCGTCAAGCGCTGGATGAAGTATCAGGCACTTACATCGGTGATCACGCCCGATGGCACACTTGCTCCACAGGCTCCCCACACGGTGGCTCTCGAGGACTACGAGACGACGCTCGCCCCCGCCCTGATTGGCTGGTATGAGCGTGAGGGCTACTGCTGGGTGGTGAGTGGCTCTACCGAGTCGGGCCGAGCTCTCGCCGACGCCGCGGCGGCACCGCTCGCGGTCGCCTACTACCGTGCGCTCGCCGTGCAGGGAGAAGTGGCCTACCACGTGTGGCCATACACGCCGGGTGCCACCCCGCCGGCGTTCAGTTTCGACTGGACGTTCGACTACTACCCGCTCTCCTATCGGCTGCCCGGCCCGGAGATGACCGTATATCGGCTGCGTGGCGGACGCTGTGCTCGTGCTGGTTAGGGTACGAGCCCCCTATCCTGGACGGGCAACATGACGATCACCACCGATACCGACCGGGCGCACCTCGGAAGAGCGATCGAGCTCGCCCGTCGCGGCGCCGACGCCGTGAAGCCCAACCCACTCGTGGGGGCGATCGTCGCCCGCGACGGCGAGATTCTCGGCGAAGGCTGGCACGAGCGCTACGGTGGTCCTCACGCCGAGGTCAACGCGATCGAGGCCAGCGGGCCAGTGGATCTCATCGGCGCCACCCTGTACGTGTCGCTCGAGCCGTGTTGCCACGTTGGCAACACCCCGCCGTGCACCGATGCGATCCTTAGATCGGGCATCACCCGTGTGGTTGTGGCATCTGACGATCCCACAGAGAAGGCATCTGGCCGCGGGCTTGGCATTCTCCGCGACGAGGGAGTCGATGTGCTCCTCGCCGATGGCGAGCTGGCCGCGACCGCACGGCTGCTCAACCAGCCGTTTCGCAAGCATGCGCGCGTAGGACGCCCATGGGTGCTGTTCAAGTCGGCAATGACCCTCGACGGCAAGGTCGCCACCCGGGCGGGCGATTCACAGTGGATCAGCGGCGAGGAAAGCCGTCTGCTTGCACACACCTGGCGGGCGTCCGTCGACGCGGTGGTTGTCGGTATCGGCACCGCCCTCGCCGACGATCCGCAACTCACCGCGCGACCCGACGGCATCCTCGCTGAGCTTCCCAGTCAGCCGCGCCGGGTCGTGTTCGACTCGCTCGCGCGCCTGCCGATTTCCTCGCAGCTTCTCAGCGCAGCCGACAGGGTTCCTCTGACTGTGTGCGTTTCACGCGCCGCCGCACGCTCGGACACCGATGCCTTGGAGGCCGCCGGTGCCCAGGTGCTAGTCGCCACGGGTGAGAACGAGCCCGCTCGCGTGCGCTCGGCACTCGACCAGCTTGGCGCGAGTGGGATCGCCTCGGTGCTGCTGGAGGGCGGCCCGCATCTTGCTGGAGCATTCCTCGATGCGGGCGAGATCGACGAGATCCGCCTATTTCTAGCGCCGATCCTGCTTGGTGGGCGCACCGCGCGCGATCCGCTGGAGGGTGAAGGCGTCGAGCGCATCTCCGAGGCGCTGCGGGCGCTCAGCTTCGACTGCGACCGTATCGGCGACGACCTGTTGATCTCCGCGCGTCTACGCGAGTGGTAGCTGGCGCCATGGCAGAAAACACGATGAGCGTGCAGAGATGTTCACGGGTCTGATCGCCGATTTGGGAAGCGTCAGTGGCGTCGAGCGCGACGGCGACGGCGCGACCTTCGGGATCTCCACGAGCCTCGCCGGCGAGCTCGGAGAGGGTGACTCGGTGGCGGTGAATGGCGTATGCCTTACAGCCACGCTCGTACACCCGCAGGGATTCCGTGCGCAGGCGATGGCCGAGACGCTGAGGCGCTCCACGCTCGAGCGTCTCGAGCCTGGCTCGCCGGTCAACCTAGAGCTCGCCTTGCGCGTCGACGCGCGGCTCGGTGGGCACATCGTGCAGGGACACGTCGACGGCACGGTGGCGATTGAGCAGATACGCGAGGAGGGCTTCGCGCGTGTGCTCGAACTCGAGGCACCGCCCGAGCTCGCTCGCTACCTGGTGGAAAAGGGCTCGATCGCCGTCGACGGGATAAGCCTCACGGTAAGTGATGTTCGCGACGGAGGCTTCTCGGTCTCGTTGATCCCCGAGACGCTTGCTCGCACGACCCTTGGGGGAGCGCGGATTGGGGACCGGGTCAATCTCGAGGTGGACATCCTCGCCAAGCATGTAGAGCGACTGATGAAGACGGAGGCCCGCATATGAGCCAGTCCAAGACAAAGGTCCAGTTCGCCACCATCGATGAGGCGATCGAGGAGATCAGGCAGGGCCGGATGGTGGTTGTCTGCGACGACGAGGACCGTGAGAACGAGGGCGACCTAACGATGGCCGCTCAGTTCGCCACGCCGGAGGCGATCAACTTCATGGCCAAGGAGGGGCGCGGGCTGATCTGCCTCTCGCTCACGCCCGAGCGTTGCGACGAGCTCGGTCTCGATCTGATGGCGGCCAAGAACGAGTCGTCGTTCGAAACGCCATTCACGGTGTCGGTCGAGGCGCGCGAGGGCGTCACCACAGGCATCTCCGCGCACGATCGTGCGCACACGATTCAAGTAGCGATCGATCCCGAGAGCGCGCCGCGCGATCTAGTCCAACCGGGCCATCTGTTCCCGCTCAAGAGCCGAGCGGGCGGCGTGCTCGAGCGGGCGGGGCAAACCGAGGCGGCAGTCGATCTCGCTCGACTCGCCGGTCTGAACCCAGCTGGGGTGATCTGCGAGGTGATGAACGACGATGGCACGATGGCGCGTGTGCCGGATCTGGTGGACTACTGCACTCGCCACAAACTGAAGATGATCACCGTCGCGGACCTGATCTCCTACCGCAGGCGCCACGACAAGCTCGTGGAACGAGTCGTAGCCACCCGGCTGCCGACGGCTTTTGGCGACTTCGAGGCGGTTGGCTACCGCTCGCTTGTGGACGACAAGCACCATGTGGCCCTTGTCAAGGGCGATGTCGCCGGAGGAGACGACGTGCTCGTGCGCGTGCACTCGGAGTGCCTCACCGGCGACGTGTTCCATTCGCTGCGTTGCGACTGCGGCGAGCAGCTCACATCGGCGCTGTCGATGATCGAGCGCGAGGGGGAGGGGGTGCTGCTGTACCTCTCACAAGAGGGCAGGGGCATCGGCCTGCTCAACAAGCTGCGCGCCTACCGCTTGCAGGAGGACGGTCTGGACACGGTCGAAGCCAATGAGCGCCTGGGTCTACCGGCGGATCTGCGCGACTATGGGATCGGGGCGCAGATCCTTGTGGATCTCGGTCTCAGCTCGATCCGGATACTTACCAACAACCCTAAGAAGATCAAGGGCCTCGAGGGTTACGGGCTGTCGGTCAGCGCGCAGATTCCGATCGAGCATGCGCCCAACGAGCACAACGAGGCGTATCTGCGCACCAAGGCGCAGCGGATGGGTCACATCCTGCACCATCAGGGCCTCAACCTCGATGAGGAGCTGTTGCATGCCGAGCGCGCCCGTTCGGGCACCAACCAAGATGGGGGCCCCACCACCCAGGCAAGCGAGCACGATCGCGAGCGCAGCAAATGAGTTTCGCGATTGTCATTGGGCGCTTCTACGAGGAGTTGGCCGAGCGTCTGCAAAAGGGTGCTCTCGAGGCATTCCACGAGGCTGGATGCTCAGATGTGGAGGTGTTTGACGTGCCGGGCGCGTTCGAGTTGCCGCTCGCGGCCAGCTACGCGGCCGGCTGTGGGCGCTTTGCGGGTGTTGCTTGCTTGGGAGCGGTGATTCGTGGGGAGACAGATCACTACGACTTTGTCTGCGCCGAGGCGGCTCGTGGAATTCAGCAGGTTTCGCTCACAACCGGGGTTCCCTGTGCGTTCGGTGTGTTGACGTGCGAGACGATGGAGCAAGCGCTTGCGCGTTCCGGTGGCGGCAAGCGCGACCAGGGCCGTCATGCCGCGGAGGCGGTGCTCAGGATGGCTGCACTGCGTTTGGAGTTGCTCGGCGAGCCCGGGCTACTGGCGCAAGCCGGTGGCTCTGCCGCCCCTGCCGACTGAGGCTCTGCTCGGCGCGAGCTCGTCCGAGCGGCTACACTGCCGAGCGTCATGGCCAAGATATGTCACAGCTGCGGGAAGGGTCCCGCGTTCGGCAACAGTCGCAGTCACTCGATGGTCGCCACCAAGCGGCGCTTCGATCCCAACCTGCAGAAGGTCAAGATCCTCGTCGGCAAGGCACCCCGTCGCGTATATGTGTGCACCCGGTGTCTGAAGGCCGGCAAGGTCACGAAGGCCCTGTAGGGCCGCCGGACCGGGAGACACTCGCGACGCTCGCATCCCCGAACCGGCCAGCGGCGTCATGCTGCGTTCTCGGTCGCTCATGTACCGATTGGAGATCGACGGGATCTCCAATCGGCCAGCACATTTCGCTTCCTGCATCCTTGCCTGACTTGCCTCTCGACCCTACTGGTGCTTCACGTGTTGTGACGGCCATTTGCGGATCGACCGATGGCTGTGGTGGTATGACAGGGCTGTGAGGCATGGTCTTGAGAGCGCAGGAGGGGGCGCGCGCGATGGAGCTGGCGCGATGACCGACACGAACCTGATCCGCTTCAGGGCCGCTGTAGCGGGTGCCTTGGCGCACCTGGAGTCCCGTCGCGAGGAGGTCAACGACCTTAACGTGTTCCCGGTCGCCGACGGCGACACCGGCGACAACATGGTGCTCACGCTCAGGGCGGTTCTGGATGAGCTTGACCGCCTGCAGGGCAGTGATTCGTCCAAGACGATTGACGAGATTGGGCGTGAGGAGATCGTGCAGTCGGTCGCGCGTGCGGCCCTGCTCGGGGCCAGGGGCAACTCGGGAGTGATCCTCTCCCAGCTGATCAGGGGCGCCGCCGAGGAGCTCGTAAGCCGCCCAGGCCAGCTGATCGACGCGACGCTGATTGGGGCAGCGCTGGCCAATGCCGCCGACCGCGCCTACTCGTCGGTGCGCGAGCCGGCGGAGGGTACGATCCTGACGGTTGCGCGTGAGATGGCCCACGGGATCATGGCCGACCTCGCACACAGCGAGGATGCCGGGCAGTTGGGTCCGGCGACCGAGCCGCGCGAGCAAGATCTCGCGATCGCAAAGACACTCGAATGTGCGATCGAGGCCGGCACCGACTCGGTCAAGCGCGGGCCTGAGATGCTCGCGGCGCTGCGCGACGCCGGTGTGGTGGACGCCGGTGGCCATGCCCTGACCGTGATCTTCGCCGGCGTGGTGGCCGCATTGCGCGACGAGGCGCCACCGGAGCTCGAGCACTATGCGCCGGCAAAGATCACCCATCCCGAGCACAGTTCGAGCACCTATCGCTACTGCACCAACTTCGCGGTGACCGGTCGCGGTCTCCTACCGGCACACTTCAGCGCGGCGCTCGAGCAACTGGGCGACTCGGTGCTCGTGGTGGGCGATCCCAGTACGCTGAAGGTTCACCTTCACACCGACGAGCCCGAGCGTGCCACAGCGCTGTTCGCGGACGCGGGCGAGGTCTCGCACCTGGATGTTGCCGACATGCGGGCGCAGGTGAGCGAGCGCGAAGAGCGTCTCATGGGAGCGGCCCCAGTGAACGGTAGCGACGGGCATGGCGACCACGCCTCTCGCGGTCTTGGAGATACAGGTCATAAGACGGCCGACCGGCCGCGCATGCGCTGCGGCGCGCTTGCGGTGGTCAGCGGGGAAGGGCTCACGCGGATGTATCGAGAGCTCGGTGTGCACACGATCGACGGCGGTCCGACGCTGAACCCATCGACCTACGAACTGCTCGCGGGAATCCACGAGGTGCCAGCCGAGGAGGTTGTGGTGCTGCCGGGCAGCGCGAATGTGGTGATGGCCGCCGAGCGCGCCGCCGAGCTCTCCGACAAGCAGGTACTCGTTGTGCCTGCCACCAGTCAGCAGGCGGGCCTTGCGGTTGCCGTGGCGCTGCAGAGCGATCGTGGCGTACAGGAGAACGCCCAGGCGATGCGCGAAGCGCTCCACGCGCTACGCACGGGTGCGGTGGCCCCCGCGGCCCGGGCCGATGCCCACGGCCGCTTCCAGCAAGGCGAAGCGGTAGGCTTCGTCGAGGAGCGGGTAGTCGCTTGGGGCGAACCGCAGGCGACGCTGCTCGCGGTGCTCTCAGAGCTGGCTGGCGAGGCCGAGCTCATCAGTGTCCTGGCGGGTGTCGACGCGCCGCTCGAGCTCTCCGAGCTGGAGGGCATAATGAACGGCCAAGTCGAGCTAGAGCTTCGCCACGGCGGTCAGCCCGCCTACTGGTGGTTGCTCGCCGCCGAGTAGCGCCCGGGCGCTTGCACCGTCGACCGACCTCGGCTTGGGAGGCGACCGGCTCAGTCATCATCCTTGCGGTATATGCGGCGTGCAATAGCTACTGCCAGCCCAGTCATCGGCGGCCCCGTCGTGGAGGACCACTTCAACGGCCCGCATGCCTTTGCCAGTTCGCACCGCCTTGTCTGGAATCAGATGCTGAGGGCACCTGTGCGCTGGCCTCGGCCTACCCAGCTGCGAGCTGAGCTCGACCTCCCAACTGGCAAGACGGCAGAGGGCATGGCTGCACTAGGAATCGAAACGGTTGGCGATCTGCTCGAGCACCTGCCACGCGACCATCGCGAGGCGCGCACGGTGGCACAGCTGCAGGAGGGCGAGCAGGCAACCGTGGAGGTGCAAGTACGCTCGATTGCGAGCAGGGCAGTGCGGCGGCGTGGAATGCGCGGGCTTGTCGAGGCGAGCGTATTCGATGCGAGCGGGTCGATGCGAGCGACCTTCTTCAACCAGCCGTGGCTGGCAAGCCGCTATCCGCCGGGCACGCGCCTGATATTGCACGGTAAGGCCGATCGCAGTGGGCGCTTCCGAGTTTCTCATCATGCGATTGGATCGGAGATCGGCACCGGTGATACGGGCTCGGTTGCCCATTACCCGGCAGCGGAGGGAGTGAGCTCCACCCAGATCCTGACGCTCGTGCGCGAGCGACGGCACGGGCTCGGAGACATCGTCGAGTCGCTCAGCGCGCGCCTCCGCGTGGCCGAGCGCCTGCCTGCGCGCGCGGCGGCGCTTGGCGCGATGCATTTTCAAGGGGAGGGAGAGCACGTCGGGCGAGCGCGCGAGCGACTCGCTTTCGAGGAGCTGTTGCTCAGCCAACTGGTGTTCCTCATTCGTCGAGGACAGCGGGCCGCTCGGGGCCAGGCTCCTGCATTGGGCGAGTCGCCGAGCTTGAGCGTGCGCTGGCTCGAGCACGGGTTGCCGTTTGAGCTGACTGGCGATCAGCGCAAGGCGATAGCGAGGATCGCGATAGATCTAGAGCGGGCACAGCCGATGCAGCGGTTGCTGATGGGTGAGGTTGGCAGCGGCAAGACGGTGGTGGCGCTGTATGCGATGTTGCGCGCTGTCGAGCACGGTGCGCAGGCGGCGCTGATGGCGCCAACGGAGACCCTTGCCGAGCAGCACTTCGCGACTGTGCAGCGGCTGCTCGGTGGTGAGTCGGTGACGGTTGCGCTGCTCACCGGCTCTACCGCGGCGAGTCGGCGAGCGGACACGCTCGGCAAGCTCGCAAGTGGAGAGTTGTCGTTGGTAGTGGGTACCCATGCTTTGATCGAGCCGTCGGTGCGCTTCCGCGAGCTGGCCGTAGCGGTGGTTGACGAGCAGCACCGCTTCGGTGTGCGCCAGCGCGCGGCGCTGGAAGACCGAGAAGACGCGAAGCGCCCGCACGTGCTGCACATGACGGCGACCCCCATCCCGAGGACGCTCGCGCTCGTGCGCTACGGCGATCTCGATCGCAGCGTGCTGCGAGAGCTGCCGCGCGAGCGCAAGCCAATCGATACGGGCATCGTTACGGGAGAGGCTGGGCGTGAGGATGCCTATCGCGTATTGCATGAGCAGTTGCGGGCTGGGCATCAGGCGTATGTGGTTTGCCCACTTGTGGAAGACGGAGCCCAACAGGCTCCCGGTCAGCCGTGGAATACCCAGGACCATGAGAAGGACGCTCGAGCTCACGCTCCAAACGCCGGTGGGGCGGGAGGCGCTTCCAGTGAGACAAATGCTCGAGACGCCGGTGGGGCGGGAGGCGGCTCCAGCGAGGCCAAGGCGGCGACGGCCGAGTTCGAGCGTCTGCGCGCTGGTGAGCTGGCGGGTTGGAATCTCGCGCTGCTACACGGCCAGATGCGCCCGCGCGAGAAGCAGGAGGCGATGGAAGCGTTTGCCTCGGGGCGTGCCCAGGTGCTTGTGGCGACGACCGTGATCGAGGTGGGCGTGGATGTGCCGAACGCGACCGTGATGCTCGTAGAGAACGCCGAGCGCTTTGGTATCTCTCAGCTGCATCAGTTGCGTGGGCGGGTTGGCCGTGGCGAGTACAGCTCGATATGCATGCTTGTGGGATCGCCGGCCTCCGCACGCCTGCGTGCGCTGGTAGAGCACTCCGACGGGTTCAGGCTTGCCGAGATCGATCTGCGCTTGCGCAAGGAGGGAGAGCTCGTAGGAACTCGACAATCGGGAGTCGGCCAGTTCAAGTTCGCCAGCCTGCCCGAGGATGACGAGCTGCTCGAGCGCGCACGCAGGCGAGCTCGCGAGATTCTGGCTGAGGACCCAGAGTTGGTGGGTCCACTGCACGGGCTGCTCGCCGAAGCGCTAGTTGGCTCATTCGGCGCAGAGGCATTGCAGCCGATTCCCGCATGAGAGTGATCGCTGGGCGGCTGGGCGGCCGGCGCCTGAGCGCGCCGCGTGGACGCACCACGCGGCCTACCTCAGATCGGGTGCGGGAGGCACTCTTCTCGATGCTTGGCACGATCGACGGCGCGAGTGTGCTCGACCTGTTTGCCGGGACCGGAGCGCTTGGAATAGAGGCGCTCTCGAGGGGTGCCGCGCGGACGCTCTTCGTGGAGCGCGACTTGGCTGCGGTGACGGCTCTCAGGGCCAATTTGTCGGGCCTCGGGCTAACCGAGCCCGAGGCCCGAGTGAGAGTGGGAGACGCCCTGGAGGCACTGCGCACCGCACGCGACGCCGGCGAAACGTACGATCTCGTGTTCGTCGATCCTCCGTACAGCCAGGCACGCGAGTTGGAGCGCAGACTGTCAGCACTGCTGCCGGCGCTGCTTGCCCCCGATGCGCGCGTGGTGGTAGAGGGCGATCGGCGGGCGCCGGCTGAGCTGTCCTTGGAGGTGGTGCAGCACAAGCGTTACGGCGACACCACGATCACAATCCACCGTCACGTCACAGAGGACAATGATGAGCGTTGATAAGGCGATAGCCGTGTGCCCCGGCTCCTATGACCCCATAACCAACGGCCACCTTGATGTGATTCGCCGTGCGGTGGGCCTCTACGACGAAGTGGTGGTGGCGGTTGTGAATCGGTCGGTGCGCAAGGACAAGACGCTGTTTGGGATCGATGAGCGGATGGCATTCATAGAGGAGGCGCTCTCAGAGGTTCCGGGCGTGCGAGCAGAGCCGTTCAACACGCTCGTGGTGGACTTCGCGCGACGCGTCGGAGCGAAGGCGATCGTCAAGGGATTGCGGGCGATCTCCGACTTCGAGTACGAGTTCGAGATGAACCAGCTCAACCGCAGACAGGATCCCGAGATAGAGTCGGTGTATCTGATGGCAAGCCCGCAATACAGTTTCCTGTCCTCGAGCGGTGTGAAGGAGCTCGCGACGTTCGGCGGGCGCATCGACGATCTCGTGCCTGCACGGGTGGCCGAGCGCTTGCAGGAAGAGTTGGCGCGCTGACGAACTTTGGTGACGTGAGACCCCTGAGACCCCTCATACTCTGCTCATATGTCGTGGAGCCATACCTGACGCTCCGCGGAGGTGATCGCTGATGGACGTGCTGGTACTGATCGACAAGCTCGACGACCTGGTGCACAACGCCAAGTCGGTGCCCATGACCGACCAGGTGAGGGTCGACAAGGAGGAGATCTACGACATCCTCGACCAGATGCGCGCGACGATCCCTGAGGAGATCAAGCAGGCGCGCTGGATCGTCAAGGAGCGCCAGGAGATGCTCGCGGAGGCCAAGAAGGAGGCCGAGCGGATCGTCAAGGACGCCCGTGAGCGCCAAGAGCAGCTGGTGGGCGAGGAGGAGGTCACCAAGCAGGCCGAGCGCGCCGCCGAGGACATCGTCGAGGATGCCCGCGCGCGCGAGCGCGAGATCAGGCTTGGCGCGGAGGATTACGCGGATGAGATCTTGGGCACGCTCGAGGTCAACCTGTCGAAGTTCATCGCCGCGGTACAGCGTGGTCGCGAGCGCTTGCAGGGCAAGGACGAGCCCGCGGAAGTTTCCTAGGAGGCCATGCCGCATGCGGCATGGCCCCGGACCGTGCATGCACGGTCCGGCCAGTCGGTGCATGCACCGACTGGAACAGCATCATTTTGTGAGCTGAAGGGGCCCGTCCGCGTTTCCCACTCGCGTATGCGTACGCGTGGACTCGAGCATTTTGGGTAGGGTGCCCGCGTGAGCTCGGCGAGTAGATTCAAGCTGGAAGCCGCCAAGGTGCTGCTCGGCACCGGCATCCTCACGCCGGTCAGGCCGGATCGCGCCGTGCGCTCGGTGCTGGCCCTGCGGCACTGGGGGCCCACGCCCGCCGCGGCGTACACTGGCTCTGCCGCGCGCTTCCCCGAGCGTGAGGCGATCGTCGACGAGCGCGGGACGTTGACCTTCGAGGAGGTGCACCTGCGCACGAACGCGCTTGCCCACGAAATGCGCGCGGCCGGCATCTCCGAGGGGGATTCGGTGGCGATCATGTGCCGCAACCACCGTGGCTTCATCGAGGCCACGCTCGCCTGCTCGAAGCTGGGAGCGAGCGCCCTCTATCTGAACACCGCGTTCGCCGGCCCGCAGATAACCGATGTGATGCGCCGCGAGAACCCGGCTGGGCTGGTGTACGACGAAGACTTCGCGAACCTCGTGCACGACGGCGGCGAGGGTCGCATACGCTTCGTCGGATGGAGCGAGCCGGGCGCCGCTCCGGCAGACCCATCGCTCGAGGATCTGATCGAGAAAGGCAGCACCGCCGATCTCACCCCACCGGCGGAGCCCGGCAGGGTCGTGATCCTCACCTCCGGCACCACCGGCGCGCCGAAGGGTGCGGCCCGCAAACAGCCCGACTCGCCGCTGCCGTTGGCGGCGCTGTTCTCGAAGATCCCGCTGAAGGCGCGCGAGACGACGATGATCGCCGCGCCGATGTTCCACTCGTGGGGATTCGGGCACTTCACGCTCGCGCTGCCGCTGTCCTCGACGGTCGTGCTGCGCCGGCGCTTCGACCCCGAGGAGACGTTGCGGGCAGTCGCCGAGCACCGGGCGACGGCGCTCGCGGTGGTGCCCGTGATGCTACAACGCATCCTCGAGCTGCCGATCGAGACGATCGAAAACTACGACACCCACGCGCTGAAGATCATCGCGCTGAGCGGCTCAGCGCTGCCGGGAGAGCTCGCGATCCGTGCGATGGACACCTTTGGCGAGGTGCTCTACAACCTGTACGGCTCCACCGAGGTGGCGTGGGCGACGATCGCCACTCCCGCCGACCTGCGCGCGGCGCCGGGCACGGCCGGCAAGCCTCCGCTCGGAACTGTGGTGAAGCTGCTGGACGAGCAGGGCCACGAGGTGCCACAAGGGCAGAACGGGCGCATATTCGTAGGCAACGAGATGGTGTTCGAGGGTTATACCGGCGGTGGCGGCAAGGAGATCGTCGCGGGGCTGATGAGCACCGGCGACGTCGGCCGGATGGACGCCGCGGGCCGGCTGTTCGTCGACGGGCGCGACGATGAGATGATCGTCTCCGGTGGCGAGAACGTGTTCCCGCGCGAGGTCGAGGATCTGCTCGCCGACCACGAGGCGATCGAGGAGGCCGCCGTGATCGGCGTCGAGGACGAGAAGTTCGGGCAGCGCCTGAAGGCTTTCGTCGTCTCGCGCCAGGGCTCGGGACTCGACGAGGAGACCGTGAAGGAGTACGTCAAGCACAACCTCGCGCGCTACAAGGTGCCGCGCGAAGTGGTGTTCGTGGAGGAGCTGCCGCGCAACGCCACCGGCAAGGTGCTCAAGCGCGAGCTGCACAAGACCGGCTGATCCTTCCGCCGACCCTTACTAGTCTGAGGGGAATGCCTGCGGTGACAGACGTTCTCGACCTCGGTGGTCTGCGCTTGAGCGCGGGCGAGGGACGGCTCTTCGAGCTGACGGTGCACGTCGAGCCGCTGACGCTCGGAGGCGAGCCCTATGAGGTGCAGCCATGGGCGGTGCCGCTGAGGCTCGACATCTCGCGCATGATCGGCAACGGATATGCGCTGCGCCTGCGTTTCACCGCGACACTCGTTGGGGCCTGCATGCGCTGCTTGAAGGATGCTACGCCGCGGATCGAAGTGGACTCCCGCGAGGTCGACAGGCCGGGTGGCGGAGAGGAGTTGTCGAGCCCCTACCTGGAGGATGAGACGCTTGATCTCGCGGCGTGGGCCAGGGACGCGTTTGCCTTGGCGGTGCCCACGCAGGTGTTGTGCCGCGAGGATTGCGCCGGCCTCTGTCCGGTGTGCGCCGCCGACCTCAACGAGTTGAATCCCGCCGGGCCCAAGCACACGCACGAGCGCACCCCGGATCCGCGCTGGGCGAAGCTGAGGGAGCTGAAGCTCGATGAGCGGAAGACCTCTAGCAGCTAATCCCGTCGGAAGATAGGGCGGTGTCGCAATAGGGCGGTGTCGCCCTATTGCGTCTCGGCCCTGGTAGCCTGTCCCGCCGATGGCAGTCCCCAAGAAAAAGCAGTCGCACAGTCGCACAGCCCTGCGCCGTGCGAACCACAAGATCGTGGCGCCCACGGTCAACGAGTGTCCGCGCTGTCACAGCCCGCGCAGACCTCACCGTGTGTGCCCTGTGTGCGGGACATACGCCGGTCGTGAGGTAGTGGCCCCCGAGGCCCACGACCACGATCACGATCACGAGTAGTCAGTGAGCGGAAGGTCCGCTCAACCCAAGGATGTCGTGGTCGCCGTCGATGCCAATGGCGCCGACATGGGACCGGCAGAGGTCGCCGCTGGCGCGAGGCTCGCGGCGGAACAGGGCGTGCGCGTGCTCCTATTTGGCCCCGCCGAGGAGCTGAAAACCCACCCGCCCCTGGGATCGGGCGTGGAGGTGATAGATGCGCCCGTGTCGGTGGCCAAGAGCCCCGATCCAGCGCGCGCGGTGCGATCGACGCCCGAGGCCTCGATCGTGCAAGCGGCTAGAGCGGTCGCAGAAGATCGCGCGCAGGCGCTCGTTTGCGCGGGCGGTACCGGCGCGGCACTCGCGGCGGGGTTGTTCAACATCAAGCGGGCACGCGGAATCCATCGCCCAGCGCTCGCCTTGCCGATCCCTATTCCAGGACCCACGCTCGCCCGTTCGGTGACGCTGCTGGACGTGGGGGCAAGTGTCCACGCGCGCAGCGAGCACCTTGTGCAATTCGCGTTCATGGGTGCCGCTTTCGCGAGCGCGGTGCTAGGCGTGCAGCAACCGCGAGTGGGTCTGCTCTCAAACGGCGAGGAGTCACAGCGAGGCAGCGAGCTGGTTGTGCAGACAGGTGCAGCGCTCGCGGGGCTCGCGAAGGAGGGGCGGCTGCACTGGGTGGGCAATGTGGAGGGCGGAGACATCGTGGGGGGCGTGGCCGATGTGATCGTCACCGATGGCTTCACCGGCAACATCGCGCTCAAGCTGATGGAGGGCGTATCGCAGGCAATGCTCGGCGCCGTCAGGGAGGCGGCGAGCGCCTCGCTAGCAGGGAAGCTTGGCGGGATGCTTTTGCGTCCGTCGCTACGAAGGTTTCGCGACGAGATCCATCCAGAAGGACAAGGAGGGGCCTACCTGCTTGGGTTGCGTCGCCTTGCGGTAGTCCCGCACGGGCGCTTTGGCAGGCGAGGGTTTGCCCAAGCGATCTTGCGTGCCGAGCGGGGGGTGCGTGAGGACGTGGCGGGCGCCACCTACACGGCACTCAGCGACGCGGGAGCGTTGAGGAGGGCCCCTGTGTCCGGCGATCCGACTAGCCTGGCAGGCGAATGACCCGCGAGGAAGTGTTCGTCCTGATACAGGCCCATCTAGCCGACGAGCTGGATGTGGAGCCTCAGCTGATAGGGGAGGCCACCAACTTCAAGGAGGACTTGGGGGCCGATTCGCTGGACCTGTACACGCTAGTGCAGGAGCTCGAGGACGCTTACGGTTTGCGGATCGCCGACGAGCAGGCAGCTGAGATATTTACTGTGGGACAAGCAGTCGATTTCGTAGTGGCACACTCAAACGATGGCTAGGGTCGAGAGCGAGCAAGGGGTGGCGCTGCTGAGGTCGCTGCTGGAGGAGTTGCCCGAGGAGCTGGCGCGGCAGGTGTTCACGCACGCATCTTGGACTGAGCGGCGCAGCGACTCTTATGCACGACTTGCCTTCCTCGGCGACAGCGTGTTGGCGCTGGCGGTCACCGCGCACCTCTATCCGCGCCTTGAAGCTGAGCGCTTTGGCGCGGGCCGTCTGACGAAGATTCGGGCCCAGGCTGTGTCCGGACGCTCATGCCGTGCGGTAGCCGAACGCTTGTGTGTGGGTGAGCGTTTGCGCGCCGCGGCACCTGAGAACGGCGAGGGCAGGCTCGTAGGGCTACTCGAGACCGAGCGTGTCCTTGCGTCGGTGATCGAGGCTGTGATCGGAGCGTGCTACTTGCACTCCGGCTATGAGCTCACCGCGCGAGCAGTGGTGGAGGCCTTCGCGCCGGAGATGGAGGATGCGCTCGAGCATCCACTGGACTTCAAGTCGGCGCTCCAAGAGCAGCTTGCCAGGCGTGGTGAGACGATTGCCTACGAGGTCACCGACGAGCATGGTCCACCGCACGACCGTACCTTTGTGGTGGTTGCTCTAGTGGACGGCAGGCCGTTAGGAAAAGGCCGTGGGCGTAGTAAGAAGCACGCCGAGCAGCAGGCCGCGGGCGAGGCGCTGGAGAGCCTCGCAAAGGCATAGCCCATGCACCTCAAGTCGCTCACGCTGAAGGGCTTCAAGTCCTTTCCCGACCGCACCAAACTGGATTTCGGTCCAGGCGTGAGCGTCGTGGTGGGACCGAACGGGTCGGGCAAGTCCAACGTCACCGACGCGTTGCTGTGGGCGATGGGCGAGCAGTCGCCGCTGGCGGTCAGGGGCCAGTCGATGCAGGATGTGATCTTTGGCGGAGGCCGCGGTGTGCAGGCGCGTGGCTCCGCTGAGGTGGAGATCGTGCTCGACAACTCCGATGGCACGGTGGACCTGCCGCTCGCGGAGATATCGATCGTGCGACGCCTCGACCGCTCGGGCGATGGCGAGTACCGGCTCAACGGCGCCCACTGTCGCCTAGTAGACGTGATCGAGGTGCTCTCCGACACCGGCCTTGGCAAGGAGACCCACTCGGTCATCTCCCAGGGGCGGGTCGAGGCGATCGTGACCTCCAAGCCGCGCGACAGACGCTTGCTGATCGAGGAGGCGGCGGGCCTCGGCAAGCACCGCAAGCGCCGCCGCCGCGCGCAGCTCAAGCTCGAGCGCACCCAGGAGAACCTCGACAGAGCACTCGATGTGGAGCGCGAGGCGCGCACGAGGTTGCGCCCGCTCAAGCGTCAAGCCGAGGCAGCTGAGCTGCACGAGCGCCTGGAGCACCAAATGCTGCAGGCACGCTTCGAGCTTGCCCGCGAGGCTGTGCGGGCCAGGCGGGTGGATCTGGTGGATGCCGAGGAAAGCGTGCGAGCGGCAAGGGCGGCGCGTGAGCAGATCGAGTCGCGTCTGCGGGCGGTTGTGGAGCGACGCGGGCGTGCGGAGAGCGCGCTGGCGCAGCGCAGCGAGCGCCATGACGAGCTTGCCAGACGGACATACGAGGCGCGCTCGGCGCGTGAGCGCTTGCAAATGCGTGGCGAGCAGGCGTCCGCAACAGCCGCCACGCTCATCCAGCGCGCTACCCGCATCGAAATCGAGTTGGGAGCGCTCGAGAGCAGTTCCGGGGAGGGAGCTGGTGAGCACGGCGAGATGGCAGAGGAGCAGGCAAGCGTTGACCGCGTGCAGGCACTGGAGGCCGCGCTTGCCGAGATAGAGAGCGAACGCGAGCGCGAGCTGGAGCGCGAGATCGAAGGCTTGGAGCTCGAGCGTGAGCAAGCAACTGAGCGGGTGGCGGATCTTCAAGGACAGGCACAGGCTGCGCGAGAGGCACGCGAGCAGGCCGACGCGCGAGCCGAGCTGGCGCGCTCGGGCTTGCGAGAACTCGAAACAGAGGCCGAGGCGAGGCGGCGAGAGGCAGCCAAGGTCGGTGCAGAGCTTGCGGCAGCCAACCAATTCTTGCGCAGCCACGCGGGCGCCAATGGCGCCCGCGCCGGTGCGCCACGCGCACTGAGCGACGTGCTTCAGATCAAGCCGGGCTACGAGCTGGCGCTCGCTGCCGCGCTGGGCGGGCGCCTGGACGCGGCGCTTGTGCGCGACATGGAGGGTGCCCGTACGCTGCTCGATGACGTAGGTCCAGACGGTGGTGCGGCACTCCTTGCCGGAGAGGCGGCGAGCGAAGACGATGCCTCGCTAGACGAGGAGCGACAAGGCCACATCGAGAAGCCCACTGGCAAGCCTCCCGCGCCGGGGGCATTGCCCCTAGTTGAGCTATTGGGAGGATCGGGCTCGGCCTTGGCGCTCGCCCATAGGCTGCTTGCCGACGCTTGGGTGGTGGAGCGCTTGGAGGACGTCGGTGAGGGCTTTCGCGGAGTAGCGAGCACTCGTGCGGGAAGGGTGTTGTTTGCCGGTTGGGGCGAGCTGCGCCAGGTGACCGAGGGCGGCGCGGAGCGTGTGCTCGCACGCCGTAACGAGCGCGATCGACTAATCGTCGATAGTGAGCAGGCGGTCATTCGCGAGCATGCGGCGAGAACGGCGGTCGAGCAGTCGCTGGAGCAGGCGCGCGTGGCCAACCAGGCACGCGACCAGTCCGATGGGGCACTGCGCGACAGCGAGCGCCTCCTGGCGGAGGCTGTCGAGGCGCAACGCAAAGCGACCTGGTTGATCGAGCAGCGCAGGGCCGCCCCCGAGCAAGGTCCATTGGCAGTGCGCAGAGCGGAGTTGCAGGGGGAGCTAGCCGCCGAGCGCCGGCAGGCTGAGCGTAGACAGGTGGAACGCGCCGAGCGTGCTCGTCGAATAGAACGTCTGCGCGCTCAGCGCGCCGCGGATGTCGAGCTCACGCCACGCGCGGAGCGTCTGGCGGCGGTGCTTGCGAGTACAGGTGAGGCGATGGCTGGACTGGTAGAGCAGATCGAGGCTCTGCTCGCTCAGGACCGCGCCGCCGGTGAGCAGGTCTCGGCGGAGTTGCGCGCATGCGCGCAGGAGGAGGCCGAGATCCAGACGGCTCTCAAGGTCGAGGGCGAGGCTGTAACGGGCGCAGAGGTCGCGGCCCAGCGCCTACGCGACCAAGCAGCCGAGGCACAGGAGGAGCTGCGGGCTGTCTCAGAGCGCCTGGAGCTCTCACAAGCCGAAGATGATCCGGAGCCGCTGGGTGAGGAGCAGGAGCAGGCGCTGAGGGCGCGTTTGGAGCGGCTGGCGCGGCGCCGCGAGCAGCTAGGCCCCGTGAACCCGCTTGCTCAGCAGGAGTACTCGGAGGCGATAGCTCATGTGGAGGAGCTAGAGGAGCGACGCACCGACCTGGAGACTGCGCTGCGCGAGCTGAAGGCGGTGATCCGTGAAACCGATCGCCAGATACATGAGACGTTCAATGAGACCTTCAACGCGGCGGCTCGCAACTTTGAGGAGCTCGTCGGAGATGTCTTCCCGGGTGGCAGTGGACGTCTGAGGCTCGTCAAAGACGAGCAAAGCCCGCGCGCGGTGCTCGGTGGCGAGCCGGCGCCGGACGATGGCGGAGCAACCGACACGGAGGCCGCGGCGGAGCTCGAGGCCGAGGCTGAGGCTGAGCAGCAGGAAGCAGAGGAGATGCTGGGGGTGGAGATCGAGATCACGCCCGCCGGGAAGTCAACCAAGCGGCTATCGCTGCTCTCTGGCGGTGAGAAGTCGATGACTGCGCTTGCATTCATGTTCTCGGTGTTCCTGGCGCGACCTTGCCCGTTTTACGTGCTGGACGAGGTGGAGGCAGCGCTCGACGACCTGAATCTCGATCGTTTCCTAACGCTGCTACGCCGCTATGCAGACCGAGCCCAGTTCATCGTGATCACCCACCAGAAGCGCACGATGGAGGCCGCTGACTGGCTGTATGGCGTATCGATGGCCGAAAACGGCGTCTCCAAGGTGCTCTCCAGGCGGCTCCCCAAGGAAGAGACGACACCGCAGGTGGCTCCGGTGGAGGTCGCGCCGCGGGTCGCCTAGTGCGCCGGGTCTGGGGTGAGTGATGTCACGCGACTGGTCTGAGCTGTTCCTCACCGACGGGCCGACGCGGGCGCCGGCAGACAAGCAGGCCGGGGAGAGCGGCGAACGCCATCGCGGGCTGTTCAAGCGCTTGCGGGAAAATTTGTCGAAGACCCGCCAGGCGCTCGGCTCGGAGATCCAGGCAACTCTCTTCACAACGCTCGACGAGCACACTTGGGAACGCCTGGAGGAGGCCCTGATCATGGCCGACGTGGGTGCGAGCACAACCGCATCGGTCGTCGAGACGCTCGAGACTGAAGCCACACAAGGGGGATTGACCAGCGGCGAAGATCTCTCCGAGCGGCTGATCGAGCTATTGGCCGACACGGCTCGCAGCGAGCACGACAAGATCGACATCCGTGCCAAGCCGACAGTGATTCTCGCCGTCGGGGTCAACGGAACGGGCAAGACCACCACGATCGGCAAGCTCGCCTGGCACCTGCGCAAGGAGCTTGGGGTGAGTGTGCTTCTCGGTGCAGCCGACACGTTCAGGGCGGCTGCCACCGAGCAGCTGGAAGGGTGGGCGCGGCGGGCGGATTGCGAGATCGTTACAGGGCCCGAGGGCTCAGATCCTGGATCGGTGGCTTTCGAGGCTGTCGCCCAGGCGCTCGCACAGGGGATTGACGTGGTGATCGTCGACACCGCCGGGCGCCTGCATACTCAGGACGATCTGATGGAGGAGCTGGCCAAGGTCAGGCGGGTAATCGCACGGCAGCTGGAGGGCGCGCCGCACGAGACGCTGCTGACGGTCGATGCGACGACCGGTCAAAACGGATTGCGCCAAGCGCAGATGTTCGCATCCTCGGCTGGCGTGAGCGGAATTGTGCTCACCAAGCTCGACGGCACCGCGCGTGGCGGGATCGCCCTTGCGATCGCGCGGGAGCTGGCGCTACCTGTGAAGCTGATCGGGATCGGCGAGCAGCTGGAGGACCTGCGGCCCTTCGACGCGGAAGATTTCGCCCGGGCCTTGGTGGCTGAGGGATAATCAAGTCATGGACGCATGGATCCTTTGGCTGGCTGTGGCATGCATCCTCGGTGTGGCTGAGATGCACCAAGGCGGCTTCTACCTGGCACCATTTGCCGCAGGGGCGGCGCTTGCGACTGTCGTAAGTCTGTTGGGGGTTGGCGCATTGCTCGCGACGATCGTATTCCTGATCTCCTCAGGGATCGTGTTCGCGACGCTGAGACCTGTCGCTCGCCGTCATCGCAGTCTGCCCCCCTCGATTCGCACTGGAGCAGCGGCACTCATTGGTCGTAAGGCAATCGTGTTGGAGCGAATCGCCAACGACGAGGGGGTCGGTTGTGTGAAGATCGACGGTGAGGTGTGGACCGCACGCAGCTTCGACGAAGATGAGATATTCGATCCGGGCGAACGCGTCGAAGTCGTCGAAATTCGCGGCGCCACGGCGCTCGTGATGCATTGAGGCGGAACTACGCTGCCCCACAGCGGCGACAGTGCCCGCCGTGCAATGAGACACTGGTTGGGCTAAGAACGCAAAGAAAGGAAGAACCGCTCTCATGGTCGCCCTCATCGTCATAGCCGTCGTGGTCGTGTTCGCGCTGATCGTGGCCGCGCGCACGGTCCGTGTCATCCCTCAGGCACGGGCGGGCGTGGTGGAGCGGCTCGGTCGCTACAGCCGCACGCTCGAGCCTGGTCTGACGCTCGTCACGCCGTTCATCGATCGCGTGAAGCCATTGGTGGACCTGCGTGAGCAGGTAGTCAACTTCTCACCCCAGTCGGTCATCACCGAAGACAACGTGGTGGTGGCGATCGAAACGGTTCTCTACTTCACGATCACCGATCCCCGTTCGGCCACCTACGAAGTAGCCAACCCACTACAGGCCATCGAGCAGTTGACGGTAACGACACTACGCAATGTCATCGGGGGCCTGACGCTCGAGGACACACTCACCGCACGTGAGAACGTCAACACCCAACTACGGGTCGTGCTGGATGAGGCAACCGGCAAGTGGGGCATACGTATCAACCGGGTCGAGATCAAGTCGGTAGACCCGCCGCAAGACATCAGGGCGGCGATGGAGAAGCAGATGCGCGCCGAGCGTGACCGTCGTGCGGCGATCCTCACCGCCGAAGGCGAGAAGCAAGCCCAGGTCCTCACCGCCGAAGGCCAGCAGCAGGCGGTGGTGCTGCGCGCCGAGGGCGACCGCCAGGCAGCCGTCCTACGAGCCGAAGGTGAAGCCAAGGCGATCGACACCGTGTTCAAAGCGATCCACGAGGGCAAACCCTCACGCGAGCTACTCAGCTACGAATACCTGCAGATGCTTCCGCAGCTCGCTGAAGGCGACTCCAACAAGGTTTTCGTGATCCCCTCGGAGTTCGCCGAGGCCTTTGGCGGTATCGGCGAGGCGCTCACGCGAAGTGCGGGGGAGCGCAAGCCTCCGCTGCCAGGTCCCCGCGACCGCGAGTAGGTCTCCAAACTCGAGCCTGGACACGCCACGGGTGGGCTCGCCTCCCGCCGCGTCGCGCTGTTCGCTTCAGAGGCTGCGAGAATTGCGTCTCTGATGTTCGATTCGCTCGCCGAGAAGCTGCAAGCCGTGCTGGGTGACGTTCGCCAGCGCGGCACGCTCACCGAAAAGGACATTGACGGCGCGATGCGCGAGATCCGCCTCGCGCTGCTGGAGGCGGACGTCAACTTCAAGGTCGTCAAGCGCTTCACGAGCGACGTCAAGGATCGCTGCGCGGGAGCCGAGATCGTCGGCAAGCTCAACCCAGGCCAGCAGGTGGTCAAGATCGTCGCCGACGAGCTGACTAGATTGATGGGGGGCTCACCCACCGGAGCGTCGGTCGGGCTGAGCTTCTCGCCGCGACCGCCCACCGTGATCCTGATGGCTGGCCTACAGGGCTCGGGCAAGACAACCGCCACGGCGAAGTTGGCGCGCTTCCTGCGCGAGGAGCATTCCTCCTCGGTGGCGCTCGCCGCGTGCGATGTATACAGGCCAGCCGCGGTCGATCAGCTCGTGAAGGTTGGAGCGCAAGCGGGCGCCGCTGTCTATGAGCAAGGAACTGATCGCGATCCAGTGGAGATCGCGGCTTGGGCGCTCGAGCGCGCCCGCCAAGAGGGCAAGGATGTGCTGATCGTCGACACCAGCGGTCGCCTGCACGTAGACGAGGTGTTGATGGCCGAGCTCGTGAAGATCCGCGACGCCGTCAAACCGCACGATGTGCTGCTTGTGGTAGACGCCATGACCGGTCAGGATGCCGTCAACGTCGCCGAGCAGTTCGCCGCGGCCGTCCAGTTCGACGGTGTGGTGATGAGCAAGCTCGACGGCGATGCTCGCGGTGGCGCTGCCCTGTCGGTCAAGGCGGTCACGGGCAAGCCGATCATGTTCGCCTCCACCGGCGAGAAGCTCGACCAGTTCGAGCGCTTCCATCCCGACCGCATGGCCCAGCGCATTCTCGGCATGGGCGACGTGATGAGCCTGATCGAGACCGCCGAGCGCCAGTTCGACGAGACCCAAGCCGCCGATCTAGAGCGCAAGCTGCGACGTAACGAGTTCGGGCTCGACGACTTCCTCGACCAGCTCAAGACGATTCGCCGGATGGGACCGCTCACCAACCTGCTCGGCATGATCCCCGGCTTCGCGGGGGCCCAGCTCAAAGGCCTGAAGGTGGACGAGCGCGAGCTCGACCGCATCCAGGCGATCATCCTCTCGATGACCGCCGAGGAGCGCAGCCGTCCAGAGCTGATCAAGGGCTCGCGTCGTTTGCGGATCGCGCGAGGATCCGGGACCAATGTGCAGCAGGTCAACCAGCTCGTCAAGCAGTTCGATCAGATGCGCAAGATGATGCGCCAGGTCGGCCGCGGCAAGATGCCCGACATAGGCGCGCTCATGCGCCAGGCGCGCTGACGGGCGACCGTCTAGGCCATTGTTACAGTGTCCACACTGCTTACAGTGTCTACACCTGATACAACCTTGCGTTTCAAGGTAAGCACTCAGAGAGGAAACCGTGTCGGTAAGGCTTAGGCTCACGCGTGTGGGCGCAAGGAAGAACCCGGTGTGGCGCGTGGTCGTCGCCGATCAGCGCTCGCCGCGCGACGGACGTGTGATCGAGACGATTGGCCACTACAACGCCCAAACCGACCCCTCGACGATCGTGATCGACGAGGAGCGAGCCAAGAGCTGGCTTGCTCGTGGGGCTCAGCCGTCGAATACGGTTCGCAAGCTGCTCCGCATTCAGGGGATAAGTCAATAACCTTGCATCGGGGTCCCGTATTGAGCGCTCACACGCCGGGCGTTAGGGCCACTCAGGGAAAAGGAGCGTGCGCGTGTCCTCTGAGGTGATGAGAGAGCTGTTGGAGTACCTGGCTCAGGGCCTGGTCGACCATCCTGACGATGTGTCGGTGGAGCAGTTCGAGGAGGATGATGGGACGGTCGTGCTCGAGCTGTGTGTTGCCGACGAGGACTACGGACAGGTGATCGGTCGCGGCGGGCGCACCGCTCACGCGCTGAGAACCGTCGTGAAGGCCGCCGCCGTGAACGAGAAGCGCCGCGTTCTCGTCGACATAGTCGATTGAGGCCACCGAAGTGACCGCGAACGCGGGCGATCCCAAGGGCGGTAGCGAAGGAGGCGACTC
The DNA here is from genome assembly GCA_963713015.1 of uncultured Solirubrobacterales bacterium. Classification (GTDB taxonomy): domain Bacteria; phylum Actinomycetota; class Thermoleophilia; order Solirubrobacterales; family Solirubrobacteraceae; genus Palsa-744. The sequence goes on along the minus strand of CAVQKC010000003.1, from coordinate 82,710 downwards.
ATACAAGATCCCCGCTGGTCGGGTGGGTCGCGCTCATGGCTTGGATGGAAGCTTCTATGTCACCGGTGCGCGCCCACGGCTGCTTGCGATAGGGACGCAGGTAACACTCGATAGCCGCCTAGCCGAAGTTGTGCGGCGGGCGGGGACAGAGGAGCATCCGATCGTGCGCCTGCAGGGCATAGAAGACCGCGCCGCCGCCGATGCGCTGCGAGGACTCGAGCTGACGGTAGGCAGCGCCGTGGCCCCCTCTCTGGGAGAGGGGGAGTGGTGGGCACAGGAGCTGGAAGGTTGTGAGGTCGTGGATGGCGAGCGGCATGTGGGGACGGTCATCGGACTCATGGAGCTTCCCTCATGTGAGGCCTTGGAAGTGCGATTGGAGGCACCGAGTGGACGTGGCGCCGACGGTTCGGATGGGCATGGCGCGGAGGGCTCGGTCGGGGCATCGGTGGGCGAGCTGCTCGTGCCGATGGTGGGCGACGCTATCCGTCGTGTCGATCCTGTTGGGAGGCGGATCGACGTGGACATGGGCTTCCTCGGAGACCCCTGATGGAGATCGACATCTTCACGCTGTTCCCCGAGTGGTTCGAGTGGTTCGAGAGGCAACGTCATGTTCGCAACTTGCTCGATAGCGGGTCGCGCCTACGCTGCGTCAACTTCCGCGAGCACACTCCATTGAGTGGCGGACAGGTAGATGACACGCCGTTTGGCGGCGGCGCGGGTATGGTGTTGCGCGTCGACGTGATGGACGCCGCCTTGCGTGCTCATTACGGCATGGACGCAACCCTTGTTCGTGAGAGCCGACGGGTGATAGCGCTCACCCCCGGAGGAAGGCTGCTCGACGAGCGCTACGTAGGAGAGCTGGCAACCGAGCCGGCCCTGACCTTGCTGTGCGGACGCTACGAGGGCTTCGACGAGCGGATCGTCGAGCATCTCGCGAGCGAGACTCTCTCGGTCGGGCGTTATGTGCTCTCCGGCGGCGAGCCCGCGGCAATGGTCCTCTGCGACGCAATCCTGCGCAAGCTGCCGGGAGCCCTTGGGCACGCGGAGTCAGCCGTTGAGGAGTCCTTCAGCGAGGTCCTGGACGGAGGACCCGAGTACCCGCACTACACACGTCCGGCCGCGTATCGCGGCTGGCAAGTACCGGAGATTCTGCTCTCCGGCCACCACGAGCGGATACGCCAGTGGCGTGCCATGCAGAGCAAGCTCCGCGGGGAAGGGCCAAGCGCGGAGGGGATACCTGCTCAGGAGTAGACGCTTGCCCGTGGACGCCTCAGTGTGGATGTCTGAGCGTGGATGTCTGAGCGTGGATGTCTGAGCGTGGATGTCTGAGCGTGGATGTCTGAGCGTGGATGTCTGAGCGTGGACGCCTGTGCATAGGCGCTCTTGCGCAGGGACCTGCGCTCGGGTGGGCAGCGTTCGCTACCATTCGCGGGCGCGTCGGCCAGTGCAGCGACTTCCGCTCACTCGACGCCTTCTTTTTGCCATGAGCACCGTTATCGAAAGCATCGAGCGCAAGCAGTTGCGCCGCGTCCCCGATTTTGCCCCGGGCGATCGCGTGAAGGTGCACTTCCAAGTAATAGAGGGCACCCGTAGCCGTATCCAGGTCTTCGAGGGCGTTGTCATCAAGCGCCAGGGGCACGGGGTCCGCGAGACGTTCACCGTGCGCAAGCAGTCCTTCGGGGTCGGAGTCGAGCGTATGTTTCCCGTGCACTCTCCGAAGATCGAGCGCATCGAGGTGTCTGCCAGGGGTGACGTCCGTCGCGCAAAGCTCTACTACCTACGCGACCGTGTCGGCAAGCGGGCGCGCGTGCGCGAGCGTCGCTACACCGGCCCCGAGGAGACTGTCCAGCCAGGCCTATTGCACGAGTCGCTTGAGGCCACCGACGGCGAAGGCGCAACTGCTGAGGAGACGGTTGCCGAGGCACAGGACGCCGCGGTTGCGAGCGGTTCTGATGCGACCGGGCAGACAACCGCTGTGAAGGATGGCCAGGACGAGCCGTTGGCAGCAGTCGCATCGGTGTCCGAGTCGGGCGAGGGGGCTCCTGAGGGCGGAGACAGCGCGGTTGCGCAGGACAACGCTGAGTCCTCAGCAGAGGTCGAGGACGCGACCGATACCTCCTCCGACGCCGGCGACGCTGGAGCCGGCGACCCGAACGCGTGAAGGCCGGACCCACCTCGGTGAAGCGCGCTGAGGAAAGGGGCGAAGCAAAGTCGAAGACCAACTCCATCGTCGAGTTGGTCGTGATCGTGCTGGTGGCGATTGGCCTGGCACTCGCGATACAGGCTTTCGTCGTCAAGCCGTACCGGATCCCGAGCGGCTCGATGGAACCGACGTTGAAAATAGGTCAACGGGTACTCGTGAATCGCATCGACACGCGCTTCAAAGAACCCCATATCGGTGAGATCGTGGTGTTCCATCCGCCTAAGGACGCCGAACAGCAGGTGTGCGGGCCGGCGCCTCACATGGTCACCCCCGGTGGTGCTGCTTGCTCGATGCCCGAGCCAGAGGAGGCGAGCGTCAACTTCATCAAGCGGGTCGTGGCGGGGCCGGGCGACACGATTTACATCAAGGAAGGTCACGCCTATGTCAACGGCAAGCGTGAGAACGATCCTTATATAACCCCATGCGGTGGCGCCTCTGAGTGCAACTTCCCGACTCCCATCAAGATTCCCGCCGGTCATTGGTTCATGATGGGGGACAATCGTGGCGAGTCGGACGACAGCAGGTTCTGGGGACCAGTCCCCACTAGCTGGATCATCGGAGGGGCCTTTGCCACCTACTGGCCTCCCGACCGCATTGGCTTCCTCTAGCAGCTCCTCCCGAGCGCCCTACTCCAAGCGCGCGGCTCGTCGCCGCGCCCGGGCTGGGTCGAGTGGCCAGCGTCTGTTCGCCTTCGATCGCAGGCTTGGGGTGCCGCTTGTCGCTGGAGCCGACGAGGCCGGTCGCGGTTGTCTGGCTGGACCCCTCGTGGCCGCGGCGGTTCTGTTCGACTATGAGCAGCTCACCACGTCCGAGCTGCGCGCATTGGGAGCGCTCAACGATTCCAAGCAACACAGCGCCCAGGCACGCGAGGACCTCTATCCGCTTGTGCTCTCTAGCGCGGCGCGTGTGATGGTTGTCTCGCGCTGTGTGACTGGGATCGACTCCCGCGGTTTGCACAAGACCAACCTTGCGGCTCTGCGCGACGCGATCCGCGGCGTCACAAACGAGGTTGAGGGACATGTCGAGTGTCTCATCGACGGATTCGCCGTACCCGAGTTCGAGCGTCCGCAGCGGCCGATCGTAAACGGCGACGCCACGAGCGCGGCGATTGCCGCCGCGTCGATCGTGGCAAAGGTCACGCGTGACCGCTATATGCACCACGCTGACGAGTTGCACCCAGGCTGGAGCTTCGCCGAGCACGTGGGCTATTCCACGCCGGTCCACCGCGAAGCAATCCTTCGCCAAGGAGTGTCACCGCTTCATCGCTTGTCTTTCCAGTCGCTGGCCTATCAGCAGCTAGCGCTCTGAGCTTGCAGCGGTTACCCAGGGACTCTGCCGCAAGGTTCCTGCCAAGACCGCTCACCACGCCCCCTCGATGTGATCGAGACGCAGCAATCGGTTGGAGCCGTCTACGATCACTCCCAGCGCATCGAAGCGGATTGTGTTGGCCGTGGGACGTGCGTGCGTGTTCTCGTACAGCCATGCACAGGCCAGCCGCTTGAGGCGTGTGCGCTGGCTAAGCTTCAGCCACGCCAACGGTTGTTCCTCCGGACAGAGGCCTCGGCGGCGGTTGCTCGCGCGTCTGGTCTTGATCTCGGCGAAGACGAGCGCATGAGGATTGCACGCGATTAGGTCGATCTCGCCGTAGCGGGTTCGCACGTTGCGTGCCACAATGACGAATCCGAGTCGCCGGAAGTGGGCAACCGCAAGATTCTCGCCAAGAGCGCCCAGGGCATGGCGTCCATCGCGGGGCGGTTGAGATCCAGGAGGAGGAGCAGGGCTGGCAGCGCACACAACCGGAGCCTATGCCCAAAAGTGTGCCGTAAAACACACAAATGTGCCGTTTCTCAGTCCGTTTGATTAGGACCTTATCAGCGGTGCTTGTGAGATTCGCCCTTGCGATGTGGCCACCGGCGTACCGCAAGGAGCGCCTCATGGCCCGTCCACATTGAGGCGCATAAGGCTAGAGACCTTTTTATGCTCCTAACAAAACTATTTTCTAGATTGAAATTTGGTTTCGCGTCTGTCGCGCGGCTTGACAGCATTTGCGAGTGCGCCCCTTGTGTCACGAGAAAGGTGTAGAGATGAGCCAGGGAAGTGTCGTTCTTCCGGGAAGCCACAGGCCGCTCGAGCATGAGGCCGTACGGGTAGGTGATGTGGATCCGCAGTCGCGGGTTGAAGTTACGGTTACGCTACGAGGTCCTGAGCTTCCGGAGCTGGACCCGACCAGGCCATCAATATCCGGGAGCGCCTTCGAGGATCGGTACGGAGCAAGCACGGACGATATCGCGAAGGTTGAGGCGACGCTCAAGCAGTTTGGAATGAATGGTGGAGGAGGTGTCCCGCGCGGCACGGAGCATGCGCGTGAGCGGCACGGCAGCCGACATGGAGAAGGCCTTCCATCCGGGTCTGGGGATATACAGGAGCGCCGATCAGGGCGAGTTCCGGGGACGCCAAGAAGATCTACAGGTTCCAGCCGATCTCGACGGGGTGGTTACTGGCATCTTCGGCTTCGACGAGCGCCGGGTGGCCTTCAGGGCAAGCAGTACTCCAGTTGGCGCGGAAGCTGCCACGACGCCGGGTGCCGCGCTCGGTCCCGCCGACTTGGAAGCCCATTACAACTTTCCGGCGGGCGATGGCAGCGGCCGACCGGTTGGCATCGCCGAGTTCGGCGGTACTTACTTCCCGGATGACCTCAAAGCCTTCTGCCAGCGGCATAATCTCTCAGGACCGCGGGTGAGCATCGTCGATGCCGGCATGCGACCTCCCACGCCACGCCAGGTCGAACAGCTGCCGGAAGAACAGCGCAACGAAGTTCTGGGTGACTCGGGTGAGGTGATGATGGACATCGAGATCGTGGCGGGACTGTGTCCTGGAGCGGAGATCTTCGTTTATTTCGCGAAGTTTGACCAGAGTGGCTGGATCAACCTCCTGAATAAGGTGATCAAGGGACACCCGGCTGCTCCTGTCACGCTGTCGATCAGCTGGGGCCTTGCTGAGGACTCCTCTGACTGGTCGCGGGCCGCAATCAAAGAGATCGACCTGCGTCTACAGGCGGCGGCACACCTGGGGATAACGGTTTGTGCGGCCGCCGGTGACGACGGATCGGGGGATCAGATCGAAGATGGTCGAGCGCATGTGAATTTCCCTGCGTCGAGCCCGAACGTCCTCAGCGTCGGAGGGACCATGCTCGCTAGTCAGAAAGAGGTTGTGTGGTGGCAGTCGCCTGGGCGGCGCACCCCGGCGGGAACAGGCTCGACCGGCGGTGGAGTGAGTGTGATCTTCAAACGACCTTCCTGGCAGGACATACAGGTGACTTCACTGAATCCGGGCAGCATCGACGGTCGTGTCGTTCCCGACATAACTGCGCTTGCCGGGCCGCCGTTCTATGACTTGGTGTTCCAGGGTGCGCCGGAAGCCAACGGCGGGACAAGCGCCTCCACACCGCTCTGGGCGGCATTGCTAACGCGGATCTCCGCAGCGGGAAAGCCCAGTCAAGGACCAACATTCATGGCGCCGCTGCTCTATCAAGCCGGAGCAGAGGGACGATCCCGCGGCGAGGAAGTCTGTGTTGACATCATCAAGGGCAACAACATCTCCAATCCGCAACCCGGAGTTGGCTACGCCGCCACACAAGGCTACGACGCCGTCAGCGGCTGGGGAGCCCCGAACGGGTAGCGGCTGCTCGCGTCGCTTCCGTAGGCATGGGAGGCATGCTTCATCCAAAGCCTGAAGTTATTGACATCGTCATATACATATGGAACTGTTAGGACATGCAGGCTGACGGAGTGTTCTCTGGCGGAGGGATCAAGGGACTGGCATTCGCTGGTGCCCTGCAGGCGGCGGCAGAGGCGGGATACGAGGAATGGTCCCAGCTGGCTGGGACCTCCGCGGGAGCGATCACCGCGATGGCGCTCGCGGTGGGCTACGACGCTCAGAGTCTGCGCGAACAGCTCGACAACTTCGACTTCAGCACGATCGCCGATTACGGCATGCTGGGGAAGCTCGAGATACCCGAGAACCTCGAGCTGCATCTGGGGGCGACGAAGGGCAAGGCACTGCACGCCTGGATCGAAAAGCTATTGGCCGATGCGCCGATCAAAGCGACGAAGTTCAGTGATCTAGACCCAGGTAGGCTCAGGGTTGTCGGCGTCGATCTCGCTCATTCGCGCATGGTGGTCTTCCCCGAGGATGTCGCTCTCTACATAGACGAGGATGACAAGCCGCTTGTGCCGGGAGAGTTTCCTATCGCCGACGCGGTCCGGGTCAGCGCCGGATATCCCTACTTCTTTCCTCCACTGAGTCTTCGCGACGGCCAAACCAAGAAGCCCGGGGTTTTGGTTGACGGTGGAGTTGTCAGCGCGTTCCCCCTCTTCCTGTTCGACACCCCAAAGCCCCAGCACCCCACCTGGGGCTTTCGGCTTTTCGGTGGAAATGCTCCCGAACGTCCGAGCTACACCGCGATCGACGGTCCGCTGTGGCCTGTTGACATGCTCAAGGCCATTGTTGACACCTCGATGAACGCGTTTGACAAGCTCGAGATGATTGCATTCCGACCACGGACGATCTCGATTTCCACTGGCGATATTCCAACACTCGACTTTGCTCTCACCAGCGCTCAGAAGCAGGAGCTGTACGACTCTGGCTATAAGACCGCCCAGGCGTTCTTCGAAGCAAAACCCGACGGACGCAACACCTTCGGCGCAATCCCCGAGAGCATCGTCAACACAAGCGCATCCGCGGCTCCATCTGCTTAGAGCCTCTCTCAACCTTTCGCGGCCAGGTCTATTCGTAGGGCCGAGGATCGCCTGCCATCTCGTTCCGTCCCTATTTGAATACGATCGCCCGCCTGAGGTCCTGACAGGAGGCGCCTGGCGGACGGATATCCTGATTGGACCAATCGAGTCTGGCACCATGAACGATACTTCCGAGAACCACAGCAGCTCAGCCGTCGCTCGCGCGACCCCCGAGGGCGTTCGAAGCCCCGATCGAGATCGCTTTGGCATCGACGGCGTAAGCGGTTTCATGGGGATGCGCTGGGACAGCGCCGACACCGTTCGCCTCGAGATCCGTCCGGAGCTGATCAATGCCGGCGGTCTGCTGTCGGGCGTGGTTACCTACGCGCTGGTCGACTACTGCATGGGCTCCACCCTGTGGCCGCACACCATCGAGCAGGAGCACATTGCGACGCTCAATATCTCGATCAACTACATCCAGACGGCCACCGAGGGCGAGATCGTTTGCACCACCGAGCTAGACCGTCGCAACCGTACGAACGCCGTCCTGCGCAGCGAGGTTCGCCATGAGGACGGACGGTTGTTGGTTACGGCGATTGGCAGCTACGCGATCTTCCCGGCGCGCACGCGTCCGCGAGCAACCTGACACGCAGCCCCACGCGTAACTTTGCGTTTGAGAATCGTCGCGCGGCGTCTCGGTGGTCTGCGCACGTTCTCAGTGGCCTGCCACGTCCTCGGTGGTGCCTGGCGCATAAAGTCCGCGGAGCGCCGTTACGGGGCATGCGCGAAGGCAGGCTCTCAGTCTCCCAAACGCAAGAATGTCTTGGAGTGGCCATCGATTGACCTCAAGCATCATGCTCATGACCGACATCGTCCACAGCCCTCGCGCGCTTACTATTGCCGGATCGGACTCTGGTGGTGGGGCGGGCATACAGGCAGATCTGAAGGCCTTCGCCCGCTGTGGGGTACACGGCATGAGCGCCATCACGGCGATCACGGCGCAGAACACGCTTGGTGTGAGCGCCGTGCACTCGGTTCCAGCCGAGATTATTCTCGCCCAGGTTCGCGCGGTGGTTGCGGACATTGGTGTGGATGCCGTCAAGGTGGGGATGCTCGGCACCATCGAGGTGGTCCGCGCCGTGGCCCAGGCGCTCGACGAGCTGCCCGCCGCGGTTCCTGTGGTGGTGGACCCGGTCATGGTTGCCGAGTCCGGTGCCCAGCTGCTTGACCCTGAAGCTCAGGGCGCGCTCGTCGCCGAGATCTTGCCCCGAGCCACGATTCTCACTCCGAACGTTCCCGAGGCACGAGCGCTCGCCCGCTACGCCTCCCAAGCAACACGCCGCGGGGCCGGGCGTTCGGACCCCACGAAGGATCTGCACTCGCCTGAGCGCACGCCCAAGGAGGAGGCGATGCACGGCGATGACACGGAGATGATCGCCCTTGCGCGCTCCGTGCTGTCGCTCGGCCCCGACATCGTCGTGCTCACGGGTGGCCATCGTGCTCAGATCGTGGATCTGTTCCTAGAAGGCAGCGATGCCACCGAGCAGATCGTGAGCATCCCCGGTGAGCATCACCTCGACGGCGCGGCGCATGGCTCAGGATGCACCCACTCCTCGGTTCTCGCAGCCCAGCTTGCGCTCGGGCGAGCCCCGCTACAAGCCGCTTTCGCGGCCCGTGCGCTGGCGGGCGCCGCGGTAGCCGACGGCCTGCGGGACGTGGGGGAGGGTCCTGGTCCGGTTGACGTGTTCGGTCTCGCGCGCATCCGCTCACGATAGGCCGGGCATCGAAGTGTCGAGAGGTCGGGATCAGGACGGCTTGTCCGGTGGGAGACCCGAGGCTGGGAGGCAGCAGTGTTGCGCGCATCCGAGCTTGCCATGGGCCTGCGTCAGTCGGGCGCCGCGCGCCGGTCGATCGCGTGAGGATGGCGGCCCTTGTTTGTCATAATCGCCGAGCATGAAGCTGTTGCGCTTGAAGCCGGGTCATGGCGAGGTTATGCTCGCGGAGGGCGACGTGACTGTGCCTGAGCAATACGTCGAGTTGCTCGAGACCTTCCGCCGCCAACTCGACGCGGGTATGTGGGCCGCGGTCCCCATCTCGACACACATGGGAAAGCGTGAGGCGGAGCTCGTGCGCAACTTCGAGGACGTCCCAGCCGATGCCGAGCGCGTCATCTTCTTTCCCCGTGCGGCCGGTGGCCGCTGATGGTCGAGCGAGCGAAGCTCGGGCATGTCTGTCGCCTGGCGGGACTGATCTCTTAGGATCGCCATGGCGCTCGCACTCGCTACCGCGGCACTCGTGCTCATGGCGCTGCTCTCGGTGCTCGCCCTGCCGCGCCTACAGCGCATGCTGATCCACGCGCGCCAGAGAATCTCCGCCCGCGTCCGCTCCGCGCGGTGCCTGCCGGTGGACGAATACGACCCCGGACGTGAGCTGCGTGCGGAGCAGCGCGCTCGCACCCTATTGCGCTCATGCGTCAACGAACAAGAGTGGGCCATGTACCGCGAGCTTGGCTTCCTGTGCGTGCAGGGCACACTGGACGAGCGACCTTACGCCTATCTCATCTATCCCCACAAGCCGATCCTTGCCTACGTGCCCTCCACGAGCCGGGTGCTTGGCGAGTACTGCGTCGAGTTCCCCGATCACACGCGCCCATACGGCAGCTCTCGGCTCCCCGATTCAGACGATGTGCTCGCCAAGTGGATCGCGCTCATGGCCGACGAGCGCTCCCTGATCGAGCAAGCCAACATGCACTTGCCGGGTCGCCAGATTCGCGTCGCCAAGGCGACACGCGATCTAACACGCCTCGCCTGCTGGGAGCGCGAGCACGCTGCGTCGCGCGAGTCACGGCCAGCCAGCGCCGTGGGCGCCCTCACCTCGTGAGTCGCTAGCTCCCCCCAAGCGGGACGGCGCCCTGTCCAGGTAGTGTTTCGGCGCTGTGAGCAGCCCACAAGCCTTCGACGTCAAGCACCGCTCGCGCGCCCTCACCGAGGGTCCCGAGCGTGCAGCCGCGCGTGCCTATCTGCACGGGATCGGCTACACGGCCGAGGATCTGGCCAAGCCGATCGTGGGCGTGGCCCATTCATGGATCGAGACGATGCCTTGCAACTTCAACAATCGCGTGCTCGCCGCGAAGGTGAAGGAGGGCATCCGCACTGCCGGCGGCACGCCAATGGAGCTCAACACGATCGCCATCTCCGACGGCATCACGATGGGTACCTCAGGGATGCGTGCCTCGCTGGTCTCGCGCGAGCTGATCGCCGACTCGATCGAGCTCGTCGCCTCCGCGCACGCCTTCGACGCGCTCGTGGTCATCTCAGGCTGCGACAAGACGATTCCCGGTGCCGTGATGGCCCTCGCCCGCCTGGACATCCCCGGTTTGATGCTCTACGGCGGCTCGATTCGTCCCGGCCACTACAAGGGCGAGGACGTCACCATCCAGCAGGTCTTCGAGGCTGTGGGGGCCTACGCCGCGGGCAAGATCACAGAGCAGGAACTGCACGAGCTGGAGGAGGTTGCCTCCCCTGGCGCGGGGGCTTGCGGGGGGCAGTTCACCGCCAATACCATGGCGATGGCCTTCGAGGTGCTCGGTATCTCGCCCGCCGGCTCCTCGATGGTTCCCGCCGAGGACGGGCGCAAGTTGCAGGTGGCAGTCGAGTGCGGGGAATTGGTCCTCGACGTGCTTCGCAGAGGGCTGCGGCCCAGCGAAGTGATCACCAAGCCGGCGCTGGAAAACGCCATCGCCGCTGGTGCGACGAGCGGCGGCTCCACCAACATAGTGTTGCATCTGCTCGCCGTCGCCCGCGAAATGGGCGTGCCGCTGTCGATCGACGAGTTCGACCGCATCTCCGACGCAACTCCGCTGCTGTGTGACCTGCAACCGGGCGGCCAATACGTCGCGACCGATCTGTATGAGGCGGGAGGTGTGCCACTGGTGATGCGCCGTCTTCACGAAGCCGGCCTGCTGCGTCCAGAGGCGGTCACGGTCACCGGACGCACTATCGCCGAGCACGCGCAGGACGCACAGGAGACGTCCGGGCAACGTGTCGTGCGGCCTCTCTCCAACCCGCTGAAGCCCACGGGGGGTTTTGCCATCCTGCGTGGCAATGTGGCCCCCGACGGTTGCGTCGTCAAGCTCGCCGGCCACGAGCGTCGCCTTCACGTCGGCCCAGCACGCGTGTTCGACGGCGAGGAGGCCGCGATGGCTGCCGTGCTCGCCCATGAGATCTCCGAGGGCGACGTGGTTGTGATCCGCGGTGAGGGTCCCGCCGGCGGCCCCGGCATGCGAGAGATGCTTGCCGTTACCGCGGCGATCGTCGGTGAGGGGCTGGGGGAGAGCGTCGCGCTGATCACCGACGGGCGCTTCTCCGGCGCCACCCACGGCTTCATGGCTGCCCACGTAGCCCCCGAGGCGATCCGTGGCGGACCGATCGGTGCCCTGCGCGACGGGGACGAGCTCACCATCGATGTCGAAGGGCGTCGCATCGACGTAGCGCTCGAGGACGCCGAGATAGCGGAACGCCTGAAGAGCTACATCCAGCCGCCGCGCGCCGACGAGCACATCGATGTCGCGATTCGCAAGTACGCAAAGCTCGTCGGCTCGGCCGCCGAGGGCGCCGTCACTAGTTGAGCGCTACTCGCTCAGAAACTCCTCGAGTAGCTCGTTGAAGGCCGCCGGACGCTCGAGCATCGCCACATGGCCTGTGTCCTTGAATAGGACCTTGCGCGAGCCCTCTATCAGCTGCTCAAAGACTCCCGCGTCACGCACTGGGATCACCCGGTCTTCCTCGCCCCACACGATCAACGTAGGGCAGACGATCTCCGGCAGACGCTCTCTGATCGGGTAGTCGAGGTTCGCTTGCAACGCCTGCATGAAGCCCGGCTTGCCCGCACCACGCAACTGCTCGGCAGCCAGTGCCGGATTCAGGCGGCTGGGGTGGCGGGCGATGAGTCCAAGCGCCGCGTTGCGCAGCCCGGGGTAGCGTGTGACTGCCTCTGAATGGGCCGCCACCCAGGTGGTGTACGCCGCGACCACCTTCTCCATCCTGCGCAACGCTGGTACTACCCGCTGCATGTCGCGCCGTCCGTTCGTGCTGATCCCTGCCGCCGAGACAAGCACGAGACGCTCGACTCGCTGCGGGAAGGCGATAGCGAGCTCAGCCGCGATGAACCCACCCATCGAGTTGCCTACCACAGCGGCCGCGTCCACGCCAAGCGTCCCAAGCAACTCGTCGAGGATGCGTGCATAGAGAGAGATGGTGATCTTCTCCGCTGGCATCGGCGAATGCCCGAATCCCGGCAGGTCCATAGCGATCACACGATGGTCGTGCGCAAAGACGGGCAGTTGCTCCAACCAGTTGGGCCACGAGCCCGACAGACCGTGCACGAATACCAGTGGCGGGCCCTCACCCAGATCGATCGTATTCACCGATGTGCCTGCCACCTCTACCCAACGCTGGTGCTTGCGCCAGTCAATGTCCAACCACGGCGAGCGTCCTACGGCGCCATAGGTCTGAGACCGGTCGCTGCCGGTGAGAGTGCTTACGCCGCTCATCTCCCAATAATCTACTTGGCCATGCGCATAGCCATCGACGTCGATTCGACCCTGCACCACTACTGGGACGTCCTCTCGGAGATCTCACGCCGTCGCTTTGGCGTCGAGCTGCCCTATGAGGAGCAGTTCACGTGGGGCATCACTCGTTTGCGCTCCGACCAGCTTGCGCTGTGCATCGAGGAGAGCCATGGCGACGAGCTGATTCTCGCCGGTCGTCCATACCCGGGCGCGGTCGAGACGGTCCGGGCGTGGAGCGAACAGGGGCACTTCATCCATGTCACGAGCCACCGCTCGAGCGCTTGCGCTTCCGCAACCGCTCGGTGGCTGGAAAGCCTTGGGGTTCCGTTCGACGATCTCTGTTGCTCCTTTGACAAGGTCACCCGCTGCGTCGAGCTGGAAATCGACATCCTCATCGATGACAGCCCGCTCAACATCAGCGCCGCAATCGAGCACGACATCTCAACCGCCACGATCCTGCATCCGTGGAACGCAGAGCTCTGCGAGGTCGAGGATGTCATCGGCGCGCGCGACTGGACGGAGCTTTCGGGTCTGCTCGAGCCAATTCTCTCAGCCTCTTCACCTTCGCTCGCCGGAAAGCGCTGAGAGGGATCTGGAAGGGCGCAAGGCCCGCCACGGCGAACTATGCGTGGTGATGAGCGCCACGAGCACAGAGACACCCCAGGATCTCAGCACCCCATGGCTGGGTGCACTGGCTCAGCTGGAGGAGGACCTACGTCGTACCGATGCTGCGCCCCGTACGCGTCGGGCCTATGCGATTGACACGCTCCAGTTCGCCACATGGGCCCACAGGCAGGGTCTGGCAGCCTCGATTGTTGGCCCCCGCGATGTCCGTCGCTACGTAGCCCGCCTCTCCGATCAAGGTCTCTCCGCCACAACAACTGCCCGCAAGCTCGCCGCGATCCGCGCCCTGTTTCGCAGTCAACGCGAGCACGGGCTCATCGAGCAAAGCCCCGCTGACCTGATCGCCACCCCTCGTCAGGGCTCCCACCTTCCCCATGTCTTGAAGGCGCCCGAGATCGCCCGCCTGATCGACAGCATCCCTACTGACGGTCCTCTGCAGATACGTGACCGCGCCCTGTTCGAGCTTGCCTACGCGTGCGGTCTGCGTGCCGAGGAGATTGTCTCATTGGACCTCAGTGACGTCGACTACGACGCCGAGCAGCTGCGGGTCGAGGGCAAGGGCTCGAAGACCCGTTTTGTGCCGGTCGGTGAGGTCGCACTGGCGGCGATGCAACTCTACGATGTGCGGGCGCGATCTGTGCTTGCCACCGGCGAAAGCAAACAGGCCCTTTTCCTCAGCCGCTCGGGTCGACGGCTCGGAACCAGCGACGTCCGTCGACGGTTGCGCATCTGGAGCACACGCGCGGGTCTGCCCGGCGGCGTCTCTCCGCATGCCCTTCGCCATAGCTTTGCCACCCACCTGCTCGATGGCGGTGCCGATCTGCGCTCGATCCAGGAGATGCTCGGCCACTCGAGTATCTCAACCACCCAGGTCTATACGCGTGTGGAGTCGGCACGCCTGAGAAGCGCCTATGCGGGCAGTCACCCACGTGCTTGACCAAGATGGCATATGACAGAGTTCGATAAACGAAAGCCCGTGGTTGGCACCCGCGTGCCGTTCAACGCAACAGACACGGTAGAGTCACCGGCGTTGAAGAGCACCTACGTGCGCGGTCACCTTTGGGCCTGATCGGCGGGAGAAGACCCTGGAGACGAACGTCAAAGCGATCGAGCTACGCGAACTGTGGCGGCGCTATAAGTCAGACGGAGATCCTCGCGCTCGCGAGCGTCTTGTCGTGGCCTATTCACCACTCGTCAAGTATGTTGCCGGTCGCACCGCCGCGGGTCTGCCGCCGCATGTCGAGGAGGCAGACCTCGTCTCCTACGGGCTCGTCGGCTTGATCTCCGCGATCGAGCGCTTCGACCCCTCGCGCGAGATCAAGTTCGAGACGTACGCCATCACCCGCATCAAGGGCGCGATCATCGACGAGTTGCGCTCGATCGACTGGGTACCCCGCAGCGTACGTGCTCGCGCACGAGAGATCGAGCGTGCCAACACGAAGCTCGAGCACAGGTTGCAACGGACCCCCACAGACGAGGAGATGGCAGCCGAGCTGAGCCTCACCGTGCCCGAGTTCCACGAGTCGCTGCTTGCGATCTCCCACTCTTCCGTGGCGGCGCTCGACGAGCTGTGGACCGTTTCTGACTCGAGCGGCGACCAAGTATCGCTGATGGACACGATCGAGGATCCCAACGCGCCTGACCCTTCGCGTGCGCTTGACGTCGGCGATCTGAAGGACCGCATAGCAGACTCCATCGCCTCGTTGCCCGAGCGCGAGAAGCTCGTGATCGCGCTCTACTACTACGAGAACCTCACGCTCCGTGAGATCGGCGAGGTATTGGGCGTCACCGAGTCGCGCATCTCCCAGCTTCACACGAAGGCCGTCTTGCGTCTCCGTGGACACATGCAAGAGGCCTCCTTTGACTGACGATCCGTGGCCGCTATTGCGTTGCTCGTGTGCAGCGGGCGGCGCAGTTTTGTCGGTCCGGCTACTCTGAAGGGCCGATGGCTACTCGAGCAATCGTCACGTCGCACCCGGTCGTCGCTTGCGACGTGTGCGGCAGGAGCCTCCTACGCGGTGAGAGTCCCGACGTGTTTCTCGCCGGCGGTCAGCGTCGCACCGTCTGTGAGCTGTGCGTGCCGAGGGCCGCGGCCGAGGGCTGGCTGCGCGAGGCAGACAATCATGCTGCCACCGTGCTTCCTAGGCGCTCCCGTCGTGCCGGTTCGTTCTTCGGACGGCTGCGCCAGTTACGCGAGCCACCGCCACCGCCCCTCAGGAGCGAGACGGTCCTGATCGCCGGTGTCGAGGGCGCCGGAGAGCAGGAGCCGCCCGAGGAGGGCCTCTACGACTTTCTCCAGAGCGACTCGATTGAGCACTCTGAGCCCCATCAACACGAGCTGTACATCGGCTCGACCCAAGCCGGCGAGCCCGCCGATGGCGCTTGGAGCGGGGAGACTGACGGTGTTCGGGGGCCGTTGCCTGGCGGTGGCGGTGACCTCGACGATCTAGCGGTAGGACGATCGCGTTCGCTGCGGGCTGGGCATCCGGTCGCGGGTATCTCCACGAGCGGTGAGCTGAGGGTCTCACGGGCGCTCGAAGTCTTCAATGCTGGTGAGCAGCCGCGGCGTGTGGCGGGTGTAGCTCGTTCACTTGGTGCTCCCACCGTAGCCGTGCGTCCGCTCGAGGAGTCGGGCAGCAGGGTTGCCATCGTTGTTGCCTGGGAGCTGTGTTGGTATCGCTACGAGGTCGATCTCGGCGATGAGGCCGCCGGCTCGCGGCTTGTCGCACAGGGCATGGAGCTGGATGAGCTACCCGAAGAGGACCGGCTTGCCAACGCCGCCGCCGATGAGCGCGGCGAGCTCAGTCCACTGCTCGTCTGATCTTTGGATTGGCCCTCGGTTGGTCGCCAGCTGCCAGGCCCAGTACGATCTAGCGATGATCTACTGCGTGGTGCCCAAGCCGCTTGCCGATGAGCTCTATCCGAAGCTCGTCAAGCGTTACGAGAACGACGACAACGTGACGGTCATCATTGACCGTCGTGAGGCTGACCGCCGCGCCCGCGGCGGTCCCCCCTCTGAGAGCGACATGCAGCGTCGTGTCATCCGTGACCGTCGACGCGCGCGCGTCCCAGGCGACCTTCCGCCGCTCGTCGACGGCTCTTAGTGGCCTGGTCTGAACACATGCCTACCGGACACGGAGCGTCCGGATGAAGGTCGTCGTGCATGTAGATGGTGGATCGCGCGGAAACCCTGGGCCAGCCGCGGCAGCGAGCGTCGTGTCGAGCCCCTCGGGAGATGTACTCGACGAGGCATCCGAGCTGCTTGGGACGGTCACTAACAACGTCGCCGAGTACCGGGCGCTGCTGCTTGGTCTAGTTCGCGCTAGTGCGCTCGGTGCAAGCGAGGTCGAAGTGATAAACGATTCGGAGCTGATCGCCAAGCAGGTGCGGGGTCTCTACAAGGTCAAGCACGCCGCTATGCGCCCACTGTATGCCGAAGCGATGACCGCGCTGCGTGCCTTTGAGTCATGGAAGATCTGCTCGGTTCCGCGTGCCCAGAACGCAGACGCAGACGCGCTCGTCAATGCCACGCTCGACGGCACCCGGGCTCCCGTTTGAGTTGGGCGCCGGTTTGAGCTGGGAGCTTACGCGCGAAGGGCCCGCCCAAACGCACGAGGCATCCTTACTGCAGCGGCCGGGTGGCTTGTGCAATCGCGATCATCTGCGAGTTCGATAGGTCCTCGAGCAGCGTGTTCGTGACGAAGTAGATGACCTTCCCGACGCGCCAGCCGATGTCATGGATGTGTTCGCCGTCGTCAACCATCAGGTAGTTGCGCCCGCCGATCTGTTGCGCGCGCGCATGGGCAAACAGTGGGATGTTCACCCAGTCCATGCCCTCGACGTCGTAGTAGCCCCCCAGCGAGTTCTGCTGCCATACCGCCACATACGCGTGATGAATGTGTTTTTGTTGGTCTTCGAGCGTGTACGGGTGCACTTCCTGCGGTATCGCTGGGCCGGTCTGTATGGCGGGGTACTCGAGCGGGAATGGCACGCCTGGGGCCGCGGTGAGCGCCATGGTCTTAGCGGAAGAGGAGACTGGATAGAGATCCAAGGAGGCGTCGGAGGGTCTGTGGGCCCTGTGTGAGGAATGGTGTGAGGATGGCGAAGCTGGGAGCTTCAACTGTTCGTGGCCGTACAGGAAATCATCGACTGTTGCTTTGATGAGCGCTGGCGATGAGGTGACGTAGCTTTCGCCGTCGATCATCGCGTCTACGTTTTCGGCCTGGAATTTGACCTGACGTAGCGGCTTGTCTTGGGAAAAAGCGGCGAGTTCGGCCAGTTCAATCAGCTGACCGGCCGAGGAATGAAACGTGCTCGTGACCGCCTTTCCTACAGCCTCGGACACCTTGTCGATCTCACCGATTAGGTCGCTTGCGGGCACCTGCTCACGCAGATCACGGATGAAGTCCTGCTGGCGGGCGACCCGGACGAAGTCCGAGTCGTCGTGGCGATAGCGGACATAGGCGAGCGCTTTTTCGTAGCAGAGCTTCTGGTAGCCAGGCTGCAGGTTGATCGCGGAGTAGTTTGTTTCGGGGCTTCCATTTGGTTCGTTGAGATAGCGGTGATCGACGTTCGTGTATACGCAGCCGAGCGTGTCAACGACATCGATAAAGCCCTTGAACGTGACGTCGATCACGTTGTTCAGCTTGATGTGCAACAGATGCTCGATCGTTTCGGCGGCGAGTTCGGCACCGCGATTAGTGCCGCCTTCCAGGCTTCCGATCGTGTAGGCGGCGTTCACCTTGCGCGGGTAGTAGGTCTGCCCCGATCTTGTCGTGATCGTCGTGAGCAGGTCGCGAGGCACCGAGAGCACCGAGGTCTGTCCAGATCCCGGGTCCAAGCGCACAAGCAGTAGCGTGTCGCTGTGGGGCGGATTGTTGCGGTCGAAGGCGTCTTTGGATCCAGCACGCCTGTCAGAGCCAATGATTAGGAAGGTCTGCGGTTCGCCCCTGTAGGCTGCTTGGATAACGCCCTTGGCGACATGTAGCTGACTAGTACGCGGGAACACCTCACTGGCGATGTGGTTGAGCTTGGTCAATGCGAACGTCGCCGTCGCGGCTCCGCTCAGTAGCAGAATCAACACACAGGCGATCGCGAATCTGGCCCACATGCTCCTTGCCTGCGAGGGCGGGCGCTCATCGTCGAGTGGTGTCGCGGGAGGGATGCTCATGTGCGAATGCGGGCAGACGCCGCCCACTGCAGCCCACCACCTGGCCTAGCCTAGCGAGGGGGTCGGCCGTTGTGCGCCGCACGTCGCTCGAGGCCCCTGGCAAGCACGACGTGCCGCGGCGGCTGTGAGGGCCCATGAACCTGTATTGCCGCGCCGGGCATCCCGATACGCTCGGGCCGTGCTCAAGCCCCGTAATCGCGAGCTGCTCGGCCTGATCCCCGCCGGCTTGCTCGTCACCGCCGGCTTCACCGCGATCTTCATCCAACAGGAAAACAGCTCGTTGGGCGCTTCCACCAACGTCACGCTCAACCACGCTTCGAGCTTGTCGCTCACTTACGGCCTGCTTTTCCTAGGGCTATGTCTTGCAGCCCACCTTGTCATCCGTTTCGCGCTGCCCCACGCCGACCCGTATCTCTTCCCGTTGGCAGCGGTGCTCGCCAGCGTGGGAATCGTGATGGTCTACCGCATCAACCCATCGCTGGCGCGCCAGCAGGCGCAGTGGATGGTGCTTGGCCTGGTTCTGTTCGCCGCCACGATGGTGTGGCTGCGACGCACCGGGGTGGGCATACTCGAGCGCTACCGCTACACGATCGCCGCTGTCGGGATCGCGATGGCGGTGCTGCCGCGCTTTCCGGTGATCGGCGAGCAGGTCAACGGTGCCTATCTGGACATCCATTTCGGCTCGGTGTCCTTCCAACCGGCCGAGCTCGCGAAGGTGGCGATCGTGATCTTTCTCGCAAGCTACCTGCGTGACAACCGTCAGATCCTCGTGACAGCGGGGCGGCGCATCTTCGGCCTCACCCTCCCACCGATGAAGCAGTTTGGCCCGATGCTCGTGGTATGGGGGGCAGCGATGGCGACGTTGCTGCTAACCCGCGAGCTCGGCACCTCGCTGATGTTCTACGGCGCGTTCCTGGCGCTGCTGTACGTCGCGACGGGGCGCTTCTCCTTCCCGCTTGTCGGGCTCATTCTGTTTGGCGTGGGCGCGTGGTTCGTGGCCAGGCACGTGGGTCACGTGCATAGCCGCGTGCTCGCTTGGGAACATCCGTTTGAGAAGTCCCTGTACTTCCAGCAGGGAGGCAGCTACCAGCTGGCCCAATCGCTGTTTGCTCAAGCAGATGGAGGCTTGCTCGGGACGGGCTTCGACCAGTCGTTGCTCGTGCTTCCCCATACCCGCCAGTCGATCCTGCCGGTGCCCGAAAGCGACATGATCTATGCGGTGATCGTCAACGAGCTGGGCCTCTTGGGCGCCGCGGCGCTGCTCTTGACCTACCTGCTGTTCGTCGCGCGTGGCCTGAAGACGGCGATGCTTGCGCGCGACTCGTTCTCCAAGCTACTTGCAGTCGGCCTGTCGTTCGTCGTGGCAATGCAAGTGTTCGTGATCGTTGGTGGCGTCACTCGTGTGATCCCGCTCACCGGGGTGACGCTCCCGTTCGTTGCCTATGGTGGCTCCTCGGTGGTAATGAACTTCGTGTTGCTTGCCCTGCTGCTCGTCGTCTCAGATCGTGCCCGCAGGCCATATTCGCCGTCGCGCTGAATACTTTTGGGCGCGATTGTGCACTTTTGAGGAGGTTCGCTGCCGCTTTCGGTCGAAAACCTCCACATACCCAGAGACACGCAAGTATTTCCGGCGATTTGACCAAATATCTATGGCGATGCCAACTTCTACAACAGAGCTCACCTCAAACTTCGTCGTTCGCGTGCGCGACATGCGCTCCAAGGAGGACAGGCGCAGACGCTACCCAGGTTTCGCCGCCAACTTTTCCTCGCCCGCGGGTCTGCACCCAAGGCCGTGGCTGAAGCGCCTACGTCACGCGCTGCGCGAGGACCTGTTCGTGCTCCACTACCAACCGATCGTCTGCTTGCGCGCCGGGACTGTCTCCCACTACGAGGCGCTCATTCGGCTTGCCGATGATCCGGATGGGCCACTTACGCCGCCGTGCAGCTTCCTACCCGCGGCAGAGCGCTACGGCTTGATCCAGGAGATCGATCGCATGGTGATCGGCAAGGTGATCGCGCTGATGGGCGGGGAGCTTGCCGCAACGGGACGCCCGTGTTGCCGTGAATCTCTCCGCACTGTCGATTACAGATCGCGGCATGCTCGCCCACATCGAGCAGGAGCTCCTGCGCCATCATGTCGATCCCGAGCGCCTGATCGTCGAGGTCACCGAGACCGCCGCGATCGGCGATATGCGCCGCGCCCAGAGCTTCTGCGAAGGCGTCCACACGCTTGGCAGCTCTGTAGCGCTCGATGATTTCGGCGCCGGCTTTGGCTCGTTTCAATATCTCAAGCACTTGCCCTTTCGCTACCTGAAGATCGACGGAGACTTCATTCGGGCGCTCCCCGCGTCGCACAAGGACCAGCTGGTGGTGCAGGCGCTCGTCGGAGTGGCGCGGGGAATGGGCAAGCAGACGATCGCCGAGTACGTCGGCGACAAGCCCACTATGCGGCTGTTGCGCGACTACGGCGTTGATTACGCCCAAGGCTTTGAGGTCGGGCGCCCCTGCGGTCAGGTCGAGGCGTTCGCGGGCATCTGACCTTCCCCGTGGACTTTCCGGTCGTAGGACCTTCCATACGACTGCCTCATGCGCGCGTGGGGGACCCGTTAGCGCGGCTCGGGCATCTGGGTGCGCAGCATCGCGTCCCACAGTCTGTCGGGCAATAGTTTGCGCTGAAAGACCGTTAGGCGCGCAGACGGGGTGAGCAGCATCCGCGAAGGCGGGCGGCGACGTGAGATGGCCTTCTCGATTGCCTTCGCCACGACGTCCGGGCCGCCACCGAGGTGGCGCATCGGGCCCTCGTACACGTCGGCGGTCATCGCGGCGAGCTTCGTGTTGAACTTCTTGTAGGGGTCTGCGGCTTCGTCGCCCGCTCCTGCTTCTTCCGCCCCTGCTCCCGCTCCTGTCCGCTTGCCGTCCTGCGACGGGCTCACGCTGCTCCCATTGGGGCCGGCTTCGCTGACGGTGGCAGCGGCTGTCTTCCCGAACTCGGTCGTTATCAAGCCGGGCTCGACGAGCACGACATCCACGCCGAAGCCCCGCACCTCGAAGCGCAACGCATCGCTGATTGCCTCCAGCGAGTGCTTTGTGGCGTGATACAGCCCGCCGCCAGGCAGCGTCAGCTTGCCGCCCATCGAGCCGATGTTCACGATCTTGCCCCAGTGCTGCGAGCGCATCGCCGGCAGCACCAGCTGCGTCAAGGCGATCAGGCCGAACACGTTCGTCTCGAACTGGCGGCGCACCGACTCGAGCGGCACCTGCTCGATCGGGCCGCCCTGGCGAGTAGCCGGCGTTGTTGACGAGCACGCCCACGGCGCCGTGCTCGCGCTCGACCGTCTCGACGGCGGCGCGCATCGACTGCTCGTCGCACACGTCCAATTGCAACAGCTTGCAGCCGTCCTGCGCGAGGTGCTCGATCGACTCCAAGCGGCGTGCGCTCGCGTACACGCTCCAGCCGTGGCCCGCCAACCGCCGCGCGGTTGCCTCGCCGATCCCTGAGGAGCAGCCCGTGATCAGCACCGACTTTGAGGGTGCATCGGACATCTGCTCAGCATACGGGCTAGGCTGCCGTGTCGATGCGTGCCGTCACTTTCCAAGCGCCCGGCGAGGTGCTCGTCAAGGACGTCCCCGAGCCCGAGATCGCAGACGTGGGCGATGCGATCGTGCGGATCGAGGCTACGGGCGTGTGCGGCTCGGACCTGCACATCTACCACGGCCGCGTGAAGATCGAGCCCGGCTTCACGATCGGCCACGAGTACGTCGGCACGGTGCTCGCCGTCGGCGATGCGGTGCACAGCGTCGCGGTCGGCGACCGCGTGCTCGGCTGCTTTCAGACGGCGTGCGGGCACTGCTACTTCTGCCGGCGCGGCTGGTTTCACAAGTGCGACTCCTCGCGCACGTTCGGCCACGGCGCGACGCTCGGCTCGCTACAGGGCACCCAGGCCGAGCGGGCATTGGTGCCGAGCGCCGACCTGGTCCTGCGCAAGATCCCGGCGGGCATGAGCGACGAGATGGCGCTGTTCGCCGGCGACGTGATGGGCACCGGCTTTCATGCCGTCGCCGACAGCGGCATGCGCGCCGGCGACGTCGTCGCCGTGCTCGGGCTCGGCCCGGTCGGCCTGTGTGCGGTCCAGGCCGCGCGTGCGTGCGGGGCGGCCCACGTGATCGCGATCGACACGGTCCCAGAGCGCCTGGCGATGGCCGAGTCCTTCGGCGCCAGGCGGTGCACCTCGACCGAGGGCGACCCCCGCGCGGCCGCGCGCGAGGCGACCGAAGGGCGCGGCGTGGACGTGTGCATCGACGCCGTTGGCCACCCACAGGCCTTCGATCTCGCGCTGAAGCTGACGCGCAAGTGCGGCACCGTGCAGGCCATCGGCGTGTACGCCGAGCGCGCCGAGCTGCACATGGGCTTGCTGTGGATCAAGTCCTTGCACGTGTGTGCCGGGCACGCCAACGTGATCGGCCACGTCGATCGGGTCTTGGCGATGATGTCCGCCGGCCTGCTCGACCCAAGCCCGCTCGTCACCCATCACATGAGCCTGGAGCAGGCTCCAGAGGCGTACGCTCTATATGACCGCCGCGAGGCGCTGAAGATCGTTCTCAAGCCCTAAGGAGCTGCGATGAATACCGTTGCCCAGCCAACCCTCCCCGACGCGCTTGGCGACGCCGCGCGGGACTTCATCGCCAAGCAGCACGGCCTGCTGATCGGCTCAGAGCGCGTGCCTGCCGCCGACGGGCGCACGTTCGCCACGCTCGACCCCGCAAGCGGCCAGGAGATCGCCACGGTTGCCCAGGCGGGCGCCGAGGATGTCGCCCGTGCGGTGGCGGTTGCGCGCGAGGCGTTTGCCAACGGGCCCTGGTCGTCGCTGGCGCCCGTCTGCCCGCGGCCAGTTGATGGGTGCCTTGGCGGATGCGATCGAAGCGCACGAAGAGGAGATCGCCCAGATCGAGTCGCTCGACAACGGCAAGCCGGTGAAGCTCGCCCAGTACGTGGACGTGCGCGGCACGATCGCCCACTTGCGCTACTTCGCGGGCTGGCCGACCAAGATCGAGGGCAGCGTCTTGCCGGTGACAGCGCCCAACATGCTCTGCTACACGCGCCGCGAAGCGGTCGGCGTGTGTGGGCAGATCGTGCCTTGGAACTTTCCCTTGCTGATGGCCGCCTGGAAGATCGCACCGGCGCTCGCCGCTGGCTGCACGATCGTGCTCAAGCCGGCCGAGCAGACGCCCTTGAGCGCGCTGCGCCTCGGCGAGCTCGCATTGGAGGCGGGATTCCCGCCCGGTGTGCTCAACGTGCTCAGCGGCGACGGCGAGACCGGCGCGGCGCTCGTCGATCATCCGGGCGTGGACAAGGTCGCGTTCACCGGCTCCACCGCGGTGGGGCGCGAGATCGGCGCCAAGGCAGGGCGCGCGCTCAAGCGCATGACGCTCGAGCTCGGCGGCAAGTCGCCCAACGTGATCCTCCCCGACGCTGACATCGAGGCGGCCGTCAAGGGCTCCTACCAGGCGATCTACTTCAACTCGGGCCAGGCTTGCAATGCGGGCTCGCGCCTGTTCGTGCCGGCGGAGCGCTTCGACGAGGTCGTTGGCGCCTTGGCCGAGCAGGCAAAGGCCACGCGCCTGGGCGCGGGCCTGGACCCAGCTACTCAGCTCGGCCCGCTCGTCTCCGCCGAGCAGCGCGACCGCGTCATGTCCTACATCGACGCCGGTCGCGAGCAGGGCGCAGAGCTGCTGGCGGGTGGGGGACAGGCGCTTGCCGAGAGCGGCGGCTGGTTCGTCGAGCCCACGCTGTTCAGCACCACCTCCGACGATCTGAGCATCGTCGAGCGAGGAGATCTTCGGGCCCGTGCTCGTTGCCTCCCCGTATGACACGCTCGAGGAGGTGGCCGAGCGCGCCAATGCTGGCGACTACGGCCTGGCAGCAGGCGTATGGACGCGCGATGTTGGTAGCGCCCACCGTCTCGCCGCGCTCCTGCGCGCCGGCTCGGTATACATAAACCACTGGGGTGGGGCAGATCCATGCGCGCCGTTCGGCGGTTTCAAGGCATCGGGCGTGGGTCGTGAGCACGGCCATGATGGACTCGATGCCTACCTGGAGACCAAGACGGTCTGGACAGCGCTCGGCTAAGTGGTCTCGCCACCAGCGGCTCCGGCGTGTGCGCAGCGTGTGCGCCGTGCACTAGAGTCCGGACTATGAGCGGCCACGGTCCGAAGTCCGGGGGCCTCGAGATCTCCAGTGCGCTCGTGGATGGCACAGTCAGGGTTTCCCTGCAAGGAGAGCTCGACCTCGCCTCCACGCGTCAGGTGGAAGAGCACTTCGCCGCGATTGACGAGCAGGCGCCTCTGCGTGTGGTGGTCGATCTCAGCGGTCTCGCGTTCATCGACTCGAGCGGACTACGGATGCTCCTGCTCGCCGATGCTCGCGCACGTGAGCACGGCTATGAGCTCGTGCTGCGGGCAGCCGAGGAGCCGGTGCAGCGCGTGTTCGAGATGACAGGGGCGCTTGACGTGTTCCGCTTCGAGTCTTGAGCTCGATCGCCGAGCAGCGATCGCCACTGGTGGGCGACACGAGCGCGAGCGAGCGCGATCGCCGCTGGCTGCCGGTTCTCGCGGGTGCCCTGACGGTTGTATTGCTTGCAGCCACCCTCGAGATCGTGTTCGACGGGGCGGTAGGCCACTCGCCGCTGATACCCAAGTCCCCACAGATCGCCTCTTGGCTCGTGGGGGTCGGCGAGCGACTTGGCTACCGCGTCTTTTTGATCGCGCTGCTCTCCTACACCGTTGCCTATGGCGGCGTTCTGGCGCTAGCGCGGCGCATCTCCTCGCGCTGGGCGATCGCGTTGACCGTCGCGCTGCAACTGATCGTATTTGTCGGTCCGATTCTGATCTCCACCGACGTATTCAGCTACATCGCCTATGCGCGCATGGGGGTCCTACACGGTGTGAACCCCTATCTGCACGGCCCGCAAGCGATCGTCGGCGACCCGATCTACCACTATGTGGGCACCGACTGGAAGGAGGTCGCGACGGCTTACGGGCCGCTCTACACGTTGCTGTCCTATCCGCTTGCGCCGCTCGGCATAGTTGGAGCGCTATGGGGAATGAAGCTCGAGGCGTTGCTTGCCTCCGCCGGCACGCTCGCATTGACCTGGCGCTGTGCTCGGATGCGGGGGTTCGATCCGAAGTTCGCCTTGATCGCGGTGGGGGTAAACCCCCTGTGGGTGATCTACGGGCTTGGAGGCGCCCACAACGATCTGATCATGACGCTGCTGATGATGGGCGCCGTCGCGCTCACCATCGCGACCGACTTGGGCTCCGCCTCCGGGGGCCACGGCTCGAGCAAGCAGCAGTCCCCGCGAGCGCACGAAATGTACGCGGGGGCAGCCATCGTCGGCGCGATGCTGATCAAGGCCACGGGGATCGTGCTGTTGCCGTTCATCCTGCTCAGCCGCCGCCGGCTCGCTCCACTGGTTGGTGGCGCGGTGGCCGGCGTAGCCGCTGCGCTGCTCGCCTACGTGGTGTTCGGCATCCATGGCGTGGACATCGTCTCGGCGCTGAACCGCGACGCTGCGTTTGTGGGAACCGACAGCTTCCCAACGGAGATCGCACACCTATTCGGCAAGCCAGGGGTCTTCCCGATCGATCACGATCTGCTCAAGGCTGGTCTTGTGCTGATCGTGCTGCACCTGATGTGGCGCACGTGGCGTGGCTATGACTGGGTGGCGGCATCCGCCTGGACGCTGCTCGCGATTGCGGTCACGAGCACGTGGTTGCTTGCCTGGTACACCCTGTGGTCACTGCCGCTGGCGGCTGTTAGCCGCGACCGCCGCGTGTTGATCGCGACGTTTGCCGTGCAGGCGCTGTTCATCGTCCATCAGACCGCTCCGTTGCTGGCACCCGTCTCATGAGCACAGCCCTCGCTCGACACTTGCGCATGGGGCAGACGATCGCCGTTGACACCGCTTCACCCGCTGGGGCACCGCGATGAGCGATCCCGAGGTGCGTGCGGAGGGCGGTCTGGGCTCCTACATACCGGCGTGGGCCCGTCCATTGGAGCACGAGCGGCGCGGCCTGGGAAGCCTGAGACTCGCCGAGACCACGATCTTGATCCTGCTCGGAGTGTTCTTGGCGGTTGCCACGGTCAACGACGTGGTGCGCCAAACCAACGTCAACCATCGACTCACCGCCGATCTGCGCACGTGGCGGACGGTCACCGGCCACGACTATCGCAACCTGGCGATGGAGCAGGATCAACAGACCCACACCACACGCGACACCATTTGCGGGAACGTTTCGCCGGGTGCTCCCGGGGAACATGCGCAACTGTGTCTGACGATCGTGGGATCGGTGGTCTCGGGGGTGAGGACCGTGAGCGGCGGTTATTACCTGCCTCCCAGGAGCATCGACATAGCTGACAATCGCTATGGCTGCTTCGGTGCTCCCGTCGCTGTGAATCTGTGTGGCCTGCACTCGCCCCCCGCCGGATCGCCACCGGCTCCGCCGCTTTCGACCGGTCGCCCGTGAGTGGGTCAGCTGCCAGTTCGACAGCGCTCCCACGCGGAGGGCGTGAGCCCGTCGTCGCGTCCGCTCAGCGCACGAGCGTGCTGCTGGCGTGGTGGCCTCTTATCGCGATCCTCTTGCTCGCGGCGGCTCTGCGTCTGAGCACACTCGGCTTGCAGAGCTTCTGGTATGACGAGGCGTTCACGCCCGTGCACGTGCTGCGCGCCGGGCTAGGGGCGACACTGCATAACGTGGCGCACACGGAGAACACGCCACCGCTGTGGTACGTGCTCGAGTGGGGCGTCTCGCGCGTGCTTGGCAGCGGAGTAGTGGCATTGCGTATGCTCTCGGCGCTTGCTGGGATCGCAACGGTGGCTGTGGCGTGGGCGATCGGCAGCGAGCTAGCGGGACGTCGCGCGGCGATCGTCACCTCGGCGCTCGTAGCGGTCAACCCACTGTTTGTGTGGTACTCACAGGAGGCGCGCGCCTACGGGTTGTTCTTGTTCACAGGTTCGCTTGCGCTGCTCTGCTTCGTGCGTGCATTACATGACCCGAGCGATCGGCGACTCGCGGAGTTCGCCCTGAGCGCCTCGCTTGCATTGCTCACTCACTATTTCGCTGTGTTCCTCGTGATCCCGATGGCGTTGTGGCTGTTGTGGAGCGCAAGGGGGCATCTCCCGCGCATGCTGTACGCGACGGCGCTGCCGGCACTCGTCGGCTTGGCGCTGATCCCGCTGATCCTCGCTCAGCATGGGCACGGCACGCAATGGATCGGCGAATGGGCGCTTGCGAGTCGCCTCGAAGCAATTCCGCAGTACTACCTGACGGGATACACCGGATCGTCGCTCGGACACGGCGTGGAGCTGCTTGTGCTGCTTGTGATCCTCACGGGGTTCGTTTACGGCTTGTGGAACACGCTCACCGCGCGCGAGGAGGGGGGTGCGCTGATCGCGCTCATCATCGCCGCCGCCGGCGTACTCACCCCGATTGCGCTGGCGGTGCTTGGCGCCGACTATCTGGCGCCCCGCAATCTCGTGGCGGCGATGGTGCCGGTGAGCGCGCTGCTTGCGATCGTGATCGCCGCACAGCGTACCGGTCGTGTTGGCATGGGTTTGGCAACTCTGCTCGTGCTCACGTTTCTCGTGCTCACGGTTGACATCGACCTCAGCCCACGCCTGCAACGTGGCGACTGGTCTGGCGTCGCGCGGGTGCTGCGCTCGGCCCAACCCGAGCACGTCATTACTACCGTCGAGCTGGGGGCGGCGCCGCTTGAGTACTACCTGCCGCGGTTGAGCAATCTAAGACTTGGGCAGAGTGTAAAAGTGACTGAGATAGACGAGACAGGCTACGCTCCACTGCGCGCCGACGCGAATCGTCCGCCTGCCCCAGGATTCCAGCTCTCAGAACAGAACGACATCAACGGCTTGATCGTATACCGCTTCACATCCAGCGTGCCTGTCACGATCTCAGAGCAAGTCCTGCGTGAACACGTCATCACGCTTGCACATCCAGAGGTGCTCATCCCCACGTCATCGTCAGGGAAACCGTTCTAAGTGGCCCCAGTAGAAAATTCGATGGAGCTCCCTGGTGTCTGCACGCGCTCGACGCTCCCTGGCGTCCCCACATGCTTTACCGGCATGCCCACGGACACCGTTGAACCTCACATCGCAGGCGATTGGTCGGCAAACTCTCACCGAATTTTCGACTCGGGTCACTAACGTCCAGCACCATGTCATCGCAGATCGCGCAGACAGTCAGCGAGGCGCAGGTGACTTTGGAGCGGGCTTGCGAGCGCCTGCTTTCACTTCAGGATGAGGCAGGATGGTGGCGAGGTGAGCTGCAGACGAACGTAACGATGGACGCCGAGGACATGCTCCTGCGCGAGTTCCTGGGCATCCGCCGCGCCGACGAGACAGAGCGCTCGGCTGCGTGGATTCGCTCTCAACAGCGTCCTGACGGTACGTGGACGAACTTCTATGGCGGCCCGGGTGAGCTCTCCACCACGATTGAGGCTTACTGGGCGCTGCGGCTTGCGGGCGACGAGTCAGACGCCGAGCATATGCGGGCGGCCGCCCAGTTCATCCGCGAGCAGGGCGGCATCGAGCGAGCACGTGTGTTCACGCATGTGTGGCTTGCACTGTTCGGCTTGTGGTCGTGGGAGCAGGTACCGGCCCTGCCACCGGAGATCGTGTTGCTGCCCTCCTGGGTGGCGCTGAACATCTATGACTTCGCCTGCTGGGCGCGCCAGACGATCGTGGCACTGTCAATCGTGATGGCCCACCATCCTCGGCACACGCTCCCATTTGCATTGGATGAGCTTCATGGCGCAGAGCCGTGGCAACCGGCTGCGCCGACGAGTGCTCGGGGCAAGTGGCTGGTGCGCTTGGATCGCGTGCTACGTGTCTACGAGCATCGCCCGCCGCGTTTGCTGCGCCGGATAGCGATGGGACGGGCGGAGCGCTGGATCATGCGCCGCCAAGAGGCCGATGGGTCGTGGGGAGGAATCCAGCCACCGTGGGTGTACTCGCTGATGGCGCTGCGTTTGAATGGCTATCCACTGGAGCATCCAGTGATGCGGCGCGGGATCGAGGGGCTCGACCAGTTCATGGTGGAGCACCACGCCGACGAATCGAAAGGCCCATTGACCGTCGGCTCCCCCGCCGCTTCGACGAGCATGAGTCGTCGCTTGGAGGCGTGCCAGTCGCCGGTATGGGACACGGCGCTGAGCGTGGTGGCGCTCAGCGACGCCGGCTTGCCTGGCAAGCATCCCGCGCTCGTGCGCGCGGGCGAGTGGCTGCTCGGAAAGGAGGTGGACGAGCCAGGGGATTGGCGGATCGCAAGGCCTGGGTTGCCGCCTGGTGGATGGGCTTTCGAGTTCTACAACCGCAATTATCCCGATGTGGATGACACGGCTGAGGTGGTGCTAGCGTTGCGTCGCGTCGAGCTCGACCGCCCCGAGCGCGTTGATCGGGCGATCGGGCGCGCCGTGATCTGGACGAAGGGCATGCGCAGCCGCGAGGGTGGGTGGGGCGCGTTTGACGCGGACAACACACGCGCGCTTGTGCGCGAGCTGCCGTTCCTCGACTTCGGCGAGGTGATCGACGAGCCAAGTGCGGACGTGACAGCGCATGCGGTGGAGATGCTCGCGGCGCTTGGCGGGGCCTCTGATCCAGAGACGGTAGAGGCGGTGCGGTGGTTGGTAGAGCGCCAGGAGCCCGGCGGCTCGTGGTTCGGGCGCTGGGGTGTAAACCACATATACGGCACCGGTGCGGTGCTGCCCGCACTGATTGCCGCTGGTGTCGAGCCCTCGGAGCTGTGCATCAGGCGGGCGGTGGGCTGGCTTGAAGAGCATCAGAACGCAGACGGTGGCTGGGGGGAGGACCCGCGCTCTTATGACAGCTCCGAGTGGTTGGGGCGAGGTGCAAGCACCGCTTCCCAGACGGCTTGGGCGCTGCTCGCGCTACATGCGGCGGGGGAGAGATCTGGGACCGTCTTGCGTGGGGTGCAATGGCTCGTCGACACCCAGCGCGAGGACGGCAGTTGGGACGAGCCCCAATACACGGGTACGGGCTTTCCTTCTGACTACTACATCAACTATCACCTCTACCGGCTTGTGTTTCCGGTGATGGCGCTTGGCCGCTGCCTATCCGCGGGGCGCCCATGATGCACACGGCGCTGCTCGAGCTCGCGCCACCGTCGATCCCGAGTGCGGGTGCGGTGATGAAGCAGGCGGGCGGCGAGAACTTCCCCGTTGCGGCGAGACTGCTTTCACGAGAGCATCGCCGCCATCTGCTTGCCGTGTACGGCTTCGCACGGCTCGCCGATGAGCTGGGCGACGAGCTCGTCGGCGATCGGCTCACCGCGCTCGACTGGTTGGAACACGAACTCCACCGCGCCTACTCCGGCGACGCTCGGCATCCACTGTTGGTGCGCTTGCAGGAGACGCTCGCCGAGTGCTTCCTGCCGCGCGAGGCGTTCGCGCGTCTGATCGAGGCCAACCGGCTCGACCAACGCGTTGCGAGCTATGACACCTGGGAGCAGCTGCAGGGCTACTGTGAGCTGTCGGCGAACCCGATCGGCGAGTTGGTGCTGTGTGTGTTCGATCTGGTGAGCCCTGAGCGGATAGAGCACTCGAGGCACGTGTGCACCGCGCTGCAGTTGGTGGAGCACATACAGGATCTGGGTGAGGACGTGCGCCGCGGTCGCCTCTACCTGCCAGCGCGGGACCTTGCCCGTTTCGATTGCTCGCACGAGCAGCTATGCGAGCTTGTCTGGCTCGCGGATCGTAGCTCGGATTTGGGGGGCGTTCACGCCGTCTCAACTACTCGAAGTAAGGATCTCGCGCGTACCACGGATCGTCTACGCGAAGCGATCTCGTTTGAGGCCACGCGGGCACGCGAGCTGCTCGCAGACGGCGTGCCACTGCTGGCAGGCGTGGGTGGGCGCCCGAAGCTCGCGCTAGCGGGATTCGTCGCCGGTGGACGTGCCGCACTCGATGCGATTGAGCGAGCCCACTTCGATGTGTTGGCGGCCCCGCCGCGCCCTAGCCGCCCAAGGCTGGTACGGATGCTCGCAAGCGTGTTGGCAGAGAGTCGCCTGTGAGAGTCGAGCAAGCCTACGAGCACTGTGAGACGTTGACGCGCCACGCGGCTGCCAACTTCTATTACGGGATCCGTCTACTACCGCGCGAGAAGCGACAGGCCACCTGTGCGGTATACGCCTTCGCTCGGCGGATCGACGATATCGGCGACGGACGCATTGATGAGCGCGAGAAGCTCGAGCTGCTCGACGTCGCCGCTCGTGCGCTTGAAGAGGAGTCGACTTCAAGCATCGACCCCGTGATGGTGGCGCTCGGAGATGCCCATCTGCGCTTCTCGCTGCCGCTTGACGCGCTCCAGGATTTGATCGTGGGTGTGCGCATGGATGTCGAGGGCACGAGCTATGAGCGCTTCGAGGACTTGCTTGTCTACTGCCGGTTGGTAGCGGGTTCGATTGGAAGGCTCTGCCTTGCGATCTTCGGCACTCGAGAGCAGCAGCGAGCACGGGTGCTGGCCGACGATCTCGGTGTGGCGCTGCAGTTGACGAATATCCTGCGCGACCTGTGCGAGGACGCGATGGTCGGTCGCGTGTACATACCCCGCGAGGACCTCGTGCGCTACCGGGTGAGCGGCGACGGAAGCTTCGAGGGCGAGGAGGGTCAGCTCGATGCGCTTACGCGCTTTCAGGCCCGACGGGCCGGCGAATGGTTCGATCGCGGTTTGGAGCTAGTGCCGCTCCTGGACAGGCGCAGCGGGGCTTGCGTGCTCGCAATGGCGAATATCTACCGCCGCGTGCTCACCCGCATCGAAGACGATCCCGAGCAGGCGCGTCTAACGCGCACCTCGCTGCCGATTTGGGAGAAGGGGTGGGTGGCGAGCCGCAGCGTGCTAAAGGCGGCGCTCGGTTGAGTCATCGGCACGTAGCCATCCTCGAGATGCGATCGCCGGGAGCACGAGCATTCCGTTGAGCGAGCGCCACGTCATCGTCATCGGCGGCGGTCTTGCAGGGATTACGGCGGCGCTCGACTGCGCCGATGCCGGCGCGCAAGTGACGCTGCTGGAGGTAAGGCCGCAGTTGGGAGGAGCGGCCTACTCCTTCCAACGCGATGGCTTGTGGCTGGACAACGGCCAACACGTGTTCCTGCGCTGCTGTAGCGCTTACCGCGGCCTGCTCGCGCGACTTGGCAGCGGACGGCACGTGACGATTCAGGAGCGCTTGGAAATCCCCGTGCTCAGCCCGCACCGCGGGCAGGCGGTGTTGCGTCGCAACGCCTTGCCCGCGCCGTTTCATCTGGCAGGCGCACTTGCCCGCTACCCCCACCTCACGCTCAAAGAACGACTGAGCGCTGCGCGTGCTGCACTTGCGCTTGGGCGACTAGACCGGCAGAGGGCGCTCGAGCGCGAGCGCGTCGGGGCCAAAGTAGCCGAGCGGCCCTCGGGCAAGCGGGACGCGGCTGCGTCTGATCTCCTTGGTCCGGCGCCCGGCACGCTCGGCGAGTGGCTCGCGACGCATGGTCAAAGCCCGGCGGCGGTAGCGGCCCTGTGGGACCTGATCGCCCTGCCTACGCTGAACCTACCCGCCGCCCAAGCCTCACTCGCGCTCGGCGCATTCGTGTTGCATACTGGGCTACTCGAGCGCAATGACGCGGGTGACATTGGCTTTCACATGCGCCCGCTTGGCGAGACGCTCGGTGAGCCGGCCGAGCGCGCATTGCGGGAGGCAGGGGTCGAGTTGAGACTGGGCACACGGGCGCGGCGGGTGGAGCGGGTTACCCAGGGTCTGCGGGTGCATCTCGATGGCGACGAGCTTGACGCCCAGGCGGTTGTGTGCGCTCTGCCACACATGCGTGCCGCAGGGCTGCTGGAGTCGCTGCTAGGCACAGATACCGAGTGCTGGGCAGGGCTGGGGGAGTCGCCGATCGTTAACGTGCACGTCGTGTACAACCGGCGTGTATGTGAGCTGCCGTTTGCCGCTGGCGTGGGGACGCCTGTGCAGTATGTGTTCGATCGCACCGCCGCCGCTGGGCTGGAGGAAGGCCAATACTTGGCGATCTCTCTGTCAGGTGCCGAGCGGGAGATGCGTTGCTCGGTTGAGCAACTGCGTGATCGCTACCTCACAGCGCTCGAGGAACTGTTTCCACGCGCGCGGGACGCGGTGGTACAGAGCGTTCATGTCAGCCGCGAGCACGCCGCCACGTTCCATTCGGGGCCGGGCATCGAAGCGCTACGTCCAATCGCTAGAACTGGCGTGTCCGGGCTAGCGCTGGCGGGGGCGTGGACTGACACGGGCTGGCCCGCCACGCTGGAGAGCGCCGTGCTTAGCGGTCACGCTGCCGCACGGGAGGTACTGGGGAGATGAGGAGACGATCTCATCGCCTCGGTGGAGCGCATGAGTGCCATGGCGAGCTGTTGGCAAGGCAAGGCTGGGAGGCATGAGCGATGTACTCGTAGCAGCCCCGTTGCGCCTCGAGGCACTGGCGATCAGGTTGGGCGCCAGGAGGTTGCGCATCCAAAAGACGGGGATGGGTCGCGCACGCTCTCACGCCGCGGTTGCGAGGCTACGCGGCGATCCGGCCGCCGCGCTCGTTGTGATGGGGGTGTGCGGTGGTCTGGACGCGCACTGCGAGCCCGGCGACGTAGTGATTGCCGACGAGCTGCTCGACGGCGAGCGGACAGTCGCCGAGCGGCTCGTTTGCCCATCGGCCCAGCCGCTTGGCGAGGCCCTGGAGCGGCGCGGTATCGCCGTGCGCCGCGGAGCGGTGGTGTCGGTTGCGCACATCGCTCACGGTGAGAAACGCGTCGAGTTGCGCGAACGTGGGGCAATCGTGGTGGACATGGAGTCGGCGTGGCTTGCCGAGGGAGCACGGGGGCGCCCGTTCGCGGTTATCCGTGTGGTAGCGGACACCCCCTCGCGTGAGGTGACGCGTCCGTTGCTCACGCTCGCAGGTGCGGCGCGTGCGGCGCTATCGTTGCGAGCAACGGCGTCGGTGCTCGAAGAGTTGGTGCGCGAGCAGGGAGCGCACACCGTGCTCGGCGGCGCTATCCAGACAGCGAGCGAGGTGCGGTGAATGTCGGTTCCCGTAAGACAGGGTGCGCGAATGGGTTGGTACTTGATGCGCCAGCGCCTTGCCCGGCGCGAGATGTTCCCTTTGATCGTCGAGCTCGAGCCGCTGTTCCAGTGCAACCTTGCTTGTGCCGGGTGCGGCAAGATCCAACATCCAGAGCACGTACTGCGACGGCGGATGTCGGTGGAGCAGGCGGTGGGTGCGATCGAGGAGAGCGGGGCGCCGATGGTGTCGATCGCTGGCGGCGAGCCGCTGATCCACCCTGAGATCCATCTCATAGCCCAGGAGCTGGTCAAACGCAAGCGCTTCGTGTACCTGTGCACGAACGCGATCCTCTTGGAGCGCAAGCTTGTCGACTTCCAACCGAGCCCGTACTTTGCCTGGGCGATCCACATGGACGGTTTGCGCGAGCGCCACGACGCCTCGGTGGAACGGGCGGGGGTTTTCGACAAGGCTGTTGCGGCAATCAAGGCGGCGAAGGCGGCGGGCTTTCGCGTAACGACCAATACCACATTCTTTACCCACGATTCGCCCAAGACGGTACGCGACGTGCTCGACTTCCTCAACGACGATCTCGGCGTGGATGAAATGATGATCTCGCCTGCCTACGCCTATGAGAAGGCGCCCGACCAAGCTCATTTCCTGGGTGTGAGTCAGACGCGCAAGCTGTTTGGCGAGGCGTTCGCGGATGGACGACGCAAGAAGTGGCGTCTGAATCACAGTCCCTTGTTTCTCGATTTTCTCGAAGGCAAGGTCGAATTCGACTGCACCGCGTGGGGCATCCCGAGCTATTCGCTGTTTGGCTGGCAGCGCCCGTGCTACCTGATGTCAGACGGCTATGCGGCTACGTACAAGGAGTTGGTGGAGACGACGAACTGGAGCAGCTACGGTCGCGGCAAAGACCCACGCTGTGAGAACTGCATGGCCCACTGTGGATATGAGCCCACTGCGGTATTGCAGACGACCCACTCGCTGCGCCAGTCAGTGCGAGCGCTACTCGGCTAGCCGTTCAGCTGGGCTGGCTAGCTCGATCCACCCCTATTCTGGCGTGGGCCCCAGCTCCTGCGTTGCTCCTCCGCGGCGGATGTCCTGCCAGGTCATGCCCTCCATGAGCAGGGCTGGCACGCCCAGAGCAAGCGCTGTAAGCAGCTCCACTGCCTGCAAAATGATCCCGTAGGCAAGGCCTTGCCCCGCGCCAACTCCATAAGCGGCGAGCACAACCACGCAAGCTGCCTGGAACACACCGACGTTCGATGGAGTGGCGGGGAGCACTGCGCTGACGTTCACAGCCAGCAGGATCGCCGCCGCCGTTACTGGCGTGGCCTTAGACTCGAGGCCGAGCGCGAGGATCACCATGTAGCAGGAGCCCCACTGCAGGGCCCAGGCAAGCAGCTGGGTGCCGACGGCGGGGACGCCGTAGCGCGGTCTTGCGAATGCGGCAAGACCTTGACGTCCGAGACGCAGCAGCCCGGCGAACGCAATCGCCCCACTTCGAATACGGTGGTTGCGAGAGCGCTGGGCCAGGCGTAGCAGCGGTGGCCCGCCGAAGACGAACAGGGCGACCAGGACGGGTGCCCCAATCACCGCCTCCAGCGCCGAAGCACGGCCGTGTAGCAGCGGCACGCTGGAGAAAGTGACGGCGGCGAGGATCGCAAGCGCGATGAGGTTGATGAGCGTTTGCGAGAAGACGGTCCCGGCGACGATGGGAAATGTACGTGTAGTCGGGCCATCCAGGCGACGGCTCAGCACGAGCACGCGCGTTGGCTCCCCGATCCGTCCCGGAAAGATCGCGGATGCCATCACACCGATCATCGTCGCGCGTACTACGGGCGCCCACCGCAGCCGTGCGTCCGGCAGCGCCGCCCGCAGGATGGCGAGCCAGGACATGGCGCGTGCCAGCAGCGAGAGCATCATCAGCGCGAGCGCTAGCACTAGCCAACCGGGGCTTGCTGAGATCAGGGCATGTACGACGCGGGGGAGGTTCAGTCGACTTAGGGCATAAGCGAGCAATGTTGCGAGCAGAACGCCGCCAGCCACTATGCCGACGCGCCGGGCAGTGCGATGTCGCTTCGTCGAGACACCCATTGGAAGGGGTATCTATCAGAGCTCCGCGGATGAGCCGCCCACAGCGTCAAGCTAACGCCCAACATTCTCAAGGCCTCATTTGGCTCGGTGGCGAGTCGGGCGAGCCGTCCGCACGTGGCCCTATTGCATCGCAGTCGACGATCGCAGGTATTTCGAAGCCTTAGTAGTCAGGCGGATCGTCCTAATTTCGTGAATGCGGATTTAGATGACGAACAGTGATCCAAATAACGGTCCTCAACGCAAGAAATACTCGATTACGGGCCGTTTGGAATGTTTAGTAAACGTGCAGGGTAGTATCGGAAATGGATCTAAGGGGCGCTCCATTTGGGTCGCTCGTTCTGACTCTCACGCCGGCCTAGGTGGGCCTGTCGAGAGGACTGGAGGACTTATCCGAGCTGCGCCCATAAGCAGTAGTGAGATTGGGGAAGATCAGAGTCATGACACAGGATCAAGATATTGCGATCGCGCTATCGCCAGCGCAAATCGAGCAGGTGATCCGTTCGGTTAGCCATTCTGGCAACGGCACGGTGTCGAGCCTATTGGTGGCAGCACTCGACAATGCGCATACTGCGCCCAATGGAGACCATCACTCTCGTCGTTCTCTACACGAGGAGACCCAGATGGCGCTCACCAAGGCGTTGGACGACCCACAGCTCTCGCAGTCGTTGCTACGCGGGCTTGCGATCCTCTCCTGCTATGGACCTGAACGTCCGTGGCGGGCGATCATCGATCTCGCCAAGGAGCTCAGCATGTCGCCGTCGACGACTCATCGCTACGTAAAGACGCTACGCGCGGTTGGCTTGCTAGAGCAGAATCCGACAACTCGCGAATACCGTCCGGTGGCGGTCTGACCGGCGCCGCCAAACGACGTCGCCGTATCTCACATGTGGTGTCGTGAGGCCGCAGCTCGAGGGCGCGTTCGGCATTTCGTGTGGCGCTCCTACTCGGTGCTCGCGGGGTCTTCCGCGGATCGCTTAGCGACCTTCGTAAGTCGCGTGCCCTGGGCCGTTATCGAGAAACGAGCGCACTGCACGCTTTAGATCCTCGGTCGCGAACAGGTCGCCGGCGAGCTGGGGCACACGCACATCAGCTCCGTGTGCGCCATTGCTATCTAGGCATGCCCGCACGATTGCCTTCGTCGCCGCGTGCGCCCGCGTGGGTCCTTCAGCGAGCTTGCGCGCAAACGAACGAGCGGCTTTGTCAAAGCCCTCGTCGGGGAGCACGCGATTAACGACGTTCCAGCGCTCGAGTGTGGCGGCGTCATACAGCTCGCCTGTCATAACCAACTCCCGAGCGCGGGCAGGCCCGGCACGCTCGGCAAGGCGCTGGGTGCCTCCCATGGCAGGCGTCAGGCCAACCACCGTCTCAACGAGCCCGAACCGGGCGGACTCGGCGGCCAGCAGGATGTCGCAGCCCAAGGAGAGCTCGAACGCCGCCGTCAGACAGAGAGCATGGGCGGCGAATACGGTGGGCAGCTCGAGCTGCTCGACCCGATGAATGAGGTCGAGCAGACTCACCCACATCTCGGCAGCTTGCTCGGGGGTGAGGCCATCGAAGACGTGTACGTCCACACCACCGCTCACGACGCGGCCGTTGGCCCTGAAGAGCAGTCCGCGCGGAGGCTTTGTCACGAGCCGATCCACGGTCTCGGAGAGCTCGCCCATCAGCTGCTGGTCGAAGAGATTTAGCGGTGGGCTGTCGATGCTCACGATAGCCAGCGGGCCGTCGTGGTCGAGGTGGATGAGGCTCATCGGGGGGACTCCATGTCCGGGGGGAGCCTACAACTTCGCCAAAGGGATCGATCTTTGCCGCCCATCCCCGCTCCACCATCTGGTTGTCCATATGAGCGCGTGGCGCTCGAGCATTTCCGCTTGTTCGGGCTCTGTGCATTGTTGAATGTCTCTGACTCGTCTCGGCGGTCACCTAAGCCCAAAAAGGCCTGTAAAGCCGTGGTTTATCGGCTGGGCGTCGAGAGCGTCTCGGCACTAGTCTGTTGGTCATACCGGTTCGTGCGGAAAACGGGCTGGCGCGATTTGCTGTCTGAGCTATTGTCCGCATCAGGAGGATCGGTCGGTTAGCTTGAAAGGTAGGGGTGAGCTCGACGCCGACATCTGAAACGCGCACCGCAACCGCGCCGCAGGGTGGTGTGGGTATGCGTCTGGGGGAGCAAGCAATGTTGACACTCATGGATCGTGCCTCTCTGACGTTGCCATCGCTGCAGGTTTGCGGACCCCAGCGAAGCTCTCGGGACGTTGGCTCTCAGGTAGGAGCGACGTTCTCAGGGCGTTGGCTCTCAAGCTGGAGCGACGTTCTCAGGGCGCTGTGATGTTGCAGCTAGACGAAGTCGTAAAGCACTATCGCATCGGGGACGGAGAGATCGTTCGAGCCGTCGACGGCGTTTGCCTGTCAGTGGCGGCCGGCGAGCTCATCGCCCTTTATGGTCCAAGCGGCTCTGGCAAGACAACCCTGCTCATGTTGATCGCGGGACTGCTGATCCCCGACAGTGGCAGTGTGAAGGTCAACGGCCGAGAGGTGTCAACGCTCTCAGCTCGCCAGCGAGCGCATTACAGGCGCTCGGAGCTCGGATTCATCCGCCAGTCCCTCGACTTGATCCCGGGAGTGCGGGCAGATGACAATGCCGCGCTGAAGCTGTTGGCGAGCACTGGGCGGCGAGACGCGCAGCGTCAAGTGGCACCCCTGCTGGAGCGTCTCGGGCTCAATGGTCGCGCGCAGCAACGGGCCGAGCAGCTCTCGATGGGAGAGCGCCAGCGCGTAATGATCGCTCGGGCTCTGTCAACCGAGCCAAGTCTCCTGCTCGCGGATGAGCCGACTGGGAGTCTCGACACTGAGCGTGGCAGAGAAGTACTCGGATTGCTCTCCGAGGTGTGTCACGAGCGTGACATGGGAGTTCTGTTGGTTACCCATGATCCTCGAGCAGCAGCATTTGCCGATCATGTGCACGCGCTACGTGACGGTCGGCTGGTCGAGTACGAGCCGGATCACGCCTATGAGCCGTTCAGATCACAATGAATCAAGGATGCGCCGTCGTTCGCGCGCGCTGAGCGGACGATGAGACTATCGACGATCTTCTACCTATACCGCGTGCGTTTGCGTGCCCGGTTGGTACAAGAGATGCTGGCGGTCGCAGGCATCGCCGTCGGGGTAGCTCTCCTGTTCGCCTCGCAGGTAGCCAACACAAGCCTTGCTGGGTCCGTGACCAATCTCACGAATGGACTGGTTGGGAAGTCTCGGTTGCAGGTGATCGCACGCGATCCGCACGGGTTCAGCGAACGACTGCTTACAGACGTGGAGCAACTTCCTGGTGTGCAGGTTGCCGCGCCCGTGCTCGAGCGCAGCGTAAACGTGCTTGGGCCTCGCGGTGCTGAGACAGTGGATTTGATCGGTGTGACAGCACGCTTCGTCCAGCTCGAAGGTCGATTGCTAACAAGCGTCAGCGCTACCCAGCTCTCAAAGCAGCAGGGGCTCGCTCTTCCTGTGCCGATAGCTGAGCGGATTGGCGTCAAATCGCTGCAGCCCATCACGTTGCAGATAGGCGATATGAGCGTCAGGTCGGCCGTAGCTGTCGTGCTCGGGAGGTCTGATATCGGGGTGGGAGTCGACAGCCCTATCGCCATCTTGCCGCTCGAAGAGGCGCAACGGATTACCGGCATGGCTGGCAAGGTGACCCGCATCTTGATCGAGCCGATGCCTGGTCAGGATAAACAAGTGAAGTCTGAATTGACGAGGATCGCCGCGGGCAGACTCAATGTGCGGCCCGCCAACTTCGACGCTTCTGTATTCAGTCAAGCTGAGAGCCCAACTGCCCAGTCGACCGAGATGTTCTCGGCGATCAGTGCGCTTGTTGGCTTCCTGTTCGCGTTTAACGCAATGTTGCTTACGGTCCCTCAACGCCGCAATCTGATCACCGATCTGCGTCTGGATGGATACACACCGCTTGAGATCGTGGAGGTGATGCTGTTTGACACCCTGGCTTTGGGCGTCGTTGGTGTCGTAGTTGGTCTTGCGGTCGGCGATCTGCTCTCACAGAGCTTCCTTCAAGCCGAACCCGGTTATTTGTCCTTGGCGTTCCCGGTCGGGTCGATACATATTGTCAGCTGGCAAAGCGTTGTTATTGCAGCCGCTGGTGGACTTGTGGCAGCAGTGGTAGGCGTGATGATCCCGTTGCGAAAGGAGATCTTTGTGTATCGACCGTTTGGATCGCGAAGCGCGAGAACGCCGAGACACACAAGCTCGATCGTGGTATTCGTCAGCGGCCTTGGCTGCATGGCTTTGACAACAGTCATTCTTGTCTTGGGAATCACAACGGTTGGTATGGCTGTTTTGGCTTTCACGAGTCTCACGCTGGCGCTGCTGTTGGTCTTGCCAGCGGCGTTCAATGGTGCGGTTGTCTTGATCGATCGATTGCAGCGACCTGTCATGGGTGTATCGCCGCGTATTGCCCTCATAGAGCTAATGTCAAGCACCACCCGAGCTCGCTCGCTTGCGATTGCTGCGACGGGGGCGGTTGCGGTGTTCGGGAGCGTCGCAATCGAGGGTGCTCAGAGCAATCTACGCACTGGCCTGGGTCGTTCTGCCGCTGATCTGAGTCTTGGAACTGACCTGTGGGTGTCGCCGTCGGGGGGAGCGACCACACTGGCGACAACAGCGTTTCCAGATATTTATAGAGGAACGCTCGGGCGCTTGCGGGACGTGAGCAGCGTAAGTTCCTATCGTGGCGGGTTCCTAGATCTCGGCGATCGGCGTGTCCTTGTTATCGGTCGCCCAAAGGCGAGCTCCCTGCTCCTGCCGGCAACCCAAATCACCGAAGGCGATTTGCCTGCGGCAACCTCACGCGTTCGAAAGGGTGGGTGGGTGACGTTGTCGCAAACATTGGCGATGGAAGGCCATCTTCATATTGGTGACTGGCTCACCTTGGCGGCACCCCAGCCCACGCGCTTTCGAATTGCGGCGATAACCACGAACCTAGGCTGGTCGCCTGGAGCGATTGTCATGAACGCCGACGACTACGCTCACGCCTGGGGCAGTGGCGATGTGAGCGCGTATCTGGTAAATCTGAAGCCGGGAGTCTCAATCAATTCGGGATTGCGTGAAGTGCGGTTGGCTTTGCGGTCGCGCTCGGCCCTAGTCGTCCAAACAGCTGCGCAACATGAGCGCAACGATATCGCTGCGCAACGACAGGGACTCGCACGTTTGACGCAGATAGCTGCGCTTGTACTGGTGGCAGCGGCATTGGCTATGGCAGCGGCGATGGGGGCGATGCTATGGCAACGCCGTCCGAGGCTTGCTGGGATGAAGGTTGATGGATTCGGCCAGGGGGAGTTGTGGCGGGCGCTGCTGTGGGAGAGTGGCCTGCTGCTCGGAACAGGCTGTGTCATCGGCGCGCTCTTCGGCCTTTACGGTCAACTTGTGCTGAGCCACGCGCTGGTGAGCGTGACAGGTTTTCCTGTTGTGTTCTCGATCGGGATACTGGTGGCGATCGTGAGTCTGGCGATCGTGGCGACCATTGCGCTCGCGGTCGTCGCGCTGCCTGGCTACCTAGCCGCACAGGTGAAGCCAGCGCTCCAAGATTAGTCGCCAAAGACGGTTCTCCAAAAGACTGTGATGCCTGGGGGAACTAACGACACTTCCTGCGTCTCGCTCGGTCAAGCTTGGGCTCTGGGAGCCGGAGTGGTGCGCGAGATGGTGTGGGGGCTGAGAGGCGTTTCACGCGAGGTCGAGAAGTGGCGTGCGCGCGCCGCGGAGATTCCCGATGCGACGATTCGCCAAGACGCGCTCGAGGCACTCGAACACAAGCGCTCGAACACAGAGGGCGCAGCTCTTTTCTGGATAATCCCAAGACGCCGATGTCCTCAGCTTCTGAGTCTGCTCGTTGCTTATGAGATCATGGCCGATTTTCTGGACAGCACAATCGAGCGTGGTGCCCACGTTGGCATAGTCAACGGCCGACAGCTTCATCTCGCGCTGATGGACGCTGTCGACGTTGAACGTCCGATCTCGGATTACTATCGACATCACCCATGGCAAGATGACGGGGGCTATCTATCGCGACTTGTCGAGGCGTGTCGATACGGGTGCGCGATGCTTCCCTCTTATCGTGGCGTGCGGCCCCTGCTGATGCGTGCCGCCGGCCTCGCCCAAGTTCAGGGTCTCAATCATGAGCTCGATCTTTGTTTACGCGAGGTGATATTGCAGGCCTGGGCGGCCCGACACTGTCAAACGGAGAATGAGCTCGGCTGGTATGAGGCAACTGGCGCCGCAAGTGCTTGGTTGACGGTTTTGGCTCTGATGGCGGTGGCAGCTGAACCCGCTCCACCGTCAAACTATGCATCGGACGTATACGCGGCATATTTCCCTTGGATCTCGCTCACCGCTACTTTGCTCGACAGCTACGGAGACCTTGTCGAGGACCAGGCCAACGAGGAGAACAGCTACATTGCTCGCTACGGGTCGTTGGAGGCAGCTGTATGGCGCATCGGCGAAGTCATGCGCCGCGCTGCTCTGGAGGCCAGCTTATTGGACAAAGGAGAGCGTCACTCGGTGATTCTTGCGGCGATGATCGCGATGTACCTTTCCAAGGACAGTGCTCGCACATCCGAAATGCAATCCACCAGCCAAAAGCTGCTTCGCTCCGGCGAGTCGCTTGCGACGCTGCTCAGTCCTGTTCTGCGGGCCTGGCGGCTTATGTACTCGTTGAGGGATACCTAACTGGCGCTACGCCTTCGGTACCTACATCTTGTCGAGCCGTCTTGGTGCGTTTGCGTGGTTTGGTAGGGCTTAGGTCTCGCCATCGTCGCCCGTAGCATGTGGTTCTAGATGCGGCTGGTCTACTGGTTGGGTGTGTTCATTCCTGTTGCGCTTGCGCTGCGGTTCGCAAACGCGGCGCCTTCGCTGATCTTTGTGGCGTCGGCTGTGGGCGTTGTGCCCACGGCAGCGCTGATGGGCGAGGCGACCGAACAACTGGGCTGCGCGTGCCGGTCCCGGCATAGGGGGCTTGGTGAACGTCACTTTTGGCAACGCGCCTGAGCTAATCATCGCGATCTTCGCTCTCGCCGACGGATTGCAAGAGATCGTCAAGGCAACGATAGTCGGCTCGGTGGTAGGCAACGCGCTTCTCGTCCTGGGCGCAGCGATGCTGGCGGGCGGTTGGAAGCA
Organism: uncultured Solirubrobacterales bacterium; assembly: GCA_963713015.1. Lineage (GTDB taxonomy): Bacteria > Actinomycetota > Thermoleophilia > Solirubrobacterales > Solirubrobacteraceae > Palsa-744. Next base: position 39,048 of record CAVQKC010000003.1, on the reverse strand, counting down.
CGCACGCCAGAGGTTCGACCGGACAGCCGCATAGGCTCAGTCGGGGATGCTTCTCGTGACCGTGGTGGCGCTAGTGCTGCCCGCTGTCCTGCAGCTTTTACGGCATGGCAGTCTGCCGAGTGTTGGCGGGGTGCGCCAGCTGTTCGGCCCCGACCTCAACATGTCTCCTTGGCTGTTGCTCTTCTCCTCATCACAACGTATCTAGCGGGTCTCGTCTTCTCGCTACGGACCCACCGCGACCTCTTCAACCCTGTGCGACACGGGGGTGACGCAACGAGTGCGTGGTCGCTCCGCAGATCGGTTTGCGTCCTAGCCGTCGCGGGGGCGACCGTGGCTGTCATGAGCGACCTCCTGGTGGGATCGATTGAGCACGCCTCGCGTGCTATCGGCCTTTCGCAATTCTTCGTCGGCGCTTTCGTCGTCGCGGTGGTTGGCAACGCCGCCGAGCATTACGTGGCGGTCCTAGCGGCGACCAAAGACAGAATGGATCTCGCAGTCAATATCGCGGTCGGCTCTAGCGCTCAGATAGGACTGTTCGTGGCGCCCATGCTGGTGTTGCTGTCGTTCCTGTTTGGGCCATCACCGATGGCCTTGGTGTTCAACGGATACGAAAGCGGCTGAAGGGATTCGAACCCTCGACCTTCTGCATGGCAAGCAGACGCTCTAGCCAGCTGAGCTACAGCCGCGTGGCCCGCAAGTCTAGCGACTCGCTCCGGCGCTGGCAGCAACCTAACATGCCAAGCTCGAGGCCTCGCCTTCCTACAGACCAGGGGTTGTATCCAGGGCCGAGCTGGCCGGCACGAGCTCGCTTGTGACGAGCCCACGCTCGTGGGTGAGCTCGTCGACGATAGGAAATAGCGCGGCGATGCGCTCGGGTGTGTCTATCGCCTCAGTTACCACGGGGACGTGGCGACGGATCGACAGCAACCGGTCGCCATGAGGTTCATGATCGCCATGAAATCCCCAGATTCCGCGCAGCGACGTGGCGCCGGCGGCGTTTGCGGTGCGCAGGCGCCTGACGAGCTCCAGGTAGACCGACTTTTTCTCGTGTATGGCTGCCTCGGAGACGACGACGGTTAGCTTCTGGCGGACGTCCATGTGGTGCTTGCTAGCTGCTGACTCGTCGTGAGGCTGCTCCAAGCGGATGCCGTCACGCTTGCACACGCGCACGCCCTCGATCGTAAATAGGGATTTGCTGAGGATTCGCTCCAAGCGGAGGAGTGCGTTGTCGATCTGTCGACGCTCGCCGACGCTTATAACCATTAGGGGCACGTTTACGTTGCGCGCGAAAAAGCGCGCCCGCTGTCGCTGACCATGCTCCGTGCCGTCAACGCCGAGCAGCACCGTGGCGCCCGCCACCCCGCTGTCGTGAAGCACCTGACAGACAGCGGCAAATGTGGGCGAGCCATTTACCCGTTCATGGCGCCCGAGGTAGATGGTTAGCTTCACCGTTTCGCCTGTATCCGGGGTAGTCTGGGCAGAAGGGAGGGCAGCTTCGCGGGAGGCCAGAGTGGGTATGATCGTCGCGGTCTGCGCGCCATGCAGTTGAGCACGCTCGAGCGTCATCAGCCCTTCATCGCCGATCGCGCTTACATCGCCAAGCAATGCCTCTATCTGTGTGTGGGTATCGACCGCCATCGATACGAGCGGTAGGTCTTCGGAGAGCGTTAGTAGGCGGTCGGTACGTCTTCTGTGCTTGGCGCCGAAGCCCTGGATGCCGCGCAACAGGATGCTGCTGTGGATCTCGTGGTGGGCATGGATATCGAGCAGCTCATCGGCTAGTAGCCGTCCTTTCGCACGGCTTCGCTCGCCGAAGTAGATGGTTAGCTTCAGGGCGTTTTCGCTCACACCCTGCCTCCACAGGACAGCGGTTGGCTCTCGGCATTTAGGCGAACGCTCACAATGCCGCGCCGATCGATCTCCCGAGGAGAGCTGCTCCGAGTCCCACCGCGACGCTCACGAGCACGTTGAGCGCGCCTGCTAGCAGCTGTCCGTCCTCGCCTAGACGGTGGGTCTCCAGCATCCATGTCGAGAACGTGGTGTAGGAGCCAATCGTTGCCGATCCCACCAGCGTAAACGCAACTCCTGAAAGTGCCAGTCCGGTGAGCAAGCCAAGGGTCAGGGCTCCGCTGGCGTTGACCACGAGCGTCCCAAGGGGGAAGCTGGAGCTGCTGCGTGCGGAGACGGCTCCGTCGAGCAGGAAGCGGGCAAGCGAGCCCAGGCTGCCGAGGATCGCTACCCCGATCCATACAGGGGCGCTCACCTGAGGTCGCTTTCCGTGTGGGTTGGTTGCCTCACGCTGTTGCCCTTAGGCAATCTGCCACCTATAGATGTCGGTCTCACGAGATCGTCCTCACACGGCGCACGAGTGCGGATGAGGCGAACACCGCGAAATACCCACCGAGCACGCTCGCCAGCAGGTAGCCGGCCGCGAGGCCATAGTGGTGTTGGTCGGCCATTCTCAGCAGCTCGATTTGCACGGTTGAGAATGTCGTGAGCGCGCCGCACAGACCGGTAGCGAGCAGCGGTCGGCGTAGCGTAGACACCGGCAGGCGCTCCTGCAGGCGGGTTACGAAGTAGCCGAGCATCAGCGCTCCCGCGATGTTCACCGCGAACGTCGCCCACGGCCAGTGGCCGGCAGTGGCGGGCAGCGCTTGAGCGACGGCGATGCGGGCGAGTGCCCCGAGCGCACCGCCGCACGCGATGGCTAGCAGCTCGGAACGGTCTATGCCTCGATCGGAGACGTCCTCTGCGGAGACATTCTCAGACATGTTGCTTGTTCTTAGTGCGGCTATTGGATGTTCCTCAGTGGGCGTCGATCCTCAGTGGGCGTCGATCCTCAGTTGGCGCGGTCCAGTCGCGGTCGAAGGCACCCTACTGCCCGGGTACTCCGACACAAGCCTGCACCTGTAGGGATGGGCCTACCCCGCTTGGTAGGTAGCGTCCGCCGTCGCCGCGGACGAGTAGGCCCATCAGCTCGAGTTCGGTAAGTGCTGTGGCTGTGGCGCTTACCTCAGAGCCACGAGCAATGAGCTTTGCGATCGTGTCCCAGCCCTCGCCAACTTGCTCGAGGAAGGTTTGCAGCCGGGGCTCGAGCTCGAGCGCGGAGTCGGACTCCTGACGTACGCCGACGCCATAGAGCAGATCGAGTGCGTCCTGCGGGCAGCGCACGAGTCGTGCTCCGCCGAGCAGCAGCGAGTTGGTTCCGCTCGATGTCGGAGAGCAGACACGTCCGGGCACGGCTGCCAGCGGTCTGCCTAGCATTTGCGTGGCATATGCGCAGGCGAGCTCCCAAGGACGCTCGCGCGCCTCGACCACGATCACTAGTTGAGCTAGCAGCGCGAGCGTACGAGCCCGAGCGCGCTCGCTCCAACGCCAGGCCCGAGGGCTCCACGGAGTCTCTGATATCGCACAGCCGCTGTTTGTGATGCGACGGTACAGAGCATTGCACCATGCTGGCGAACAACGCTTCATGTCGCCTGCCAGCACCGTCAGCGTCGTGCCGGACGCTTCGAGTGCTCCTGAGTGCGCGGCGGCTGCGATGCCTTCGTCGAGCCCGCTCGCGACTGTCAGGCCGGAGGCCGCCAGCCCACGGGCCAGGCCACGGGCTGTCTCCATCCCGTAATCGCTTGCGCGACGGGTCCCAACGATCGCTACAACCGGCTTATCGAGCATTCTCGTGAGACGCTCGAATCGGCCGCGCACACCAAGCACATGCGGGGCTAGACGGCTCTCGCTCAAGCTCCGCGGATATGCGGCGTGGTGTCGGCAGAGCGTCTCGGAATAGGCATCTGTGGGCTCTGGCAGCGGCTGCCATTGAGCGTAGGCGGCGTGCAACTCCTGGCGGCGTCTGCCCCCGATCGCTTCGATGAGATCGGTGTCTGCTAGCTGCAACAATTCCCACAGGCGTGAATGCTCGCGTGCGCCGAAGTCGAGCGAGACCCTCAACTCCTCGAGCAGCCAGCTGCGCCGTGCGCATTGCGGGCAGACTCCGCTCATGTTGCTCGACGAGTCGAAAGGCCTGCCTCCGGTCGCAGCGAGAGCGCCTGCGTCAAATGCTCGAAGCGGACTCGTTGGCTGCAATCGAGATCGGCGATAGTGCGCGCTACGCGCAGGGCGCGGTGCTGACCACGCGCGCTCAAAAGGCCTCGGTGCAACGATCCGGCAAGTAGCTGCTCGCCACGCTCGTCCAAGCGGATGTGTTGGCGCAGCAAACGGGAGTCCATCTGTGCGTTCACTCTGAGCGTCTCACCTCTCAACCGCACCGCTTGACGCTGGCGGGCCTCGATCACCTGCTCGCGAGCACGAGCGGGATCGGTTGTTGGTTTGCTCTGGAGATGGTTGATCGTCGCGCGCTCCATCCCTACGAGCAGGTCGATGCGATCCAAGAGTGGTCCGCTCAAGCGACGGCGATGACGCGCGAGGTCTGCTTCGCTGCAGTTACAGCGCTCGTTCTCACCCGCGTATCCGCAGGGGCACGGGTTGGTGGCGGCTATCAGCATGAAGCGCGCTGGATAGACGGCAGAGTGTCGTGCTCGCACAAGTGCCACGCGGCCCTCCTCGAGCGGCTGGCGCAATGCCTCGAGCGTTGGGCGCGCAAACTCCGAGAGCTCGTCCAAAAACAGTACTCCGTTATGAGCGAGAACCGCCTCGCCTACCCAGCCGCGGCGAGCGCCACCAATCAGCCCCGCGGTGGTGATCGAGTGGTGTGGTGCCTGAAACGGGCGCTGACGCGTAAGCTCGCTGCTGGCGAGCCCTGTCACGCTATGAATGCGCATCACTTCGATCGCCTCGCTGCGGTCGAGCGGAGGTAGGATCGAAGGCAAACGTTGGGCGAGCATCGTCTTACCTGTCCCGGGTGGTCCGCTCAACAGGCTGTTGTGGCCGCCAGCCGCGGCGATTATGAGCGCCTCGACAGCCTGGGGTTGACCGCGAACGTCGCTTAGATCGAGAGCCCGTCGAGCTGCACTTGCTGGGGCCCGATCCGGTTCTGGCAACGGGTCGGGAACGCCGCCGCGTAGTACGCGGGCGGCGCTCGAGAGGCAATCCACGACGCCGACGGCGAGGCCGTCCACGAGCGTCGCCTCATATGCACGCGGGGGGCCGAGCACAAGCATCTCTAGCCCAGCCTTCATCGTTGCCTCGGCGACCGCGAGCGTGCCATGGCAGGCGCGTACCTCACCGTCGAGCGAAAGCTCTCCAAAGAGCGCGTGTGTGGCGAGTAGGTCACTGGGGATCTGGCCGCTGGCGGCAAGCACCCCACATGCGAGCGCAAGATCAAAGCCGGGCCCTGTCTTAGGTACATCGGCGGGGGCGAGGTTCGCCGTGATGCGCCGGGCAGGGAACTCGTAGCCAGAGTTGAGTACAGCGGCATGGACGCGGTCGCGGGCCTCACGCACGGCGGCGTCGGCGAGCCCGACGATCGTAAATGCCGGCAAGCCTGGTCTGATGTCGATCTCCACGCTCACGGCACGTGCGTGGAGTCCGTCAATTGTGAATGTGCGCGCCCGAGCGAGCATCCGCTGCCTCCCTTCGCGGTTTTTAGGCGAGGCAGATCAAGCTAAGGCGTGCTTGGGACGGTACTCGGCGCAAGGCGTCGATTCGATGCGGCTAGCAGTGTGCCCCGCGTGCGCGCGGGGCACACTCGCTCTCGAACGACAGAGTTGCTCTCCAACCGGTCTACATGCCTGCTGGGTGACGTACGACAAACCCCGCGGTTGAGGTCATCGAGTCAGACCAACGGTTGCCGGTCTCCTGCAGCGCGACGGTGTCAAAGCGCCGTCCGTCGATAGTCATCCAGGCGTGTTCGGCATCGGCGTAGATGGTGATGTAGCGCCCCGGCCCCGGTTCGCCATAGGACTCGAGCGCCGAGGAGTCCTCTGGCGAGCTGAGCAGGCCACCACCGTGTAGAGCGTAAGACACAGAGCCAGAGCAGTCATAGCCCACCGACTGGAAGGAGCCATGGCCGCCACCGTAGACGTAGGGTCGTGTTGCGATTTCATCGGCGGCGGCGATTACGTGCGCCAGGACGCTCGAGGATTCGCCGCCTGAGTCGCTGCTTTCCCCGCCGCTATTGCCTGTGCCCGCGGAGCTAATCGTGTGCATCAGCCGGGGCAACGGGTGCAGGGTTGCGTCGTCGTCGATCCCCAGTGCACGCCAGGTCTCCGGCCCGACGACGCCATCGACGGCTAGACCATCGCGGGCCTGCAGACGCTTGACTGCCGCCTCGGTTTGCGGTCCGAACTGGCCGTCGGCTTCGATGTGCAGGACTTCCTGTAGGCGGGCGACCGCATTGGCGCCGGTTGGCGCGGCAGCGGTCGTGGGTGTTGCTTCAGATGTTTGCGCGCCGGAAGTCCCAGGGTCTGCGGCATTCGTTGCGGGCTCGCCACCGGGGCCGTTAGCGGCACTGGCGATGTGTGCATCTGAGGCCTGGATTGTTCCGATGGATCGGTGTCGAGGCGCGGGGAAAAGGGTTTGCTTGAGCTTGGTGTGCTCATGCAGGCTCAGTGCGCGCCAGGTCTCCGGTCCGACGATGCCATCGACCACGAGGTGATGCAGTGCCTGAGCGTGCTTGACCGCAGCCTCGGTTTCGGGACCGAAGGTGCCGTCGACCTGGACGCCGAGAGTTTCCTGTAGTCGCACGATCGGACTTACTGCAGGAGTGGAGGCGACAGTTGTTTCGACGGCTGTGGTGTCGGTGGCAGGAGTCCTAGTAGACGTTTCCGTATCTGTGGTGGCGTTCGCGTCTGTGGTGGCGCTGGCGACGATTGTGGGTGAGTTTTCGGTGAGCACTGCACTCGTTGCGATCGGCGGCGTGTTCTCGGCGAGCGCGGCGCTCGTCTTGGGTCCCACGATGCCATCTACTTCCAGGCCTTGACTGGCTTGATAGGCGCGCACGGCAGCTTCGGTATCAGAACCGAAAATGCCGTCGACGTTGATCCCCAGAGCACGCTGCAGCAGTCGAACCTGGCGACCTTCGCTGCCGTTCTCTAGCTCGATGTAATGGGTTGTGGTGGTGGTTGGCTCCGGCGATGGCGCGGTGTGGTTGGCTGGGCGACGCCGTTAGCGTTGGCAAGACCGGCCGCCGGGCCTGCGGCGATTGCGATGAGCGTACCCAGCGATACGCGGCGTGCGCGTGTGGCGGTAGGGACGAACTGGATCTCCGAGGCGCGCCGGCGGGTGCGCGAGCGCAGCGTGGAGCGCTCCCACGGCTCGCTGTCGGCGAGATTGCGCGGCGAGGGCAGGCGGTTGCGTGCGTCCATCAAGTTGGCAAGGCGCATGGGGGAGCGAGCGGCACGCTTTTCGGCTCGTTCGCGGCGTGCGCGCGAGCGTGTAAGCGAAGCCTCCCAAGGGTCAGCAACTGCGAGATCACGCGGGAATCCCGACATGTGAAAAGCGTCCTTTCGGTTATCTCAGGGCGCCTACGGGGTTAGCTGTCGGGCTCGCGTGCTTACGCTACGCCACAACTGTGGCGATTCGCCCCCGCAGCCTGATCGGCTGCACTGGGTCCCCCGCTCCTCAGCCCCGTAGGGACAAGGACTCGGCACGAACGGCTGTCAAAGTATCAGGTCCGATTGCAAGATGCATCACATGGGAAGGGTTGCAAGGTTTCTTGCCGACGAGGGTGATTTTGGGTCGTTCGAGTCGGTATTAGTCGGCTTTGTGACGGTGGGCCGCCATTGTTTGTGGCTGGGCTATCCCTTGGCTGTCCTTGAAAAGGAGGCTGACGCAGGCTGGGGCCTTGGTGCAGGGATAAGCGTATTAGGGCACCCTAAGTTGTGGTAGCGTTCCGGCTAAAGCCGAGTCATGAGGTCGGATTTCTAGGAGCCGTCGGATGACGCATACACAAGCAAATATTGGGCAGGGCGAGCATCGCGTGGCAAAGCGCGTGGGTGAGCGGATGAGCTTTTACGTGTGGACAGCGGTGGTGCTCGGTGTATCTGTTGCGGCGGTGGTGCTCGGTTGGCATGCCCGCGGTGGGACCGCCGATCCGACGGCTCTGCCGCCCGGTCATCGTCTGAACACCGCGACCGTGGTTATCGACAGCGCGATCCTCGTGTTGCGTGAGGGTCTTGAGACGATCCTCGTGCTGGCTGCTGTCACAGCGAGCTTCCTCGGTACCAATCGGGTATACCGCCGTCCCGTGGTTGCGGGCGGCGCGACCGCACTGCTTGCCTCGGTGGGCACCTGGTTTGCGGTGATTTGGTTCATTGGGCAGTTCCACGGTGGCGAGTTCGACGTCCAGGCCGCCACGGGCATCCCCGCTTTGATCGTGCTCATGATCGTGATGAACTGGTTCTTTCACAAGATCTACTGGACTGGTTGGATCTCCCACCACCACAAACGCCGGCGTGGCTTGCTGTCCTCCGACCCGGACACCAACAAGCGTCGCTTGCTGCTCGGGCTGGCTCTGCTCGGATTCACCTCTGTGTATCGCGAGGGTTTTGAGATCGTCATCTTCCTGCAGAACCTGCGCGAGCTCTACGGGTCGAGTGTTGTGCTCGAGGGCGTTACGATCGGTCTCCTGTTCACAGCGGCTGCCGGTGTGCTCACGTTTGGGTTGCATCAGCGCTTGCCGTACAAGCGTCTGCTGATAATCACAGGGGTGATGCTCCTGTTCGTGCTGCTTGTATCGGTCGGTGAGGAGGTCAACGAGATGCAGTTGGCTGGCTGGATCGGAACCACAGAAATCCAAGGCCTGTCGATCCCTGGCTGGATGGGCACCTGGTTCTCGCTGTTCAACAACTGGGAGACATTCATCGGCCAGTTCATCGCGTTGGCGTTCGTGATCGGCTCTTACGTGGCGGCCCAGTATGTGCGTGTGTGGCGGCCTCGGCGCCGTGGCGAGCAGGCGGCCCGAGTGGCGGATGTCGTGCCCGAGCGACGGGCGGACTCGGCGAGCGCGGCGACGAACACGCCGGCGACGGTGTAGACGCCTACCGGACGAGCTTTGGTCTGGGCTCCCGGTCCAGATCCATTCAATTAGCCGAGATCTGTGTAATAGCTCTCGGGACACCGGCTGGGGAACCGTAGTTAGGCGACCCTAATCCATGGTACGGTTGCGCTGGTTCGTCGTCGAAGGACCCGAACGATCACGGCCTTTGGAGGATTGGATGGTAAAGGACGAAGCGGTTCGCCAGGAACCATCAGGGTGGTTTCGGTGGGCTACCCCGAGAGCTGCTGTGGTCGGAGAGCGTCGGTGGCTAGCGATACTGTTCGGAATGTTTCTGATTCCGATCACGGGTCTGATGGCCTCGGGTTGTGGTATCGCGGCGGTGTCGGGCGAGTCGGGCACGACCCTGACTCTCTATAGCGCGCAGCACGAGCAGACCACCGACGCATTGATTGCGGCGTTCACCAAGCAAACTGGCATCAAGGTGCGGATTGCAAACAACGACGAGGACGTGCTCACGGCACAGATCACCCAGGAGGGAGATCTATCGCCCGCCGATGTCTTCTACACGGAGAACTCCAACTGGCTGGAACAGCTCAACGACCAGGGTCTGCTCGTCAAAGTCGCTCCCTCGACGCTTGCCAATGTGCCCAAGCAGGACAGCGCCGCCAACGGCAACTGGGTAGGGGTATCAGCTCGTATCAGCGTGCTCATCTACAACACCAGCAAGCTGAAGCCCTCAGAATTGCCCAAGTCGGTGATGGAACTGGCTAGCCCCAAGTGGTCTGGGAAGATCGAGATTGCCCCCGGGGAGACTGACTTGTGGCCGGTTATAAGCTCGATCGACAGAGCCAAGGGACACGAGGTTGCCCTGGGCTGGTTGATCGGGCTCGAGACCAACGCGGCGGGCAACGACAATGTGCCCGACAACGAGACCATCACCAGAGATGTCAGTCAGGGAGTAAGCGAGCTTGGTCTCATCAACCATTACTACTACTACCGCTTGGTGGCAGAGATCGGCAAGGGCGCGGTGAAAGCCAATATCGCGTACTTTGCTCCGCACGATCCGGGTTACGTCGAGGATATCTCTGGAGTGGGCATATTGAAGTCTTCAAAGCACAAGGCCGCGGCCGAGAAGCTAGTGAGCTTTATGACCAGTGCGGCGGGACAGCGGGTGCTCGCAGAAAGCGACAGCTTTGAGTACCCGATCCACCCGGGGATAGCGGCTAATCCTGAGCTGACCCCGCTCAGCAAGCTGCAGCCCACTGCATTCACCCCGGCGGAGCTCGGCACAGGTCTTGACGCCAAGTCACTGCTCGAAGAAGCCGGGCTCATCTAGCCGCTGGCTATGAACGAGGTTCTCACGCCGAGCATCCAGGCCGCACCGGCCATGGGGCGGCTGAGTCGTCGCCGTAGGGGTCGTATGACGGTGCTCCTCGGCGTGTGCATCGCCATGGCGTTGTTGTCTCCTCTGGCGCTGCTAGCACTCGATGCCCGCACAGCTGGCTGGGCTGAAATCCATCACGTGCTGTTCCGTGCACGCTCATTTTTGCTACTGCGTCACACGGTCGTGCTGTCGCTGATGGTGGTGGCTTTCGCGGCCGTCCTGGGTGTAGGCACCGCGTGGTGCACAGAGCGCACCAGGCTCCCCGCACGGCGACTGTGGACAGTGTTGCTCGTGCTGCCGATAGCGATCCCCGACGATGTTGTGGGCTATGCCTGGCATACGTCCTTTCCCGGGATGAGCGGACTTATGGCAGCAACGTTGGTGATGGCACTTGGGACATACCCGCTTGTCTACCTGCCGGTTGCCGCGGCGCTGCGGCGGTCAGACCCCGCGATGCAGGACACCGCGCACAGCCTTGGAGCAGGAAGGCTGAGAACCTTTGTACGAGTCACGCTTCCATTGATCCGCACGGCTGTTGTGGGTGGATGCGTGCTGGTTGCGCTGACCACGATCTCCGAGTACGGGACGTTTGAGATCGTGCGCTATCAGACGTTCACCACCGAGGTCTTTACCGAGTTTCAATTCAACAGCCGCGCCGCGAGCGCACTTTCAGTGCCGCTTGTGTGTCTTGCGCTGCTTGTGCTCGCGGTGGACGGGATCGTGCCGAGTCGCACAGCAACCCGGACCGCGCCGTCGCGAGCTGCGGTCAGGGCCAGGTTGGGCTGGGTCGTCGTTCCGACCTTGTTGACACTTGGGGTGCTGGTGGCGCTTGCGATTGGCTTTCCGGTTGGCACGGTCATCTATTGGATGGCGCAAAGTCAGCACACGACGCTGCCAGCGGCAGCCACGCTTGGTCAAGCTACGTGGAACTCACTCATCTACAGCGCCTTGGGAGCCTCCGCCGCCGTCACGCTTGCGTTGCCGGTTGCGCTGATGACCTTCCGAGTCTCCAGCGCTCGGAGGTTGCTGCTCCAGCGCAGCACTTACATACCCCTTGCGCTTCCGGGCGTAGTGGTGGCGCTCAGCCTGGTGTTCTTCGCCACCCGTTACGCCTATGGTCTCTATCAGACCAGTCTGCTGCTGATCGTGGCCTACGCGATCATGCACTTCCCTTTGGCGCTTGTGTGCATCAGGGCCTCTGTGGCCCAGGCGCCGGCACGCTTGGCAGACGTTGGCCACTCGTTGGGACGCGGGTCGATTGCCGTCTTTCTGCGCGTCACACTGCCATTGCTCGTGCCAGGCATCCTGGCGGGATTCTGCCTTGTGTTCCTCTTCGCTGTAACGGAGCTCACCGCCACCCTTCTGCTTGCCCCGATCGGAGTGCAGACGCTCGCTACCCAGTTCTGGGCTTACCAAAGCGAGGTCGCCTACGGGGCCGCCGCGCCGTATGCGCTGCTGATCATCGTTCTCGCAGCGCTCCCCGCCATCGTGCTCGCGTTGTGGTTCGATCGCGGTCGGGACTCCCAGCCGCAGCTCGCGCCGCTATGAGCGTCATCGAGCTGCGGGGCGTATGCAAGCGCTTCGGGTCCATTCAGGTCCTTAGCGACATTGACCTGACTATCTCTGCCGGGTCGATCACGGCAATACTGGGCGCATCAGGGAGCGGCAAGACGACGATGTTGCGGTTGGTCGCCGGCTTTGAGCAGATCGACAACGGCACGATCGCAATTGGCGGCCGAGTGGTCGATGACGCGTACAGGAGCGTGCGCTCTCAGCAGCGCGGGGTCGGCTATGTGCCCCAGGACGGGGCCCTCTTCCCACACCTGACGGTCATCGGAAACATCGGCTTTGGGCTCGCGCGCGCAGATCGCTCCGCGGCTCGTGAATTGCTCGATCTCGTTGGACTGGAGGGACTCGAGCGGCGTTATCCCCATCAGCTCTCCGGTGGCCAGCAACAGCGGGTGGCGCTGGCACGTGCCCTGGCGATTCGTCCTAGCGTGGTTCTCCTGGACGAGCCGTTCAGCTCACTTGACGCGTCGCTGCGGGCGGAGTTGGGTCGCGACGTTGCGAGCATCCTGCGCGCTGCCGCCGCCACGGCGGTATTGGTCACCCATGACCAGGACGAGGCACTGGCACTTGCCGATCGGATAGCGGTGCTTCGGGACGGCCGCGTTGTGGCGCATGACGATCCCCGTGTGCTCTATCGCGATCCTCCAGATCTGGTTGCGGCCACTTCGATTGGTGAGGCCAATATCTTGGCGGGCGAGACCCACGGCGATCACGCTCGTTGCGCGCTTGGGGTTATACCCTTGGGCACCAACGGGCATCGAGAGCGCGACGGACCGGTGCGTTTGTTGTTGCGCCCCGAGCAGTTGAAGCTCCATCTGGTCGCGACAGAGGGAGCGGCGCGAGCGATTGTGCTCGAGCTTCGCTACCACGGCCACGACGGTTTGGCTCAGCTCAGACTGGATCACCCCGATGCTGAGACGATGCTGGTGCGGGTCTCCGGCGATCTTGTGGTTGTGCCCGGCCAGGAGGTATGGGTGCAGGCGAACGGGCTAGGCAGGGTTTGGGCCAAGTAAGGCAGAGGCTGCTTGTCATGCGTGCTCGCGGAGATAGTCCTCGAGTCTTCGGTTTCCGTGTTGGGGTGCCAGCACATCGGTGCGGCTGATGGCGGCCAGGAACTCGAGCATCTCGCCGCGACGACGATCGACGAGGCGAATCACTGGCAGGGTGCCCCTGAATAGTGGGGCTGGAACTCCTAGCACGCGTGCCTTGCGGCCTACGGCGGCGAATGCCATCTCCAGCTCTTCGCGTCTCGTGATGATCTGAGGGCCGCCAACCTCGATCTCCCGAACATCGCTCTCGATTGCCTGTACGCAGGCAATGGCGAGGTCGGCCTCGTGAATGGGGTTGCTGCGTGCGCTGCCATCGCCAAAGTTGATCGCCAGGCCGCGCCGTGCGAAGTCGAGCAGATCTAGATAGGAGTAGAAGAAGCCGTTGGCTCGCACGATGGTGGACTCGATGTGGCTTGCTTGAAGCTCATCGATGAATTCCTCGTGTGCCGCGACGTAATCCAGGTCACGGAGCTGCGGTCCGGCGAGGACAGTGACATAGACGAACTTCCGCACGCCACAAGCGATCGCGGCGTCGAGAAGGGTGCGATTGATCTGAGCATCCACCTGACGAAAAGAGCGGCGATCGGGAATTCGTCGCAACGTGCAAGGCTGCCCAGCGGCCGAGAAGACAACATCCACTCCCTCGAGGGCAAGGGCGTTTCGTGCCTGCTCGTCGGCGTCGAGCAGGTCGAGCACAGTTGTTCCCTCCGCGCCTTCGATCAGATCGCGCTTTTCGGGGTTGCGGATCAAGGCCCGCGGGCGATAGCCACGTGCACTCAACTCTGCAACGACATGACGCCCCAGATAGCCGCTGGCGCCTGCCACGAGCACACGCTTCATTGGCGGTTGACGCAGCGACGCTCGGGCTTGCCGGTGTGCGCAGGTACGCTGCCTAGCGGTTGATTGCCAGACGATTGAGGTCTCATATCCCGCTCAGCCTAGGACAAGACTGGCGTTTTACACAGAACCAGATCGGACTCTTTCTTGAGTGCCAGTGGATGAGCTCCCGGCAGCGACGTCAGCGAGCTTGATTAGCTTGACTCCTCATATAGCCCCTGTCTACCGGTGTGTTGCGTGAGCCGGGCGGTTCGTTCGTTGATGAGCGCTGTCTTCTGTTCGGTATCTGCGACGTACTTCTTGATAAGAGCGACTCCTAATTCGGTATCTGCGGCGCGCTTTGCGACATGCGCTGCCTCTAGATTCTTTGAGGCAGCTGACTCTGCCTTCTCATTGGCTTGCAGGGTCAAGAAGCCAGCGGACACCGCGAGGACGCCTGCGGCTACCGCAAAGAGCCCAACTGCTAGGGAAACGTCACCGGCGGATACAGCGAATGAGCCAGCGACAACTACCAGTATCGCCGAGAGCAGCGACAGGAGCCCGACCGGAACGCTGATTGGTCTGGGTACCCTGGTGCTGCCTGATTTTGCGCGCGAAAGTACGCGTCGTGGCCGACGGTGGTTGGTCTCAGGTTGAGGAGGCCCCCAAGCAGGACGCCTGCCTCGCTGGCGGCGCGGTTTTTCCACTTGGGCTCCCCTGGGGGGACGGATTTATAGGTTCGGTCTAGAAGGACATTGCTGTCTCTATCCCGGTCTCGTGCTGCGTTCCTGCTCGGTTTGGCTCAGATCAGGACTCCTTTCAAATCGCGATCTACTTCGCGCGTCAGTCCCAACCGACTAACCACAGCTAAAACGAGGCAACTGGCGGTAACTCTCAATGACTCAACTCCTTTGATTTTTCACCAGATAATGTTGCGATTCGTACTAATGCAAACCGTAGTAACCAATTTGCTCCTGGGGTAGATCCAAGTCCGCCGAACGATAATTCGGCCTCCTCGGATACTGATGCTGAAACCGCGCTAACTGCTCCAAGCGCTGCGACCAGCAGGACGCTGAAAATCTGCATTATCCGCATCATTGTTCTCCGGAATTTGAGTCCCCGCAAAGAACCCGTGGATGTCAACCATGCGTTATGCCATGCCACCATTCTAATGGTTGCTGCTAGTTTGGACAAGCAGAACACGTCGGGATCGAGCCGACTTCCAGCGTATGGACAGTCGCGTTGGTGGGCGCCGCCAGGCCCTGGGCGATCATGAGCGACGCCTTGCTCTCCGGGGAACCGTTGTATGCGACTCGACCTTGGCGATCGGTCGGGGTGCTCGGCGTTGCTCCTGCACCACCTGCGGACTTTTACTGAGCACCCCACAACACAGGCCGGCTGTGCGGTGGCGCCACGATGCGTAGCATTGGCTCGATGCCCGATCAAACGCCGAAGGAGTCCGCTGGTGTAGGCGTCAGTCAGACGAATACGCACCCGCCGATGCCACGCGACAAGCGGGGCTGGCACGTATCGCCCGCACCGGACGGGCGCGGGATGCCAGAGCACGCGCCAAAGGGGCCGCCAGCCCACCGTAGACCGGGCTTTTTGTGGTTCGTGCTGATCCTGCTCGCGCTCAACTGGATCTCGGTGCTCCTCTTCGCACCCGCAGCCGGCCAGCCGCGAGTGACTGTGTCGTTCAACCCGTACTTCCTCGAACAGGTAAGGAGCGGGGAGGTGAAGTCGATCTCCTCCAAGGGCGACACGATCCAGGGCACCTTCAGGCACAAGTTGCGCTATCCGGCCACGAACAAGGAGGCGACGTCCACCACGCTGTTCGCCACCCAGGTCCCCTCGTTCTGGAACGGCAGTCAGCTCTCGGCGCTGCTCCAGGAAAAGGGTGTGGAGGTCAACGCCAAGTCGACGAGCACCAGCCAGTCACTGCTGAGCGAGTTGCTGCTCGGCTTCGGCCCGACCCTTTTGATCGTCGGCTTGTTCATCTTCATCGCCCGCCGCGCCGCAAAGGCTGGTGGTGCGATGGGTGCCCTGGGTAACTTTGGGCGCTCGCAGGCGCGGCGCGTTGATCCGGCGAAGATCCTCGTCACCTTCAAGGACGTCGCCGGCATCGACGAGGCCAAGTCCGAGCTCTCGGAGATCGTGGACTTCCTGCGCAACCCCGAGCGTTACGGACGCTTGGGCGGACGGATGCCCCACGGGGTGCTGCTCTCGGGAGCACCGGGAACCGGCAAGACGCTACTCGCACGCGCGGTGGCCGGCGAGGCACACGCTGCGTTCTTCTCGATCTCGGCCTCGGAGTTCATCGAGGCGATTGTGGGTGTCGGGGCGTCGCGTGTGCGCGACCTGTTCGTGAAGGCCAAGGAGGCTGCACCGGCGATCGTCTTCATCGACGAGCTCGACGCTATCGGGCGCTCGCGCCAGGGATCGGTCTCGGTCACTGGCGCCAACGACGAGCGCGAGCAGACACTCGATCAGATCCTCACCGAACTCGACGGCTTTGAGAGCTCTGAGGCGGTTGTAGTGCTGGCTGCGACCAATCGGCCCGACGTCCTGGACTCGGCGTTGCTGCGACCCGGCCGCTTCGACCGCCGGGTGGCGGTGCAGCCTCCCGATCGCACCGGCCGGCGTGAAATCCTGAAGGTGCATACCCGCTCGATCCCGCTCGCCAAGAGCGTCGACCTCGACGCGCTGGCAGCGAGCACTCCGGGCATGGTTGGCGCCGACCTGGCGAACCTCGCCAACGAGGCTGCCCTGCTCGCCGCTCGTCGCGACCACCAGCAGGTTGAGATGGCCGACCTCACCGACTCGCTCGAGAAGATCATGCTCGGCTCCCCGCGCGGCATCCTCCTCTCTCCCGCCGATCGTGAGCGTACCGCCTACCACGAGTCCGGTCACGCGTTGGTGGGGATGCTCACGCAGGGGGCGGACCCGGTACGCAAGGTCTCGATCATCCCGCGTGGGATGGCGCTCGGCGTGACTCTCTCAACGCCCGACGCCGATCGCGTCTCCTACTCCTTGGAGGACCTACAGGCCAAGATCCGTGTAGCGCTCGGCGGGCGCGTGGCAGAGGAGGTCATCTACGGCACGATCACCACTGGCGCGGAGTCCGACATCCAGCAGCTCACCTTGATCGCCCGTCAGATGGTCGGCCGCTGGGGTATGAGCGAAGCGATCGGGCCGATCGCGGTGCTCCCCGCCGATGGCGAGGGACCGTTCCTACCAGGGGTGAGCGCAACCTCGGAGTCCACGCAGCGCCTCGTGGACGAGGAGGTCAGGCGGATGGTCGACGCGGCCCATCAGGAGGTCACAAGCCTGCTCACCGACCATCGCGACCAGCTCGAGAGCCTCGCTCAGGCGCTACTTGAGGGCGAGACGCTCGACGCGCTCGATGCCTACGCGGCAGCCGGGGTGGTGCCTAGCCATGACACCCAGACAACCACGGTCTCGTGATCTCACTCCTCGTGGACACAGCTAGATCGGGCATCAGGGATTGGCCGTCAGAGTGACGCGGAAAACTTATGCGGCGACTCACAAAGACCAATAGTGACCGATGTGGGCGGCGGCGCGCGATGTCAACAGAGGCTCGGGCGCAGCAGATCGCGCTGGCTCGTCCCCACCAAGGGCGACGAGCGTTGCGTGCACTGATTGTGCGAGGGCTGCCGGTTCGTAGCCGCCCTCCAAGACCGCCCCGAGGGGCACCCCGAGCTGATCGGCGAAGTCACGCACGTGGCGGGTCATCTCCGCAAACGAGGTGCACTCGAGGCGACAGCTGTCGAGCGGGTCTGCACGGTGAGCATCAAAGCCGGTGGAGATCAGCACGAGCTCGGGATCGAACTCCTTGGCGATGGGAAGCACGATGTGCTCGATCAGCGAAAGCCACAGATCCTCCTCGGAGCCAGCCGGGACGGGGAGATTGATCGTGTAACCCTCGCCAGGGCCGGAGCCCACGTCGCTCAGCGAGCCAGTCCCAGGGTAGATCCCTGACTGGTGGATGCTTGCGAACAGGACATCTGAGCGGCGGCGAAACGCCTCGGCTGTCCCGTTGCCGTGGTGGACATCCCAATCCAGGATGAACACGCGGCGGGCGTCCATCTCGCGGATTGCGAACTCTGCGGCGAGCGCGACATTGTTGAACAGGCAGAAGCCCATCGCACGATCTGGTTCGGCGTGGTGGCCGGAGGGTCGCACACCGCAGAATCCCAGCGTCGCCTCACGGGCCATCAGCGCCCTCGTCATCTCACAAGCCCCGCCGGCGGCGTGCAACGCGGCGCGATAGGAGGGCTCCCCGACGAACGTGTCCGGGTCGATCGCCCCGCCGCCAGCTAGCGCCAGTTCCTTGATCTTCTGCACGTGACGGGCGCTGTGGATCAACTCCAGTTGTGTCTCCTGCGCTAACGGCGCTGGGCGTCGCTCCCATCCCAACCAGTCATGCTCAGCCAGCGTTCGCTCGATCGCCTCGAGGCGCTCAGGCGTGTCCGGGTGCTCCGGCATGAACACGCGCGGATCGTGTTCCAGGCAAGCGGGATGACTGAAGTAAAGCCCGGCGTGCTTGGCACTCGTGCCCCCGCGCTCGCCGCTCACTGGCGAGTGTCGCCGGTGGCGTGATAAGGGCTGAGCGGGTACTTCATGGTCCTTGGCATGGACTGACTGTACTGTCCAGATGCTCGGCGATTCTCAGGTATCGGTGGGCCACTCTGAGTCAAGCGGACCACACTGTACGGTGCACCTGAGCTCGATGTTTTCTCGACCCCCGCGTAGGGCCCGAGCTTGAGAGCGCGGTCGATCGACAATACGGCCTGCATCGTGCGTTGGCTGTTTGCACCTGACGCGTGATGATCGAGCCAACACTCTCCTCGGGAGCCTCGGTGGACCGCTGACTTCGGTCATGTCACCGGGCCTAAGAACTTCGGGGTCGGCGTGCGATACCCAGGATGTGTGGATCGGGCGGGAGGAACGCGGAGGGACTGAACGGGAAGCGTTCGCACGTCTCGATCGCGAAGCCGGCTTGCTCGATCCCGGCGACCGTGTCTCGCGCCAGGTGACATCCACCGGCGAAGTGGGGCCAAAAAGTAGCGTCGGCAAGCCGTTGAAAGCGCGCCTCCCACTTGGATTGGCCAATGACGTGCTCATAGAAACGCAGTTCGCCCCCTGGCCTGATGACTCGGAACAGCTCGGCGAGCGCGCGCTGCTGGTCGGGAACGGTGCAGAGGACGAGCGAAGCAACGCCGGCATCGAAAGTCACCCCGGCGCCGGGTAGGCGATACGCGTCGCCGTCTAGCACCCGGATGTTCACCGATGCTTCTGTCGCCGCTCTCAGTGCCTGCTGGCGCAGGTATGGCTCGGGCTCCACGGCGAGAACTTCGTCGACAGATGCTGGGTAGTGCCCGAAGTTCGCACCGCTACCTGCTCCGATCTCGATGACACGCCCGCTCAGGTCGGCGAGCAGTTTGCGACGATGCTCGGCGCCGCCACGACGGTTGCTCGTCTCCGCGAACTTCGTGTATACGCGAGCGAAGATCGGGCGTCGGGAACGCTCAGGCATCAGCTACCGACTGTTCCCGCAGTGCCTCGACATCGGCAGGACGAGCCTCCTCCTCTTCATCCAAGAGCTGTTGCACATCGACATATTCGACTGGCACCGTCATATCTCTGTCGAGGATAACGTCCCTCCGGAGGTTCTGTAGCCATTTCGCATCATTGCGGACAGTCTGAGGAATCATCAGCGACCCGATCTGCCTGAAGTTTGGGGAAGTCAACCTCACGACGGAGAGGTGGTAGGCCAGAGGGCTTGGCGGGATAGGTGGTACCAGCTACCTTGTGCAGCATGGTAGTCAGGGGAGCAACGGCAAAGCGCGATGCGGCGATCTCGCAGCTCCGCCGTGGCGTGATCGAGTTCTGCGTTCTCGCGCTGCTCGCTGACGAGGAACGCTACGGGTTCGAACTCGTGCAGAAACTCGCCGACGAGGACGCCCTGGTCACGACGGAAGGAACGTTGTATCCGCTGCTCGGTCGCCTTAGGCGCGAAGGCGTCGTGGAGACGACCTGGCGGGAGTCGCCGGCTGGGCCCCCGCGTCGCTACTACCGGCTGACCCCGCTGGGAGGAAATCGCTCGCGGCGTTTGTGGATGAGTGGAGCCGCTTCCGCGGCTCCGTCGATGCAATTTTGAAGATAGGAGATCCGCAATGAGCACGAGCAGTCTTCACTCGGTTGCCACCGCTTACCTTCAGCAGGTGCGCCGCGAGGGGCGCGACCTGCCCGGCGATCGCCTGGCCGATCTCCTGAGCGATCTCGAAGAGCATCTCTCGGCCACGATCCCCGCTGATGCCTCCGAAGAGGACGTCCGCGAGGTTCTGAGTCGCTTTGGTGACCCAGGCGAGATCATCGAGGCGGAGCGCCCTTTGGTCGTTCCCGCTGAGCGCCGCGGCCCGCGAGAGTGGGCGGCGGTGTTCTTGCTTCTGTCCGGATTTATCGCTGCCGGCGTCGGGTGGGTCGTCGTGTTGTTCTGCTCTGGAGCTCGCGAGCTTGGACAACGCGAGACAAGCTCATCGGCACGCTTGTCCTTCCGGGTGGCCTGTTTCTGACAGTGGTGCTTGTTGCTAGCGCTTGGGGAATCGCGCAAGATAATCTGCATCCACTACGGCACTAGCGTGGCGCACTGCACAAACGGACCCAGCAGCGGTCCGTCGACCCTCGTCTCGATTGCTCTCATCCTCCTCGCGTTGACGCCGATCGCGACCGCTGTCTACCTTGCCTGTCGAGCGCGCTAGCTTGGCTTGTCCGCCGTAGCGGTCGCACGGCCTGCGTGAGCGGCAGTGGGCAGAAGGAGATCCGCGTCCGAATTGCCGCGCTCAGGCTTTAAAGCGTCCTCTCCCGCGCGGCTGGCTCAGTCGAGTCGATGAACTCGATGAGCACGTCGAGGAAGCGCTCGGGCTCGTCGAGCTGGGGGAAGTGGCCTGAGTGTGGGAACACCTCCAGATGGCTGTTGGGCATCCGTTCGTGGGTCGCGTGTCCGTGGGAGACGGGGATGATCGAGTCGCGCTCGCCCCAGATCAGCAGGAATGGGAGATGTTCGGCCAGATAGAGCCGGTTTGAGGCGTCGACCCGCTGGCCGCCGGGCTCGACGACCGAGCGGAGCGTGTGGACGAAGGCGGCACGGGTGGCGCTGTCGGACAGCGTCGAGTGCCCGCGCGCGATCTCCTCGAGATCCGTCCCGAGGCCCAGACCCAGCCGGTTGAGCAAGCCGCCGGCGCGCGCGCCGGCGTCGAGCAGGCGGGTTGCCGCGAGAAAGGGCAGAACGAGCTCGGAGCCGGGAAGCGTTGCGGCTCGAAGCAGCCAGTTGACGTCGCGGCCAAGGCCGCCGCTGTCTACCAGGACGAGTCGCTCGCAGCGCTCGGGGAACTGGTAGGAGAACTGCATCGCGATCCCTCCGCCGAGTGAGTGCCCCACGAAGGTTGCCCGCTCGTATCCGAGCGCGAGCAGCAGATCGCGCAGGCTGCTCGCGTGGGCGCCGAGTGAGTAATCGCCTCTGGGCTTGGCCGACTCGCCGTGACCGGCCAGGTCGGGGGCTATTACGGTAAAGCGGTCGGCGAGGTGGGGCATCACTCGCTTCCAGGTCGCCGAGCTGGACGTGATCCCGTGGACGAGCACCACGACGGGGCCGCTGCCCGCTTGACGGTAGGCCACGTCGTGACCGTGCAAGGTCGTGTGCCTGACGTCTTCGCTGCTGCGTCCTGTTCGAGGCGGCATCCGAAGCTCCTGTTCTCTCGCTGCCCGGAGTGGCAGGATTGCACGATGAGTCGATGGCCAGTCACGGCAGTTGTGTTCTTTTGGTTGCCGGGGGTTTGTCCAGTGGTCTGTGCGGGGTATAGCACGCGGATATCCCAGATGCTGGCTTTGGACGGCATGTCCGCGAACTGCAGAGACGAGTTGACGCGACGGATACGAGCGGTGAGCAGCTAAGCCCGACCGACGTGATCGCGACTGGCGGCCGCGTTCTTCCCGGAAGGCACCCAGGCTCGCGAGCTTGTTAGCTACGTAACGCTGACACTCTCAGGCGAGGCCGACGACGGCACGGACGTGGGTCGGCTGATTTGGCTCTATTGCTAGCGATTCGTGTCTAGGCGGTCGAGGGGCCTTTTGGTGTCGAATGGTGTGGGGCATGGTTGCACTTTGTTCGCACCCTGGCCTGGATTGGATCGCCTGAAGGCCCTGGTGCCTTGTGCGTTGCGCGGATGAATAGCATGTGATCCTATGGAGGATCAACACGTCGATCTGAAGGCCACGGCGCTTGACGCCTATCGCGCGATGGCGGCTTTCGATGGTTCGATTGAGCTTGACTCAGCGCTTCGAGAGCTGGTCAAGATTCGTGCTTCGTAGCTCAACGGTTGCGCGTACTGCATCGCCTTGCATACGCGCGACGCCCGCAAGACGGGGGAGGGCGAGCAGCGTCTCTATGCGCTGGCAGTCTGGCGCGAGAGCCCGCTGTTCACGGAGCGCGAGCGCACGGCGCTGGAGCTGACAGACGCGATCACCAGGATCGGGGAGAGCGGCGTGCCGGACGCGGCCTATGAGTGCGCGGCATCCGAGTTCTCTGCGGCTGAGCTTGCCAACCCGGTCTTCGCCATCGTGGCTATCAACGCGTGGAACCGGATAGCGGTGACTCGCGGCTTGGTGTTGGCGGATACTGACTAGGTTTCGTTTCGATCGAGTCAGGGCTGGGTCTGACAGCGCGGATGACGTTCGCGCTCAGGACAGAGAGTGCGCGGGCCAATTCGGAATCGTGATTTTCGTGAGACGCAGCCGGGCGGGGAAGTACCGGCAGATGTATTGCTCGATCTGCCGCCGGTGGAAGGCGCGGGTTCCCTCACGAACCCACGCCTTCCACGACCCTGATAGCGCTCCACCCACTCACGGGCGTACTCGTGCAGTGTGACTCGTGAGCGCGCTCGAACTCTTCGCACTCGAAGTCCGTCGTGCGCGCGGCCTCAAGGCGGCGTGTCTCGTCGATCGTGCGGCATGGACTCCCACCGCCGCTTGCCGTCAACGCTGTAGCTGAACCTGCCCAACCAGATTTCTCGGACGGCATCTTAGAAGATGCCCCAGTTTTCTTCGCTTACTAGTTCGATTTCGCTTTCGCCTTCAAATGTGACTGGTTTACCTTCGCATTTGAGGCCGACTATTTCCTTGGTTCCGGTTGACCTCTCGACTTCTGTGATTTCTTCCGCGCCCGCCTTCCCGATCAGCGTTCCGATGCGCTGTTCCATCTTTTCGGGACTGTCTAGCCAAGCGGTCGTACCTTGGCATTCAATCGTGAACGAAATGCCAATGCAGGTAAGTTTGATCTTCACAAATAGGTTGCTACCGTCGGCCCCCTTGTACTTCACGGCTAGCTTTCCTGCCTTGGTAGCAGGCCGAACGACAGTCACAATTTCGCTTTCAAGCGATCCAGTTTCGGCCGTGACTTTTTCACATTTTGTGGTCGATAGCGTAGATTCGCATTCTTCAAACACAAACCTCTCTTTTTCGGACCTGCCGGGCACGTCACCCTGGATTACGGGTTTTTCAGCAGCAACCAGTTTGAGTTTCTTACAGGTAACTTGAAATTTGGTGCTCGACAATTCCCCTCTCATCACTTGGCTGGTCTTTGCCTTGACCCTCACTTCCTTGGTTTTGCCGATTTCCAATGGTGCTTTGTTTACCTTATAGATATATTCGGCGCCCGCGGCTGACGTTACCACCGCAAAACAAGACGCCCAAGAGGCCGCGAAAGCGAGCCCGATGATAGTTATACGTTTCGTCATGTTCCATACTCCTTTGTGAGCGTGTAGGTATCAACTACAACCGAGTAAGATGCTCGTTCGACTATTGACACTCATTTTTTCGATCCAGTTGGATCAAACTCATGGCTGGCACAAACCAAGAGGCGAACACGACCGCTCAATGCGCCTGATGACCTGTCTAAGCTTGTGCCGGGTAAGACGTGGCACGTCCTGTACCGGCACGAAATACTGCAACTACCGATTGTTCTCAGAGCGAGTCTCCCATCCGACGATGGAGTCATCCGACATCTATGAGAGGGGAGCCGCTAGAAAAGGATTCAGGCGAGCGGGATCTTTCCGCCCGCAACTCCGCAAGCGTTCGAGGCCACCAGGCATTGCTCGCGGTTTCGGGACGTCAGGTCACGCAAGCGCAAACTGAGACGCCCACCAGGTTCGTGCTTACAAGCGATACGGCTAGAGCCTGCTCGCCACATCGGGAGCGACGCGGGGAGTGTTCGCGACGCTGGTACGACGGAGACGGTGTTCGCACTTCTGGTCGTGTCGGAATCGGCTCTCATCGTCTGCTCGCCTCACCTCAACCCTTCACCGAGGGTGTCCGCCTGCTCGAGTTCATCGGCTACGACGTTCTCGAGCCGGACTTTCATGCAAGCACAACGCGGCGATGAGGACTGATAATCAGGCCAATCCCGGACCGGTGTGAGATGATCATGGGGTGAACAGCTCACGCCGGACAACGCTCACGCTCGACGCGCTCGTCTCCCGGATGGAGTGCGGACAACTCGCCACAGGTGAGCACGACGGTCTATTTTGACGAGGCTGGAATGGCTGATAGCGACTGTGTCGAGCGGGCTCACCGAGCTCAGGTTACGTCGCCAAGCTCTCCGAGAACGTCACGCCGGAAGTGCCAGCCAACTATCAGGGTTCCGATGCTCATCGCCGCGGTGGCAACGTTGAGACCGAGTTCGCTCGCGCCGCCGCGGCCCATGGTGTAGACGCCATGCTCCAGGTTATAGAGCACGTCCAGTGCGCAGAGATACAGGCCTGCTCCGCCGAACATGCATAGCCACATGAGGGCGTTTGTCCGGCGACGCCACAGCTGCATAGCCGCCGCGAGTGCTGTTACCACCAGCCAGCCATCCGCAAGGGGAACGGCCTGCTCGAAGGCGATGTACTGCGCGGTGTGCTCGCCGGCAACGATGCCGCGGTCAGCGAACCAAAGGACCCAATACGCCACCAACAGCGTCGCGGTGAAGATCAGCAACGCGATCCCGAGCCGGTGCCATAGCTCGACGTAGCTCGTGTTCAGGGAAGGCTTGGAGGGGGCGGCGTTCATGGCGTGGCTCGCACGGGCCGCAGCCCGTGGTTGACGAGTGGGATGGACGGTGCGTCACGGTCAACGGCGGGTGCTCTCTGATTCATTTCTGACTTCTTTCTTTTCTGGTTGCGGGTTCGGTGATAGAGCTGGCGCTCAGAAGATCTGCTTGTCGAGGAATCCTGCTGTCAGGAGGAGCCATCCGCCGATCTCTCCGATGATCAGGGCGACCATGAAGAGATGTGTTCCTTTGACGGGGTCGCGGTACTGGTTCTCGGTGTCTTCTCGCCAGCCGTGGAGGGAGTAGGTCACTACCGCCGTAAAGAAGTAGAACGTCATCGTGCCGGCGGCCAGCAGGTTCACGAGCTCGCTGAAGCCGCTCAGCTGTACGAACGTCGCGATCAGCAGCAGCGCGAAGCTGTAGAGCAGCGCCGCGCGGTGCGCGATATCGACGTAGATGTGTGAGGTGTGATCCTCGGTGCTCGCGATCTGGCTGTACTTCCATACCCCGAGCAGCAGCGCTACGAGGAACATCACGGCGTCCGCGAGGAGCACCGCCTTGGTGTCGGTGCTGATCATCGCTGCACCGCCGCTGGGTGTGGGGGGGCGGAGCATGAGCCGCAGCGGGGGGCTGCCCCCAACGCGCAGCTCGCGGATGAGCTGGAAGCCGAGGCGTTCGTAGAGCGCGGCGTTGCGCTCGCTGGAGGCCTCGATGTAGGCGGGCAGGCCCTCCCGGTCGCAGCGCTCGAGCGTTGGGCGCATCAGTGCGCTGCCGAGACCCTGGCCCTGCATGTCGGGGAGCACGCCGACGTCACGGATGTAGTAGTGGGGCTCGCGCAGCGCATGGCGCATGTGGCGCCACTCCATCGCGGCCCCCATCCTCGCTGCCCGGTCCAGGTGGACGCCGAAGGCGCTGCCCTCCAGCAGGGTGATGTGCAGTGGCGAGCGCCATGCGCCGGGCGGCAGGCTCAGCGCGGCGCCGGTGAGGTTACTACTCGTCCACACGCGCCCGCGTGCCAGCCCGAGGTGGCGGAGCTCGATCGCGAAGTAGCGACGCAGGCGTGCCGGTCGCTTGCTGTCGTCGGGCATCAGCCAGCTGTAGATCGGGTCCTCGATGAAAGCCTCTGCCATCACCGCCTTCAGGCGTTCCGATGTCCTCTGCGGTTGCCGGTCGCAGCCCGGGATCGGCGAGTGGGATGGACGGTGCGTCACGGTCAATGGCTGCTGATCTCTGACCCATCTTTGACTCCTGTCTTTTCGGTTGCTGTTGCTTGTGGGGCGGTTTCGGCGCTTGGGCGCTCATGGGGAGCGTTGTCTGTCCTTGAAGCTGTCGTGAACCGCGGCGTAGTGCGCGGCGAGCCCGACGCCCCACCCGAGCAGCACATAGATGAACCAGGGGTATGACGTCCCTCCCAGCTGCCATTGCAGGACCCACACGGCGAGGATCAGGATCTGGACGGCGACGAACACCGTCGCGTGGATCCGGAATCCCTTTCGATGGCCGTGCGCTGAGCGCTCGCGTCGGTGTTGTCGGGACTGGGTTTCCGCGCGCTCGGCGGCGCGCTCGAATGCATCGGTCATCAGTTTGCCTCCTTGGTTGTTGGGAGCCCGTCGAGACTCTCGATGTCGGCCGCCGCTCGTTGCAGGACGGCCGCTATGGCTTGTGGGTCCACTCGACCCGACAGCGGCAGGAGCCGCGCTCTGAAGCGGTCCAGCAGCGGTCCGATCGAGTCCGCGTCGCCAAACCGCGCGCCGGTGCGAACTTCGAGCGCTGCGAGCGCATCGCGGCGTGCCTCGATCGCCTGCTCGCCCGTCGGGGTGACGCGATACGTGGTCTTACCGTCGTGGGTCTGACCGTCGATCAGCCCCTCGGCATGGAGCGCCTCGATCGCGGGATAGACGCTGCCGGGCGAGGGCCGGTAGCGGGGGCCGAAGAGACGCTTCAGCTCGGCCATGATCTCGTAGCCGTGCCGCGGGCGCTCGGCGAGCAGCGCGAGCAGGACGAGCGGGAGCTCGCCGTGTCGGAAGAATCTCCTGGGCAACGCAACCGCTCCCTAGGCCACCGCTACGCCGATGTTCTCGGCGGCGGGTTGTTTGCTGTGCTCTCGCCACTGCTGCTCGTTTGAAAGGGAGCCTCGCGCCGTTGATGGGGCCGCTGCGGGGCGCAGCGCGGTAGCGCTCACCGGAGGAGGACCAGCAGGATGAGTGTGCGACGACATCTGGCGGCCTTTCTAAACGGCTTACGAAGTTGTTACGAACCCTATAACGAAACTATTACGAAGTCAAGAGCAGGTTGCGGTCCTCGATGGCCGCCGAGCGTGACTATCCCTCAGCCCGATTGTGTCTCCGGGCGGACAGTGCCATGAGTGTCGCCGGTGTTTCTAGTCTGGAGGAGATCACGCTGAATCACCTCGCTACCGAGGCCGCCAGCTGGGGATACCCGCGAGACCGGGCGCATGAACTGGCGGGCAGACTCATCGAGCGTGTAGCTGCAGCCGCCGAAGCCCCGAGCTTCCACAAGCCCGTTCGGGAACTCGTGCAGTTTCTCGCCGGGGGATAAGTTGACCTCCCTGGCGCCAGTGGCGGTGTGTGGCAGAGTGTGGCAGAGTGTGGCAGAGTGTGGCAGAGTGCCTTACGTGCGGCGGTAAAAGCCGGTCTGCGGAGCGCCGACAAACTCGATGGCGCCTTCTTCTCGAAGGCGACGCAAGTCGCGTCCCAGGCTCCGTGTCGAGACACCGGTGTGTAGCTGGATATCGGCCGTATTCGGTCGCTCAAGCTCGTCGATCGCGGCTAGCACGGCAGCATGCCGATCCTCCATCGTGAGTGGCGTGTTTGACCGCTCCCTGGCTGCGTGGGCTGCTCTCCGGAGGAGCAGACATGCCGCTGCTCGGATGCGGCCGGAGGATGACCTTGATCTGCGGTCCGTTCTCGATCCACTCGGGCTCGGGATAGCCCTCATCGCGGCAGGCGGCGATCACACGGTCGTATCCGCTCCCGTAGCCCTCGATGACGCCTAACCGCATCAGTACACGCGAGATCGCCTTGTTGCGGCGGAGGCTTACACCCGATTCGAAATCCTCGCGGGAGAAGCCCGGAGGCCAAGTCCCAGGGCTTGAGATCTCGAGGCGGTCGGAGAAAAGAGCTACGAAGATCGAAGCGCCTTCCACCGCGTAGTCCGTATGAGCGACCGCGTTGTTCAGAACCTCACGGACGGCGACGTTTGGGTAGAGGTCCAGCTCGTCGCGGCGGGTGCGGCCTGTGATCCGCACGATCGTGTCGGTGTTGCGCTCGATGAATCTCATCGTCTCCTCGATCCCGTCGAGCACCGTAACGTCGTTGTCTTCGCCCCTGACAACAGGCCGGCTCTTATCGACCCCTCGAAACACGACGCACCGGATCTGTGCGTCAGGGAAATGGATGGCCTGCTCTCGCCCGAACAGGATGATCCCGGCGCGGGTGGGGACAAACTGGCCACCGTACGTCGCCAGTACACCGAGACTTCGCAGCTTGGCGTCCGTCGCGCGCTCTCCGACCACGTCAAGCCACCGTTTGATCGCCTGCCGGTCGAGGTCGTCGCGCGTCAGCCCCGGCATCGGCTCCTGGTCCCAGGCCCCCATTCGCCGCACCCTCTCGAGCTCGGCGACCTTCTCCGGGCTCGCAGGGAGCGAGTTGCTGCCGATGCGGACGAACGTGCCTTTCTCCTTGCCCTTGTCCTTGATGAAGAAGGGCCCTGCGGCATAGGCGGCACGCAGGAGGAGCAGGTCGCAGTCGTCGTGGGTCACGATCTCGAGCTGGACCGTGGGTTGCGGCTCGATCGCGCTCGCCACGGAGTTCGCCAGCTTCTCTTCCTGCTTCTCCACGTCATCGAGCCCGAGGACGGCCCTCGTCTGATCCTCGACGCCCACGACGAGAGTTCCGCCGGCCGTGTTCAGAAACGAGCAGACGGTCTCCAGAACCCGCTTCATGCTCGATAGGTCTTGCTTGAAGTCGAGACGAGTTCCCTCGCGCTCGGACAGGAGCTCCGCAACGGACTTGGCCATCACAAGAGCGTAAGACCCGCCACGGCCGGACGCCCACAGGTTCGACCATCGTCAAGAACGCATCCACGGAATCCGCTGCGAATACGTGTGGATGGAGCCAACCGGGATCGAACCGGTGACCTCCTGCTTGCAAAGCAGGCGCTCTCCCAGCTGAGCTATGGCCCCGCGGGACCGAGTTTAGGGAAGTGGGCGCTCTGGTCCGAGCCTGCGACCCGGTTGTGAGGGCTACTTGTCGAAGTCGAAGTCCCTCGGGGGCTGCTGCTCGAACCACAGCCGCTCCTGCTCGGGCGTGTCGCGCAGGAAGTCCGGTGTCTCCTCCAGTACGTCCTCGACCGGCCCATCCTCCTCGTCGGGTGCTGCCGCCGGCTCCTCGGGGTGGCCGTGGCCCGGCGCATCCTCGGCCTCGTGCTGTTCGTCCAGCACGGTACGCATGTCCAGCTCCGCGGTCTCCTGGCCGACGTTCGCGAAGTCCGCGCCGCGAGCGGGCTGGGGCGCTACCGGGGGATCGTCCTCCGTGCGCGCCCGGTCCTGCGACCGCGGGCTCCATGGGGGTGGCGTCCTCGTCCTCTCGCCCTGTCGCTCGGTGTCCCGCTCTCGGATCACTGGGCCGAGCGCGTCCTGCTCCTGTCGCGCGACCTCGCTCGGATCGGCGCCGCGGAGGCGCTTGAGCTCCATGTGTTCACGGATGGCGTCGTCGAGCAATCCCATCGGGCACCGAAACCATACTGCGCTCGCCAACCGCGCCCGCCGACTACACTTCGAAAACCTCGCGCCGCCCCGAACGACGCGAGCGCACGGGGCTATAGCTCAGTTGGGAGAGCGCCTGGATCGCACCCAGGAGGTCGGGGGTTCGAGTCCCCCTAGCTCCATTTCTAAAGCTCGCCGCTGCAGCGACGCTTGAACCATTCCGAGGCGTACTCGTGGAACGTGATGTCGCCGCTTGTGGTCGATGGGTCTGCGTCGGCTGACGGTTCGGGTTGGTAGCGCTTGAGGATCTCCTCGAGCGGCACGTCGGCTTGCAGTAGGACACGGATGTTTTCCATCTCCCGTCGCGCTCGACCTCTCCGATGATCTGCGGGGATACGGCGGTCACGTCGGACAGATCCTTCTTGCTGAGTCGTAGCTCTCGGCACCTGGCGCGAATCTCTTTGAATTTGGATTGCTACATGTCTAGCTCGATCCGCGAGGGATCTCAAGTCGATTCCAGAAGAGTCAGCAACGCGCCGATCAGGGCCGACGAGGGGTTTTCCTGAACCGGCGGGTGTGGGCATCGGAGGCTCAGCTATCGGCAAGAGCCTGTAGATCGGGGTAGGGGATCGCGTTCTCCAGTGCGCAGTAGGTGCCCTGCTCGAAGAGTTCCTTGGCGATGTCGCGGGTGAGCGCAAGCGCGGCACGCATCGGTCCCGAGCCGAGGCTGATATGGGCCACGCCGAGGCGAGCACGTTGAGCGGCGCGTCGATCGCGGCGAGCAACTGCGTGATCGTGGCTGGGTCGCTGGTGCCAGGGACGAAGATGCAGTCGGCGCTGCGGAGACCGCGTAGGTGGAGCCTGTATCGTCGCCTGCCGTGCGCCTGAACCACGTCACGCTCGCGGTCGAGGCTGTGGAGGCGTCGGCGGCTTTCTACGCTCGCCTGGGCCTCACGCAGATCGTCGCGAGCTACCCAGACTACGCTCGCTTCCTCGCCCCGCAGGGCGACACGACGCTGTCGCTCCACCACACCGAGGACTCCCCGCCGGTTCCGAGCGTGAGCATCCATTTCGAGGTCGATGACGTCGATCGTGCCGTGGCCGAGCTGAAAACGCGGGTTTTCGCTTCGTCTGCGGTCCGGTTGACCAACCCTACCTTTGGCGTGAGGCGATCCTGCTCGACCCCGATGGGCACCGTATCTTCATCTACCACGCTGGCGAGCACCGGCTCGACCCACCGTGGCGCCTGCGCCGAGCCGACCCCGACCGCTGACCGTACAACCTGACATCCACTGAGTATGGTTCGGCGAGTGGGCGCGCGGTCTTCTCTCGGTCGCGCCCGGCGGCAGGTCAACGCATGCACGAGTCCGACGAGTACCCCATTCTGATTCTCACCGGAGTTCCGGGCTCTGGCAAGACCACTGTGGCTCAGCTGCTCGCCGCCAAATCACAGCGCGCTGTCCATCTCGAATCCGATCGGTTCTTCCACTTCGTCCAGGCCGGCTACATCGAGCCGTGGAAGCCCGAATCGCACGAGCAGAACACTACGGTCATGCGCATCGTCGCGCAGGCCGCAGCCGGCTATGCCGACGCGAACTACCTCACGATCATCGACGGGATTGTGAGCCCGCGATGGTTCTTTGAGCCGCTGCGCGATTCCCTGCGCGCCACCGGCCATCCGGTCGCCTACGCGGTGCTGAGGGCGCCACTCGCCGTCTGTCTGGCAAGAGCTTCAAGTCGTGCAGCAAGCCGGCTCGCCGATGCTCAGGTCATCGAGCGCCTGTGGCACGACTTCGCTGATCTCGGTCCGTTCGAGACCCACGTCATCGACAGCGGAGCCCAAGCTGCCGACGCCACAGCCGATGCGCTTGCCGAGCGATTGCAGGGCGATCTGCTGCTCTGACTTGGACGGGATAGCTCACGCGAGCCAGTCGCCAGCGAGCATCGAGTAGACGGCAAGGTCGACGTAGCGGCCACCTACCTGCTCGGCCTCGCGCGCGGCGCCCTCTTGGGTGAACGTGAGGCGCTCGGGGATCGCGCGGCTTCGGGTGTTATCGACTGCCGCGCGGATCTCGACCCGATGAAGTCGCCACGTCCCGAACGCGTGATCGACGAGCGCCCGAACAGCGCGCATCATGGTTCCGCGACCCTGCGCCGATTCGGCAAGCCAGTAGCCGACGCTGGTCGAACGGTGCTGCCAGGAGATACCGTGGAACCCGATCACCCCGACGATTCGGCCGTCCTCGATGACAGCGGTTTGAAAGCCGTCGTTGCTCGCAAGCTGCTCGCGGGTGCGCCGGATGAAGGCCAGCGTGTCCTGGAGTGTCTGCCCGGCCGCCCACGGCATCCAGCGCGTCAGATGATCGCGGTTGGCATCGATGACCGCATACAGCTCCTGCGCATCCGACTCCTCGAGCAGACGCAGCCAACAACCCTCAGAGCGCCCAATTCGAAGACTGCACGGTGGCTTATCCGCGGCGGAATTCACGCTGACGACCGATAATCGCAAGTCAGCGTGGTGGCTGCTCGCCCTCGTAGTAGTCGACCATGTCCGCTGCGCGGAAGACCGCTCGCAGCCCGCCTCCGTCTGATTGTCGCTCGTAGGCGCCGAGTGTGTCCGAGTCGGGGCGGATCACGATGTCTGGAAGGAGGGTGGAGCCAGCGGCGGGTCGGTCAAGAGCCGCGCGATCACCTCGCGCGGACCGTGTAGATCCTCTTCGGCCACCGTCCTCCAGTGGACCTCGGGGTGCAGCAGCCGGGTCAGGCGCTCCCAACGGCGACGTTCGATCGCATCGAGTACGTCACACACTGCGGGGACCTGCTCTGCCACAACGGCGATCATTCCATAGGGCCGCGATGTCGTAGCGTCTGCGATCCTCCCCGCGTGAGCGAGCTTGCCGCCGTCTCGGTTCCGCAGGACCACCTGGACGATCTTCAGCCGGTGTGGCGCGCCCTGTATGAGCATCACACCGCGCTGATGCCGCAGCTGCGCGACCGTGAGGTTCCGTTCGAGCAGGCATGGCAGTCGCGCCGGGAGATCGAGGGAGGGTGGCTCGCGTCAGAGCCCGACTCGTTCGTCCTCGCAGCACAGGACGCCGGTGGTTACGTCGGCTACGCCTTCGTGCGCGTTCGTCCCGGAGCGGGCTTCGGCGCTTCCTGGAGAGCCTCGGACCCGCTGGCCGAGCTCGCGATCCTCGTTGTCTTGCCCGAGGTGCGCGGGCAGGGAGTTGGATCTATGCTGCTGGACGCCGTGGAAGCGAAGCTTGGAGAGTTGGGCATCGAGGACATGCTCATCGGGGTGATCACAACGAACACCGAGGCGATGCGCCTCTACGAACGGCGCGGCGCCGTGCCGTTCCTCACCCAGCTCGTTCACCGCATCCACCCGGGCCGTGACTGACCGGCGGTGGCTCGACTGGCTCTGCGCCGAGGCGCGATGAGCCAGTATCCCGTCGTCGTTTTCGACCTCGACGGTACGTTGCTGCGTGGCACCACGGTGTCCTTGCTTCTTGCTGAGTACCTCGGCCACACGGAGACGTTCGATGAGCTCGAGCGCTCCTTTGCCGCCGGCGAGATATCGAATCGAGCCATCGCCGATGCATCCGCAAGGTGCTACGCCGGCCGCACCACCAGTGAGATCAGATCGGTCTTGGCTGCCGCAAGCTGGATCGATGGCATCGACGAAACCGTTCGGACCCTCGCGGAGACCGGTACTCATGTGCTCCTCGCTACGATCACCTGGAGACTTGCCGCTGAGCTGCTGCAGGAGCGTCACGGATTTACGTCCGTGAGCGGCACTGAGCTGCAGATCACCAACGGAGTTGTCGGAGACGTCGTTAGCCGCTACTTCGACGAGCACGACAAGGTGCGCTTCGTCGAAGACTGGTGTGCACAAAATGGGTATGCGATGAGTCAGGTCGCCGCGATCGGCGACTCCCGCTCGGATGTCCCACTATTTCGCCGGGTGGGCATGTCGATCGCGTTGAATGCAACACCGGACGCTCGGGTGGTGGCGACGCATGTGCTCGATACCGAGGACCTGCGCGATGTGCTGGCACTCCTCCAGCCGGGCGGTGCAGTGATCGGATGACGACCGCGAGCGTCTAGCATGCCGACGAGTTGATGTTCCCGCCTCCCCGTCACTGAACGCAGAGCGCGCATGTCTGCGAGGGCGAACCCGACCTGGCTCAGCGAACGTCTCTTTGTGCATCGTTTCGCGCGCTCCAGCATCTTCTCGGATATATCTACAGCGATGTAGCGCACGTCCTGATCCGGGCGAAGGGTACGCAGCGCGACACCGCCGCCGCACGGCACGTCGAGGATTGTGGCCCCATCTCCCGCTTGGCTTATCGCGTCCATGCTCGTGTACAACACCGACGCGTCGATCCCCCACACGACACGACCGATCAGCCGCATCAGCCAGTCACGCTCGATGTAGAAAGTCATACACCGCGCCAAACGGCCCAGCGCATACGTTCGGTGAGCTCGGCGCTCCGGTCATACGCGTTGCCGCGGCGAGGCGCTGTTCAAGGTTGATGCGGACTGTGGGCCACTCTTCTTCGGTCACGCTGTAGTACGCGGAATCCCGGATACCGACGTCCTCGATGATCATGTGCCGGCGGAAGATCCCCTCGAACTTTGCGGGGAGCTTTTCGAGCGCTGCGCGGGAGCGCTCGTTGCGGCTGTCGGTCTTGAACTCCACGCGCATGCAGCCGAGCCGCTCAAACGCGTGGGCGAGCATCAGCAGCTTCGCCTCGATGTTCGCCCCGGTGCCCCAGGCCGACGGTTCGAGCCACGTTCCACCGATCTCAAGACCGCGGTGCTCCGAGCGCAGCGCGTGGTAGCCGGTACTACCGATCGGCCGTCCAGTGGCACGATCCAGGGTCACAAACGCGCACTCCTCACCCGCCTGGTCCGCCTCCAGGGTGCTCTGAAACCAGGTCTGGAAGTGCTCTGGGCTCTTGCCTCTCGGGTACGTCCACCTCCAGATCTCCGGATGCTGCGACGCGACCCACAATCCATCCTCGTGACGGGCCGCGAGCGGCTCCAACACGACAACCTCACCTTCAAGGCGGCTGGCCAATCCGTCCCACGTCATGCTCGGGAGGCTATAACGCGAGCCTGTCTACCTGCTCGCCACCAGGTTAGGATCGGGGCGTGAAGCGCGCGCCGCTGGTCACTATCGTCGAGAGGATCGTGGCACGCAGTTCGCCTGTCGTGACGGCACCGGAAGGACGGATGCGATGAGCGATCTCAAGGGCCTGCTCGCCGAGCAGGCCCTCTACTACCGCGAGCGTGCCGGCGAGTACGACGACTGGTGGTTCCGTCGCGGACGCTACGACCACGGCCCCGAGACGAACGCCCGTTGGTTCGCAGACGCCGCAGAGGCGCAAAACGCCCTGGAGCGTTTTGACCCGGCCGGAAATGTCCTGGAGCTCGCGTGCGGGACCGGCCTATGGACTCAGCGACTGGCTCCTCACGCCACCAGCATGACCGCGATTGACGGCTCCCCGGAGATGCTCGAGCTGTGCCGCGCCCGCGTGAACGACCCACGCGTCAGCTACATCCAGACGGACCTGTTCGCGTGGGAGCCCGACGAGACATACGACGTGTGCTTCTTCGGCTTCTGGCTCTCCCACGTCCCCGAGGAGCGCTTCAACACATTCTGGGAGAAAATCAAGCGCGCCGTTGGACCCGAAGGCCGGGTGTTCTTCATCGACAGCCTGCGCAGCCAGCAGGCATCAGCCCTCGATCACAAGCTCCCCGATCAGGGTGACGAAATGATGCTCCGCCGGCTCGCCGACGGACGCGAATACCACATCATCAAGCACTTCCACGAACCCGACCCACTGCAACAGCGACTCGCCAGGCTCGGCTGGAACGCCCAGGTACAGGCCACGAGCGAGTTCTTCATCTACGGCTCGTTTTGGCCCACCAGCGCCCCCCGGTGGGCCCAATCGCCGGAAAACATCCGAAAACACTAAAAACGGACACTTCCCGAGGGCGCAGTCGAGCAGCGCTCCGACATGTGGGACCGCCGCGCCGGGGCCACTGCAAACCGCCGCGCCCAACATGCCCCTGACCCGTGCCTCGGGCGCGGTCGGCAGGTCATCGACGTAGAGGTAGGATGGAACGATGGGCAAGCAGGCAGGCGCCGTGTTTTACGTGCTCGCGCTGGTAGCCGTCGTGGTCGGCGTGGACGTCTTGTTCTTCAGGCATCGGTTCTGGGAGCGCCTGATGGTAAACGTCGGGATTGTCCTGGTGTTCGCGGCGTTCTATTTGAGGTTCCTGAAGCGAGCGTGAGCGCAGCCGCCGCACGTCGGCGCGGAGCCATCGGGCGCCGGCAGAAAGGGAAGGTGATGGAGCCGCACATCGACGTGATCACACTTGCCGTGAGCGATATCGAGCGCTCGCTCGAGTTCTATCGCGCTGGTCTCGGCCTCGAATCGGGCGCTGAGAGCAGTCGCGGCGCGCGGGACCGCACGAGTTCCCGAACGGGCTCGTGGAAGCTCGGGGCTTCGGCGGCTGCAGCTACACGCTCGATGAGTCTGGTGGCCAGTTGATGAGCCCGGTCTCGCGGGTATCCCCAGCTGGCAGCCTCGGTAGCGAGGTGATTCAGCGTGATCTCCTCCAGACTAGAAACACCAGCGACACTCATGGCGCTGTCCGCCCGGAGCTTGGGCCACAGCATCGTCGGTACCGTGTCATACAGCGGCGCGAGCGTCACGTTCGGAAGCGGCTCGTGCAGCAACGCAAGGTTCTTGCCGTGGGCCTCGGCGTTGCCGATCAAGACATTGAAGGTCATGACATTGACGAGCTTGTCGAGTTGCTCCCCCGCGTCTGGGGCATGTTGGCTCAGAAGCTCTGCAAGTGCCTTGAACCCGGGTCCTCCGGCTCGCTCGTACTTAGCTCGACCCCTAGCGTTCGTCGGATCGACCCCGGTCGCCTGACAGAGGTCCTCCTGATGGACTCGCTGCGGGGCCCTTCAACGGTTTCGCGCCGATCGAAGCGGGAGACGATCAGGCAGCGCGCCTCACCGAAGTCCCGCGCCTCCGTGGTGATATTCGTCAGGCCAGCCGCCCAGCGTCACCGGCTGCGCCGTTCGGCCTGATGGGCTGCGGGTAGCGATCGCCGCGCGTCGAGGCACTCGCCAGATCGTCTCCCAACTCGCGGTTGGCTTCGCCTCGGTGCATCGGTGCTGAGCCGGGGTCGAAAGCGCTGCAGGTCGCCGTCCAGTCTCGACCGGGCCCGGCCTCTGTCGGCGTCAATTCATTGGGCTCGTCCCCCCTATCACGACAATCGGTGGCACTCTCGCCGTAGGCTTACATGGCGATGCTCGACGCTCATCTGCTCCACGCGCTCCATGTCCAGGCCGTCCGCCACTCGGAGCTCTCCGCCGCGTGGCGCGCCGCACGAGCTGTTTCAGGTCTCCACGATCGAGGCGCTTCTGCATGGCGCCTATGACGGCGACGTGACTGTCTCCGAGCTGGCCGATCGGGGAGATCTGGGGCTTGGCACGTTCAACGCGCTCGACGGCGAGCTTGTCCTGGCCGACGGGATCGTCTATCGCGCCGCCGAGGACGGATCCGTGCGCCCGGCCGAGCCCGCCCGACGCAGTCCGTTCGCGGTCGTCACCTCCTTTCGGCCCGGCGCCGAGCTGTACGTCGGTGTGGCGCAGGACGTCGATGCGCTGCTGGGGCAGCTCCTGCCGCCCGCGCCGACGTGCACCGCGGTGCGGATCGACGGTCGCTTCGAGCGTATCCACCTGCGCTCCGTCGCTCCTCAGCAGCATCCCTACCCGCCGCTTGCTGAGGTGCTCGAGGGCCAGCGCACGTTCGAGGAAAGCGATGTCTCCGGCGTCGTCCTCGGCTTCAGCTTCCCCGCGCTGGGTGGCCGGCTCAACCTGCCCGGCAGTCACCTGCACTTCCTCTCCGCCGACCGCTCCCGCGGTGGCCACGTGCTCTCCTGCCGGCTGGCCGAAGGCACCGTCCGCGTTGACCACGAGGCCGAGATCGAGGTCGAGCTGCCGCCGGGCGTCGAGCTGCGGGTTCGTGCCGCCGGCGGCGAGGACTCCGCGGAGCTGCTGCGGCTCGAGCGGGACTGAGCGGCGTCGCTTGCCGGGTTCGATCGGCTTGACGGGAGCCCTTTCGAGGCTCGCTGCGCTTGCCCCTCGACGATCTCGACAGCGCGCTTGAGGCGCTGCGCAAGCAGGGCCTGCGGGTGTCGATCTCGCGGCGACTTGTCCTGCGGGCGCTGTTCGCGACACGCCCCAAAAGCTAACCGCGAACGTGTTGCAACAGCGACAACGTGGTGCTAATCTCGTCGCAACGCCGTCCCGGACGGACGCGCAGGCGAGAGAGCTGGAGGCGAGTTGAGCACCGCATCCACGAACGCGACGAGCGCCGAGAAAGTGAGCCTGCGCAAGGCCTTCGGGGCGCTCGGCGCGGGCCAATGGCGAACCCTGGCGCTGATGGTGACGGTCGTCGTCGGATTGCACGTGGTCGGCTTTCTGACATTGCTCGCGCTGGTCGCGCCGAAGCACTACCACCTGGGCAGCGCCGGCGCATTCACGATCGGAATCGGCGTAACCGCCTACATCTTGGGCTTGCGCCACGCGTTCGATGCCGATCACATCTCCGCGATCGACAACACGACGCGCAAGCTGATGTCCGAAGGCAAGCGCCCGCTCAGCGTGGGGTTCTGGTTCTCGCTCGGACACTCGACGATCGTCTTCCTACTTGCGTCCCTGTTTGCGCTGGGCATCAAGTCTTTGGCAGGGCCGGTCAAGAACAACAACTCCGGCCTGCACCAGGTGACCGGCTGGATCGGCACGCTGGTATCGGGCGGCTTTCTCTACGCGATCGCCGCGCTCAACGTCGTAATCCTGCTGGGAATAATCAGGGTGTTCAGCGAGATGCGCGGCGGAGCCTATGACGAAGCGGCGCTCGAGCAGCAGTTGAACAGTCGCGGTCTTATGAACCGCTTCTTTGGGGGAATTACCAAGAGAATCACCAGATCACACCAGATGTATCCAATCGGCGTATTGTTCGGTCTCGGCTTCGACACCGCGAGCGAGGTCTCGCTGCTAGTGCTGGCCGGTGGCGCCGCCGGGGCGGGGTTGCCGTGGTATGCGATCCTCTGCTTGCCGACGCTGTTCGCGGCGGGGATGAGCCTGATGGACTCGATCGACGGCTCGTTCATGAACTTCGCCTACGGCTGGGCGTTCTCCAAGCCGGTGCGGAAGGTCTATTACAACATCACGATCACCGGCCTGTCGGTGGCGGTCGCACTGGTGATCGGGACGATCGAGCTTGGCGGTCTGATCGCGGCAGCAACTGAACCTGTCCAGTCCATTCTGGTCATGGTTCGAGGGCATCGATATCAATTCTCTCGGCTTCATGATCGTGGGGATGTTCGTCATAACCTGGGCGATCGCGCTGGCCGTCTGGCGGCTGGGGCACATCGAGGAGCGGTGGAACGCGACCGCGCGCCGCGGCGACC
>CAVQKC010000002.1:0-6908 GCA_963713015.1 uncultured Solirubrobacterales bacterium | reverse complement strand
GGGCGCACACGAGACAGTGCCACGAAGTGCCACAGAATCGTTTGGCACGTGGCAGCCTGCGACATCGTCGCCATCGAGAGCTTGCCGACACCCTGAAACGCGTCCGAGCCTGCGATCGGAGCCGTTCGCTCACCAACGGGGCCTAGGGAACCCTTTGCGGCAAGGCCCCTCCTCAGGGGCGCGCGTTATCGCCCAAGGCTGCCACAACTCGGTAGCGGCGCATGCCACGCGCCGCAGGCCATTTTGCCTGCAACCGGGGTTGCTAGTCCTCGGGACTGCCACAGGATGTGGCGGCAGGTTATGCTCGTCATACGAGCGCTGCCAGGGGGTCGTGAAGGCGCCCGAGTTTGCGGCGGGAGCCCTGGGCCAGAAAGAGGGGTGTAGGGAACCCTTTGCGGCAAGGCCCCTCCTCAGGGGCGCGCGTTATCGCCCAAGGCTGCCACAACTCGGTAGCGGCGCATGCCACGCGCCGCAGGCCATTTTGCCTGCAACCGGGGTTGCTAGTCCTCGGGACTGCCACAGGATGTGGCGGCAGGTTATGCTCGTCATACGAGCGCTGCCAGGGGGTCGTGAAGGCGCCCGAGTTTGCGGCGGGAGCCCTGGGCCAGAAAGAGGGGTGTGTTGCCCTTTCGATCGGACTGCCATCTGGAGATCGGTTGTACTAAACGTGACACTAAAGCTTGCCCTCTGCGATGATGATGACCGTGATATGGGACCCCGGCTTCCGGGTCCCATATCGGCCGAATGACGGCGGGTCCTGTGCCCTGGGTTGCCAATGGGCCGCTACTACTCATACGCGATAGAGCACCATGAGGAGGTGATCACTGCACCGAAGAGCACCGACCGGGGTATCGCAGCGGTTACTTAGACGCCAACCATCGACAAAGCAGATCCCCCGCTCGTCGGACTCGGGGATTAGCTTGCTAGAGGAGATACGCCGGGAAGGCCGCTGGCGTCGAACCCGCCTGCTGATTATCTGCGTGGGCCGCTCACAGACCGAAGCCGAGCAAGTCGTTGGCACTGGGCCTCTTCATCCCCGCTCTTCTGGTTCGCATCTTCGTCTGAACTCATCGTGTACTAGCCCGGTTTACCGACCGAGTGCGTAGCAATCGCCACCCTGCTGATATCAGGCATGGCTGGGCCAGGGAGTCCGAGACGCGGTAGCAGCTCTCGCTCATCCGATTGAAAGCTAGACCAGATCCTGACCGGGAAACAGGTTCGTGCTTTCATGCACTCTCTTTCTGAGAAAACGTGATCATGGGTGTGATCGCTCTTTCTCATGAGAGAGGGTGACATCAATGATTTTATCGCTCGTTCGAGAAGGACGTGATCATGGGTGTGAGCCAGCTTTTCTAGATGAGGACATAGTTCTACCTTCCCTCTGGGCGTGTGGACCAACTGCTTGGCCCTGACCGTTCCCGTCCCGG
The DNA here is from genome assembly GCA_963713015.1 of uncultured Solirubrobacterales bacterium. GTDB lineage: Bacteria > Actinomycetota > Thermoleophilia > Solirubrobacterales > Solirubrobacteraceae > Palsa-744. The sequence goes on along the minus strand of CAVQKC010000002.1, from coordinate 5,481 downwards.
ATCCCTCTGTTTCGTCTCCCGGCCTCTCTGGGCCGAGTGGGGCTGCCCTCTCGGAAGCCTCGGACCACAATGGCATCATCGTGACCTCGTAGGATCGGATGCGCAGTCGTAGGTGATCGTCCTGCCAGGGTATTGAGCCTGGCTATCCGGTTGCCTATGTTCCTGCGGCCTTACCCAGGTTCCTGGCATCGCAGCCGTTGTACTGGGCGGTTCCCGCAGATTCAGACGGGCGACTCTCGGTGTGGTTCTTGGTTTTACGCCGTTGCCTGGGCGGACACGCTTCTACAAGCTAGCCCGGTGATCCGGACAAAAAAGTTAGCCTAGCAACACTAAAGCCCGGACCCCTACAACAAGGTCCGGGCTTAGCGCTAAGGAAGCAAGTCCACTAGAGATCCCGAGAGTCAATCGGTCACTACCAATGTAGCACCCGAGCTCGGGCAGAACCCTGCCTGTATGACGTTATTGCGGAGAGTGCAATTATGTACAACAGTTCACAGGTTTGCCCGAGCTGCCGAAAGTCGTTTGATATTATGTGTGTATGAGCAAAGGCACGTCCACGAAGCGACCCCAAGAGATGAATGATCGCCGTTGCTCAAGACCGCAGCTCGCCAGACTCAGCTAGCGCGACCCCACAGACTCGCTGGTGCGCGGGCCTGCCAGTCGGTGCGGCCAACCCGAATGCGTCTGTCAGCTCCCCTGCCGACTCCGGAGCGCACGGACGATGACAGAGGCCGGGGGGATCCAGGGGGGGTTCGGGAACGGCAGCGCCGAGCAGTCGCGCACCGCGAATCCTCCAGTGCGCTTCTACACCGTCGCAGAGGTCGCTGGTATGACGAGCGTCTCGGATGACACGATCCGGCGTGAGATCAAGTCGGGATGTCTCCGGGCTCACAGGTTCCGTCGCCAGTTGCGAATCTCAGAGCGGGACTTCGAGTCTTGGACCAGCCGGTCGCGCTACTGCCCAGAGCACGGGGTGGCCATGACGTACGAGCTCGCGACTACAACCAACGAGTATCGCTGGTGACGACGCGCTGTATAAACGCCGAGTTGAAGGGTTTGCCCGAGCTACGAGGAGACGCAGTCAGCGATGTCGATCTCTAAGGTCAAAGCGCGTGGAAAGACTCGCTACCGCGTCAGGTTCAGACTCACCGGACAGGCGAGCGAGGCCCCGAAATCGAAGACGTTCGACACCCGGGCGGAGGCCCAGGACTTCGAGGACGCTCTTCGGGCGAGGAAGCGAGGCCTGACACCGACTCCGGTGGCGCAGCGATCGAATCAAACGCTGGCGGCGTTCGGGCTTGAGTACGTCGAGAAGTATGCCCGCGTTGAGCTGGCTCCGAGCACGCTGGAGGTGCAGCGCTACCTCTGGAACAAGCATGTGCTCCCCGAGCTCGGGACGTACTCGCTAGGGGGCCTCGTTGAGAGTCCCGAACTCGTGCAGGAGTTCAAGGCGCGGTTGCTCGCTCATGGAGTCGGTCCGGGATCGGTGGCAAAGACGTTGGCGATCCTGTCAGCCGTCCTCAACAAGGCCGTTGAGTGGAACCGAATTCCGTCGAATCCGGCCGCTGCCGTCAGGAAGCCGTCGGCCAAACGCAGCCGTCTCGTGATTCCACTCTCGCCTGACCGTGTCGAAGCGCTCCGTGTGGCGATGCCCACCGAAGCCGACCGCCGCCTGATCTCTGTGCTGGCGTACGCTGGCCTCCGACCGGGAGAAGCGCTGGCGCTAACGGGAGCCGACATCGGCAAGCAGTCGATCTCGGTAACGAAGGCCATCTCGCTTGGCCAAGAGAGGACGACGAAGACCGGTCGAACGCGCGTCGTTCCACTCATGAAACCGCTCACCGACGATCTCAAAGGCCAGGGACCCGGACTCCTGTTCCCCCGACCGGACGGCGAGCACTGGCGCGACCATGACCTCCGCAACTGGCGACGTCGGATCTGGCAGCCCGCCGCATCTGAGGTCGGGATTGGGGAGCTGAGAACGACCGGCCACGGACGCTCAAAGCGGTCTTCGTACAGAGGCGCGGTGCCATACGACCTACGCCATTCGTTCGCGAGCCTGATGCTCGCTGAGGGACGAAATCCACTGGAAGTCGCAGAGATGATGGGGCACAGCCCGAAGATCCTCCTCGACACCTACGCCCACGTGATCGAGGAGCTTCGGGGCGAGCCACCAGTGCCGGCCGAACAACGGATCCTCCAAGCCCGCTTCGAGAGAGCGTGTGTCAGGAATGTGCCAATCGCGGCGGCCAGTTAGCCGGAAACGCCGCTGTGGGGGCGGATCCTATGCGTCCGCTCTTGCCATGGTAAGGAAGGGGTCGTCGGTTCGAGTCCGACAGAGGGCTTGGTACGCATTTGCAGGGATTCTGGCGGGCGTCGCTGGACTTCGGCGCCCCAAGCACGCGCTTTCCGTTCAGATTCCGTCCGTTTTCCGTCCCCACAGCCACCGCCTCTTGTCCAGACCGCGACGGAGATCACCTGCATTTGCGAGCGATATGGCACCCGCGATTGGCTTGGCGACCCCTTCCTTGCGGAGGAACGCGCGTGGACGTGGGTGGCGTTGCGAGAAGTGTTCTCCAGACTTATCGCCACTTATCCTCTAGTCATGGATAAGCCGCTATAACTTCGGCTAAATACGATCGCCAATGGATCCGATCAAGAACCCTTATACGCCTGGAGCAGGAACACGTCCGAGCGAGCTCGCCGGCCGCGGTGAGGAGATCGAGAACTTCAAGATCCTGCTCGCGCGGCTCCGAAGCGGTCGCCCCGAGCAGAGTCAAATCATCACCGGCTTGCGCGGTGTCGGCAAGACCGTTCTGCTGAACACGTTCGAAGATCACGCAGAAGGCGCCGGGTATCTCACCGTTTTCCGCGAGCTGACCCAGGAGACCTCGCTGCCCGAGCTCCTGGCCAAGGACACCCAGCGGTTGTTGCGTGACCTGAAGCTCGGCGCGAAGCTTGCCGACGCAGTTCGATCAGGCCTGTCGACGCTGAGTGCCTTCAAGCTCACGGATCCGAATGGATTCGAGCTATCGATCGACGTCAAGCGGATCCAGGAGCAGCGCCTGACTGACGACCTGATCGAGCTGTTCTTGCACCTCGGGCGCGCCGCCAAGGAGAAGAAGGCCGGGATCGCGTTCTTCCTTGACGAGATCCAGTTCGTCAAACAGCACGAGTTTCGTGCGCTGATCAGTGCCCTGCACCGCGCGATGCAGAAACTGCTGCCCGTAACGCTTGCGGCTGCGGGGCTGCCCCAGATCCCGCGGCTCGCTGGGGAGGCCCGCTCATACGCCGAGCGGCTGTTCCGCTTTTCACACATCGGCGCGTTGGATGAACTTGCGGCGCGCGCAGCTCTGGTACTACCCGCCGAGCGCGAAGGCGCGACCTACGACGAGAAGGCAGTTGAGCGCACGCTCGACCTCACGCAGGGCTATCCCTTCTACCTACAGGAATACGGCAAACACATCTGGAATCTCGCGCCGGGCTCACCGATCACCGAGCGCGATGTCGAGGCCGCCGCACCACGGGCTGAGGAGTCGCTAGACCGTGGCATCTACGAAGTCCGCATCCAGCGAGCGACGATCAAGGAACGCCGGTACCTGCGGGCGATGGCCGAACTCGGAGTGGGGCCTTACAAGGTCGGGGCCGTCGCCAAAGCAATGGGCAGCACCACCACAGGGCTATCCACAGTGCGACAGAAACTCCTTGATCGAGGCCTTATCTACGCCACCGAGGACTACGGCTACGTCGACTTCACCGTCCCGCGCTTCGATGAGTTCATGCGTCGCCACACGCCGTTCAAACCAGCGCCCGCCCGATCCACCAAGTCACGGGGTCGGCGGAGTTCGTAGCCACGCGTTCGGCTCGGACGGGAAGGGACCATAGGCGCAAGCACGCGCCGTGGACACCTGGTGTCCGCTTATACCGAGATTTGACAGGCCCCCGCGCAAAGAGCCCTGTGCGAAAACGAACGCAAGTGCGCCTGAGGTCATGACGAGGGCCAGGCGTAGCTGCTCCACGCCTATTGGAGCAACGGAACGTCGCCGCCGGGCGTGGCCGTTTGAGCGGCAGACCAGCGACGCCTGCGACGCTGAGCCGATGCTGCCTCTAGCTCTTCAATGCGACACCGTCGGCGCTCGCGCAGTCCGGCCAGGTCTTCACGACCAAGCCAGTCGTTCCGTTTCGACCCCGGGTCGGCCGTCAGCTTGTCGGCGTCTCATTTGAGTCCAGGTCAGCCCACTGTCGGGAGCTTGCCGCTGATCACATTCGGCAGTGAGGCATGTAGTCGTGCACAGACGCGGCGTCGGGCTGGTCCCGAGGCGTCCACGGTTGGCTACGGTTCCGCGCGTGGAGCTGCAGCAGCGCATCGCCGATCGGATGGGTGAGTTCTTGATCTTCGCGGTGACGCCACCGAGGCTGGCGACCGGACCGGAGCAGACCAGGCAGATCGCTGAGGTCACACTCGCGCGACTCCGGTCGGTGGGGATAGATGGCCTCGTTCTTTACGACATCGATGACGAGAGCGACCGTAATCCCAACGAACGCCCGTTCCCGTTCCTGCCGACGATGGACCCGGCCGAGTATCTCGCTCGTGATCTCGTCGGCTTGGACGTGCCTGCCATCGTTTACCGCGCGGTCAGCAAGCACGCCGAGGACGGCCTCCGTTTATGGCTCCGCGACCAGGATCCGGCCCGAGCGCTGTCGGTCTTCGTCGGGGCCTCATCCCGCGAGAAGGCGGTTGCAACCTCGCTCTCGCGGGCATACGAGCTCCGGACCGAAGTCCGGCCGGACCTGCCGCTAGGCGGAGTCGCGATCCCCGAGCGGCACGCGCGCGGGGGCAATGAGCACCTCCGGCTCATCGCAAAACAGGCTGCAGGCTGCTCCTTCTTCGTCACCCAGGTCGTCTACGACGTCAACGCTGCGAAGGACTTGGTCTCCGACTATCGCTACGAGTGCGCCGCCCAGAACCTGGAGCCGGTGCCGATCGTCTTCACATTCTCAGTCTGCGGCTCAATGAAGACATTGGAGTTCCTCCAGTGGCTCGGTGTCGACGTGCCGCGCTGGATCGCGAACGATCTGCGCCATGCTGACGACACCCTCGACGCGTCCTACGATCAAGCGGTCGCGACGGCGATCGAGCTGATCGCCTTTTGCCGGCGCGTCGGCGTTCCCTTCGGACTGAACGTCGAGAGCGTCTCGATACGCAAAGTCGAGATCGAGGCCTCCGTGCGGCTCGCTGCCCGCCTAAGGGCCGAGCTCCGCCGCTAGAGGCCCGGAACTCGCACGCCAGCAAAGTGAACCGGGAAAGAAAGCCGTCGAACAGCTGAGTTCGGACACTTTGGGCCACGCCGGAGCCCCTGCGCGCGGCGTCGCGGGCGTCGTCCAGCGTCGTCCGCTACCGGTCGACGCCTCAAGCGGCAGCGCCGGTGTCAACGGTTGGGTTCTGCGCCCTGGTTTGACGTCGGTACGGGCATCCGGGCT
>CAVQKC010000001.1:0-695602 GCA_963713015.1 uncultured Solirubrobacterales bacterium | reverse complement strand
GGCAGGGACTTGCCCCACAGAAAGCCGAGGTCCGTCACTCGAGCGCCAATTGCGACAATTGCGATTGCGCCAGACGACGCCAGAAGACAGGTCGCGTAGCGCGGTTGCCTCACCGCGACGCCATCCCAAGAGCAGCAAAAGCTCGCCTTGCGATAGGATTGATTGAAATAGAAAATCTCGGGAAACTCACCAAATGATAGAAAACTCGAGGTGATCATTCGAGGAATAATCTGATGTTCATACCCCGTCGTGAATAACGCCCGTATTGCTAAATAAGTTAGGCAGGTCAGCGCTAAAGCTAACGCTGACAGCACTAGAGCGGGGCGCCAGTCACGCTCGAACAAAATTCGTACCGAAAACATCGTTAGGGCAAAGACAAGCGTCGTTTCTCGAGAAAATAGGGCAATTACGCAACCCACGCAGGTGATGGCTAAATTTCGCTCGAGAAAGGCAACTGCAAACAGCGAGCTCGCGACCCATCCCCATCCGGTCGTCAGTGGCGCGATTACCTAGCTTGGAAAATAGAACCACGCGGCCAAGAGCCCGAAAATTGCCAATTTATCGACAAAGCTGTTTCTAGCGAATTGTACCCTGATATAGCTCGATAAGATTGCAAAGCTGAGGCAGACAGCCAAGGCGTTCGATAAGATCAGTGCTAAAAAGCGCCGCTTGGTATCTTCGTCAAATGCCAATAAATTTATCGTCGCTCGAGTATCGTAGTGAATCCCGAGTCGGTAAAAAAGTGACGCTGCGAGCACCGGAATTTGGCGTATTACGAATGGTGCGGACGTAACCGAAAAGTCAAAGGGTCGTCCAATCATCAACGCGTACTTGAAAAAATCATTTCGACCGAGAAAGGGATTGCCCAATTTGTACGATGAATAGACATATCCATAGATTAAAAGTGCTCCGAGCAAAAAGTCGGAGGCGGCAAGAACCACAAACGTAACGTGAGCGCGTCGCATCAATAGCCATCCAAGGCATAGGCTATGCTTAACACGATAAAGAACACTTTTGGCGTACGTCAGTCGAAAATTGGTGCGATTAAATCACAAACATGCCCATCACACTCCGATGCCTGACCAAGATATGGTCCCGCGTTGTACTATACACGCTCGACGCAATGACCGGCTTCAAAGCGAAATAAACGCTCGCATAACGCTAGGCTTTCCAGTCTGTGCGCCACGATGACGATTATTGGCCGCGGCTGCAACTGTCGCAGGCCTTCAAGTATCTTTCGCTCCGCCTCTGGGTCGATTGCGCCTGTTGCTTCGTCTAATACGAGCAATCGAGGTCTGCGGAGGATCGCACGCGCCAACGCGATGCGTTGACGTTCACCGCCGGACAAAAGTGTTCCCCGTTCCCCGACAATGGTGTCGAGACCCATTTTGATTCGACGGACGATGACGTCAGCGCCCACCAGCGAAAGCGCGTCCCATATGTCCTTTTCGCTCGACTGGGGGTTAGCCCATTTGAGATTTCGGCGAATCGTATCGTGAAACAGAAATGGATCTTGTGCGATATAACTGACGCGATCGCTCCACGACGCCAGCACTGTACCGTTGAAGGCGGTAGTGCCGACTGTAATGAAGCCCTGCTGCGGCGGGAAAAGCCCGACCAGAATATCGATGAAGGTGGTCTTGCCCGCGCCTGATGGACCCGTAATCCCGACGATCTCACCGGGTTTCAGGGTAAGACTGATGTTTTCTACGCCACGAATTAATCCACCACTTTCATCGACCACGTGGCGGAACGAGACGTTCCGAATTTCAATCGCGCCTTCGGACAGCGGCAGTGTGGTTGCCTGCCTCAGTCCATGCTGTGGAATTGTCGTAAGTTCGTCCTCGAGCTCCTTAGCCCTTTCATAGGCCGGCAAAGCGTAAAAGAGTTGCTGCACACCTTGCTGAATTTGTCCCGCAGGGTTGATCATGCGGGTAATGATAAGGACGATAGCGATTAACGTCGCCGGCGCCAGATGAAAAGTCCCGAAGCCGAGCAAAACGAGGAACCCGGCAGCGAGCGCCGGCATGGTTACGAGTGCCACGCGAACCCGCGATTGTTGTCGGAAAGTAATCGATCTGTCGGCTTCGCAACTCACTCAGTGATTGCTGGAACTCGTCGATGAAGCCGGTTTCTAGATTTTGGCTTATTGCGAGTTTCAATCCGCCAAGGAATTGCGAGGTGGAGTTGAGCAGCGCTAGGTTTGCGTCTGTCATGTTTTCGCCCAGGGTATGTGCACGGTGCACGACTGGCAAAAAAGCGATTGCGCCGATCATCAGCAATCCCCCAGGCCCACCGTGGCGAAAAATCGGCGCTACGAGACCAGCACCGTAGCGCACTGGGCCATAAGCATCACGCATGAAGTGGCGACTTGCAGGAAAAGCAGGGTCATGGTGCCAATGTGCTGAATTATCCCCGCTCATGAGATGCGTGATGCGTGCGTGGCGTAGCTGCACGATCTGAAACCACTCCGCAGCGACCAAGCATTGCGCAATGCGCAACCGCAGTGTCTCCTACCGAAGCCGGCCTGCAACGCGGCAACGGTCACGTCTCGGAGCGAAAGGACCGCGGCGCGCGCAATAATAAGCGCACTAAGAATTCCCTATCAGTAGCGCCAGTCTTCCGAGGGGAGTCTCGACGCCGAAAAAATCGCAATGCCGAAGTCGTCGCCCTGCTGATTTTGCCGGAAGCCAGATCCGATCCGATCGCAAGGCTGAGCAATGGGATGAGAGTGAGTTACTTAGGGCCTCCAGCACGGCGCCTAACGTTACGAGGAATGCCGCCACAACACCCTTGCGACCGGCAAAATGGCTAAATTCACGCCAAAAATCGCGCAGGCCTTTTGTGGCCGACGTCCTCGTTGCCTGCATCATCGGTCACAACTGTTGTTTAGCGATTGCAGTCAGCTTCCCGTCAAAATCTGCCGTGCGTGCCTTCGGATCAGCCTGCCAAGTGAGATGTGGTGCAAAAGATTTTTCATGCTTTCCGTAGGTCCCTTCAAGGTCGGTGAAGCTATATCCGGTAGTTTCAGCGCTTTTCTGCATCAAAAATTGGCCATGCGGAAGTGCGTAAATTGGCAAACGGTGAGCCTCAGCGAAATACAGCGCCAAGGGGAATATCAGCGTGGGCTCATATTTGGTGGACTGTTGCCAGATAGAGGGTAGGAAATTATCACCGGTCAAATAACCGTCAGCGCGCATCTTAGGGAAGACATTCACAAGATCGATGGTGATACCGCGTAGAGTACGATCCCCATCGACATATGCAAGATCCAGGCTGTGATCCGGAATCCTATCGATAACTTCCGTGGTTGTGCCGCGCAACACAACGACTTTTTCGGCGGCAAAGCGTGTGGCATTGATTGCCGCGCCATGAACTTCCTCGAAAACACTGGAATGAACGTTGAACGGTTTGTTCCAAGCCGGACACCGATTGCCATGGGTCTAAGTATGTAAGAACGCTTTATTGACGGGCAGTGGAAACATGGGCGGCAAAGTCGTCCCTCCATACCCCTAGCTCCAGAACGGTCTCGGGCTTTAAGGTATTGATGATTGTTTCCCAAAGGGTTAGGCGGTCCGCCGCTTGGTTTGCTATTCTCCTAAGAGGGCACTGAGTCCTGCCGATGGTCCATTGTCCCATTACCCTCGTCTCCGTCATAGCGGGAACTCGATCATCGTGTTGCGTCGCGTGCCCCAGACGACGCAATCTTTGGAAAATAGAGCCACAGATGTCCGCCGTTGTCGTCCTCACCGAATATGATTTCACCGTCGGGACCGGTGACGGCATCTCCGAACCGGTAGCCATAGCGGCGCTGCTCCAGCACCGACATCTGCAACTCCAAGATTGGTCGGGCTGCCTGACGCGGGATCACAGCAGAACAGATTCGCCATCTCCGTTCCGCAAAAGCCAAAAATCCTGCCGTCCGCAGTCACCGCGATCGGTCCGACCGGCGCGAGATGCGCTTTGCCAAGCAAACGGAAGCCCTTGTCCTCGTCAAATAAGAAAAGCGCCCCGCAGCATCGGCGGTGAACACGAGCCCCGTGTGACGATCGCGAGCCCACGTCAGCGGAACGGTCCAGTCGCCGTCCGGGAGGTCAACGGCATTGCGTCGGATGCCGCCGGAAGTAAGATCGAAGCGCCAAAGCCGCGCTCCATCATCTTGTCCGAAAACCCCGCCGCGATTCACGACGAGTTGACCGCGACCCGGCGCTTCTCCCACGACAGCAATACGTCCCGATTCGAAATCGATGGTAAACAGGTGCCGCGTCGTGACACCTACGACGGTATTTCCGCCGGCGCGGCGACCGCGTGAACCACAGCCTCGCCGGCAACGCACTCGCCCAGATCTTTGAGCGGCACCGGCTTGGCGCCCCCACTCCTGTATCCAATCCTGCCGAGATCCAAGTGTACTGATAGGGCGCGGCCGGCCTGCGGCTCCGTTCACGAAAGCAATCGCGCCACCCGACGGGCCGCAGCAAACGGCCACGGTGCTCGTGGCACCCGCGAGCGATTCCGGCGTCCAGCACAATCCCCGTGACTCCGTGAAACGCCGCTCCAAAAAGGTGGGCCTGCCGCCCGCTCGTTCCGCCGTAGACATGCCCGTCTACATTGATGTCGAGCGCTGTGATGCGACTCTCGTCGTGCGTAATCGGCGTGGTCATTCCGGGCAGGCATGTAGGAAACGCCACCATCGTGCCCTCGCGCACGAACTGGTGCGCGAGCTCATCCTCGTATGCCTTGATTTCCGGAGAATCGGGATCGAATTTTGGTTTCGTTGTCTGCATCGCCATAATCCTCAGCCCCACATCCGAATGGGCAGATGCGCGTCTTTTCTCTTGCGGTCGGCCGGCATCGACACCTTGAAGATGCCTGACGGACGATTGCCCACGTGTCCGAAGAACAGATCACCGTTGTGGTCCACCGCGCCCCGCGAAACATAGTGCGCCAGACCGGTAGGATGCTCGAGCTGCGCCACTTCATCGCGCTGCGACGTCGTCGGATCGAGCCGCCATACCACGCCTTGGTTTTCCTTCTTTGATTCCGGCATCGGATTGAATTTCGCGTCGCGCCACCGCGAAGCCACGTAGTAAAGCTTGCCGTCGCCACCGAATGTCAGCCCGCCGCAGTGGTCCGTGTACGTATTGGTTGGAAAACTGGTGTCGCGAGGCTGCGTTGCTGGACCAAGATCCTCCACGCGCGGCCACTCGCCTTCATTCAGCCAGATGCGCATCAGCCGCGGGTTCGGGCACCATGTCGAGGCGTAAACGCTCTCGCGGTCAGGCGCGGGCGCCACGTCATAAAAAACGCTGTGCCAGCCGGTCTGATAGTTCAGGTCGTGCGCCAGCAAACCTGGAGAAATTTCCAGCCGGTCCGTCTCCGGTGTGTAGCGCACCAACCGTCCGTAGTCGCTGCTGGTGTACACGCGATGCCGCTTATCGAGGAACAACGCCTGTGGGTTGATGGAGCTGATGCGGCCGAGGTCGCGCCGCTTGCGCGTGTGCAGATCGTAGATAATAAAGTGATCACGCGGATAGCTCATGGCGTAAAGCAAGCCGCGCTCTTCATCGTGCAGCAGGCAGCGGCAGCCTTCTTTCGGGATCAGCGTGTCCCACCAGAGAATTTGATCTTTGCGCGTGTCGAAAGCGAGCAGGGCGGAGCCGCGGAAACAGCGCTTCGCGTCGTGCCACGAATACCACGGCGAGTAAGCCGGGAGATCGATCGGCGGTGCGGAGAGATGCGTCGCCATGTACAAGACGCCGTCGTGCATGGATGGCGCGAAGCTGTAGTGAATCTTGCACTGCGAAGCGCGACCAGAGTCGCCGGGATCGTTCACTTTTTCGGCAAGATCGAAGAGATAGTCGAGATCGTCGCGCTGTTCGTTATACCGCACCGGTTTCACCACGCCGCCCGGCACGCTTTCCGTACAAGCCGCCGCATAGATTCGGCCGTCAGGTCCGACGGAGAGCGACCAACACGTGTCCGAGCCCGGATGTCCCGTGAACGGATACCATTTCACGGGATACGGCGCTTCGCTCGCCAAACCAGCTGTGGTCGACAATGTTCCGGCCTCAGCCGCCACGGACGGCGCGAGGCCTGCCGCGAGCGCTCCGCCGCCAACTTTCATGAAAGTGCGGCGACCGAGCGCGGATATGAACTCTCGCCTTCCGATGCTGGGTGCCATCTGCCCATCCCCGATAAGTTGTTGCCCGCCGCAATGTGGGAAAGACTATCACGCCCCGATCGGCAGGTCTGTGAGCGACTTCACTGTGGCCTATCGGCGAAAGGGCATGCTACTTTTCTGCGGCGCAGAAGGGGGGCGATTCAGCCAAAGGTGCACTGTGAGAGGACTTCTAGAGCAGGTCATCCGATCGGACCAAATCAGCGCCGTCATTGCGGGAAGCCTAACAGGCGGCGCGACCGCATTCGCCGCGTGGCCAGTTGTGCAAGCGTGGGGAAATTGTCGCCAGCTGAGGCAGGTTGATGTTCGGTTTCACAGAACCAGAGCGCGGCCGCAAACGAATTTCCTTTGGTGCGCATTATTGATAGGGTAATCTACCTTTACTCCCGCCGCGCCCAGGATTGGGCTTACAATAATGAGCTTTGCGAGAGATGGCACGGATACTCCGCGGTCGGAAGCACAAAGAATGGATCGACTGATTGTTACCGCAGCATCTAAATCCTACGGCGTGTCGCTGCTTGCTTTGCTTGGGTCACTCACGCTGAACTGGCCGGACCATCCGCCGGTCATTGTCTACGACATTGGATTGGATGACGAAACATTGGGGCAGCTCAAATCCGCCGGCATCAAAGTCACGACGGTTCCGCGCTTCTGTCCTCATTGGCGCAAGCACTTCACCTGGAAAATATGGCGCTTGAACGATGCTCCCGCGCACGACATCTTATGGCTGGACGCGGGTTTGATCGTTCTGAAATCGCTCGATGACATTTTTTCTGGAACTCGAGGAACGAGGTTACTTCGTCGTCCCCAATGGCCATTTTCTGGATTGGGAGGCGTCCGAAGCCGCCTGCAAGGGTTGTGGCGTCACGGCTAACTTTCGCCTTGGTAAACCGACGTTGGCCGCGACCTTGATGGGCTTTAGGAAGACAGGAAAGGTCCTGGCGCTCCTGCAGGAAGCGCTTGCCATTGCATTGATTGAGGAAAATATCGCGGCTACGGATGTTCGGCATCGTCACGATCAGGCAATCATTTCATTGCTGACCTACAAGCACTTCGGCCAGCCCGTAGCGTCGCATGGGATGATTTATCGCGGATTGACCTCTACAACGCCAACGCCTCAACAAAAAGTCTGGCTGCACCGGCGCAAACTGGCTCCAATAGATCAGATCTACTTTGCCAGCCACATTGACAGACCCGGGGCACCATATCTCCCAAGGCCGCCCGTCCCGAAACGCCATCGAGCGCGGGCTCGAGCTCTGCCAGCTAAGCCTTACGATGGGGTCAGGGATTAGGCCAATTCTCCAGCGGCGGCCCGGACGAGATAATCGAGCGACTGATGCACCGTCGAGACGCAGCGCCCTGGCGATTAGGATGAAAAGGCAGGTGCCGATGTTTGCTGAAGAACTTGTGTTTCGATCCATGCATATGTCTGCTCCAACCCGCTTCTCAAAGGCAGTGACGGCACCCAACTGAGTTGTTCGCGGATGCGCCTGTTGTTTGAGTTTCGTCCTCGCACGCCGACGGGCCCCGAAACATAATTCTTGTGAATGGTTTTGCCTGAGATCTCGATGATCGCGTCGGCTAGTCCATCAATCGTCACCAGTTCGTCGGAGCCGATGTTGAGCGGCTCGCCGACGTCCGAACGCATGAGTTTGATTGTGCCCTCAATGCACTCGGATATGAATAGGAAAGACCGGCTTTGCTGGCCATCGCCAAGAATGTCGATGGTCTGTCCGTTGCGCGCCTGGGCAACTTTGCGGCACAGCGCCGCCGGCGCTTTCTCGCGTCCTCCCATCCAATGACCCTCTGGGCCGAAGACGTTGTGGTAGCGCGCAATCCGTGGCTGCAACCCACTGCAACGGCCGTGGGCCAGATAAAGACGCTCACCGAACAGCTTCGTCCACCCATATTCGCTGTCGGGTTCGGCCGGGTATACAGATCTTCTGCACAATTTGGATTCTTCGGGTCTTGCTGATTACGTTGCGGATAAATGCAAGCAGATGACGCGAAGAAAATTCGCGTCATCGAGTGCCTTAAGCAATTCGCCAAAACATTGAGGTCGATCATCATGGAATTGTGCAAAATGTCAGCGTCATATCCGCCATGGTAGACGAATTCGGCCCCACCCATTTCTGCCGCAAGCTGATAAACCTCGTCGAACGGACGATCGATCACATCGCCGCAAAAGCGAGAATTCCGGAGATCACCCAGGACAAACTCGTTAGCCTCGCTCTCGGCGAACTCGTGCGGTTTGCGGTCGACTCCTCGGACCCAGTAGCTATCCCGTTTCAGACACCTGACAAGATGTCCGCCAATAAACCCTCCAGCCCCACATACCAATGCTGTCTTCATGGAACCCTGGTGGGTCTGAGAGTGCGCTGAGATAACGGATAGCCACCGTCACTTCGATTTGAGATCCGATCGGGTTGCCCGAGTTCGGGGCGCGGATCCCGCACGCACTCCCACCGATCGCCGATACGATAATCCAAGGGAACATCAGCAGCAAGGGTCGCAAATCTCGAGTAGGGATTGCAGATCAAAATCACGTCGGTCCGGAAGATGCTTTCCGTGAGGGTATTGCCATCGACGCAAAACTATCATCGCCGCTCCGGATCCATCCATCGTAGCCGAGTTACGATATATATTGAATAAGATCGAGACGACGTAGCGTCGGCTCAGTCATCTCTCGAATGAACGCGATATCCTTCGCATTTAGCAATTTGCGAAACCCGCCGACCTCGGCTGGGCCCGGAAGCATGACCTTTTCGGATGGTGAAGGTCGCACGAGCCTGGGACACGGCACGCCAAGCCGCGACGCTATCCGCGCCACCGTGGCCTCGAAATCGAGGCTCAGTTCCTCATACCCAATTAAATATATTCCGGCTTTTTCGACCCCGAGGGTTGTCCACGCGTCCACATGCGATTGCCAGCGATCGAGAATCGTCGCTTGCTGGGCCCATTGGTAGCGAAGCATGCCGCCGCACGGCTGGGCTCGCATAAAATCAGCTGGCGTCTCGGTGCGCGGTCCCTCGCGGCGTTCCACGCCGAGGACGTAGCGCCAAAGACTGCAAATAACATCCGCGGGATTTCTATAGATATAGAAGATGGTAAAATTATCGCGCAACTGATGAAACAAACCGTCGAAAAACGCAAGATGATGATGGTCTTTGATGATACGTCCTCCGCTCGCATAGCGCAGGCAGGCGAGATAGGTTTGCAGCTCCCGGCGAATATAGAAATCGGCGCCGCTGTTTAGGTCGTTCTGAATAAGGTTCGGCGAAAAACCGAAATTTAGTGCCAGTGTGTTGATTAGAAAATGCGTTCCTGATCGCTCGTGACTGGCGACGATCACGTTTGCAGGATTGGCGTCATCGGTACCCGGCCTACTCATCGACAATCTCAGTCTCACGGCGAAGCATGTCGCGATCCGCAGATCCGTTACGAAGGCCGCGAACTAGCTTAGATAGTCTGCATAACGGCCGGACCTTAATTTGGCTTACCATTTGCAAGAAGGACGGACGCAAAGGCTCCCTTTTCCAGCGAAAATAGCGGGTGTAGGCATCCGCATCGGAGCACAGTTCAAGGAGATAAGCCGCCAGATCATCCGGCCCCGCGTAATCTTTCGCGTTTATGAAACAATGATCTCCCGGCGCATATTCATCGATATTCGGCGCTCCCAAGTATACCGGAACCGAGCCCACCATCAGAGGATCAAAGAACTTTTCAGTAACATAATCGTTTTCAATTGCATTCTCGAATGCCATCGTGAAACGATATCGGGAGATGGTTAGCCTCTTGCTTATGGGCCCTTTGTCGTTCGCAAGCACTCGATTGTTTAGGACTGAGCCGTAGGAGTCGATTGGCATGTGGCGCATCAAGCCCGTCAATAGTGCCAAGCGATCGCTGCGATCGTACGGGCTTGAAATCAATGCTGCCGCTGGGTGTGGTTCCGTCTTCTCGACCGGCTCGTCGTACAAACTCACGTCATAGTCCGGGCTCAAATAGGGACACCACACGTCGGAATCGCGTCGATAGGTCATCCAAATATCGAACAATCCGCCAAGCTCCGAACGCTGCGCTGACAGCGGATAGTGAACAGCGCTCTCGACGCTGAGTGCTGCCCAGAGTTGACCCTTCGGTTTGCGTGGTGGAAATCTGTGCAATTGCGGGATATGGAAGACAATGACATCCGCAGCATCGCATTGCTCGTGGCCATGTAGTACCTCGCAGCAATCGCAGGGGGGCCCTTTGAAAAAATCTCCCCATGGCAATTGATACGGTAGAATTCGAATGCGTTCATTGTTCATCAGGGTAGTCCAGGAAACCGTCAGCAGCTGAAAACCTCGGGCAGGGAAGAAGAGGCCGGCGCAAAACAGACCGAATTCTAACTAATCCTCACGCGATGTTCGAGTCGGGTCACGTCGATCGATTGGAGTCCGCGACCGATTGTCGTACCGGGCGGGCTAGCCCCGCATCCTGGCCTTCGCCAGGCCTGCCTTGAGTTCGCAGAGCAGCCGGATCGGGCGACGTTCGAGCGGCAATGTGGTAGAGCCGCGCCGCATCCCCAAAATGGCCGCCACGGAAGTAGCAAAGCGCCAACATCTCCGCCGAGGCGTGGCGGAATAACGTCTTGTCGTAGGCCAACTCCGGATCGAAAAATGTGTCCGGGTCGATCGACGTGAGCCTTTCCAGGATCGGACGTGCCGTCTCGAGATCGCCTCGGTCCATGGCGCGCTGTGCCGCGATCCACTGCAGTCCCAGATGGCCAGGGAAAAGGGCGATCGCCTCGACAGCGAGGGCGTCAATGTTGGCTCCGCGCTCGCGCTTGAGCATTATCAGCGACAGATAAAGTAGGCTGTCCCCGAGCTTACGATGCCCCGGATCTCAGTGCGCGCAGCCTCGCCATTCCATTCGTCCATGCTTCAACCGCGGCATCCTCGTCGCCGGAAAGCCGCAAGCATTCGCCGAGGTGCCACCAGCAATACAGCCGGTCGGGCTCGCGGGAGAGATAGTCGCGCAGAAGCGGAATATTGCGCGAATTCTTCGGGCGCTGGCTAGCTTCGTAGCCGACATGATGCAATCTAAGCTCGCTGCAACCAACCTCAAGTCGATCGGCGAGCGCCACTTCCTCGACGCTTGGCCGGATGCGCTCGTGGATTACGCCCTGAAACCGAATGCGTGGATCGTTTCGGAATAGTCGTAACTCCGCATAAGCCGTCCAGCCAAGGCGCGGATGAAGCCGCAATTCCCAGGCGACCTTTTTACGGTCGGACAGCAGATCGGAAAATGCTACACCCTCGGGACATTGAAGCCGTTCATCGGCATCTATGTAAAGAATCCAGTCGCCTCTGGCGCGCTCTAGGGCGAAGTTGCGCGCTGCCGAAAAATCATTGCACCACGCAAAATGATATAACTTGATCGGGAAGCGGCTCGCGATCTCCGTCGTGCTATCGCGGGAACCGGTATCGACGATCACGATTTCGTCGACGTTCTCCACAAGCGATCGAAGACAATCTTCTAAAAACGCGCTTTCGTCTCGGACGATGAGCGCGGCCGAAACCGTCGCCATTCACGCACACCGGATAGTCGCAATCCGCGATCAATGAGGCGGGATCACGCCGCGATGGCTTGCAAGCGCGCTTCCGTCTGGCTCTGCCAAGCGGCGTAGGGCAGCATTTTCATCCCAAGTGCTGCGTAGTTGACGCGCAGAAGACCATCGTCCTCACCGACCACGGCGTCAGGCCTGATCGGCAGGACCTCCTGCGCCAATACGCCGACATATTCGGTCTCGCTCCACAGATAGCTAAAACGGTAGAGGCCAAAACCGTCCGGATGCGTTGCAACGCGTATAATGCCCTTTTTCAGCCGCCGATCGGAAGCGTTCGATGCCGCCGCGGCCGAATGGAGATAACCATCGACGCTCAAGCCGGCCATGGTGAATGACGCAATGATCGGTCCGACGAAGGCACCGGTGCCAATAAGCCGTTTCAAGGTTGAACGCTTGCTTTCGTCGACCCCTTCGAGAGCTCCATTGAGTTTATCGTCGTCCACGTCAGTCATCCTCCTGCCCCTATGCACCTAAATATTAACGCGATCCGCAGGGCCAGACAAGATGAGATATGGCGGCTTTCGATATCGAATCGCTGGCGCGGCACCTGTCGAATCGGAGATCTCGTCATCAGCCTTCGAGGGCCCGTTCGACGCATCTTATCGCGCTCTCATGGTCGCCGAGCGACAGGTTGAAGCCCTTGGTGTGGCTCACCAATCCGGCAATCGCGCCGATCGAGGCGCCCCGGCCGCGCTCCCGCATACCGAATTCGGATATCAGGATCTGGGCGACCGCCATGGGCGGCATACCTCGAAGCGAGGAATAGCCGCCATGATTGGGCTGGAGCACAATTACGGCATCAGGCCTGCCCTTTTCGATGCGCCATGAGCCACCGATCAGCTTCGGGTCGACATTGAAGGTTCGGTGACCGCGCTCGTCCACATAGACAGGAGCAGACGAAATAATCTGAGCAAACTCAGGGAGGAGAGCCAGCGAGGCTTCTTTGACCCGGCATGCGCGTGGTCGGGCAATGACCCGATCTTCCTCGAGGAAGACATGCTCGTCTCCCTTTAGTTCATATCCTGCTTGGGCGAGACGAAGGGCCAACGTTGTCTTTCCCGCATCTTGACTCCCGGCGATCAATACCCGGCGGCTTCCACGCCGGAGCGACGCGGCATGCACGACGCCCGCCCCGGGTCGGTCTGCAATCGAAACAGAAAACAGCCGCGAATGCAGTTTATCGACCAACGAGTTTAAGCCGATAGCGTCCCTGGCGTCCGCGCTCTCTTCGGTAATGCGATAGCGATCGCGGAACCGCTCAACCGTCAGAACAATATCGGTGGCCACGGTTCCTACGATTTTAGGCCTGCACTCGAGAAAGCGGATCGCCTGGGAACGCCTCCCGTTCCGTCGTACGAATTACGACGCGTCGCGCCGACGTTCGAGCTATCACTTCGAAGGCAATAGGATTATTCCTTCTTTGATCAGCAATTCGACACCGGCGCGAACCTCATCGTGCGCAGATTGGCTAAGCTCAAAAGCCTTGGCCACTCGGGTAACAATGTCATCCGTTTCGCGCGTGCCATCGCAAAGTTCGAAAATGATTGCCGCGGTCTTATTCAGGTAATGCACGCGATCCCGTTCGGTCTGATACACAATGTAACCGTCCGGGACCTCGTGGACCTCGCCAAGATCGTTCGCCTGGGTGAGCCGCTGCCGACATCAACTAACTCGCCAACCTTTACAAACGAACGCATCGGGCTACGTCGTGATCAGATCAATCACCTTGTCTAGCCAAATGCCGGCGAATAGGCCTCCCCGCAGTGCCTTCCCCGCGCGCCCGGTCTGCCAATCGCTCCGAAAGCGAATTGTCGCGGGCGAGGAGAAGACAAGCGCGCAAGAAACATGACGCGTTGTTTGCTATTACCATATCCACCCGATGTTGAGAAAAGTCGTCCCTTCAGCGCCAAATCGCGTCGCAACGATCGGTACGCCGTGCAGGGCCGCTTCAATTATTTTGATGCGTGTGCCACCCCCCGCACGGAGCGGAACGATGGCCAGGTCGGCGTCACGATAGTAGCGCGACACGTCGGGAACCGCTCCGGTTACCGTTATGCCACGCTGTGTCCCGAGCCGCGATATCGCTGTCGGCGGATCGCTCCCATGATCATCAGCCGGACTCGATGGCGCAACTGCCTTTCGAAGTCGTCGCCACACATGGGAATAAAACCAACCATCGCGTCGGCATTGGGTGTATATCCCAAGCTGCCGACAAATACGATGTTGTAAAAGCGCCTATGTCGCAGGCGGCGTCTTTTGCGAACGTTTGCGAGGACGCTGGGGATAACCAGTGCGCGAGTAGTGAAAGACGAGAGCGATCTTACTTCTTTCTGCGATGCCGCATAGACGAAATCGATTCGGCAGCGAGAGCGTGCAAAGCGCTCAAACGCTTCGGCCTCTGCCTCGGCCGATCCTGCTGCGACCGGATTGCGGTGGCGATACTCCATACGGGCGATCCGGTAAAAAGCAGAAGCATCGTTCTCATCACAATCAAGAGCGAGCCGGGTGCGGTCGCCCCCGGTCCAAGGCGTGGCGAGTTCCGCCAGATAGAGCCGGAAAACGTGTACGGCCTGATAGCGAGTTTGCTTCGCCATGCGAGCGAGCGCGTGACAAGCGGGGCCGATGAAGGCTGTGAGTGACGGCCGCCCATAGCGCCGCAAGGCTTCAAGGCGGGGGCGAGCGGGTCGCTGACCGAACTCACCAGGGCATAATGAGAATCCGGTCGATCTATGCGGAGGATTTCGATGCGACCGGCGCGCGATCGCGCAAAATCCGATACTGTCACGTCACCAAAAACCGGAGCCACAACCAGATCGACGTCGAATCGTCGGGCGTAGGCATCGAGGAAGAAACCCGCTCGCATGGCCAGACCGTTGCCGCGGTCCGAGGGCATAACCGGAGCGATCATCAGTAGCCGCTTGCGGGACCTCACGGGGTTGACCAAGGTTGTCATTCCTGGGTCATAGCGGCCGTGCGGCAAATGTGCCGGATCCAGTCGTTGAATACCTACCGTCTTTTCGCGTCGTACCCGCGCAATGCGTTGGTCGCGTTCGGTCGAAACTTTTGCCGGGCAAAGCTCAACGAAAAACGTCTGCCATTGCGCCGACAGAGGTTGGCTTGCTGCATGCTTGCGAATTTGCTCGAGCACGTCATCATAAACCTCGTTCAAGAGCGAGAACGCTGATTCGAGAGCAGATGCGCGCTTAATATCGTAGCCCGCCGCGAAGAATGCCGGCTGCGACAATGCGATGATAAGCTCCTCGGCCGAGCGAATGACGCGATTGTTCCCATCACGGCCTATCTCGGTGGCCGCGGTCTGCTCCTGGAGCCTGATCTCCATTCCGGGGTAGCGGCTCACGCC
The DNA here is from genome assembly GCA_963713015.1 of uncultured Solirubrobacterales bacterium. Classification (GTDB taxonomy): domain Bacteria; phylum Actinomycetota; class Thermoleophilia; order Solirubrobacterales; family Solirubrobacteraceae; genus Palsa-744. The sequence continues at coordinate 680,455 of CAVQKC010000001.1, read as the reverse complement.
GAGCAATACGTCGTCGAGCAGGTTACGCATTCGCCGAGTCGGATGTTGAGCTGGAGGTGACGCGGCGGCAGTTGAAGGAGTCGGGGAGGCTGGGGCCGCTGGTTGGGTATTCTCCGCAGATGAAAGATATATTTTCGATGATCGAGCGGGTGGCTCCGTCGAACGTGAGCGTGCTGGTGACGGGGGAGAGCGGTACGGGTAAGGAACTCGTGGCGCGGGCGCTGCATGAGTTGAGCGCGCGGCGTACGAAGCCTTTTGTGGCGGTGAACTGCGCGGCGATTCCTGAGACGCTGATTGAGAGCGAGATTTTCGGGCATGAGAAGGGCGCGTTTACGGGTGCGCTGGAGCGGCGGGCGGGATGCTTCGAGCTGGCGGAGGAGGGAACGCTGCTGCTGGACGAGATTGGCGAGATGCCGGCGGCGACGCAGGCGAAGTTGCTGCGGGTGCTGGAGGACAGGAAGCTGCGGCGGCTGGGGAGCAAGGTGGAGACTCCGGTGGATGTGCGGGTGGTGGCGGCGACGAATAAGGATCCTGAGGAGGCGGTGGCTAATGGCGAGCTGCGTGGGGATCTTTACTATCGGCTGAATGTGTTCAATATTCAGATGCCGCCGTTGCGGGATCATCCGGGGGATATCGCGCCGATTGCGGACAAGATGATCCAGGATATGAATGAGCGGCATCACTGCATGGTGTCGGGGATGAAGGACAGTCTGCTGAAGCGGCTGGAGGAGTATCGGTGGCCGGGCAATGCGCGGGAGCTGCGGAACACGATTGAGCGGGCGACGATTCTGGCGGGGACGGGGCTGATCGGGGTGGAGCATCTGCCGCCGCACTTTGGCGAGGTAGGGTTCGCTCCGCTGGCCAGCCGACCGCGGCTGCCGGGGAAGGATTCAGGTGTGAGGGACGTTGAGGCGATAAAGGCCGAGGCGCAACGGATGCTGGACGAGCAGAAGACGGTGCATGTTGAGGTGGGGACGACGGTGAATGAGGCGGAACGGCAGTTGATTCTGAAGACGCTGGAGTCGACGCACAATAATAAGACCAGGGCGGCAGAGATACTGGGGATCAGCGCGAAGACGCTACAGAATAAGCTGAAGGAGTACTCCAGCGCCACGGAAGATGCAGCGGAGTAAGAGATGCAGTTGAAGACCAAGCTGGTGCTGTCGGTGACGGCGTTGACGTTCGCGATTGTGCTGATTCTCTGCTCGCTGTTTATGGGTCAGTTGCTGCGTCAGAGGATCGAGCAGACAGCGGCGTCGAACGACGTGTTGGCGCAGCAGGTCCTGTTGATGACCCGGCAGGCGGTGGAGACGGGGATCAGGGAGAATCCTCCGGTGGACCGGAGTGACGAGGCGTTGCATGCGGCGGTGGTGGATGCGCTGCGGAGCAGCGACGCTCTGACGGATGTGATGAATGCGGTGGTGCGTTATTCGCCGACGGTGCAGGACGTCAGCGTGACGGATGCGCATGGGTTGACGCTGGTGAGCACGGACCCGGATTCTCTGGATCAGGAGGTTACTTTTCGGACGAGCCTGAAGAAGGTGCGCGACAGCGGATTTGTCGACCAGATGCGAGAGCTGTTTGGGAAGCCGCGAGTGCTGGATCTTACGCAGTCGCTGGACAGGAATGGAGCGCCGTTTCTGGCGGTGCATGTGGGGGTGCGGTCGACGTTTCTGCGGAATTCGTATGAAGAGTGGCTGCGGAGCGCGCTGTGGTTTGCGTTGATCGCTGGAGTGGCGTCGATTGTTGGCGGCTGGACTGCTGGCGAACCTGGCGCTGCGGCCTATCGAGCAGATCAGCACGCGGCTGGAGCGGTTGACGGCGGCTCCGGAGCTGGGGTTGGGACCGGGCGATCCGGCTCGACGGCTCTGGAGGCGGGTGAGGGCGGCAGCGATGCGATGGTGCGGGTGACCAAGACGATCGAGCGGCTGGGCGAACAGATGCGCACGAAAGAGGCAGGCTACTCCGGCGTTGCAGGCGAATCTGAACCAGATGCTGGATACTCTGCGGGATGGCGTGCTGCTGTTTACGGGTGACCGGCGGGCGGTGATGGTTTCGGATGCGGTGGAGAATTTTGTGAGCCGGACGGAGGGGGATTTTCGGGGGCAGATGGTGGGGCGGCGGCTGGAGGAGATCTTTTCTCCGGAGACCGCGCTGGGCGCGGCGGTGCTGGAGGCTTTTGCAGAGGGGGGGCATGTCGTCGCGGAGGGGTGACGCTGGAAGATGGGCGGCGAGGTGCAGATTTCGCTGGACCGGATCGACGATGGGCGTGGCGAGGGCGAGAGCGGGAAGCATGGGGACGCTGTTGACGCTGCGGGATACGGAGTCGGTGATGCAGCTGGGGCAGGAGCTGGAGGTGTCGCGGCGGCTGGCGGCGATTGGGCGGCTGACGGCGGGGGTGGGGCATGAGGTGAAGAACCCGATCAACGCGATGGTGGTGCACCTGGAACTGTTGCGGGGGAAGCTGGCGGGCGGGAGTACGGAGAATGGCGAGGGGAGTTGTTCCGGGGGGCGCAACGGCATGTGGATATTCTGTCGGGCGAGATGCAGCGGCTGGACCGGGTGGTGCAGACGCTGGCGGACTTTTCGCGTCCGATGGAGCTGCATCTGCATGAGCAGGATCTGCGGAAGGTGGTGCGCGCAGTGATTGAACTGACCGGCAGCGGAGATGGCGGAGAATAATGTCCAGGTGACGACGGAGCTGCCGCGGGAGCCGCTGCCGGTGCGGGTGGATGACGAGTTGATACGGCAGGCGCTGCTGAATCTACTGCTGAATGCGATGCAGGCTATGCCGCAGGGCGGAGTGATGCGGGTGAGGGTGCGACGGGAGGCGCAGTTTGCGGTGGTGGAGGTGGAGGACAACGGGGAGGGTATACCGGCGGAGCTATTACCGCGTATCTTTGAACTGTACTTTACGACCAAGCCGAAGGGCAGCGGGATCGGGCTGGCGATGACTTATCGCATCCTGCAGATGCATGGTGGAGCGATGGATGTGCGATCGAATGCCGATCCGGCAGCGGCGGACCGGGGGACAACGTTTACCTTGAGGGTTCCGGTTGCGGCCATCGCAGGTGGCGAGGGGCGGAAGATCGTAGCAGTGGCAAATACGCCGGCAGGGATTCCTCCGGCGGAGATTGTTCCCGTGAGCAAGGAGATCGGGTAGAACGTGCCTGGTGAGACAACAGAGCGATTGACGCGAAGCGAGACGCAAGGCGGAGCCGCGTCCAAACTCCTGATGGGGGTTGCGCTGGTGTTGCGCGCTAGGGTTGAGCGGATGTCTTCACAAGACTCCGCTGATGGTGACCCTGCCGCTGAACACTGGCTCCGGTGGCGCTGGCTTCGGCTCCCGCAGCCGGAGAATCCTCCGCTGATCGAGGAGCCGCCGGCGGAGGAGTTGCCTGACCTATTGCGGAGGCGGCGGCTACTCCGCGGCCGAGCGGAGACCGACGCCGAGGCCGGTTAGTCCGGCGACTAGACTCCGGCGAATGCTCAAACGCAAGTGGCTTCTACTGAAGCCGTGGACGGAGGAGTCGGCGATTGGGGCGCTGACTGCGGGCGGAGATGCGACTCCGCAGACGAAGCAAGAGGCGACAGACCTGATTGCGTCGAACGACAAGCGGCTGAAGGCGCTGCCGGCAAGTGTTGTGAAGTCGCAGCGGTCGCAGATCAATAAGATCACTTAATTTTCAGCGGCAGGCGCAGGCGGCGCTGAAGTCCGGCGATGCGGAGGGAGCGAAGACGCTGGCTACCAAGGCTAAGCTGCTGCTGTACGATCTCGACCGGGTGGGGCCGAGTAAGAACTGAGGCTTAGGCGTTGGCTCCGTGACATTTCTTGTACTTCTTGCCTGAGCCGCAGGGGCACTCGTCGTTGCGGCCGACCTTTGCGCCGGCGGTGCGGGGGGCGTTGCCGTTGCTGGCCGCGGCCGATGAACCGGCGGCGCGGGCCAGGTCGAGTTCGCGCTGCTTCTTCTTGTGGAACTCGCGCTCGAGCGCATCGATGGTGGTCGATGGAGCGCGATTGGAGACGGTACGGGCGCGGGCTGCCGGGGCGCCTGCGTTGCGGCGGGATCATTGGTGCTGGCCGGCAGGACTGGTGTGCCGGGGAGCGGGGCGGCAGGGAGACTGGCGGACTGAATGCGCGCTAGCTGCTCGGCGGTCTCGATGGGAGTGCCGTCGGGGCCGATGATCTGCATGCGGAAGAGGTGACGAGCGGTGTCTTCCTGGAAGCGCATCATCATGCCCTCGAACATCTCGAAGGACTCTTTCTTGTAGGCGACGAGGGGGTCCTGCTGGGCGTAGCCGCGGAGGCCGATGCCTTCCTTGAGGTGGTCCATGGCGAGGAGGTGATCCTTCCAGAGGCCATCGAGGACGGAGAGCATGACGATGCGCTCGTGGTAGCGCATCTGTTCGGAGCCGAGGATCTGTCTCCTTCACGTCGTAGCGGGCGCGGAGGTGATCGAAGAGGGCTTCGCCGAGCTCGTGGCGATTGAGCGAGGAGACGTCGATCTTTTCCGGTCCCTGATCGAAGCGGGCTCCGAAGACGTCGAAGACCTGGTTGAAGAGCGGCTCGGTCTTCCACTCGTCGGGATGGGCCTTCTCGGGGATGTTCTCGTCGAGGATGTTGGAGAGGATGGTGGAGAGGTAGTCGTCGGTGATGAGCTGCTTCTGGTCGACTCCTTCCATCAACTGGCGGCGCAGACCGTAGACGGCTTCGCGCTGCTTGTTCATGACGTCGTCGTACTCGAGGACGTGTTTGCGGGACTCGAAGTTCTGGGATTCGACGGCCTTCTGCGCGGCTTCGATGCGGCGGGAGATCATGCCGGACTCGATGGGCACGCCCTCTTCCATGCCGAGGCGCTGGAGCAGTGTGGAGACCCACTCGCGGGCGAAGATGCGCATGAGGTCGTCTTCGAGCGAGAGGTAGAAGCGCGAGGCGCCGGGGTCGCCCTGACGTCCGGCGCGTCCGCGAAGCTGGTTGTCGACGCGGCGGGACTCGTGGCGCTCGGTGCCGAGGATGTGCAGGCCGCCGGCGTCGACGACGGCGTCGTGCTCGACCTTGCGCGGAGGCGGCGTGGGCTGCGACGGCGTCGTCCCATGCCTGCTTGGGTGGTCTCGAACTCCTGCGACTGATAGTAGAAGCGGACCATGCCGGGACCGGCGACGGGCGAGATGGCTCCCTCGGCTGCGGAGACGGCGCGGGCCTGCTGCTTGCGGACGAGATCCTGGCGGGCCATGAACTCGGAGTTGCCGCCGAGCAGGATGTCGGTACCGCGGCCGGCCATGTTGGTGGCGATGGTGACCATGCCGATGCGCCCGGCCTGCGCGACGATCTCGGCTTCCTTCTCGTGGAACTTGGCGTTGAGGACGACGTGGCGGACGCCTTTGCGCTTGAGGATGTCGGAGAGCAGCTCGGATTTTTCGATGCTGGTGGTGCCGACGAGGACGGGCTGGCGTGAGCTCGTGGAGGCGCGCGATCTCATCGGCGACGGCGAAGTACTTTTCCTTGGCGGTGCGGTAGACGACGTCGGGATTCTCGAGGCGAAGCATCTTGCGGTTGGTGGGGATGACGACGATCTCGAGCTTGTAGATCTTGTCGAACTCGGCGGCTTCGGTCTCGGCGGTGCCGGTCATTCCGCTGAGTTTTTTGTACATGCGGAAGTAGTTCTGGAAGGTGATGGTGGCGAGGGTCTGGTCTTCCTTGCGGATGGCGACGCCTTCCTTTGCTTCGACGGCCTGGTGGAGGCCATCGGACCAGCGGCGGCCGGGCATGAGGCGGCCGGTGAACTCGTCGACGATGATGACTTCGCCCTCTTTGACGACGTACTCGACGTCGCGCTTGTAGAGGGAGTGGGCTTTGATGGCTACTTCGACGTGGTGCTTGAGGTCCCAGTTTTCGGGGTCGGCGATGTTGCCGATGCCGAGCAGGCCTTCGATCTTCTCCCAGCCCTCGTCGGTGACGGTGATGGAGCGGGTCTTCTCGTCGATGACGTAGTCGCCGGACCAGGTCTTGGTCTCGAGGGTCTCGATGAGTTCGCCGAGTTCGAGCTTGGGGATGATGAGGTTGACGCGGGCGTACTTGTCGGTGGTCTGGTCGGTGGGGCCGGAGATGATGAGCGGGGTGCGGGCTTCGTCGATGAGGATGGAGTCGACTTCGTCGACGATGCAGTAGTAGTGTCCGCGCTGGACCTGATCCTTGATGTCGAACTTCATGTTGTCGCGGAGGTAGTCGAAGCCGAACTCGTTGTTGGTGCCGTAGGTGATGTCGGAGCCGTAGGCCTCGCGGCGTTGTTCGTCGGAGAGATCGTGGACGATGACGCCGACGGAGAGGCCGAGGAAGCCGTAGATCTTGCCCATCCACTCGGCGTCGCGCTTGGCGAGATAGTCGTTGACGGTGACGACGTGGACGCCGCGGCCGGCGAGGGCGTTGAGGTAGCAGGGAAGGGTGGCGACGAGGGTCTTGCCTTCGCCGGTCTTCATCTCGGAGATCTTGCCGGAGTGGAGGACGATGCCGCCGATGAGTTGGACGTCGAAGTGGCGCATCTGAACGGTGCGGCGGCCGGCTTCGCGGACTACGGCGAAGGCTTCGGGGAGGATGGCGTCGAGGGCGGCCTTTTCGGCGGCATAGATGGCGGCGAGGTTGTCCTCAGAGCGGTCGGCGGGATCGAGCTTTTCGGCGGCGACGGAGTCGGCCACGCGCTGGCGGAATTCGGCGGTCTTGGCGCGCAGCTCGTCGTCGGAGAGCGCCTGCATGGTGGGCTCGAGATCGTTGATCTGCTTGACGAGCGGCAGGATGCGCTTTACAGCGCGTTCATTACTGGTGCCGAATACCTTGGCGATGACTGAGTTGATCACGGATGATTTCCTTGGGGCTTGGGTGCGTAATTGAGTGCGCGGAAGTTTTGCGGAAGAGGGTGACGGGGGACGTCGGGTGGACGGCTCGGTCGGGTTACGCGCGGAGCAGGCTAGTGTAGTTGCTGATGGCTGCGGCGGCGTGGGCCGGCAGGGGCATGGTCCAGGCTACGCGGTAGGCTGTCCATCCTGCTGGGTCGAGCCGGGTGGGTACCGTGAGACGTGTGGTACTGCCTCCGTGAGTCACAGCTGCGCTGGCCGGGAGAGCCGCGATGCCGTGACGCTGGGATGCGCCGTTCGACCGGCGGAGACCTCGCCATTTACGAGCTGCAGGGTGAAGTTGTCCCTGATCTGAACGGAGCAGAGGAGAACCACCACAAACACGAAATGTGAGGAGCGCAGGCGCATGAAATAAGCGTCCAAGTGGACGTATCTTCTATGTTACTCGAAAACGTGGAGGGCGGTCAGGGCTTGAGGTAGGTGGCGAGGGGGGATTTTGCGTTGCGGAGGGCGGTGGCTACGGAGTGGGCGTTCATGTCGGCTCCGATGGCGCTGGTGTGGGTGTGGTCGATGGGGAAGAGGAGGGCGGTTTTTTCGGGGCCGAGGGCTTCGAAGCCGTCGACGGCTACGGTGGCCATGTCGACGACTGGGACGTGTTCGGCGGCTCCGAGTTGATACTCGAAGTCTCGGAAGCCCATGTCGCGCTCGATGTGAGGCTTGCCATCGGGACCGGTGGTCCAGATGTTGCGGATGGTTACGGTGAGGAGGATGGGGGTGGCGTGTTTGGCGCGGGTGTCGGCGATGTATTTGCGGAGGTACCAGCCGTAGGTGTGGACGGTCTCGGTGGTTTGGCCGGCGATGGGGCCGGTGGTGAAGGGTTTGGGGAGGGGATGTCGACGGTCTCGTCGCCGAGGCCCTTGATGCTGCTGCGGTACTTGGTGTCCTTGGCTACGGCTTCGGGGCCGCTTCCGCCGTCGTTGTGGCCCATCTGGATGAGGACGTAGTCGCCGGGCTTCATCTCGGCGAGGACGTTGTGCCAGAGGCCTTCGTTGTAGTAGCTGCGGGAGCTGCGGCCGGCGCATGGCGCGGTTGGCGATGTTGATTTTGGTGGTGTCGAAGAGAGGAGCGAAGTGGTCACCCCAGCCCAGGTCGGCTCCGTTGCGGGCGGTGGAGTCGCCTACGATGAATAGGGTGGGTAGGGTGGGGTTTAGGGGGGCGTCCTGCGGGATGTTGGTTTGGGGAGGAGTTGCGGGAGGCTGGGCCTGGAGGGTTATCGCGAGGGGAAGCAGGAGCAGGAACGCGCGCAATGAGGTCCGCATGGGGTTGAGGTTACACCGGAGCGAGATGTGCTACGGGGAGTCACTGCTTGCCGTGGAAGAGTGCGTGGTTGATGTCGGGCCAGAACTCTTTGAAGACGAAGGTGGCGGAGTCGATGCCGAAGTTGACCCCCCATCTCTGAGCGGTCTGGCCGAAGGTGCGTTGCGATTGCGGATAGTAGAAATTGGAGATGCCCGCTGCGGCGCCTGAGCCGATGACCTCGCCGGCGTTGAAGGTGGGCTTGCCGGAGTCGCTCTGGGTGATGACGGCATGTTTCAAAGCGTAGGTAGTGCGTTTGACGAAGCCTCCCTCGCCTTTGGTGTAATAGCGAGTGTCCTCGTGGTGGATGGCGGGAATGATGAACTCGACCATGTAGTTTTCGATCGTCTGGTCGGTGAAGCTGTGCCAGAAGTAGCGACCATAGCCTGCGGCACCCCCGTGAAACTCGGGGACGTTGTTTACGGCGAGACCGTAGCCAGCGAGAGCGGCGGGTATAAAGAGGGCGGAGTAATCGAAGCTGTCCTCAGAGGCGGTGACGAACTTGTCCTTGACGGTCTGGGGAGGCAGCTTGGTGCCGGCGGTGACCGCGCGGAAGTTGGGGAGGATGCCTAGGATGCGCTTGGGCTGCTGCATCGACGTGAGGGGGCTTTGCGGTGGTGTCCGGTTGGGGGGATTGTGGGTCCTCAGATGTCGATGACGATGAGATGGAGGATTGATCGAGGACAGAGCCGGGTGAGTCGGGGAGGCTGGCGACGATCTGCTGCGCGTTCGATTGGCAGCAACAGAAGGTGGCGAAGAGCGGAACGAACAGCAGGAACCGCCGAAGATCGAATCCCATAGTAGGTAGCCTGACTAAGAGCGGTAGGAAAGTAGATGGGTTAGCGGTAGCTGTGGATTCAAGAGTGGGTCACAAAAGTTAGATGCAGCTGGTTTCCTAGATGGACGAAGCAATCTCCTAAATCGATTCATTGGGGATCGTGCCGGTTGCGGGTTGGGCGCGGCGATCCGAGCGTTTCGGTATCTCGCTTGCGGTCTTCATGTCCATGGTCCCCCTCCCCCTTGTTTTGTGCAAAATATTCAAAACATTATACTTAAGTCCGGACCTCGGTTGCGAAGTCCTGGGCTTAAATGTGAAACTCCGGCCTTTGCCGGAGTTTCTTTCGTTGTCTCTATTATACGGGGGGAGTCAAGGGGTTGAGGGGTCAAGAACAGGCAACAGCAACAGCAAAGACGAAAAGCAGGTCCTTCGACTCCGGCGGCAAAAGCGCCGCCTTCGCTCAGGATGACACTTTTAATTACCTGAGAATGACAATTTCCACTACGGAAGGATGACGAATCAACTCCAGGTTCGGGTGGCGTGGAAGCGTAGGCGGACGTAGTCGGAGGTCCAGTTGCCGTCGTGGTCGCGGAGGATGGGTTCTAGGATGGCGACGGTAGCGGCGATGGCGTGGGCGCGGTCGGTGGGGGTGAGGCGGTCGAGGACTCCGTTGCGGAAGGTGTTGAGCCAGATTTCCATGGGCGTTTTTGCCGTCGGCGCTGTCGGGCAGGGGGGTGGGGCGGGGGATGAGGTCGATGGACTGGACGGTGAAGCCGGCGGCTTCGAGGAGGCGGCGGTAGGTGGCGGGGGAGGGGTAGAAGGAGGCGGCGTCGGCTTCGGCGTCGATGCCGTAGGGGGCGAGGGTGGCCTGGAGCGCGGCGCGGATGGCGGCGATGTTGGCGAGGCCGCCCATCTCGGCTACGAAGCGGCCGTTGGGTTTGAGGGCTCGGTGGATGGCGGCTGAGGGCGGTGGGTTGGATGGCTTCGGGGATCCAGTGGAGGGCGGCGTTGGAGAAGGCGGCGTCGAATTCGCTCTCGTAGGGTAGGGATTGGGCTGGGTAATGGGCCACTTCGAAGGGGTGAGCGCTTTTCTGTGCGCGGGTTTGGGCGGCGGCGACCATGGCGGGGGAGGCGTCTGCTCCGGTGAGGATGGCTCCGGTGGCGGCGAGCCGCTCGGTGAGGGCTCCGTCGCCGCAGCCTATGTCGAGGATGTGTTCGCCTGGTTTGGGGGCGAGGAGATCGACTACTCCGGTGGCGAGGTTGGCTACGAAGCGGCCGTTGGCGGCGTAGACGGTGGGGTCCCAGGTTTGGCCGGTGGGTGTGGGGGTTTTGGCGGTGGAGGGGGTCATGGGGTTATTGTTCGCTTGTGCGGTGGGATTCGCCAGCTTGATAAGGATTATTGAGGGGAGGATAAGTGGGGGTGCAGGTTTACATGTTGGAGCGCGCGCCCTTTCTCACTAGATATGTATGCCACATCTGCCATCAAAAGTCCCCTTCTTTGAACTGCGTTAGGTATAACTGTAATCAATGTTGTTCGAGGAAACTGTACGATGACAGATCAACAATTAGTACAGATACCGAATGAGGAGGCGGATAAAGAGCCTGTTCTCTTTAGAGCTTGGGGATGGTGGAAAATTGTGTGGACTATTTTCCGGAATCTTCTGTATATAGTCCTATTTTTTTTCGCATTCGATAAGGTCTCGACAGCTTTTGAAAATTTAGTTCTCTGCCTCCTAATACTTATCTTCCAGGCGGTTAAATTGGGCATTTACCGCTCGCAGCTACGATTGGCTGTCGAGGAGTCATTCGCTACAAAGCGGTTACTCTTCCTGATTCTGAAGCACCAAGGTGAGGAGATGGAGGACGCACAGTCAGCATTGACAAAATGAAGAAGAAAAGTGAGTTTCCAAGCAGAATTCTTTGTATTACATCAACTTAGTTGGAGCTACATTCGTTTATCTAGTCGTCGTTTGGAAAGTGCTTGTTAACCTTCTCGGGTGAAATGCTCCTTTCGAAAAAACAAACAACTTCGAGAGCTTCGGTTGCGCCTTTACGCATAAGGAGTCTGGCTCGAAAATAGCCAGCGGCTAAACCGCTACAATCGGATAAATGAACAAAGATGTCTCCCTCGAAGATTCCGAAAATGATTGTGTGCTAAAGGGACGAGAGCTTAGAGCCGCGGTCGTCGGAGCTCGCTCGAGTCGCGAAACAGGCCAAAGCGATCTACTGGGGCGACGCTTTTTTCTCGAAAGGTGTGTTGGGTTACTAGCGCGTACGATGTTGTGCAAAGCGGGCCAAAAAAGGATCGCCATCTCCAGAGATAGGCAACAAGATTCTGCTCATTGCAACCTACTTTCAAGGATGTGCAATCTCTGAACAGCTGATCTCCGACGGGCAATATGCCAAGGCGGCCGCGGCCCTAAAACAAGATTTTGAAATTCTTACTCGGATTCGTGAGATTGACCTGGGGCTGCGCAAACGGGGGAAGACACACATATGCGGCATGCTCCTGAAGGTTCTGTCAGGATGTATGGCGAGCTAAATAAGGTGGCTCATCCATCCAACGAAGCCTTGATGCATCTGCATCTCGAACGTGTAAGTAACTGACGGCATAAGAGGAGTTTCTCCGTTTCCGAAATTCCGCGAAAATACGGTCCAATGAATTCAAGCTTCATTGTTGGCTTTGCTATTCCATGTGCCATGCTAGCGTGCAGGTTTTAGTCGAGAACTATGGAGAAGACGATGCTTTCGTCGTGGATTGCATGAATCGTTTCGCCCTGCTTCAGGATTCGGGCCTTGCCTTAGGTCTGCTGAAACACTTCTGATAGGGCATGAGCCCGGATGTAGCAAAACTCACCTCAGTTTGGCTAAAGCCGATTTGTTAGGGAAGTCTTTACGGCACGGCTGAAGCCGGCCCTGTTAAGCAGGACGGGTTCTTCAGCGCCCTCAGTTCCGCACGATCTCACCCAATCTCGCCAAAATCATTGACCCCAACATCCAGCTGAACTACCCTAAACCCATGAAGGTCAGCGCCCAATACGCTGAAACCCATCTCTCCGATCTCATCTCCGCCGCTGACAATGGCGAAGTGGTCGAGATTGCGCGTCCGGACAAGCCGACCCTCAAGCTTGTCGTCTCGACCCCTGTCTCGCCGCCAAACAGACCGGCCGCCGTATCCTCGGCGCTGGCCGCGGCGAAATTCGCGTCCCTTCTGAGCAGGAGTGGCGCGAGATGGATAAAGAGTTGGAGCGTCAGATGAATGACTCGCCGCTATGACCTCGGGCGAAATTTGAGGCTGCTGCTCGACTCCCACACACTACTCTGGGCTCTCTACGAACCCGAGCGCCTTCCCATTCCGTCCAGGAAGCTATCTCAGACGATGACAACGAGCTCTTCGTGAGCCTTGCAACGGTGTGGGAGCTGGCCAATAAAGCCGCCGTTCACCGGCTCCCTCTTGCAGGTTCGTCTGTCGAACGCATGGTGGAACGAATCGAGCAGCTGGGCGTCGCCTTCCTGCCCATCACCCAGCCCAACATCGTTGCCGCCGCAACTCTACCCCCTCACCACGCCGACCCTTCGACCGAATGCTTATCGCACAGGCTCGGGCTTACACGCTGAGTCTTCTTACGAAAGATGCCGAAGTCGCCAAGTATGGTGTGCAAATACTTTGGCGTTAGTAGGGGCGACATGCCCGCGCCAATGGCCCGCTTGGCGGGCGTCTGCGAAAGCTCGTCTCCAGATAGTAGGGTCAGGCGAGCTTCTCGAGGATTGCGGTTAGTTCTGCGGGTTGGTCGATCATTACGTCGTGGCCGCAGGTTACGGTTTCGGTCTTCCACGAGTGATCTGCGCGGCACTGGGCTAAGGCGGTGTCAAACGCGGCGATCTTGAAGAGAGGTGCGCGGATGTAGACTTTCTTTGGGATGGCCTGATAGGCGCCTGTGACCTTTAGTTTCTCGGTGAAGCATTGCATTGGGTGCGGGGTGAGCTTGCTGTCGACCCATGCGCTGTCGGCTGGGTTGACGTGGAAGTAGGCTGCCGGGTGGGGCGGGCTGACTTTTTCTGTCGGCGCGGGCGCGTGGTTGAGATCGTATAGTGACTGGCGCGTCGGCGGGCATGAAGGCGTCGAGATAGACGATGGCGGCGATGCGGTTCTGAAGCTGCTCGGCCACGCCGGTGATAACCATCCCTCCATAGGAGTGGCCGACGAGCACGATGCCGTTGAGATCCTTCCATTTGATTTCGCCGACGATGTCGTTGATTTGTGTGGTGAGGTTAATGGAATCGGGTGGCAGATGCGAACGCTCTCCGACGCCTGAGAGGGTGGGCGCGACGACGTAGTGACCCTTGGCGGTTAAGCGATCGGCGACTCGGCGCCAGCACCATCCTCCGTGCCATGCGCCGTGAACCAGGACGAAGGTGGGGGCTTTGGACTGTGCGTGGGCTGTGCGTTGGCCAAGGGGATGACGGCGATTTCGGCGCCGGCGACGAGGCCCAATCCCATGGACATGACTCGTCGACGCGAGATGGACGCAGATGCAGGTAGTTTCAAGGGACACATCTCCTAGGTGGGAATCAGTACTTTGCGAGTAGATTCACAAGAATATACAGGTTGAGGCCAGGATCAGATTCGATCCTGGCCTGTGGCCTGTTTTGGTGCTACTTCCATTCCCAGACTTTGGAGATTGTGTTGCCTGTGGGGTCTACGTCGTATTCGAAGGCTCCGCAGCTGTTGTTGAGTTGGGCGAGTTTCTGCGAGGTGGTTCGGAAGAAGAGCATGCCGCGGTAGCTGACGGAGCCGCCGGGGCCGAAGTGGCCTACGCCTGTGCCGGTCCAGGTGATGGCTTCGCCGTCCTGCGTCATGTTCATTCCCTGGCCGTGGCCGTAGATGGAGCCATCGGGGCGGACGACCGAGGTGTAGGTTCCCATGCCGGTGACGGGAATGCCGAGTACCTGGCCGGTGTCTTCGAATGAGACTTCTGCGGTTGGTGGGTCGACGGAGAGGACGCGTCTGACGAGTCGCTTGCCTTTTGTTTCGCTGATTTGTTGTCCGAGCATAGATAGATCTCCTCTTTTTAGGACTTTGAAATGCGTGGCCGGGGGGAGGGCGCAATTGTAATCCACGAAGGGCATGAACGGCGGACGCAGGAAGGACGCGGGAGGGACGCGGAGGCGGAGAAGGGCGATAGACGCGGTTGTTACATGGTTAGGACTACGCGGAACTGGGCGTTGCCGCTGAGCATGCGGGCGTAGGCCTCGGCGGCCTTTTCGAGGGGGTAGGTTTCGATCATGGGGCGGACGCCGGTGAGTTCGGCGAAGCGGAGGGTGTCCTCGGAGTCGGTGGGGGTTCCGGCGGCCCAGCCCTGAATCGTGCGGCTGCCGGTGATGAGTTGGATGGGGGTCACTTCGATTGGGTCGAAGGCGGCGCCGATCGACCATGAGCTTGCCGTTGGGGCCGAGGCCGTCGATGAGCTCGGACATGGCTTTGGAGCTGGGGGCGGTGGCCAGGATGACTTGTGCTCCGCCGAGTTTTTGCAGCTCTTCGGCGGGCTTGGTGGCTTTGCTGTCGATGTAGACGTGTGCTCCGAGTTTCTTTGCGAGGGCTGCGTTTTCGGAGCCGCGTCCGATGGCTGCGACCTTGTAGCCGAACTTGGCGGCGAATTGGATTCCGAGGTGGCCGAGGCCGCCGATGCCCTGGATTGCGACGAGGTCGGAGGGGAGCGCGCCGCTGTGGCGGAGGGCGTTGAAGGTGGTGATTCCGGCGCAGAGGAGCGGGGCGGCTTCGACGTCGTTGAGGGACTCGGGGATGGCTGCGAGGGCTTCGATGGGGGCGACCATGTATTGCGCGTAGCCGCCGTCGTAGCTGATGCCGGGGATTTTGAGGTTACTGCAGTTGCGGAAGTCTCCGCGGCGACAGGAGAGGCATGTGCCGTCCTGGCCGCCGTGCCAGCCGACTCCGACGCGCTGGCCCTTTGTGCCATGAGGAGACGCCGGGGCCGAGCTCGTCGATGATGCCGGCGACTTCGTGGCCGGGGACGCGAGGGTATTGGATGCCGGGCCATGCGCCTTCTTTGGTGAGCACGTCGCTGTGGCAGACGCCGCAGGCCTGGATCTTGATGAGGACGTGGCCGGCGGGGGGCTTGGGGATTTCGCGCTCGACGATTTGGAAGTCGGCTCCGGGGCTGGGGACTTGTGCGGCTTTCATTGTTGCCATGAACTCCTCCTTGAATTCTGGATCGTGGTGGTAAAGAGACTTGATGATGGGCGGCGAAGGGACTTCAGTGGCTTAGTAGTTCTTGAAGGACTACGGCTTCGTTGTGTTCGGTGTCGCGGGCGCCGTAGACGAGGGTGGCGTGGCCTTTGGCTATGGCTTGTCGGAGGAGATTCAACTGGGATCTGTTATTTTTCAGTTCGGCTTTGTAGCGGGCTTTGAATTCCGGCCATTTGGTGGGGTCGTGGGCGAACCATTTGCGGAGCTCGTTGCTGGGGGCTACTTCTTTTAGCCAGAGGTCGACGTGGGCCTTTTCTTTGGTGAGGCCGCGGGGCCAGAGGCGGTCGACGAGGATGCGGGTGCCGTCCTCTTTGGCGGGTTCTTCGTAGACGCGTTTGAGTGGGATTTTCATAGGAATTAGTAGCCGTCGAAGTCTTCGGTGCGAATGTGGGGAGATTTTACTCCTGCGTCTTTGAGCATCTTGTGCATGGCGGAGACCATCTCCGGTGGGCCGCAGATGTAGTAGATGGGGTACGTTGAGATCTTCGATGAGTTTTTCGAGCATGGGTTTGTCGATGGGGCCGGTTTGGCCTTTCCACGGGTGCGAGGATTTTTCCGGCTCGGTCATGGTGGTGATGAAGTTGAAGTGGGAGTTTTCTTTTTGTGCCTGGGTGAGGTCGTTGAGGAAGACGGCGTCTTCGGGGCGGCGGTTGGAGTAGAAGAGGATGAGTTTCTGGGCGAGTTTGGTTCGTGTCGCTTCGAGGACGATGCTGCGGATCGGGGTGATGCCGATGCCTCCGGTGACGAAGACGGCTGGAGTGCTGTGGTTTTTGTGGAGGGTGAGCTCGCCCCAGGGGGCTTCGAGAGAGAGCTCGGTGCCGAGGGGGATGGATTTGAGGGAGCGCTTGAAGGCGGTGTCGCGCATGCGGGTGGCGATCATGAGGTCGTCTTCGTAGGGAGCGCAGGCGAGAGAGAAGCTGCGCTTGTTGCCCTCTTTGTCGGTCTCGGGGGGATGGTGGAGGGTGAAGTTTCCGGCCTGGCCTGCGATGAAGGTGAAGCCGGCGGGCTTTTCGAAGTGGAAGGCCATTGTTTCGGCGGCTACTTCTCTGCGGCTTTTCAGTTTGATCTTGTAGGTTGGCACGGTGGCTGTTCCTTTCGCCGAGGCCGTCGCTGTAACAGCCTGGTTTTATGATGCGTGGTGGCTATTGTGGGTCGCCGGGCGTTAGGCTTGAGAGCGATGATGATCAGAAGAGTGAAGGAGTGATGGGTTATGGCAGATGTGACGGCGGCGGTTGAGTTTGCGACGAAGAATCAGGCGAGGTTTGTGGAGGAGTTGAAGGCGTTGCTGCGGATTCCTTCGATTTCGACTGATCCTGTGCATGTTGGGGATGTGCGGCGGGCGGCGGAGTTTGTGGCGGCGGAGCTGACAGCGGATTGGGATGGAGAATGTGCGGCTGATCGAGACGTCCACGCCGGAGGAGGTGATTGTGGATGCGGCGGGGCAGGCGGTGGTGGTGCCGCAGCGGATTGGGCATCCGCTGGTGTATGGGGATTGGCTGCATCGCGGACGGTGCGCCGACGGTGCTTTGCTATGGGCACTATGATGTGCAGCCGGCGGAGCCGCTGGATGAGTGGAAGTCGCCGCCGTTTGAGCCGACAGAGCGCGATGGGAATATCTATGCGCGCGGGGCTGTCGATGACAAGGGGCAGATGTGGATGCATGTGAAGGCGCTGGAGTCGCTGTTCGCCGCGGGTGGTGGGAAGCTGCCGGTGAATGTACGGGTGATTGTTGAGGGTGAAGAAGAGGTTGGCGGCGAGGGGATTGCCGCGTTTGTGCGGGAGCATGGCGAGCAGTTGAAGGCGGATGTGGCGCTGGTGACGGATACGGAGATGTTTGCTCCGGATTTGCCTACGTTGTGTGTTGGGCTGCGGGGGATGATTTATACGGAGATTGAGGCTTGGGGGGCGCGGACGGATCTGCACTCGGGGATGTATGGGGGCGCGGCGCCGAATCCTTTTGTGGCGCTGGCGCAGGTGATTGCGAAGTTGAAGGATGATGAGGGGAAGATTTTGATTCCGGGGTTCTATGACAAGGTGGAGAAGCCTACGGATGCGGAGTTGAAGGCTTGGAAGGCGCTTGCCGTTCGATGAGGAGCATTATCGGGAGACGGAGGTGGGGTCGGTTTCGCTGACGGGGGAGCCGGGGTACTCGGTGCTGGAGCGGACGTGGGCTCGGCCGACGGTGGATGTGCATGGGATGCCGGGTGGGTTTATCGGCGCGGGTGCGAAGACGGTGATTCCGGCGAAGGCGCTGGCGAAGGTGAGTATGCGGCTGGTGCCGGATATGAAGCCGGCGGAGGCTTTTGCGCAGTACAAGAGCTATGTTGAGTCGCTGTGTCCGAAGGGGATTGTGCTGGAGGTGCGGCTGATTCACTCGGGCGATCCGATTGTGGTGAGCACGGACAATAAATATGTGAAGGCTGCGACGGATGCGATGCGCGAGGTGTTTGGGAAGGAGACGGTGTTTGTGCGCGGGGGTGGGTCGATTCCGATTGTGGGGGATTTTGTGAGGGAGCTGAAGACGCCTACGGTGATGATGGGGTTTGGACTGCCGGATGACAATCTGCATGCTCCGAATGAGAAGTTTCATCTGGCGAATTTTTATCGGGGGATTGAGTCGATTGTGCGGTTTTTGAGTGGCGTGGGTGCTTGATGGTGCGTGAAGATTTGCCACCGGTGGGCGGATATGTGCTGGCCGGCGGCAAGAGCTCGCGGATGGGTCGGGATAAGGCGTTGCTGGAGACTGGTGGGAAGCCGCTGGTTGAGCATGCGGTGACCAAGCTACGAAGGCTGTGCGCTGACGTGAACATTCTTGGGCGAGCGACCCAGAGCTTGAAACCATGGCTCCGCTTGTTCGCGATATTCATCCCGGGTGTGGGCCGCTGGCTGGTATTGAGGCGGCGCTTGTCCATTCGCGATTCGAGTGGAATTTGTTTCTGCCTGTGGATATGCCGTTTCTGCCGACGCGGTTTCTGGACGATTGGATTTGG
This sequence comes from uncultured Solirubrobacterales bacterium, assembly GCA_963713015.1. Classification (GTDB taxonomy): domain Bacteria; phylum Actinomycetota; class Thermoleophilia; order Solirubrobacterales; family Solirubrobacteraceae; genus Palsa-744. The sequence goes on along the minus strand of CAVQKC010000001.1, from coordinate 662,214 downwards.
TCGACTCTTCATAAGCGCAGTCGATTGGCTAAGTAGCTTTCGTTTTGGAGACCGAGCGCATCGATGAGATTCGAATCTCGATGGTTTCTGTCGATGCGGCACCCCAACCAGCCTTGTTGATAATTCATCGGGAGATTGCGCCGTATCTGACGCGTGCCTTAGAGAGAGGCGAGTTCAAACTATTGCCGACGTTGGAATCGGCAGCGAAGGATGTAGCTGCCAAAGCCAAGACCAAGGAGGGACGTGTCTTTCTGAATATGCAGTGGGACGATCCAGAGTGCTCCGGCCGTGCAAGGGTCGACGGATCCCTGGCGATACAGGACGAAGGAGCAAGCGTGCGAAGTTATGCCAGGTGGTTTGCGAATTTGAATACTCCGGAGGAGTTTGCGGAGGCGGAGCGGCATGTGGATGCGCTGGATACTTAGAGGTACTTCGAGATTTGGGCGGATCTGATGGAGAATGATTGCAGCGGGGAATTGGAGAGTCGATGGCGGAACTTGAAGACGACAGTCTAGAACGAAAAGAACAAGACGACACTGTGCTGGAGCATAAGAAAGAGCGGCACAATGTGGTGCAGAAGACGGACGCGGAGGGTTCGGAGCATGTCGCGGATGATGCGACTTCGCTGACGGCGGATGTGTCGCCGGATGTCGCGGAGGCGGTTGGGGATTTTATGGAGCAGGCGGCGCAGCAGAATGAGGCTGCGGCGGAGGAGATTCCGGATGTCAAAAATAAACCGGGCTCGTATATCTCGTTTGAGCATGTGTACAAGGCGTTTGGGGATTTTGTGGTGCTGGAGGATGTGAGTTTTTGCGTAAATCCAGGTGAGACGCTTTGCATCCTGGGGCGAAGCGGCGTGGGGAAGTCGGTTTCGCTGCAGATGCTGATGGGGTTTCTGAAGCCGGACAGAGGGATGATCCGGGTGGCGGGGGAGAATATCTGCGGGCTGAACGAGAAAGATCTGCAGCTCGTTCGGCAGAAGGTGACGATGGTGTTTCAGAACGGGGCGCTGTTCGACTCGGTGACTGTGGGGGAGAATGTGGCGTTTCCGCTGCGTGAACGCAAGGACCTGGCGGAGGACCAGATTCAGCAGGTGGTGAAGGGGTTGCTGGAGATGGTGGGGGTTGCGGGGATGGAGGACCTGCTGCCGTCGGACCTGTCGACGGGGATGAAGCGGTCGGTGGCGATTGCACGGGCACTGGCCGCACAGCCGGAGGCGGTTCTTTACGATGAGCCGACTACGATGGTGGACCCGATGATGGCGCATCTGCTCGGGGACCTGATTGCGCGACTGAAGCTGCAGCTTCACCTGACCAGTATTGTGGTGACGCATGACATGCAGTTTGCTAAAAAACTGGCCGACCGGGTGGTCTTTCTGCACCAGGGACAGGCGCGTTTTTTTGGGACGATGAAGGAGATGGAACGCAGTGATGATCCGGTCTTGCAGGAGTTTCTGACGCTGGATGAACTGATCTTGCCGGCTTGATAGGATGTGTTTTTGGAGTTTCCTTGCGATTGCGCAAGCAACGGCAAGATAAGTAGAATCAATTGATTGCATATGGTATGCATTGAGTTGCATTGTTGTTGCTATAGTAAACACTCCTAAGTATGCTGGAGATGTAAAAGCTCAAATGAGTGGATAGGAACTCAGCTTATCCACACAACTGTCGAAACCGTTTGGTGTTTTCTGTAGGCACTGGATTTTTTTTGCGATTGGCCAAGATGTTTCGGCAACTGCGAGCATCTCACCTGTCATGGAACCAAGGCCACATCCTGGTGTATGAGAGGCGAATTCTGTGGCAACACCGGAGTACTTACAACAGGTAATCATCTCGGGTCGAAAGGCGGACCGCGGGAGATAAGAGTTCTGCGGGCGGCGGAATTTTTGGTCGTCCTTCAGTGACCAGCCTGGTTTGGGCTTCCCTTGATCTGATAACGGTTTTGCTGGCGGGGATATTAGCCCTGCGATTTCGCGTGGTTATGCCGCGGGACGTGCGCACGATTTCGGTGTTGCCAGACCTGTTTAATTCGGCGCCTCCGGCAATGTTGTTCTACCTGATATGGTTTGCCACGTGCCTGATATTTTTCATGCGCTCCTACGGGCTGTATGGGCCGATTCAGCACAGGAGCGGACTCCACGAGCAGCGAATGACGATTCAGGCCACGCTGGTGGCAGGGCTGATTCTGTGCGGCACGCTTGTATCTGTGGCGCGGCGTGGCGGTCTCCAGGGCAGTGGTGATGCTACTGATAGTGATGACAGTGGCGCTGATTTCTCTGCGCAGAGCTGTGTGGCGGCACATGGCTTACAGCCGTTTCAGGGCCGGCATTGAGACCAAGAATGTACTGATCATCGGAGCGGGGCGGGTGGCGCATGCGCTTCGCAATCACCTGGATTCGCTGCAGCATCTGGGGTTTCGCTTCAAGGGCTTTGTCGCGCTGACGGAGCGGGAGGCGGAGTCGGGCGACGCCGACGTTGTGGGCGATGTGCGGAACTGCCTTTCTTTGGCGCGGGCACTGTTTGTGGACGAGATATTCTTCTCGGTGCCGGCGGATAAGAAGCTGGTGATTGGTCTGGTGGAGGAGGCGCGTGCGGCAGGTATCGATGTGCGGGTGGTGCCGGACCTTTATGACGGGCTGGCATGGAATGCGCCGGTCGAGTACATCGGGCAGTTTCCGACGATTCCATTGCATCGGAAGGAGTTTCCAATCGGAGCGTTTCTTTTGAAACGCGCGCTGGACATTACGCTGGCGACGCTGGGTCTGATTGTTGCAGCACCTTTCATGTTGATCATTGCATTCGCGATCCGGTTGAGTTCCGAGGGGCCGATTCTGTATAAGGCACAACGGATCGGGCGCAAAGGACGTACTTTCGTCTGCTATAAGTTTCGGACGATGGTAGCGGATGCGGACAAGATGAAGGCCGATCTTGCAGCATATGAACGAGCGCGACGGTGTGCTGTTCAAGATTCAGAAGGATCCGCGGATTACCAAGTTCGGAAGGTTGCTGCGAAAGTATTCGATGGACGAGCTGCCGCAGTTCTATAACGTTTTGTGCGGAGAGATGAGCCTGGTCGGACCGCGTCCGCCGATGGCTGCCGAGGTAGAGCAGTACGATCTGGCGCACCTGCGGAGGCTGGATGTGCTGCCGGGGATCACGGGCTTGTGGCAGGTTGAGGCCCGGCAGGACCCGTCCTTCGACAGCTATATTTCGCTGGATACGGCGTATGTGGAGAATTGGAGTTTGTGGCTGGATATGAAGATTCTTACGCGGACGGTGGGTGTGGTGTTCAGCGGTACGGGTAGCTAGCGGCGGACGAATGGGCGGCGATGGCCGGTAAGCGATAGACTTATAAGTGTGAAGATAGCGCTTGCTCAGATTCAACCCTACGGTGGGGGACTTCGCCGGGAACACCAGCAAGATTCTTGAATATGCAGCCCGGGCTGCGGAGCTGGGGCCGCACTGGCGGTGTTTCCTGAGTTGGCGGTGTGCGGGTATCCTCCGGCGGACTTTCTGGAGAAGAAGGATTTTGTGGCGCGGGCTGAGGCGGCGATCGATGAGATTGCGGCCTGGACCGGCGGAGGCGGGCCGGCCGGCGATCTTGTGTGGAAGTGTGATGCCGTGCGGCTTCTCCGGTGGGCAAGCAGGTGAGGAATGTGGCGGTGCTGCTGTCGGGGGCGAGCGCGGTTTGTGCAGCAGAAGATGCTGCTGCCTTTCTACGACGTGTTCGATGAGCAGCGGTACTTTGAGCCGGCGCTGGAGCAGGAGTTGACGTGTGTGGATGATCAGCCTGTTGCGATAACAATTTGTGAGGATGCGTGGAACGATAAGGGGTTCTGGCCGCGGCCGATGTATCAGGTGGATCCGGTGGACGAGTTGATGCGGGAGTGGGACGCAACAGCCGGTAGAGCTGCGCGGGCAAGCAGCGCATCATTCTGAATATTTCGGCTTCGCCGTTCTGGCGGGGGAAGCGCGAGGTGCGGCGGAAGATGCTGGAGGCGCTGGCCCGGCGGCATGGGGCGTTTGTGGTGATGGTGAACCAGGTGGGTGGGAATGACAGCCTGGTGTTCGATGGGTCGTCGCTGGTGTTGAGACCGGATGGTGGAGGTGGTTGCGAGTGCGGCTGCGTTTGCAGAGGACCTGGTGGTGTTCGACACCGAGGAGGCGCCACGTGCGAACGCGGATGATGCCGTGCGGATGATGTGGCGGAGATGTGGGATGCGCTGGTGCTGGGTACGCGGGATTATGTGCGGAAGTGTGGATTTCAGCAAGGTGCTGGTGGGGTTGAGCGGCGGCATTGATTCGGCGCTGGTGGCGGCTATTGCGGTGGAGGCGCTGGGGGCGGAGAACGTGCTGGGGATTGGGATGCCGAGCGAGTACTCGTCGCTGGGATCGATTGAGGATGCGAAGGCGGCTGGCGAAGAATCTGGGGATTCGGTTCGAGCTGCTTCCGATCCATGATGTGTTTGGGCAGTATCAGGAGGTACTGCAGCCGCTGTTTGCGGGGACGCCGTTTGGGCTGGCGGAGGAGAATCTGCAGTCGCGAATTCGGGGCGCGCTGCTGATGGCGCTGTCGAATAAGTTTGGCGCGCTGGTGCTGACGACGGGGAACAAGAGCGAGATGGCGGTGGGGTATTGCACGCTGTATGGGGATATGGTGGGCGCGCTGGCGGTGATCGGCGATGTGATGAAGACGAGGGTATATGCGCTGAGCCGGTATGCGAACCGGGAGCGCGAGGTGATTCCGCGGGCGACGATGGAGAAGGCTCCGTCGGCGGAGTTGCGGCCGGAGCAGCGCGATACGGACTCGCTGCCGCCGTATGATGTTCTGGACCCGATTCTTGAAGCGTATGTGGAGCGGTACTGTTCCGCCGAGCAGATTGCGGAGGAGCAAGGCGTTGACGTTTCGCTGGTCCGGCAGGTCTTACAGCTGGTGGAGCGCAGCGAGTATAAGCGTCAGCAGGCTGCGCCGGTGCTGAAGGTTACGCGAAGTCGTTCGGAATGGGACGGCGGTTTCCCATTGCGGTGAAGGTTCAGGTTTGATAAGAGATTGCGTGCGTGAAGAGCAACTATTGAGGAAGTTCAATTGAAGACGGCAGCATTCGCATGGGCGGCGGCAGGCGGAAGGTTCTTTGAAGATGTCTAAGTCGATTAGCAAGGAACGCAGGCAGGCTTCGACTCAGTGTTCCGGCGGCGACCGGCCAGGGGACGGCAGACTCCGGCGCCACGCGCCTTTGCAGATGAGTTCGCTTGATCCGGCGACCAAGGCGGATCCGTTTCCGCCGGTGAATCCGAAGTACTTTACGGCTACTACGCCGACGGTCGGCTACGGTGGACAGCTTTCTGAAGTCGCTGTGGGGGTATGATCCGAACCGCATCTGGCGGGTGGAGGCGATCCAGACGACGCAGGCTCCGGGGGTGAGCAAGGTTATCGTGTTTGTGTCGGAGCAGACGCGCGAATGCGAAGGTGCAGACGACTGCGTTCTTTGTGACTGCCGGATGGGAATCATGCGATTGCGGACTCGCGATGCGTGATTCCGTTTGGCGCGAAGCCGTTTGCGGAGACGCGGAAGATGATGCAGGCGCGGGCGGATGGGGCTTCGCGAGGCGCGGCGAGCAAGGATCTATGCTGGTGGAGTTTGCCGATCTGCAGTGTCCGCACTGCAAGGATGCGCAGGGGACGATGGACCAGATCGTGAAGGACTTCCCGAATGCGCGGATGGTGTTCCAGAGCTTTCCGCTGGTTGAGATTCATCCGTTTGCGTTCAAGGCGGCGGCGTATGGGTATTGCGTGCAGAAGCAGAAGAACGATGCGTTCTTCACCTATGCGGCGGCGGTGTTCGATACGCAGGATGCGCTGACTCCCGAGACCGGCGACGCTACGCTGAAGGCTGCGGTGACCAAGGCTGGGCTGGATCCGGCGGCGGTCGATGCTTGTGCGGCGACGCAGGCTACGAAGGATCAGGTGAATGCTTCGATGAAGCTGGCGGAGGATGCTGGCGTGGACCAGACGCCGATGATCGCGGTCAATGGGCATCTGCTGCCGCTGACGGGATTCCGTATGAGACGTTGAAGCAGATTATCGCGTACCAGGCGGTTTGGATGGAGTGAGCACCGGTGCGGCTCCGGCTGCCGGACGACGCGTCAAAGCTCCTACGCCTGTGCAATAGTTTTAGTTGTCAATAGAACTTAGAGGGCATCGCTTCGGGGTGCACTCTTTGTTTGTTTATCCTTGCGCCAGGTAGATGAAGCGGAGGAGGAAGAGGGTGGCGAGGAGGTAGAGCATCCAGTCCTCGGAAGTTTGCGGGCGCGGCCGGTGAGGAGTTGGATGAGGGCGTAGCTGGTGAGGCCGAAGCTGAGGCCGTCGGCGATGGACCAGGTGAGGGGGATCGTGGTGAGGGTGAGGAAGGCGGGGATGGCGATGTGGGGCTCGGTCCACTCGATTTTGCCGAGGCCGGTGAGCATGAGGGCGCCGACGAGGATGAGGGCGGGTGAGGTGGCGAAGGCGGGGATGGCTCCGATGAGCGGGGCGATGAAGAGGGAGAGGAAGAAGAGGAGTCCGGTGACGATGGCGGTGACGCCGGTGCGGCCTCCGGCTGCTACTCCGGCGGAGGATTCGATGTAGCTGGTGACGGTGGTGGTGCCGGCGAGGGAGCCGACGATGGTGGCGGTGGCGTCGGCGAAGAAGATGCGGTTGAGGCGGGGGATGGTGTGGTCGGGCGGCGATGAGGTTGGCGCGCTCGGTGACGGCGACGAGGGTGCCGATGTTGTCGAAGAGGTCGACGAAGAGGAAGACGAAGATGATCTCGAAGGCGCCGTAGTGGAGGGCGCCGCGGATGTCGAGGTGGAAGGCGGTGGCGCGGATGGCGGTGAGGGTGTAGGGGGTGGGCTGCCAGTGGACCTGATGGAAGAGGAGTCCGAGGAGCATGGTGCCGAGGACGCCGATGAGCATGGAGGCTCGGACGCGGAGGACCTGCAGGACGGCGATGAGGAGGAGGCCGAAGAGGGCGAGGGCGGTCTCGGGGGCGCGGAGGTTGCCGAGGGTGACGATGGTGGCGGGGCTGGGGACGATGATGCCGGCGTTGCGGAAGCCGATGAAGGCGATGAAGAGGCCTATGCCACCCCCTACGGCGGCGTGGAGCTGGTGGGGGATGGCGGCGACGAGGCGCTGGCGGATGCCGGTGTAGGTGAGGAGGAGGAAGATGACGCCGGAGAGGAAGACGGCTCCGAGGGCGGTCTGCCAGGGGACGCCCATGCCCTTGACGACGGTGTAGGTGAAGTAGGCGTTGAGGCCCATGCCGGGGGCGAGGGCGAGGGGGTAGTTGGCGACGGCTCCCATGAGGATGGAGCCGAAGGCGGCGCAGAGGCAGGTGGCGGCGGTGACGGCTGCGATGGGCATTCCGGTCTGCGAGAGGATGGCCGGGTTCACGAAGATGATGTAGGCCATCGTGATGAAGGTGGTGAGGCCGGCGAGGATCTCGGTGCGCCAGTTGGTGTGGAGCTGGGCGAAGCGGAAGTACTGCTTCGAGTTTTTGTACCATCCCCCACCCCCCACCCTTTTGCTCAAAGTATTCAATTCATGTTACTTAGGTCCGGACTCCTGTTTTTCTGTGCTGCAAAATATTCATTCCAAATGTCTTAGCTGCAAAGTATTCAAAAATAAAGGTTTAGCTTGCCGGTCTTGGTGGGCCGGGGCTTTGACTTTGGTTTTGAAGCTGTGCATTTAGTATAGCTGAAGGGTTGGGATTGGCGGTTGGTGTAAGGCTTTTGGGGTCAATGGTTTAGGAGTTTTTGCTTGACAGCAGTCTGCCTAACACCTTGTCCGGGTCAAGGCTTCTGTCCAACGTACTCGACTACCCCTCTGTCCCGGACCGGTCGCTCGTGATGTTGTAGCACCTGAAGTCCTGGCAGCATCGTGAGGATTTCGCCCTTTCCCAATGGCTGCAGGTTGGGCGGAGCGGTCCCTTCATAGGTGTTCCAAGCTACGCTGCTCTTGCAGATGAGAAGGCCGCCTGACCTTAACGTAGATAGAACGCTGGGGCAAACATCCCGATCAAAGTGATAGAACATAACGACCAGGTCGAACTGGGCGGGTTTGAAGTGGAACTCCGTGACATCCATGGCGAATAAGTTCAGCGCGACTCCGAGCCTGCCAGCCTCGTGAGCAAGTTTTTGGATTGCGACCTCCGAGATGTCTACGACGCTGACACTCCAACTCTGTTTTGCCAACCATAGCGCGTGTCGTCCGACCCCTCCGGCAAGGTCTAAGGCGTCGCCCCCTTTCGGGAAAGGGCCGGCTACAAAATGACTGAAGGCGTCGAGGAAGAAGGGGTCCGGCTTTTCCAGAGAGGGGAGGCCCTGCTCGTACTTCTGATCCCAGTGCGAACGTGCCTGGTCAGGTGGCATCTTTTGAAGATATAACGCAGGGACGATATTGTTTTGAGCAACGGACTTATCTAAGGAAGAAGAATGACCGCTGATGAGGTGAAGAGGTTGCTGGGGTTGGCTCCGCATCCGCGGGAGGGTGGGTGGTTTGTGCGGACGTATGAGGCTGGGGAGTTGGTTGGGGCGGAGTGTTTTGCGGATGGGCGGTATGGTGGGGGCGGCGGACTGGACGTCTAACTGGGACTGCGATCTATTACCTGTTGAGGCGGATACCTTCAGCGAGATGCATCGGCTGAAGTCGGATGAGGTGTTTCATTTTTATATGGGGGATGCGGTGGAGATGCTGCGGCTTTATCCCGGGGGGCGGGGTGAGCGGGTGGTGATTGGGACGGATCTGGCGGCGGGACAGAGGCCGCAGGTGGTGGTGGAGAAGAATATCTGGCAGGGGTCTCGGCTGGTGCGCGGTGGGAGCTGGGCGTTGATGGGGTGCTCGGTTAGTCCGGGGTTTGAGTTTGAGGATTATGAGGCGGGGTGCGGGAGGAGTTGTTGGCTGGGTGGCCTGGGTGGGGGGAGTTGGTGCGTGGGCTTACGCGGTGAGGGTTTTTGGTTGGGGTGCTGTGTGCTGGTTGGGAAACAACGGCAAAAGCAAATGCAGATCTTCCGCTATCGACAGGCTCAGGAGAAGGATGACAACTAAAAGGCAACAGCAACTACCCGGGGCTGAAGCCCCTTTTATTTTGGGTCCTCATTCGTGGGGCTAAAGCCCCACGCTTCCTCCGAAAAAGCGACGGCAAAAGCAGGTCCTTCGACTCCATTGCTCGCAAGTGCGCGAGCAACTTCGCTCTGGATGACACTTCTTTGGGTGGGTGAGATTAGAACAGCCGACAGCAACTGCAAAAGCAGGTCCTCCGCCTGCGGCGAATGTGATGACAATTCATGGTGTGGTCTATTTGAGTTTGGGGTTTAGGACAGTTTCTTTGTAGGCGGGGCGTAGGGCGCTCTCGCGTTCGCGACAGGCGGTGCAGCGTTCGATGTGTTCGAGGAGGGTGGCGGAGGTCCAGGTGTGGTTCTGTTTGGCGTTGTGGAGACGGCGCTCGCGCAGTTGGAGTGGAATGGTCTCGTCATCCATGGCTTCGTTTGCGGCCGAGTGTTCGATGATGGCGTTGGCCAGCATCTGTTTGAGTTCGCGACCGGCGGAGCAGGGCATAATGGGGGATTTTAGCAGTTTCATGGAGACGATTGGAGAGTCGGAACATATGTGGAAGAACATCCTGTGAAATGACGGCCTTCGGGGATTAGTGGTGCTGGCGCTGGAACTAATTTCGCAGTGTGCGCGAAGATTCCATACGTTGATATATGCCCGACCTGGAGTTGAACTATGAAGCGGATTTGGTTGGATCGTCCTGGCCGTGCGTCTGGAGAGCTGCAGCCCAGGTTATGCAGGTTGCAGGGCGCTGATCCGATTGCGAATGCGGATTGTGTTGACAGGGGAGAACGGTGGATGGATGCAGCTCAGACAGGGCGGGAGAGCGATGAACACCTCTTCTGTGACGCTGCAGGGAGGGATGTTCCACTTCCTTGTGCCGGGGATCAATGGCAGCTTTGAGGGCAAGTTGATGCGCGGACGGAAGCTTTGTTGGGACGTGGACGCAGGGGGCGGTGTGAATGCGCCGCTGCCGCCCCAAAGATGATGGCCGCGGATGCTGATCCGTCGTTTGAGGTGGCGACGATCAAGCCGACAGATCCCGATACGCAGGGCAGGACGAATCAATGTGGATGGGCGGAATTTTGTAACGCAGAACACTACGCTTGCAGACCTTATCAAGTTTGCTTACAGGATTAATGGGAAGCAGATTGTTGGTGCGCCGGATTGGTTTGACAACGATAGATTCAGCATTACGGCGGTTGTCGATGGGGAGGGTACGCCGAGCGATACGCAGTGGCGGACAGCATGCTACAGAAGCTGATCGCGGAGCGCTTCAAGTTTAAGACTTCATACGGAGAAGCGAGAGCTTTCGGTGTATGTGCTTTCGGTGGAAAAGGATGGGCCGAAGAATCTGACGAAGAGTTTGAGCACGAGATTCTTCCGGGCCTGAGCTTCGGACGGACCCGGCGGGGCTGGTGTCTGCCATGCAGAATGCGACGTTGAAGGAGTTTGCCGATTTGCTCTGCAGGGCGTGTGCTCGATCGGCCGGTGCTGGACCAGACGGGGATTACGGGCAGGTACGACTTCAAGATCACGTTTATGCCGGATGACTCGGTGTTTGGCGGGCATGGGCCGGCGGTTCCTGCGAGCGATAATCCTGCGCCGAACTTTTTCACTGCGATCCAGGAGCAACTTGGGTTGAAGCTGGATGCGGTGAAGGCTCCGGCGGATGTGATGGTGATCGATCATGTGGAGAAGCCTTCGGAGAATTAAATTCGGAGGCTGTTGCGTGCTTCGCTGGTCTTGATTACTATCGTTTAGTAGAAAACTACATAGGATTTACGAATGCGGCTCGATGGGACGAGCTTTCGGCGACTGACGGCGGATTTTCATTGAACATTCGTTTGCCTGCTTGCGTATGCTGTGTAGGGATCCGGTTTTGAAGAAAGGCATGATTCGATGCATGATCCAGGAGTTTGTGCGTCGTTGAAGAGGCGGTTGCTGGTTGCGGTTGTTGCTGGGATGGTGGTTTGGGTTCCGGCTGGCCGGGGGCAGGCTCCGGCAGCACCTGCTGCTAGCGCCGGGTGACGTGCATGCTCGTGGGGATATTGCCGGGGACTGGCAGGGGACGCTGCAGGCGGGACGGTCGTTGCGGTTGGTGCTGCGGGTTACGAAGGGCGATAAGGGTTGGAGTGGGAAGATATTCATCATCACCGACCAGGGCGGGCAGCCGGTGAATGTTTCGGGGCTGATGCTGGATGGGTCGGCGATGAAGTTTTCGGTTGACCAGATGGGCGCGAGCTACGAAGGGACGGTGAGCGCGGACGGCAGTTCGATGGTGGGCACTATGACAGGAGGGCCAGGGCCGCAGCCGTTAACGCTGGTGCGCGCGACGAAGGAGACGGCGTGGGAGATTCCGCCGCCACCGCCGCCTCCGAAGCTGATGGCGGCAGATGCGAAGCCGAGCTTTGAGGTTGCGACGATCAAGCCGAACGACTCCGGAGCATCACAGATGCAGGGGCTGAATGTTTCAGGGAATGGGCACAACTTTACGACGCGGAACTCTTCGCTGACCGATCTGATCGCGTTTGCCTATAACGTGCAGCCGAAGCAGATTATTGGTGCGCCGGATTGGATGGATAAAGACCGGTTCGACATTGCAGCGATTTCGGATACGGAGGGCATGCCAAACGGGAACCAGTTGAAGAGCATGGTCCAGAAGTTGCTGGCGGACCGTTGGAAGCTCACGATCCATCACGATAAGAAAGAGATGTCAGCGTTTGTGCTGACGGTTGGGAAGAATGGACAGAAGCTGACGCCGAATACGTCCGGTGGAGCGCTGCCTGGCCTGGGCTTTCAGCCAGTTCCCGGTGGACTGAAGCTAAACATGGGGAATGGGACGATGGAAGACCTTACGGGTTTTCTGCAGGTGTTAGTGCTGGATCGGCCGGTGGTCGATCGCACTGGAATTACGGGAAAGTATGATTTGTCGTTCAAGTTCACGCCTGATGACTCGCTGTTCAACGGGCATGGTCCGAGGCCGGGCGCGACGACGGACAATACAGAGACGTTGCCGGGATTCTTTGAGGGAATTCAGACGATCGGGTTGAAGCTGGATGCGGAGAAGACTCCGGTAGATGTGATTGTTATCGATCATGCGGAGAAGTATTCGGCTAATTAGTGAAAGGAGGAACTGATAGCCCGGTGGCTGGTAATAACCGGGAGATCGGACTGGTTCGCTTGCGCTGATCCAAGGAGAGATTCCGAATGACGACCGGATGGGTTGGGCGTAATCGTGGGTGGATACGATTGTTATTGATTCGGTGGAGATGGCCTTGGAGAATTAGTGACAAATGAGGCGAAATAAATATTTAAAGTTGCGAGCGATCAATGATTGTGGAACGTCTATTAGAGAAATTCTGAACTAAATAGCTGTCGAATGCGTTTGTACATGTAAAAGGACTGTTCGATCATGGCGAAGCTCGGTGTACGGGTCGGGTGTTGCTCTTTGCGGTGGGATGGGCGGTTTTTGGTGTGCCGGCGTTTGCGCAGGGTGTGGCCGCGGATGCGAAGCCGCTGGCGTATGACGTGGTTTCGGTGAAGCTGAATAAGTCGGGTCTGGGCATGATGCGGATCATGAATATGCCGGACCGATTTTCAATGACGAATATGGGGTTGAAGCAGCTTATCCAGAATGCCTATGGCCTAAAGATGCCTGAGATGCTTTCGGGACTCCCGGGGTGGGCGGATTCGGCGAAATTCGATGTCGAGGCGAAGATGGATGCGGAAACCATTGCCGCGTTGAAGGCTATGCCGAAGGAGCAGGCCGATGAGCAGCGGCGGCAGATGATGCAGGCGATGCTGGCTGACCGGTTTAAGCTGAAGGTGCATCGCGAGACCAAGGAGTTGCCAATCTACTCGCTGGTGATTGCGAAGGGCGGGTTCAAGCTGAAGGATGCGGATCCGAACAGTAGTTATTCGGATGGCATAAAGGGACCCGACGGCGTCTCCGCATCCGGGCATGATGATGATGGGCCACGGCAAGCTGACTGGGCAAGCGATCGATATGGCGGGTCTGGCGATTTTGCTGTCGCAACAGGTACACCGGCTAGTGGTGGACAACACCGGGCTGAAGGGGAAGTACGACGTTACGCTGCAGTGGACGCCGGACGATATGTCGGGCGGGCACGACGATGCTGCGGCGCCGACGGACTCGGGCCCTACGATTTATACGGCGCTACAGGAGCAACTGGGGGTACGGCTGGACTCGACTAAGGGTCCGGTGGATGCGGTTGTGGTGGATCATGTGGAGATGCCATCGGAGAATTAATAGAGACTGGGAACGATTAAGTTGAATCCCAGCGAGCGATAGTCTAAGGTAGGTGTAGTTTGCTACATAGTGGTCGGAGATAATGGAAGTATATTGAAGCGGAGAGTGGATGGCTGGGACTGAGCGAATTTTGTGGCGGCGTGTGTATCGATCTCTTCGCCTCTTGTGCTGCGTGGTTGTTCTGCTGGCTGCAGCGGGTGCGGCTATGGCCTCGGAGTATCACGGGATTGGTGAGCTTTAATGGGCTGCCGGTGCCGGGGGTGACGGTTACGGTGACGCAGGGCGGGAAGAAGTTTGTGACGGTGACGGATACGCAGGGGTTCTATTCGTTTCCTACGCTGGCGGATGGGGCGGCGACGATTGAGTTGGATATGACGGGGTTTTCGACGATCAAGCAAGATGTGACGGTGACGCCGGACGGGGCGATGGCGAAGTGGGAGTTGAAGCTGATGTCGCTGGAGGAGATACGGACCGCGGTGAAGCCGGTGGTGAGCGCGGGGATTGCGGTGGCGGCGACGAGGAGCGAGCCGAAGAAGACGAGCGATGCTCCGAAGCCGGCTGCCGATCAGCCGCCGCGGCGCCTCCTCCGGAGGAGACGGTGCAGCGCGCGGCGGATGGACTGGTGGTGAATGGAAGCGTGAACAATGCGGCGACGTCGCAGTTCTCGATGGCGCAGCGGTTTGGGAATACGGCGAGCGGGAAGTCGCGCTATAACTTCAGCCTGTACCTGACGGTGGGGAACTCGGCGTTGAGTGCGAAGTCTTATTCATTCACAGGATTCGATACGCCGAAGCCGGAGATAAGCCAGCTTACAGGCGGGTTTGCGGTGCAGGGGCCGATGAAGATTCCTCATCTGCTGCGCAACGGGCCGAATATTTTTATCCAATACACGCGGACGCAGAACACTGCCGCTAGTACGACTCCGGGGCTGGTGCCGGATGCGGCGGTGCGGAGCGGGAGATTTTTCGAAAGAAGTGAATGCGATGGGTCAGCCGGTGCAGCTTTATGCTCCGGCTACTGGGCTGTCTGCGGCGTGCATTGCGGCGGGTGTCACACCGGGCTCGCCCATTGCGGGGAACATTATTCCGACTCCCTGCATTAGTTCGCAGGCGACGGCTTTGCTGAATCTTTATCCGCTGCCGAACTTTGCGGGGAACGCGCAGTACAACTACCAGGTTCCGCTGCTGACGGACCTGCACTCGGATGCGTTGGACTCGTATGCGACGAAGACGATTGGGCGCAACAATCAGTTAACGGGAAACTTCGGTGTGACGAGCACGCGGAGCAGCATCCGTCGAATCTGCTGGGGTTTGTGGATGCGACGAACACGCTGGGGATTGCGACGCAATATCAACTGGGCGCATACCTTCAACGCACACTACGCGGATGAATCTTGGATATCAGTTCAGCCGGCAGTCGAACCGGCTTACGCCGTACTTTGCGAATCGCACGAATGTGTCCGGGGACGCGGGTATTACGGGTAACATGCAGGACCCGACGAACTGGGGTCCGCCGACGCTGAATTTTTCGAGTGGGCTGACGTCGCTGACGGATGGGCAGAGCTCGTTCAACCGCAATGAGACGAATGGTGTTCACGTCGCGAGGGACGTGGAACCACTGGACCGCATAATGTTTCGGTGGGGTTCGAGTTTCGGAGGCAGGAGTTCAACTATCTGCACGCAGGCGAATCCGCGCGGGACGTTCAGCTTTTACGGGAGCGGCGACGGCGGGCAGCGCGACGGGCAGCGGATCGGATATTGCGGATTTCCTGCTGGGGATTCCGGACGCGAGCGCGATCGCGTATGGCAATGCGGACAAGTATCTGCGGCAGTCGGTGTATGACGACGTATCTGAATGACGACTGGCGGGTGAGTCCGCAGCTGACGATCAACGCGGGCGTGCGCTGGGAGTATGGTGCGCCGGTGACGGAGATGAAGAACCGGCTGGTGAATCTGGATGTTGCTTCGGGGTTTACGGCGATGGCGGCCGGTGGTTGCGACCAATCCGACGGGACCACTGACAGGGCAGATCTATCCGACGTCGCTGATGTATCCGGACAAGAGTGGCTTTGAGCCGCAGATCGGGCTTGTCGTGGCGGCCGATCCCGGGGTCGTCGATGGTGGTGAAGGCGGGGTATGGATTACGGTACGATACCTCGGTGTATCAGGGGATCGCGATCCAGATGGCGCAGCAGGCTCCGCTCGCGACGAGCTTGACGGTGCAGAACAGTCCGACATGCCCGCTGACGCTGGCGAATGGATTCATTCCTTGTGCCGGCAACTACGCCGCAGACGTTTGGCGTGGATCCGAACTTTCGCGTGGGCTATGCGCAGACGTGGAATCTGAGTGGTGCAGCGCGATCTGCCGGGGTCGCTGCAGATGGTGGCGACGTACCTGGGGATCAAGGGGACGCGCGGGGTGCAGGAGTTTCTGCCGAATACGTATCCTCCGGGTGCGGCGAATCCTTGCCCGAGCTGCCCGGTCGGGATTCAAGTACCTGACTTCGACGGGGAACTCGACGCGCGAGGCGGGGTCAGTTCCAGTTGCGGCGGAGACTGCATAGCGGATTTACGGCGTCGGTGCTGTACACGTACTCGAAGTCGATCGATGACGATTCGGCGCTGGGCGGGCAGGGAGCGGCGACGTCGGGCGCTCGGCGTACGATCGCGCAGGACTGGCGCAATCTGAGCGGCGAGCGTGGGCTTTCGACGTTTGATCAGCGGAATCTTGCGAGCATGTTGCTGCAGTACACGACGGGGATGGGAATGGCGGGCGGCACGCTGATGAGCGGATGGAAGGGACGGGTCTACAAGGAGTGGACGATCCAGACGCAGATCAATGTAGGGAGCGGTCTGCCGGAGACGCCGATTAATTCCTGGCGTGCTGGTGTCGGGATACTCGGCGTTTCGTTCGGCCGAATGTTACGGGTGCGCCGCTGTATGCCGCGCCGCCGGGACGGTTTGTGAATCCGGCGGCTTTGCGCCGGCGCCGACGGGGCAGTGGGGCAATGCGCGGAGGGATGCGATCATCGGGCCGAACCAGTTCAGTTTGAACGCCACGATGGTGCGCACGTTTCGCCTGACGCCGAAGCTTAATCTGGATGTGACAGATTGCCGCGAACGAATGCTTTGAACCATGTCACGTTTACGAATTTGTATACGGGCATTAACAGCACGCAGTTTGGATTGCCGGCGGCGGCGAATCCGATGCGCACTTTGCAGACTACGCTGCGGCTGAGGTTCTAGTATGCGGCTTCTCTCAATAGTTTCGTCGATTCTCGGGATGATGCTGGCTGGAACGCTGGGCGCGGGCGCGCAGGTGGTTGGGCAGAATACGCAGCCGGGGGCGAATGGGACGTACACGCATGTCGGTGAGCTCGAAGCTGGTGATCGAGGCGGTGAACGTTAAGGACAAGCAGGGGAAGTCGATCAACGGGCTGACGGCGAAGGACTTCACCGTGACGGAGGACGGGATGGCGCAGAAGATCACGTTCTGCGAGTACCAGGAGCTGCCGGTGGCGCCGCCGGCGCCGCTTGCGAAGCCAGCTCCGGAGAACATCAAGGTCTACAACCGGCTGGCGGTGACGCAGATTGCGGCGGAGAAGCCGGGAGATGTTAAGTACAAAGACAAGCGGCTGATCGCGATGTACTTCGACCTGACGGCGATGCCGCCGGAGGACAAGCTGCGGGCGCTGGAGGCGGCACAGAAGTTTATCCGGACGCAGATGACGTCGGCGGACCTGGTGTCGATCTGCGCTATGGCGGGCAGCTCGGTGGATGTGCTGCAGGACTTCACCGATGATCACAACAAGCTGCTGAGCATTCTGGAGACGCTGATCGTAGGCGAGAATCAGCAGACCGACGATACGACGAGCGATGCGAGCGCTGCCGATACCGGTGCGGCCTTCGGGCAGGACGGCGGCGAGTTCAACCTGTTCAATACGGACCGGCAGCTCTCCGCGCTGCAGACGGCGGCGAAGATGCTGGGGCGGCTGAGCGAGAAGAAGGTGCTGATCTATTTCGCCAGCGGTCTGACGCTGCATGGCGTGGACAACCAGGCGCAGCTGCATGCGACGATCAACGATGCGATACGGTCGGGGGTTTCGTTCTGGCCGATGGATGCGCGCGGGCTGGTGGCGTCAGGCGCCGCTGGGCGATGCGACGCAGGGTTCGCCGGGCAATGCGGCGATGTACTCGGGCACGGCGGCGCATGGCGGTGACGACGCGGTTGCAGCAGTCGCAGGACACGCTGTATGCGCTGGCGGGAGATACGGGCGGCAAGGCGCTGCTGGACTATAACGACCTGACGCGCGGAATCGTGCAGGCGCAGCAGACTATGTACGAGCTACTACATCCTTGGCTATTACACGACGCAACTGACGCTGGACGGGCAGATTCCGGAGGATCAAGATTTCGGTGAATCCGGAGCTGAACGCGAACCTGGATTACCGGCAGGGCTACTACGCGGGCAAGCAGTTCGCGAAGTTTACGGCTGCCGATAAGGAGCGGCAGCTGGAAGATGCGCTGATGCTGGGCGATCCGGTGACGGAGCTGACGATTGCGATGGAGATCAACTACTTCCAACTGAATCGGGCGGAGTATTTTGTGCCGGTGGTGGTGAAGATTCCGGGCAGGAACTGGCGCTGGCGAAGAAGGGCGGCGCGGAGCATACGCTGATCGACTTCCTGCTGGAGGTGCAAGGACGATGCGGGTGGACCTCACGGTGCAGAATATGCGCGACAACGTGAATATCAAGCTGAGCGACGCGACGGCAGCCGAGTTGGCCAAGCGACCGATTGAGTATCACACCGGATTCACGCTGTTGCCGGGGAAGTACACGATCAAGTTTCTTGCGCGGGACGATGAGACGGGGAGGATCGGAACGTTCCAGACTTCGTTCGTGATTCCGAACCTGAATAAAGAAAGAAGCGGGTTCCGATCAGCTCGGTGGTGCTGAGCGGGCAGCGCGCCGAGACTGAAGGATGCGATCTACAACGCGGCGAAGGAGAAAGAACGGGCGAAGGAAGAAGCCGCGAATCCGCTGGTGCTGAATGGGCAGAAGATTGATTCCGAGTGTGACTCGGGTGTTCAGCAAGAGCCGCGATTTGTATGTGTATCTGCAGGCTTATGAGCAGGATGTGCCGACGCGTGCAGCCTCTGATTGCGTTTGTGAGCTTCTATCAGGGGAAGACAAAGGTGTTTGAGACGCAACCGATGGAGGTTGCGAGCGGGATGAGCAATTCGCTGAAGACGATGCCGCTGCGTTTCACCATTGGGCTGAATCCGCTGCCGCCGGGTGAGTATGACTGTCAGATGACGGTGCTCGATCCGACGGGGCAGAAGAGCGCGTTCTGGCAGGCGGGGATTACGCTGGTGCCTTAGTCTATTGTGATGAGGTTGATGAGAGGATTGCTGAAGGTTTGTGTCGGCTTTTGCGGATTGCTTTTATTGCAACCCGCGTTTGCTCAGGATGTCAGTTTTCATATCACGCCTCTGCGGCCTGTTGCGGAGTTGCGTGAGGCGGCGGTCAAGGCGAGTCCTCCACATGAAGAGGGAGTCTTCCGGGCGCCTGACCTGGTGGAGTTGGTGAAGCTGGACTCGACTATCAAGCTGGACGTCCGCTATGCCACTGCGAACAATTTTCTTGGCACGCCGGTGTACACACAGGCTCGGGCGTTTCTGCAGCGGCCTGCCGCGGAGGCGCTGCTGCGGGCACATCAGGCGGTCAAGGCGCGAGGATATGGGTTGATCGTCCATGATGGCTATCGTCCGTGGTATGTGACGAAGATATTCTGGGATGCTACGCCGGCGAGTCAGAAGATCTTTGTGGCGAACCCTGCTGCGGGATCAAGACATAATCGTGGGTGCGCGGTTGATGTGTCTTTGTATGACTTGAAGACGGGGAAAGAGGTGCAGATGCCGAGTGGTTATGACGAGATGACCGATCGGGCTTATGCCGATTTCGCTGGTGGTACGGCGGATGAACGCGCTCTTCGGGCGCTTCTGCGGGAGGTGATGGTGGCGCAGGGTTTTACGATCAACCCTACGGAGTGGTGGCACTTCGATTACAAGGATTGGGCGCATTACCCGATCCTGAATGTGAAGTTTGAGGATTTGAATCGGTAGAGACTTCTTCATGAGCGTATCTCGACCTCACCCCACCGCCACCAAAGAAGTGACCTCAAGAAAGGTGCGTCCGATCTTTGCTCCCTAAAACGCTTCTTCGGGCTTAGGCAATACTTCTTGCGCTGCCGACGACGCGGCAGGGAGAGGACGACACTATGAATGCGAAGAGACTTGGCATCAAGGCTGTGACAACATCGTGACGGCGAAAGAGCAATCACGCAGCCGCGGTACGATCGCCATCCAGCCGATTCCCACTAGGGAAGTGCAAATGAGAATAAATCGCTTCCGGCGGCGATCGCGAAGTACTGCTTTCCATTTACGGCATAACTCATGGGAGATGCGTGGACCATCTGGCCGACGTTGAAGTGCCATAGCGGCTTTGCCGGTGCGTCCGTCGAGGACTACAAAATTCTCGGCGTCGTCTCCGAATGCGACCAGCCGGTTGCCGTCGACATCACGCCGCCCCAGCCCCGCTCGGTGCCGATCTGAAGTCGCGCCACGCGAAATCGAGCTTGTCCAGATCGAAGGCGTTGATGTACCCCTTGGTGGTCTCGCCAATCGCCTGCCTGGTCCCTGTTGAATAATACGTTTGCCCTTCTTCGAAGGGCTCGGTCTTCGACCGGAAGATGCTGCACGCCTCCAACGAGCGGAAGTAGAACATGTGCGTCGCCGGGTTGTAGCTGGGCGAGTACCAGTTGGTCGCTCCCCCGGCGGCGGGACAGACGCGAACGCCTTGCTCGTCGGGAATCAGGCCAGCGGAGATGGGCCGCCCATTCTCGTCGATGCCCTTGGCCCAGGTCTGGAGGCTGGCGAACTGTTTGGCGAAGAGGAACTTTCCGTTGGTCCGGTCGAGGATGTAGAGAAAGCCGTTGCGGTTCGCAGTCACGATCAGCTTGCGCGGGCTGCCCTTGAATGTTCGCGTCCACCAGCACCGGTGTCTGCACGGCGTCATAGTCATAGAGATTGTGCGGACTGTACTGGAAGTACCATTTCAGCCTGCCGGTGTCGGGATCGAGCGCCAGCAGGCAACTGGTATAGAGATCGTCCCCGGGCCGGACGCTGCCGTCATAGTCGGGAGAGGGATTGCCGGTACCCCAATAGAGCGTGTTGAGGTCCGGATCGTAGGTGCCCGGCATCCACGTCGTGCCGCCGCCATGCATGTACATATCGCCCGGCCAGCTCTCATTGCCCTTCTCGCCCGGGGCGGGGATCGTCCAGAACCGCCATGCCTCCTTGCCTGTCTGCGCATCGAATGCGGCCAGGAATCCGCGCACGCCGTCGTCGCCGCCCGACGTTCCAACCAGCACTTTGTCGTGCACGATCAGGGGTGCGCTGGTGGCACCGTAGTTCTTGTTGCCGGTGGCGTAGAGGACATCCCAGATAAGATTGCCGGAGCGTGCGTCGAGACACAGCAGGTGCGCGTTGTCCGTCTCCATGTAAATGCGCGTGCCAAGGATCGCGACGCCACGGTTGTGATGAGCGGCGGCGTCGTCCACCAGCCCCTGGGTGATGGCCCGCGCATGATGCCACAATTGCTTGCCCGTCTTCGCATCCAACGCGTAAGCGTCGTTCGCGCTGGTAACGAACATCACTCCCGCGACGACCACTGGTGTCACTTCCATCGGGCCTGGTCCTCGGGTGTGGAAGACCCACTGCGCTGTCATGCGGCTCACGTTCGCCGGTGTAATCTGGGTCATCCTGCTGTAACGCCGACCGGTGTAGTCGCCGTTGTAGGAGACCCAGTTCTCTGTGGCTTGCTTCTGCAGCAGGTCGCTCTGCTTTACATCGATAAGGCCGATGCCAGCGTCCGTGGGCTGCAGCGGCGGTGTTCGCGACGGAATGCGCCAAGGCCTTATCCGTCTGTCCGCGCGCACTGTCCGCTCGCACCGCCAGCAGAAGACAGACCGCCCCCGCGAACCAGAGCACACCCTCGGCAAATCGCACACTCATCGCTTTTCCACTCCTGCCTTCATGGCGAATTTCTATGTGCTGCCGCGCCGCTCCCCCGGCGTGGCCCGGCGCTCGATGGCGCACCTCTGCCAGTGACAATCAGGAAGCTGACAATGTCGTTCAGTTCCCGGGGCGTCAACCGCGTGCCATAGTCGTGGGGCATCAGAGAGTGATCGGTGTACCGCAGATCCTTCAGGTCGCTTCTCGCCAGAAAGTGATAACGGCCGTCCTGCAGTCTGCAGCACCAGGCTGAAGTTGTCCTCGCTGCGCAGCACGCCTGTAAGCTTCTGCCCGGTCTTGGTCCTCACATCAGCCACGCGCGATGTCGGTGCCAATGGCGTATCCGGCGTCACAATCGCCTTCAGAATCGCGTCGGTTGTGCGTCTCTTACCGTAGACGGTCAGGTCGGATGCGATAAATCCGCCTTCGCCCGCGATCATGTGGCAGTTGGAGCATTGTGCCTTGCCAAAGTACAGAGCGCGGCCGGCGTCGACGTCTCCGGTCACGACCACCGCGGAGTCATTCGTGGGCAGCATGCCGGCTTCCAGCGTGCGCAGGTAGCGCACTACGGCCGTGATGTTCGCATCGCCGATCTGCGCGAACGAAGGCATGCCCTGCGCCGTGCCATCATGCACAATCCTACTCAGCTCCTCGTCGGAGAGCTTCATCACACTTAGCGTCGTTGCTATGGATGCAGCCTTATCACCGCCCTTGCCGTCAGCGCCATGGCAGCCCGAACAATTCGCCATGAACTGCTGCATCCCTCGATCGGCGCCATCCGCCTGCGCAGGTGCCTCGGCAGGCATTCCCGCGAACAGGAAGAGAAGGAAGAGGGCCAACAGACTGATAAACTGGCGACCTGTCATCGTCCTCAAAGGTATCCATGGCGAGTCAATGGTGCAAGAGGCTTCGGAGCGACAGAAACGTTGCGAGGTCATCCGATCTGTATCTGGACGGAGAGAGCGCATAAATCGTAGAGTTGTACGGCGCTTTTCTGCTGTGAGATACTCATTTCGCAGTCCTGCGGAGTGCATCATGCGCGCTATCATCCCGCTTGTTCTCCTCGCTCCTACCAGCTTTGCTACCGCGCAGGCCACCTCTCAGGCAGTTGCTCCGGACGGCAAGATTCATACCCGGATCGAAGGCATCAATATCCCCCCCGTTGCCGATTCCCCATTCACTGCAAAGGTTGTAGTTAACTGGGATCAGCCTATGGTGGGGGGTGGCACGGTCTCGCGCAAATATTACACTTTGGTGGCGCGCGACTCGCAGGGCCGCGTGCGTCGTGAGACTCGGGATTTCATTTCAGCCAATTCCAACGCGGAACCTCCGCTGCAGAGTTTCGCCATCACCGATCCCGTCTCCAGTACGCGCACTACCTGTGTGCAGAACACGATGAATTGCACCGTCGTCGCCTATCACGTTCCATTGTTTTCGACGGAAGTGGCCAGCGGCCCTCCCACTGTTCAGACGAAGGGCCTCACCCGACAAAATCTGGGCCAGCAGACGATGAACTCCATGCCGGTTGTGGGAACCCGCGAAACTACGAGTAACGTCGCAGGCACGGGGGGCTACAGCCGCGTCGTCATCAGCAGCAAAGAACTTTGGTATTCTCCCGACTTGAACATGTATCTTTCCGTCATCCGGAAGGACCCGCAATTGGGTCAGATAACCCTGACGGTCACGGATCTTTTGCGTAGTGAACCCGACCCCACATGGTTCGCTGTTCCTCGCCGGCTACAAAATGGTAGACAGCCGTAATCAATCTGGATCGAAGGCCGGGAGTGTGCAGTGAAGATCGCTGCGTCTGGGCTGCGTGCAGGTCTAGCCAGATCTCAGGGGTGAGAAGACACAGATGCGACCGAACTGTCTGGAATCTCGCTCGTGAGACTGATCGTGAAATCGGCCGGGGCAGACCCCAGGGCGGGCTGGAACGGAGCTCCAGCTGGGGTTGAAGGCCATATAGGACTGGGGTGTTGGCGCGGGGATTGTGGGCGATATTGATAGCGGCGGCAGCAGTGTCGTCGGGAATGGTTTTGATTGCGCCGCTACCTCGTGCATTAGTGAAGAGAGTGGTGCAAGTGGCGGAGGTGGGCCCACTTGCGTTGATACAAGCGGACAGGATGTTGGCGATTGTGTTGATCTTGCTTTGTGGAACTTTGGTGTCGGGGTGGGAGGGCAAAGTGGCGTTGGCCAAGCCGGTGGCAACGCCGACAAGATTGGCGGCATTAGCCACGCCTGTGGCAGCGACGGGAGCACCGGAGCCGGACGCGTGGGTTGGGTCTGTTGCCACGTCCACCATCGCATAGGCCGCTGCGACGGTTGTTACTTCGTTGACGAAAACGAAAGGCTGCGTAGAAGTAAAGTTTCCGGCCGCCGGGCAGACACCAAGCGAGGCCATCAGACCAATGGAAGAGTTGGCTCCGTTGCCACCGCTGTTTCCACCACGCACATAAAGATAGACCTGATGGCCGAAAGTGCAGGTGTAGTCACCCGCAATGGAGAAGCCGCCGTACTCGCCGGTGAGGACGTAGTAACCGATGGAGTCGCTGAAATTTCCCGTCGCGGAAGTGAGCAGCGAGATAGAAGGACTACCGTAGCCGGTGGTATTTACCTGCAGCACATAAACTCTGGCCCCGACAATCGCCCGGGACCGGCCTCCATTGACAAGCCCTGGAGTGGCTTGAAAGCAGACGCGCCGGAAGCAAGCCTGTCGGAACCGGTTGAAGAAACCACGCTTCCACCCGAGCCACCAGAACCGCCGGAACCACCGCTACCTCCTGAACCACCCGTCCCACCGGAACCGCCCGTACCGCCCGACGTGCCGGTGCCGGTACCGCCAGATGTGCCAGTACCGACGCTCCCGGAGGTACCAGTGCCGACGCCTCCAGAGGTGCCGGTGCCGATGCCGCCGGAGGTACCACCATAGCCGGAACCACCGGATCCCCCAATACCGATTCCGCCAGCGCCCCCGCTCTCAACCGCAGCAGACTTCGAGCAACCATTGAGAAGCAGAACGCAAAGAAAGACAAACGAGGCGAAATAAGCCGGAAGGCGCATCGTACTCATCACCGCGATTAGAATAACCCTCTTTCTCAAATGAACAAAGAAAAGGTCATGTAGTCGGCTAATTTGGCATATTCTGTCCCCCTACACGCGGAAACGATGCTCATGTTGCCTAATTGCTTTACGGAGAGTGGGTTTCCGTATACCAGCTCGCAAATGAGCTTCAAGACGAGGCCCTAGTTATAGGTGCCGCAGTTTTACGGTGAAATCTTCGTGATCCGCTAGCTTGGCGCCCAGGCCGAACAAGTCCTCGATCAATCAACCGAACCTCTTGCCTAATGCCCTTGTCACTCAGTTGTTGCAAAATCGCCTTAGCACTCATTGAGGGGATTGCCCCCGTTAGCACTTACTGAGCGCTAGCTTCCGAAGTGCACGTGAGCAATTTCATAGCCTTCCAGCTATCTCGTAACTTGCTGAAATGATGGAGGCGCGGGTCGGGATCGAACCGACGCATAAAGGTTTTGCAGACCTCTCCCTTACCACTTGGGTACCGCGCCTCGGGTGTGGCTCAATTCGAACCCCGCTGAATGCGGAGGAGTGTACCGCAGGCTGAGAGTTGAATTGGAGCGGGAGACCGGGGTCGAACCGGCGACATCTTCCTTGGCAAGGAAGCACTCTACCACTGAGCTACTCCCGCTCTCACATAGTTGAAGTATATCGGTCGCCGGAGGGATGGTCAACGCGTTGAGCACGGGGAGCGAGCGTCGCGACGGGTTGGAGACTGGGTACGGGACTGCCTTGGACGGGAAATCGTGCATCTGACCTGATGTGAAGAGAATTCCTCCCCACCGACGTGAAAGGGAGCTGGATCAGCGGAACATGATTTTGCCATCGACGATACCTGAACGCGAGCGCCAGGAGGGCGCCCTGCGACGATTGGAGAAGCTCGCTGCGGTGGGGCAGGAGATGTCGACAATTGCGCATGAGATCAACAGTCCCCTGGAGTCGCTGACGAATCTCCTGTATTTGATGAAGTTGTCGGACTCGCTGGACGAGGTACAGGAGTATGCGACGATTGCGCAGCAGGAGCTGGCGCGGGTGACGGAGATTACGCTGCAGACTTTGCGCTTTAACCGCAATGCAAGCAAACCTGTGGAGGTTGACCTGGGCGCGCTGGCTCGCAGCGTGCTGGGCCTGTTTGCGGGAAGAATGCTGCTGAAGAACGTTGGGATGGAGTGGAGGATACGCGACGCTCCGCGGGTGTTGTGCCTGGAGGGTGAGATACGGCAGGTGCTGAATAACCTGGTACGGAACGCGCTGGATGCGCTGAGTCCTGGCGGAGACCTCATCGTCAGGGTGAGTCCAGCTTGCAACTGGCAGCGTCACGTTCCGGGAGTGAGGGTGACGGTAGCCGATACGGGCGAGGGAATCCGGAGCGATATGAGGGGACGGCTATTTGAGCTGTTCCAGACGACGAAGGAGATGACCGGGACGGGCCTGGGGCTTTGGGTAAGCAAAGGGATCGTGGAGAAACATGGGGGAACGATTCGGGTGAGGTCGCGTCGCGCGGTTGAAGACAGGCCCGGCGGCACAGTGTTTGCTGTGTGGCTGCCTTTGGTCGGAAGCTAGCGACGTCACTCTGAGCGGGAGGGCAGGTTCAGCGAGATGCGGGGGCCGGCGATGATGCCGGAGCGTCGGCGGACGATGCGTGGGGTGATCAGCAGGATGAGGTCGCTGGAGTCCTGTTCGGTGGTCTGGTTGGAGATGGTGCTCTGAAAACCGGGTAGTTCGGCGAGACCGGGATAGCCGGAGACGGCGCCGGACTCTGTCTTGCTGAGACTGCTGACGAGGAGGGCGGTCTGGCCGTCGGCGATGGTCACGTCGGAGACGAACTGGCGGCTGGTGAGGAGAGGGATGTTGTTGAGCGCGGTTCCGGTGAGGGCTTCGATTTTGAGATCGATGTGGATGGTGACGTTGTTGGTCTTCTGAACGATGGGGGTTGCCTTGAGGGTGATGCCGAGGTCTTCGTACTGGATCTGGGGGATGGTGGTGGAGGAGGCGTTGCCGAGGATCTGGTTGAGCAGGTTGGCGGCGCGGGACGCCGTTGATGGTGATGCCCTGAAGAGCGCTGGTGGCGGCGGAGCTCTGGAAGGAGAAGGTGGAGGTGGTTATGGGGTAGCGGCTGCCGACGCGGAAGGTTGCGGACTGGTGGTCGCCGACGCGGAGTTGAATGTCGTCGAGCGCGCGGGTGTCGCTGGAGTTGAGCGCGAGGTTGAAGGCTGGGGTTGACGTTGGTGGTAACGCCGGTGGCGGTGAGGCCGCCGCCGAAGAAGCCGATGGTGCTGGTGAGCAAGGTGCTCTGAACGAGGCCGGAGGCGATGAGCGCGAGAGCGATGGTGACGTTACTGGAGCCTGCGGGGATAAGGCCCTGGGCGATGGCCTGATTGACGAGGGTCTGGTTGGCGTTGACGAGAGCTGTGGCGGCGGCGTCGACGTTGTAGATGCCGAACTGCTGGGGGAGCTGAGCGCCGATTTGCGGGTGTGGGTCTTGTCGATGGTGTAGAGCTTGAGGTCGATCATGACCTGGGTGCCGCCGTCGATGAGGTCGGCGAGGGTGAGGTTCATGGCGGTGAGGACGGACTCGGGTGCGCGGACGACCAGCGTGCCGGCTCCGTTCTGGACGGTGACCTGCTTGAGGTCGAAGATGTTGCGGACGACGTTGCCGAAGCTCGTTCATCTGGTCTGGCGGCATGCCGGGGAGATAGATGGTCTCTTCTATCTGGCGCTCGAGGCGCTGGCGGTTGTCAGGGGTGTCTTTGGCGACGAGGATGCTGTGGGGATCGAGCGGGACGGCGAAGAGCTGACCCATCTGGAGCAGGATGGGCATGACCTGCGCGTAGGTGGTGTCGTCGAGGTCGAAGCGCATACTCTGCGGAACGACGGAGGCATCGAAGACGGCGCGAATGCCGTAGGAGGCGGTGATCTGAGGATGACCTGGCGGACGTCGGTGTGGACGTGGAAGCTCTTCGGGCCTTGGTGGGAAGGAGGGTGATGGCGCCGGCGAAGGAGAGGTTGGTCTTGTCGAGGGTGTCCGGGTTGGGCAGCTCGTCTGGGTTGTCGTTGCCGGATAGGGTGGGGGTGAAGCTCGCTGTAGGGGGCGCGGGTCAAAGTGCTGGGCGACGATGGCGTTCTGCGGGATCGAGGGCGCGGGCCTGGGCGAGGAGGGTGTCGGCCTGGCGTTCTGGCCGAGGAGGCGGGCCTTGCCGGCCTTCTGGACCAGCTCGGTGACGCGGTGCTCGCGGGCGAGGGCGAGGGCCTGGCGTAGTCAGTGTTGGCCGGGTTGAGTTGCTGGCCTTGGCGAACTGGGTCTCGGCGGCGGCGAGGTCGTGGTGGTCGAGGAGGCGTGCGCCGGCGAGGTAGGCGTCGTCGGCCTCCTGGAGCTGGCGTCTGCTGATAGGAGTGGTAGAGAGTTGGGTGAGACCTTGGCTAGGGCGGTGGGGCTGGGGTGGGCTAGTGTCCGGGTCGTGGTGGGGTTATTCTGCAGGTACCGGCGACGGCGGGTGGGGTTCTGAGCCGGGCGGCTAGGGGATGAGCAGCAGCGATGCAAACGCCAGCAGAGAGGCCGTGCGTATAGAGGCACGGAACGAGGCGAGGCGGTATGGAGGAGTGGACGTCATGCTGCTACCTGTCAGGCTACTCCCTGTTAGACGGAGCGAGGGCTAACGGGCGCGTGCGATGCGTGGAACACTGTTGGGGTAACGCTCTGGATGCTGTTCTGAGCGGGATGCTGAATGTTGGGGCGCTCGCTGGCTGGGTGGACGGCGCATGCCGTTGCGGATGCTGTCGCGAATCTGGCTGCGGATCTGTGCGGTGTCCATGTCGAGCTCGGCGAGGGTGCGGCTGAGGGTGTTGCGGTGCATGCCGAGCTCTTCGGCGGCCTTGCACTGGTTGCCCTTGTGCTGCGCCAGCACTTCAAGGATGTAGCGCTTCTTGAATTGACGAACGGCCTCCGTGTAGGGGATGCCGGCGCTGTGCATCTGCGTGATCAGTCCGTCCAGTTCGCGCTTCAAGGTGTATTCCTCGCTGGCGGTTCCTTGGTGGAACCACTCTCTTCATTTTGCCTCTACGAGTGCGGCTTGATCCAATCGGGCGCGTTGTGCTTGATCTGCTCGGCGCCGTTCAGGATCTGCTGCTGAAGATCGTGAGGTACAACGAAGGATACCGCATGAGCCCCCGCAAGGAAATAGGGAGATAAGCGGGAATTTGCAATCCAGGCGGAATGCGGCAGAAAGGCCGCGAGCGGCCATCAGGATGGCGACCCCGAGAGACAGCCCCGGGCAAAGCCGAAGAGCGCGCCGAGAAGGCGGTCGAAGAAGCCCAGTCCTATGGCATGGGCGGTGCGGTTTAGAGCCCTTCCGAGGAGGGTGCTGAGCACCATGACTCCAATGACGAATGAGCAGGAAAGCGACGATCTGGGCGGTCGCGGGCGTGACGTGATAAAGCGCGCCAGAAGCGCGGCAACATGGTCGTAGTTCCAGCTGGCGATGAGGATTCCGGCGATGAGGCCGCCGAGAGAGAAGAGTTCGAGGATGATGCCGCGCAGGAAGGCCATGATGGTGGACCAGAGCGAGGATGACGATGAGAAACCAGTCGAAGAGATTCATGGGCGGTTTCAGCTGTTAGCTGAGATCTGGTACGGCCTGTGATCAGGCGGAAGGCTTCGAGATATTTTTCGCGGGTGTGGGAGACGACTTCATCGGGTAGCGCGGGCGCCGGCGCCTGCTTGTTCCAGTGGATGGATTCGAGGTAGTCGCGGACGTACTGCTTGTCGAAGGAGGGCTGCGGGCCGCCGGGGTTGTAGGTTGCGGCGGGCCAGTAGCGGGAGGAGTCGGGGGTGAGGACCTCGTCGGCGAGAATGATTGTGTCGTCGAGCAGACCGAATTCGAATTTGGTGTCGGCGAGGATGAGGCCTTTGCTGGCCGCGTGGCGTGAGGCCTTGTCGTAGATGTCGAGGGTGAGGTCGCGGAGGGCGTCGGCGTGGGCTGCGCCGATGGTTTGCTCGACGGTCTGTAGGAGATGTTTTCGTCGTGGCCGCCGGTGTTGATCTTGGCGGCGGGAGTGAAGATGGGCTCGGGCAGGCGATCGGATTCGCGGAGGCCGGCGGGCAGTTTGATGCCGCAGATGGCGCCGGTTTGCTGATAGTCCTTCCAGCCGGAGCCGGAGATATAGCCGCGGACGACGCACTCGACGGGGAACATCTGGGCGCGCTTGACGAGCATGCTGCGGCCGTCCAGCTGGTCGAGAAAGGGCTGCAGTTGCGACGGGAAATTGCGACGTGTCCGCGGTGATGAGATGGTTGGGAACGGTGTCTTTGAGGAAGTCGAACCAGAAGAGGGAGAGCTGGGTGAGGATCTTGCCCTTGTCGGGGATTCCGCTGCCGAGGACGTGGTCGAAGGCGGAGATGCGGTCGGTGGCGACGAAGAGCAGTTCGATCGCCGGAGAGGGCATAGATGTCGCGGACCTTGCCGCGGGCGAGTAAGGGGAAGAGAGCCGAGATCGGTTTGGAGAAGAGCTGTAGACATCGTTGACGGTACCACCTTGAAGTATAGAGAACGTTGAATGTGTTTCAGCGGAGCCGGACGATAGCTTGTCGATCGGTTCCGGGCGGCTGAGAGGGCCAGTGCGGGCAGTGGGCCAGAATGATGTTCAGAGTCTGGTGCCGGGCAGAATGACGGCGGAGGCAGCAGATGCGTCGCACTGGCCGATCGTTGAAGAGACTGAGTTTGAAGCTTGCGGCTGAGAAAGGGAAGGAGCGGCGGACGATAGTAGACGTGATGATCGACGCCGGAGTGGCGCCTGCGTGTCGTCCCATGGCAACTCTCCGGTAATAGAAATTGTCGCCGATGGGAATTCTTGATGGGGCCGGCGCTGAAAAGAGGGTGCAAGAGGAATCATGATGCTGGAGGCAAAGAGGGGAACGAGCAGAATGGCAGCGCTTAGCGAAGTGAGCCACTCTGGGCGAGAGCACGGGAGAAGAGAACCGAGAAGCAGTTCGTAACCGGCGACGGCCAGCCAGTTAGATGAGGACGTTCAGGCGGTCGACGTGGTGCTCCACTTGGTGGCAACGAAGAAGGCATGGAGCACGATAATGACGATCGACGCGCGGAGGAGGAAGATACCTTAACCGATGAGGCACGCGCAACCAGAAGATCCGAGGAGAATCATCGCAACCGTCATGAGGGCGAGGGTAGCGATTGTGAGGGGAATGTACATGCCTCTTCAGGGTAGAGCTTTCGAAGCGCAGTAGTGCGCAGAGCGTTGTCGTGGAACTGAGTTGCGGACGAAAAACGCTGGAGCGAGTGAGGATCGCTCCAGCTGCGCAAACTGGGCGCGACCGACGTTAGGCTACGGCGCGGCGATTGTCGGTGGAGTCGCGGCGGTTGAGGTTGACGCTGACGATCTTCGAGACGCCGGGTTCCTGCATGGTGACGCCGTAGATGACGTCGGCCTGGGCCATGGTGCGTTTGCTGTGGGTGATGACGACGAACTGCGTGGTGGCGCTCATCTCGTGGATGAGCTTGGCGAAGCGGCCGACGTTGGTCTCGTCGAGCGGGGCGTCGACTTCGTCGAGGATGCAGAAGGGCGCGGGCTGGAACTGGAAGATTCCGACGAGCAGCGAGAGGGCGGTGAGGGCCTTTTCTCCTCCGGAGAGCAGGAGGATGTTCTGCAGCTTCTTGCCCGGGGGCGAGGCGACGATGTCGATGCCGCTCTCGTTGGTGTTTTCGGCGTCGGTGAGCTTCATGAAGGCCTGGCCGCCGCCGAAGAGCTTGGTGAAGGTGACGGAGAAGTTCTCGTTGATGACCTTGAAGGCCTCGTCGAACTTCATGCGGGAGACGTCGTCGATCTCCTTGATGGAGGCCTGGGTGTTTTCGATGGAGTCGAGGAGATCCTTGCGCTGGGCTTCGAGGAAGCTGTGGCGGGTGACGGTCTCGTTGTACTCCTCGAGGGCCATCATATTGACCGGGCCCATGGCTTCGAGGCGCTGCTTGAGGGCGCGGGACTCTTCTTCCTCGGTGTGGAGGGCGTCGCCTTCGATGCGGGCGATGGTCTGGTCTTCGCGGAGGGAGATGGCTTCGACGCCGAGGTCGTTGAGGCAGGTGGCGTCGATGTGCTCGATGTCGGAGGCGAGTTTGGCGGCGCGGGCGGTGAGGGTGGCGCGCTGCTCGCGGAGAGCTTCGGTCTCGTGGCGGAGGGTGCGGAGGCGCTGGTCGAGCTCGGCCATGGCGGTGCGCAAGGTCGGCGGCTTCTGCGGTGAGGCGAGCGCCTTCGGCCACGGCGGTGGCGCGGAGCTTCGGAGAGCTCGGTGTGCTGGGCGGCGAGGGCGGCGGTCTCCTCTTCGCGGCGGAGTTTTTCTGCTGCGGAGGCGGCGAGCTGCTGGTCGAGCTGCTGGATGCGCTGGTTCTGGCCGTTGTAGATGCGGTTGGTCTGCTCGAAGTTGGCGGCGGCGTTGCGGCGGCGCTCTTCGAGGCCGGCGAGTGCGGCAGAGGCTGCGGCTGCAGCCTGCTGGAGCTCTTCGCGGCGGCTGCGGAGCTGGTCGAGCTGCTCCTGCAGGTCGGCGAGGCTGGCTTCGAGGGTAGCGCGCTCGTTCTCGAAGGCCTGCGGCCTCCTGCTGGCGGCGGGCGATGAGATCGGCCTTCTGGTTGCGGGCGTCGCGGTTGCGCTCGCTGGTGAGAGCCCAGTCCTGCAGGCGGCGTTCGATGCGCGCGACCTCGGACTCCATCTGGCGGAGGGCTGCGCCGGAGTTGGCGGACTCGCGCTCGGCATCGCGGCGCTCGTGGGTCTTGCCTTCGATGGTGGCGTTGAGTGTCGGCGATCTGGTGCTGGAGCTCGGCGGTGCGCAGGTCGGTCTGGGCCAGCTCTTGTTCGGCCTTCTCTACCTTCTGCTGTACCTCGGCGAGTTCGCGCTTGAGGGCCAGTGGGCCCTGCGCGCGAGGACGGCCGCCGGTGACGGTGACGTTGTGGAAGGTCTCGCCGGAGGGGGAGAGGAAGAAGGCCTGCGGGTTCGAGAGAGCAAGCGAGCGGGCGGTGTAGGAGTCCGGCGCGACGAAGCCTTCGCGGAGCTTGGGCAGGATGACTTCGAGCGACTTGCCGAAGCCGTCGAGGACGCGGACGCACTCCTTGAGGGGAACGACGCCTTCGATGCCTTCGATGTTGGTCTGGGCGGCGCTCTGCATGCCTTCGGCGAAGGCGAAGTTGGCCTGGGCGTCGTTGGGATGAACGAGGAAGGTGGCGCGGCCGCTGACGTCGGTCTGGAGCAGGTGCATGCCGGCGTCGGCGGCGTCCCAGGATCTTGACGACGATGTAGTTGAGCTCGTCGCGGAGGAACTCGTCGACGACGCTCTCGTACTTGCCGTCGACTTCGAGGAAGTCGGCGAGCGTGCCGACGGCGGCCATGCCGTTGGTGTTCTGCTTGTAGGTGTCGGTCTTGAAGATGTTGCGGACGGTGTCGG
Organism: uncultured Solirubrobacterales bacterium; assembly: GCA_963713015.1. Taxonomy (GTDB): domain Bacteria; phylum Actinomycetota; class Thermoleophilia; order Solirubrobacterales; family Solirubrobacteraceae; genus Palsa-744. Next base: position 629,263 of record CAVQKC010000001.1, on the reverse strand, counting down.
TGGAGTAGCTGTGCTCCTTGATGAGGGCTTCGAGCGAGTTGCGGCGGCCGTTGAGGGTTGCGACTTCGCCGCGTAGCTGGTCGCCGCGGCGCTTGGACTGCGACTCTTCGGCGCGGCTGGCTTCGATCTGCAGGCGGAGCTCGGCGATCTCGGCTTCGAGACGCTTCAGGCGTTCGGTGACGGACTCGAAGGAGAGCGCAACCTGGCCGCGCTGCAGGCCGAGGGTTTCGAGCTCCTGGCGGGCGATGTCGGACTCGGAGACGAGGCGCTCGGCTTCGCGTTCGAGGCCGGCGAGGGCGGCTGCGGCCTGGGCCTCTTCGTTGCGAGTCTGGCCGATGCGCTGCATCAGCTGCATGGAGGCGCGGCGGTTCTGCTCGGCCTGCTGCTCGGCCGCGGCGACGGCGCGGACAGCCTCCTGGGCCTGGGCCTGATGGCTCTGCGCGGCTTGCGCGAGAGTCGTCGGATTCGGCGGTGGCGTTCTCGAGGAAGCTGCGATGCTGTTCGAGCTCGCCGGCGAGGCTGGCAAGCTGTTCGCGAGCCTGCGCGAGATCGTCGGCGCCGGTGGCGAGGCGGCTGGTGAGCTCGGCGATGCGGTCGGCGTTGGAGGCGGTGCGGGCGGTGATGCGTTCGAGTTCGACGGCGGATTGATTGGCCTGGGCTCCGGCCTCGCGAATCTGCTGGTCGAGCGTGTAGCCGTTGCGGATGCCTTCGGAGTGCTCGGCGTCCATGGCCTCGACAGTGGCGGCCTGCGCGTCGATCTGGGTCGCGAGCAGCGCGATCTTTTCGGCGGTGGCGGCCTGCTCGAGCGTCGAGCTGCGACATGCGGCTGGCGAGCACGACGCGGAGGCGGGTGCGCAGCTCTTCGCGGAGCGCGCTGTAACGCTCGGCCTTGGCGGCCTGGCGCTTGAGGGTGGTCATCTGGCGGGTGACTTCGTCGAAGATGTCGTTGACGCGGGAGAGATTCTGCTTGGCGGCTTCGAGGCGGAGTTCGGCGAGCCGCTTTTTCGTCTTGAAGCGAGTGATGCCGGCGGCTTCTTCGATGATGCGCGCGGCGGTCGAGCGGCTTGGAGCTGAGGAGCTGGCCGATGCGCTCCTGGCCGATGATGGCGTAGGATTCGCCGCCGAGGCCGGTGCCCATGAAGATGTCCTGAATGTCGCGGAGGCGGCAGATCTTGCCGTTGAGGAGGTACTCGCGAGTCGCCGGAGCGGAAGAGGCGGCGGGTGATGGTGAGTTCGCCGGCGCGGACGGGAGCGCGGCCGAACTTGCGGCGGCGGATCTTGAGGACGACGTTATTTGGGTTGCGTTAGGTTCGATCTGCGGCGTCTGCCGTCGTCGGCGGGACGATCTGGGGACCCTTGGCTTCGCCTTCGATGATGGTGCCGGGCTGGGCTTCGGCAACGGCCTCTTCGGTCTCGGCGGCGTTCTGCTGGCGGAGGGCTGGTCTCGTCCCAGTCGGTGATGCGGGTTGCGGTCGTCGATGACGATCTCGGGGCCGCCGTCGAGGCTGGCGCCGTCGTAGACCTCGGGATCGACCAGGGTGAGCGAGACCTCGGCCATGCCGGTGGGCTTGCGGTCGCGGGTGCCGGCGAAGATGACGTCTTCCATCTTGACGCCGCGGAGGGACTTGGCGGATTGCTCGCCCAGAACCCAGGTGATGGCGTCGGAGATGTTGGACTTGCCGCAGCCGTTGGGACCGACGACTGCGGCGATGCCTTCGCCGGAGAGCTGGACCTCGGTGCGATCACAGAAGGACTTGAAGCCGAGTATCTGGACCTTCTTGAGCTTGAGCAATTGGACCTCTGCGTGGTGAAGGATGACGTAATGCCTATTCGACGGTAATTCGACTAGACCAACTTTAGCCGCTTGAGAGGGCGGAATCAACGGGGACAACACCACTGATTGTGGATAAGAGGTCGGAACACTATCAATGGGCTAAGGTACCGGAATTGAGAGTCTTGACGTGCTGATTTTTCGAGAGGAGTCGCTTGCGGGAGGACAGTCGATGGGACATTGATATTCCAGATTCATCCTGCCGAGCGGGTATCATAGTAGTTCGGCAGACCTCGGTCAATCGCGAGCCTGATGATCATTTACTGGACAGCTTGCCAGACTCGATGGGCGATCGAGTTTTTATAATCCGACCTTATCGCCTTGAGCAACGCGTTTCTATAATCCGCATCATGCATCCCGAGATGCCATGCGAATACTTCAATGACGCTCCGCGCAGGGCGGTGCAAGGCGAGCGACTACATTAGATGCACTATGATCAGGCAGTATTCGTCTCAGGTCAACTGACCCCGGAAACATCCGGCGGCACATCATAAGAAGAGTTGTATTGAGGAGTGTGGAATGAAGAAGGTAGTCGTTGCGTCTCTCCTGGCGTTTACCGTGGCCGTCGGCATTGCGTCTGGTACGCCCGCCGCCTTTGCCCAGACCCAGGTCAATCTTGGTTCCAACGCGCAGTCCAAGCGGCGACGTGCAGATGTCGCCGGCGGAATATACGGACTATAACAGCGCGATCGGTCAGACGACCCGCAGGCGAAGGCCGCTGCGCTGGAGGCGTATCTGACCGAGTATCCGCAGTCGGCGGTGAAGGCGGCGGTGCTGACGCAGTTGATGCAGACGTACAGCGGTTCGATCCGGCGAAGACTCTGGATGCGGCGGACCGGTTGCTGCAGGTGGATCCCGAACAACCTGCGGGCCCTGACCCTTGAGGTGTACTTCCGCAAGGCGTTCCGCGGACACACTTACCGATCCGGCGGCGAAGCAGGCCGCGCTGGATAAGGCTGCGGGATTATGCACAGAAGGGTCTGGCTGCGACCAAGCCGAAGGATATGAGCGATGACGACTTCGCCAAAGCAAAGGCAGGCGCAGCGCCGTACTTCTACAGCGCGATTGCGACCGCCGCGCTGAACAAGAAGGATACGGCGACGGCGATCGACAACTTCAAGAAGGAGCTGGCGAGCGTACCGGAAGACCAGACGAAAGTTCCCGGGCCGCTTCTGCAGGACATCTATCTTTTGGCCATGGCCTACTATCAATCGACCCCGCCGGACCTTGTGAATTGCACCTGGTATGCGTCGCGCGCTGCGGCTTTTGCGCCGGAGCCTTATAAGACGCAGATGATGCCGCTGGCGAAGTATTGCTACAAGAAGTATCACGGCGGGGATGACGGATACGATGCTGTGACGGCCGCCGCTCAGGCGAACCTGAATCCTCCGGCGACTTCACGATCAAGCCTGCTCCGACGCCGGCAGACATTGTGGAACAGTCATTGCGACCACGCCCGATCTGTCGACACTGGCGGTCAGCGACAAGGAGTTCATTCTGCAGAATGGCAAGCCGACGACGCAGCCAAGGTTTGGGACACGATCAAAGGTAAGTCGGTCCAACTGCCGGATGTGCTGGTGATCGCGTCATCGGCAACTGTGGTGCAGGTTGCGGTTTCGGACGATGCAGTGCAGTCCAAGACCGCGGACTTCACCTTCAATATGAAGGCCTCCGGAAGAGGCGGAAGCAGACCCCTGCTCAGGCCGCTGCTGCTAAGAAGGAAGCGGCTGATAAGGCTGCTGCGACTGCGGTCGGTCAATAAGGTCACGCTGACCGGAACCTATGACTCCTTATACCCCGAAGCCGATCATGATCATCATGAGCGATGGTGATGTGGTGTTGCCGAAGAAGGCGACTCCGGCAAAGCCGCCGCAGTGCACCATGCTGCACCGCACAAGTAGTCGGTATTTTCATACAGAAGAGGCAGCCTTTGGGCTGCCTCTTTTGTTGCCTAAGATAATTTTGACCCTTTATCATGAGCAACTTACAACGTTTCCGTAACCAAATTACTTGACACCATCTTCGTATAATAGACACAGAAGCAAAACTAAGACCCGGTTGGGTGCCGGGCCTTCGCATTAAACCGGCAGACCGCGCCGTAACCTCGTATTTGGGGGTAGGGTGAGTCACTTGATCAGACTTAAGTCTTTTCCCAACTAGACTTTGTCCAAAACACCCGGGGGGAGGGGGTATACATCTCGAACCGAAATCAGATGCTGCGACGGCGTCTAAGTGCGCCTAAGCGGTGAGCCACGCCAGGGCGTTGGCGAGGAGGCGTTGCTGGAGGACGGGGTGGAGGTCTGGGACGCGGTGGTAGATGAGCTTGCCTGCGCCGAGTTTGGTGGTGAAGGTGCCGGCACCGATCTTGCGGTCGTGGTCGCGGGAGTAGGCGACGATGATCTCGATGGGGCGCCGTTGGGGTGCGGTCGACTAGGAGGCCGTTCGCCTGGCGGCCGGGGGACTGGTAGTGGATGCCCATGGCCTGGTTGACGGGGAGGCCGGCGTAGATGGGGTGCTTGCGGACGAAGTACCAGTTGCCCATCCAGGGGGCGCGGTAGTCGCCGACTGCTCCGTTGTAGGTGAAGGCTCCGGCTGCGGCTAGTTGTTTGGCGACTCCTTCGGAGAGGGTGTCGGCCTGTGGGATGGCGAGGAGTGGGGTTCCGGCGCGGACGGCTTCGAGGATGGCTGGGTCGATGTGGCCGAGTTGGGTGGTGGTCTGGATTCCGCCTACGTCGGTGCCTCCGTTGGCTGAGCCGATGGGTTGGGCTTCGAGGCCGGTGGTGTCGCCGGAGTTTTGGGTGGCGTTGGTGGTGGCGGTGAGGCCGGAGGTGATGATGACGTCGTACTTCTTGCCGCGAGTGAAGTCTTCGACTTCGAAGGCCGAGGCGTGGTGCGAGATCGGTCGAGTTGCTTGCGGAGTGCGGGTGTGATTCCGGAGACTGCGATCGTTCGAGTGCGCGGGTGCGTTTGTAGGCTGGAGGCTCCGGTGACCCAGATCTCTTTGGTTTGGGTGGAGAGCGGGGCGGAGGAGAGGGCGAACTTGAAGCGGTACAGGCCTTCTTCGGTGAGGGGTGGGGTGGTGAAGGACTCTTTGAGGAGGTAGCTGAAGGTCGGGACGTGTTGCGGGAGCGGGGAGCTCGGTGAGTTTGAGCAGCTTGTTTGAGGGGGTGATGGCGGTGAAGGTTAGGGTGCCGGGGGCGGGTTTGCGCGGTGTCGTTGAGGAGGTAGAGGTCGAAGGTGGCGGACTGGCCGCGGGCGGTGCACATGCTGCGCTGCTTGGCGACGGGGCGGATGGGTGTGAGGGTGCCGGATGATGGGGGTGGGGTCGGATTTGAAGTTGCGGAGGTTGTCGACGATGCCGGAGTGGTTCTCGATGGCGGTGGACTCCCAGCCGGAGATGGCGGCGAAGTCGAGGTCGTCGGAGATGCGGGCGTTTTCGAGGTAGTTCTGCCAGGTGTCGTAGCACTTTTTGCCGAGGGCGTAGAAGAGATGCTCGGTGGCGGGGAAGGCGGCGCGGAAGTTCCACTTGTCGAGGAAGCTGTCGTAGGCGGCGAGGATCTCTTTGTGGTCGGTGAGGTCGTAGCTTGTTGCCGCCGTTACCTATGCCGGTGGTCTGCGGGTGACTAGCTGGTGGAGCATGAGGGAGTGGTTGTCGGGTGTGGCGCAGCCTTCCATCTCGCCGAACTCGGTGAGGACGTTTTTGAAGGGCGCTTTGTAGGTGAAGTCGGTCGGGGACTTGTAGAACTCGTCGTACCATTGGTCGCCGGCGCCCTGATGTTGATTCCACCAGCCGCCCCACTCCTCCTCGTCGGAGCGGTGGAGCTTGTCGTTCCAGGGCTCGTACCAGGCCTGCGCGGCTTGGCGGGGCGGGGCTACGAAGCCGTCGTTGAGGACGATGCAGCGGGATGGGGTCTTCGGCGCGCATGGCTGCGAGGATGGCGATGGTGTCGGGGTTTCGGAGGTCGGCGCCGATCTCGTTCTGGAGGCAGTACTTGATGACGGAGGGGTGCGAGCGGAAGGCCTTGACCATCTCGACGCACTTGACGAACATGAAGCGCTGGGCGAACTTGTCGGCGGCGGTCGGTGGGCTTCTGGCGATGGAGTGGGCGATGGATTGGCCGCTGGTCTCGGCGGGGCCGGCGGGGGGCTTGCCGATGGCCATCTTGCCGGCGCCGGGCTCCATGTAGCGGAGCAGGCCGAGACGGTCGTGGGCGCGGAGGACCTCTTCCTTGGCGAGGTTGCGGTGGAAGTTGAGGCAGTTGAGGTTTGAGCTTCTTGGCCTGCGTGACTTCCTTCACGGCTAGCTCCGGAGTGGGGAACATGCCGTTGATGTCCCCAGAAGCCCCAGGAGATGGCGGTGTAGAGCTTGATGCGGCGGCCGTTGAGGCGGAAGATGGCGTTTTGCCGAGGCCTGTGGGGGCGAAGGAGCGGAAGCCGAAGGCGATGGTGCGGGTGTCGGTCAGCTCGTCGACATCGATCACGTGTGATGCTGCAGGTGATGATGTACAGATTCGGCTGTTCGAGATCCCAGAGCTTTGCATCAGCGACAGGTGATCTGCTACGAGTTGATGGAGCACTTCGCATCGGCTTCAGTCGCGCCGAATTCGAGACTTCGGTGCTTCTTCGATGCGATCGATCTGTCCAGTCGTCAGGATCGATGACTTCGCAGTTGACAATGCTGAATGCCTTCGATCAGTGTGCCGCGCTGAAATGTCGAGCATGACTCGAATGCGACGAGATCGTATTCGGTTCAGCGGTCGATTGAGAACCCATGCATCTTTGATGCGAACGGTCCGTCATGCGCGCTGATCGTCATGCCGCGGTCGAGGCCGCCGAAGCCGTGGGAGCGGTAGAGTTTGACGGCTCCCCACTGGGCGTTGAGGCCGTCGACCCAGTCGTAGCGGCCGAAGGGGTTGGTGATGCGGATGGCGATGAGGTTGAGGCCGCCGGGGTCTGCTGCGTGGGTGAGGTCGCACTCGAAGGGGAGCTCTTCCATGATGGAGTAGCCGACGAGTTTTCTGTTGAGGAAGACCTCGGCTCGGAGGCGGGCTCCGCGGATGTGGAGGAAGATGCGCTTGCCCTTCCATCGTGCCGGGATGTCGATCGGCTCGATCCCACCAGGAGACGCCGAGGTAGGCGCCGTTGCTGGGGGATGGGGTCGTCGGCGGCGTAGCGGTACTCTTCGGGGGTGTAGGGGCGGGTGGCTGTACTTGCCCCAGTAGTGCTGCTCGACGGTGGTGGGCAGGGTGACGTTGATGCCGGCGAGGTGGCCGAGGAGTCCCCAGCCTCCGGTGGGTTGGTTGACGGGGAGTGGCTTGCCTTGCGGCGAGGACGATTCCGTTGCGTCCTGCGAGATGTCTTCGGGGAGGAAGATGACGTCGTTCTTCCATTCGGCGTGCTCGTCGATCCAGAGACGCCAGCCGTCGTCGGGGATGAGGGTTCCGTTCTCGGGGTAAGGTTCCTTTGCAGCCTGGGCTTTGGCGGGTTTTAGCTGGGTAGCTATTACTGCTGCTGCGCTTGCTTCGAGGAAGGTTCGGCGGGTGAGTTTTGGCACGCTCATGGTTGGAGAGAATAGTAGAGGATGGTGTTGCCGGGGTATACCCCCCTCCCCACCGGTTTTGCGCAAAGTATTCAATCCAGGCCACATAAGTCCGGACTTCAAGTGCGGATGGGCCGAAAAGTCTTGTTTTCAAAGAACTATTGCTGCAAAGTATTCAAAAAATGATACTTAGCATGCCTGGGCTGGCCCGGGCGGGAGTTTGGTTTTGGTGTTGCCCCCTGCTTCTATTATATGTGGGTGTGTCAAGGGGTTTGGGGTGATTTGGGGTTTGGGGGAGGGTGTACTTCCCTTGGGGGTTTTGGGGTGGATCTCGGCCGTTAGAGAGGTCTGCGGATGTCCACTAGGACTGGGCCGGGACGACGCTGGTGCGAGGAAGAACGCCTCGTGGATCGCACGCGGAATTTCCAGTGGGTCTTGGATCATGAAGGAGTGCTTGACGATCGGCATCGTGATGCCAATCGTGTCGGCCTCCTGGAAGCCATCGGTGCCGAGTAGCTCGGTGCGTACCTGACCGGTGATGAACACGACGGGCACGGAGTCCATCATCGCGTCGCAGATCGGGGTGATCAAGTTCGTCGCGCCCGGTCCGCTGGTGGCGAACGCCACGCCGACCTTGCCCGTGGCCTTTGCATAGCCCTCGGCAGCATGTCCCCCGCCGGCCTCATGGCGTACGAGGATGTGGCGCAGGCCGCCATCGACAAACGCGTCGTACGTCGGAAGGTTGGCGCCACCGGGCAAGCCAAAGACGACATCCACGCCCTCCGCCTTCAAGCATTCCATCACCGCGTCAACTGCACGCATTGCACCAACCTCCTTTCGTACATTCGGGGGATCTCAAATCGCAAGGTCTCGGTAAGAGCTCTTGCCAGAGCAAGTCTACCAGCGGGTTTTTCCCGCCAAGAGAAGGATTCCTGCTCTCAGGAGGAGCCGATCGCTACACCGATCGCTAGCACGATCGCGCCCGCCAGCGTGACCACGATCAGCGAAGAGCGCAGCGAAACATCCAAGAAGCGCTGACGCACCCAGGCGATCACGAACAGCTCGACGGCGACCACGCAGCCGGCGACGATCAGCGCCTTGTGCGTGTCTGAGATCAGGAAAGGCAGAGTGTGGAAGATCCCGCCGAGCGCGGTCATGCCACCGGTAATGGTGCCGCGCACCAGCGGCGAGCCACGACCCGTCCTCTCACCAGTGTCCGACAGCGCCTCGGAGATACCCATGCTGATCCCGGCCCCGAGCGCGGTCGACAGGCCGACCACGAATGCTGTGTGCGAGTTGGAGGAAACCGCCGCCGCGAATATCGGCGCGATCGAAGAGACGGTGCCATCGATCATGCCGACTAGCGCCGGTTGCACGACACGCAGCACGAACGAGCGCTCGTTTTCGTAGCCGGCGCGATGGATCAGGCCGGCGATTCGCGACTCTCTCGCGGGCTTGGTCGGCTTCTCGGCGGTGACGGACATCCATCACAGCGTATGCGAACGACCGGCTTAGGGCAGCCAAAATCCGCTTAGGCAAGCCGAAGTTGCCTGCGCGCGAGCCGCGAGGGCGCACAGCGAGCGTGCCGCGGTAAAGGAAGCGTGTTGCTGTGATGCGATCAGCCAGAGTGTGCCGCGGGGGCGCCCTGATAGGACTCTGGCGCGATTACCTGCTCGGGAAACTCGAGCTCCTCGCCGCAGCGCGTGCATAGAGCGTCGTAGAGCTTGGTGACACGACCGCATTTCGGACACTTGCGGCGCGGCTCGTCGCGCTCGAAGCGGTAGGCGATCGCTGCCATCAGCCCAATGAAGGGCACGACGGCGGAGATCAGGAACCAAAGCGTGAAGGAGCTGCCCTTGACGCGACCGACGATCCCGCCTGCCAAGCCGAAGCAGAAGGCGATGACTATGTAGGCCATGTGCCGTTCTCCTCGTGGCTCATTGCCAACCGGTAGCTACAGCAGGACGCGCAACGCCCAAATGATGGCGACGACCGCGAGGATGACAACCGCGAAGCCCGCGATCGCGACGGCGACGCCGATCAGGACATGCAGGAGGAAATACCCCACCACCAGCATGATCAGGATCGCGACGACTGTCCGTCCCAGCGAGCCTGAAGAGCTGTCGGATGAAGGCTGATTCACACTTAGAGCGTAGCTCAATAGCGGCTCAAAGGGGGCGGGCGGCCGGACAGGCTCGGAAACCCTGTCCGGCCGCGCCCCAATCACCGCGAGGAGGGGACTCGTGGTGAGACTTGACCGGCACGCCATCCTTGGCCCTACCTACAACATCGCCCGCCTGGCATCCGCCCGGCTAGGGCACCTGCGGAGATTCCGCGGATGGCGGTGCAGTTCGCACTGTTGAGACACCCGCAGGGGAGGGTCAGGGCGGACGAGCAGGCGACTGGCGCCGCACCCGTTAGATGCCGAGCTGCTCGTTTACGAGCCGCGTGACCTCGCCGCCGTCGGCGCGGCCCTTGGTCTCGCGCATCACGTAGCCCACGATCGGGCCGATCGCCTTTGCGTTGCCGCCCTTGACACGCTCGGCGGCATCGGCATTGGCCGCCAGCGCGGCCGCCACGACGGCGCCAAGGTCATCTCCCCCGTCGAGCGCCGCCAGGCCCTCGGCTGCGACGATCGCGGCAGGGTCTCCCCCCTCCGCCGCGAGCCGATCGAGCACTTGGCGCGCCGCTCCGACGCTCACCTGTTTGGCGCCGACCATTCCCGAGAGGGTGGCGAGCGCGGCCGGGGTGACACGCGAATCGGCTGGGCTCTGGCCGTCGTCTAGACGCGCGAGCAGGTCGGCGACGACCCAGTTGGCAAGCGTCTGTGGTGCCGGCGCCGGGTCTGCCTCGGCGGCCAGCCCCTGCTCGAAGTAGTCGCCCAGCTCGACACTGAAAGCAAGACGACGAGCGCTTTCGGCACTTAGCCCGAGCTCCTCGAAACGCTCGGCCCTGGCGGCCGGCAGCTCTGGCATGGCGCTTTGCGCGAGCTCGAGCATCTCCTCGTCGACCGCCACCGGCACGAGATCGGGCTCGGGGAAGTAGCGATAGTCGTGAGCCTCCTCCTTTGAGCGAAGCGAGGTGATCTTGCCTGTGTCGGGGTCGAAGTGGAGCGTCTCTTGGGCCACCCTGCCGCCGCTCTCGAGGATCTCTTCCTGGCGGGCGATCTCCGCACGGATGCCTCGTTCGATGAAACGGAAGGAGTTCATGTTCTTCAACTCTGTCTTCGTGCCGAGAGTGCTCGACCCGACGGGGCGCACCGAGATGTTGGCGTCGCAACGCAGCGAGCCCTCCTCCATGTTGACGTCTGAGACGCCGAGCTGACGCATGGTGGTGCGCAACAGCCGCAGCCACTCTCCGGCCTGCTCGGCTGAGTAGAGATCTGGCTCGGTGACGATCTCCGCGAGCGGGGTGCCGCCGCGATTGAAGTCCACGATGGACGCATCGGAGGCGTGAATGCGCCCGCTGGCGCCGACATGGACGAGCTTGGCGGCGTCCTCCTCGAGATGGACGCGGTGGATGCGTACTTCGCCCAGTCCCCCGCCGAGGCACAGAGGCTCGTCGTACTGAGAGATTTGATAGCCCTTGGGCAGGTCGGGATAGAAGTAGTTCTTGCGGTGAAAGATCGAGCGGGGAGCGAGCTTCGAGCCAACCGCCATGCCGATCATCAGGCCAAAGTGGATTGCCTGCGCGTTGGCCACCGGCAGTGCACCGGGCATGCCGAGGCAAACCGGACAGGTGTGTGTGTTCGGGGGCTCGCCGAAGGAGAGCTGGCAACCGCAAAACATCTTCGTGCGGGTCGCCAGTTGGATGTGGATCTCGAGACCGATGACCGGCTCGAAGCGTCCGGCATCCTGAGCACTCGTGTCACGAGCACTCATGCTTGGGGACTTGGCACTAGAAACCCCTCGCCGCTCACGGCGGGCGCCTGCGCGAGCACCACCTCGCGCGGCAGCGACTCACGCGGCTCATCGGCTCGCAGGCAGCCGGTTACCTCGACGACGTGGGACGTGGGCTCGACTCCCTCGAGCTGTAGCTCGCCAATCTTGGCGACCTGGTCGAGCACTGCTGAGAGCTCGCGCGCCATCGGCTCGATCTCGGCGTCCTCCAGTTGCAAACGCGCAAGGCGCGCGACGTGCAATACCTCATCGCGGTCGATCATGTCGTCGCATTCTACGGAGCGCCGCTGTCACGTCCCTCGTCGGCGCAGGGCCCCTCGTCGGCGCAGGGCCCCTCGTCGGCGCAGGGCCGCGCGTCGGCGCAGGGCCACTCGTCGGCGCGAGTACGCGCGGCCGTCGCGCGCGCGGGGCGGCGGCCTATGCGGAGGATGGTTTTCGCGGCTCGGGCCTGGCGGGCGGATAGAGCCCGGTGCGTTCGTCGCGCAGCGACTGCCATGAGCCGACGGCGATGAGCAAGGTGCCAGCGAGCGCAAGCCACGCCCCGGCGCACAGAGCGGTGGCGTGATGAGGTCGCTCGAGCACTCGCACAAGCGCGGCGATCGCCCCGACGATCCCGAACAGGATGCTCCAAACCGCCGCCGCCACGGGCAGGGCGGTGGAGCGCTCAGTGATGGTGGCGAGCACTAGCGCGAGCCCGCCAAGCGCGGCGAGGATCACAAGAGCAACCCCCAATCCGAAAGTGCTCCAAGCGCTGAGGGTGCCTTCAGGGCTTTCATACCATGGGCGCGTGAGGGCGACGATCACGAGGATCGTGCCCGCGAGGGCCATCAGCTCTCCCACTCGCAGCCGCGTGAGCTTCATGGAGTCTCTCGCGCTGTCATGAGGACCACCCGCATTGTCATGGGGCCTCCCGTGCTGTCACCGGCGAGGCCGGGGACTTTGCCGGCGAAGATGGAGGCTTTGACTCGATCTGGGTGCGGGCAGCCAACAGGGTGTTGCGTAGGAGCATGGCGATGGTCATCGGCCCGACACCACCCGGAACGGGCGTGATGGCGCTGGCGACATCGCTCACCGCCTCGAAGTCGACGTCTCCCACCAGGCTGCTTGCTGGGCGATCGGAGCCCCCGCCGCGTGCCCCGAATAGGGTATCGAGCTTCGATCGGGTTGCGTGCTGTGGGTCGAGCCGATTCATGCCCACGTCGATGACGATAGCGCCGGGCTTGACGAAATCGCGCTGGATGAGCCGCGCACGACCGACGGCTGCGATCAGGATGTCTGCACGGGCACACACCTCGCGTAGGTCCCGCGTGCGCGAATGACAGACGGTGACAGTGGCGTTGGCCTCGAGCAGCAGCTGGGCCATCGGCTTGCCGAACAGGTTCGAGCGTCCCACCACAACCGCCTCGAAGCCTTCCAGTTGCGCGTCGACACTGGCGAGCAGCTCGATCACGCCCACGGGGGTACACGGGCGCAAGCCGGGCTGACCAAGCGATAGCTTGCCGGCGTTCACGGGTGTGAGCCCGTCGACGTCCTTGTGTGGATCGATCGAGCCGGAGAGGTTCGGCCCGTGGAGGTGGGCGGGCAACGGCAGCTGCAACAGCACGCCGCTGACGGCTGGATCGTCGTTCAGTGCCTGTAGGCGGCCCGAGACCTGCTCGAACGTGGCGTCGGAGGGGAGCCGTTCGTCGTAGGGCGTCATCCCCACCTCCGCACAGGCGCGCTGCTTACCGCCCACGTAGACCGCCGAGGCCGGATCGTCTCCCACGAGCACGGTAGCCAGGCCCGGCGCTTGTGCGCCCTTCGCTACAAGCCCTTCGACCTCGCTCTTTACTTGCGCACGCACGCGTGCGGCGATTGCCTTGCCGTCGATGATCGTTGCTGACACGTTCGTGATCGTATAGGCCTCTGTACCGACCGGCGCATGCGCCGGTCGGCCTGCCCGCACATGTGCGGGCAGGGACGGGGCCGCATGCGGCCCCGTCGTCCCGAAATTGGGATTCTCAACTTATCCCCGGCGACTGACCGGTGCGTAGTCGGCCATCAGCTTGCGCTCGCTGCCATCGCCGGCGAAGCGCACCACGATGATGCCGCCTGGCTCCACACCGGTGACAACGCCCTCGCCGAAAGCGGCGTGCACGACGTCCTCGCCGAGCCGGTAGGTGGCCACCGGGACAGTGGCGCGCGAGCCAGAAGACCATCCGCCGCCGCTGCTGGGGCTGCCTGCTCCGCCACGACCGTCGCCAACGGTGGCGAAGCCGCTCACACCGGCGCCGATGCCGACACGGGCGCCGCCCGGACGTGGGGCGGGCAACTCTTCGCGTTCGCAGAGCTCGGCGGGAATCTCATCGAGGAAGCGACTCGCGAGGCCGTAGGTGGAGGCCCCGAACACCGACCTGCGTCTGGCGTAGGTCAGGTAGAGCTCGCGCATCGCGCGAGTGACGGCTACATAGAAGAGCCGGCGCTCCTCCTCGATGCCGCCTTCGTCCAGTGCACGCTGGTGGGGGAAGACACCCTCCTCGCAGCCGGCGACGAACACGATCGGATACTCGAGGCCCTTGGCGTTGTGGAGGGTCATCAGCGTCACGAGCCCCTCGTCGTCGCGGCGCGAGTCGCCGTCGGCCTTCAGCGAGATCTCTTGCAGGAACTGCTCCAATGTGTCGCCCTCGGCGGAGTTGTTGGCGTCGAACTCGTGCGCCACCTCCACCAGCTGCTGCAGGTTTTCGATGCGTCCCTGCGCCTCGAAGGCCTTTTCGCCGTGGCCGACCGACTCGGCCTCGAGCGCTTCCACATAACCGGTGCGCGCCAGCACGGCCTCCATCATGTCGCCCACGGGTACGCCATCGCCCGCCAGGGTGGCGAGGTCTCCCATGGTCATCATGAAACGCTCGAGTGACTTGATCGCGGCGGCACCCAAACCGGGGATGCGCTGCGGAGCTGCCACCACCTCCCACACCGATTCGCCCACGCTGGCCGAGTGGGCCACGATGCGCGACAGCGAGGTCTGGCCGAGTCCGCGCCGGGGCGAGTTGGCGACGCGCTGGAAGCTGATCACATCGAACGGGTTGGCGATCCAGGCGAGATAGGCGACGGCATCCTTGATCTCGGCGCGCTCGTAGAACTTGGTACCGCCGATCACCTGGTAGGCGATCTCGCGCCGCACGAGCGTGTCCTCGATCACGCGCGACATCGCGTTCGTGCGATAGAAGATGGCGATCTCCGAGCGCGAGGCGCCCTCGTCGACGAGCCGCTCGGTCTCGCCCACGACGAAGCGTGCCTCGGCGTGCTCGTCCTCGAGACCGTGCACCCTGATCGGACTTCCCTGACCCTTATCGCTCCACAACTGCTTGGCGATCCCGCCGCGGTTGTTGGCGATTACGGCGTTGGCGGCCGAGAGGATCGTTTGCGTGGAGCGGTAGTTCTGCTCGAGCTTGACCACACGCGCGTCGGGGAAGTCCTGCTCGAAGTCGAGAATGTTGGATACGTCGGCTCCGCGGAAGCTGTATATCGACTGGCTGTCGTCGCCAACCACAGCCAGGTTGCGGTGGCCAGGGATATTCACGCGCTCCCCGCGGGTGGGCTCGGCGCGGCCGCCCCCGACAAGCAACTGCAGCAGACGGTATTGGGCGTGGTTGGTGTCCTGGTACTCGTCGACGAGCACATGCTTGAAGCTCTGCGCGTAATGCGTGCGCACATCTTCGAACAGCTCCAGCAGATTCACGGTGCGAAACAGCAAATCGTCGAAGTCCATCGCGTTCATGCGCAGCAGTTCGCTTTCGTAGAGCTGGTACACCTCTGCCAGCACCTGCTCGAAGGGCGAGCCGATCGCCTGCGCGCAGTCAGACGCGGCAAGCAGTTTGTTCTTGGCTTGGGAGATCTGGCTGTGGATCGCTGCGGGAGCGAAGCGCTTGGGGTCGACGCCGACCTCCTCGATACAGCGCTTGACCATCCGTCGCGAGTCGGCTTGGTCGTAGATCGTGAAGCGCGAGGTGTAGCCCAAGCGCTCGGCGTGCGCGCGCATGATGCGAGCACAAGCGGCGTGGAAGGTCATCAGCCACATGCGCCGGACGCTGCTGCCGAGCAGCCGCTCGACACGCCCACGCATCTCCTGTGCGGCCTTGTTCGTGAAAGTGATCGCGAGGATCTCGCTCGGGTATGCCTCCTCAGTGAAGATCAAAAAGGCCACGCGGTGGGTGAGCACACGCGTCTTGCCGCTACCCGCTCCCGCGAGGATCAGCAGCGGCCCCTCGCCGTGGGTGACCGCCTCGCGCTGGGGCTCGTTGAGGCCTTCCAGCAAGCTATGCACACGCTCTGAGTGGTGGTCCCGCAGCTTGGTGTCTTCCTCCCGCAACGCGTGCACCGCCTCGGAGCGGTCGTTCTCAGCCATCTGTTGGAGCATAGAAGCGCAGTCGGCTGCGAGCGCGCCAACGCACCCGCCCCAGGGCGTTAGCCGCCAACCGGTGTGACGCACCGAACCTCAGAGCGCTGGCCACAACCGATGTGACGCACCGGACCTCAGAGCGCCGGCCGCCACCAATGTGACGCACCGGACCTTAGAGCGCTGGCCACAACCGATGTGACGCACCGAACCTCAGAGCGCTGGCCACAACCGATGTGACGCACCGAACCTCAGAGCGCCGGCCGCCAACCGGTATAGATGTGCTTGTTGTTGACCAGCGGACTCAGTACACCGCCCCATTCGGAGACCGCCTGGCCGCTGGCGGCATCCCAGAAGATCCGCATGCCGCCGTGGTCGAGCTTCTTGTGGCAGGTCGCGCACAGGATCACCACGTTGAGGTAGCTGTCGATTCCCGGAAGGCGCGTGCTCAGTGCCACTATGTGGGCTCCCTCGCAATAGTTCTTGCCTGAGGTCATTGCGAACGTGTCGTCACACACCTGGCAATGGCCGTCGTAGAGCTGCTTCAGCTCCTGAATCAGCTTCACGTCACGCTTGACTCGCTCGACAAGCGTCCTCTTTGCGCTCGGAGCCATCCCGTTGCTCTTCGACTTCAAACGGTCGAGCAGTTCCCTCATTTCTTCGTCTGAGGCGGCACCACTTATGACGTCGGTGTAGCCCTCCCCTCTCTCCGCATTGCCACTTAGCAGCGAGTCGGCAATCAGCGATGCCACAAGCGCATCGAGGTCCTCATAGTCTTCGAGGACGCGATCCTGGGCTTTCGGTACCGGTATGAAGAACTCTCGAGGGCCCCACCAATCGGCCTTGTATCCGAGCAGCGCACTAATGGCCGACACCGGAGTCTCGAGAGCCTGCACGTCTCTGAGGAATATGACGTTTCGCCAGGAACCCGACGATTGACTGCCCCAGACAGCGTCCGCCAGCGGCGCGTCCTGGCGCTTGCCGACGACCCGCGCGACTGCCGCGAAGCGCCCGCCGACGTAGAACAGCAGTCGGTCACCTCGACGAACGTCTCCCCACACTCCATCCTTGTTGGCAAGACTGCCCCACATGCGAACGACGCCGTCCACGGAATGGGTCTTCGCCACGGCAACGCTTTCAGGGGATCGTCTCGCAAGCCCCTTCAGGGCAAGCTCTTCCAGGGGTATCCCCTCGATGACCGACCTCTTGAAGTTGGTCGGCCCCGACTTTTTTGCTGCCGGCGCGAGGACCAGCTTGTTATTAGGAGTACTCACAGCCCTAGCTTTCCGCTCAGAACCCTAAGCCCTATGGTTGACGCCATGACCCTGACCGATGAGGTCCGCGCGAGCGCTGCGCAAATAGCGGCGCAGGCCCTCTCAGTACGGATCGACCTCGATGCGATCGCCGAGGTACAGCCGGCTGAGCCTCCGCAACTCGACCCGCGATACCACTATCTCGAGGGCAGCCCCGCGGATGTAGCCGACTATATGCTCGTTCTCGACGCGATCAACTTCGGCTCCGGTTGGTTTCCCACGCTGCGCAAGCGTCAAACGATCCACGCCCCACCCACCCGAGCCGTGAGCGGCTACTTCACGGTCTCGTGGGCGCTTGCCGATCACGTGCGCGCGCATGGCCCACCCACGTCGGCATGGCTCTCACGCGTGAGCACCCCGGAGATCGCCGCCATCCTCGACCAGCGTCCCGACAACGAGCTGATGAGCCTGTACGCACAGGCGCTGCGTGCGTTGGGCCGCTTTTTGTCGGGTTCGCCCACCCGACCGGCCCAGCGGGCACTAGACCTGATCGACGGGGCGGCCGGCTCGGCCGAGCGCTTGGCACAGACGCTCGCACGCGGCATGGCGATGTTCAACGATCGCGGCTTCTACAAGCGCGCTCAGATCGTGCCTAGCGATCTTGCACTTGCCGGCGTGGCGGAGTTTGAAGATCTGGATCGCCTGACGATCTTCGCCGACAACCTCGTGCCACACGTGCTGCGCTGCGACGGCGTACTCGTCTACGACGAGCAGCTCGCGGCACACATCGACCGCGGCGAGCGTCTTGCCCTCGGTGGCGCCGAGCGCGAGATCCGCGCTTGCGCGCTGCACGCGTGCGAGCTGATCTCCCAGCGCACCGGCATGCCCGCACGCACGATCGACACTTGGCTGTGGTCACGCGGGCAGGCACCTGAGTACAAGGCGCGCCGGCGCCACCGTTGCCGCACCGTTTTCTACTGAGGCTCCGATGTTTGCGAGCGGCTTGTGAGGCCTTGCTTCGCCCCGTCCACCGCCCCCGCTTCGCCCCGTCCACCGCCCCCGCTTCGCCCCGTCCAGCCAAGGCGCGAATCAGCCCCCGGCGGGGCTCGGACCCTTGACCGTCCGCAACGGCCGTACCTCGGCGGGGGGCTGTGTCTCCTCACCGGAGAGCTCGGCCACGGCGCGCTCGAGCGCGCCGATGCGGCTAGCGAGTCCTTGGATCGCCTCGGCGATTGGGTCAGGCAGGTGAATCCAGTCGGCATCGGGTCCCTCTGGGCGGCGCCCGTCGATGCGTACCGGATGACCGGGATTGCCTACCACGGTGGAGTTGGGCGGCACATCGGTGATGACCACACTGTTGGCGCCGATCTTCGCGCCGTGGCCAATCGTGATCGGTCCGAGCAGCTTGGCACCGGATCCAATCGTGACGTTGTCTTGCACTGTTGGATGGCGCTTGCCCGTGACAAAGCCGGTGCCGCCGAGGGTGACGCCCTGATAGAGCGTGACGTCGTTGCCGATCTCAGCCGTCTCTCCGATCACCACGCCGGAGCCATGGTCGATGAATAGACCCTTGCCGATGCTGGCAGCGGGATGGATCTCGATCCCTGTCAATGCTCTCGTTACAAGCGCGATCGCACGTGGAAGCAGGGGGATCTGCGAGCTATGCAGTGCGTGAGCCACACGGTGGGAGAGCAGCGCCTGGATACCGGGCCAAGTGGCCACGATCTCCACCGGAGCCACACCGCGCGCGGCGGGATCGCGGTCGCGAGCCACAGCCACGTCTCGACGAAGCTCCTTTGCGACCCGTGCAACCGTCCCGATGCCGAGCATGAGAAGAGCGTAGCGGGCTGTGGCGAAGGCGAGAAACACTCGCGTGGACATGAGAAAGGCGCCACACCTCGAGAGCGAACACCACCGCGAAACACCACCGCCCGAGGAACGCTATGCGGGGGCGCTATGCGGGGGCGCTATGCGGGGGCGCTATGCGGGGCGCTATGCGGGGGCGAAGAAAGCCTGCGACACGTAGCGCTCGCCCGAGTCGGGCATGATCGTCACGATCCGCATGCCCTTCGATTCGGGGCGAGCCGCGATCTGCAGGCTTGCCCACAGCGCCGCCCCACATGAGATTCCCGCGAGCAATCCCTCCCGCCGCGCGCAAGTCCACGCGGTTTGGATGGCATCGTCGTCTGAGACGGGGATGACTTCATCGATCAGCTCACGATTCAGCACGGAAGGAACGAACCCCGCGCCGATGCCCTGAATGCGATGCGGCCCGGGCTTGGAGCCTGACAGTACCGCGGAGCTGCTCGGCTCGACCGCCACGATCCGCAACTTCGGATTGCACTCGCGCAAGTATTCGCCCACACCGGTAATCGTGCCACCGGTGCCCACACCCGCGACGAGCACATCAACGCGACCATCGAGCGCCTGGCCGATCTCCGGGCCGGTGGTGCGGCGATGTGCCCTTGGGTTGGCGGGATTTGAGAACTGATCGGGCAAGAACACGTCGGGGTTGCGGGCCATCGCCTGAGCGGCGTGCACCGCCTCCCCCATACCGCCGAGCGACTCCGTGATCCGCACGCTGGCGCCGTAGAGCTTGAGCAGGATCTCGCGCTCGCGGCTCATCCCCTGCGGGAGAGTCAGCACGATGTCATACCCCTTCGCGGCACACACGAAGGCAAGTGCTATCCCGGTGTTGCCGCTCGTGGCCTCGACGATCGTGGTGCGCCCTGGCTCGATACGGCCTTCGGCCTCGGCGGCCTCGATCATGGCCACGCCGATTCTGTCCTTGACGCTCCCGCCAGGATTGAATGCCTCGAGCTTGGCGTAGAGCTCCACGCCCGCTCCCTCCGCGGCCCCGCCTTCGAGCATTCGCTTCAGGCGGATGAGCGGCGTGCCTCCAACAAGCTCGGCAATGTTGATCGGGATTGACCCCATATCGCCCACGACAATAGTGGGCTGTGAAATCAGATGTGGTACATGCTCGCGCCAGAGTCGCGCGCTTCGCGCTCGATGACATCGGCGATGGTGGTTTGCTCGAGCACATCGCGGGCTGCCTTCGAGGCGTCCCCGAAGACCCCATCGGCGTCGCGGCCGAGCGGCCCGTCAAGCAGCTCCACCACCTCGAGCACCGTTACTCGAGCGGGGTCACGGGCGAAACGGTAGCCACCCTTGACCCCCCGCTGGGAGTTGACGACGCCGGCGCGGCGCAACACGGCGAACAGTTGCTCGAGGAACTGCACTGGCATCCCACGACGGCGAGCGAGCTCGCCGATGGGGACAGGCTCCGAGCCACTTGTGCGACCGAGCTCCGCGAGCGCGGCCACCGCATACGGGGACTTGCTTGTAATGGAGATCATCGCGCTCGAGCGCGATGCTACGCAACCTGAGTGTCCAGCGATGTCACGGGTGCCCTTAGAGGCCAGCCGCGCTCACATCACGGGTGCCCTAGAGAGCTAGCCGCACCCACGTCACTGGCGCCCTAGAGCCAGCCGCGCTCACATCACTGGCGCCCTAGAGCCAGCCGCGCTCACATCACTGGCGCCCTAGAGCCAGCCGCGCTCACATCACTGGCGCCCTAGAGCCAGCCGCGCTCGGTGGCAATCAAAACCGCTTGCGCCCGATCGACGGCGCCGAGCTTGCCGTAGATGTTGTGCAGGTGTGTGCGCACGGTGCTCGTGGAGAGTGTGAGCTCGTGGGCTATCTGCTTGTAAACCTTGCCTTCGGCGAGTCGCTGAAGTACGCCAAGCTCGCGTCCAGAGAGCGGACAGGGATCGACCGCTCGTTGGCGCTGACCTCGGGCGCTCGGCAGCTCATACATGACACGCCGCAGCTCCTCGGGTCCGAGGCCGATGGCACGTGCACAGGTGAGCATTTCCGCCGGCGACACAGGCGCCCCTTGCGCGTAGTGGGCAAGCATGTCGGCAAGCCTCACAAACGCCGCCTCGCCGGTGGCGTCGGGATTGTGGTGGCGCTCGATGACGGTTGCAATCGCCGGGGGCAACCCCCAGCGGCGGGCAAGCACGCCTCCGACAAGCGCATGATCGACGCCGAGCTCACGCCGTTCCTGATGGATGCGCTTCTCGGGCGTCTGGCCCTCCTTTTTGACCTGAGCGGTGTAGCCGGGATAGGCATGCACGAGCACCAGCTTGCCGACGTCGTGCAGCAGACTCGTGACGGTGAGCCGATCGCGATGCTCGTAGCCCACCTCGGCGGCGAGCCGGTCGGCGGTGCTCTGAGTGGCGAGCGCATGTAGGCGGAAGCGCTCGGGCGCGGTGTCCCAACCGTTGGAGCGCTCGAAGAAATCAAAGGTGCGCACCCTGCTTGCGATCGACTGAACCGCCTGGGGCGTGAGCCTGTCAACTGCCCCGACAACCGTCTCGACACGATCGGCCGGACCCTGCCCCTCGTTGGCAAGGCGCATCACGGCAATGATCAATGCAACGTCTGACTCCACCGCCGAGACGATGTCGGCGGTGGCGACGTTGTCCTTGGATATGACCGTCAACAGGCGCGAGCGCGACTCCGACAGGGCCGGAAACGCATCGAGCGCCTCGAAGGCCATCATCAGGCGACGGCCGTGTCCCTCGTTCTGATGACGCTCACCTGACCCGCCCGACTCGTTTGGGCGTTGCTCTGCCGCGAGCAAGTCATTTGCGTGGCTTCCGTGCTTTGGCTTTGTCACTGTTGCTTGCGTGCCCATGACACCTCTTGACGCGGGCGGCATCCGAGCCGTCCCATGTGGTCGTCAGGGCTCTATCGGCAGCTCGAGGCTGTTTGTTGAGCGCAGCACCGCCGAATGGGTCTACCCCGCCTTATCTGATGGGCAGGACTCGCGACTATGACTCGCGACTGTGAGTGGCCCGCGGACTCACGGTCGCTAGCGGCTCATCATCCGGCGAGCGCCACATCGATGCGGCGAAGTGTCTCCTCGCGACCGAGCAGCGCGACGCTCTCGAAGATGCCAGGGGACACAGTGGTGCCCGCGATAGCTACGCGCACGGGCTGGTAGACCTCGCGCGGCTTTGCGGCGTGACGCTCGACGACGTTCGTGAGCGCCGCTTGTACAGCTGTGACGTCGAAGCCTGGGGCGGTATGGAGCTCCGTTCGAGCGTCGTTCAACAGGGAGACTCCCCGCTCCCCCAGCCAGCGCTCGCGCGCCGCGGGGTCTTCGGTTACCCCCGTGAAGAAGAACCGCGCCAGCGGCCAGAAGTCGGCGAGCGTTTGGATCTTCTCTTGACTGATGGCAACCGCACCCTCGAGCAACTCACGATCGGCCTCGACTACGCCCACCACTGAGGGATCCGTAATCCGCAGATAGTCGAGCACCCTGTCGGCGAGCTCAGAGACGGAGAGCTCACGCAGGTAGATACCGTCGAGCCAACGCAACTTGACCTCATCGAAACGAGCGGGGTTGCGACTGACGCGCTCGAGCTCGAAGCGCTGTACGAGCTCCTCAGTTGACATTACGGTTGCATCATCGCCAGAGCCCCAGCCGAGCAGCGCGAGATAGTTGCGCACCGCCGCCGGCAGATAGCCCGCTTCGCGCAGCTCCTGCACGGAGGCAGCGCCATGGCGCTTGGAGAGCTTCTTGCCATCGGGGCCGTGTAGCAACGGCAGGTGCGCGTACACGGGCTCGTTGGCGTCGGTGCCGAAGCCAACTTCCTTGGCTGCTTGCAGAACGAGCAATTGCTTGGGGGTGTTGGAGAGGTGGTCCTCGCCACGCACGACATGCGTGATGGCGGCGTCGAGATCGTCGATGGCAACCGCGAAGTTGTAGAGCACCGAGCCATCGGCGCGCGCGATCACGGGATCGTCGAGATGCGTGTGCTCGAATGTGGTGTCCCCGCGCACCACGTCGTGCACGACGGTGGCGCCCGAGGCGGGCACGCGCAGTCTTACCGCCCCCTCTTGCTGTGGCTCGCCGCGAAATCCGCGCTCGGCGCCGTTGAGCTGCTTGTAGGCCGCCACATCGGCTGCCGTAGCGCTCGAACGGTAGGCATGGCCGCCTTCGAGCAGCGCATCGAGCGCTTCCCGGTGGCGCGCCGCCCGCTCGCCCTGGAATATGGGCCCCTCGTCCCAGTCGAGCTCGAGCCAGCGCAGGGCATCGAGTATCTGCTCGACATTCTCGGGGGTGGAGCGTTCGCGGTCGGTGTCCTCGATACGCAGCAGGAACGTGCCACCGGCATGCCGGGCGAGCAGCCAATTGAATAGCGCGGTGCGTGCGCCACCGATGTGTAGCGCGCCCGTGGGCGATGGAGCGAAGCGAACCCTCATAAGATCTCGCGCCATGCTAGTCGGACCAAGCGCTTCCACGAAATCTCGAAGCCAGCTCAGCGGCATGCCGATCGTGGATCAGCTGTTGGCAGGCTGGGAGTTTGCGCGGATATGTTGATCGGGTTTGCGCGGACATGTTGATCGGTGCTCACGTCTCCCCCGCCGGCGGCTTGCCCAAGGCGATCGAGCGGGGACTCGAGCGTGATTGCCGGGCTATCCAGATCTTCAACCAGTCGCCACGCATGTGGCGACCGACCACCTACCGAGATGAGGACGTGGCGGCCTTCCGCGAGGCGCTGGCGGATAGCTCGATCGACGCGGTATTGATCCATGCCGTGTATCTGCTCAACTGCGCCAGCGAGGATCCGGATATCCGAGAGAAGTCGCTGGTGTCGCTGACCCATTCGCTGCGGGTGGGCCAGAAGATCGGCGCGTGTGGCGTGGTATTGCACCCGGGCTCGGCCAAGACCGGCGACCCAGACAAGGCGGTGGCGCGCGCCGGTGAGACGATCCGTGAGGCGCTTGCCGAGAGCGAGGGTTGTCCGCTGCACCTGGAGAACACCGCTGGCGCTGGCGGAACGCTCGGGCGCTCGATCGCTGAGCTCGCCTTGCTCCTCGATGCGGCGGGCGCAGGCGAGCGACTCGGGTTGTGCCTGGACTCTTGCCATCTATTTGCCTCCGGGTATGACATTCGCTCGTATGCCGGTATGGATGCGCTGATGCTGGAGATCGAGGAGAAGGTTGGCTTGGAGCGGGTGGGCTCGCTCCACCTCAACGATTCCCAGACCCCGCTTGGCTCCAACCGCGACCGTCATGCGAACGTCGGCGAGGGCGAGCTCGGCGAGAGCGGTTGCGCGGCGTTTCTCTCTGCACCGACGCTACAGGACCTGCCGTGCGTGCTCGAGACCCCTGGAGAGAATCGCTCGGGCCCGACGCGCGAGGAGATTCAGCTGGCGGTTGAGTTGCGTAGTCGCGGCTTACACGAGCGCGAAGCCGAGGGCTAGCGATTTATTACTAGCCGGTGGCGGCGAGCGCTGGTGAGGGTGCCAGTGCGGCTTCGAGCTCGGCACGGACACCGGGGGTGTGCTGCACACGGTAGGCCTCACCGAGCCGCAGGATGCGGGTACCGGCGCTGGTGAGCATCTCGAGCACGACCTCCGCGGGGCCGTGATTGGTCTCGATGATGTCCTTGACCTCCTCGATCGCGCTGGCGGGCAGACGCGACGCGTCGACCTGCAGGTGCACCGGTTCTGCCGCGGCGGCTTTGGCGACGGAAATCGCCTTGGCCTCACTATTGGCGCGTTCGATCTCCTGCTCAGTGGGGGCGAACACGTCTACCGACTGGACGACAACGCATGTCTTCCCAGCCTCCTTGTGGTCGACCCGTCCCCTGACGAGCACTATCTGGTCGACCGCGAGCGCTGTCTCATGCTCCGCGAAGGCCTTGCCGAACACGAGTATCTCGACAGTTCCTTCGAGGTCGTCGAGTGTGGCGAACATCATGTGGTCGCCGCTGCGGGTGCGGATGCGCTTGGACTCGGTGATGATGCCGCCGACGGTTACCCAGTCCTTGTCGCGACGCTCGACGAGCGCGGCGAGTGGGCAGTCGGTGCGTGCTTTGAGCGCCTCGCGCATCGGCTTGAGCGGGTGCGCGGAGATGAACAGACCGATCGCCTCCTTCTCGATGGCGAGCAGCTGCGGTTGATCGAACTCGACGCTCGAGATCGGCGGATGGCTGGGTCTGAGCAGCCCGTTACCAAATCCCCCCCGTCCATCGGCCCCTCCAGGCGCGGTTCCTTGCGAGCTCGATGGCGCAGGGTCGAGATCGAAGATCGAACCTTGACCGACGAGCGCATCCTGCTGGGCCTTCTGGCCGGCGGCCTGGGCGGTTTCGAGCACGGCGAGCATGCCCTGGCGCGTGGCGCCGGTGGAGCCGAGCGCACCACACTTGATGAGGGCCTCGATCGCCTTCTTGTTGACGGCTCGGCTGTCGACACGCTCGCAGAAATCCCACAGCGAGCTGAAGGGACGAACGGGCGGGGATCCATCACGGGCACACTTGATCGCCTCGACCGCCTGATAGCCGACGCCCTTTACCGCGTCGAGGCCGAAACGGATGTTGCGGTCCACGACGGTGAACTCGTGATCTGAGAGGTTGACGTCGGGCGGCAGGATTTCGATGCCCATCTCCTCGCAGCGGGCGACGAAGAAGGGGACCTTGTCCTTGGTGGACATGACCGAGGAGATCAGCGCAGCCATGTACTCGGCCGTGTAGTTGGCCTTCAGCCAAGCCGTGCGGTAGGCGATCAGTCCGTAACAGGCGGCGTGTGACTTGTTGAACGAGTAGTCGGCCGATTTTTCATTGGTCTGCCAGAGCAGGTCGATCACCTCGGGGCGCGTGCCCGAGGCGCGGCAGCCCTCGACGAACTCCGGCTTCAGCGCGGCCATCGCCTGACGGTTCTTCTTGCCGATCGCCTTGCGCAAGTCGTCGGCCTTGGCACCGGAGAAGCCAGCGATCTCCTTGGAGATCTGCATCGCTTGCTCCTGGTAGAGGATCACTCCGTTCGAGGACTCGAGAATCGGGCGCAAACGCTCATCGGGATAGGAGATGGCCTCGGGGTTGTGCTTACCCCTGGCATAGACCGGGATCTGATCCATTGCCCCCGGCCGGTAGAGCGCGTTGAGCGCCACAAGATCGTTGAACTCGTCGGGTCGCACCTTCTTGAGCGCCTCGCGCATGCCCTCGGACTCGAATTGGAACACGCCGATCGAATCGCCACGGGTGAGCATCTCGTAAGTGCGCACGTCATCGAGCGGCAGCGTTGTCATGTCGGGGCGTGTACCGGAGGAGCGCTCGATGATGTCCAGCGCGTCCTCGATAACGTCGAGGTTGCGCAGGCCGAGGAAGTCCATCTTGAGCAGGCCGATTTCCTCGATCGGCTTCATCGAGAACTGTGTGACGGTCCGGAATGAGCGCTCGCCGTCCTCTCCGGTGCCGGCGTCGGCGAGCTGCAGCGGCACGATGTCGGTGAGCGACCGGTCGGCGATCACGACAGCCGCGGCGTGGATCGAGGAATTGCGCACGATCCCCTCCAGACCCTTGGCCACGTCTATGATCGTGCGCGCCTCCGGCTCCTCGTCGTAGGCCTTGCGCAACGGTTCGCCCGGTTTCAAGCAGTCCTCGAAGGATGGTGCGCGCCCCATGATCGGGTCGGGGATCAGCTTGGCGAGACGATCGCCGGCGCCATAGTCGCGGCCGAGCACGCGGGCCGCGTCGCGGGTGGCGGCGCGCGGGAACATCTTGCCGAATGTCACGATCTGGGCGACCGACTCGCGTCCGTACTTCTCGGTGACGTAGCGCATCACGCGCTCGCGTCCACGCACGGAGAAGTCGATGTCGATATCGGGCATCGACACACGCTCAGGATTCAGGAAGCGCTCGAACAGCAGGTCATAGCGCAGCGGATCGATATCGGTGATCGCCAGGCAGTAGGAGACGATCGAACCGGCCGCCGAGCCGCGTCCAGGGCCGACGGCGATGCCGTTCTCCTTGGCGAACTTGACGAAGTCCCAGACGATCAGGAAATAGGCGTTGAAGCCCATCCGGTCAATGACCTCTAGCTCCATCTCCATGCGCGCGATCGCCTCGGCAGGCGGCGGGGCACCGTAGCGCAAGCTCAAGCCGAGTTGCACCCGCTCACGCAGATAGTCGCGCTCGGAGACGGCATCGGGCGTGGGGTATTTGGGGATCAGTTGCTTATCGAGCTCGAGCTCGACAGTGCAACGCTCGGCGATCTCGATCGTGCTCGCGATCGCCTCAGGCCACTCGGCGAAGGCGCTTGCCATCTCCGCGCTGTCGCGCAGATAGAACTCGTTCGTCTCGAAGGTCATCTTCGGCGCGGCGAGCGTGCTCTTGGTTTGCACGCACAACAGCGCTGTGTGATGATCGTAGTCCTCGCGACGCAAGTAGTGCACGTCGCCGGTGCCGACGAGTTTGCCTCCCATATCCTGTGCAATCTGGACGATTCCCTCGTTGCACTTATCCTGCGCGGTGAGCCCGTTCTTCTGGACCTCGAAATACAGGTTCTCCGAGCCGAAGATGCGCATCAAATCGTCGGCGTGGGCACGCGCGTCATGGGGCCGATCGTCGAGCAGGCGCTGGCAGAAGCGCGAGGCGAGGCATCCGGTGAGCGCGACGATACCCTCGGAGCGCTGCTCGATCTGAGCGAGGTCGAGCGTCGGCTTGCCTCTGTGCAGCCCTTCGAGGAAGCCGGCGGAGGAGAGTTGCACGAGGTTGCGATAGCCCGTGTCGTTGGCCGCGAGCAGTGTCAGATGGTTGCGCTCCACACGGCCGGGACCACGCGCGGCATGGTCGTCGACCATGTAGATCTCGCATCCGAAGATCGGCTTGACATTGTGCTTCGCACATGCGTTGTGTAGCTCCACCATGCCATTCATGACGCCGTGGTCGGTGAGCCCGAGCGCGGGCTGTTCGAACTCCGCGGCGCGCTTTGCCAGCGCCTCGATCCTGCATGCGCCGTCGAGCAGCGAGTACTCGGAGTGGACGTGCAGATGGGCGCAGGACGAGGTAGTCACCGAGGCTGGATGGTATGCGCTCGACCGGCGGACCGGGCGGCCCCTCGAGAGCCTCTCAGGCGTCGGCGACCGTCAGGCCCTGGGCGCGGACGGTCCACTGCAGGAACATGTCAACGGAGGCTGCGTCGCCGGTCACGAGCGTTCTATCCTCGGCCGACGGTTGGGTGCCTGCGAGCAGACAGATCAAGGCATGCCCGCTGAGTGAAATCGTGGCAACAGGCTTCCCACCGGCGCCGCGGCTCACCAGGACGGGCTCGCCGTCACAGACACGCACGTAGATGACGATCCCTGAGGTGCCCTGGATGTCGAAGGCGAGCTCGAAGCGTCGTCCGCTGGTCCACGAGGGGTCGATCGCCTCAGCCATTGCCAGCAGCAGCAGGCCGGGCCAAACGTCAACCCCGGCGGATGCCAGGTCGGCAAGCGCGATTGGTCGCCGACGCGTCTTGAGGAAGCGTCGCGCACTGCGCCTGCCCTTGCGGATGCGCAGGCCCTGATGCCTGCGCGAGGCGCCTCCGGCGGCGAGCTCGCTGAACGCGGCGACCGGGCCCTCCAGCGAGAAGTCCACAGAGCCACGCGGTTCCCTGGAAATCGTGGCCTGGCCTGGATCGAGGGCGACGTAGAAGGTACCGAGCTCGTGAACCTTGATCTCGTAGTTGAGCGGGCCCTCGACGATCTCCCGCTGTGCAGGTATCAGCTCGATCACGAGTTCCGCGGCGAGCTTCGCGTCGCGCTCGGCAGCGAGCCTGCGAATCGCCGGGGCAAGCCACGAGGTTCGCTTCTCCGGCACCGCGAGCAGGCGCGACTGAAGCGCGACCGGCTCTGAGCTGACCGCTCTCGGACTGACCGTTGTGCCGGGACCGAGACCGGGCACTGCCGACTCCAGCGGTGCGAACCGGTCGACCGGGGCGATCGGCGCCGCAAGCCCCTCCGCACGCTCGTCCTCCTCGGCGACAGGCTCCTCAACCGCAACAGGCTCCTCAACGACAACAGGCTCCTCAACCGCAACAGGCTCCTCAACCGCAACAGGCTCCTCAACGACAACAGGCTCCTCAACGACAACAGGCTCCTCAACGACAACAGGCTCCTCAACGACAACAGGCTCCTCAACGACAACAGGCTCCTCAACGACAACAGGCTCCTCAACGACAACAGGCTCCTCAACCGCAACAGGCTCCTCAACGGGTGCGTGTTGTGCGGGTGCGGCGTCGGTATCGGCATCAGACGCTGCTTCTGCCTGCTCCTCGGCCTCGGCCTCCTTGACCTCGGCGACGCGAGCGCGGAGGCGTTCGACGGCCGCGACCAGTGCCTCGGCCATCTCGCGGCGGTGGGCTGCCTCACGCTCGGACTCTGGCTCTGTTGTGTGCTGAAGCAGCTTTGGGTCGAGCGGCTCGGTGCTGAGCTGCGCGCGTAGGTCATCGGCGGTGCGGGTGAGCTCGAAGCGCAGGTCCTCCATGCGGGCGCCCATCGCGGTGAGCTCGCGGACGTAGGTCTCACGCTCCCAGACGACCTGTTGTTGGAGCTCCTCGCGCAGAGTGGTGAGCTCTCGCTCGAAGCCCGCGCGCAACCCGGCGGCGACGTCCATCAGCTCGCGCACGATCGGCGTGAGACGGGCATCGCGCTCGCGTAGTTGGGTGAGCTCGGCGCTGAGCTCACGAATGTCGCGCTCGGTGTCCTCTAGGCGGCTGCCAAGCTCCTGGATCTGACTACGCATCTCGCGCTGCAGGCGCTCGCCGCGCTCCTCGGCCTCGACGCGCAACTGCTGCTCGGCATACTCGCGCTGCTTGGCGCCGCGCACCTCAGATTCGCGCTCGATGAGCTGCTGGGCGATCCGCTCGCGCTCACGACCGACCTCTTCCAGACGCTGCTCGAGCGCGGCTAGGTGGGTCTCGAGGTTGCGTACGGCCGCCTCGGCTGCCTCGGCGCGCCGAGTCACTATGGGATCGCCATTTCTGCGAGCGCGGCGCTCGGCCAGGACGTCGGAAGTCGTATCTGACGGTGAGCCAGCATCGGGAGTCTCGCTCTCCTCGATCATCATCGGCCGCAACCCTAGAGGTGGGTCCGGACGGCTCCCACCTGTAAGGCTCTGGTTACTTGTTGCGCAGTCGCCAGGCCATGCGCGACTGAAGCGACCATAGCTCGATGAAGCCGGGAGAGGCGGTTTGGGAGAACAGGCCGCCGGACTCCGTAAAGGACGCGAGCGCCTGGTCGTAGACGGCATTGGGCGAAGAGCGGGTTGTGACTCGAGCGTGGCCCTTGTAGAGCTTCAGGCCAATGGTGCCCGTTACCTGGGCGTTAACGGAGTCCATATAGGCGTCGATGTCGGCGCGCAACGGCTCCCACCACAGGCCGGCATAAACGAGATAGGACCATTGACGATCGAGCTGGGCCTTGAACTGGTTCTGATGGATGGTGCAGACGAGCTTCTCGAGCTCCTGGTGGGCGGGCAGCAAGATGGCGGCGGCGGGGGCCTCGTAGATATCGCGCACCTTCAGGCCGACGATGCGATCCTCGATGTGATCGACGATGCCAACGCCGTGGCGAGCGGCAATAGCGGCGGCTCGCTCGATGAGCTCTACGAGATCTAGGCGCTCGCCATTGAGAGCAACCGGGAGCCCTTCTTGAAACTGCACCTCGACGCTCTCGGCCTCATCCGGCGCAAGCTCGGGGCGTGTGACGAGCTGGAAGACGTCGTCATCGGGAGCGTGGTTGAGATCCTCGATCCAGCGTCCCTCCGAGGAGCGACCCCAGAGGTTGTCGTCGATCGAATAGGGGGCAACCTCGGTACCGGGTAGGTGGGACTCGGATGGGTGGGACTCGGGTGGGTGGGACTCGGATGGGTGGGACTCGGATGGGTGGGACTCGGATGGGTGGGACCCCTTAATCGGGATGCCGTGCTCGCGGGCATAGGCGATCTCCTCCTCGCGGCCCATCTGCCAAGAGCGCACGGGCGCGATTGTCTTCAGCTCAGGGGCAAGCGTGGCGACGGTGGCCTCGATGCGCACCTGGTCGTTGCCCTTGCCGGTACAACCGTGAGCGATCGTGTCACAACCTGAGCGACGGGCATAGTCGACCGCGAGCTTTGCGATCAGAGGACGGCCGAGGGCGGTGAACAATGGGTAGCCGCCACCGTAGAGTGCGTTGGCCTTGATAGCGGGAGCTATGTAGTCGCGAGCGAACTCCTCGCGAGCGTCGACCACGTGACAGTCGAGGGCACCGAGCATGCGAGCCTTGTCCTCGATCACCTCATAATCCTCGCCGGGTTGACCTAGGTTGACCGTGAGGCAGACGACCTCAGCGTTGTACTGGTCTTGAATCCACTTGAGCATGACGCTCGTGTCGAGCCCGCCGGAGTAGAGCAGGAGAACGCGGTGAACGCTCTCTGGGTCGGCCTCGTAGGATGCGGTGGGAGGCGGGAAGCTGTGTGGTGAGTGGGACACAGCGCGGAACCTTATCCGGCCAAGGCCCGGCCGAGGCGAGCGAGCCCTTGGTGAAGCTCCTCGGAGGTGATGGTGAGCGGTGGGAGCAGCCTGACGGTGGTGGGCCCGGTGGCGTTGAGGACAAGTCTCTCGGAGAGCAGCGCGCGGCGTACCACCTCGGGAGCAGAGATGTCGAGCTCGCAGGCGAGCATCAGGCCGCGCCCCCTGACCGAGACCACATGGGGCAGCCGCGCGAGCCCGTCATGCAAAAGAGCGCCTGCCTCGTGCACGCGCGTGAGCAACGCCGGATCGGATGTGACATCAAGCGCGGCAAGCGCGGCGGCGGCCACGGCGGGCCCACCGGCGAACGTGGAGCCATGATCGCCGGGTTGGAGAACATCGGCGAGAGCGGGACCGGTGACGAGCGCACCGATGGGCAGGCCACCTCCCAAGGCCTTGGCGGAGGTGAAGGCGTCTGGAGTTACACCGATTTGCTCATAGGCCCAGAGACTGCCGGTGCGACCCATGCCACACTGGATTTCGTCGAAGATGAGCGCTGCGCTGTGCTCAGTACAGGCTTCGCGCGCACGCACAAGCACATCCTCGGAGAGAGCATGCACACCCGTCTCGCCCTGGATCGGCTCGAGCAGGACGGCAGCGGTGTGCTCGTCGATGGCGGCGGCGAGCGCGTCTTGCGTGGGGGCCACCGCCTTGAAGCCGGGCACGAGCGGCGCGAAGGGCGCTTGCTTTGACTCCTGGGGGGTGGCCGATAGCGCACCATAGGTACGTCCGTGGAAGGCACCCAGCACTACGACTATGTCGCCACGGGGCTTGGCCTTGCGCGCGAGCTTGATGGCGGCCTCATTGGCCTCGGCGCCGGAGTTGCAGAAGTAGACCTTGCCGCCGAGGCTCGACTTGGAAAGGCGCTCGGCAAGCGTCATGGCAGGAGCGGTGTAGAACAGATTGCTGGCGTGCATCAGCCGTCCAACCTGATCGCGCACGGCGGCGACTACGCGGGGATGGCAGTGCCCGAGAGAGGTCACCGAGATGCCACATAGGAAGTCGAGGTACTCGATCCCATCGCTGTCCCACAGACGGGTGCCCTCGCCGCGCACGAACTCGACTGGGAAGCGTGCATAGGAGGGGATGACGCTCGTGCGATCGAGCTCTTGTAGCTCCGCGAGGCTCATGCGCTCACCAGCCGATGATGCCCATGCGAATCACCTGTATCGACGGTGAATAGGATGGAGGCCCGCGTAATCATGCGGAGGCTTCGATCTTTGTTCCGATGCCGGCATCGGTGAAGAGCTCGAGCAGTAGCGAATGAGGAATGCGCCCGTCGATGATGTGGGCGGCGCCTGCGCCACCGTTGATGGCCTCGACACAGGCGGCTAGCTTCGGGCGCATGCCTCCTTGGAGGGTTGGGAGTCGCGCGTTGACTTCGCCGGCGCTCGCTTGACCGATGAGACTGTCGGGATCCTCAGCGTCGGCAAGCCAACCTGGGACATCGGTGAGGAAGACGATCTTGTAGGCACCTAGGGCCCCGGCGACAGCGCCGGCGGCCTCGTCGGCGTTGACGTTGTATGAGTTGCCCTCGCGGTCGGCGCCTACCGAGGCGATGACGGGAATGTAGTCGAGCGCGACATGGTGAAGAACGTCGACGTTGACGCGCTCGATGGAGCCGACGAAGCCAATGTCCTGTCCATCGGGGCCGCCCCGCCGCACTATGCGAAACAGCGAACCGTCGTCTCCGCAAAGCCCGACGGCGGGCTGACCGTGACGCCCGAGGCGTAGCACGATTTCCTTGTTGACCTTGCCGACAAGCACCATCTTGGCGACCTCGACGGTGGCGGGATCGGAGACGCGCAGGCCGCCGACGAACTCGACGGGCAGGCCGAGACGCTGCATGTAGGCGGTGATATCGGGGCCGCCGCCATGCACAACGATCGGATTCAGCCCGACATACTTGAGCAGGACGACGTCGCGCGCGAACTCCTCGCGCAGCGAAGCGTTCTCCATGGCGGCGCCGCCATACTTGATGACGACGGTCTTGCCGTGGAACTCCCTGATGTAAGGGAGGGCCTCCAGGAGCGTGGCTACGTCGCGCATCGACGGGACCTCCGGGTAGTGGTTGAAGGGCCGCTCACGTGGTGTAATCGGCGTTGATGGTGACGTACTCGTGGGAGAGGTCGGAGAAGAAGACCTCGGTCTCCGCGCCATCGCCCGGGAGCGTGATCTCGTAGTCGATTTCCTTGCCCTCGAGCTTTTGCGTAAGCGCGGCCTCGTCGTAGGGAACGGCAACGCTGGCAGAGCAGACCGGGGTGCCCTCGAGGGCGATGTCCATCGAGAGTGGAGCAGTGCCTGGCAATACTCCCCCGATGGCTTGGACGATGCGTCCCCAGTTGGGGTCGGCGCCGTGCAGGGCAGTCTTGACCAGCGGTGAGTTGGCGACCGCACGGGCCGCGATCTCGACAGTGGCCTGATGTCCACCGCGGAGGACAACACGCCCAATTCGTCGGGCGCCCTCGCCGTCGGCAACCATCAAGATCGCTAGCTGACGCAAAAGCGCGTCGAGCGCCTCGCCGAAGCGCAGCTCGTCATCGCTTTCGGGAACGATAGTGACGCCGCTGTGGCCCGAGGCCATCAGCACAGCGGTGTCGTTGGTGGAGAGTTGACCGTCGACGGTGCAGCGGTCGAAGGAGCGCTTGAGACAGACACCGAGCAATAGCTCAGCTGTCTCGGGGGCGAGCACGGCGTCGGTTTGCACGAAGCAGAACATCGTGGCAAAGCGTGGGGAGATCATGCCGGCGCCCTTGCACTGGGCGCTCAGTCGTACGACGCCCGAGGGAAGCTCGACCTCGAGATTGGCGCGCTTCTCAAACGCGTCGGTTGTTTGGATGGCCTGCTGGAAATCGGTGTCGCCCTCCTGGCGCAGATGCGCACGGGCGTCGAGGATGCCGCGCAACATGTTCTCTACTGGGAGGTATTGGCTGATGCCGCCGGTGGAGCCGAGCAGGACTTGCTCTGGTTGCGCCCCAATCGCGATCGCCGCGGCTCCTTGGGTCTTGGCGGCGTCTTCGAGGCCTCTCCCTCCGGTGGCGGCGTTGGCGCAACCGGAGTTGGCAAGGATGACGCGAAGCGCGGAGAGGGTGCAGCGCTCCTGAGAGAGCAGCACAGGCGCGGCGGGTGTGCCGGTATCGGCAAAGCGCGCGGCGCTCACCGGGCTCTCGGAATCACACACGAGCAGGCCGAGGTCGTGGTTGCCGGAAGGCTTGATGCCGCAGGCAACGCCGGCGGCGCGGAAGCCGGCGGGCAGACCGGCGGCGGGGCCGACATCGCGCACGTACGCAGGCGGAGGCACCCAGCGGGAATGGAAGAAAGGCTGCGGCGGACCGGCCGCGGACCGATCGCCCCACACGTCTTTGCCAGCGCTCACAGCCTCCCCTTCCCACTCCAACCTCGTTGCTTGAAACAGCACACGAAGCAGCCGCCGTGGCAACTGGATTCCCAGGCTCCCATCACAGCAACCCCTCTGTCTCTGGAAAGCCAAACATCAAGTTGAGGTTCTGAATGGCCTGCGAGGAGGTGCCCTTCCACAGGTTGTCGATCGCTGAGAGCACCACGATCTTGCCCGTGTGGGCGCTGACCGCGACGTGCAGCCTGCAGATGTTCGTCTCGCGCACGTCGCGCACCTCGGCGGGTTGAGGTGAGATCTCGACGAACGGCTCGCCCGCGTAGGCGTCCTCGTACATGACGTCGAGCTCGTCTTGCTCTACTGGCCGCGTGGGGGTGACATAGCAGTTGACCAGCTCGCCCTGGTCGAGCGGAACCAGGTGGGGAGTGAACTGCACACGCAGATCCGGGTGGCGGGGGTCGAGCTCGTCGAGCTGCTCCTCTATCTCAGGAGTGTGGCGATGGTGGACGATGTTGTAGGGGAGGATGTTCTCGCCGCTGTTGGAGAAGTGTGTCTGCCATGTGGCTGAGCGCCCGGCGCCTGAAAGCCCTTGCTTGGCGTCGATCACTAGGTCGGCGATCAGCCCCGCGCGAGCTAGCGGGGCCAGCGCGAGCACCGATGCGGTGGGATAACAGCCAGGCGTGGCAACCAGTGAGGCACCGCTGATGGCCTCACGATGTAGCTCCGGCAGCCCGTAGACGGCATTGGCAAGCAACTCGGGATGTGGATGGGGGCCATACCAGCGCTCGTAGGTAGCGAGCTCACGCAGTCGGAAGTCGGCGGAGAGGTCGCACACGCGTACGCCGCGCTCACGCAGGGCGGCCACGATCGGTGCCGACGCCGCGTGGGGATAGGCGACAATCGCGGCGTCGACATCGCCGTGGCGGTTTATGTCGAGTTGCTCGAGCTCTAGGGGTACGCGGTAGCGCGGGTAGAGCTGATCCAGCCGCTGGCCTGCCTCCGCACGTGCGCTCACGGTGCACAACTCGAACTCGGGATGGCGCCAGAGCAAGTGAGCGGCTAGCGCGCCCGCGAAACCGGTGGCTCCGGCGACTAGTGCCCTAGCCACGCAACTCACCTCCCAGGCTTGCAAGCGCGGCCACGATACGGGCACGCACGGGCGCGACGTCCTCGTCGGTAAGCGTGCGATCGGAGGCTCTGAAAGCAAGCGAAAGCGCTAGCGAACGTCTGCCCTCGCCCACCTGGGGACCGCTGTAGACGTCGAACACCCCCACCTCATCGAGCAGCTCGCCCGCGGCCTCGCGCACGACTGCCAACGCCTGTGCTGCTTGGACCTGCTCGGGAAGCACAACTGCCAGATCCTGGCGCAGAGCCGGATAGGAGATGACGTCGCGGTAGGTGCTCGTCGAGGCCGCAATCGTGAGTAGCCGGTCGAGCTCCAGCTCCATCACGGCCGCACCATCTATGTCCCAGTCGCGCGCGATGAGCGGGTGCAGCTCGCCTAGCCAGCCAAGTTGCTGACCATCGCAGAGCACGGTGGCAGAGCGGCCGGGATGTAGAAACGGTTGCGCGCCAGGACAACACTCCAGCTGAACGCGTAGAGCGGCGCCGAGTGCTTCCAGCACTCCCTTCACCGCGAACAGATCGGCCTTCTGCGACTCGGGAGCACCCCAGGTTGCGGGAGCCACCCGACCGCTGAGCAACACCGCGAGCGAGCGGTGCTCGCGCACCCCGGTGTCAAGTGCCACACCCTCTGAGACGAACAGAGTCCCCATCTCAAACAGGCGCAAGTCCACCATTCCGCGCGCTGAGTTATGGCTGGCCACATCCAGCAGCGAGCCAAGCAGCGTTGTGCGCAGCAGCGACTGATCCTCAGACAGAGGGTTCTCGAGCACGAGCGCGCGCCGTCGCACATCCTCCGCTGGCAAGCGCAACCTGTCGTGCAGCGTGGGCGCGGTGAAGGTCCAGCCAACCGCCTCGTATAGGCCGCGCCCGACGAGCACATCCACCGCCTTGCGGCGCAGATGCTGGATGAGGGACAGGCGGCCATAGGCGCCGCGCCGCGATGGCAGCGTCGCCGGGAGCGTCTGGAGCCCGTTGATGCGAGCGACCTCCTCGATCAGGTCGGCCTCGCGTGTGATGTCGTCGCGACGGACGGGCGGCACAGTGACATCGAGCGAGGCACCGTCGCCCGCCGCATTGTGCTCGGCGACCTCGAAGTCGAGTGCCTGCAAGATCCCGACCTGGCGCGCTTGCGGGACTGGCATCCCAAGAATCGCCTCGACGCGTTGCTCGCGCAAGCGAATCGTCTGCGATGGCGAACCCTGCCAAGCCACGTCGATCGTGCCCGGTGTGACCGTGGCGCCGCACAACTCGATCATCAGGCGCGTGGCAAGCGCCTGTGCGTACATGCACTGCTCAGGGGCAAGCCCCTTCTCAAAGCGCGAGGAGGCCTCGCTGCGCAAGCCGAGGGTCCACGATGTGCGGTGGATGTTGGGGCCGCTCCAATTGGCTACCTCCATCAGCACACGGGTGGTGTCGGCCTGGACCTCCGAGCGCTCACCGCCCATGATCCCGGCAATCGAGGTGGGACCCTCGGCATCCTCAATCACCACCATCTCGGCGTCGAGCGTGCGCAGCTGGCCGTCGAGTGTGGCCACTTGCTCGCCTTCATGAGCCCGTCTGACCGTGAGTCGACCGCCGGCGACGCGGTCGAGGTCGAAGGCGTGAAGAGGCTGGGCGCAGAGCAACATGACGTAGTTGGTGATGTCGACCACGTTGTTGATGGGACGCTGGCCGGCGGCGGACAGGCGTGCCTTCAGCCACGGCGGCGAAGGGCCGACCTTGACGTTCTCGAACACCCGGGCGGTAAAGCGGTGGCAGAGATCGGAACACTCGACGGTGACCTCAACGGGCCCCTCATCGGAGACCAGCGGCCCCTCGCTGCCAGGATCCTCGCCCCATGGCTCGGGCGCGAGCGGGGCACCGGTGGCGGCGTGCAGCTCACGCGCCACCCCATACACGCCTAGGCAGTCTGGCCGATTCGGGGTGATCTCGAGCTCGAGCACGTCGGTTGAGATCGCGAGCACGTCGCTGAGCGGCGTCCCGGGGGCGAGCTTGGCGTCGGGGATCAGCTCGTCGAGCACCATGATGCCACTGTGATCGGAGTCGATCGCGAGCTCGTCGGCGGCAAGGATCATGCCGCTCGAAGGCACCCCGCGTAGCTTGGCGGCCTTGATCTTGCTTCCATCCGGCATCCTCGCCCCAGGCAACGCAACCGCCACCGTCTGTCCCTCAGCGACATTCGGCGCGCCGCAGACGATGCCGGCGGGCGTGGAGTCTCCAACCTCCACCTGACACACGCGCAACCTGTCGGCATCGGGATGGGAGGCGACTGACAGTACTCGTCCCACAACGAAGCTCTCAACTGAGGGCACGCCATGGTGGAGAATCGTCTCTACCTTCGTACCGGTCATCGTCAACCGCTCCTCGATCGCGGCGGTGTCGAGCTCGGGCGAGCAGTACTCGCGCAGCCAGTCCAAGGGCACGCGCATGTCAGCCACCCTCCCGGGATATGCCCCATTGCCGGCAAGTGCATGGGCTGGCGATCATCCGAACTGCTCCAGGAAGCGAAGATCGTTTTCGTAGTAGAGGCGCAGATCGGGGATGCCGTGCTTGAGCATCGCTATCCGCTCGACCCCCATCCCCCACGCGTACCCTTGTACCTTCTCCGGGTCATAGCCAGGAGCATTGCGCTCCGTGGTGGGCACATATGAGTAGACGTTCGGATCCACCTCTCCCGCGCCCAGCACCTCCAGCCAACCCTCGCCCTTGCACAGGGGACAACGCGAGCCCTCTTTCATGAACCCTTTGCCGGAGCAGTGAAAGCAGGAGACGTCCACCTCAACGCTCGGCTCGGTAAACGGGAAGAAGTGCGGGCGCAGCCGCACCTCGCGCTCTTCGCCAAAAACGGTCTTGGCGAACGCGAGCAGCGTGCCCTTCAGATCGGCGAGTGTGATGTCCTCATCCACCGCCAAACCCTCCACCTGGTGGAACTGTGGTGTGTGAGTGGCGTCACTATCAGGCCTATAGACCCGCCCGGGGATGACTACGTACAGCGGCGGCGGGTGGGCCTCCATCGCCCGGATCTGCATCGGGGATGTGTGCGTGCGCAGCACTAGGTCCGTAGGCGCCCCCAGTCGCATGGTGTTCCCCGTCGCCACTGTGACGCTTCCCTCACTCCCGACAGCGCCTTGGCCACTACCGTCGAGGTCAGGGGGGCGCACATAAAACGTGTCGGTCTTGGCCCGAGCTGGGTGTGTGGGCGAGTGATTGAGTGCGTCGAAGTTGTAGTGCACCGTCTCTAGCTCTTGGCCCTCGAGCACGGTGAAGCCAAGCCCGAGGAAGATGTCTTCCAGTTCGCGCATGGTGGCTGTGAGCACGTGCAGCCTTCCCACTGGCTGCGGCGGAGTGCCGGGAAGGGTGACATCGACGGTGTCCGCCGCCAGCCGCTTGTCGAGCTCGCTTGCGTCGAGCAGCGCCGCGCGAGTCTCGATCAGCTGCTCCAATGCACGCCGAGCCTCGTTGGCCGCTTTGCCAACCGCCCCACGCTGCTCTGGCTCGAGCGCGGCAACGCCACGCAGCATCTGTGGCAGCTCGGCCTTGCGCCCGAGGTAGCGCACCCGCAACTCCTCGATGGCCTCGCTAGTGCAAGCCGTCTCGATCTCCTGTTGCGCGTGGACGCGCAGCTCTTCAATCCGCTCGATCATGACGCTGGGACCCTAATGGAGGGGCGTGTCATCTCGTAGAAAGCCACCGTGGCAGCCATCGCGGCGTTGAGCGACTCCGAGGCGATTGGGATGTGGGCCACCAGCTCGCACGCCTCCACCACCTCTTGGGGCAGGCCCTCACGCTCGGCGCCGACGAGCAGTGTCAGTGGCGGCATCTCATCGAGATTCCAGATCGGCTCGCCGGCGCCCGCCACGAGCGCCACCCGCTTGCCGGGCAGCTCGCTTATGTCGCTCACACGCGCGAGGCCCACCGCAAAGATGGCGCCCATGCTCGAGCGAACCGCCTTGGGTGAGTGCGGGTCGGCGCAACCTGGACCGAGTGCCACGCAGGCGGCGCCGAAGGCGAGCGCGCTGCGCATTACGGCGCCGACGTTGCCGGGGTCGCCCACCCCGTGCAGGTAGATGCACAGCGGGCCGGTGGGCTTGATGAAACGCTGCTCATAGACGCCGATGGCGCGCGTGCCCGAGCCAAGCGTGGAGACGCTCAACAGCACGCTTGGATCGACGTCATCGAAGCCCGAGCCGCCGATCGCCGTGCCGGCGGCCCTGTATCCCTCAACGGCCGGTCTATTCGCAGCGATGGCAGCGGCAATCAGATCCTCTCCCTCGGCAAGGAAGCGGCCGCTGCGCTCACGCTCACGCCGGCGTTGCAGCTTGCGTAGCTCCTTCAAACGGGGATTGTGCTGTGAGGTGATGGCGGTCATGGCTCAAGTAATGGGGTCGTGGTCAAAAAAAAGGGCGCCGGTCCCGAAGGAGCAGCGCCCGAGAGGTTCACATTGCCGGTTGCCGGGTCAGGCAGCCGACGCCTCGCGGGCGGTCTCGGCAAAACGTCGGAATGTGTCGGCGTCGCGCACGGCGATGTCGGCGAGTACCTTGCGATCGAGCTCGACGCCAGCGAGCGAGAGCCCGTGCATGAACTGCGAGTAGCTCATCCCGTTCTGGCGGGCGGCGGCGTTGATGCGCGTGATCCACAGCCTGCGGAAGTCGCGCTTGCGGTTGCGCCTGTCGCGGTAGGCGTAGGCGTCCGCCTTCATCAGCGCCTCCTTGGCGCGTCTGTAGTTGGAGTGCGCCTCGCCGCGGAAGCCCTTGGTCAGCTCGAGTGTGGCCTTGCGCTTCTTGCGTGCGGCTACAGACCGCTTGACGCGCGTCATTTGCCCACTCCGAGCAGCTTCTTCACGCGCGGGGTGTCGTGATCGGAGAGAATCACGGGTTTGGCGAGCGTGCGCTTGCGCTTGGGCGACTTCTTCTCGAGGATGTGGCTCGAATAGGAGTGCCTAGCCCGCACCTTGCCGGAGCCGGTCACCTTGAAGCGCTTCTTCGCGCCGCTGTGGGTCTTCATCTTGGGCATAGCGAGCCGATGATTATGACACGGCGCCGTCTGAAGCGCCGTTCTGGCTCTCAGAGGCCGGTACGACGCTCTCGGGAGCGCCGTTTTGAATCTCAGCCGCAGCCCCATCTGAGGAGATCTCGGCGAGCGTCTCGCCACCCGCTTGTGAGACCGGTGCCTCGGGTGCGCTCACGGCGCCGTTGCTGGGCGCTTCGCTTACCTCCGGCGCGTTGGCAGCGTCCTCGTTGGCAGCGTCCTCGTTGGCAGCATGCTCATGGGCAGCGTCCTCGTTGGCAGCTTCCTCGTTGGCAGCTTCCTCGTTGGCAGCATGCTCATGGGCAGCGTCCTCGTTGGCGGCGTGCTCATGGGCAGCGTCCTCGCTATCCACTTTGCCCGCTAGCACGGCCTTCGAGGGGCCAAGCATCATCGTCATGTTGCGCCCGTCCTGGGTGGGGCGCTGCTCGACCACACCAAGCGCCGCCAGCTCCTCGGCCAGACGGTCGAGGATCATCACGCCGCGCTCGGGATGGGTGACCTCGCGACCGCGGAACATGATCGTGATCTTGACCTTGTCCTTGTGGCGCAGGAAGCGTTCGACATGGTGCTTCTTGGTGTCGTAGTCGTGCTGGGCGATCTTCGGGCGGAACTTGATCTCGCGGATCGTGATCTGCTGCTGGTGCTTGCGCGCCTGCTTGACCTTCTGGGCCTGCTCATACTTGTACTTGGAGTAGTCGAGTACCCGGCACACGGGCGGTTTTGCCTCGGGAGCGACCTCGACGAGGTCGAGGTCGCGTTCCTGGGCGAACTTGACCGCGTCGGGGGTCTTCATCATCCCCACCTGGTTGCCCTCGTCGTCGATCACACGCACCTCGGGTACGCGGATACGCTCGTTGATCCTCGTAAGGTCCCGCTCGGGTGGCCGGCGGTCGAACCTGCGTGGAACGGCCACTAGCTTGTTGAGGTGCGCGTCAAGTTGAGACTACGCGCTGCGCCGTGAATGGATTCCGAGCTTCAAGGCGGCCGAGTATAGCGGGCACAGCGCCGTGCGCAAGGACTTTTCGCTCACGTGACATTCGACTGTTCCTAACCAGGCCGGCGACCATGCTCCCCGAACGCCTCCCCACGCGCGCGCAGGGCCCGTCGTTTGGACTCACCATCCCTATGCCACCTGCTGGCGCTCATGGCGAGCTCGTGTCTCGCTCAGGAGGGTCTCGAATTCGACTGTTCCTAACCAGGCCGGCGACCATGCTCCCCGAACGCCTCCCCACGCGCGCGCAGGGCCCGTCGTTTGGACTCACCATCCCTATGCCACCTGCTGGCGCTCATGGCGAGCTCGTGTCTCGCTCAGGAGGGTCTCGATCAGCTCGCCCACCGCAACGCTGCCGCGGTCGCCGCTCTTGGACTCGCCTGCCTGGCCGCCGTGCTCGGCAGCGCCAGCGCGGGTACGCAGCGACACGCTGTCGCCGTCGGCCTCGCGATCGCCCACGATCAGCATGTTCGGGATCTTGCGCAGCTCGGCCTCTCTGATCTTGCGGCCCACCGACTCGCCACGATCGTCCAGCTCGACGCGTAGTCCCGCGAGGCGCATGCGCTCGTACACGCTCTCGGCGTAGTCGTTCAGCCGCTCGGAGATCGGCAACACGATCGCCTGCACCGGGGCCAGCCACAACGGGAACTCCCCCGCATAGTGCTCGATCATGATGCCGATAAAGCGCTCGTAGGAGCCAAATAGCGCACGGTGGATCATCACGGGCCGGTGCTCGGCATTGTCTGCGCCGGTGTAGCTCAGCTCAAAGCGTTCAGGCATGTTGTAGTCGAGCTGTACCGTGCCGAGCTGCCATGAGCGCCCAAGCGAGTCGGTCATGTGCATGTCGATCTTCGGCCCGTAGAAGGCACCGTCACCTGGATTCAATTCGTAGCTGAGGCCCTGGGAATCGAGCGCATTGGTGAGCGCTTGCTCGGCGCGGTCCCACAGCTCGTCGCTTCCCACACGCTGCTCCGGCCGCGTAGAGAGCTCGAGACGCACGTCGAAGTCAAACAGCCGGTAGGTGTCGAAAGCGAACTCAAGGCAGGCAGCCACCTCTTCTTGAACCTGCTCTTCACTGCAGAAGATGTGAGCGTCGTCTTGAGCGAAATGCCTGACGCGCAGCAAGCCGTGCAGTACGCCGGAGGCCTCGTTGCGGTGTAGCAAGCCGGGCTCTGAATAGCGCACCGGCAGATCGCGGTAGGAATGCCGACTGCTCGCGAACAGGTGAGCGTGGCCAGGGCAGTTCATCGGCTTGACGCCCATCTCGCGGTCCTCCACCTGCACTATGAACATGTTCTCCTTGTACTTGCCCCAGTGCCCGGAGATCTTCCACAGCTCGGCGTCGTAGATGAGCGGAGTCTTCACCTCGCTATAGCCGCGCTCTGAGCCCATCTCGCGCGAGAGTGACACGAGCGCGTTGTACACACTCGTGCCCGCGGGTAGCCAGAAGGCAGCGCCGGGTGAGACGTCAGAGAAGTGAAATAGGCCTAGCTCGCGCCCAAGCTTGCGGTGGTCGCGCTGGGCGGCCTGCTCGAGGCGCTCCAGATACTCGCTCAGCTGTGCGTTTGTGTGAAAGGCGGTGCCGTAGATGCGGGTGAGCATCTTGCGCGTGGAGTCCCCACGCCAGTAGGCGCCGGCGACCGATTGCAGCTTGAAGGCACCCACGGTCTTCGTACTCGGAGCGTGCGGGCCTCGACAGAGATCGGTAAACGGCCCATTTGTGTAGAGCGATACGCTCTCCAGGGGCTGGTCCACCGGAGCTGCCTTGACTAGATCGTCGATCAGCTCGATCTTGTAGTCCTGTTGCTCATGCACGAACCGCTCTCGCGCACTCTGAGGCGAGACGTCCTCGCGCACAAACGTCTCCCCTGCCTTCACGTGCTCGACCATCTTCGCTTCGATCGCGG
Source organism: uncultured Solirubrobacterales bacterium (assembly GCA_963713015.1). Lineage (GTDB taxonomy): Bacteria > Actinomycetota > Thermoleophilia > Solirubrobacterales > Solirubrobacteraceae > Palsa-744. The sequence goes on along the minus strand of CAVQKC010000001.1, from coordinate 585,612 downwards.
GGAAGTCAAGCTCTGAGATGGAGACATCTTGAGGGAACTCGAAGTCGTAGTAGAAGCCGTTCTCGATCGCGGGGCCGATTGAGATCTTCACTCCCGGCCATAGCTCCATCACGGCGCTTGCAAGCACGTGAGCCGCGTCGTGGCGGATCAGAGCCAGCGACTCCTCACCGCTCTTGGCGGTGATGATCGATATCTGTGCCCCGGCAGGAAGAGGCCTCGCGAGGTCTCGAACCTCCGGGGCCTGGTTTGTCTCGGGACGGGTCACCTCGACTGCCAGCGCTGCTTTGGCGAGACCTGGCCCAATCGCGGCAGCCGCATCGGCGCCGGTGGCGCCGCCTATGAGCTCCAATGGCTTGCCATCGGGAAGTGTGACTGTCAAGGACATCTGGCCACGGAGGCTACCCCGCAGCGAGCCAGAGGGCATCGTCGCCGAGCGCTACGCGGCGTGCACTGCCCTCCCCCACCAGCTCGACCAGCGCGCTCTCAGTAGCCACCCGGTCGGGGGCGTCGTTGCCGCGCGTCATGATCGCCGCGACCTCTTGGGTCACAAGCCCCTCAGGGAAGCGTTGCAGCGCGTCGAGCGGGCTCTCCGGCGGCGGCTCGCGTCCGAGTGTGGGGTCGAGATTGGCAATCAGCACGTCGTAGGCCTCAACAGGCTGAAAGCCGCCGCCCTCGAGCGTTCGCTCTCCCACACGCAGGATCAGCGACGGGGCCGTGTAGCGCACGGGGCCATCGCTCTGCGCGGACTTGCCCTGAAACTCGGTCGGGCCACCGGCGGCGGTGCGAGAGAGCGCCCGATCGGCCTCGTATGCGGTGCCCACTTGCTCATCATCGAGTGCGCCCACGATCGCCTCGACGCCCAATCCGGGCACGCGCTCGAGCGCCGTGGCGATATCGCGCGGGTCGTCGAGCACAAGCGTGCTCGTGAACTGAGCGAATTGCAACGCCCTGAACACGGCGTATTCGCGCTCAGGGTCGAGCAAGCGTGTTGCCACGATCGTGCGACACATCCGCGCTGTGGCAGTGATGCGCGCGCGGGGAGCGGTCGCGAACGGCATCCCGAAACGGCGGAAGCGCATGTAACCATGGGCTGCCCGCACCGGTGTGTAACCACGACTCGTGTATTGCTCGGCGCTCTCGGTGAGACCGATCGTCACCAGGCGCCAGCGCAGCTGCGTGCCGTAGCGCCAGTGCAATACCGCGAGCGCGGGGCTCGCCGAATAGGCCCAGGGACAACCAGGATCGGTGAAGTGGGTGACCTCGATAGGGCTCATAGAGGTCCCATACAAGCACGACTTCGTGGTGAGCCTAAGCCCCCACCGGCCTACTCCGTACGGCCGGCCCGAGACACGGACGACCCACTGCGGCAGGCGATCGATCGATCCTACACGAGCAGTAGCTCGTCCAGCGACTTCGGCTCGAAGTAGCTGGAATGCGTGTGCTTGATCGTCTCCAACGAGTCGGCACTAAGTAGCACCACATCGAGATGCGCATCCCCCCGCGCCTTATGCTCGGCCTCCTCGTAGGCGTGCTGTGCAGCTTCATAATCCGCGCCGAGCTCCACGACGGTCGTCTTGCGCCGTGTCACGTCACGCGTCACGAGAAAATGCTTTATGTCCTCAGTTGGGCTCATGCGGATCTTCCTTGCGCTGTCTTTATCGATAATGATGGCAGCTCCTTCAAGGTCTCCTCAGATCATCAGGCGAGATCTCGCCTCGATCGAAACGAGAGATCAGCTCAGCCAAATCGGCAAAGAACGCAAGATCTCGCGTGGCGCCGGCACCAAACTTGAGGTCGACGTCGAACCGCCTGCCGGTCTCCTCCACCATGTTGGCCCAAATGTCCTGCCCGATCGTTTCGGAGCTGAACCTCGATCGGATAGTTCTTGCGCATGACGATCAAGTGCAATGCCCGGTAGCCACTGCTCTTTGGGTCGGTGATGTAGTCCCGCTCTCTGATGATCCCCCACGACTTCAGCAGCCGGCGTCTGACTATGTACACATGGCGCAAGCTCGGGAGCACTGCGCGAACACCGCCGATGTCTTGCATCTGCGTTACATTGCCCCGCTCGCGAGCAAGCTTTCCGATCAGTGTGTCGAGGCGCTTCAAGCGCTGCGTAACCTCGATACGGTCACGCACGCGAGCATCCCCACGATCGACGTGGTAACGGAGATTCGCAGCCACGGCTGACAACGGGCCGGCATGTAGGCTGCGCCACCAGGTGAGAGCTGCCCACGCCTCATCGAACTGCCTTTCGTCCGAGTCCCTGACAGAACGCTCCGTATCGCCCCGCTGCATCCGTTCACGAAGGTCGAGCAGCAGCACACCCGCCCGATTGACCTCACCCTTCGTAAATGAGGCCTCGGCCGGTAGGGGGAATGAATGACGCGTAACCACGGCACGGTTGTAGCGGACATTGGCGGCAAGACCGGGGGTCGCGCACTTCAACCATCAAATTGTCAGACGCGGTGGTGTCGAGCTAAGCGACCTGGCCCAATTCCGCGACCTGGCCCGATCCCCTTACACAAGCACGCGTTTGCGGAAGGAACGCAGCCCGAGTGCAAGAAAGCCCGCACAAAAGGCCACCAGCACCGGGTACACGGCCCAGAGCGACATGTGGGGAATCGGAGTGAGCGCCGCACGCATCCCCTCGGCCACATAGATCAGCGGGTTGACGAGCACGATTATCTGCAGCCAGTGAATGCCACCAACTTGCACCGGGGCAAGCTTCGTCCACTGGTAGTAGGTGCCGCCGAGGAACGTCAGCGGCAGCACGACGAAACCGAACATAAGGCCGATGTTGCGCGGCTCGAACACGGTTCCGAGCAGCAGCCCAAGCGAGGTCATTGCGACGCACGCGAGCGGGATCAAAGTCAACAGAACCGGCCAGTGGACAGTCAGATGCGCGTGTACCCCCGGCGCGTGGATGACGGCCGCGATCGGGAACACGATCACAGCTGCCAACGCTCCCTGCACCGCCCCGGAGAGCACCTTGGAGATGGCCACCAGCCAGATCGGGCACGGCGCCTGCACGCGATCCTCGATCTCGCGTGTGTAGCCGAACTCGGCGGAGAGTTGCAGCGCGACCGCCTGGATCCCCTGGAACATGATCGAGATCGCCACTACCCCGGGGACGAGCACGGTGGCAAACGCCGACTCGGCCACCTTGCCGCCACCCCCGCCAACGCCCTGGCCGATCGAGGGGAACACGTACAGGAACACGAACACGAGCAGGAACGGTTGGATGATCGTGCGCACGACGAATTCGCCGAAGTTCTTGCGCAAGACGACCAGGTCGCGCAGGATCAGAGCGCGCAAGGCGGTGCGGCTCGCCGCCATCGTCGAGCGCGTCGGCTTCAGCGTGATCGGCACGTGAGCCTTGTGGGCCCCGGTCGGCTCGGTGACTGTGCGGGCGGACGTGGCCATCAGCCGCGAGGCCCCTGGCGGGAACGATCGTCTCGGCAGACACGATCGGTTAGGCGGGCACGATCGGCTCGGTGAGTCCTCGGCATGGACATCAGTCGCGCAGCTCCTTGCCGGTTAGGTTGATGAACACGGTCTCGAGGCTTGGTTCGGCCACAGACAGATCAACTACTTCAAAGCCACCCCGCTCGGCGACATCCACCACGCTTGGAACGAGCCGCGAGGCCCCCTGCACGTGCAGCTCCACGCCGCCTTCCACCACACGCGTGCGCGTAGTCCCGTGGACCCCGTCTGAGAGCGCCAGGGCAAGCCCGTCCATATCGTCGCCCGCTGCCTTGACCGTAACGATCGTGTCGGCACCCACAGACTGCTTCAAGTTCGCGGGCGTGTCGAGCGCGAGGATCTTGCCGTGATCCATGATCGCCACGCGACCGCACAGCTGGTCGGCCTCCTCCATGTAGTGGGTGGTGAGCAAAATCGTCTGTCCATCGCGGTTGAGCTCGCCTAGGATCTCCCACAGGGCAAGGCGGCTTTGCGGATCGAGACCAGCGGTGGGCTCATCCAGGAAGAGGACAGCGGGGCGATGGAAGATCGCACGCGCCACCATCAGCCGCTGAGCCATGCCGCCCGAGAGCGCGAACACCGATGCCTTGGCCCACTTGGCGAGCTGGAACTGCTCGAGCAACTCGTCGGCAATGCGTGTGGAGTCGGCTGCGCTAATACCGAATAGGCGACCGTGGAAGTACAGGTTCTCCCACACCGTCAGCTGGCGGTCGAGCGTGTTCTGCTGAGAGACCATCCCGATCAGCTGCTTTGCGAGCGCTGGACTCGAGATCACGTCGACCTCGCCGATCCATGCCTGCCCCGAGGTGGGAATCACGCGCGTGGTGAGCATCCCCGCGGTTGTCGTCTTGCCCGCTCCGTTGGGGCCGAGCAAGCCGAAGATCTCACCGGCGCGCACCGTCAGGTCGAGGCTGTCAACGGCCGCGAAGTCGGTGCCCTCGTAGACCTTTGTGAGCGCCGTGGTGCGGATCACCTCGGCAAGCGGTCCGTTGGCAACGGTAGCGCCGTTCGCCCCGGTCGGTGCTGCGCCGTCGATGCTCGTCGCGCCCATTCCGAAGAGTGTATGAGGCCGGCTTGAAAGATTCTTCAGGTTCTCTTTCGTGCGATGCGCTTTCCTGAGTGGAGATGAGTCGCACGATCACGCGCAGGCAATTGCTGCGCTCTGCCGGAGTGGGAGCGGTCGGACTGAGCCTGAGCGGGGTCTTGGGTGAGATCGTCGCCGGCGCCCTTGCGCCGCTGAGCCCGGGCCCGCCCAAGCCGCCGAGGTGGCACAGTCGGCCGGATCTGCGCATCCCTTCGCTGACAGTCACGCGCAGGGAGCAAGGGGCCTCCAGCGATCCGATCTTCATCGCGCCCTACAACGTGCCAGTCGGTCAGGTGGGTGCTGTGATCGTGGATAGCAGCGGCGATCCTCTCTGGGAGAACCCGCTGGCGGGGAAGGTGACAACCAACTTCCGCGTGCAGAACTACCGCGGCGAGCCGGTGCTCACCTGGTGGGAGGGATTGATCGAATACGGCCACGGCGTGGGCGAATACGTGATCGCGGACTCCACCTACCGCACCGTTCGCCGCGTGCAGGCCGCGCGCGGGCTGCACGGCGACCTGCACGAGTTCGTCATCACTCCGCGCAACACCGCGCTACTGACGAGCTATGTGATCGTAGGCGCCGACCTGACTTCGGTCGGTGGCCCCCGCAAAGGCACGATCCAAGACGCCATCTTCCAGGAGATAGACCTTGCCAGCGGCAAGGTCCTGCTGGAGTGGCACAGCCTCGATCGCATACCGCTGCAGGAGTCCTACGTGCCGGTCGAAGCCGAGAACTGGGACTTCTTTCACATCAACTCAGTTGACCTCGACGGCGACGGCAACCTGCTCGTCTCCTCGCGCAGCACCCACACCATCTACAAGATCGACCGCTCCGGCACGATCCTGTGGCGCCTGGGCGGCAAGCACAGCGACTTCGAGATGGCACAGGGCAGCAACTTCGCCTGGCAGCACGACGCCCGCCGCCAACCAGACGGCACGCTGACAGTCCTCGACAACGGGGCAACACCCGCAGTGGAGAAGCTCTCGCGCGGGCTGATCCTCGATGTCGACGAGCAGGCGATGACGGCCACGCTGCTGCGCCAGTACACCCATCCGAAGATCCTCACGGGCAGCCAGGGCAATATGCAGCTCCTGGCAAACGGCAACGTGTTCATCGGCTGGGGAGAAGTGCCGCGCGTGTCCGAATTCGATCGTTCGGGCAGGCTGCTGTTCGATGCTGCGCTCGGCGAGAAGTACCAGTCATACCGAGCTTTCCGTCTGCCCTGGAGCGGCCTTCCCACCGAAGCTCCGGCGATCGCCGTCAGCCACGAGGACAGAGGCACAATGACCGCCTATGCGAGCTGGAACGGCGCTACCGACGTCTACGCTTGGCAGCTGCTAGCCGGGCAGCAAGCCGACGATCTGGCGCCGGTCTCAAATACGTCTTCACGCGGGTTCGAGAGCGCTTTGCACACCACCTCAACCGGCCCTCTTTTTGCCGTGCAAGCGCTTGATGCTACGGGTAGGCAGCTCGGGCAGTCCAGGACCGTGAGCATCGCCTGACTCTGCTCTCCCCCTAGAGTGTCGAGGATGGGAGACCTAAAGGAGAGCAATAACGCGCGGTCGGCCGCGCTCGATGGCGAGCCCGCGATCTCGCTGCGAGGAGTTGTGAAGCGCTACGGCTCGATCGTTGCCGTGAACGGGCTTGATCTGGAGGTGCCTCCAGGCGTGTGCTTCGGGTTGCTCGGTCCCAACGGCGCGGGCAAGTCGACGACGATGCGGATGCTTACGGCACAGACGCTCGCCGACGAGGGAGAGCTGTCTGTGCTCGGCTATGAGCTGCCGCGCGAATCCAAGCAGTCCCGCTTGGAGATGGGTGTGGTGCCACAGCTCGACAATCTCGACGTCGAGCTCACCTGTAGGCAGATCCTCACGGTGTATGCGCGGCTGTATCGAGTGCAGCGCGGAGAGCGCCCGGCGGCGGTGGAGCGAGCACTTGAGATCGCGAATCTCGTGGCTCGCGCTGACACGATTGTGCGGGACCTCTCGGGCGGGATGCGCCGACGACTATTGGTGGCACGGGGATTGATCCACCAGCCACGGTTGGTGCTACTCGACGAGCCGACGGTGGGGCTCGACCCACAGATCCGCCAGGAGCTGTGGTCGCTGATCGACGAGCTGCGCTCGAGCGGGGTGACGGCGCTGATGAGCACTCACTACATCGAGGAGGCCGAGCGGCTTGCGGACACGGTTGCGGTTATGAACCACGGGCAAATCGTCGCGCAGGGCACGCCCGCTGAGCTGGTGAAGGCACACGCGGGGGAGCAGGTAGTGGAGGTTTACGGACCGCCGGAGCACCTAGCACAGGTGAGCGAGCTGGCAACGAGTAACGGCTGGTCGAGTCGTCGCAGCGGGCCGGCGGTGGCAATCATGCGGGCCGAGGAGCTCAATGGAATGGCGCCGGAGGGCGTGCGACGTCCAGCCAACCTCGAGGATGCGTTCGTGGCCTTGACTGGAGAGGAAATCGAGTGAGTACACAGACACAAACCAGCCAGCCCCAGGGCGGGCGAGCGGAGGTGAGGGAGGTTCGTCACATCCGCCGACTCGAACCGGCGGCGCTTGCGGGTGTCATGAGTCGCGACGTGGCAATCTTTGGTCGCTACTGGAAGGCGACCACGTTCTCCTCGATCGTGCAGCCGACGATCTATTTGCTCGCGTTCGGGCTCGGCTTCGGCTCACTGGTGAAACACGTCGGGACCGTTACCTACGTCCAGTACGTGGCCACAGGAGTCGTAGCCACGGCGGTGCTGTTCTCCTCAGCTTTCCCTGGGATGTTCAACACGTTCATCCGCTGGCAGTTCCAGCGCACTTACGACGCGATCCTCGCGGCGCCGGTAGACGTGGAGGAGCTGATCACAGCCGAGGTGCTGTGGATCTCGATACGCGCCGGGGTGTATGGGATGGCGCCGCTACTCGTGGGGATCGCCTTCGGATTGGAACCGAACCCCGGGATGCTGCTGGTGCCCTTCGTCGGCTTCCTCACCGGTTTCGGCTTTGCCTCGTTTGGGGTGACGGTGGCGGCGGTGGCCAAGACGATCGACAACTTCAACTACATAACGAGCGCGGTGCTCACGCCGCTGTTCCTCGTGGCAGGGACCTTCTTCCCGATCTCAACGCTCCCGCCCGCGCTGCGCACGCTCGCGCAGTTCAACCCGCTGTATCACTGCGTGCAACTCGTTCGCGATGCCTCGCTCGGCCACCTCGGACCGGCTGACCTCGCCCACGCGGGCGTACTAATCGCGTTCGCGCTGCTCATGTGGCGGCTTGCCATCTGGCGGCTAGGTAAGCGGCTTATCGACTGAGAGCCACGGCCTACGCCGCTGCTCTAGAGACTCATATGGGTACTGGTTGTGTCGCATCCTCGAACGTGGCCAGGGTTGCGTCGCCCCCGAGCTGGTCAGGATGACTGGGGCACTTTGCCCGAGCCCCGCTTTACTGCCGGAGCGGAGGGTGGTGGCACGACTGGTCCGATATCTCCATCAAGTGCCTCATCCAGATCGACGATCACTGGAGCGTGATCACTCGGCCCAGGGCCCTTGCGTGCTTGTCGGTCGATCCATGCCGCCCGAACCCTGCTGGCCACCGTGGTGGTAGCTAGTACCAGGTCAATCCGCATCCCGAGGTCTTGATGGAACATCCCGGCGCGGTAATCCCAGTAGGTGAACATACGCTCGCTCGGCCAACGATCGCGCACGACGTCGCGCAGCCCCAGCGCCTGTAGCTCGGCCAGCGCCGTCCGCTCCTGTGGCGTGACATGGGTCTGGCCTATGTAGGCATTCGGATCGAACACGTCGAGGTCGGTGGGTGCGATGTTCATGTCTCCACACACCATCACAGCCTCTGGACCCGCGCCAACGGCCTCTTGCAGTGCTGCCAGCCAGGCGAGCTTGTATTGGTAGTGCTCGGAATTCGGAGTCCGCCCGTTCGGCACATACACGGAGTGCACCCGAATCCCGCCACAGGTCGCGGACACCGCACGTGCCTCTGAATGCGGAAAGCCGGGCGCGTTGGGGACTCCAGCCACAATGTCCTCCAGCCCCATTCGAGAGAGGATCGCTACCCCATTCCACTGCACCTCGCCGTGAAGGGCGACGTCGTAGCCGCGTTTGGAGAGCTCCTCGTCGAACAACTGGTTGAACGCGTCGTCGGTGAGCTTAGTCTCCTGCAAGCAGACGACATCGGGCTGGCGTTCGTCCAACCAAGGCAGCAACCGGGGTACCCGCTGCTTGACTGAGTTCACGTTCCAAGTGGCTACCCGCACGGGCGTACCGTAGCGGTGCTGCTGGCGCGTGCGCGCGCCCGGCACGATCTAGCTGCTCATAGCTGCTTTCAATCAGCTCAGATTCGCTCGACGTGCGCGAATCGCGAGTGCTCGCGACGGAAAAACGTGCGAACGAGTACGCCGGAGCCAATCCCGATCCCTACCCCGGCCGCGACGTCGCTCGGATAGTGAACGCCAGTGTAGACGCGAGAGTAAGCAACAGCGCCTGCCAACGGAACCAACACTGGCGCGAGCACTGGCAGCTCGGCACAAACGCCTGTGACAAACGCGAACGCAACGGCGCTGTGACCCGATGGAAACGACGTCGACCGCGGCATCCGGATGAGTGCTGGCCGCGCGCTCGAGAACGGACGCCGTCGGCGCACGAGCAACTTGGCCGGGCCGTTCGCGACGACCGCCGCGAACGCGATCGCGATGACGCCCCGCCCAGCGGCCTCCCGCCCTCGCCGACCACCGAATAGCGCGAGTGCTCCCGCGAGCAGAAACCACAACTGGGAGTAGTTCGCCGCCCGCGTGATCGCGACGAGGGAGCGGTCCAGCGCCCGTGAGCGCCCACAGAAAGAGCGCCTCATCAGTCGGCGGTCCAGGTGTTGCAAGTGATCCCACATCGTCACTGAACCGTAGCCTCCCGTACACAGCAGGCCGCTTAGCGCACACCGTACGACGGATAGCCCGGTGGCCCAAGGCAAACAGCGCTCGCGCACACGCCGTTGATCGGCGAGTCGAGCGAGAAAAGCCTATAAACGCCCGTATGACCGTATCCGCGCCGGTAGTTGACACCCCACTTCAGCCACCACTTCAGCCACCAGCGGAACGCGATGAGTCCCCCTTGACTGTGACCGGCGACAACGATCTGGGCATGCGGCCACACACTGTGAATACTCGCGATCTCAACTTGGAGCCGATCGACATCGGTATCCAAGGTAGGCGCGCCAGGGCAACCGGGAGTCGAATCGCAGGCACCATAGGTTTTGTAGACGAACCTCGGATCGGCGTACGCTCGAACGGGCCTCTCCAGCGAAGCACCGGTGTAGCTGTACGGGAGCACAACCGCTCCGCGCGCCGCGATTGCATCCAACATGAACGAGTGAGTCCGAACCCCAGTGGATAGGTCTCGCGGCGTCGAGCCTTCGCTGGTTCGATCATCGAAGTTCCACCCGGCGCGGCCGACTGCGGGGGGCGGGAACACTCCCAGCCGCCCCGCCAATCCAGTAGATATTGTTGGCATCGAGGGCGATTTGGTCTGGAAACTCAGGACTATCGGGGTTGGCTACGAGACTTTCATCGATGGCTGAGCCATCTAGATCGGCACGCACAATATTGGCAGTACACGCGTTTACCCAGTACAAATGAGCTTTGTCAACCGCGATAGCCCCTGGCGGATCAAAGAATGTGCTGCAAGCGTCATTTGGAGCAATAAAGGTTTGGTTGGCAGACGTACCATCGAGATTGGCCCTCCCAATCGCACCGCCTAAACCAGCATAGCCGTAAGTCCAGTAAATAAAGTGGCCGTTGGCGGCAAGACCTATCGGAGAATCCGGACCACCCGTTACGGGAATCAAATCTTGCAGTGCATCAGCTCTCGATGTATGGATAGGAGGGCTCTATGGATCTCTGCGCAGCGATCACTGATGGGCATCTCATTAGTTTTGTTTACGACGGACATGCACGAACCGCGATCCCGGCTGCCTGTGGCAGGCACCAGACGACAGGCAACGTCGTACTACGCGCCTACCAAATCGCGGGTACGAGCAACTCAAGAACCGTTCCGCTGTGGGACTTGTTTCTCGTCGAGAAGATGACCGACTGTGCCATTCTGGATGAGACTTTCACGTCCGATCCGCCTTCGTATGTGCGCGAGGACAGGCACATCAGCGAAATCTACTGCCAGCTCTAGTGCCCGGTCCTGGTATCGGGCGGGCTAACCGTCACCGCCGGGCGAATGCCGCGACCAACTCGGCGAAAAAGGACGAGACCGACAGAATCCTTAGGGGAACATGAAAAGAACCGTACGGTTGCGTACGCTTCTGTACGGGACTGCTAGGATGTGGCCATGACAACGGTCAAGGCAGACGAAGTACGTATCCCTCGCCGAGCTCGTGAGGCAGTGGCGCACCATGAGGAGGTGGTTGTCCTCAATCGGGAGCGTCCAGCGTTCGTGATCGTCCATCCAGACGATCACCGACGTACTGTGTCGGCGCGCCAGGGGCGACGGTTGGGAGACGCGCTTGCTCTGCTCGCGGACGCTGCACCCCCCGACCCAGGATTCGCTGAGGACATGGAAGCCGTGCTCGACTCGGTGGGCGCAGTGCCATCTGATACGTGGGCACGGTCCTAGACACCACGGTCTTCGTCGAGTTCGAGCGGGCCACACGTACGTTGCCCACCGATCGTGCGATGCAGACCGTCGGCGACCGCCTGGAGGATCGCCTTGGCACGGATGACGAAGTCGCGATAGCGGCTATCACGGCCTCAGAGCTGCTGCACGGAGTTCACAGAGCTACTGCGGAGCATCGTGCACGACGTGAGGCGTTCGTCGCGGCAGTATTGGATGCGTTCCCCGTGCTCTCCTTTGACCTGCTTGCGGCACGGGTCCATGCACAACTCTGGGCGGGCCTCGCCTCATCTGGTGCCGACGTTGGAGCGCACGACCGCATCGTCGCCGCCATCGCGATGTCAGTTGGTTGGCGGGTCGGCACTGCCGACATGCGCCACTTTGGCCGAATCCCCGGCCTCAATGCCAAGCTGATATCGCTGACCTGATGAAACCGCGCCGACAAAGGGTTTGCGCACTGCCAAGAAAATGGAGCTAGCCGACCTCCAAAGCGAACCGCTCTGCACGGCTTCCGGGTGGACGAGTGTCGCTGGACGACGCGGAGTAGCACTTGACTAGCGCGAGCGAGTGCTCTCAGATCAGCTCAGATTCGCTCACTGAAGTACCACGGGAAGTACCACGGCACTGGCTGCCTGGAACGAGCCCGTGCGGGATCGGGACCGCGCATCCGCCAGAGATTCACGACCACTCTAGGCCTCCTCTCCCCTTCGGGCCTCCAGGGCGTCGAGCGAGGACGAGCACCGGCACGCCAGCATCAAGCGACCCGACGCCGCCGCCCGACTAACACGCCCACAACGCCTCGCGGGCGAGCGTGAGATGACTGACGACCACGACAATCGCGGCTCATACGGTGCGGTAGTGATCGGAGGTTCGCTTCCGCAACGCCGAGCGGGCGCCCATTAAGCGCCTCGGCGCCTGATTCGCGATCCAGGCGCCGAGGTATATGTCGTTGGTTCGTCGGGCAACCAGACCTTCATAACGTCGCTGTGAGACGCTGTCGGCACCACCCACGACGAAGGGAGCCAGCATGTTGAGAGCACTCGCACTCTCGGGCGCAGCGACGCTCGCCCTGTCGGGCACATCGGTCGCGGCGTCTGGCCAGCAGATCAGCGTCAACGGCACCGGCGGCGCGTCGGTGCCCTCGGGGGCCACCGACGCCCAGCAGCAAGCCGCTTACAACCAGGCGCTCACCGCCGCGATCAGCGACGCCCAAACGGAGGCGCAGATGGTCGCGCAGCAGCTCTCGCTGACGCTCGGCCCGTTGCAGACCTTCACCGAGCAGAGCGAGGACTACCTCGGCTACTGCGGCGTCGGATTCCTCCCTGGAATTGCGGCGACCGGAGTGTCGGGCAGCGCAAGCACGCCAACATCCGCCGGCAGCGCGGGCGGCCGGCTAACGCCGATCCCCGCAAAGCGCAAGAAACAGAAGACCAAGAAGAATGCCCACAAGGCACAGGAAAGCGAAAACACCTGCCAGCTCGAGGCCGACGTGACGGTGATCTACTCGGCTAGTTGAGCGGCGATCTCCGCATAGAGGCACCGGGAGATCCCGATCGAGTGGAACGACCAGGATCTTCGGCGGATCTTCGCCGGCGGCAGTGCCGCTTTGAAATCGAGTTCTCCGAGAACATCCAGGCTCGCGCGGTCCGCGATTGCTTTGGGAATGCTGGCATCCTCCAGCGACTCATCCTCGGCACGCTTGATGAGGCCGGTGTCTATAAGGAGCAGGATTCCGTGCTACCGGTCAGCGACGATCACTACGAAGAAGCGTGTATCGCGTACGTCGACGAGCTCAATGCGATTTACCAAACATTCGCCACACGAGTGTCATCGGGGATCAGGAAGCGGAAGGAAACAACAGGGATCTACGCGCACGCGATGGCCGTCGTGCTTGACGAGTCCGACGACGACGAACTGCTCAAAGGTGTTGGGCTCGACAAGGTCTTTGAAAGAGCGCCGGAACGCGATGGCCGTCCGCCCTGGCTTGAGCCCCTATGGAGGCAGCCGCAACTGGCGCGGCCTCATGTGGGCCGCCATCGTCGGACTGCACACCCGCTACCCCGAGGCGCTGGCCACGCTGAAGGAGGACTGGTGGCGCAACCCGACCCAGCTGGAGACCCTGAGCGCGCTCGCCGTCTGGCGCCAATGGATGACGACGCCGGAGGCGACCCCCGCGAAGAGCTTGCCTTCCAAGCCCAGCTCGCCAACTACGGCCACACCCTGCGACAAGCTGGCGGCAGCATCAAGCGGCCCTGGCAACCGGGCGCACCGCCCATCGAGTGGTCCTAGCCAGCTCACCGGCACGCCACCCCGACCGCCCCAAACGGAACCTCATTGGAACCTTAAGGCCCCCTCACACGCGAAAAAGCCCCATGAAATGGGGCTTTCAACCAGTGGGCGATACTGGGCTCGAACCAGTGACCTCCGCCTTGTCGATTCGTCTGGCGGGGTCAGCCGAAGTGCCTGGAAATGATCAGAAACCACGGTCTTAGCAGGCAGAAGCTGATGCCCGTGGCCGACCGCGCGGAACCGCAAAAACCCACTCGAATCCGCTGGATGGAGGACGCGAGGAGGACGCGGCATCGTTGCCGATTTCCCATCGAGCGGGCTCTCCGATGCCGTGCTCGCCCGCGAGGTGTCGGCTTCTTCCGCTAGCGTCCCTTTCGTGGACACGAGCACGGATATCGAGCTAGCCGCGAAGAAGCTCGCCGAGACGGCGGGCTCGCCTGTACGCGTGATCCTCTTCGGATCTCACGCTCGTAACGAAGCGGGCTCGGGAAGCGACCTAGACTTCCTCGTGATCGAGCCTAACGTGCTGGACCGGCATGCCGAGATGGTGCGCCTCCGCAGCGCCCTGCATGACCTGCGCAGACCGATCGACGTTCTGGTCTACAGCGACGCTCAGGTCGAGGAATGGGGCGATGCACCCGGCACCGCGCTCCACGCCGCACTCACTGAGGGACGGGTGCTTGTCGAAGCGTGACGAACTCGACGTAGCCAACGCGCTGCTCGCCAAGGCCGCTGGCGACGAAGCGGGACTACACGCGCTCGCAGACCACAGTGACGTGCCCGACCACGTCGTAGGTTTCCTCGCGCAGCAGGCAATCGAGAAGTCCCTCAAGGCAATCCTCACAGCGCGCCGGGGTCGGCTTCGAGCGCAGCCACGACATCGACTACCTATGCGGCTTGATCGAGGACGACGGACTTGATCTCACAGATGACTTGAAGGCCGCTGTCTCTCTGACTCCGTGGGCCGTCGAGTTTCGATACGCCGACCCCTTCGCACCCAACCCACTCGACCGCGCCGAGGCGCTAGCAACCGTGGGTGCCGTGAGGCGGTGGGCCGAGCATACGATCAGTGTGAAGCGCTCAGAACCGTCGTCCGATTCTCCTGATGATCAGATGGTGGCCGACGAGCAATAGCCACAAGCTCACAATCCCAGAAGTGATATCACCGCAAAAGTAAGCCCGCGCCGCCGGGACGCGGAGCAGTGGATCACGGGTCAGGCGGCGACCATCCATGACGGCTCATTCATCGATCCTCGCCACAGCTCAAAGCCGTTCCGGGACCTCATCGTGATGTGGGAACGAACCCATCTGCCGAAGCTCGCGCCCAAGACCAGGGAGCGCTACGAATCCGTCACCCGCACCTACCTCACCCCCAAGTTCGGCTCGACGCCATTGGGCAAGCTCACACGCGCCGACTTCAAGGAGTGGTTCGCCAGCCTCGCCATCGAGTGCAGGCCAAACGGCAAATCACGTACGCACCCGGCACGCTTCGCAAGGTTCAGGTCGTGCTCTCCTCCATTCTCAACGAGGGAGTTGAGCTTGGCCTACTCCGCGAGAACCCGGCTGCCCGGCTGCGTCTCCCTTCTCCCCCGCGAACTGAAATGACGATCCTCACCGCAGAGGAGATCAAAGCCCTCGCCGACGCAATCCCGCGCGCCTCAGACCGACTCGCAATCTACGTCGCCGCGTACTGCGGGCTACGCGCTGGCGAGCTATGGGCGCTACAACGACGCGATATCGACCTTCTCCACAACCGGCTCCACGTACTACGCGCCCTCAAGGACATACGCGGGCACCTAGAGTTTGGAGACACGAAGACCAGCGGCTCGCGCCGAACCGTCTCGCTGCCCACCTTTCTACAAGCGATGCTCACCGGCACATGGAGTCGATGCCGTCGAGTCCCGACGCGCTGCTGTTCCTCTCCCCCGGCGGCGGCGGAGCCCGCCAGGCAGGCGACGGCGGACCAATCCGACACAGCCTGTTCGTGCGCCGCGTCTTCAAGCCCGCAATCGTTGGTGACGAGAACAACAAGGACGAGAGTAAGCGGCGCAAGCCTTCGCTACCCGCCGAGAAGCATAACCTCCGCTTCCACGATCTACGACATACCTGCGCGTCACTACTCGTCGCCGCCGGGGCGCACCCGAAGCTGATCCAGGCACGGCTCGGACACGCCTCCATCACGACAACGCTTGACCGCTACGGGCACCTGTTCCCAAGCGTCGAGGAAGCTCTCGCAGACGCCCTCGACGCCACGTTCAACGATGCGGACACCCCTACGCCCCTGCGCCAGATCAAGTCGTAGGAGCCGCGAACCGTCGGCGTCCGAAGGCATTACGACAGGGGCCGGGTATGCACACGGGTCCTCCCCATGTGCATCCACAGCACACCAGCAGGAATCACGTTGCTCATTGGTGGATGCGGTCCGCCGTCGCTGATGCCGGGGCGAACCGCTACAGGCGGTTCGCTTGACGCTCTACGTCCGCAGCCAGTAGGGCCTCGCGCATGACATCTGTCAGCCAGTAGTGCTGCCGGGCACCGTCCCAACGAGCCTCGAAGAAGCGGGGTTCTGCACCCATCTCTTCATCGATGCCTTTCGCCGTCCGCGCCATGTTGCGGTGCCACGACTTGACGCTCTCCACAGTGACGCTGAAGACGTGGCGCAGGTCCTCAAACGTGAACTCCTGCTCCGGCTCGTAGCCGTTGGCGACGCGACTAACGAATCGCCACGTCATATCGCCCGCACGCTCCGCAAGGGCTCGCGCCTTACGAGCGGCGACCTCCTCCGGGTTGCCAACGATGGTCGGGAGTCCTTGCCGGGCTAGCAGCTCTTCCAATTCCGCCTTGGCGTTCAGCAGCCCTTGCTCCGAGAGTTCGCCGGTGATCGTGAAGGTTATGGGCGTCATCCCGAGTCACTATAGGCACCTGTAGGCCACCTGTCAAGCATCTATAGGTACCGGCGATGCGCATGTAGTTTCGTTAGACCTTCCTACGGCG
This sequence comes from uncultured Solirubrobacterales bacterium, assembly GCA_963713015.1. Lineage (GTDB taxonomy): Bacteria > Actinomycetota > Thermoleophilia > Solirubrobacterales > Solirubrobacteraceae > Palsa-744. The sequence continues at coordinate 569,140 of CAVQKC010000001.1, read as the reverse complement.
ATAGGGCGGCGGCGTCCAACACGCGAGCTTTGGAGGACGCCAGGAGGACGCGACCCTATTGAAGCCTCTCCCCCGGCGGCGTTGGCGATGCCAGAAACCCGTTCTGGTACAGGGGATTCGGGCTATGGGCGATACTGGGCTCGAAACGGTTGGTGGGGGTTACCTGGGGCGTGAGGCCCCGTGTTTGCTGGGCTTCGATGCGCTCAGGTTAGCTGGGGTTTGCTCAGAATGGAATCTTGAATGGAACCTTGAGCCGAGACATTTCACGATGAAGTGTCTTGTGCGATCGCGACTATTCCCATGGCACCCTCAGAGCCGTCCACGTTCCAGATCGCCCGGCTGCCACGCCACAGGAACGTTGCCATGGTTGATCGTGACGACATCCCCTGTGCGTCGAGCGTGCGCTAGCGCCGCGCTCCACCTCTGGCGTCGTTTCGGGGCTGTGTCATCGAATGCAAAGACGTTGATTTGGCCGTAATCTACCGATGCGTTCCCGGCCGCCAGCGCATAATCGCCCTGACGAAGGCGGTAGCCGGCACGACTGACGAGCGCGTCGAAGGCGAGAGCTACCGCCCGAGCCTGCCTTGTAAATGCTTGAAGATCGCTTAGCGGTACATCTGTCGATGGATCGTGCGCGGCCGCGTGTCGTCGTCGTAGAGCATTCCGGTAATCAGTTGCGAGCCCGGGCAGGTTCAAGCCGGCATTCTGCGCAAGCCCGACCAGAGCCGACCATCCTCCCGTGACCCCCACACTCGAAAGCATCGCCTTAACTGCCTCATCGTTTAGGTTGGCGTCCCCATAGCCAAACGATAGCTCCGACAGCGTATACCGCTGATTGTCAATGCTCGCCATGGCCCGCCCAGTAAGTTGCACAAGGTCCCGGGCTACCGGAAAACCTTCTCGGCTGACGCGGGTTCTTGCTTGATAGTGCAGCGCTTGAGCGGCGCCCAGAGTCGCGCCACGTTGCAGCGCTTCTGGTAGATCCGCAAATGGAATCGGACCTCTCGAGATGCTCTTAAGTATCTCCGCCATCCTCTGCTTTAGGAAATCCTCAAGCGAGTTAAAGCCAACCACAGCCATGCCGTTCCTCAACAGTCGCGCAGGATCGTCCGGCGGCGACACCACACCTACGTGTGCAAGTGCACCTCCCGCTAGTGCCCTCTCAAAGCCACCCAGTCGAGCTCGGAATGCCGCTCTCGCTGCCGACATCGCTCCTGCGCTCAAGGCCTTTCTGCTAGATCTGTCAGCCGGTTGGTCAGCTCAGATATTCGGTACCGGATCCTTTGCGGAGTATTGGTGCCCTCTCGTACAGCCACCTCGAACTGACCGTCCTCGAAGAGGCGGCGTGTGGCCGACTGAACACTTCCTGGGTTCACCACATTCAACTTCGCATCGGAGACAGACGCCACCGCAACCATCTGCGCGTCGTACATACCAGCCAAGGCCTGATCCCGCCAGCCGCCATCGACTGGCCGTTGGAAAGCGTGATCCCCCCATAGGCGCTCACACCAGCTAAGCGCGTCAGTAAAGCGTTGCCCCAGCAGGCGTAGCACCGTGCTGCTCGGAGCCCTGTTGTCAGCCATGTAATCATCCATAGACTTCCTAAAATCACCCGAAAACGACTTCCATGAATCTACAAGCGTAAGAAAGCGCAGAACAAACTCAGCGTCGAGCATGTTCCGGTAGCTCGAAGCACGATCAGTGCGGATCTTTAGTTGCTGACGAAGGAATTCTGCGCCAGCCAGCTCGTAAATCAGATCGTTTAGTGGACCTCGAAAGGCCACATTACGAATCTCTTGGGCATTGAGCGGCTCACCCCCGGTGTTCAGCCGCTGAAACACCTCATACTTGAGGTCTGGGTCCGACTGCCGCAAGAGGGTGATTGCTCGAATGTACGGACGGACACGAAGCGCGTTCGACAGCTCGCGAGGAAGCTGACTGAAGCGTCGCCCTGCAAGGTCCACAAAGTCCTCAAGTTTCGTAAGAACAAAATCGTCGCGCATGAAGTCGCGGATGGCTGTGATGCGCTGCTTGCCGTCGATCACCGAATACACCCCGTAGTCATCCTCCGCTAGATAGATCGGCGGAACTGGGATATTCAACAAAAACGACTCAATCAGCGCAGACCGCTTCTCATTCGACCATCTCGCTCGGCGCTGATATTGCGGCTGGATGTCGATCGCGCCCCCATCAACCATCGATCCGATCGTCTCGAGCGAAAGATCAGACGCTTGAAGAACAAGACGATCTTGGGCTCGCTCGAAGCGACGAACAATTTCAGAGCTATCACCGGCCATACATCAATAGCCTACGGGCGCCGCGGACAGAACGTTCAACGTATTGGACGCCGGACCTGCTTGCTGCGGTCAGCCCATGACAGCCGCTAGCTCGCGCGCTTCCACCCGCACAGCGTGCGGCACCGTGATCGTAAGGTGCCCATCGCGCTCTAGCAACCATCTGGCATTGATGATCGTGACGCCGATCACCTCACCGTCAGGGCTATAGCGGACACCGTGCCCCTCGGGCGTGAGGACAGCATCGGCGGCCATGTTCGATTCGCCGCGCGTGAGGTAGAGCACGTCGCCGTCCGCGTCGTAGTTGGCGCGCTCAAATATTAGATCGTCGATCTTGACCTTCATGTTGTCCATCCGCTTGGCGATTCTCCGTGTCCGTAGCCAAGAGCGGTCACGATGCGTGGCGGCTCCTTTTCAGAGTCTACGACCACCATCAGCCACTTACTAGGCCCAACGCCTTGCTTGAAGAAGCGCTCGCGCGCCGGGCGTGGGTCCGGCTCACGATGATCGGGGTCGGGAAGAACTGCAAGAACGGCCGCGAGATGAGGCTCAAGCTCGGGATGCCCCTGTTGCGGGAGCAGGATGTGGCGAAGCCAAGTGTCCTCGAACAACACCACTCGTGTGCCCTCAGGGGTCCTCGCCTCAGCCAGGATCGGACGCTCGCTCATGGCCTATCCGCTCGTGCCGGGTACCGACGCCGCAACTCATAGCCAGTGGCTGACGACATTTGTACACGAGGCTACCTACAGCCCCGGACTCCTGAACGCCTTATCCACCATCTCAACCTCCCGTTCATTCGGCGCGTAGTCCGCATAGCGCTGAGTCGTGGCGATGTCGCGGTGGCCCATCCACTCCTGGAACGTCCGCATTGGCACCCCAGCGGCGGCCATCGCCGTCCCGAATGTGTGACGTAGGTCGTGGAAGCGGTGGGGATCGATCTTGGCTGCCTTCAGTGCTCGGCAGTAGCGGCGCATGAGCGCTCCGCGTCGAAGGACATCGCCGGAGGCGGGCTCACCGAATACCAGAGCATCGCGGTCGCGCCAGCGCGTCGCCTGCTGCCATCCGCGAAGCTCCCGCGCAAGATGACTGCTCAGCGGCACGCTTCGCGCCGAGCGACGGCTCTTGGGCGTGTCGAACTGACCGAGAACGTGATTGCGCACAACACGAACTCGACGGTCGTCCCAGGCGATGTCTTGCCAGCGCAGCGCGATCAGCTCGCCTTGGCGCAGGCCAGTCATCGCGGCCGTCAGGTAAAGCGCCCGGTCGAGCTGCTGATGCTCACCGGGCACAGTGACGTGGGCGAGCGCCACGACTTGCGGCATCGTCAGATAACGAATCTCCGTCGATGCTGGTAGCGCCGGCAAGTCCACCATCTCGCATGGGTTGGTACTTGCCCACCGGCGTCGTGGATGCATTGCGTAGCGGTACATCGCGCTCAACGTACCCATGTAGTTGCGGATCGACTTCGCCCCACTCCGCTGGCAACCATCGCTCGCATCATGTTCTCGATGTTCTCGGGCCGGACGCTGGCGAATGCCCGGCCTCCGAGATGCGGCTTGACCCACACGCGGAGCGCCATCTCGACTGCCGTGAGAGTCGAGCGCTTGCGGCCGAGCGCCTTCAAGTGGGCCAGGTAGCGCTGACCGACCTCGCTCACATCAAGCCTGTCGGTCGGCTGCTCAGATTGCACGTCCCGCATGAGCCGGCGCAACTCTGCCTCTGCCTGCGCCGCCGTCAGTCCTTCGCGGCTGCCGCGCCTGCGCTTTGGGCCGAGCTTGCGGTTGACGCGTCGCCCGTTTGACCACCAGGACCCGTAGTAGGTCTCCCGACCGGCGCTGTCGCTGCGGACGTACACGCGACCACTGCCGTATGAGCGGCGAGTCGCCATCTACGCGAAGCCTCCAAGGCCCGTACGGGCAATGGCGAGGAACTGCTCGATCTCGGCCACGCGCTTACGTGCGCAGACGATCTGCTTCTCAGCTCCCTTGAGCGCTGGGTCCTCGTTGGTCATGTTGCGCTCGGTCTCAAGCTGCGCTTGCAACGCAGCCAGCAGCACGGGACGGTGATCTGCGAGATCGACAATGGCTGGTCCTTCGTCAGCCTCGTCCCTCCAGCCGATCAGGTCCAGCAGCGCGCGAGCGTGATCGAATCGTTCCAGCGGCTCGGCATACAGGACGGGGCGCAGCCTGCCGCCCGCGTGGTTTGCCTCGCCGATGTCCTCAGCTGCCATGCCGAGCCGGGTGTGTAGTCCTTCGCGTAGGTAACGGACAATCCGGGCGGGGATGGTGATGGTCGTCATGTCGGTCCTCCATTGGTCGTTTGGAGGCCCCGAAAGGACTGCTCTGGGCGAGATGAACACCGTGCTGGCGTCGCTAGGGTGTTCGCTGCGCCGGGAGTTTGCGCTTCCGGTGCCACGGCGCCCGGCGGTCCGACCCGCGCGGGCGCCAACTATGTTGTGCGCAGCCAACGGCCGCCACGCAACCTTTACGATATGATAAGTCCCGGACAGACCGACATCGGTGATGCGATACGCATCCTGCGCACCCGCGCCGGACTGACACAGGACGAACTTGCGGCCCGCGCTGAACTCACCGCCCCCTACCTCTCGCGGGTTGAGGGCGGCTGGCGCGACATCCGCTGGAGCACCCTCAAGCGACTGCTGTCCGCCCTCGACGCCGACCTGCGCCAACTCGCTGACGTGATCGACCAGCAGCGCACCAAAGGCTGAGCGGGACTCCCTGCCGCGTCGCCGGATGGTCATGGGCTTGCCTGCCGTCGCGTTCGCGGCCCGACCGAGCGACCCGCGCACCAGCGCATCAACTCCTCGGCGTTGAAACGCACGTAGCGCCCGAGACGGACATGGGGAATCCGCCCGGCGCGCGCCTCGGCAGCAATCCACGACGCCGGTACGTTCAGGATCGCGGAGGCCTGCCGCGCGTCCAAGAGCGGCGCGAGCGTTTCGCGACCGATCAGGCCGGCAACCTCAAGCGCCAGCTCGCGCGCACCGACATGGTCCGCACGCGCGCCCCTATCAGCGTGTGTACTCATTAGGACCGTCCTCCGTGTGAGTGGGTGAGTTTTCAGCCATCCGTGTTTATGACCGCGAGCACGGCAAAACGGCCAACGACTTTCCCTCCACGGTCCAACGCACCCAGCCTCGTCAAACAAAACGACACCCGAGACGCCCGCCCGCTACGCCTTCCGACAGCCGCCGCACCGCCGATCCAGACCCCCGCGCCGCCGACGCCTGCCAACCAGCACGCCCGCCCGCCACGACAACAACCCCGTACAGACCAGATGCACTGTGAGTGTGTGCACAGCGATGGCTGTGTCGTGAAGGTGCGTTCAGCGGTTGCGTTGTAATCGACGTTCCCTCAGATGGGGGAACGTCGGGTCTGGTGTTCAGGCTGGCGCCGGTGGCGATGGACGTGACCCTCATATGCACTGGCCCTGCGCTTGGCGTGGGTGCTTTTGGCCTGATCTGTCCGTCTGTTGCTGCCGGTCCCGGCCTGGCCTCCGCTTGTGGCCTGATCAGAAGCCTGTCCGCCCCGGAGTGTGGGGCGTGACTCATCACAGTCTTGCCCTTCGCGGTTCCTATTGCCCAGGCCGAGTACCGACAAACAAACCCCCAGAACAGGAGGTCGTATTTCATGCTGGCAGACCAGGCCGACCATGTGCTCGGCATCGACACGCACCGCGACTCCCACAGCGCGGCGATCCTCGCCACGGACACGGCGGTCGTGCAAGGACAGATCACCGTCGCCGCGAACGAGCGCGGCTACAGGCGCCTCCTGCGCTTCGCACGCGAGAGCGCCCCAGGCCGCAGAGCCTGGGCAGTCGAGGGAACGGGCAGCTACGGCGCGGGACTGACCGTGTTCCTTCAGCGAGAAGGCGAGATGGTGCTCGAGGTCGACCGTCCTCGCCGCCCAGCGCGTCGTGACCGCGCCAAGTCTGATGAGCTCGACGCGATCCGTGCAGCGCGCGAAGCACTCACACGCGAGCATCTCGCGCGACCCCGCCAGCGCGGTGAGCGCGAGGCACTGCGTGTCCTGTTGGCCACGCGCGATAGCGCGGTGCGCTCCAAGCGAGCAGCGATCACGCTGATGAAGGGGCTGCTCGTCTCAGCAGCGCCAGCCCTGCGCGAAGGGCCACGCTCTCTGCCCACAAACGAGCAGCTCACGCGTTGTGCGCGTCTGCGCGTCAGCCCCGCACAAGACTCAGAACAGCGCGCGACGACGATCGCGATCCGCGCGAGCGCCCGTCGAGCGCTCGCGCTTGCAGACGAAGCACAGGAACTCGAAGCGGAGATCAAGCCGATCGTCGCTCGCCTGGCGCCCTGCCTGCTCGCGGAGATGGGCGTCGGCGCGATCGTCGCAGCACAGATCCTCTGCGCCTACTCCCACCACGGACACATCCGCTCCGAGGCCGCGTTCGCCTCACTCGCCGGCGTCGCACCAATCCCGTCCTCCGGGCAAACCGTGCGTCACCGCCTGAACCGCTCAGGCGACCGTCAGCTCACCGGGCACTACAACACGATCGTGCTCTGCCGCATGCGTGACGACCCCCGCACACGCACCTACACAGCACGTCGCCAAACCGAAGGACGCAGCACCCGAGAAATCAAGCGAATACCTCAAGCGCTACACCGCACGCCACCTCTACCGGCTACTCCAGACCTCAACCCCAACTCTCGCAAATAGCGAAACTTGACAAACATAGAAGCATCGGGACCTAAGGGTCCCTAGCCAGGGCCAAACTGGTCTTTGGCGAGATGTCAAGTGCGGTGGTGGCGGGTGTGGTCCTCCGCGCTGTGGGCGCGGTTTGTGGTGGTGCTGCTGGCTGCGGTGCTCATTGGTTGATTTTGGGGAGCGGTGTGGTGGCACGCCTTGGCCTGATTAGGTTTGCTTGCGGCCTTGATGGCCGGGGGTCTTGTGCGGTCTTTTGGCGTGCGCAGGGGCCCTTGTTTGTTGAGCGAGCTCTCGGGCTCGAAATTGCGGATGCGGGCTTGCGCTCGGGTGCATCGGTGAGCTGGCGGCCGGGGGTTGCGTGTGGGGGTGGGTTAGCGGGTCAGGGCAGGCGCGACCTTCGCGGGGTTGTAGTCGACGTCGCTGTTGACCATGCGCCAGATCACACGCAGCAGTCGGTTGGCGCAAGCGATCACGGCTTGTGTCGCGGTGAGGCGCTCACGGAGTGCGTGGTAGAGCGCCCGGAAGGAGGGGCAGGCCTTGATGAGGTGTCTGGCGGCGTGGAAGGCAGCGTCGCGCAGTTGGTAGCGGCAGCGCTCGGAGATCTTGCGTTGTGGAGTGGACTTGCCGGAGTCGCGGGCTATGGGTGCGCAGCCCCCGAGCTTGCCAAGAGCGCGTGGGGATCTGAGTCGGCGCACGTCGCCCGCGGCGGCGAGCAGCAGCGCCCTGTGCAGTGGTGTGAGGCCCGGCAGGCTGCACAGTCGTTGTGCGCCGGGCAATCGCGGGTAAAGGCGCAGGAGCTCTGCCTCGAGCGCGTCGAGCTGGTTTTCGACGAGGGCGCGGCGTCGCATCAACCGCTGCAGGCGAGCAACGTAAGCGGGTCTCGCGGCGCGGTAGCCAACCGGACAGCTCGTCTTCTCGACGAGCTGCTTGATCTTCGTGTGCCCGATGTGGCGTCTTGGTGCGACTGTCCTGACTCGACGCTCAAGCTCTTGCGCGCCGAGTCTTGTTGCGCGCGCGGGGTCTCCGCCGGTAACCACGATCACGGCGCGTGCTGTAACGCCTCGCTCGCCGCCTCGAAACGTCTGCAGGAACTCGGGCCAGATCGTGTCCATGCAAGCCTTGACCGCTGCGCGGAGCCGGCGGCGCTCGCGACGCAGCCGCAGTCGCTCAAGACACAGCGCGTGCGCGCAAGCCACCGCCGGGGAATCAGGGCGAACAAGATGCGAATAGTCCAAAGCGCCAGCGAGCGTGCGTGCGTCCACACGATCGGACTTGGCGCCCGCGATATCGCGCGCGCCTCGCAGCCTCGCGACTGTCGCCGCGTTCACCTGACGCACTTCAATGCCCTGTCCGGAGAGCTCCTCCGCGAGAGCTTGCCAGCGTGTCGCGGTCGGCTCGATGATCACCAGCGCCCGACCCCCAAGCCCGGAAAGCTGACCAACGAAACCGTCGATCCCGTCACGAGAGTGAGGGAATCGACTACGCCGCTCAGACCCATCCGGTGCCCGCAAGACCGCTTCGTGCGCCGCCCGGCGACCCAGATCGATACCGACCGTCCACGCCGCCCCGCCCCCATGGACAGGCTCGATCACGTCCGTCATCCTCTGCATTCAGCCTCCTCCGACAGTGGTTTAAGCCCGCACACACCTGGGCCAATGAACAACTCGAAGAGGAGGCTGAGCTATCTCCCGGTCGCCCGCAGCAAACCCCAACTTCCAGGCGAACCTAATTGCTTGGCCGCTTTGGGCCGCTCACGGTCAGTAACCACATGACCCAAATCAGACCCATCCATACACACCGCAGTAACGACGCACCCAGGCAGGCGAGCCGCCGCATCAAGGTGACGCTGCCAGCCGCCGTGGCACAGCAACTCGACCGGCTGGCCATGCGTGCCGGCGAGCCGCCAGCGAAAGTAGCCGCGCAGATGATCCGGCAATCCGTCGGCGATGCCGAACGTCACGAACACGCTCGCGACAGGCGGGCGCGCGAACCCGCCTCGAGCGAACATGATCCTGTTGACCAGGACGAGCGTGCCCCGTGGCTTGAGCCCTACGGCGGCAGCCGCGAATGGCGCGGCCTGACATGGGGCGCCATCGTCGGCCTGCACGCCCGCTATCCCGACACTCTGTCCGCTCTCAAGGAGGGCTGGTGGCGCAACGCGAGCCACTTGGAGACGTTGAGCGCGCTTGCGGTCTGGCGCCAATGGATAGACGACGCCGGCCGCGACCCACGCGAAGAGCTTGCCTTCCAAGTGCAACTCGCCGACTACGGCCACCTCCTGCGACGAGAACGAGGCAGCACCATCGATGACTGGCAACCAGGCGCACCGCCAATCGAGTGGTCCTAGCCAGCCCACCGGCGCGCCACCCGCCACAAACGGAACCTCATTGGAACCTTGAGGCCCCTTCAAACGCGAAAAAGCCCCGTGAAATGGGACTTCCAACCAGTGGGCGATACTGGGCTCGAACCAGTGACCTCCGCCTTGTCGAGACGGCGCTCTCCCAGCTGAGCTAATCGCCCTGGGAACCGCCCTAGCCTATCAACGGGACGGCAGTTCGGGACCGCATCCAGGGTCTGCTCTGTCGTCTCCCCCACGCGACTCCGGCGCAGATCGCCCCGCGGCTGGGCTCGAGCCTCTCCGCCGCGGGGCATCCGGTCTCAGCCCTGTCTCAAGGCACGATCACAACCTGTCCTTCGCGTCCTTCCCCGGCCGATTCCGTGCCAGCCGATCCGGCACCGCTCGAGCCGACTTCGCCGGCTCCTTCAACGCCCGCGCCACCATTCGATTCGTAGCCGTACGGGCCAGGTTCGCGGCTTTCGCCTTCACGACCTTCGGTCGTCGCTGGTCCTTCCGTCTGATATGGAGATTCCACGCCACGGGGGGAAGATTCGGCGCCAGAGCGCTGCAAGCGCGATTCGCCTTCGGTCCCGTGGGTGGTGCTGCTCCCACCACCAGACTCAATCGTCTTGATCACTTCGGACACGGTGTTCGAGGAAATCGCGAAGCCCACTCCAGTGCTGCCTGGCTGGGATCCTTCGGTGTGTGCCGCGTCACTTGCAATCTGCGAGTTCACCCCAATCACATCGCCCTGAGCATCGAGCAACGGACCGCCGGAGTTACCAGGGTTTAGAGGAGCATCGGTTTGGATCACGTCCTTGATGGTTGCTCCATCCGGAGCGGATATTTCGCGTTCCAGGGCGGACACGATTCCCTTCGTAAAGGTCTCGTTGAGCCCATAGGGATTGCCGAGGGCATAAACCGAGTCGCCGACCCGAACTGAACTCGAGGCAACGAGTTTCAAGGGTTGCAGTCCGAGGCCCGAGGGGTCTACCTTAATCAACGCGAGGTCGCTGTTGGCGTCGGCGCCAACGACAGTTGCAGCGCGAGTGACGCTTGAAGACTTACCTGGGCTTACGGTGATGCTAGTGCCTTCGGAGATCACGTGATTATTGGTGAGGATCAAACCTTCATTGTTGAGAACGATGCCCGTACCACTGTCCCCGCCTCCAGCGTCTACGGCCTTGATCGAAACAACACCCGACGCGTCACGCTGATAGACCTGTTGGTGTGGTAGATGACACCTCCCGTATGCCTCCGGCTGTTGAGCCAGTCACCGGAGAGACAACCTTACGGGCAATCGCACCTCTACCACCAGACCCACCGGAGGCAGCAAAGAAAACGCTGGTGGCGGCTGCTCCTACGAGCGCAGCCGCCACCATGGGTAGAAAGAGACGATTCACAAGACACCTCCAAGTTCGGGATATCAGTGTGCGCGCCACTCATGTGTCGGCGCTAAGGCGTGTCGAAAATGCCGCTAACGAGACCCGAAAAGCTTGATAACGCAAGCCGAAGCCGTTGATAAGCAACGGTACGACAAGACCCGCGGGCAGAGCGCCCAGTAGCCTCCTGGTCGCTAGGCTAGGGGCTTGCCTTGGCGACGTGGCGGAGTGGCTACGCAGCGGCCTGCAAAGCCGTCTACACCGGTTCGATTCCGGTCGTCGCCTTTAGCCCGATCTGGAGGTCTTCCGCGACCCCTAGAACATTTGTTCGTACGCCGTACGTGACGTCTCGTACCGCCGCCACCATGTCATCGAGGCGCGGACGGCCGAGATATGTGTCTGTCGTCCCAAGGTGGGCGCGCCCGAGGAGGTGCTGGGCGATGCGGGTATCGGTCTTGCGCGCAATGTGCTCCGCGTACGCATGTCGGAGGTCGTGAGGGCGCACGTGCGCTGCTATCTAGCACGCTTGACGACGCGCATGACAAGCTGACGTAGTGCCTGACTTGACGATGGTTGAAGCCGCAAGTCTTGCTGAGCAGTGTTGAATGGCGGGTTCCTGAACCGCTGCGCGGCGCTCGCGGGTTCCCGCGCAGCAGCAAGAGTGGCCACCACCTCAGCTTCCGTGAGCCGATACTTGTCGGCCGCTTGCCGACGAGAACGCCGCATCTGGCGTGAAGGATTGTCGTTGCGCAAGCCCTCCTCCATCGTCAAGTCGCATCCTCGTCTTCATCGTCCGGCTCGGGAGCATCCTCGGGCGCGAGCACCTCGACCTCGATCTTCGCAAGCGCTCGGCTCGCGGACGAGCAGCTTCAGCAGCGCCAAAGTGTCTACCTAGAGAATGCCTGAGCGGGGCTCGGGCCGCTCAGGGTCTGCCATGCCCGCCGTGTGAATCCTTACCACGCGCGGCAAGGAGCGCCTTCGTGCCAGCGTCCGTGATCGGCCCTGTAAGGGGACCACGTTCGGCGAGCACTTCGCTCAGCGCTCGCGTAGCTGGTCGCAGACGCGCGGCGCGTGAATGTGTTCCGCGCGCCGAAGGTGAGCTTGCTTGTGTCTCATTGCGTCGTGGCTTTGCCATCTCTAGTCTTACCGTCTGCCAATACCGAATCTATGCCTACAGAACATCGGCCAGTGTCAGATCGGACGAGATGGACGGGTCGTCGTTCTGACCGCGCTCGAGCGCGCGGCGGCGGGCGTGGCGGCCTTCCGGCCGTTCGCGTCCGCCCGCCTCCGCGCATCCGTGCTCAGGCAGTCCGGCGCTCCCACCTTGCTCCCGGGAGCCGACTGTTCATCAAAGGTCCAGCTCGTCAAAAGCGCAATGCGGCCCGTGTCGCGAACACGAAGTGATGGCAGCGATGGACAAGACCGGCGGCTGGAAGGGTCGCGACCGAATCGGCCACATCGAGCCTGCGACCGAAACAGCTTCTGGCGCGCTGATCGCCTGCCCACACATGGCTTGTACTCAGGACAGCGCCGACACCGGCACACGCCTCCTGCGCCCGTACAGCAGGCACCCGCAACTACGGCAGCGCCGAACAACCGCACCAACAGCATCCGACGCAGTCCTAAGCCGACGAGCCCCGCCACCCGCCCGAGCGGCGCACGCATAGTCGCCTCGGGCTAGATCCGGCTGATCGGTAGCCACTCCCCTGCCCCCAAACCGAGCCAGCGGAAGGCTTGCGATTGCATACGTTTTCGTCTACACTTATGCCGATGCCAGCGTCCACATCATTGCGCGTTCGACCCCACACTCGGGACGCGCTCAATCGACTTGCGCAGGAGGATCACGTTTCCGCGCCTGAGTTGCTTGACCGCTTGATCGCCCGTGAGGAGCAAGAGCGGCTCCTCACCTCGATGAACGACGACTTTCTCGCGCTGCGCGCAGATGCCGCTGCGTGGAGCAACTTCAAGGCCGAGACGGCCGCTTGGGACGCGACTAGCGCCGCTCCGTGAACGTTCCTGAGGTCGGGCAGGGCGAGGTATGGGATTGCCAGCTCAACCCAATCGAGGGCCACGAGCAAGCCTGGCAAAGGCCATGCCTTGTGGTCTCTGTCGACCAGCTAGGGCGGGGTCCCAGCGAGCTCGCCATCGTGGTTCCCATCACGAAAACCGGACGGATCTCCCTTGACTTCCGCATCGAGCCGCCGGAGGGTGGCCTCACCGATATCTCGTTCGCGCAGCCGTATCAGGTGCGGACGATAAGTCGAGAGCGCCTCGTCAAGCGACGCGGACAGGTTCGAGACGAGACACTGCGCGATGTCATCTATCGCGTCCATTTGCTGACAAGGATCCCCCGATAGCGACGGCTCCGCCCTCGCGGCGTGTACATCGGCGCCGGGCATGCGTACAACCACTCCAGCGAGTGCTCGGGATTTGGCTCTAGCTGGTAATTGAAACTGTCCCTCTACGACAGCGCACGAGACAGCAGCCAGTCTGTCTCGGGAGCTGCGCATAATGACGTGTAGCCCTTGTTAACTCACGGCATGACCCTAGGAGCGCAATCGGTCCCTCACGCCAGCTCCGTGGGCAGGAAGGTACGCCGGTACTCCCGGCTATGGACAAGGCTCATCGCGCTGACCCTACCCGTCACGGTTGGCCTGGTTCTCCCGCTTGGCCCCCCATCCGCCAAGGCCGACACGACCTCCCAGCCTCCCCTGCTTTCCGTAGGACACACAGATGAAGCGGTAGAGCCGCCGGCGCTCCCGGTTACAGTGGCGATCAACCCCCTCGAGCCCGGCCGGCCGGTGCCGCAGCGGTTTCTCGGGCTCTCCTTTGAGATGGCGGCGCTGAGCCAGCTCTCACAGGACGCGAACCACGGCAACCTGGTGGAGCTGCTTCGCTCACTGGGACCGGGGGTGCTGCGCTTCGGAGGTATCACCGCCGATGAGAACGTCGCTTGGACTGACTCCGCCACCCCACGCCCAGCGTGGGCATCGAGCGTGATCGGGCCCGCGCAGTTGCGCAACATCGGCGTCCTTGCCCGCCGCAGCGGATGGCAGGTCCTGCTCACGGTGGGATTGGCCCACTATGAACCGACAGCTGCCGCGCGTGAGGTAGCGGCTGCCCACAGCGCCCTCGGGCCCTACCTCGCCGCGGTCGAGATCGGCAACGAGCCCGATTCCTACGGCAGCCACGGCCTACGGGAACTCCCTTGGATTGCCCAAGGCTATGAGGAACAGGTGAGTAACTATCGCGAAGCCATCGACGCCCTCACTCCCGGGGTACCGATCGCCGGTCCCGATGTGTCCGGCTCAGGGGCCTTTACGGAATGGGGCGAGGAGGAGGCGCTCGCGCAGACGCCGGCCCTACTGACCGGACATCACTATCCGCTCGGGTGCGCCCAAACGCCAGCGCCCTCAATTGAGACGCTTTTGAGCTCCGCGACTCGTGGAGCCGAGGCCCACTCGCTGGCCACCTACATATCGGTGGCAAACACATACAGCATCCCTCTGCGAATCGACGAGACCAACACCGTCTCATGCGGGGGAGTGGCGGGCATCAGCGATACGTTCGCCTCGGCGCTGTGGGCGACCGGCTACATCGCCCAAGCGATGGCAGCGGGAGCCACAGGCATCAACCTCCAGGGCAACCCAACCAATTGCACTGGATATACGCCCCTATGTGCACCTAATCCTTTGGCGCTCGCGGAAGGATCACTGCGCGCCGAGCCGGAGTGGTATGCGCTCCTTTTGACGAGATCGCTCATCGGTGACCGCCCGCTGCCTACCACCATCACCGCCGAAAGCTCCCCCGATCTCGCGGCAGCATCGTTCTCGGGCCCCGAACACACGATGAAGGTGGTGCTCGCAGACGATGAACCGCAGGGCTCCAGTCCACTCGCGCTGCGGTTGGAGGTAGGCGCGGACATGGGTGTGGCACATATTCTGCGCCTCATCGCACCCTCGCAAAGCGCCACCAGCGACGTGCGGCTCGCTGGTCGCTCGGTGGCAGCCAATGGCGCCTGGCGCGCTCCTATACAAACCGAAAACATCCCCACACGCTCGGGGATTGTCGCGGTTGAACTCCCTCCAGACAGCGCCGTACTCGTCACCGTAAGTCGGCCGCCGGCCGCATCACACCGACACCGCGGCGTGACGCGGCCGTAGCTTAATCAACTGCCGCTACCAACCTGCTTCGGAGACAGCCACTTGAGTGTGTCGTCATCTGACCGGCCCTTTAGTTCCGGGGGCCCATCGTCATGCAGTGCAGAGCGAACCAATAGGAACTCAGCAACCTCAGCTACATCGTGTACGCGCACGATGTGAGCACCGGCGCCGATCCCGAACTCAACCGCAGCCAGTGTGCCCGCCAGACGTTCATGCGGGGCCCTACCGGTGAGCATGCCGATGAAATACTTGCGCGACACAGCAAGCAAGATCGGGCGATCGAGATGCCCCAGCTCGGGCAAAGCACGCAACGCCACAATCGACTGCTCAGGCCTCTTCGCGTAATCAAAACCTGGATCGATGACAATCTGCTCGCGAGCGACACCTCTACTCATCGCCAGCGTCATGCGCTCCTCGAGGAAGCCGGTTATGTCCGCCATCGCGTCCTCATAGACGGGGAAGCGCTCCTGCTTGGGAGCCGCACGCGTGTGCATGACCACAAGGCCCGCACCTGTGGCAGCCACGACATCGGCTATCGACTCGTCGGTGAGCCCACCCACATCGTTTATCAGTGCCGCCCCTGCCTCGATCACCGACTGCGCAACGCCGGCTCGCCAGGTGTCGACGGAAACCACTACGTCCCGCTCCGCGAGAGCGCGCACCAGTGGCAGCAGATGCTCGATCTCCTGCTCTTCTGAGAGTATCGGCGTGTCGGTTCTGCCCGATTGCACACCGATGTCAATGATGTCGGCGCCTGCCCTGCTCTGACTCATCGCGAACTCGAGCTGCTCATCCAACGTGTTCAGCAACAGCGGATCGGCAACTGAGTCGTTGCCGATGTTCACTATGCCCATGATGAGCGGATCTCCCGAGCGAAGCTCGAGAGATCTGTCCTTGAGTCGCAGTCTCATTGGGCCCCTTCAGCGAGCAGCAAGCCAGGCGTGTCCAGCGACTCGCCTGTCTCCCATAGCCGCTCCGGCGTTGTCTTGATGTAGATCTCGAATACCTTTTCCATGACTTTCTCCTCGATGTCGTGCTTGATCTCGCTCAACGTGGCGGCCCAGGGCTCTGAGTACTTGCTCACCCACCGGTCGTGGACGAGCCGGATAGGGACAGGGCAATACCCGCCTTCCTGCCTCGGATTGTCCCATTGGTTGACCGGCGCGCAAGGCGGGTAGAGCCACATGTATTGCACCCCATACCCTGAACCCCAAGGAGGAGCCAACGATGACCGTCGATCGGTCCTACGAGCAGCAGGAGACGGACATGGCCGCCGGCGAAGCCGCGCAAATCGGTGGCCGTGCCGGCAATGATGAGCTCGATCCGGCCCAACGTCCCGTCAGTGAGGCAGGCGGCGGCGAGGCGGAGGGATTCGAGGAAGCCGAGGCCGCCTTGATCGATCATGCCTCCCATGGAGATCAGCAGCCGGCCCACCTCATCCTCCACGACCAGGGGAACCCCGAGGAGGCAAATATCGGACGGGAAGACGCAGAGGCCGACTACGAGCGCAGCAGCGAGCTCGAGTCCGACAAGGAAAGATGACCCTCAACCAGCTGTCACTGGCAGCGGCTGGGCCTCGAGCTCCTCGCCAATAGGTGGCGTAAGCCGAGCGGCGATCGGTAGGCCAAGCAGCGACACCGCTGCCATCGCGAGGAATGCCGCGAGGGGGTCATGCACCAATACCTGCACAAGTAGGGCTACCACCAGGCCACCGAGGTTGCCCGCCATCCATACGATCGCGCCAGCCGTGCCCGCCGCCGGCCCAGCCAGACGCTCGGTGGCCGTGAGGATCACGGGCAGCGCAGGCAGCAGGAATAGTCCCATCGTCACGATTACCAGTGCGCGCCCACCAAGCGACGGAACCACGCCCAACGCGACGCAACCCACGCACCCGACGATCACCGTCGCGCGCATGAAGCCGCGCTCGATACCCCGGCGCGCGACAAGCGGCGGCAGCACCGCACAGCCAACCACGCCAGCAATCACCATCCCGACTAGCAGTCCACCGGCGGCGGTTTCGGAGACCCCGGCCGGTTGAAGCAACGTCTGCAGCCAGGTTGCCAGCGCAACGAAGATGCCAAAGCCAACGAACACCAGTCCGCACAGTGTGCGCATCGACGGCATCGCCCACAATGCCTTGGCGGCGTTCCCAGCGATCGCGGCGTGCTCTGTGCTCTCCTGACCCGCACGACGCAGTGTGAGTGCCAGAGCGATGGCCGGCAATGCCGCCAGCACTGCCTCGACCACCAGCAGCCGTTCGATATGGCCGTGCCCGCCGAGAGTCGGGCCCAGCAACAGAGCCACGAGCATGCCTACGAACCCTCCCGCCGAGCCCACCGAGATGCCCGCCGCGCGCTGGTCCGGTGGCAGGTACTCCCCTGCGAGCTTGCTCACGGCGCTCAGCACCACCGGCTGTGCTACCGCAACCGCAACCTGCCCTGCCATCGCCCAAGCGAACGTGTCACCTCCCAGACGAACCAGCCCGCCAAGGGCAACCAACCCGCCACCCCCCGCCAGCACTGGGCGAAACCAACGATCGAGCAGGATCCCCGCCGGGATGGCAAGCACGACATACAGCAGCGGAAAGATCTCCGCCAGCCAGCCCACCGCTCCCACCGAGACGCCGTAATGACGAGCCGTCTCGGTTGTGATCGTCGCATAGGTCAGCCACAGGACCTGCGTAGCGGCGCATACAAGCCCATAGGCGACGATCACCCGCCAGCCATTATCTTGACTCGTCGGCAAGCGCGCTGTTGCCTCATCGTTCATGCGGCTAGCCTCCCACCATCGCAAGCGCACTGGTGAGTGTCTGCTGGGTTTGTGGACCACGCAAGGTTGCTCTCAATCTCCCAGCGCTGTCGATCACGAATGTGGTGGGCGGTCCTGTGAATCCGTATTCACGTCCAACATTGCCTTCCTCATCGCGCAGGTTGGGGAACGTCCATCCGTAGCGCCCCACAAACGAGCGTGCTCCAGAGAGCGATGGATCCTCCCAGTCGACCCCCACGAGCGTGGCGCGACCGCCCAAGCCTCGTGAGAAGCGCTCGAGGACCGGCGCCTCGCGTTCGCACGATCCGCACCAGCTCGCCCAGAAAGTGACTAGCACCGGGTGCCCGCGCAGCGCTGCCAACGTGACGGTGGCGCCGGAGAGATGTTCGTGCGGCAGAGGCGGGGCTAGGCGCCCTTCGTGCCTGGCGCTGCCGGCGAGCCCAAACACCGCGAACACCACCAGAGCTGCCGTCATGACGGCACAGATGAGCAGGGTGCGCGGCGGTACTCGCGGGTGAGGCATCGGTCGGCGAACTTATCATTGACTTGGCCAGCGCGGCGTAGGCCCAAACTGTAGGCCCAAACATGTCACCGAGCCAGCCCAACCAAAAACACCACTAATCCCGCCAGCCCGTACGTCAGCAAACACTGCTGCAAGACATACCCGCAAAGCATTGCCCCTCGATACGCGGTATGGATCGACCCGCTGGCAGGCGGGCCGATCCGGGGAGGGAATGAGGGAGGAACGATGTCCTCAAAAGTGAGTTTTGCCCGAAGCGGCCGATGTCAAACACCAACTACCCACACCGTTTTCAGCTCGATTCGAGCAAAGGCTCGACACGACCGCGCACGTCATGCAAACGCAGAGCCTTCTTGACGCTGTACAGGTGTGCATCGGCACGCGCTATGCACTCCCCGATGCTCTCCCCCGGCAGCCACTCACCGACCCCCACCGACCAAGTGACCGGCAGATCCTCGACGCGCAGACGATCGAGTACAGCCGCGGCGCCCTCTGGGGCGGTGGCAGGCAAAAGCAGCACGAACTCGTCGCCACCGTGACGGGCGAGGATGTCACCTGTGCGCAAACACTCGCGCCAGGCCTGACCAAGCTCGGCGAGCACCTTGTCCCCTGCTACATGACCGCGCCGGTCGTTGACCTGCTTGAAGCCGTCGAGATCGAGCAAAGCGAGTGTGAGGCGATTGCCGCTGCGCTGTGCAATCGCATTCTCGCGAATCGCTGCCGCCATGAATCCATTGCGATTGAGCAAACCAGTTAGCGGGTCGGTGTCGGCTTGGCGGCGCAAACTCTCGCTGAGGTGACCGAGCACGATGCAGATCGACCAGATGGTAACCGTCACGATCCCCCAGTAGACGGCCACGTGGGGCAAACCTCCTAGCAGCAAGCCCACGCCGAAGCCCACCGAAATCAACACGCCTTGGGCGATCACCACCCGGCGCGGAAAGAAGTGAGCCGAGTAAATCGCGATCCATGGATAGGAGAAGGCGGCAATCATCATGCCTCCATGCGTGGTTGCGTGAGCAACCACGCCACTGGTTACCAGCGAGCCGCCAGCCGCCAGCAACTCAAAGCCAACAACCGGGATACGCCGTGCGAGCAGCCAGACCGTGCAAGCCGCCAACACGGCGATCGCGCCTGCCCCTGCGATCAGAGCAACCGGCTCGATGGGACTGATGGGAAAGACGAGGACCGCTAGGCACACAAGCCCCTTGAACATGAAGAGCAGGGCCAGCGACCACGCCATCGATGGGCGAGAATCAATCACACGATGCACAAGAGAGCGCACTAGCGCAGCCCCACTCTGGGCAAGCAGCATGCTGACCCGCGCCGGGCGCGTTCCCCGCGAGAGCGACTGAGATGGGCTTGTGGACATCCTTTGTCCATCTCTTCGGATTGGATTGGCGCGCCCTTGAGCGCACCTGTTCCCCGACAACGAACCTTGCGGCAGGCAAACGGCCTGCGCCACCGGGTTCAACAGACCGATGCTTAGCGATATTTACAAGCGCACCGGGCGATTCGCCAGGGGCGCTAGGCTGAGTATCGATGCTCCTGCTCAAACCACGCCACATCAGCATGGTGGAGAAGGACCAGGCGCTTCCAGGTCGCGATCAGCCGCCGAGGGTCGCCGAGCGTCATTTCGTGCTCGGGACACCCATGCAAGCCCCCTTCCCCGAGAACGTCGAGCAGGCCGTATTTGGCATGGGCTGCTTCTGGGGCGCAGAGCGAATCTTTTGGCAGGCAGCGGGCGTGTACACGACTGCCGTCGGTTATGCGGGCGGGTTCACTCCCAACCCCACCTACGAGGAGGTGTGCAACGGGCGCACAGGCCATGCAGAGGTGGTACTGGTTGCGTTCGATGGCACCGCCACCAGCTACCAGGAGATGCTGAGACTGTTCTGGGAGGGCCACGATCCCACTCAGGGAATGCGCCAGGGCAACGATGTCGGCAGCCAGTACCGCTCGCTGATCCTCTACGAGGACGAGGCCCAGCGCGAGGCCGCGCGGGCTTCGCGCGAGACCTATCAGCGCATGCTCGCCGCAAGCGGCCATGGCCAGATCACAACCGAAATCGAGCCCGGCGGTGCCGCCCATCCCTTCTACTACGCCGAGGACCACCATCAGCAGTATTTGGAGAAGAACCCTGGTGGCTATTGCGGCCTGGGCGGCACGGGCGTTGCCTGCCCCGTTGGCCTGACCACCCCTTAAGCAGCGCGGCCCGCCGAGGCGGGCCGTGGTCGCACAGCTGTACCTTCCTGCACCGCATTGTATTCAAACGGCCGGACGGTATTCGGCCCTCAAACGACCGCGGCCCCGCCGGAGCGGGGCCGCAAGTCTTCATCGGACCAGAGAATCGGGTGGGCACGCACAGAGGAAACGTGCCCAACCCGATCCGCCGCTTACGCCGCGCTGCCCGCCGGGGTCGGCTGGAATGACGGCACGTGCGGTCCACCGAGCGTCGGCACGTCCGAGGGGTAAACCTCGTTGCCGTGGATCGCGTGATCGCCGATCTCCAGCTCTTCGTCGGAGAGTCGCAGCGGCAGGAATATGCCGACTAGCTTCAGCAAGATGAACGTCATCGTTCCGCTGAACAGGATCACCCAGATGCCTGCCTCGGCCTGCCAGCGCAGCAGCGTCCAACTGCCGTTGATGAGCAGGCCCGACTTGCCTGGGAGATCGGATGCACCGCCCTTGCCGATGTACTCGACCACGCTCGGATTTGCCAACAGCCCAACCAACAGGCCGCCACAGAAGCCGGCGATGCCGTGGGTGTAGATCACCCCCAGCGTGTCGTCCACGTGTCGGAACACGGGGGCACGCGAAAGGAAGCGAATCGACATCCACACGATCGTGGACGCCACCACGCCAATGATGATGGCTCCGTAGCCGTTCACGAAGCCGGCGGCGGGCGTAATGCCCACCAGCCCTGTGATCATGCCGTTTACCGAGCCGAGCAGTGACGGCTTGTCGCGGAAGATGTAGTCCCATGCGATCCACACGAGCATCGACACCGCGGTGCAGAGGTTCGTGTTGAGAACCGCCGCCGAGGCGTTGGCGCCCGCGTAGTAGGAGTCTCCACCGTTGAAGCCGTTCCAGCCGAGCCACAGCAAACCGGCGCCCGCGGCAACCATCAGCAGGTTGTTCGGAGCGTCGACCTCTCTGTCTCTTTGCAATCGCGGTCCGATGACAGCGGCCGCCACGAAGCCCGAGATTCCGGCCGCGAGGTGGATGACGTAACCGCCTGAATAGTCAAGTGCGCCATGAGCGGCGAAGTAGCCACCGCCCCAGATCAGGAACGCGTTGACCGTGTAGACGAACGTGATCCACAGCAGCACAAACGGGATCCACGCCTTGAAGCTGATGCGACCAAGAACGGAGCCGAGCATCAGGATCGGCGTGATTGCCGCGAATACGAACTGGAAGTAGACGAGCGAGGACTCGGGGAAGTGGAACGGCGGGCCTTCCGTGATGGAGGGAATCAGCGCTTGCCCCTCCTCCGCGGCATGTCCAAGCACGCTTCCCGGTTCCCCGAGCGCGGTCCCCAGGAAGCCTTTCGTGCCGAAGATTCCGCCACCGCTATGCGCGATTGGGTTGTCGAAGCCCATCTTGAAAGCCCACAGACACCACGCCACCAAGACGAGACAGAACGCCACGAACGTGAGCATCATGCTGTTGACCGACCAGCGCTTCTGCATGACCCCGCCGTACAGGATGGCGAGACCGGGAAGACTCATCAGCCCGACGAACGTCGCCGCGGTCATCTGCCATGCGTTGTCGCCGGCGTTGAGCCAGGATGGGTATGCGAGCCATTCGGCTGTCGCCAAGATGGACATATGCCTCCGTTTCCTACCGTTGTAGATACGGCGAGCCGCCCTCCCCGAACGGGATGACTGATTCGCCTCTTTAGCTGTCCTTATGAAACCGGGGCGGGCGCGACGCGGGTAGGGACACGGTGGCCAACAGTTGACCGGCGCGTTTCGACATTTGTATAGATGGGCCACAACTGTGGGCCTCGTGGTCGCCCGCAGACCCCTGCCTCAGTGGCGATACCCAAGAAACCAGCAATACCCCCGCGTGCGGGAACGCTGCTATTCAAATGCAAAGCCCGCGCGGCGGCAGGACTCCCGCAGCGCCTGAGCCGAGTGCTTGAAGGCCCCCGGCGAAGCACACACCTCACGAGCCTGGGCACCGCAGGCGTGCTCGGTCGCGCCACCGAGTGTGCTGGCGAAGTTCACATCTATACAGTCCTTCGGCTCCTTCGAGCCACTCGTGAGCGAATAGGCGCCGAGCCCAATCAACACAATCAATATGCAACTGGCCAACGCAGCCACCACGGCCTTCTCGCGCCGCCCCCAGCGCAGCGGCTCAGATAGCCGCTTGGAGCGGTTCTCCATGATCATCGCGCGCCCAGTCTAGTGTCGGAGGGAAGGCAAGCGCGAACGAGTTGCACACAGCACTGGCCGAGCAGCGGCAGCGCAGACGCAAGCAGCGGCAGCGCAGACGCTAGGTCTGTTTGTCGGACTCGGGCGCGAAGGCCAGCGCGGCGGAGTTGATGCAGTAGCGCTGACCGGTCGGTCCGGGGCCGTCGTCGAAGACATGGCCTAGATGCCCGCCGCAACGGCGGCACACCACCTCTGTGCGCTTCATGAACAAGCTGTTGTCGGGCCGCAGCTCCACCGTCTCGGCCACAGCCGGCTCGGTGAAGCTGGGCCAGCCCGTGCCTGACTCGAACTTTGTGTCGGAGCTGAACAGGTCTGCGCCACAGCCGGCGCAGCGGTACATGCCGGAGTCCTTGTTGTAAACGTACTCGCCTGTAAAGGGAGCCTCGGTGCCCGCGCGGCGTAGCACCTCGTACTGCTCAGGCGCCAATCGCTCGCGCCACTGCTCGTCTGAGAGTGTGTCCTCGGCCATACGAGCGTTCTAGCAGCACAAACGCGCCGTGGAGGCCGACATGACAAGAAACAGGGAAGACCGCGCCGCATGCGGCGCGGTCTCGGGCCGCACATGTGCGGCCCGACCGGCCGGCACATGTGCCGGCCGGAACAGCACATATAACTGCTATCCTGATCTTTACGTTCACGTCAACTTCAACATCCCGCGTCGGCGTCAGCGCCGACCACGAGCATTACAAGTGGTGGGCGTTGTCCTGCACGAGCTTGGGCATGCTGCTCGCCGCGACGAACTCCGGCACGCTGATCATCGCGCTGCCGAGCCTGGAGCGCTCGCTGCACGCGAGCCTGCTGGCGCTTGTGTGGGTGATCCTCGCCTACCTGATCGCGGCGACCGTGCTGGTGCTGACGGCAGGCCGGCTGAGCGACCTGTTCGGGCGCAAGCGCGCCTACATCGGCGGCTTTTTGCTGTTCGCCTTCGCCTCGCTCGGCGCCGGTTTCTCCGGCGGCGCCACCGAGTTGATCTGCTGGCGAGTTTTGCAGGGGATTGGGTCTGCGTTCCTGTTCGCCAATGCCGCCGCTCTCGTGACAGACGCCTTCCCGAAGGAACAGCTCGGCCTGGCGATGGGCGCCAATACGATGGTCGCCGCCGTCGGCCTGGTGCTGGGGCCGGTGCTTGGCGGCGCGCTCGTCGAGATCTCCTGGCACTGGGTTTTCTGGTTCAACGTGCCACTGGCCCTGGCCGGCGCGGCCTGGGGCGCGCTGATCTTGCGTGAGCTGGCCAAGCCCGACAAGGTGCGCGGCTTCGACACGCTCGGCACCGTCACGTTCGTCGTGGGGCTGACGGGCCTCGTGCTTGGCGTGTCCAAGGGCGGCCTGTCCGGATGGTCCGATCCGGTCGTGATCGGCGGTTTGGCGTGCGCTGTCGTGCTCCTGCCGCTGTGGGTCATGATCGAGCGACATACACGCGCGCCGATGCTCGACCTGTCGATCTTCAACAACCGGCTGTTCGCGGCAGCGTCGGCGGCATCGTTCATCAACGGGCTGGCCCGCTTCGCCTTGATGTTCCTGTTCGTCTTCTACTTCCAGGGTGCCCAGTCCAACAGCCCGATCGAAGCCGGCATCAAGCTGATTCCGCTGGCGCTCGGGATGCTCGTCGCCTCCCCCCTGGCCGGCATCTACGCCGACCGCCACGGCTCGCGCACGCTGGCCTCGCTCGGCATGCTCGTCAGCGCCGTCGGCCTCGCCGGCATGACGACTTTGCAGGTGCACACCCCCTATTGGCAGAGCATGATCTGGCTCGGACTGGTTGGCATCGGCTCAGGCATGTTCAACAGCCCCAATACCGCCGCGATGATGGGAACGGTGCCGGCGCAACGCCGTGGCATCGCCGCAGGCGCGCGCACACTGCTGCAAAATACGGGGGCCGTACTGTCGATTGCGTTCGTCCTCGCGATTGTCACATCGGCTGTCCCCAAGGCCACACTGTTCGCCGTCTTCTCCGGCGTCACGCGCGGCCTCTCAGAGCAGAAGCTTGCTCCCTTCATCGCCAACATGCACGTGGCCCTGTGGGTGCTGGTGGCAACCTCCGCGGTCGGCGCCCTCGTCTGTCTGTTGCGTCCGACTCACGCAACGCTCGAGGCCGAAGACGAGGAGCTGCGCGTACGCGAGCAACAGCGCATCCGCGAGGAACAACCTGACCACGACGTACGCCCCGCGTTGCGTGCAGGGGTACGCGCGTGAGCGACTCCAGCGCGAGCCTCGCTGGAGTTGGCGGGCCTGTGTCGAGCACCGAGACGCCGCTGCGCATCGGCGACGTGGCCAAGCTCGTCGGCACCACCCCGCGCACGATCCGCTACTACGAGGAGCTGGGCCTGCTATCGGGCGCGCCCGAGCGGCCGTCTGGCGGGCACCGTCTCTATACCGCTGCCGAGGTCGAGCGTCTGCGCGAGGTCATTCGCCTCAAGCAGCTGCTCGGCGTGACGCTCGAGGAGCTCAAGGACCTACTCACGGCCGAGGAGGCACGCGCGGCCGTGCGCGCGCAGCTGCGTCGCGACGACGTCCATCCTGAGCGCCGCCGCGAGCTGTTGAACGAGGCGCTCGGCCATCTCGACCGCCAGCTCGAGCTTGTCGAGCACCGCGCCTCAGAGCTCTCCAAGCTGCGTCGCGAGCTCACCGGCACACGCAACACCGTGCTGGGCCGCCTCGAGGAGCTCGCGTCCTACAGTGAGATGAGTCCAGCGTCCCCCTGACGCAACGAAGGGAGCCAGCCGTGGAGCGCAAGTGGTGGACATTGATCGCCGTATCGGTGGCGATCTTCATGCTGTTGCTGGACATCACGGTCGTGAACGTCGCGCTGCCCTCGATCCAGTCGTCGCTGAAATCCTCGTTCTCGGATTTGCAGTGGGTTGTCAACGCCTACGCGCTCACGCTCGCCGCCTTCCTGCTCACGGCAGGGTCTGTCGCCGACCTGATCGGCCGCCGGCGCGTGTTCACGCTCGGGCTGATCGTGTTCACCGCCTCCTCGGCTGTCTGCGGCCTGTCGACCACACCGCTAATGCTGAACCTTGCGCGCGCCGTGCAAGGGGTCGGCGGGGCGATGATGTACGCCACCTCGCTCGCGCTGCTGGCCCAGGCCTTCCACGGCCGCGAGCGCGGCACCGCCTTCGGCGTGTTCGGCGCCGTCACAGGCGCCGCCGTCGCGATCGGCCCGGTCGTCGGCGGCATCATCACCTCTGGCATCGGCTGGGAGTGGATCTTCTTCATCAACGTGCCGATCGGGATCGCGGCGGTCGCGATCACGCTGTCGCGCGTCGTGGAGTCGAGCGACCCCAATGCGCGTCGCGTCGACTGGATCGGACTTGTCACTTTTTCCGGCGCGCTGTTCATGCTCGTGTTCGCGCTGATCGAGGGCAACGAAGACGGCTGGGGCTCGACGAGGATCGTCTCACTGCTGTTGGGATCACTCGTGCTGTTGGTCGCTTTCATAACGGCCGAGCTCAAGCAATCGCGGCCGATGCTCGACCTGTCGCTGTTCCGCAAGCCAGCCTTCACCGGCGCGAGCATCGTCGCGTTCAGCGTATCCTCCTCGATCTTCGCGATGTTCCTGTACCTGACGCTGTACATCCAGGACGTGCTCGGCTACACCGCCCTGCAGGCGGGCCTGCGTTTCCTGCCAATCACGCTGCTGTCATTCGTCGCCGCCCCGATTGCGGGGCGCCTCAGTGTGCGCATGCCCGTGCGCTACCTGCTTGGCGGCGGGCTCCTGCTCGTCGGCGCCGGCCTGCTTGGGATGACCGCGATCGACTCAACCTCCGGCTGGACCACATTGATCCCCGGCTTCGCGGTAACAGGCGTGGGTATCGGCCTGATCAATCCTCCGCTGGCTTCGACGGCAATCGGCGTCGTGCACCACTCGCGCAGCGGCATGGCCTCCGGCATCAACAGCACCTTCCGCCAGGTCGGCATCGCAACGGGCATCGCGGGGCTCGGGGCGGTCTTCCAGCACGACGTGCTGCAAAGAACAACCAGCTCGCTCAGCGGGCGGCTGCCGTCGGTGCAAGCCGCGGCCCACGGGCATTTGAACACGCTGCTTCAGTCAGGCGAAGTCAGTCGGGTGTTCCACCTCCTCTCCCCCGCCGCGCGGCTGGCCCTCAAGCACTCTTATCGCCTTGGCTTCACCGAAGCCTTCGACAAAATCTTGCTGATCGCAGCTGCCATTGCGCTAGTGGGAGCGGTGTTGGCGTTGGTGTTGGTGCGCCAGCGCGACTTCGTCACTTCAACCGCTCGAGAAGACGAGGTTCAAGTGGCTGCGAGCGCGCCCTCAGGACGCACGCCGCTCGTAGCCGGAGCAGGACAGGACCGGTAGTCGCGGATAGCGAGGATAGGCTGGGTCTGTGCGCGAGCGTGTGCACAACGAGAACACGGAGCCGCGCGTGTTTGGAACGACTTGGCGATGCTGGCAGGTCTCGCACAGCCCGGCACTCGGACAGGTTGGGGGCGCGGGATCGCAGGACATGCGGGAAGGGTAGTGCGCCCTGTCCTGGCTTGAAATCGAGCAGGACAATCATGACCGACGTGGCGCGCAGGAGCCGCGACACCGAGCCGAGTGCAATAATCGTTGACTAAGCAACTATGAGTATCTTCTACCGACTACTAGGCTTTCTACGTCCCTATAAGCGCGGCGTGATCGTTTCCTGGATCCTTGCCAGCTTCGCGATGGCGATGAGCGTGCTGCTGCCGCTGCTCACCGGCGAAGCAGTCGAAACGATCAACTCTGGCGCCCGTCATGCGCGCCACCACGAAATTGTCCAGCGTTCGCACGACCGCCACACGCTGCTGCTGTACGCGGTTGCGATCGTCGCGGTCGTGCTCGCGCGCTGGGGCTTCACCTACTGGCGGCGCATGATCGCCGGCCGTGTCTCCCTCGGCGTCGAATACGACCTGCGTGAGCGCCTCTACAGCCAGTTGCAGCGGCTGGAGCTAGGCTTCTTCGACCACCAACAGACCGGCCAGCTGATGTCGCGCGCGACGGTCGATCTGCCGGCTGTGCGCTTCTTCCTCGGCTACGGCCTCGTGTTCATCCTCCAGTTCGTGCTCACGATCTTGCTTGCCGGGGTGGTCATGATCGCGATCAATCCCTGGCTCGGCCTGATCTCGCTGGCACCCGCTCCGTTCGTCGTGCTGATCTCCTACCGCTATGGCCGCCGCGCGCGCCCCGCAATCCAAGAGGTGCAACAGCGCATCGCCGAACTGACAGCGGACGCCGAGGAGAACATCTCCGGCGTGCGCATCGTCAAGTCCTTCGCACGCGAGCCCCGTCAGCTCGAGCGCTTCCGCCACAGCGTCGGACGCA
The DNA here is from genome assembly GCA_963713015.1 of uncultured Solirubrobacterales bacterium. Lineage (GTDB taxonomy): Bacteria > Actinomycetota > Thermoleophilia > Solirubrobacterales > Solirubrobacteraceae > Palsa-744. The sequence goes on along the minus strand of CAVQKC010000001.1, from coordinate 541,245 downwards.
CCTTCGAGCAGGCGATGGTCGCCACACGCCTCGAAGCCATCTACAACCCGGCGATCGGCTTCCTTCCCCAACTCGGCATCGCCGCAGTGCTGCTACTCGGCGGCAATGCGGTGATTCATGCCCACCTCACCTTGGGCCAGTTCACGACCTTCTACCTGTTGTTGAACATGCTCGTCGGCCCGTTGCGCTCACTCGGCGTCACGCTCAACCTCGCTCAGCGCGCAACCGCCTCCGGCGCACGCATCTTCCAGGTGCTCGACCGCGAACCGACCCTCGCCGATCCTCCCGGCGCACCGTCGCTGCCTGCCGGCAGCGGTCACGTGCAGCTGCGCGGTGTCACGCTGCGCTACAGCGACCCGCATGACGAGCTCAACGTCGGAACCTATGCACCTACCGGCCAGGAGGACAGTGTCGATGCCGCCTCGCGAAATGGACACACGGCGCCAGCCCCAGCGCGACGGACTGTGCTGCACGACCTCGACCTCGACGTCCCAGCCGGGCGCACGATCGCGCTCGTGGGCGCCACCGGCTCGGGCAAGACCAGCCTCGTGGCTTTGATCTCGCGACTGTATGACCCGGTGGAGGGCGAAGTTCTGCTCGACGGCGCCGACGTGCGCTCCGTCGGCTTGCAATCGCTGCGCTCAGCGGTGGCGGTCGTCGGCGACGACCCCTTCCTCTTCTCGGCGAGCGTCGCCGAGAACATCGCCTATGCACAACCGGACGCCTCCACCGAGCAAATCGAAGACGCCGCGCGACGCGCGCAGGCTCATGACTTCGTGCTGCGCCTGCCCGAGGGCTATGACACCGAGATCGGAGAGCGTGGCCTGTCTCTATCTGGCGGCCAGCGTCAGCGTCTGGCGATAGCGCGCGCGCTGCTTGCCAACCCGCGCGTATTGATCCTCGATGACGCCACCTCCTCGGTCGACGCCTCCACCGAGCAGTCGATCAAGCTCGCGCTCGCCGAGGCGATGACGGGGCGCACGACGTTCGTGATCGCCCACCGCCTCTCCACGATCGCCTTGGCCGATGAAATCGTCGTGCTCGATCACGGGCGCATCGTGGCTCAGGGAAATCACGAAGAGCTGCTCGACACCTCCGAGCTGTACCGCGAGATCGTCGAACGGGGGCTGCCTGAGCAGGTGTTCCTGACACGCGAGACGCGCGAGCGCGAGGTGAGGATATGAGCGCGTATGGCGGCGCTGGATCTGCGTCCTCGTTCACTCATGTGCAGAGCACATTTCGCTCTCTGCGTCCTTGCCCAGCTTGCCCTACGCACCCATATCGGCCCACTGAGTGTCCGAAGGTGGGCATATGAGTCCCCCGGGCGGGCGTGGCAGCATGGGAGCCGGGATGGGCGGGCGCGGCGGCGGACGCGGCATGGGCCCGGGTATGGGCCGCGGCGGCGCGCAGTGGGACGGTTCGCGCGCCAGCCGCGAGAGCCGCGGGCGCAACTTGCGCGGACTGTTGGCGCTGTTGAGGCCCTATCGCCTGCGTGTGGCTGGGATGTTGACCGCGCTGGTGCTCGGCACCGCCGCATCGCTCGCCCCGCCACTGCTGGCCAAGGCCGCGATCGACGAAGGCATCGATCGCCACGATTTCAAAACGCTTGTGCTTGTCGTCGTCGCGTTCCTTGTTGCCGCGTTGCTCGTGTGGCTGATGACCTACGTGCAGACGTATCTAGTTGGCTGGGTAGGCCAGCGCACGCTTGCCGACCTGCGCATCCGCCTGTTCACCCATCTTCAAAGCCAGCCGATCGGCTTCTATGAGAGCCGCCCGGCAGGCGTGTTGATCTCACGCATCACCAACGACGTCGAGGCGCTGGAAAGCCTCGTGACCGATTCGGTCGTGACGTTGTTCCAGTCTGGGCTCACGCTGGTAGGGGCGGTCGGGGTGCTGCTCTACCTCGACGTGAAACTGGCACTGCTGACCTTCTGCATCCTGCCGCTGATCGCCGCCGGCAGCTTCTGGTTTCGCCTGACATCGGCCGGCGCGTTCCGGCGCACACGCGAGACGATCGGCTCGATCACCGCCTACCTACAGGAGACGCTCTCAGGTATCCGCGTGGTGCGCAGCTTCGGCCAGGAGCCACGCCACCTGGCGCGCTTTGCCGAGCTCAACGAGGACAACTGCGATGCCAACATGGTTACGGTCAGGCTCAACGCCGCCTACTTCCCGGCGGTGGAAATGCTCTCCGGGATAGCCATCGCGGGGATCGTGCTCTACGGCGGCTACCAAGCCATCTCAGGCAACATCACCGCCGGCACCGTCGTCGCGTTCGTAGCAACGCTCTCCTATCTCATCGAACCGATCCAGCAGCTCTCCCAGCTCTACACCACTTACCAGTCGGGCATGGCTGCACTGGAGAAGATCTTCCAGCTACTCGACGTCGAGCCCGAGCTGACCGATAAGCACGGGGCTATCGAGCTCGAGCGTATCCGCGGTGAGGTTGACTTTCAGGACGTCTCATTCGCTTACAAGCCTCGACGGGCGCGCAAGGACATAGTCAAGCCTGCGAGCGAGTCCAATGAAGATGGTGTGCCCACGCCACCTGAAGCAGAGGAGGTGCTGGCGCTCGAGCACATCGACCTGCGCATCCCACCAGGTCAAACGGTGGCCTTGGTGGGCGCGACGGGAGCGGGCAAGTCCACGATGGCAAAGCTCGTCGCGCGCTTCTACGACCCCACCGAAGGGCGCGTACTCGTGGACGGCCACGACCTGCGCGAGGTATCGAGCTCATCGCTTCGCTCGCAGATGGGGATCGTGCCCCAGGAGGCTTTTCTGTTCTCGGGCTCGATCGCCGAGAACATCGCGTTTGGGCGCCCCCACGCCGAGGGGGCCCAGATTCGTCAGGCCGCCGCCGCGGTGGGAGCCGACGAGTTCATCTCCGAGCTGCCTCAGGGCTATGACACCGAGGTGGGCGAGCGCGGCTCGCAGCTATCGGCCGGTCAGCGCCAGCTGATCGCGTTCGCCCGTGCGCTGATCGCCGACCCGCGCATCCTGATCCTCGACGAGGCCACCTCCAACGTGGATCTTCACACCGAGGGGCGCATCGAGGCCGGCTTGCGCCTTCTACTGGCTGGACGCACCTCGATCGTGATCGCCCACCGCCTCTCCACCATCCGCGGGGCCGGGCGGATCGTCGTGCTGGAGCACGGCCGCATCGTAGAGCTTGGCACCCATGACGAGCTGATCGCGGCCCAAGGCCGCTACTACGAGCTCTACCGCGATTGGACGATCCAGGCGGCTGCCTAAGCAAGCTCCGGGACAGGGACTCGAACCCCAAACTCGTGCTCCAGAGGCACGCGTGTTGCCAATTACACCATCCCGGAAGGGCACCGCAAGGATAGTCAACCGCCGCGCTAAGCCTCCGCGCGACTCCCTGTCGGCGCAAAGAACGCCGTGATCGCGGTCTCGAGGCCAGGATCTAGCACCAACAACACCTCATCGCCGGCTTCGATGACGGTGTCTGCCTTGGGGACGAAGCCACCGCCAGCGCGCAAGACAGAGATGATGAGACTGCCTTCCGGTAGCGCGATCTCAGAGACGCTTTCCCCGACAACAGGGGCACCGGCGCTGACCTCGAGCTCGATGATCTCGAGACGCTCCTCTTCCAACGCGAGCAGATGGACCAGCCCGTAGCGAGGGACCTCATGCTCGATCAGGCGCAGGATCAGATCGGTGGCAGACACGGCGGGCTGGATGCCAAGCAGCTTGAAATGGTCGTAGTTGCGCGGGTTGTTGACACGCGCGATGATGCGCTCGCACAAGTACTTCTCCTTGGCTACCTGGCAGACAAGCATGTTGTCCTCGTCGTCGCCGGTGACCGCGATGACAAGATCTGCTCTTTGGATGCCGGCGCGCTCCAGCACCCAGAGCTCCGTGGCGTCGCCGTATTGGACAGCATGCTCGTACTCTTCCTCGATCAAGAGATAGCGCGGGCGCGAGGACTCGATCAGGGTGACCTCATTGCCCTTGAGGATCAGCTCACGAGCGAGGTTACGCCCGACCTTGCCGGCGCCGACGATGATCACGTACATGGATTGCTCCAGGGGTGAACAAGCATCGGAGGCCTATGCCGACTCGGCGGCAAGTGCGCTCTCGAACATCTCGATCGCATGCTTGGTAGGAGAGATCGTGTGCAAACCCTGTTCGCCATACCAGCCGGCGCGCGCAGGATCCATCACGCGGACCAGCACCTTTTCTACGCCGAACCTACGCTGGGCGATCTGGGCGATGATCAGGTTGGTGTTATCGCCGTCGGTGGAGGCGATGAACACGTCCGCACGCTCGATCCCTGCCTGGATGAGCGCATCGGTCTCGAGGGCTGTGCCAACCGTGAACTGTCCGTCTGATTCCTCCCAGCTGCGGCTCTGGCCAGCATCCAGGCGCTCGTGAGAGAGCGGGTCCTCGTCGAGCACCGACACCTCGTGGCCAGCCGTGAGCGCCGACTTGGCCACGGCCGACCCTACGCGGCCAGCGCCGACGATCAGAACGAACATGAGAGGGGGCGCACCGGCGTGAATAGTGAGGTTATGTGCACGGGTTGAGATTAGACGATGGGTCCGCTGCTCGGCCCAGCGACCGGCGCGGTCGGGGAACCCTTGGACACCTGCACACCCTGCCCGTCGCCAGCCAACACCTTGGCATAGTCGCGCTCTGATGGAGCGGTCACGATCACCCTGCAATCAGCCTTGCGCACTACGTACTTGGTGACGTCGCCAACGAAGTTCTCGAGCGGCCCCCCACGTCCACCGAGACGCGAGCCGCCACGGATACGAGACGGCTCCTCCGCGCCAAGCACGATCGCCTCCACACCACGCCTACGGGCCTCCTCTAGGATCGCGTGGCCTACCCGACGCGCCCTTATCGTGGCGGTAGCAACCTGCACGCCCGCATACTCCTCCCCCACCGCCTTGGCGCGTGCGAGCGCCAGCCGAGCGTGCTCGACCTGAGCATCGGGCAGCCGCGCGTCGAGCGGCAGCGACATCGGCATCTCAAAAATCCACACCGCCTCGATCGTCGAGTTGTCGATCTCGGCGACATCGGTCGGCTTGCCGGCGACGAGCAGCGCAGCGGTCTGGATGATGTCCTCGTCCAGACGGGTGCCACACAACGGAACCAAGATCGAGCCGTACTCGCGCTCAGGCAAGTGCTCGGCTCGCAGGGCCTCGGCGGAGACTGTTACGCGCCGCAGTAGCGAGGTTTCATCGGCTCGCCGATAGACCACATACAGGAGGATCCCCGCAGCCATCCAGCCGAGCCCAACGTAGCGAGCCGTGTGGTGCACGACCATCGTCGCGATCCATCCCAACGAGCACACGATCGCACCGATCACGGCAAGCAGCGGCAGCTCGCCCCCGCGCACGCGCACCGAGAACGGCGTGCGATAAGGACGCTCCCTGTCGGGCTCGCTGTAGCGCATCTTGACAACCGACACATGAGCGATCGTGAACGCGAGCATCGCTCCGAACGCGTAGATCCCGACAAGAAAGGTAAGGCTCTCGGGAACCACTAGCCCCGCGGCGATCACTCCGGCGAGCAGGATCAACACATACGGTGTGGAGCGCTGCGCATGCAGACGCCCAAGCCCACTCGGAATCTGACGGTTGACCGACAGCGAGTAAGCCAGACGGGAGAGCCCGAGCATCGCCGAATCGGCCGCCGCCACGAGCGTAAGCGCGGCAATCGCGCCAATCGAGTAGGTGAGCGTCTGCGAGAGCCAATGCGGGTGAATCCGTGTGAATAGGTCGAGTACGGGAGCCGCGGAGAAGTGATGCCCTGGGACGCCATTCCGCGCCAGCGGGAAAGCTGAGACGGCTACGATCGCCACGCCCACATAGGCCACGACGACCGTCACCGTGCCGCTTGCGATCAGTCGCCGCAAGGCACCCCGCCCCGCCTTCACCTCGCCCGCAAGCCCGGATGCGGACTCCACACACGCAAAGGCGATCGTGGTGATGGTCAGCCCGAACACCAAACCTGTCCACGTAGGGGCACTACCGAGGTGGATCTGAGCTATGAGTCGGTGCGGATCGAGGAACATGACGAGCCCAATCACGATCGTGATGAGCTCGAGCACCAGGGCCCCAAGGACGACAACGCCGATCCGGTATTCGCGACGCCAGTGGAAACCACGTACGTTGCTGAAAACCACGAAGGCGATAATCGCCAGGGCCAGCAGGAGCGCCTCGGTGTGATGTCCGAGCGGTGCCCAGAACACCCGCAGATACTGGGTTGCGGCATATGCTGTAACCGCGATCAAAATGACGTAGTCGAGCAACATCGCCCAGCCCGCGATGAAGCTGACGAGCTCGTTGAAGGCATACCGGGCAAACACGGTGGAGCCACCCGGTTCCTGGTGCAGCGAGGCGCCCTCTACATAAGTCATCGCCGTCAGCCCGAACATCACCGCGGCGATTAGAAACACGACCGGCGTCAAACCAGCCGCATGATCGGTCACAACACCGAGTGAGAAGAACACGGCGCTCGCAAGCGACGTGTAGACGATGGCGAACAGTATTGGCGAGCCAAGGCTGTGGCGCAGCGTGGTACGTGCGCCCGCACCTAGCTCGACAGCTCGCATGTGTGCCGCGTGCCGCTGCGTGGCACCCGAACCGTCGGATATCGGATCGCCTGAGCCGGGTCCCTCGGGCGTGCTCATGTTCGGCCACCTCTTCTCATATTTACGTACATACGCCCCGTTCCAGCCGCAACAAACAGAAACCCGAGCAGCAGCCGGACCGACAGAACACCTTCGTCGAAGATCGCCTCGGCCACAAGCGCGATGCCTATCGCGACCATTGCCAGCGACAGCACTCTGGTGCCTGTGCGATGAACCTGCCTACCGGTCATCTCGTCTCTCCTATGAGCTTAGGCCTATCGCGGCATCGAGCGGGAGTCGCGGGACACTCGGGTCGCACTGAGCGCCCCACCTTTGTCCCGCGACTCGACTCTTGCGAGTCTCAGGTGATCAGCGGGATGATCAATATTGCAACGATGTTCGCCACCTTGATCATCGGGTTGATTGCCGGCCCGGCTGTGTCCTTGAACGGGTCGCCGACGGTATCGCCGGTCACCGAGGCAGCATGCGCATCGGAGCCCTTGCCACCGAACGCGCCGTCCTCGATGAGCTTCTTCGCGTTGTCCCAAGCACCACCGCCCGCGGTCATCATGACCGCGAAGAAGAAGCCCACGACGATCACGCCGATCAAAAGGCCGCCAAGCGCCTTCTGGTCGATCAAACCGACGATCACCGGCAATCCGATCGGTAGCAGCGCGGGCAGGATCATCTCGCGCTGGGCGGTGCGCGTGACGATGTCTACGCACGTAGCGTAATCGGGCTCTTCTGTGCCCTCCATGATTCCGGGGTGCTCGCGGAACTGGCGCCTGACCTCCTCGACAACCGCGCCACCGGCGCGACCGACGGCCTCCATCGAAAGTGAGGCGAACAGGCAAACCATCATGCCGCCGAGCAGTAGACCGATCAAGACCGGCGGTTCGTTGATGCCGAAGTTGAGGGCTTCGATTGAATGGTGACTCTTGTCGGCGAGTTCCTGGCGGAAGCCGGCGAAAAGCACAACCGCCGCAAGCACCGCTGAGCCGATCGCGTAGCCCTTGGTGACCGCCTTTGTCGTGTTGCCCACGGCATCGAGCGGATCGGTGACATTGCGCACCTCCTCAGGCAGCTCGGCCATCTCGGCGATGCCTCCAGCGTTGTCGGTGATCGGACCGAAGGCATCGAGCGCCACGATCAAACCCGTCAGGGACAGCTGACCCATGACCGCCACGCCGATGCCGTAGATGCCGGTAGTGCCCCCACCGGCGAGCTTCCACGCGCCCAGGATGCCGAGCACGAGCACGATCGCCGGCAGGGCCGTCGCCTGCAAACCCGAGCCGAAACCCTGGATGATGTTCGTGGCGTGTCCGGTAACCGACGCCTTCGCGGTCTTCTTGACTGGCGAGAAGCGCGTCGAGGTGTAGTAGTCGGTAATAACGAACAGCAAGGCCGTCACGCCGATGCCAATCAGCGCGCACAGGTAGAACTTGCCCCAAGACGGCGGGTTCACGACGTTGCCAACCTGACTGAACGTGAGCCCGCGCATCAGCCAGTAGGTGACCGGCGCGAATGCCGCCGCGGCGATGATGCCCGGAGAGGATCAGGCCCTGGTAGAGCGCGCGCTCGACGTTGCCGGCACTGCGAGCGCACCGCGAACGTGCCGATGATCGAAGCGATGATCGCGACGCCGCCGAGGATCAGCGGGAACATCACAACGCGTGTGGACTCGTGGAAGGTGAGCACGCCAAGCAGCATCACCGCGACCGCGGTGACCGCGTAGGTCTCGAACAGGTCGGCCGCCATGCCGGCGCAGTCGCCGACGTTGTCGCCGACGTTGTCGGCGATCACGGCCGGGTTGCGCGGATCGTCCTCGGGGATGCCCGCCTCGATCTTGCCGACGATGTCGGCGCCGACGTCGGCGGCCTTGGTGAAGATGCCACCGCCGAGCCGCGCGAACACCGAGATCAGCGAGCCGCCGAAGCCGAGCCCGATCAGCGCATCCACCGCGGTCTTCTGGCTATCGTTGAACACAGCCGTGAGCAGGCCGTAGTAGCCGGAGAGACCGAGCAGCGCGAGCCCCGCGACGAGCATGCCGGTGATGGCGCCACCCTGGAAGGCGACGCGCAGCGCGGGCGAGACTCCGCCGCGGGCGGCCTCCGCGACACGCGAGTTGGCGCGCACCGACACGTTCATGCCGATGTAGCCGGCCGAGCCGGAGAGGATGCCGCCGATCGCAAAGCCACAGGCGACGGCGATGTTCTGGATGAAGATCAGCGCCACGAAAATCACCACGCCGACGACCGCGATCGTCGTGTACTGGCGGTTCAGGTAGGCGCGGGCGCCCTCTTGGACAGCGAGCGAGATGCTTTGCATCCGCTCGTTGCCCGGCGAGAGCGCGAGCAGAGAGCGTGTGGTCACGAGGCCGTAGATGACGGCACAGGCGGCGCATACGAGGGCAACGACGACCCCATGGTTCGTCAGAAAGCTACTCAACAGAAATCCTCCGCGGTCTGATTGGCGTGCCGCGCGAGGAATTCGCGCGCACGCTTCGTTTACGGGCCACTCCTACGAGCGCATACCCGGCGTAAAGGCGGGCGCAGTCTATCGTTTGGCGGGGCGGAAAGCAGTGTGACAGGGTGGACGGCGGGCCGCTGCAGCCCCAAGCTCTGTAGCGGTCGCCGGTGACGGGACCTCAGCGCCGCCCCGCTAGCCTGAGCCGGACCGGGACCCTGCTGAGGATCGCCGTCTGCCGGCTGCTCGGGCTTTGCCGCCGGCTGCGCCTGCTCGGTCTGCTCAGACGAGGTCTGCTCGGGCCGCGGCGCCTGGGTAGCGCTGGGCGCGGCGGTGGAGCTCCGTGTCCGCCGAGCTCTGGGCCTCGCGCGCATAGGCAACCTGCAGCTGGGCGATCGCGTCACGCAGCGGCCCAAGCTCCCCCGGCATGCGTCGCTCGAGAATCGGCATCAGCGCGCTGGCACCGTCGATCGCATCGCGCACCTGCTCCAGGTCACGTTCGTTGCCAGCCGCAGCCGATGGGCCCCCAGGGATGCAGGGGAGCAGAGCCCAGCCGACGACCGCCGATGTTAAGCAGCGAGACTGCCGTCTGAAGGATCATCTCCGAGCTCGAGATGCGGTTCAGCTCGGCTTCGTAGGCCGCCTTCCGCTGCTGGTGGATCTCGGTATTCGGCTCCTGCTCGCTCGGCTGAGCCTGCGTCGTCGGGCCGTTCGCAGCCTGCTCGTCGCGGCCGTAGCCGACTCATCACATTACCGGTCACCTCCTGGGAATAGGTTCGCTCGTGTCTCGCGGACCGAGCCGCGAATACCTCCTCGGGGCTTGCCCCCGCCTCGATCATTCTGCCGCTGCCGCTGAGCCCCGTTACGCTCGGGAAACACGAGCTCTACGCCGAGCTCGCCGCGCACCGGCTCGGTCCAGGCGGCAAGTCGCTCCACGATCGCGCAGGCAGGGTACTCCTCGCCGCGCTCGAGGTCCACCATCTTGCCGTCGAGCCCGTAGCGAATCGCTCGCCACGTGTTCTCCTCTATGAGACGCGGGGCGGGATCGGAGAACGGCACTCCCTCATCGACGTCGCGCGCGGCCTGCGCAACGCACGCCACGATCAAAGCCGCAAGCGACTCGGACTCGCCAGCGGTGCTCTGAGCATCACAGATCCTCACCTCGACGGTTCCGAACCTGAAATGAGGACGCACCGACCACCACACCTGCGTGAACTCGACGATGGAGTTCGTGCTCAAAAGGAACTCGATGTACTCGCGGTAGGAGCGCCAGCCGCCGAACGCGTCGGGCACGCCGCAGCGAGGGAAGTTACGGGTGAAGCTCTGTGTACGCGCTGAGTGAAGCCCTGAGTCGCGGCCGTCGAGGTAGGGAGAGTTGGCAGAGAGGGCCAGCATCAGCGGGAGATACTGGGCGCAGGCGGTCGCACACGCGTACCGCCCGATCGATGTCGCTGATACCCACATGGACGTGGAGACTGAAGGTGTTGTTACGCCACGCCACGTACTTCAAGCCCTGCTCGACGCGTCGATAGTGCTCTGTGTCGATGATGGGCTGCTTGCGATAGTCCGCCCACGGATGGGTCCCGGTGGCCGCCAATCCGGCCCCCTGCTCGCCGGTCAACGCAAACAAGCGCCGCCGGCGCTCGCGTTGACGGGTGAGCGCATCGGCCAGATTCGCTCCGCGGCCGGAAACGATCTCGATCTCCGAGGAAATCAACTCTCCGGCAATCGAGGCGGCAAGCAACGGATCGCTCACGGTCGCGCGCTCGCGCAGATCCTCGAAGCGTGGGACCAGGTCGAGCGTAGTTGGATCGAGGATCGCGAACTCCTCCTCCAGACCCACCGTGAGGTCAGTGGCTTGCGCGAACGTGTCAACTGCCTTGTCGAGGTCTAGGCTGGTCATAACGTACGGTTTCGAAAGTCGGGCCTTACCAGAGCCACGGTGACCCCAGCTTAGGAACCCTAGGGCAGCCTGGCCTCGGCGCGGCAGATCAGGTCAGATAGAAGTACAGCGCGTAGAGCAAATCGACCGCCGGACTGGAGGTGTGGACGGTCACCTCTGGGGGCACCGCTAGCAGCGACTCGGAGTAGTTGAAGATGATCTTGACACCAGCCGCCACCAGCTCGTCGGCAAGGTCCTGGGCGGCACGTGTGGGTACGGCGAGTACGCCCACAACGATGTCCTCCTCCTCCACCATCTGGTGCAGTTCGCTTGTATGGCGCACGATCTGATTGCCCACCTCGGTACCAACCTTGGCGTCGTCCACGTCGAAGATGGCCACGACCCTGAAGCCATGGTCAGCGAAGATGTCAGAGGAGGCGATCGCCTTGCCCAAATGTCCAGCGCCTAGCAGCGCGATGTTGTGTTGACCAGCGGTTCGTAGGATCTTGCGAATTTGCGAGACGAGCGACTCGACGTTGTAGCCAACACCCCGCTTTCCGAACTTCCCAAAGCCCGATAGATCGCGGCGAATCTGCGTTGAATTCACGTGGGTGTAGTCGGAGAGCTCCTGCGAGGAGATCGTCTCCTTGCCCATCTTCTTCGCCTGAGTCAATACCTGGAGGTAGCGCGACAGCCGCGCGGCAACCCCCAGGGAGAGGCGCTCGCCGACTATCGATTCGCCATCGTGAATCGCGCTCACGGGAGTTGTCAGCTCGTTGTAAGCCATCGCTCGTGACTCTAGAGGATGCCCTGGAGGCGTTCCCTCAGGGCATCCTGGTCGACGAAAAATTCGCACAGCTCCTCATCGCCCAACGCGACAACCGGGATCCGCTCGAAGTAGGCTCGGTGCAGCCTCTCATCAGTTGTTATGTCAACTTCAGAGATCTTGAACCCGAGTTCGGACTGCAGCCCTATCAGCGCAACACGAGCCTCTACGCAGAGGTGACAGCCCGGCTTGGAGTAGGCGTTACGACGCTCATCGCGGACGCTCGCCCGTCGCATAGGCATCCAACCCGAGATACTCGGGATAGGGAATAGCCCCGCAAAGAGCGCCGCTCCACCGATCATCGCGGCGTTGTCGGTGCACAGCACGCTCGGTGGCACGCGTACGCTCACCCCGAGCCCCTGAAGGCGCCGCCGCAGCTCGCCATTGGCTGCCACGCCGCCACCGACAGCAAGACGGTCGAGCCCGGTCAGCTCGAGTCCCTGCTCGGCTCGCAACATCAAGTGATCGACGATCGCCCTCTGGTAGGAAGCCGCCAGGTCGGCGCCTCGCTTGAGTCGCTGTGCCTCCGTGAGCTCACGCACCACGTAGAGAAGCGACGTCTTCAGGCCAGCGAAGGAGAAGTCAAGGCCACGTCCGAAGGGGCGCGTCGCGCCGCGTCCGCCGCGCGAGCGTGACCCGGACACCGGAAACTCGTACGCGTCCGGATCTCCGCCGGCCGCGAGCCGCTCGAGCGCCGGTCCACCTGGATAGCCAAGCCCAAGCATTCTCGCGCCCTTGTCAAACGCCTCGCCAGCCGCATCGTCGAGCGTGCGACCCAGCGTCTCGAAGCCGATGTGCTCACGTACGTCGGCAAGCAATGTGTGGCCCCCACTGGCGATCAGGCATAGGAAAGGCGGCTCCAATGCCTCGCCAACATCGTCCTGCTCAGACAAGAGGAAATTGGCGGCGACATGTCCCTGCAAGTGGTCGACGGCTGCCAATGGCAGCTCGCGGGCCGCGGCAAGCGCCTTCGCGGTCGAGAGCCCGACGAGTAGCGCTCCCACGAGCCCTGGACCCTGTGTGACCGCCACCAGATCGATCTCCTCGAGCGTGGTGTCTGCCTCACGCAACGATTGCTCGACGACGAGGTTGACGAGCTCGAGGTGATGCCTCGATGCAATCTCTGGCACCACACCGCCGAAACGCTCATGAGCTTGCTGTGAGGAGATCACATTCGAGCGCACACGCCCACCCTCACCGACAACCGCCGCGCAGGTGTCGTCACAGCTCGTCTCCAATGCGAGAATCGTCATGAAAGGGAGGAGGGGATCCTATACCGGGCCCGGGGAACGTCGTCGAACGAGCCGGAGAGCGTTGCCGGAGTTCGCCACATCACAAGCGCGTCCTCACCGTTATCCTGGTAATAGCGTCTGCGCAAGCCCGCGGCACGGAAGCCCTCGCGTTCATAGAGATGAATCGCGACGTCGTTGGAGCGACGTACCTCGAGCGTAAATCGCGCCCGCTCATCGTGCACCCGCGCGTACAGCTCGGCGAGCAGCGCTGAGGCAACTCCCTTGTGCTGGTGCTCGACATCGACTGCCACGTTCATCACATGCCACACAGTGTCGTAGCGCGAGCAAATCAGATAGCCCACGAGACGTCCATCGTGGAGCGCCGCGAGACAGACGCCAGAAGCCTTCGAGAGCTCCAACACGAACATCGCAAGCGACCACGGCGTCGGGAACGCACGACGCTCGATCGCGATCACTCTCGGCAGGTCTGCATACGTCAGACGCCTCACATCCACGGAGAACGACCCCTCGGCCGTCATCTCAACCACCGATGATCCCATCAGGAAGTTGCTCGCTCGAGCGCGATCTCGGCGTCTGGGCGACGGCGATAGTCGGGGACTACCGGCGCAAGGCCGGCGGGTACCTGCTCGCCGAGCGCACAGATCGCCGAGGCCTGTATCCAGTGCAGAGCAGATCCAGAGTCCGGGACGATCACGCTTGGATGCTCAAACGCGTCGCGGTAGCGCACGGCCCCGTCTCCCACCGCGATCCAGCGCTCGAGACCTGTGTCGGCGACTACCTCCTCTAGCAATTTTCCGATCTCTCCCTCCAAGACGGCATGCGGGGCGATCAGCTCAGTTTCATCTTCATAGGCCGACACGAACACCTCGCCGCGTCGGGCATCGATGACAGCCAAGACGCCCACCTCCCGATTGGCGTCGGCGATGTCATCCGCCCCAGACGTTCCGTCCTTTCCATCGCTCGGCTTACCAACGCTCAGCCAGTCGACCTGTTGCTCGTATATTCCGTGGGCGAGCATCCGCAGACTGGAGACACCGACGAGCTCCACGACAAGCGATTGGGCAAGGCCCCTGGCCGTTGCGATCCCGATACGCAGGCCCGTAAAGGTCCCAGGCCCCACTCCCACCGCGATTCGCTCCAGCTGCTCCCAGCCGAGGCTCGCCTCTTCGAGCAAACCGTGCGCCAGTGGCAGCAGCCGCGTGGCGTGGCCCGGGCGCTGCTCACCCATGGGATCGTCACGCGCCTGCAGCGTTCGTCCGTCCGGCAATGTCAAGCCGACAACGGTTGCCGGAGTAGAGGTGTCCAAGCCAAGCAAGATCATCGCGGCACCCGCGTCGAGAGCTGCCTCTCTGGCTCGTCGAACTCGGTGGTTGGAGAGATGGCCGATGCCTGCTCATCGCGCTCGATCACCTCTATCCGTCGTCTGTCGGCTCCAAGGTGGGCAAGCGTCACGACCACACGAGCGCCCCGTAGCTCAGCACTCGTCTCCTGTGCCCACTCAACGAACGCGATCCTCCCCGGGCCCAGATAATCGTCGAGTAGCTCCGGCTCCTCCTCGTGAAGGCCGGCAAGACGGTAGAGATCAAGATGCGACACCGTCACATCGGAGCCTCGATAGCGGTGTCCGATGGAGAAGGTCGGACTCGTCACCACGTCAGAGACCCCAAGCGCTCTGGCGGCCCCGCGCACGAGCGTGGTCTTGCCCGCCCCAAGCTCGCCTCGCAGGAGAACGATGTCACCGGACTTCAGTGCAGCAGCAAGCTCGGCGCCCAACGCCTCAGTTTGACGCGGCTCCGAGGTCTCGACGATACGTGTCGCCACGTGAGAAGACTAGTCCAAGGCAAACGGAATGCCCCGCACTCACGCAAAAAACGGCCGGCTCGCGAGAGAGGTAACGCGAGCCGGCCGTGGTGCTTGGGAGGATGGAGATAGCTTTACTATCGACTGGCCGCCCCGCCTGCTTTAGCGGCCGTAGAAGGGCTTTCAATCCTCATATACGAACACCACGCCGATTTGGATGTCTCTTGGCATACAAAACGATCGAGAATCGGCCAATTTCGGCGCATAACCCGCAAGCCGATTCCACCGGCTCAGCTTGGCCACCGGCTCAGCTTAGGCCACCGGCTCAGCTTGGCCACCGATTCAGCTGGGCCACCGATTCAGCTGGGCCACCGGCTCAGCTTGGCAATCCAAATCAGAAGAGGCCGAGCTGATCCACTTCGCCGGGCCGACCGTCCTCCACACCCACCGTCGACGCCGTCTCACTCGCGGCGAGCGCACGCGCAAGCACGTCCTGCTCCTCAGCGGACTGCTGCTGCGGCTCGGGGAGTGCCAACAGCTCTGGCAGTCCGGCGAAGTCCTCGCGCAGAGTCTCGAGCATCCGCGGCGTATACAGCGCGGCCGCGGGATGGAAGATCGGATAGAGCCGCACCGTGCGGCTGCCGAGCGTCAACTCCTCGGGCTTGCCATGAAGGCGTGTGATCCCCGTGGGATCGTCCCTGAGCAGCTTCGTAGAGAAGTTGCCTAGCGAGCAGATCACACGCGGTCTAATCAGCTCCACCTGGCGATAGAGATACTCCCTGCAGTTCTCGATCTCCACCGGCAGTGGATCGCGGTTGCCAGGTGGCCGGCACTTGAGCACGTTCGCGATGAAGACGTCCTTACGCTCCATGCCTATCTCATTGAGCAGCGTCTCCAGCAACTTGCCGGCACGACCGACAAACGGCAGTCCTTGCTCGTCCTCGCTCGCACCCGGTGCCTCCCCCACGAACATCAACTCAGCATCTGCGTTGCCAGCACCGAACACGACCTTCTTGCGTGTGGCGGCCAGCTCCTGACAGCGCACGCACACCTGCGCCTGTGCAAACACCTCCTTGAGGGCCTTGCGACGCTCCTCAGCGGATCGGTTGAGCTCTGCGGCGGACACCGAACGAGATGGTAAGGCTCAGGCGAGCCAGAAGCTGACTCGGGCAGCGATGACTGGATTGAACCCGTCGAGTCGGGGATGGAATACGCCGCGCGCGAGCGGTATGATGGAGCAAGTCGCGACCGGTATCCCCCAGGGAACTGGACCGAATCAGATGAACGTGTCGATCTCCATTTCGATTCGCCCATGAGGACTTTGCGTGCTGTGGGCGAGCTGCGAGCAGCCCTTGAGCCGGCCCGTCGAGCGGGCCGCTCAATCGGTCTAGTGCCGACAATGGGCGCCCTGCACGAGGGTCACCTCTCCTTGATCGCCAGGGCACGATCGCAGTGCGATGTCGTCGTGGTGTCATTGTTCGTGAACCCCGTCCAGTTCAACGAGCATGCCGACCTCGACCGCTATCCACGCCAGGAGGAGCGCGACCGCGAGCTCGCCGAGCAAGCTGGCACCGACCTTCTATTCGTGCCCTCGACGGAGGCGATCTATCCCCCAGGCTTCTCTACCGCGGTTGAGGTCCTGGGGCTGACCAACCGCTTGGAGGGCACAGTCCGCGGCACGGCTCACTTCCGCGGTGTCACCACAGTCGTTACCAAGCTTTTGAACATCGTTTCGCCTGACGTGGCCTACTTCGGTCAGAAGGACGCCCAACAGGTCATCGTGATCCGCCGCCTCGTTACGGACTTGAACATCGCGGTGCGCGTCGAGGCGTGCCCCACGGTGCGCGAGCCCGACGGCCTTGCGATGTCGAGCCGCAATATCCACCTGAGTCCCGAGGAACGCACTCGTGCGGTCGCGCTTCACAACGCCCTTGCAGCCGCCAATGCAGCCGTCTCAGCTGGTGAGCGCCAAGCCGATGCGTTGATCGGAGCCGCGCGCGAGGCGATGACTCCGTTCGACGTCGAGCTCGAGTATTTGGAGCTCGTGAGTCCAGATACGCTCGAGCCCGTCTCGTCCCTAGACGAACCGGCGCTGCTAGCGATCGCGGCTCGCGTCGGCGCTACGCGGCTGATCGACAATATGACCTTGTATCCCGCCGTGCCCTCCAGCCCCCAGCAAGCGACCCCCAGGGAGACCTCAGCGATATGCAGCGCGTGATGCTCAAGTCCAAGATCCACCGGGCCACCGTGACCGACTGCGACCTTCACTATGTCGGCTCGATCACGATCGACCCCGACCTGCTCGAGGCCGCCGACATCCTCGAGCACGAGCAGGTGCACGTGGTGGATGTCGACAATGGCGCCCGCTTCGAGACTTACACGATCGCCGGAGAGCGTGGCTCGGGCGACATCAAGGTCAACGGCGCCGCCGCTCGCCTCGTGCACCATGGCGACACCATCATCGTCATCTCCTACGGACAGTACGACCGTGCCGAGATGGAGCACTACGAGCCTCGCGTCGTGCACGTCGAGGCTCATACCAACCGCATCATCACCGTCGACGACGCAGTGGCGACCCTGCTCGCTTAGGGCGTCAACCGAACGTCAGATAGGAGCGCACCATGTCAAACCATCCCACTATCAAGGTCTCCTCCGATGCGGAGCGGCTGCCGATGACCATTCCGAGCCTGATGGATCACAAGCGCAGAGGCGAGCCGTTGGTGATGGTCACCTGCTACGACTACCCCAGCGCACGGATCGTCGAGGAGGCTGGCGTGGACCTCGTCTTGGTAGGCGACACGGCCGCGATGACGGTGCTCGGCTACGACTCGACGGTACCGGTCACCGTTGACGAACTGCTCGTCCTGGTGAAGGCAGTTCGCCGTGGCCTGCGCAGCCCCCTGCTGATCGGCGACCTACCATTCGGCTCCTATGAGGTATCAAACGAACAGGCCGTGATCACAGCTCAGCGCTTCGTCAAGGAGGCAAGCTGTGACGCGGTCAAGCTCGAGGGCGGTGGGCCCATGATCGAGCGGGCCAGAGCGATCGCATCGACGGGCATACCGGTCATCGGTCACGTTGGCCTCACCCCGCAGACGGCGACGGCACTCGGTGGCTTCAAGGCTCAGGGTCGCACCGCGAATCGTGCCCTGCAGGTCGTCGAGGACGCGCTCGCTTTGCAGGATGCCGGTTGCTGTGCCGTGGTCTTTGAGGCCATACCAGCCGCCGTAGCAGACCTCATCATGGAGCGAATCGAGATCCCTGTGATCGGCATCGGCGCCGGTGGCTCCACCGATGGGCAGGTGCTCGTTTGGCACGACCTGCTCGGTCTCTACGAGTGGGGCAGCCCACGTTTCGTAAAGCGCTACGCAGACCTTCGGCCGCAGATTCTCGACGCTCTGACGCGCTACTCGAGCGAGGTGCGCGAGGGTCAGTTCCCGACCAGCGAGTACACCTATTCGATCGACCCGGCCGAGCTCGCCGAGCTGCGCAAGTTGCTCGTGTAGTCGATCTTGCGCAGCACCCGCGCGGGTGCACCCGCCACGATCGTAAACGGCTCCACGTCGTTCGTAACCACACTGTTGGCGCCCACTACGCAGCGCTCACCGATGCTCACGCCACTGCTGACCACCACGTTCGCCCCTAGCCAGCAGTTGTCGCCTATCCGGGTCGGGCCCTTGCTCTCAAACCCCTGCCAGGTGATCGGCTTGTTCGGGTCGTCGTAGCGGTGGCTCGAGTCGGTCACGAAGCAGCCGTTGGCGAGCATGCAGTGATCGCCGATCTCCACGAGCTGCTCGGCGGCCACCATCACGCCCATATTCAGAAACGTCCCGCTCCCGATCCGCACGCGCGCGCTGCCAGGCATCGTGATCCAAACACCTGGCTCGAAAAGCGAGTGCGCTCCAACCTCCAGACGACCCTCTCGTAGGGCCTCGAGCACGTTGCCGTGAAGCGGCCAGCGCGCAAACGCTTCCCGGCGCATGAGCTCGCGGTGGATCGCCATCCGGTTCCACGGCAACGTGTTGCGCTCATACCAGCGCCACTTCGTTGCCCACAGCCTGGCCTTGCGGCCCAGGTCGCTCATGTTCGTCCAGCCGACTTCGCCTTGCGCTCGTTGGCGCTAGAGCCATTGGCGCTCGCACCGCCGCTCTTCGCTTTCGTCCTCGAACCGTTCGTAGTTGCACCATCCCCTTTGGCCTTTTTGGCGCTCGCAGCCCGCGACTTCCCAACTCGCGCGCGACCGTTGGAGGTCAGCTTTGGCATGAGCAGCTCCCTCAAGAACTCCCCGGTGTGCGAAGCGCGCTCGCCCGCCACCTCCTCGGGGGTGCCCGCCGCGATCATCATGCCCCCCTCCTCGCCGCCCTCCGGCCCCATGTCGATCAGGCGATCGGCGCACTTGATGACATCGAGATTGTGCTCTATCACCACCACGCTGTTACCGGCGTCAACAAGCCGCTGAAGCACCTCGAGCAACCTCTGCACATCGGCGAAATGAAGACCCGTGGTGGGCTCGTCGAGGATGTACAGCGTGCGCCCGGTCGCCACCTTCGAGAGCTCGGTGGCGAGCTTCACCCGTTGGGCCTCACCACCGGAGAGTGTCGTCGCCGGCTGCCCCAGGCGAATGTAACCCAGGCCAACCGCGTCGAGCGTCTCCAATCGCCGGCGGATCTTTGGAATGTGCTCGAAGAAGCTCAGCGCCTCCTCCACCGGCATCGCGAGCACCTCGGCGATGCTCTTGCCCTTGAACTTCACCTCGAGCGTCTCACGGTTGTAGCGCCTGCCGTCGCACTGCTCGCACGGCACGTACACGTCGGGCAGGAAATGCATCTCGATCTTGATCTGCCCATCCCCACGGCACACCTCGCAGCGTCCACCCTTCACGTTGAAGGAGAAACGCCCAGGCTTGTATCCGCGTGCGCGGGCCTCTTGCGTCTTTGAGAACAGGTCGCGAATCACATCGAACAGACCGGTGTAGGTGGCGGGATTGGAGCGCGGCGTGCGCCCGATCGGCGACTGGTCTACCGCGATGATCTTGTCGAGCTGGTCCAAGCCATGGATCGCGCTATGGGCACCCGGCCGCTGTCGAGCCTTGTGCAGGCGGTTTGCTACCGCCTTGAATAGCACTTCGTTGACAAGCGTCGACTTGCCTGACCCCGACACACCAGTCACGCAGGTGAGCGTTCCCAGCGGCACGTGCACGTCGATGTCGCGCAGGTTGTGCTGGCTCGCTCCGAGGATCTCCACATACCCGATCGGCGTGCGCCGCTTCTCCGGAACCTCAATCGTCCTCGTACCCGAGAGGAACTGTCCGGTGAGCGAAGGCTTTACCCGCTGAACTTGGGCGGCGGTCCCCTGGGCGACGATCCAGCCGCCGTGCTCGCCGGCGCCCGGACCAAGATCGACCAGATGATCGGCGCAACGCATCGTCTGCTCGTCGTGCTCCACCACGATCACGGTGTTGCCGAGGTCGCGCAAGCGCTCGAGCGTCGCGATCAGCTTCGCGTTGTCGCGTTGGTGCAGTCCTATCGACGGCTCGTCGAGGATGTACAGCACGCCCACAAGCGAAGAACCGATCTGCGTCGCCAGACGAATCCGCTGCGCCTCGCCGCCTGAGAGCGTCGATGCCGCCCGGTCCATCGACAGATAGCCGATCCCCACGTTCTCGAGAAACTGCAGCCGCTCGGAGATCTCACGCAGGATCAGCCGCGCCACGTGTCGATCGGTCTCTGAGAGCTCAACCTCCCCTAGCCACGTGAGCGCCCTGCGAGCGGATAGCGCACAGAAGTCCTCGATGCGCGTGCCCGCGACAAGCACCGCTCTTGACTCGGGGCGCAAGCGGGCGCCACCACACTCCGGACATGCCCGCAGCGACATGAACTCCTCGATCTTCTCCCTCGTCCACTCCGAGTCGGTCTCGCGATAACGGCGCTGCAGATTCGCGAGCACTCCCTCGAAGCGCGTGCC
The DNA here is from genome assembly GCA_963713015.1 of uncultured Solirubrobacterales bacterium. Lineage (GTDB taxonomy): Bacteria > Actinomycetota > Thermoleophilia > Solirubrobacterales > Solirubrobacteraceae > Palsa-744. The sequence goes on along the minus strand of CAVQKC010000001.1, from coordinate 520,453 downwards.
GTATGAGCGGTTACGACCGAAGCGGTTGCGGTAGGTGATCTGGAGTGGCTCTCCGTTCGTGCCCGAGAGGAACAGGTCGCGATGCTCTTGTGGCAGCTCATCCCATGGCGCGCCCAGATCGACGCCATATCGCTTCGCGATCGCCTCGGTCACCTGCTCGTAGTAGTTGGACGCGCTGTTCGCCCACGGCGCGATCGCCCCTTCACCAACCGACAGGCTCGGATCCGGCACGACCAGATCCGGATCTATCACCATCTGCGACCCCAGACCCGTGCACCGCTCGCACGCCCCATGGGGAGAGTTGAAAGAGAAGATCCTCGGCTCGAGCTCGACTAGCGACGGCCCGTGCTCTGGGCAGGCAAACTTCTCGGAGAAAGTGAACACCGAGCCAGGCTCCGACTTCTCGCCTGGAACGATCTGGGGGGCGGCCACCCTCACTCCTAGGGCGCCCGACGAATGCGCCCGGCCGGTGCCCGCATCCAGAACTCCATCCCCTCCCCCGTCCTCTCCACCACGTGAGCCCGCCACGATCTCGATCTCCACGAGACCATCCGCCAAGCCGACCGCCGTCTCGATCGAGTCAGCCAAACGCTTACGGATGTCGTGGCGCATCGCCAAGCGATCAACTACCACCGATACGTCGTGCTTGTAGCGCTTGTCGAGCACGATCGACTCCTCGAGCATCCTCACACGCCCGTCGATCTTCACGCGCGCGAAGCCATCCGCTCGCATCTCCTCGAGCAACTTCCCGTACTCGCCCTTGCGCCCCCTCACCACCGGTGCCAACACCATGAAGCGGGTCCCCTCGGCCAGCTCCATCGTCTGGTCGATGATTTGCTCCGCCGACTGGCCCGTGATGGGACGCCCGCATATCGGGCAGTGTGGCTTGCCCACTCGTGCCCACAGCAGACGCAGATAGTCGTAGATCTCTGTCACTGTGCCCACGGTCGAGCGCGGGTTGCGTGAAGTCGTCTTCTGGTCGATCGAGATCGCCGGCGAGAGCCCCTCGATCGAGTCCACGTCCGGCTTGTCCATTTGGCCGAGGAACTGCCTTGCGTAAGCAGACAGCGACTCCACGTAGCGACGCTGGCCCTCCGCGTAGATCGTGTCGAACGCGAGGCTCGACTTGCCCGATCCCGATAGGCCAGTGATCACTACGAGGGCGTCCCGCGGCAACTCCAGCGAGATGTCCTTCAGGTTGTGCTCACGGGCGCCGCTGACGACGATCTTGTTGCTTTGGGCCATTCGGCTGTCATTGTATTGACGCGAACAGATGTTCGCCTTGGCGAGTAGGCTTCATGGCAATCAGCCCGTCGCTATTGGACCGGTATGCTGAGCCGTATGGACGACCACGGGCTACCGATCTCCTATGAGGTATTGGATCCCGGCACCCCTGTCTACAGCAGCGACGGTGAGAAGATCGGCGAGGTCACGCATGTGCTCGCCGTACCCGAGGAGGACGTCTTCGACGGGATCGTGATCGACGAGCACGAGGGCCACGGAGACCACCGCTTCGCCGACGCCGACGATGTCGACTCGATCCACGAGCGCGCGGTAACGCTCAAGCTCGATGCCGACGCCTGCCGCGCGCTACCGGCGCCGACCGAGAATCCGGGGGTCATGAAGGACGACCCGGCCGAGGGCACCCCGGGGTTCTCCGACAAGCTGCACCGCGCCTGGAACCTCATCTCCGGCAAGTACTGAGCAGTACTGAGCGTCACCGGGGATTCACAACCCCGGCTCGGTTGCCGCTCTCACCCTTCGATAGCCGCGTAAACCTCGTCTAGTAGCCGCTCACGGTCGGGGACCTCGAAGTTCTCTTCCAGATACCGTCCCGTGTCCTCACGCGAATCGCCGTTGAGCGCCATGTTTAGCGCGACGAGGCGTGCCCCATCCAGATCGTCATTGCTAGACGACGACTCACTGGCGGGCTCCTCTGAGAAGAGTGGCTGCTCATCGAAGGCGGGCTCGCTTGATTGCGGCTCGAAATGCTCGTCGACATAGGACTCCGCGTGGGACTCCCCTACTACGGCGATCGATGCGACGGCCGGGGCATGAGCGGCACCGTTATCGTGTGAAGCTCCCTGTCCGCTTGCACTCTCGTCTGTGCTGGAGCGACCGGAGGCGGCGTCGTAGAGCGCCTCCATCTCCGTCTCAACGGCCGCAAGATCCCCGGCCAAACGTCTTGCACCGCTATGCAAGCTCTCAACCAGGGCCCTGGTCTCCCCATCCAACGAGCCGACATGTGCAAGCAGCGCCTCGGTGGCTTGCGACACCGCGGCCACATGCGCCTGGGCCCGCGCCACCGCCTCCTCGCGCATACGTCGCGCGTCCTCGTCGGCCGCCTCGCGCACCTCGTGTGCCTGTTCTGCGGCCTGGCGCTCGATTGTCTCCGCTGTCGCTTGGGCCGCCTCTAGGATGCCCTGGACTTGCGTGCCCGCAGTCGATGCAAGCGACTCCCGGCCACGACTGCTCGCTTCGCGCTGAAGCTCCTCGACATCGGCGGCAAGCGCTCGCAAATGGGCGTCCACGCTCGCCGGGTCATAGCCGCGACGCACGATCGGGAAGTCGCGCCTCTCGATCCCCTGACGGTCTAGCTCCACAGCGCTCATCCTATGCCACCTCGCCCGCGGGAGCCTCGCTTGCCTTGACATGCTCCGCCGCGGACCCGCTTGTCACTGCTTGCTGCTCCCCTCCTGGCCCCTCGCTTGCCTGCACATCCTTCAGCTCACGTCGTAGCTCCCTGATCTCGTCGCGCAGCTGGGCTGCGTACTCGAAGCGCAGCTCGTCCGCCGCGGCGATCATCTCCTCCTCGATTTCCACAATCATCCGCTCGAGCTCGTGCTGAGGCATCTCCTTTGCCTTCGCCCTCGTAGCGTTCTTGCGCCTACGGCCCTTGGGCACCTTCGACTCGGCCTGCAAGAACTCGGCGATGTCGGAGATCCCCTTCACGATGCTCGACGCGGTGATCCCGTGCTCCTCGTTGTAGGCAACCTGAATCTCGCGCCTGCGGTCGGTCTCCTCGATCGCCGCCTTCATCGCCTTGGTCTCCTTGTCGGCATACATCAAGACCTTGCCCTTCACATTGCGCGCCGCCCTGCCGATCGTCTGGATCAGCGAGGTCTCCCCACGCAGGAAACCCTCCTTGTCGGCGTCGAGAATCGCCACCAATGAGACCTCCGGCAAGTCGAGACCCTCGCGCAGCAGGTTCACGCCCACGAGCACGTCGTACTCGCCAAGCCTCAGGTCCCTGATGATCTGGATGCGCTCGAGCGTGTCGATCTCCGAGTGCAGATACCTGACCTTGAAGCCCATCTCGATCAGGTATTGCGAAAGGTCCTCGCTCATCTTCTTCGTCAGGGTCGTTACCAGCACCCGCTCGTTCACGTCCACGCGCTTGCGGATTTCGTTCATCAAGTCGTCGATCTGGTTGCGGGTCTCGCGCACATCGATCTCCGGGTCCACGACCCCCGTAGGCCTGACGATCTGCTCCACGATCCGTTGCGAGCGAGTCCGCTCGTATTCGCCGGGCGTGGCGGACAAGAACACGAGTTGCGGCGTGATCGAGAGGAACTCGTCGAACGTCTGCGGACGGTTGTCCATCGCGCTCGGCAACCTGAAGCCGTAGTCCACGAGCGTGCGCTTGCGTGAACGGTCACCCTCGAACATTCCTCCGATCTGCGGCACCGTCTGGTGGGACTCGTCGATGAAGCACACGAAGTCCTCGGGGAAGTAGTCGATCAGGCAGTAGGGCCGCTCGCCCGGCTTGCGTCCATCGAGGATGCGCGAGTAATTCTCGATCCCTGAGCAGAAGCCCATCTCGCGCAGCATCTCCATGTCGTATTGCGTGCGCTGCCTCAGTCTGTGCGACTCGAGCTGCTTGTCTTCCTTCTCAAGCTCCTCGCAGCGCTCATTCAGCTCCTTGCCGATTGCGGCCACGCCATCCTCGATCGTGCCCTCCTTGACGTTGTAGTGCGTCGCCGGCCAGATCGCCACGTGCTCGATGTCGTCTTCCAGCAGCTCTCCTGTAAGCGGATCGAAGTGCTGCAAGCGCTCCACTTCGTCCCCGAATAGGGTCGCCCTGAACGCCGTCTCGGCATACGCGGGGAACACCTCGAGCGTCTCACCCTTGACCCTGAACGTTCCGCGCGCCAGCACCGTGTCGTTGCGCGTGTACTGAATCGAGACAAGCTTGCGCAGCAGCTTGTCTCGATCGATCTCCTCACCGCGGCGCAGTATCTGCATGTTCATCTCATACGTCTCAGGCGAGCCGAGGCCATAGATGCACGACACCGACGCCACCACGATCACGTCACGTCGAGCGAATACGGCAGCGGTGGCGGCGTGCCTGAGGCGATCCACCTCCTGGTTGATGGCCGAGTCCTTCTCGATGTACAGATCCCTGCTCGGAACGTATGCCTCGGGCTGGTAGTAGTCGTAGTAGGAGACGAAGTACTCCACCGCGTTCTCGGGAAAGAATGTGCGGAACTCGTTGCAAAGCTGCGCCGCCAAGGTCTTGTTGTGAGCGATCACCAGCGATGGCTTCTGAACCTCCTGGATGACGCCAGCCATCGTCATGGTCTTGCCCGTGCCTGTCGCTCCGAGCAGCGTCTGGAAGCGATTGCCCTCGCGTACGCCCTCAGACAACGAGGCGATCGCCTTCGGCTGGTCGGCCGTTGGGGTGAACACTGGGTCGAGCTTGAACGGAGGCATAGCCCTCTACGTTAGCCCGAGCTGATGAGGGTAAACGGCGCGGTACTCGGCCTGGGCGCGCAACACCCGCTGAACATATGCCTGGGTCTCAGGGAACGGTATTTCCGCGACGGTCAAGGCGCGGCCTTTGTCGCGCGCTCTCGCCACCCATGCGTCGACGTTGGCGAGGCCGCCGTTATAAGCAGCCACAGCGAGCATCTCATCGCCTTCGTAATGGTTGAGCAGGTAGCGCAGATACCAGCTTCCGTAAGCCACGTTGATCCTGGGTGTCGCCAGATCGCTCATCGTGAAGCGCACGCCCCCCGACAAGTGGGCGATGTAGTCGGCCGTGCTCGGCAAGAGCTGCATGAGCCCGAGAGCGCCCGCGGAGGAGGTGTGCGGATCGAACTTGGTCTCCGCGTAGATCACACCAGCGATCAGTGCCGGATCGAGATGCTTGTCGGCCGCCTGTTCTCGAATCACCGATGCGTCGCTGAGCGGCAGCCCTCCATTTCCGGTGACATGCTGAATGCGCGAGACGATCATCGCCACCAGCGCCGCGATGATGATCATCGCGGCGAGCATGCGCACGAGCGCCCGGGCACCGTTTACCGGCTGCCGTGAGCGCCCACTGCTCAAACGCCGCGTCGCGCGCGAGTGCCTACTTGACATGTGCACGGCACGTCCGCTCCCACCGGGAGCGGACGCAAACAACCTCTGTGTGCTCATCCCGACAGCTTGGCAAGTACGTCGGCCAGCTCGCGCCGCAAGTCGGCTTCGCTGCCGTCGTTGTGCACGACGAAGGTCGCACGCCCAGCCTTCTCCTCTTGGGAGAGCTGCCTATTGGCACGCTCCTCGGCAAGCGCATGACCACGCCCGGCAGCGCGCTCGCGGCGGGTGTCCTCTTGCGCGATCACCGCGATCGTCGCATCGAAACCACGCTCCATACCGGCCTCGAACAGCAATGGCACCTCAACCACAGCCGCCTTCGGGGCCGGACGCAGCGCGCGCACGTGCTCGAGCCAGCCGGCGATGCGAGCGCCGACAAGCGGCCACAACAAGCCCTCTAGCCACTTGCGCTCCTGCTCACCGCCCGCGAACGCCTTAGCGGCAACCGCAGCGCGGTCGACTCGCCCGCCGGGGGTCACCTCAGCGCCCCAACGCTCGAGCACCGCGTCCCTGACCTGCTTGTCGTCGTAGAGCTCGTGCACCACCACGTCGGAAGAGAGAACTTGCGCCCCGAGGCCCTCGAGTGCCTTTAGGGCGGTTGACTTACCGGCACCCATACCGCCGGTCAGCCCGATGAACGGTACCCCCGGCTGCACCAACCGCTACCCGTCAGTCTGCGGCGTGATCGGCGGGCTGCTGCTCATCGACAGGATCAGCCTCAGCCGCCGGCTGCTCAGCCGCTGACTCCTCAACGTTGGGCTGCTCAGCCGCTGACTCCTCAACGTTGGGCTGCTCAGCCGCGGACTCCTCAACGTTGGGCTGCTCAGCCGCGGACCCCTCGATGTTGGGCTGCTCAGCCGCGGACTCCTCAACGTTGGGCTGCTCAGCCGCGGACCCCTCAACGTTAGGCTGCTCAGCCGCGGACCCCTCAACGTTAGGCTGCTCAGCCGCTGACTCGACGGCGGACTCCTCGGCGTGCGTATCCGCTATCGCCGGCTCCTCAACCACAACCTCCGCCACGCTCCCCTTGGCGGATGCGTCCTCTGTTGTGGGCTCCGTCGCAGACTCCTGTACCGCGGCATCGACCGCGCTCTCATCGGCGAAGGAGCCTTCGACCGCCTGTTCCGTCACGACGGGCTCCTCGAGCGCAACCTCGCCGATCGGCTGCTCGGCAACCCCTGCCGCGGACTCCTCTGCCACGTCGGGTACCGCGAGGAGTTGCTCGGCGACGGGCTGCTCGAAAGCCTCCTGCTCGGCTGGTTCGGTGGCTACCGCTGGATGGGCTGCCCCGTCAGGACGCGGCAACGGCAGAATCTGATCCTCCACCCGCTTGGCCGACAACGACAGGCGCCGGCGCTCGGAGTCGATCTCGAGGATCTTCACGCGGATCTCATCGCCCGGATGGACGATCTCGCGCGGGCTCTCCACATGGTGGCCCGCGAGCTCGGAGATGTGCACGAGGCCCTCGACACCGTCGAGTACCTCCACGAACGCGCCGAACGTAACGACCTTGGTGACCTTGCCCGCTAGCTCGTCATTGACGTTGTAAGTGTCGACGATCCGCTGCCACGGGTCTTCCTGAGTCTGCTTGAGACCGAGCGAGATGCGCTGGCGGTCACGGTCGATGTCGAGCACCTTCACCTGCACGGTGTCACCGATGTTGAGAATCTCGCTCGGATGGTTGACGTGCGACCAGGAGAGCTCTGAGATGTGGATCAGCCCGTCGATCCCGTCGAGGTCCACAAACGCGCCGAAGTCCACGATGTTCGAGATCTGGCCCTCCACCACGAGGCCCGGCTGGAGGCGGTCGAGGATCTGCTGGCGAACCTCCTTGCGCTCCTCCTCCAGCACCGCGCGGCGCGAGAGCACGACGTTGTTGCGCGAGCGGTTGAGCTCGATCACCTTCGTCTCGATCTGTGTGCCGAGATACTCGTCGAGGTTCGGAACGCGGCGAATATCGACAAGCGAAGCGGGCAGGAAACCGCGCACTCCGAGATCGATTATGAGACCGCCCTTGACCACCTCGATGACCGAGCCCATGACAGGCTCGCCCGACTCGGCGGCCCCCTCGATGCGACGCCACGCCTTCTCGAAGCGAGCGCGCTTCTTGGACATGATCAGGCGACCGTCCTGGTCCTCCTTGGTGAGGACCATCGCGTCAACCTCCTCGCCGAGCGACACCTCCTCACGCGGATCCACCGACTTGCGGATCGAAAGCTCATTGGCGGGGATGACTCCCTCGGACTTGTAGCCGATGTCGACGAGGACCTCGTCCTTGTCGATACGCACGACATTGCCCGTCACGACCTCGCCCTCCTCGAAGGGCTGCATCGTGGCGTCGTAGTTGGGAACTATCTGCCCATCGATTTCAAGCAGAAGGCCGTTTGACCCCTCGACCACGTGGGCCAGGGGATTCTCGATCATGGTTTGCACCGGTCGAAGCCTAGCGCAGCCGTATCATTGGCCGTCGTATGCCGGTTAGAGCGACCAAGCGCGGGGTGGATCGCACCCCCTTGCGGCGCGATTGCGACGTGCTCATATGCGGTGCCTCCTTCGCCGGGCTTGCCATCGCACGTGAGCTGGCTGACACAGGAGCACGGGTGCTCGTGCTCGACCGTTATGAGATCGGTGAGCGCCAGACCTCTGCGTGCGGCATTCCTACTGGCTGGCTAGAAGCGCTCGATCTCGAAAGCTCGTTGCGCCAGACCTTCGACGAGCTCGTTGTGCACACGCCATGGACAACCGCCCGCTGGCGGTTGCCGTGGACGTTCTCCACGTTCGACTACTGCGAGCTGTGCGCACTGTTGTGGGAGCAGGCCCACCCAAGCGACGCCGAGTTTGAGACGGCAACAGTCACTGGTCGCGCCGGACAAACGGTTCACACCGATCGCGGAGACCTCACGGCGCCGTTGATCGTCGATGCCCTTGGCTGGCGTCGAGTGCTCTCCAACCAGACGGCGATCCAGCCCCCTAATGCCCGCCTCTCCAGAGGTCTCGAGGTTCATCCGCATGGCACGGGCGAGGAGCTGGAGCTGTGGATCGACCCGAAGTACATCCGAGCCGGCTACTCGTGGAGCTTTCCCGCTAGCGACGAGTTGCGCGTGGGCGTCGGCTCGTTCTGGCCTTCACACCACGTCAAGGAGCCCACGGTGAAACTCGCTGGCGACTTGAGCCTGCCGACCACGGGCTACCAGGGCAACTGGATCCCCCACCAGCTGCGTCCCGCGATCGAGGACGGCGTGTTCTTCGTGGGCGACTCCGCGGGGCACTGCCTGCCGCTGACCGCGGAGGGGATCCGTACAGCGTTCTACTTTGGCCTCGCCTGCGCGCGGGAGCTGCGCCCGGTGCTCGACGGCCATGCCACGAGCGAGCAGGCACTGGCCCGCTACGGCGCCTTCTCGGACTCACACGAGCGCAAGTACCGCTGGCTGTTGAACACTCAACGCACGGTCGGTCGCCTGACTCCGAGCCGAGCCATCACCTTGATGGCTCGTACGCTCGCCTCAGAGCGGGTGTGTGCATGGGCGTTCAACCATTATCTGGAGATCGCTCCACCGTCGTTCGTAGGCCAGGGTCCGCCCGCCGCTCAGGCAACTTCGCGCAGCCGCGGACGCGTCGCGTTGAGCGCCTGAAGAGCGAGGCGACTCGCCTCGATGGCGCTCGCCCAGGAGACCTCGGCAAGCATCCCAGGCGCGGCGACGGTGTCGCCGACCAGGAACACGCCCTCGCCACGATCGACTGCTGGACGCTCTCGCCAGCTCGTGCCCGGCATGTCGAGTGCACCTGAGCGCTCGTCCATGACCTGACGTCGACGCCAGGTCTCGCGCTCGCGCCACTGCTCGATGCTCATATCGAGCAGTCGCTCTAGGCGCAGTGCCGCCTGCTCCACACTCTCTGAAGGGCGGATCGGCATCTGTGCCTGGATCAACTCCTCACCATCCGGAGCAATCGATGGGTTGGCGGCGGAATAGCGCCCGATCCAGCCCGACTCGTCCATGTCGGAGACGATCGTAGGGTCTCCGCGACGGTAACGTAGGCCCAGGTCGAGACAAACCGTGCGCCCGCTCGGCCAGCGCAGAGTGTCATCCCCCAATAGCTCGCGGGCTTGATCCAGCTCGGTCGCCACGATCACAGGGGAGTCGGGGAGCACATCGACACGAGCTTCGGTTTGCACAGTCACACCAAGCTCGCGCACACGGCGCTCGAGCGAGCTGACCAACGAGCTCCAGCCTCCCACCGGATAGCGAACGATCGAGGGCGCCGTCAGCAACAGACGCACCATGCGCGGCCACACGAACGCCGCCGACAACTCACCGGGATCGTGATGAAAGGTAAAGACGCCCGCCGCCGAGGAGAGCATCGCCGCGGTGGGATCGTCGGTGTGGCTGGCCACCCAGCTTCGGAAGTCGACGTTGACTGGCGCTTCGCGACCGCGCAAACGCAGAATCGCGGGCAGCGCACCAAGCGGGGGCGTGCGCCGCAGCGAGCCTCCTAGGCGCAAACGGACCCCTGTGAGCCGCGGGCTCGCGTTGGGAGGAAGCACGTCACGCTCGCGCATCCACTTCCAGAAGGGACCGTCTTGGTACATCGCGTGAGGGCCGAGATTCGCCTTGTACGGACCGTCGGTGCTACGTCCCCGTCCACCCAGGCTCTCGTGAGCCTCGAGCAGGCGGACGTTTGCGCCCTCCTCGGCGCATGCGATCGCGGCGGTCAATCCGGCGATGCCGCCACCCACGATCGTGATCTCGTTTGCTGAGGCACCATTGCGTTGGGTCGAGCTCATGGTCATGCTCCTGATCCAGAGGGTTCCGGCAAACCTGTTCGGTAGCCGTGTATGTGCTGTGGGCGATGGCGTCTCGTCCGTCTCGTACACCGGCATGCCGGCACACCATCCGTATTAGAGCCTTCGTTGTGCATGCCAAAGTACCCCGCGACTGGCCTCTATTACAGTTCCAGTAGTGACAAACAAAAGAGGACCAGTTGGAGGACCGGAACTGCTTGTGGAGCTCGATCGAGACGCAGAGCTCCCACTCCACGAGCAAGTCGAGCGCTCTCTGCGTAAGCAGATCCGCTCGGGCCGTCTTCCTGCGAATGCACGTCTGCCCTCGACACGAGGGCTCGCCGCGGAGCTCGGGGTCTCACGCGGCGTCGTAACCGAGGCCTATGGCCAGCTCGCCGCGGAGGGCTATCTCACAACCAACCAAGGCGCACCGGTACGGGTAGCCAAGGCGGTACGAGCAGCGAGCGAGCGTCCACCCGCACGCTCGCTGCTACAGAACTTCGCCTACAACTTCCACCCGGGCCTGCCCGACCTCGTCGACTTTCCACGCGAGACGTGGTTGCGCTCGTTGCGTACGGCCCTGCGCGACTCGCCACTGAATTCGCTCGGCTACGGAGATCCCCGCGGCACACCTGAGCTACGCGAAGCCCTCGCCGGATACCTGGGCCGGGTGCGCGGTGCGGACGCCGACCCAGAGCACATGCTCGTGTGCACAGGCTTCATGCAAGGTTTCTCGTTGCTGTGTCGGGCGTTGCGTAGCCGCGGAGTCGAGCAGATGGCACTCGAGGACCCGGGCTGGCACCTGCATCGCCTGATCATCGAGCAGGCTGGCCTGCAGGTGGTGCCAATCCCAGTGGACGAGGGAGGTCTGCGCGTCGATGTGCTCGCCTCGACCGACGCCTCGGCCGTCCTGCTCACCCCTGCACACCAATTCCCTACAGGCGCGGTGCTCGCACCTGAGCGGCGTGCGGCGCTGATCGAGTGGGCCGAGGAGGAACGGCTGATCGTCGAGGACGACTACGACTCTGAGTACCGCTACGACCGTGTGGCGGTAGGCGCCCTGCAGGGTCTCGCCCCGGAGCAGATCGTCTATATCGGCTCTGCGAGCAAGCGCCTGGCACCCGGGATGCGCCTGGGTTGGATGTTGCTGCCGTCGTGGTTGACCTGGGAGCTGACCGTGGGTAAGACGGTTGAGGACTGCGGCTCGGAGGTCATTGGACAGCTCGCGTTGCGCGACTTCATCGCACGAGGCGAGCTCGACCGTCACGTGCGTCGCATGCGCCTGCGCTATCAGCGACGCCGAGAGGCGCTGCTGCAGGCACTAGACCGATGGCTTCCCGACGCGAGCGTGAGCGATGCCGACGCCGGCTTGTTCGAGCTTGTGATGCTGCCCGAGAAAACCGAGGAGTCACTACTTCTACGAGCGGCCGCCGAGCGTGGCGTAGGCGCCGAGGGACTTGCTCTGCACCGCTTCACCGCCGGCGGCGCCCCAGGGGTGCTCCTCGGCTACGGCAACCTCTCCGAGCCGGCTATCGACCAGGGCATACGCCTGCTGGGCGAGGCCTACCAGCACATATCCCAGTCTTAGCCTCAGCGGCGCACCACAAGCAAAACCCCAAGCACGAGCAGCACAAGCCCGAGGATGCGCGTCGGTGGAATTGGTTGCTTGGCGATCCCAAGCAGTCCGAAGCGGTCGATCACAACAGCTGCCGCGAGCTGACCGGAGATCACGATCGCGGTCAGCCCACTGACGCCCAGCGTACGCACAGTGAGGATCGCCACCGTCACGTAGACCGCACCGAGCAAACCACCGACAAGCGCCCACGTCGGCGCCTTGCCAGCGTTTCCGAAGCTGCCCAGCCCGCCATAGAACAGCAAGGCGACCAATACGAGGGCGACGGTGCCCACCATGAACGAGAAGGTTGCCGCCTGCACGCTGCCAAGCTCACGACCGAGACGTGAGTTGACCGGTGCCTGCATCCCGACGAGCACTCCCGCCACCGCCGCGAGCAGCACCGCCAACAAGCGTGTCATTACGCCGCCACCAGACAGTGCACGTGAGTGCCGATGCTTCTCACTTCGGCCTCAGTGGGCATTGGCACTGGGCCACAGCGGCAATCGCGTCGCTCGTGGCCAGCTTTTGAAGTCACTTGGCCTCCAGCCAATTATGGCCCACCCCGACGTCGACGGCGAGCGCCGGAGAGTGCTCCCACACCCCAACCATCTCCCGCTCGATTAGCTCGCGTGCCGCATCGACCTCGGCTGGCGGCGCTTCGAACAGCAGCTCGTCGTGAATCGTGAGGATCTGCTTGGTGGCAAGACCAGCATCGTGAAGGGCCTCGTGACAGCGCACCATCGCCAGCTTGATGATGTCGGCGGCAGTGCCCTGGATCACAGTATTCACGGCCAGACGCTCCCCCAACATTCGTACCTGGTAGTTACGGGCTCGCAGCTCGGGTATCTGGCGACGACGACCCCACAACGTCTTGACGTGACCCTCCTCCTTGGCGGTCTCAATCGTGTCGGCGATGAACTTCGCCACGCACGGAAAGCGCTCGAGGTAGGCGTCGATGAACGCTTTGGCCTCCTCCAGTGGGATATTCAGGCGGTCCGCCAATCCGTAGTCGGAGAGCCCATAGACGATCCCATAATTGATCATCTTCGCCTTTGAGCGCATCCCCGGGTCGATCTGCTCAGCCGATACTCCAAACACCTCAGAGGCAGTCGCGGTATGGACATCCTCGCCGCGCTTGAAGATCTCTTCGAGCACCGGCTCCTGAGCGACATGCGCAAGCACCCGCAGCTCGATCTGGGAGTAGTCGACCGAGATCAGCACACAGCCCTCCTCGGCCTCGAAGCAGCCGCGAATCTCGCGGCCTAGCGGCGTGCGGATCGGCACGTTCTGCATGTTCGGGTTAGTGCTCGACAAGCGACCGGTCTGGGCCACGGTCTGCAAGAAGGTGGTGTGGATGCGCGAGCGCGCGTCTACCTCTTGGGGGAGCACATCCAGATAGGTCTTGATCAGCGTCGATAGCTCACGCCAGCGCTCGATGTGCGGCACGATCTCGTGCTCCTCACGAATCGCTTGCAGCACACGCGCGTCGGTGGAGAAGCCAGTCTTGCCGCGACGCTTACGCGACAGGCCGAGCTTGACAAACAGGATCTCGCCAAGCTGCTGGGGAGATCCAATCGTGAACTCCTCCTCGGCAAGCTCGAAGATGCGCCTTTCAAGACCCGATATCTCCTCGCGCACACGCGCCGTTATCTCGTGCAAGCGCTGCACGTTCAGTCGCACGCCGAGTACCTCCATCTCGCGCAGCACAGACACGAGCGGCAGCTCGATATCGCGCATCACCCCATCCAGCTCACGCTCGATTATCTGCTCACGCTGCCAAGCGGCGAGTGCACCAAGCAGCAACACATCCCCCGCTACCGAGTCCTCGACGTTGGCCACGAGCCCGCGCTCCTCGCACAGCTCGGCAAACGGGTAGCCGCGCCTAGCCGGCTCGAGCAGGTAGGCCCCAAGCAACGTGTCATGCACAAGGCCAGGAGGCACCACCCCGAGAGCCTTTGCGTCGTGCGCCACTACCGAGAGCTCTCCGCAGGCCACCACAACCTCCTCGGGTCCCGAGCAATCACCAAGCAACACCGCCGCCCGAGACGCACGGGCGGCGGCCTTCTTGCCCTGCGTGACGCCGGCCGGTGGGGGGTCGGCGCTGACAGCAAAACGCCACGGCGAGCCCTCGACAAAGAGCTCACCCTCCGGTGCCTCACTAGAGCTGACAGCCACACACAACTCCTCCGCCGCGGTGCCGCTCGCCGTCTTCAGCTTCGCAATGTCGGCTAGGACCCCTCTACGAACGCGCCCTGTGAGCGTAACCTCGTCTGAGGAGGTCGTCTTCGCGAGCTCCACCTCTCCAAGCGCCTCTTCGACGCGGCGCAACGGATCGCGCAACTCCCAGCGACGGAACACCTCGCGTAGTTGCGAGCGGTCTGGTTCGCGCGCCGCCTCGCTCTTCAAGTCGAAGTCAACCGACAGATCGCGTTGGACGGTGGCGAGGCTCTTGGACATACGCGCATTCTCAGCGTGATCGATAAGGCTCTGCCTGCGCTTCGGACCACCGATATCGCGTACATGCGAGAGCACCCCCTCGAGCGAGCCGAAACGCTGGATCAGCTCGCTGGCGGTCTTCTCGCCGATGCCGGGGATGCCAGGGATGTTGTCGGAGCTGTCGCCCTTGAGCCCATAGAAATCGGGGATCAGCTCGGGTGGCAGTCCATAACGGTCGATCACAGCCTGACGGTCGTAGAGCTTAGTCTCGGTGATCCCACGAGCCGTGGCCATCACCTGCACAAGACCTTGCTCGTCGATCAGCTGGAAGACGTCGCGGTCGCCGGTGACAATCGTCACCGGCACCCCCGCGTTACGGGCCTTCTCGGCAAGCGAGGCGATCACATCGTCGGCCTCGTAGCCCTCGAGCTTCACATTGCGGTAGCCAAACGCCTCGATCAATGGTTCCATCGCCGGCCACTGAGCCTTGAGCAGATCGGGGCGCGAGCGACGCCCGGCCTTGTATTCGGAGAACAACTCGGTCCGACCCGAGCTGCCCGCATCCCAGGCAACCATCGTAGGTTGCACCCCATGGTCGGTGACGATCTTCACGAGCATCGAGGCGAACCCGAAGATCGCGTTGGTGGGCTCGCCCGTTGAGGTGGCGATCGACTCCGGCAACGCATAGAAGGCCCGATAGACGAGACTTGGACCGTCGATCAGGAACAGGCGGCGCTCCACGCCGACCACTCTATTAGGAGCCCACACCACCAGCTTCCGTGAGGAGGTTCTAGGGGTATGGGAGGCGGCGAGGCTCAAGCAAATAAGATGCCGGGCCGCCCGGCCATCGTGCCGGCTACACGAGGAGCTTCATCCCAGTGAGCGTCACCCCCAGCGCCCAGTATCGCCTGACCATCCGCGTCAAGATCGACGAGCGGCAGGGCATGCTCGGCCAGGTAACCGACATTATCGGCAAGCAGGGTGGAATGGTCGTAGCCGTCGACCTCGTCGAGGCAGGCGCCGAGCACAGCGTGCGCGACATCGTTGTGGACGCCTCCAACCGCGACCATTGGAACCGCATCCTCTCGGCGATCGGATCGCTCGCCGGGGTCGAGGTGATCGACACGACCGACCGTACCTTCCTGCTACACGTCGGAGGCAAGATCGAACAGCACAACAAGCATCCGCTGAAAACGCGCGACGATCTCTCCATGGCCTATACGCCGGGCGTGGCGCGAGTGTGCACCGCGATCAAGGACGATCCCGACAAGGCTTTCCAGTACACGATCAAGCGCAATACCGTGGCGGTAGTCAGCGACGGCACGGCGGTGCTCGGTCTCGGCGATATCGGCCCAGCGGCGGCAATGCCGGTGATGGAGGGTAAGGCGTGCCTTTTCAAGGAGTTCGCGGGGGTGGACGCCTTCCCGATCTGCCTCGACACGAAGGACACCGATGAGATCGTGCGAGCAGTGACATTGATCGCGCCCGCCTTCGGGGGGATAAACCTCGAGGACATCTCGGCCCCGCGCTGCTTTGAGATCGAGGAGCGCCTCAAGCGTGATCTGGACATACCGGTGTTCCACGACGATCAGCACGGCACCGCGGTGGTTGTGATGGCGGCGCTGCTAAACGCGGCCAAGCTCACCGGTCGCAGCCTCGCCGACCTGAAAGTGCTCGTTATCGGGCTTGGCGCCGCCGGCGTGGCCGTGACGAAGATCCTCTTGGAGGCTGGGGTGCGCGACATCATCGGCGCCGACTCGCGCGGAGCCCTCAGCACCCAGCGCGATGACTACCTGGACGAAACGATGAGCTCGGTGAAGCGTTGGTATGCGGAGTCCACCAATCACCAGGGCCGTACCGGAACCCCCGCCGATGTGATCGACGGAACCGACCTCCTCGTGGGCCTCTCCGGCGCTCGTGCCCTACCGGTGGAGGCACTTGCCAAGATGAACGACGATGCAATGGTGTTCGCGATGGCCAATCCGAACCCGGAGGTGATCCCCGAGGAGGCAGCACCCTACGTGCGGATCATGGCAACTGGCCGCTCGGACTACGCAAACCAGATCAACAACGTGCTCTGCTTCCCGGGCATCTTCCGCGGCGCCCTCGATGTGCGCGCTCGGTCGATCACCGAGGAGATGAAGATGGCAGCGGCAAGGGCAATCGCGGCGATCGTCGACGACCAGGAGCTGCGTGAGGACTACATAATCCCCTCGGTATTCAACCGCGACGTCGCCCCAGCGGTAGCTGCGGCTGTAGCCGAGCAAGCACGTACGAGCGGCGACGCGCTCGCCGGCCAGGAGGTCGGCTTCGCCCAGGGCGATACCCTGACCGGTATGGGCGATCAGCGCGTTCATACCACCGGCTGAGTCCGGGAGCGACCGGCCATGAGGGTCACGGTCACAGGGTGTACAAACGGAGTGGCAGGGACATGCGGATAACGGTCACCGGAGCAACAGGGTTGATCGGCCCGCGGGTAGTGACCTCGCTCAGGAGACGAGGCGATGAGGTGACGGTACTCTCGCGTCACCCCGAGCAGGCACGCGAGAAGCTCGAGCAGTTGACATCACCTCCCACCGACTTCGACGGCCCGGCGGGCACGCTCGGCGCGGAACACTGGGACCCCTCGCGCGAACCGGCGCCAGCGGCGGCCCTTGCCGGCCGGGACGCGATCGTGCACCTGGCGGGCGAGAACATCGCGCAACGCTGGAGCGCCACTGCCAAGCAAACCATTCGTGAGAGCCGCGTGACGGGAACGAGACACCTGGTAGAAGGACTCGGCGTACTCGCCTCCAGCGAGCAACCGAAGGTCTTGGTGAGCGGCTCCGCTATCGGCTACTACGGCGCCCACGGCGACGAGCCGATCGACGAGGAGGCTCCGGCAGGTACCGGCTTCCTCGCACAGACCTGCCACGCGTGGGAGGCCGAGGCCGAGGCGGCCGAGCAGCAAGGTCTGCGCGTAGTGAGGTTGCGCACAGGTGTAGTGCTCGACCGCGACGGCGGAGCGCTCGCCAAGATGCTTCCCCCGTTCAAGCTCGGCGTGGGCGGCCCGATCGCGGGCGGTCATCAGTACATATCCTGGATCCATCCAGAAGACCTCGTGGAGATCGTGCTGGCCGCGATCGACAACGAACGCTGGCAAGGGCCAATCAACGCCACCGCGCCTGAGCCACAGCGCAACCGTGACTTCTCCAAGGCGCTCGCCCGAGTGCTGCACCGCCCCGCGCTGCTGCCGCTGCCGGGAGCGGCCCTTGGACTCCTGTATGGCGAGATGTCAAAGACCGTGACCACCGGCGCCCGTGTGATGCCCGTCAAGGCTCTTGTACTCGGCTACGAGTTCCGCTACCCACAGCTCCACTCCGCGCTACGCGCCGCGCTCTCCTAGCAGGAGGGGAGTTCAGCCCGAGGGCTGGAATGCCTGCCAGAAGACAGGCGCGCCTTTGACCACCCGGTCGATGGCGTAGCTCGAGAGAGTCGTTTCTCCGCTTGGCTGCATCGAGTAGACGCCCAACACAGAGCGACGGTCGTGTGTGGCAAAGAACTTGTCGATCACCGCCTGGCGATCGTCCCCCCATTGCCGGCGGTACGGATCGCCGCGAGCACGACGCTCATCGCCTCATATCCATACAGCACGTACGGTTCACCCACTGGCGCGACGCGACGATCGTAGTCGGAGAGCACGCGACGTCCCGACGGTGGGTAGAAGCCCATGGCAAGCACGGGCGAACCGATGAAAGTGCTGCTGTCCGCGGCCCCCAGATGCGCGGTAAACACGTTATTCAGCATCGTGCTCGACGCAAGCAGCGACAGCTGCGGCGCGGCGGAATGTAGTTCGCGCCAAAGCTGCGCCGCTTCGCTTGTAGCGGTCGCGCTGACGAATACCGCTTGGGCGTGGCTTTCGGCGATCTTCTTCACCTCGCCCGTGAAGTTCGAGCCGGGGAGGATCGTAACCGTGTCCTCGCCCTTGACCTGAATCCCAGCTCGTTCGGCATCGCCGGTCACGATTTGAGCGAGCGGCAGATCGAAAGGGTCCTGGTCGGCGAGCACATATAGGCGATGCACTCCCAGTCGTTGCAAGAGCGCCACCTGAGCGGCGGCCTGCACAGGGTCGCCGGGTGCGATACGACCGAACGTGCGCTTGCCGGTGAGATAGAAACGCTCAGGCTCGCCCTGCCCCGCATCGAGCGAGGAGGTCAAGCCCACGTAAGGACTTGCGGGGCTGACCTGAAGGATGCCTGCCGCATTGGTGAGCGGCAGCGAGATGGCGGTGGCTCCCGAGTTGAAGTCGCCGAGGTAGGCAATCGTCGTGGGATCCTGCGCCGCGGCCTTCGCGTCCGCGGCAGTCACTCCAGGGTCCCACTCGCCGCTGGTCGGGCTCGAGTCATCAAGCGAGACGTAGCTGACCGTGAATCGGCCTACATGCCCCTGGGCGTCGGCGAGCGCGAGCTTCTCACCGCCGACGATCTGCTGGGAGATAGCTGCCGAGGGACCTTGGAGCGGCAGACTGGAATAAACCGTCAGCTGCTCACCGATGTTGTCGGCCGCCGTTGAGCTACTTACGCCACCGCACCCAGCCAACGCCGGCACGAGGGCGAGGGCGGCGAGGAGGCCGAGCCAGCGCGCATGCACCTGGCAGTTAGTCGCCGCGACGACCCGGAAGGTAGCCGGAGAGGATCTTCACGGTGGCACCGATGACGATGATCAGCGTGGCGAGCATGAAGGAGTCAAAGCCCTTCGCACCAAGCGCCCACAGCACGATCCAGATGATCAGCCCGGCGGTTACGGTGAGTACCAGTCCCATTGCGCGCGAATCCTATAACAGTGCCGCGGCGAGATCCGCCACTACCTCGCCAACGGCGCTGGCGGGGTCCTCGGACTCGGCGGCCGCACGCACGAGCCGGGTACCAACGATCACCCCGTCCGCCCCCACCCGCGCCGCCTGGAGTGCATGCTCGGGAGTGGAGATTCCAAAGCCAAGTGCCACCGGTGCATTGGTGCTCGCCTTCGCGCGCGCGACGATCTCGGCGAACCGATCGGAGAGCGCCCCACGCTCACCGGTGGTGCCCACCACCGAGACCGTGTAGAGGAAGCCGCGCGCGAGCGCGCCGATCCGAGCGAGGCGCTCCGGCGGCGTAGTGGGCGCTACGAGCGGCACCAGAGCGACACCGAGCGCATCGCAAGCCGCCAGCACCTCTGGGGCCTCCTCCAAGGGCAGGTCGGGCACGATCAGCCCGCTCGCGCCGCTCTGCACCAAGCGCTCCACAAACGCCTCTGCCCCCGGCGCCAACACCATGTTGGCGTAGCACATGAGTACCACCGGGACGCTCGGCGTGAGCGCCCGTGCGACCTCGAGCACCCCGCTCAAATTCGCACCCGCCGCGAGCGCGCGCGTGCCTGCATCGTGAATCACGGGGCCGTCGGCGAGCGGGTCGGAGTAGGGCACGCCCAACTCGAGCAGGTCCGCGCCAGCCTGCACACAGGCCTCTCCGATCTGCACCGACTGCCCAAGCGTTGGAAAGCCCCCCATCAGGTAGGGCATCAGCGCGGCTTGCTTGCCGCTGCCTGCGAATGCCGCCGCGATCCTGTCGATGCCCGTCGTCGCGGTAGCGCTCACAGCTCGCATCCCCCGACAAGAAGAATCACTGGACATCCGATCACCGGGCATCCACAGAGCACGGCGAGCGGCCTCACACGTGCCCTCGAGGCCGCAGGCGAATCTTGTCTCCCAAACTCTCAGCCAGCATCGAGCACCTCGACCAAATCCTTGTCCCCGCGCCCGGACAGACACACCAAGTCCAGCTCGCCATCGGGTTGAGCGAGTGTCCAGGCAAGCGCATGGGCGGTCTCCAGCGCCGGGATGATGCCCTCCAAGCGCGATACCTGCCGGAATGCGGCGAGCGCCTGGCGATCGGTGACCGCCTCATAGCGAGCCCTGCCGCTATCGCGCAGGAAGGCGTGCTGAGGGCCCGTGCCTGGATAGTCAAGACCCGCCGAGATCGAATGGGCCTCGATGATCTGCCCGTCCTCGTCCTGCATCACCGCGGAGAGCGCTCCGTGTAGGACGCCCGCACGACCCGCCACGGTCAGCGGGGCGCCATGGCGGTCGGTGTCGATTCCGTCACCTCCAGCCTCTACCCCAACCAGCTGTACAGCCTCGTCCTCGAGGAAGGCCGTGAAGATGCCAAGCGCATTCGAGCCCCCGCCAACGCACGCCACGACACGCGCGGGCAGACGTCCCTCGCGCTCGAGCATCTGTGCACGCGCCTCGTCCCCGATCACGCGCTGGAGGTCACGCACCAACGCCGGGTAGGGAGCGGGACCAACCACCGAGCCGATCACATAGTGAGTGTCCGCCACATTTGTCACCCAGTCACGGATCGCCGCTGAGGTGGCCTCCTTCAACGTACGTGCGCCAGCATCCACCGGCTCTACGCGGGCGCCGAGCAGTTCCATACGCTGGACGTTTGGCGCTTGGCGGCGGGTGTCCTCGGTGCCCATGTAGATCACGCACTCGAGGTCGAGCAGCGCGCATACGGTGGCAGTCGCTACGCCGTGCTGACCGGCGCCAGTCTCGGCGATGACCCTACCCTTGCCCATACGCTTGGCCAGCAACGCCTGGCCGAGTGCGTTGTTGAGCTTGTGCGAGCCGGTGTGGTTGAGGTCCTCACGCTTGAGATACACCGGCCTGCCGACCCGCTCGGAGAGCCGCTCGGCGTGGTAGAGAGGCGTGGGGCGTCCCGCGAAGTCACGCAGCAGACTCTCCAGCTCAGCGCGATACCCGGGATCCTCGCGTGCCGCCACCCATGCCTGCTCGAGCTCGGCAAGCGCCGGCATCAGCGTCTCGGGGACATACTGGCCCCCATAGGGGCCAAAGCGGTGCTCTACGGCGCTCACGATCGCGAGCCTACCGACGGCGTCGCCTCCCGCGGAGACTCGCCGGATGCCACCGTCTCGCGAGGCGCGGCGACCTCGGAAGGCGCACCGAACGCGGCGCGATCCACAGCAGCGAAGAAGTCGCGCAGCTTCAACGGATCCTTGATCCCCGGCGAGCTCTCGGTGCCACTTGCGGTGTCCACCGCGAACGGACGCACACGCTCGATCGCCTCGCCCACGTTGCTGGGCTCCAGGCCGCCGCTTAGGATCAGCGGCACTTTCGAGCGCCGTCCCGCAAGCAGCTTCCAGTCGAACGTCTCCCCCGTGCCGCCGCGCAACTGCTCCCGTCCGGGTACCGTCGAGCGCGCGTCGAGCAGATGGAAGTCGGTGTGGAAGCGAGACGCGTCCTGGATGTCGGCCATACCAGACACCTGCAGCGCCTTGATCACGCGCGCCCCGGTGCGCCGGGCCGCCTCGCCGCAGAACGACGGGCCCTCATCGCCGTGAAGCTGCAGCAACGTCAAACCCAGTTGCTCACTGATGGCAATGATCTCCTCCATGTGCGGGTTCACGAACACCCCGCACAGCTCCACCTTGCGACGCAGGGCCGCCGTGATGCGCTGCCCCTCGGCAAGCGAGCAGCCGCGCGGGCTAGCGTCGAAGAACACCATGCCCACCGCCCAAGCGCCAAGCTCCACCGCCAGCTCGGCGTCCTCGAGCCGCGTGATCCCGCAGATCTTCACCTGTGTGGCCCCGTCGGACATGTCCCCACGGTAGCGGCCCGACCGGGGCTTGCGTCTTGCGCCGCGAATTGCGGCGGGCGCGCCTACCCTTCGGGCGTGGTGGCGTTCTTGATCGAGTCCGGTCGGGCGGTGAGCGTCACTTTGATCGTCTTCTTTTCATATGTGCCGCTGCCCGAAGCGCGTCGCACTTCGACCGAGATCGCGTCGCCCGGCTTCTTCGATCCAATCAAGCTCGAAAGGTCTTCAGCGCTGTTGATCGGCTTGCCATCCACGCCAACGATGATGTCTCCGCCTACAGCCACCTTCCCACCAGGGAGCTGCGCTTCGAGGTTGCCTCCACGCAGGCCGGCCTTTGCGGCCGGCGTGCCGGCTTCCACCGTCTCGACCATTGCCCCGCTCTTCACCGGCAGGTTCAGTGCCGAGAGGGAACCGTCCACGCTGATCGTGCTCACGCCGAGATAGGCGCCACTCACTGTCCCGCCTTTCTCCAGCTGCGGGAGCTCCGACTTGGCGGTGTCAATCGGGATGGCAAAGCCGATCCCTACGCTGCCATCGCCGCCGCCGCCGGTCTCGATCTGGGAGTTGATCCCGATCACTTCGCCCTTCTCGTTGAGCAGTGGCCCTCCAGAGTTGCCCGGGTTTATCGGCGCGTCGGTCTGCAATACGTTGTCGATCGAGAAGCCGTTGGGCGAAGTGATCTGACGTTGCAGTGCTGAGACCACTCCCGTCGTGAGCGTACGGTCATAGCCAAAGGGATTGCCGATCGCGAGCACCGGATCGCCAACCTCCGCCTGACCGGAGTTGCCGAGCGTGAGCACGTGCATCGTGAGACCTTCGGTGGGGATGTGCAGAACGGCGAGGTCGTTGGAGGGGTCCTTGCCGATCACTTTCGCTTCAACCGTCTTGCCGTGTTCGAAGCTCACCTCCACCTTGACTGCGTTCTCCACCACGTGGTAGTTGGTGAGGATCGTGCCGTCATTGTTGATCACGAAGCCCGATCCGGTGGCGGTGCCCTGCTCCTGGCTGCTTTCACCGCCAAGACTGAAAGGCGATTCGGTCTGACGGACGATCGTCGAGGTGACGAGTGCAACGCCCGGCGCGTCCCTCTCATAGATCTGGTGGGGCGTCAAACCAGCACTCTGCTGCGACGCGTTCGACGGGGCGATCGGTGTGGATGCTTGCTGCACCACGGTGACGGTCTTCTGCGAGGAGCTAAGACCCCCGGCGACCGCGATCACGGCAACGACCAGTCCGCCTCCAATGAGGGCCGAGACGAGGGGAATGGCGAAACGCTTCATTGGCAGTCAGAATGAACGGTTGCGATCAACGTGGTCTAAAGAGGACCATGCGACTTTATAAAAGATTGGAACCTTGGCCGGTATTCGAGGTTTAGGAGCTTCTATGAGTGCCCGCCAACAGCGTGGCAAGCGCTTGCCTGGGATCGGGCGCACGCATCAGCAACTCGCCAACCAACACGGCCGCCACCCCTTCTTCCTCCAGTCGCTCCAGTTGCTCTGGTGCTGAGATCCCCGACTCCGATACAACCGTCGTCCCCACGGGCATCTCCGCCAGCAGACGCTCCGTGCGTCGTACGTCCACGGTGAAGTCCCGCAGATCGCGGTTGTTCACGCCGATCAGCTCCGCCCCGATCTGCGCGGCACGTGCGAGCTCGTCGCGATCGTGCACCTCCACGAGCACATCCAGGCCGAGCTTCCGCGCGAGATCGTGCAGCGATGCCAGCTCCTGCTGATCTAGTGCCGCCACGATCAGCAGTATCGCGTCGGCGCCCGCTGCCAGCGCCTCATACAGCTGATAGGGATCGAGGATGAAATCCTTGCGCAAGATCGGCAGCTCACACGCTTCGCGCGCCGCGCGCACGTCCACCAGCGACCCTTCGAAGTTGGGACCCTCCGTGAGCACCGACAGCGCACTCGCCCCCCCACGCTCATACGCGCCGGCGATCGTGTTGAGATCGGCCCCCTCGCGCAAGCTACCCGCCGAAGGCGAGCGACGCTTGAACTCGGCGATTACCCCGATGCCGGGACGCGCTAGGGCTTTGTGAAAACGTCCCCGCAGACGCTCGGCGGTCTGCACCAGCGCGGAGGGTGCTTCCGCGCCGCTGGATAGCGCGCTCGCCTCGCCGGCTAGCCTCGTGCCTCCGGCCGCTATTGGCACTTCCGCTGCCTGTATTTCAAGATCCTCGAGCGACACACGGCGCTTGCGCTCTACCAGTCCCGCACGCGTTTCGCTCAGGATCCGCTCGAGCACGGTGGCCCTACCCGAAGCTCTCGAGCTGGCTGGCTCACCCACGCTCATCCCGACACCCGCTCGGGAGCATGACGCTGGCTGGCCTGGACATAGCGCTCGAGTGCCACCGCCGCGCTTGCCGACGTGAGCGCCTCACGCGCCGCCTCGACACCGCTTGGGATGGAGTCGGCGACGCCGGCGGCGTAGATCGCGGCGCCCGCGTTGATCGACACAAGATCGGCGCGCACGCTCCGCTCGCCGGCGAACACCGCCCGCGTGACCTCGGCGTTCTCGGCAGGAGACCCTCCGCTGAGCAGCGGATCGGACGGGTCGGCGAGCTCGATGCCCACCTCGCCAGGTGTGAGCGTATAGCGCGAAATCTCCTCGCCGTTGACCTCCACCACGTGTGTGGCAGCGGAGATCGAGATCTCGTCGAGTCCATCCTCGCTCGAGACCGCGAGTGCGCGCTGCACACCGAGGCGTGCCAGCGCACCAGCCACCGTCTCGAGGAAGCCAGCGTCGGCGACGCCGATTAGCTGACGCGTTGCGCCGGCCGGGTTGGTGAGCGGCCCGAGGAAGTTGAAGATCGTTCGCACAGCCAGCTCGCTCCTGACCGGCACCACAAAACGCGTGGCCTGATGATGAGCGGGCGCGAACATGAAGCCAAAGCCCGCCTCCTCGATGCAGTGCGCGACGCCTGTTGGGCCAAGGTCGATGCGCGCGCCAAGCGCCTCCAACAGATCCGCCGAGCCAGAGGAGCTGGTTGCTGAGCGATTGCCATGCTTGGCAACCGCACACCCGGCGCCCGCGGCCACGAGGGCGGCCATGGTGGACACGTTGAACGTGCGTCTGCCCCCGCCCGTACCGGCGGTGTCGAGCAAGTCCTCGCGCTCGATGGGGACGTGCGCCGCCAGCTCTCGCATCGTGCGGGCGAGGCCAGCGAGCTCGTCAACCGTCTCTCCCTTCGTTCTCAACGCGATCAGAAACGCCGCGATCTGGGTCTCGGATACGTCACCGTGCATGATCTCGGCAAGCACCTCCGAGGCCTCCTGCTCACTCAGGTCGCGTCGCGAGGCCACGGCGTCGATCGCGCGAGTGAGAACCGGGTTGGGCATTATTCGCCAGTGTCTCGATGGCCGCTGGCCAAGCCAGGCATGGGATTGGGAACCCGCCCATCCCGCGAAGTGTGCTCTGCACGTGAGCTGGCCGATCGAAGGTCTCGTTGATCTTCGATCGGTAGGAGACCGCCTGGCGCAAGCCAGCGGGCTTCGAGGAAATTCTCGAGCAATAGCTTGCCCTCATCGGTAAGCACCGACTCGGGATGGAACTGGACGCCCTCTGCGGGTAGCTCGCGGTGACGTAGGCCCATCAGTACTCCACTGCCGTGCGCGGTTGCTTCAAGGCAATCGGGCAACTGCTCGTCGACGACAAGCGAGTGGTAGCGCCCCACTTTCAGTGGCGAGGAGAGCCCCTTGAAGATCGTGCGCCCGTCGTGCTCGATCGTGGTGGCCTTGCCGTGAACGGGTGCATGCAGCTTGACGATTCCGCCGAACACCTGGGCCATCGACTGGTGGCCGAGACACACCCCCAGAGTTGGAATGCCCGCTTCGGGCATCCGCCGTGCCACCTCGAGCGAGATGCCAGCCTCGTTTGGAGTGCACGGTCCCGGCGAGATGACGCAGCGCCGATAACCGTCGTCGAGCAGCTGCTCGACCGTCGCCATGTCATTGCGCACCGCATACACCTCGGCGCCCAGCTCGCCCAGGTACTGAACAAGGTTGTAGGTGAACGAGTCGTAGTTGTCGATGACCAACACTCGCATCGCTAGACACCGCTCTTCCCGAGCACCCGCATCGCCGCACCCCGCCTGAGCTCGAACGCTCGCATGTTCACGCCCAATCCGGCTGCTCGCAGGCAAGCTCGACGGCGCGCAGCACGGCCTTGGTCTTGTTCACAGACTCCTCGTACTCGTACTCGGGCTTGGCCTCCGCGACCGTCCCACCGCCTGCTTGGACATGCGCGACACCGTCCTTGACGACAACCGTGCGGATGTGGATCGCGGTGTCGAGATCGCCGGTGTAGCTGAGGTAGCCGATCGCTCCGCCGTACCCCCCTCGCTTGGTGGGCTCGAGCTCGTCGATGATCTGCATCGCGCGCACCTTCGGGGCGCCCGAGAGGGTGCCCGGGGGCAATACCGAGCGCAACGCGTCCATCGCGCCCACATCCTCGCGCAGGATGCCCGAAACCGAGGAGACGATGTGCATCACGTGGCTGTATGTCTCGACCTCCATCAGCTCATCCACGGTGACACTGCCGTACTCACACACCCGTCCGAGGTCGTTGCGACCGAGATCGACAAGCATCACGTGCTCAGCGCGCTCCTTCTCGTCTTCAAGTAGCTCATCCGCGATGCGCCTGTCCTCCTCGGGGCTGGCCCCGCGCGGGCGAGTTCCGGCGATCGGGCGCGTTGAGACCTCGCGGCCGCTGACGGTGAGCAGCGGCTCGGGGCTGGCACCCGCCACCTGGAAATCGCCGAAGTCCAAGAAGTACATGTAGGGACTCGGGTTGACGGTACGCAATCCCCTGTAAATGGAGAACGCCTCTACCGGCGTCCGAGCCGACCAACGCTGGGAGGGCACCACCTGGAAGGCGTCGCCCGCGTGGATGTACTCCACGATCCGCGCCACCATTGCCTCGAAGCGTTGGCGTGTCATGTTCGACTCAAAGCGCGGTGCCTCACGCTCACCTCCACCGACATCCGAGGGCATCGCACCTGGTCTGTCTGAAGCCTCCGCTGCACCTAGGCTGGTCACGCCGGCGCCTTGCGGAACTGGCCCCGCCAGACATGCCCGTACTTCGGCGATCGTGGCGAGAGCAACGTCGCGAGCGCGTTGCAGATCCGGCTCGGCATCCAGGTCGGCGTTCGCGAGGATCGTGATGGTGTGTTTGAGATGGTCGAACACAACGAGCGCGTCCGTGAGCATGAGCGCCATGTCTGGCAACCCGAGGGGATCCCCCTCCGGCCCACTCTTGGGCTCTCCGAGTGGCTCCACGGTTCTCACCAGGTCGTAGCCAAAGAAACCCACAGCCCCGCCCGCGAACGGCGGCAGATCTGTCAACGGTGCCTGACGACAACCGGCGACCGCCGCTGCCGCCAGCGCATATGGGTCGCCTGGATCGCCAAGCGACCAGCGCAGGACCGAACGAGGACGGAAGCCGATGAATGAGTAGCGACCCATTCGCTGACCCTGCTCAGCCGACTCGAGCAGGAAGGCGGGCTCCTCAGGGGCGAGCTCACGCAGCTTTAGAAACGCCGAGACGGGTGTCTCGCAATCGGCGATGAACGTCTCGCGCAGCGGGATCAGATTGTGAGCGCCCGCCGGCGCCTCCGCCGCCGCGCTACCTGCGACGTTCATCGAGCACCCGCTCCGCATCGACAAGAGAACGACCGCGGCCGTGCAACAGCACGAGCAGGTGATAGATGAGATCGGCCGCCTCTTCAGCAACGCGCTCGTCTGTCTCCTCGCGCGCGGCCCGCGACACCTCCTCAGCCTCCTCCATCACCTTCTCGCCGATGCGTTGGGGATCGTCGAGCAGCTCCACGGTGTAGGAGCCCTCAGGACGCTCGCGTGCTCGGTCGCGCAATGTGCGCTCGAGTGCTGGCAGCGTCTCATGCGGGGCAAGCGGCTCGAGCTCGCCACGGTGAAAGCAGGTTCGCTCGCCTGTATGGCAAGCGGGACCGGCAGGCTCGACGAGCGCGAGTAGAGCATCGCCGTCGCAATCCACGCGCAGCGAGCGAACCGTCTGGATATTACCGCTGGTGGCGCCCTTATGCCACAGCTCTTGACGCGAGCGGCTCCATAGGTGTAGCTCCCCAGTGGCGCGGGTGTGTTCCAGCGCGAGCTCGTTCATATAGGCGACTGTTAGCACCTCCCCGCTTGTCCAGTCCTGAACCACGCACGGCACGAGACCGCGCTCGTCGTAGGCGAGCAACTGCTCCACTGTACGGCTGGCCGGTGTGCTCATCAGCGGAATTGTAGGTTGCGTGAGAACAATGGCCTCGCTGCTGGAACACAAGCTGATCGTGGTGACCGGCAAGGGGGGCACCGGCAAGAGCACCTTGGCATGCGCGCTCGGCCTCATAGCCGCCCGGCGCGGACTGCGCACGATCGTCGCCGAGCTCGGCGACCAACACCGCCTGCCGGCTCTGTTCGGAGAGTCCCTGTCCTGCGGGTCAGGGGAGGAGGTGGAGCTGGAGCCCAACCTGTGGAGCACCTCGATCGATCCCGACAAGGCCCTGATCGAGTGGCTGCGCACACTCGGCGGACGTGTCTCGGTGCGGCTGCTCGCGGCAAGTAGCACCTTCCACTACTTCGCCGCCGCCGCCCCAGGGGCCAAGGAGCTAGTGAGCATGGTGAAGGTGCGCGAGCTATGCGAAGGATCGCGCGGAGGCAAGCCTGCCACGCACAAGAAGTGCACTCCCTATGACCTAGTGGTGCTCGACGCCCCCGCGACCGGCCACGCGCTGGCGATGCTGAGCTCACCCCAAACATTCGCCTCGATCGTCCGCGTCGGCCCGCTGGCAGAGCAGGCTCGAGGAGTGCGGGAGTTGCTTGAAGACCAGCGACGTACCGGGTATGTGGCGGTGACGCATGCGACGGAGATGGCTGTCACCGAGACGCTCGAGCTCGAGGAAGGACTGCGCCGCCAACTCGACCGCGACCTCGACGCAGTGATCGTCAATGGCACTGTACCTCGGCGCTTCACGCGTGAGGAGCTCGAGCAGATCGCCGGGGTCGATAACGACGCACACGTCGCCGTAAGCGCCGCACGAATGGCTCGCGCCGTTCACGAACGCGCACGCGTACAACAGGGCCAAATCACACGCTTGCGCCGCCAGCGCTTTGCCGATGGCAAGCCACCGCTCATCGTGACCATCCCCCTGCTCTTTACGCCCGAGCTCGACCTAAACGGGGTACGCGAAACCTCGGCGAGACTCGAGCGCAAGCTCTAGCGCAGAGCTTCAAGTGATTCCGAGTCGATCGAGCAGCCCCTCGTCGCCACGCCAGTCGCGCCGCACACGCACCGACAAGTCCAGATGAACGTGGGATTCGAGCTCACGCTCGATCTCCTTGCGCGCAGCGGAGCCAATGGCCTTGATCATGCGCCCACCCGCACCGACAACGATCCCCTTCTGTGACTCGCTCTCCACCCAGATGAGAGCCCGCACTCGCACCAGGCCCTCACGTGGATGTTCGACCTCTTCGACGATCGCCTCGACGGCATGAGGCAACTCTTGAAAGGTGCGCCTGATCGCCGCCTCGCGCACCAACTCGGCCAGCAGTACCGGAAGTGGTTGGTCTGAGATCGACTCCGAGGAGAACATGAACGGGCCGATAGGCATGAGCTCAGCAAGATGCTCTACGAGCGCAGGCACCCCCTTGCCGGTGCGTGCGGAGATCGGGAAGATCTCCGCACCGATCTCGAGCTCGGCTGCGCCAGCCAGCATCGCGACCGTGGCGGCCCGGTCGAGCCGGTCGATCTTGTTGATCGTGATTACAACCCGAGGAGCGGCATCCGCGAGCGTCTGCGCGATATAGCGATCGCCGGGGCCCACTCCCTGCTCTCCATTGAGCACGAGCAGCGCGGCGTCAGAGCCCTCCAACTCCTGACGCACTCTGCCCGCCATGCGCTCGGTAAGCGTGTCACGAGGACGTTGTACCCCAGGCAGGTCGACGAGCACAAGCTGGCACCGCTCGGAGGTGTGAACACCGCGGATCGCGCGTCGTGTCGTTTGAGGCCGATCGGAGACGATCGCGATCTTCCCGCCGACGATCGCGTTGACGAGCGTCGACTTGCCTACATTCGGGCGGCCGGCGAGCGCGACGAACCCACTACGGGTGTCCGTCTCCGATTTACTCGACGTGCCCCGTTTGCCAGCGGCCTGCTCGGGCTGCATGTCGATTTCGCTGCTTGGGTCCCTCCCGAGGTTGCCCTCGCCAGCCGCCGCGTCAGCCTCACCCATCACGAGCTACCCCAACGCAGGATCTCTGCTTGCAACGCGAGCATCTCTCCATCGTCAGTCTCATGATCCATACCAACGAGGTGCAGCGCCCCATGTACGATCGCCTCTTGCACATCCATCGTGTGTGCGGGACAGATCACGACGTCGCCGAGCTCGCACGGAACGCCCTCTCCGGGTGCACTCGGCTCAGCTCCGTCGACTGGAAAGGAGAGAACGTCGGTAGGGCCTTCTTTGCCGCGATGCTCGCCGTTGAGCTCAGCGATGCGCGTGGCATCGACGAACTCCACAGCAAGATGGCCTTGCTCGACGCCGGCCGACGCGAGGGCAAGCGCGCACAGGCGCTCCACGCGCCACTGCGGCAGGGGACCTGTGAGCAGCTGTGCCCCAAAGACCTCGACTTCCAGCATCGACGTGCGACTCAGGCTCGACGCTCGGCCAGACGCTGCACCACCGGTTGCGCCGGTGATGCAGCCGATCGGTCCGGAAACCTCACTTCTGCCATGCACGTCATAGGCCTCGACAATCCGCTGCACTAGCTTGTGACGCACTACGTCCTCCCCGCCAAAGCGCACGAACTCGATGCCCTCGATCGCGTCTAGTACCTCGCCAACGACAACTAGCCCCGAGCGCTGCTCGCGCGGAAGATCTACCTGGGTGATGTCGCCAGTTACCACCATCTTCGAGCCGAAGCCAAGGCGAGTGAGAAACATCTTCATTTGCTCCGGGGTGGTGTTCTGTGCCTCGTCAAGAATCACGAAGGAGTCGTTGAGCGTGCGTCCGCGCATAAACGCCAGCGGCGCGATCTCGATTACGCCTCGCTCGAGATACTGGGAGACCTTCTCGGGGTCGAGCATGTCGTGCAGGGCATCGAATAGCGGACGCAGGTAAGGATCGACCTTCGCCATGAGGTCCCCAGGCAGGAAGCCGAGACGCTCCCCAGCCTCGACAGCCGGTCTGGTGAGGATGATGCGATTGACTTCGTGACGCGAAAGCGCGGCCGCGGCCATCGCAACTGCCAGAAATGTCTTGCCGGTACCTGCCGGGCCCGACGCCGAAGGTAACGGTATTCGAGCGAATCGAGTCGACATAGCGCTTCTGGTTGACCGTCTTGGGAGCCACGCTCAAGCTTCGATGCCTCCAAATGACGTCCTCGAGCACGCGGGCCGGCGATTCGTGAGCATCCAGCGCGCCCGTGACGGCGGCGATAGTGCCGGGAGCGACCTGGTGGCCGCGGCCGATCAGCTCGGAGAGCTCGTGCACGACCCTCTCCCCCATGCGTGTGTCCTCTTCTGAGCCATCAAGAGTAAGCAGGTTGCCGCGCAGAAACACATTGCACTCTAGGTGACCCTCTAGAGCACGGAGCACAGCGTCCTGACTGCCAGCTAGCTCGGCGGCGACCTCGTTGGGCAGCTCGATCTGCGTCCTCATCCCCCGAGCGCCGCCTTGACCAGACCCGAGACTCGCTTGCCATCGGCACGTCCGTCTACGGCCGCCATCACGCTCTTCATCGCTAGGCCCATATCCTTCGGTGACTGTGCGCCACTGTCGGCCAGCCCTTGGGCAATAATCGCTTGCAGCTCACCGTCAGAGAGCTCGGCTGGCAGAGTACGGCGCCGATCAGCTCAGCCTCCGCCTCCTCGCCGAGAGTTAGATCTTCGCGTCCCCCGTCGCGGAATGCCTTGGCTGCCTCAACGCGCCGCTTGCGCTCACGCCGCAGGACCGTGAGCTCATCCTCAGAGCCCTCCTTGTCGGCCTTCTGCAGCTCAGAGAGGATCATGCGAAGCGCGCCAACGCGCTGCTTCTCGCCTCTGCGCATCGCGGTCGTGAGATCGAGCTTCACATCATCGAGAATCGCCATCCTCAACTCAGGATACGCCGACGGGGCGAGACTTTTGTGTCATTCATCGCTTTCGACCGGTTGCAAGGGCGTGCCACTGCCCAAACGGCCTGGTGAGGAGGCGTCGCGGCCGAACAGCAACGCCACGTTCCAGTCCAGCAACAAGCGCAGCTTGCGTCCCAAGCCCGGCATCAACAGCAGGTGATAGGTGCGTGCGATAAGCCACGCCGGCAGACCGCGCCAGCGCACACCGAGCGTGATCGCAACCGCCTTGTTGTGACCGAGCTCGCAACTATCCCGGCTGTGCGGTAGCGGAAAGGGCCGCGCTGGTCGTGCTCGAGCTCGGCAACGATGTTGCGAGCAACCAGCCTTCCCTGACGAATCGCGTGCTGGGCGGTCGGCGGACATGCTTGTCCATGTCTGGCGGGATCGGGCACGGCCGCACAGTCACCGATCGCCCACACTCCAGGCCAACCCGGGACATGCATCTCTCTATCGGTGACGATCCGTGCCACCTCATCAGCGGCAAGCCGAGAGAGGCTACGACGGGAGCTGGGCGCACCCCGGCGGTCCACACTACGGTGCGAGCGGCGATCCGCTCGCCGCTCGAAAGGATCGCGTCGCGCGCGGTGACGGCCTCGAGCGTGGTGTTGGTCTGGATCTCGACCCCGCGCCCCAGCAGCTCGCGCGCGGCGAATGCGGACAGGCTCGGCGGCACCTCGGGCATGATCCGCTCACGCGCCTCTACCAGCACCCAGCGCATACCCTCGGCACGACAGCGGGGATAGAGCTCGATCGCCTGTGTGGCAAAGTCCTGCAGCTCGGCGAGTCCCTCCAGTCCGGCATAGCCGGCTCCGACGAACACAAAGCCGAGATACTCCGCGCGCAGCCTCGGATCCTCGAGCGACTCGGCGATGTCAAAGCAAGTGAGGACCTGGTTGCGCAGTGCGGTGGCGTCAGACAGCGACTTCAGTCCGATGGCGTGCTCGGCGAGCCCTGGGATTGGTAGCGCACGCGAGACCGATCCAAGCGCCACGAGCAGGTGGTGGTAGCCGAGCTCGATCTGCTCCCCGTCGAGGCGGCGCACCGAGAGCAAGCGAGACTCCGGCTCGGCGCCGGTGACGCTTCCGATGACGAAATCTGTACGCCGCAGATGCGAGCGCAGCGGAACAACCACGTGGCGCGGATCGAGCGTTGCACCGGCGGCTCCTGGAAGCAGCGGCGTGTAAAGCATGAAGTTGGCGTTGTTGACAAGCGTGATGCGTGCAGTGCAAACCGTGGCGAGCGCTCGAGCTGGCGGGCGGCATAGAAGCCCCCGAAGCCGCCTCCCGCAATGACGATGCGAGTGGTCATGTCACAGACACTAGACCCCACCACCCGGTCGAGACCAATGTCACAAGCGTGTTACAAGCTCTTTGGCGAGCAGGATCGGCAGAATGAGTTGACCGTGAGCGCATCCCTCTACTCCGACGCACTCGCTCCGTTCTTGGCGGATGGCGATCGGCTGCGCCCGGTAGGGGCGGAGGTCTTCGACGCTCATACACACCTCGGCTTGGACGAGGATGGCCGCTCGCTTGACCTGCGGACACTGCTCTCGCAGCTAGACCACGCGCGCGCGCGGAGGGCATGCGTTTTTCCTTTGCACGACCCGGAGCGCAAGCCCTCCTACAGCCTCCCCAACGACCGCGTACTCGCTTGGGCAGGCGAAAGCGAAGGAAGGCTGACCCCCTTCTGTCGGCTCGATCCGGCTGAAGCGCCTGTCACCGAGGGGGAGCGCTGCATCGCCAAGGGCGCCCGCGGCATCAAGCTGCACCCGCGCGCGCAGGCGTTCGCGTTCGACGGTCCCGAGATGGAGGGCATCTTCACGCTCGCCGAAGAGGCAGCGGTACCGATCCTGATCCACGCTGGACGCGGTATGCCCCCGATCGCCGACGGGCTGGCCGACCTTGCGCTACGCCATCCCGACGTCGTGTTGATCCTCGCCCACGCCGCGATCTGTGACCAGGGGATCCTGACCTCACGTCTGGCCGACCATCCGGGCGTCCTCTACGACACCTCCTGTTTCTTTCCGATCGATGTGATCGAGCTATTCGCACGCGTGCCAGCCGAGCGGATTGTGTTCGCATCCGATCCTCCTTACGGACTGACCTCGAGCGGGCTGTATCTGGCGCTGCGCGTGGCCGCTCACGCGGGGCTCGACGAACAGGCGATTGGCGGCGTTATCGGCGAGACGATGGCGGGACTCCTCGAAGGTCGCGGCTTGCCCCCTGTGTCGGCGCCACGTGGCGGCTCACAGCTAACGCTTCCAGGGGCGCCTCGCTCGCGCCTATGGCTACGGCAGCCTTGCCGGCCCGGCGCTATTCGCGGGCGCGATCGAGCAGGCCCAGGGGATGCTCGATCTCGCCGATCGCGGTGTGCCGCGACCCCGACCCGGGCTTGGCGGGCGAGGCACTCGACGCGATCGGCGCGGCGTTGGTGGCTGCACGAGCGCTGCTCGACACCGATGGAGGCACACGACCGGCGCTCGATCTCCTGTTCAGGGCTGTAGCGCGTGCTGCTACCGAGTTGCCCGAGCCGAGTCAACCACAGGGCAACCCACTCCCCACGTGCGCGACGCGCTCGCTCGCTCAGGCCAAGGCGCTTAGCGAAGGCCTCTGCAACCTCGTCGGCCTGCTCGCACAACAGTCCGCTGGCGATCAGGTGCCGCGGCGAGGCGGGCATCGTTTCCGCCAGCTCCAACAGCAGCGGTCGCAGGAGATTGGCAAGCACCACCGTCCGCTCAGCCTCATGCTTCTTGGGCTCGCTGTTGGCGGATGCGCTGAACCTCGCGGGAACGCCATCCTCATCCCCATCCGCGGCGAGCCACGGCAGTGCCTCGGTGCGTAGGTCGAAGCGGCGGGCCTCTAGCTCCACGCCGTTGACAGTTGCGTTAGCGGCGAGTCGCAAGCACACTCTCGCGGTCGTTGTCGAGCGCCAGGGCCGGGCCGTAGCCGAGCTTGACAGCCGCGATGGCGAGCACGCCGGAGCCGCAACCAACGTCGAGTACGGCGCCAGGGATGTCATCGGTTACAGCCAGCTCCAAGAGCAGCTCCAGGCACAGCCTCGTGGTGGCGTGCGCGCCGGTGCCAAATGCCTGGGCTGGGTCGATCACGATCTCAAGCGCATCGGCGCGATCGCTGGGCACCTCCCATGGTGGCCTTATATGAAAGACCGATCCACCCTGCCCAACCCGCGTGGGTGGGGCACCGACATTCGGCTCCCCCCCACGAGCGTCGAGGAGCGGCGCCTCGATGAGCACGGGATGGTGGAACTGCTTCCAGCGCTCGGACCAATCGTCGGCAATCTCACTCGTTGAGATCTCAACAAGGCCGCCGCCCGCGGCGGCCTTTAGATCGGGCAGGTCGGGTAGCTCCCCGGGAGCACCGTAGACGGCGTATTCGACGACGCCCTCTCCCACGTCTGGTGCGGGCAAGTCGATCTCCTCCACTCCTCCAGGAGCGAGCTCGAGCAGATCGGCGAGCACGAGCTCGGCATCCCCCACGACGAACGCGCAGCGCGAGTCGGATCACGTGGCCTGGTGGCGCAGCACGCGACGCAGCTTTGCGAGCATCGACTCCTCGGAGCGCAGGTTCTCCTCGGTGAGCGTGTCTGTCAACTGCTCGAGCAGCTCGCGCTGGGCGTCGCTGAGACGACGCGGGATCAAGACGTTGACGACCACTCGCAAGTTGCCACGGCGTCCGCCGCGCAACGAGGGCATCCCCTGGCCGCGAACGGTGAGGATCTCGCCGGGTTGGGTGCCAGCGCCTACTTCGACAGGCACAGGGCCGTCGAGTGTTGGCACCTCGAGCTTGGCACCGAGCGCAGCCAGCGGGGCGGGCACGTCAAGTGCTGTGATGAGGTCGTCGCCTTCGCGAATGAAACGCTCGTCGGGCTGGACCCGCACGAGCACATACAGATCGCCGGAAGGAGCACCACGCTCGCCGACGTGGCCGCGACCGCTCACGCGGATGCGCTGACCATCGGCGATGCCAGCCGGGACCGCAACTTGCTCACTACGCTTGACGGCCTTCTGCCCGTGGCCGCGACACTCCGCACATGGGATTGTTGGGAGGCGTCCGTCGCCATGACAGGCCTCGCAGATGCTCGTGCGCATCATCTGTCCGAATGGGGTGCGCATAACACTTTGCACTTGACCGGCACCATTGCAGCGGGTACAGCGCTCGATTGGGGTTCCAGGCTCGGCGCCGTTGCCGTGACAATGCTCACAGCGGTCGATCGCCTCGAAGGCAACGTCGAGCTTGGCACCTGCAGAGGCTTCGACGAGCGTCATTTCGACTGCAACGGCGATGTCACCGCCAAGGGCTGATCCTGAGCTAGCACCGAACTGGGAGCCACCGCCGAAGAAGGCGTTGAAGAGATCGCTGATCGAGCCCGCGGCGTCGAAGTTCGATGCGTAGCCACCGGAGCGAAGACCTTCGTGACCGTAGCGGTCGTAAGTTGCGCGACGCTCGGGGTCGGAGAGGATCTCATAGGCCTCAGCAGCCTCCTTGAACTTGTCCTCAGCCTGAGGATCGTGCGCGTTGACATCGGGGTGAAGCTCACGGGCAAGGCGACGAAACGCCTTCTTGACGTCTTGATCGCTGGCGTCACGAGAGACGCCTAGCACTTCGTATGGGTCGCGGGGGGTCGTTGTGCTCATCGGGTGGCTGTCGCGCTCACTAGTGCTCGGCATAGGCGTCTTCGACGAAGCGCGAGAGCTCGTGGGCAGCCTCACGCACCGTGGCGATTGCGCTTGCGTAGTCCATGTGAACCGGACCAATCACCGAGACCGCCCCGAGCTTGCGTCGAGCTAGACCATAGCTAGACGCGACAAGCGCCAGCGAGCGCATCGCGGGGATCTCATTCTCGCGGCCAATACGCACATAGACGTCAGACTCCCCCAGTGCGGCCCGCAAGACGCGCAACAAGGCGACACGTCGCTCGAGCATGCTCATCAACTCATTCATCTCGGTGAGATCGCCGATGGCTCGGCTGGAGAGCAGATGAGCGGTGCCGTCGACGTAGAGCGTGTCCTCGGCCTCCGATGCGATGCTGCCAAAAGCTGGAGCCAGACGATCTATGAATGCACGCTCGCTGACACCGAGACTAGGGTCCTCCAGGCGCTTGGAGAGCATCCGTGCGCCAAGCCCGAGACCAACGAGTCGCTCGTTGAGGTATTCGCCAGCCCAACCCATCAGCCCCTGGTCGACCGGCCCATCGAGGGTGGTGAGCAGCTTGGATACCCCCCCGGTGGAGGTGATCACCACAATCATCACAACTCGCGGCTGCAGGGCGAGCACCTCGATGTGACGAATCGTGGCGGTGTTCAGCGACGGCGCCGAGACTACCGCCAGCAGACTCGTGACCTGGGAGATGGCGATACTCGTGAGGCGCATCGCGTCGTCTACCTCCCGGCGGGTGAGCGAGAGTGCGAGCGGACGAACGGGTGCAAGGCTTCGACCGGTGTTGAGCAGCCGGTCCACTACATAACGGTGCCCGGCGTCGGTGGGCACTCGTCCAGCCGAGGTATGGGGATGGGCGAGCAAGTCGTGCTCCTCGAGCAGAGCTAGCTCATTGCGGACAGTGGAGGACCCGCAGTCGAGGCTTGGGTCGGCGGCGATCGTCTTAGAGGCCACCGGCTGGCCGCTCTGCAGATAATCCTCCACCACCTTGCACAGGATCAGCTCCTGTCGGGGGGTGAGCATGACGCTGATTCTAGGGTCTGTGCCTCCGACCTCTTGCGCCCCCTGATAGCCA
This sequence comes from uncultured Solirubrobacterales bacterium, assembly GCA_963713015.1. Taxonomy (GTDB): domain Bacteria; phylum Actinomycetota; class Thermoleophilia; order Solirubrobacterales; family Solirubrobacteraceae; genus Palsa-744. The sequence goes on along the minus strand of CAVQKC010000001.1, from coordinate 482,740 downwards.
GGGTGCGGTGCATGGCTCTGACAAATCGCGCCGCCCCGCTGAGGGAGCGGCGCCGTCGGTCTCGATCAGACGTGCAGCTCTGCCTCCGCGTTGCGGATGATCTGGTTGCCCGCCTGCTCGGCAACCGTATCCACGATCACGCGACCATCGCTTGCCTCACGCACCGTGCCGGTCACGACGACCTCCTGCTCGGGCACGCCCATGCCACGGAATTGGACAGACAGCCGCTTGAGGGCAGCGGGTCCGCTGGCTGCCTCTGTCTGAGCTCGAGCAACCTGCGCCATCGACCATAGGCCGTGCAGGATGCGTCCTGGCAACCCAACAGCTCGCGCGAACTCCTCGTCGATATGGATCGGATTGAAGTCACCCGACGCACCGGCGTAGCGAGCGGTGAGGTACTTATCCGGTGTGACACGTACCTCGGGGATCTGGGCCCCCTCTGAGAACGAGAAATTGGCCATTGCTCAGACTCCTCGGACGATGTTGGTCCAGGTTCCGCGGCAAACCTGCTCACCGCGCTGGTTGACAGAGACGGACTCGAATACGTAGTAACCGCGGCCGTCGCGTTCTGAAATGTCCTTGACAGACGCGGTAGTGGTGATCTCGTCGCCCGCGACTACGAGTGGGCCCCACTCGAACTCCTGGCCGCCGTGGACCATCATCGCGAAGTTCATTTCTACCTCTGGATCGAACAGCGAGGGAGCGACTGAGGGGGAGCTGTAGACAACCGCGAACATTGGTGGGGCAACCACGTCGGCATAGCCGGCGTCGCGCGCGGCCTTCTCATCGAGGTGCAAGGGATTGACCTCCCCTACCGCGCGGGCGTACTCCTTGATCTTCTCTCGACCGACCGCGTAGGTAGTGGACTCATAGGTCTTTCCAATCGCTTTGGTGTTGACTGGCACCGGGAAGGACTCCTTATGGACTTGGGGATGGCAGGGCTCCTGGAGCCCATCCGCCTACTGACGAGGCTGTGGCGGCGCAGTTTACGCACCTACAGGATCCCTCGCGAAATAGATGGCGAGGCTGGTCATCGATCGATAACCGCCCCTTAAACACGAAAAGGCACCCCAGGGCGCCCTTCTGGCTGTGCTTTGTGGCGGCGGGATGCCGCGCTGGACATCCCGCCGCGCTGAGAAACATGAAATCCGGGCGCTAGAAGACCAGGTCGTCCTCGATGCCCGAGCCGACACCGACGAGCTCACGATCGTCAGCACCCTGAGTGCTGTCGACAGAGTCCTCGTCCTCGGAGGGCCCGCTAGTGCCACCGTGATCGCCACGCCCGTCGAGAAACTGAACGCTCTCGGCGACGATCTCGACCGCTTGGCGCTTGGTGCCCTCCGTGCTTTCCCACTCGCGCCACTCAAGGCGTCCGTCGACGGCGACACGACGACCGCGGCTCATGTAGCGGTGGACACACTCGCCGGTGGCGCCGAAGACGCTGACATTGAAGAAATTGGGCTTCTCGGTGTAGTCACCGTCGGTGTTCTTGCGCTTGGTGTTGCAAGCCAGACGCAAGCCACAGACGTTCGTGCCGGAGGGGAGTGCCCGCAACTCCGGGTCGCTCGTGAGACGACCGACGAGGACGACACGGTTGATGTTCGAGTAGTACATGGTGTTCTCCTTTGCTGTTGGCTCGCCCCACGGATTGAAGGTACGCGACACTTGGGACGGTTCTCGGCGCGGAGAGCCTGGAACCGCGTTATAGCCCTATTTGACGGGCTGAATTCGCAAAGGCACAGTGGCCGTTTCGAGCACCATTCGCTATGTGGTCGCCTCGCGTGGAACATGCGCGTCGGTGCCTGGGAGAGAGCTGAGCGGCACGACTACCACCCGCTCAGACGCACAAGCCTCGCCCACGGCTCGCAAGAGCGCTCGCTCCACCTCGGCTGGCGCGAGATAGAGCACTCCGGCAACCGCACGACAACGCGCCCAGGCACGACAGATCTCGAGAAGCCGCCGCGGCGCCTTGACGGTGAGCTCCACCTCGACGGCGATCGGCAACCCATCCTCGACGGATTTTGGCCATAGAACCAGATCTGGGCGATGAAGAGGACTATTTGGTCCTTGTTGTGCACCGAGCCTGGCGCTCGCAAGCGGACGGTCCTGCTCGCGTTCGTCGCGGCGCAGCTCACGCTCACCGACAAGGCGATGGTGTGGATAACAGCGCTCGAGCGCGGCGGCACTCGTTGCGCACATGATCAGATGATTTGCGTTGGAGGGACTTACCGCACATATCTGAATGCCACGCGCATCGCACGCCCGCAAACCGGCTCGAGTGACAGTGAACAGCGCGGGGCGTCCCGCGAGCGGGCGCACGCTCGAGATGAGCTTGCGACGTTGTGCGGCGATCAGCCTCGCGCGCGCCGAGAGCACGCTCGCTCCCGTTCGGTGGGCCAGCGCCTCGGCGGTTATGGCGCCAAGCGACGCTGTCCAGCGAGCGATCTCAATCTGCTCGAGCGTGAGTGGTTGGTTCTGTTGGCTCATGTCAACTCTCCTGCTGTGTCGTTTGGGTATGGGTTTTGGTATGGGTCCATCTGTGAGGGAACTGGCAGCTCTCGAGACCAACCTCGACACCGGTCTCGAGAACTACGCAAGAGCTATTCAGGGTCGAGCGGATCGTGCTGTGGTAGCCAAAAGCCTTAGGCGCGAAGGCAACCGCGAGGCGATCGACGTGTGTGGTGCCGAACGGTTGATCGAGGAGAAGATCTCGACGAAACGCGCTGAGGCACCCCCGCCAAGCTCGATTACGGCTGCCCGACCCGGCGACAGCCCACGAATCTCCTCAGGTGCCAGTAGGGGCGCGCTAGTGCGTGTGCGAGTCCACCGACCGTCACTCGTGTGCGAAGCGCGCCACACTCCGCGACTGCCAGCCAAGCGCGCGATCAACTCCGCCGACTCGGGCACGACCTGGCGGTGGGCGACGAGCGCCGAGAGGTTGCCAAGCACCTGCTCCAGCAGCTGCTTTCGCCCGTCCAGACGTAGGTCGGAGAGCTCCTGGGTTCCGAGCACCAGATTGAGACCAGCCGATCGAGCCCTGCCGAACAGATGCACGACTTGCTCGGCGGCGATCGCGGCGAACTCGTCGATTACGACAATCGTCGGGGTCGGCGAGCCCTGCAGCGTGGCCATCGTCGTCTGTAGATCCTGCACGATGGCAACGCCGAGCATATGTGCGAGCAGCGGCAGTGCATCCGCTTTGAGATCGAAGTAGACGACCGCATGCTCCCGCACTGCGCTCAGCAAGTCGAACAGCTGAGCTCCAGGGGTAGCAGGATCAAGCCACGGCGCCATATCGGACTCGGCCATGATCGCCAACCGATCGCGCACGCCAACCAGATCGGTACGCTGGCGTGGGGTGAGCGAGTCCAGGTAGTCGTGGGTCGCATGGGCCTGCTGCTCGGGGAGGCGCCTGGCAAGCACCTCCAGCTGCGAGGGGTCGAGCTGCTGGACAAGCGAGGGTAGGCTCACCACAGCTCCAGCGCCGCGCAGAGCACGTACGGCGTGACCTAGGTAGCGCTGGGCCTGACGCTGGTAGTGGGGCTCGGTGAAACGCTCACAGGCAAGTGCCTTGTCGGCGATCTCACTGGCCCCTCCGTGGCCAAATGGGTTGTAGACCCACGGCCCAAGCGGAGTCCACTCAATGAGCTTGCGTTCTGTGGAGCGAGCTGCTTCGGCGAGATGCTCGCGCATGCGAGCGTCGCCCTTGGGATCGAGCACGATGGCGCCGAGGCCGGCCTCGATCGCTCGGGCCGCAAGCCAAGTCTCGGTAATGGTCTTGCCTGAACCGGTGGCACCCACGATCAGCGTGTGCCTTCCGCCATCGTCTGCTCCGAGGGGTATCGAGACCGTCTGGCCTTTGTCGGTGCGTCCCACGAGCATACGATCGCCGCGTAGCGCGGACTGCGTCAACGATGGACCAGCATGCCCGGCGTGCCCGGCGAGCCGACTTGAGAGTGCTTGCAAGGCGTCGAGTGGGCCTCGCCGCTCAGCGGCGATCTCGGCCAGATCCCCACCGGCCATCAGATCTTCGATGTGCCAGTGACGTCCCCGCACGGTGGCGCACAGAGCGGCGGTGGCGAGGGTGCTCACCCATCCAGCAAACGCAGTGTGAGCTGGAAGGAGGACCGCTGTCGCCGACGCTGCCCATGTCCAGCGCAGGTGACGTCGGCGCATCACCCGTGCAATGAGTAGACCGAGGAGGACGCCAATAGCGACATGCAGCGTGATGGAGGTGAGCCAACCGACCATTTCGGCGAGGGGCTCTAGCGGATTGATAGGCGGTTCGGTGGCATAGCTAGACGACGGCATGAGCCGCTCCTTTTCTCTCTCGACCGGCGGAGAGCCGGCGTGGTGGATTAACAAACAACGGCGAGCCTTGGGCTCGCCGTGGGTGTGCTGCTTAGCGGGTCTCAGGACCCATCAAGATGAACTCAGAGAAGGCGGTAGCCGACGCCCCATACGTTCACGACGAAGCCGCCAGCTCCAACAGCCTCGAGCTTGCGACGTAGACGACTGGCATGGCTATCGACGGTGCGCACACCGGCATCTGAGCGAGGTCTCCAGATCGCGTGCAGTAGCTCCTGCTTGGAGCAAACGGCGGATGGGTTAGTAGCGAGGTGGACGAGCAACTCGTACTCCAAGCGACGTAGATCGACCGACACTCCACCGAAGCGCACAACGTGAGCTCCCGTATCGATCTCGAGCAGGCCAACACGCAGCCTGCGCGTTCCGGAACGGTCCTCAGCACGGCGTAGCAGCGCCTTCAGCCGTACCCGCAACTCTAGATATGACACGGGGTGGGAGATGAAGTCATCTGCGCCTGCCTCAAAGGCGCGCAACAGCTCGAGCTGTCCATTGCCGGTGCTAAGCACGATCGCTGGAAGACGCCCGTCCCAGATCGAGCGACCTGCGAGCCCGGCATTCTCGCGACGAATCTCCTCCAGTAGATCGAGCGCACCGCGGGGAAGCTCGAACTCGCCGAGCACGATGGCCCGGACTGTCTGGGCACGCGCAAGCGCACGAGCGTGTTCCGCGGTGTGAGCGAGCACAACGCGAAAGCTGTCGGCGCGCAGCTGCTCGAGGAGATCGCATCCGATCGATGCATGCGCCTCGACGAGCAGTATCGACCCATGGCAAGTGTCCTCTCCCAGATCGGACGATGGCGCCATTCGAGTGGGAAAGGTGCTCACTGGAGTTCGACCTCGCGCGGGCTGACACCGAGTCCCTCACGGGCGATCGTGGCGAGGACATCGCTGTGGATCCACGGAGTGATCTTCTTCTCTCCTCCTTCGGGCATGATCCCTATGCGCCTCGCGAGCCAGCTCGTTTCACCGCTGACCTTCCCGCGTCGATCGCGCTTTACGACGCCACAACGCAAGGCGATCTCGCTCATGCTCGTGCCGCCCAGGTGGATTGAGGAGAGCACGGCTTCGCGCAGACCGCGATTGAGCACAACTGGACTGGAGCAGAGCCGGTCGAATTCGCAGCACAAACGTGTGACGGCAAAGTTGAGATCGTGACTCTGGAGCACGTGCTCGGTGAGCGTGCGCATTGGCTCGTAGCTCTGAAGCGCACCGACAACCTCGCGCAAGCTGGTCTGCTCCCATTGGTGATCGCCTGTTTCCTTGGATAGCCGACACCAGCACATCTGATTCACTGAGCGCTCATTTGGGAGCGGCGCAAGCCGATAGGTGTTGCCATCTCGATCCGCTATGCAGGTGTCGCACTCAGGAGAGAGGGCTTCTGGCTCGGGCCAGATGTGGCCAAGCGGAAGAATCTCGAGATCTTCGGGTTGCATCCGTCGACACCAGCGTCCATTCGTGTCCTCGAGGTAGTGACGACAAATCAACACGGCATTCTCGGGCGGCTCATCGGGAGCGAGGTGCGCGATGAGCATGCGATCGCAGAGCGTGGCGCCATCACGGTCGAGCACGAGCACGCTGCCCCCATGGCCGGGGAGCGCGAGCAGCTCACGGAGGCGACCGTAGGCGTCAATGTAGCTAGCGAGTGGCTTGCTTGTGAGAAGTGTCTCGCCTCGAGCAGAGGTGCATGAGCTGACAGGGCCCAACCGCATGTGTAGGCCGCATCGCGGCACCAAAGACAGAGTTGGCGAGGAAGTAGAGAGAACTGGCGACATCGCGGAGCTCCTTACGATCGAGGTCACGCCGTATTCGGAGTGGCCGGTTCGCTGAGGTCGAGCACCTTGTAGGCCCACCTCAGGAGATCGTCAAGCTCGAAGGAATGGGCGCAAGCGGGCGTCTGAGGACCCCGAGGCCCCCTTAAGGGGGTCTCGGAATGAGCTCGATGAGCACAAGCCTTAGCTAGATGTTGGCCGAGAATCGCTCACGGTGGCGCATGCCGAGAAGCGATAAGCAGCAGACCCCGAGGCTCGGAGGAGGGAAGGATTTGTCTCTGACTCTCGCGAGAGCCAGGTTGAAAGGCCGGTAGCGGCCGAACGGCTCCTGGATAAGGGGGAAAGAGATCTAAAAGACTAGCTGCTTACAGCCCAACCACTTTGCCAAAGCGAACCCAGCAACAGCAAAACGAACAGGCACAGGCGACTGCACAGGCGCTAACACCAGCAAATACGGCTGGAATCCTTCGACGTCGATGCATTTGCGTTAGAGCTCAGCCCCAGGGCAACTGCGAGGCAACGCTTTGCAAACCCCCAGGCACCTGCATGAGAAAGGAGGCGGCTGCCCATGAGGTCGGGCAGATTCGCAAGCGTTCCCAGGCCACACTCAGGGCCGCGGTTGTCTGACAAGAGCTAGACGCAAAAGTGAGCAGTTCGCATGAATCGGCCACCCTAGTCACAATGTTGGTTAGTGGACAAGAGCTACAGACCGAGAGCCAACCCTTCGCCAACTAGTCGAGCATCTGCCCGCAAGACTCGAAAGGGTTCACGAGCCGCAGCCGATCCTCGAGCCAGAATGGTCAAGGCAATGCTCGCAAGCATCGGCGAGCAGGGTTATGCGACGACCGTCGTGTCCGATGTGATCGCCAGGGCTGTAGCGTCGCGCAAGACCTTCTACGAACATTTCGAGGACAAGCATGCGTGCTTCTTCGCAACGAGTGACGAGGTCGCCGCTGAGTGGGTGGCGCGAGTAGAGCGCGCCGAAGACGGACCGGAAGACGGACGCGAGGCGATCGACGCGCTCGTGAATGAGCTATTCGCACTTGCACTGGAGAGTCCGGCTGCCTTGAGAGTGCTCGCCGTCGAGTTGACCGCTGCAGGACCCGCTGGAATAGAGCGCCGTGAGCGGACGCTCTATCGACTCGCTCAACCGCTGAGGCAAGCGCTCGGCGAAGACTCACAGGAAGTTGACCTGTTGGCGAGGAGCATCGTCGGCGCGATCCTACGCATCCTGTACTCCAGGGCACGTCGGGGCCCAGGAGTTCGCCGTCCGCGCCGTAACGAGTTGCTCGCGCTCGCACCGGCGGTTGGGGCATGGGCCTCGTGTTACCTGGGGGAGCGGAGCGCCACACTCCTACGACCTTCCCGCGGCAACGCCGAGGCCATGCTGCCGGTTGGCGGTCGCGCCCCGGGAACTCTGTCACTTGGCTCGCGTGCGATCGAGCGCCGGGGCCTGCCGCGGGGCGAGGGCAACGTGTCACGTAGCTTCGTCGTGCACAATCAGCGCGAGCGGATCCTTGACGCGCTCGCAAACCTCTCGGCAGTGAAGGGTTTCGCGGCAACCACGATCCCCGAGATCGTCCAGGAGGCGGCCGTATCGGTGCAGGCCTTCTACGAGCACTTCTCGGGCAAGGAGGATGTATTCCTGGTGACATATGAGCTCGGCCACCGCAAGGCGCTTGCGATTGCCGAGCGGGCCTATGAATCCCAAGAGGAGTGGCCTGAGGCGGTGCGCGCCGCGATTGCAGTGCTGCTCGAGTTCCTTGCCTCCGAGCCCGCGTACGCGCATCTGGCCATCATCGATGCACTGACAGCCAGCCCGAAGGCTGCCGCGGTGGCACACGAGGCTACGAACGCCTACGCGGGCATGCTCCAGCCTGGTTTGCAATCCAGCGTTGGCGACGCACACCCTGGAGCGATCACGGTGGAGGCAACGGCAGGCGCGCTGCTCGAGCTGTGCTTCGTATATGTAGCTGGCGAGAGGACACGAGAGCTGCCCACCTTGATCGAGTTCGCAGGAGAGATCGCGCTGCGCCCGTTCGCTGGCGTAAGCGTCCCTTGAAAACAACTACGCCGTGTATGGATTTAGGAAACCGGTGGTTATTGCGGGGACCGCCCGATTGTTGTGTTTATTCAGTGGCTCTTTTGTAAGCATCGGTGAATGATGAATGCATGGCCAAAGCTGACCAAGTAGAGATTGCTGAGCAGATCCGAATGTTTGGGGAGAACCTGCGCAGAGCGCGAGTGCGCGCTGGCTACACCCAGGTCCAACTATCAGTCGCCGCCCCGCTTGACCGCGCCGCGATCAGCCGGCTCGAGTGCGGCGAGCGTGCTCCTGACCTTGCAACCTTGTTGCGAATCTGCGCTGCACTAGAGATGGTCCCGAAGGATCTCCTGCGTGGCATAGGCTCGAAAACTTACCCGCGGCGCTCTCCTAATCAAGGCAAACAGGCGGGAAGTGGCCTCGGAAGACAGTTCGGCTCAAACCTGAAGTGGGCTCGCAACTGGGCAGGCATCTCGCAAGAGAGGCTTGCTCTCGATGCCAAAGTCGATCGTGCTGCGATCAGCGTGTATGAGAATGGAGGACGCCAACCAAACTTGCGTACGGTGCTGAAGCTAGCCATGAAGCTCGACGTTCGGCCGGCCATCCTGCTGGAGGGCATCGAGGCAAACTAGCGCATCCTCTGTTCAGCCTTATAGGGGGTCCCGCGCGGCACATGGTTCAGGTCAGGCCATGTATGCCGCGCGGGGCCCGGTGCTTCGACGCGAGGAGAGGAAACGCCGCGTCGAAGCTCGTTCGGGGTCACGGTTGGGGGAATCCGTGACCATCCAAACCCTCTTCCCTTGTCCGCCCATTCGGTTCCCGGGAAGCCTTGTGCTCCTCCCACCCTTGATGAGATCAACATCTCCAGCGATGCTGCAGCTCGATTTGGTGAGACCAAACCGTGCATATACCAACCCTGAGTTCCATTCCGGATCTCGGATCAGGCGTGATAGTCGCACAATCATGGAGTCGTGTCAAGAAGCCCATCATGGAGTCGTGTCAAGAAGCCCATCCTCGCCGCTATCGCCATCCGCACAAGGGACCGGCCGGGTCGGCAACCGCGGCCGGGAGGCCTACACCGGCTCTCGCGGTCGCGCCCCGACCGGCCCTCTGTGAGGGTTGGCCGGCCCTTGGGACGCTAGTCCGCAAGACGTCCTGGGTCGACCATGCCGCCTGCGCGCTGACGACCGCCAGATCATGCCCTTCGCCGCTTTCCTTGTCAAATCTCCATGAATGGTTTTGTTCTGCTGTTTCTGACTTGATCAAAACGAGGCCAGTGGGGGGACCACTCATGCACGGAGGCATGAGGATGTTTTCACCCGCCGATAGCCCGAGCTCTCAATAGAGGAGGACCGACTGGGGACGGGCCGAGCCGGGAGGCTTCCACCGTGGCACGACCACGCCCAGCCGGCCCTCCGGGGGGTGGTTGGTCCAGGACCGGGACGCCCGTTCTCTGGTCAGAGAGGCCCCGTTCCGTGTCCTTCAGACCCACAAGTGGGGCCTGGCGAGCATTGTTGGCGACACACATGGGAGTGTCAAGAGAAGTATCAAAGTCCTCACAAATTGTTTCTGATGACTGACCATATCTTGATTAGCCAATCTATAGAAATAACCGATACTTCCGCGACCTACGGCAAAGGAGGAAGATATTGCTAGCTAGATTGGGTCGTGTCGCTGTATAGCTCACGTTGCTCCACAAGTGGACCACGCTGACGCGGATCCCCATCCATAGCCGCGATTCGCACCTGCGGGGGCAAAGCTGGGACACCCCAGGCACGCAGCTGCCCTTCGTGGGCATCACGCTCGGCGACGAACACAATACGCTCCCGCCCCTGATACTCCCAGTCATGGGGATACTCCCCGGCGTAGGCCCTGCAGGCGGTCAACACGATGTCCGCCCGCCGAGCGCACTCACGGGCGCGGGAACGATCGCGACATACGAACACGACGAGCGGCAACTGGCCACCAGGGCGAGCATAACGTCGTAGATGGCTCGACCAGCCCACGAGAAAGTGGTCATAGCGCTCGAGCTTCGCCGCGCCGGCGCCCTCCGGCAGACGATCGTCCAGCTCAACAAGTAGCTCGTGTCGGCCCCTTGGGAGCAGCCTCGCGTCGGGCCTTACACTCTGGAATCGCTCGACCTCAACCCTGGCGCCCTTCTCGACTGTACGCAGAAAGTCGTGTGGGGTGCGCCCCCCTGGAAGACACAGATCGGCGAGAGCGAGCATCGACTCCTCGCTCCCCTTCGAACGCGAAGGCGGTGAGATCACTGACCTGGCGGGGCCCATCAGCGCGAACAAACCATCGGCCAGGGCACGCTCAACGGCAAGTGCCCAACCCGTAACCCTGACGTCGTGACGAGCCTGTCGGAGCAGTTGATCGCCGCTACGTCCAAAGGATGAGGAGGTAGGCGGATCGTTCCTGTAATTGTTTGAACCATCAGAACTTTCCCCAGCTAGCGCATGAGCATGTGCACTTGAGAGCTCGAGGCCGGCGGGTGTGATCGAATAGCACATGGGTATGCCTCCTCCATCGCGACGGTGGAACTGAAAGCGCGCCACAAGACCCGCGTCTGACAAGCGCTTCAAACGGCGCTGTGTGGTGGTGGCGGCACGGCCCTCGTTGAAGCGGCGATGGATCTGGCTGCTGAGCACGTGTCTCATCGAGGCAATGAACGCGAGGATCTCTATGTCCAGTGGCTCTGGATTCAACGCAACGGTAGCGATCGTAGGCTTTGCCCAACGAACGCTGTGGGCGGCGCTCAGGTCGACCAACTCACGGTAGCTATCCGCCGGCGTGGAGGCCGGCGGCTCGGTGCTCGCCACAGTTGCTGCGTCGGTTGAGCGAACCGAGGCTCCAACCGAAGAGGGACTAGCGGCATCGGTTGAGCGAACCGAGGCCTCAACCGAAGAGGGGCTAGCGGCATCGGCTGAGCAGACCGAGGGCCCGACCGAAGAGCGCGCGGCGTCGACTTGCTCACGTATACCGCGCTCCCAATGAGGCTGACTGAGATCCTCGAGGTAGCGTCCTCCCCGGGCTGCCTGCTTTGTGGCGTGCAGCGCCAAGCGATCCTCGTCTCCGCGCAACGGGAGCGTATGCGCGACGAACGGGGCCTGACGACCCTCGGGCGCGACCCAGCTTGCGATTGCGGAGTGTCGGGGGAGGTGCAGACGCACGTCAGGACGCCCCAGTGCGGACAGATTGCGAATACCAGGACGCACCATGTCTGAGAACTCAGCCATCATCAGACTCGCCGCGTCGCGTGCATCCTCCACGGATGCTGTGGCGAAATAGACACGGTGGGCAAATAGTGCGTCGAGCTGAGCTCGCACGTCACGGTCGACCCACTGTGCATCGGTCTGCCAACAGGCAACCGTCTCGAGGCCAGCGGAGCGCTTCAGCGCCATTGTCTCGGCAAAACCCCGGTTAAGCACGAGTGGAGCCTCGTCCACCTTCAACGCTACGGCAGTGCGTTGCTCAGCCACAACTCCGTCCTGGCGACGTGCGAGCGCGGCATCGAGCATCCCAACAAGAAGCTGCATGAGCACGCTTGTATTGCCAGCGCCCATAGTCCCGAGCGCGCCCTTCACGACGAGCACCTCTCCATTCTCGATCACCTCGTCGAAGCTAACCCTCAACGAGTCGTTCAGCAGAACACGCTTGATCGATGGAGAGTTGAGCAGCCGCGCAAGCTTGTTCACCGGCGCGTCGAGCTTGGCGGTGGTGGTTCCACGGGCGTCAGCAAGCTGGGCGGAGAGCTCCCCTGTGAAGAACTCTGAGATCTCCTTGAATTCAGGTTGAGCGCGAAGGCGACCCGCCACACGTGAGCGGTAGGCATAGCCCTCCTCTCCTACAGACAAGAGCCGTGCGGCATCCCATAGCGTGCTCTCGCGGTCATATGCGAGTACCGCGATGATCGCATTACGCAGGTAGCGGTCAGACGAGGCCTTGATGTCGCCGTCACTAAAGAGATTCTTGAGGGCGGAGACCACATAGTCGGCGATCGTGTCGGCCGGGGCGTCCACCGCCAGAGGATTGAAGCCGCAGGTTGGATAAGAGAAGTCGAGCAGCGTACAGGTGCGCTGCGGCGGAACGAGACTGACGGCCGCCTCAGCGGCGTCGCCCTTGGGGTCGAGCACGATTACCGCACAGCGCTCGCGCCTAAGATCCTCAGCGACGGTGGCTACCAGATAGCTTGACTTACCCTGCTCAACTGTGCCAGGCACGGCAGTGTTCTGCCGACGCAGCTCGGTATGGATGGACACCGGCCCGTGGGCGTCTCGCAGTGTGCCCGTCCCCTCGCGAGGACGGAGGATCGCGGGTGGGGCTGGAGCGAGCGGGACAGGATCGCGCGCGAATGGGACGATGGAGTAGTCCACCGAGGGCATGTGCCACAAGCTCGCCAGCTCCGTCGCGGCAAATACGCCCTTGCGGATCGAAGGCAACGGATTGCCCTCGCCACGCAACACCCGCCGTGAATAGAGGCCAAACCAGCCTTGACGCACAGCGGTACCGCGCTCAACAAGGCGATTCTCAGCCGTATCGGCACGCAACTGTGTGGCAATCCGCTCACACACGCCACGGTTCGGTCCAACCACACGCAACTCTACGAAGAACAGAGAACGGTGCTGAACTTCAAGGCCACCCTTCAACTCCTCATCCTCAACCATAGAGCGATCGAGCGGTGGCAGTCTCAGCTTGCGTTGACGCGAGAGGTGATGCTCATGTCGCTTGTATGTGCGCTTCGAGTGTCCGTCGAAGAGCGCCGGGGTGGGTGTCAGCGCGATCTGAACAAAGGTGGGCGCTCGACATGCCGCCATCGTCGTGATCAGATGATTGACCGCTGGAGCGTGGTCGTGCTCGAAGCGGTCGATGAGCTTGACCCGCTTGATGAATGAGCTGTGCTTCTTCAAACGAACCAGGCACGGGGGTGTACCAGGTGCTAGCGCCAGATTCTGAAGGCGGCAGTTGGGGTAGGCGCTTCGCAATGCGGCCTCCACTAGCGACTCCAAACCGACCGGGCAGCTGAGCGACAGCCACGCCTCGCGATGGCAGTGAATCTCGAGGCTCGCTGATGGCTGACCGTAGAGGAGTCTTCGCCACCAACGGAGTAGCAGACGCTTATGGAGCGCATCGAACATGTGCACAATCTCTGCCGCCGTCGGATCGTCGCCACGGTAGGGCATGATCCTCAGACGTACATATCGTCGTCGCTGGCGAGCGCAGATACGGGTGAGGAGCACCGTTAGCGAACAGCAGATGACGATGATTGCCACGATCACCGTGGCCGTCCTAGCAGTAGCAAACAGCTGTGGGGGGATTACACAGAGCGGCAACTCGTGCTCTGATCCGACCGGTTTGCCACAACGGGACGAACGGCGAGACCAGACAGCTACGCGAGGACCGGCACAGTCGATAGCGTGAGAAGCGCTTGAGCCTTACTCATCAAAGTCTCGACGAAACTCGCCACGACGGTGGCGAGAGCGCCGCAGACGAGCTTTCCTTACCTCAACCGTCGACTCGTGCCGCCACGATCGCCACGTCGTCACGTAGGCGACCGGCGCCGCTGGACAGCGCAAGGCGCTCGAGTCGTTGAACGATCAGCTGCGGAGCAGCCTCTGTATGGTCGGCAAGCAAGCGGCAGAGCTCAAGCGGAGTCAATCCTCGTCGCGGTGCTCCCGCGTCGAGCAAGCCATCGGTGTAAAGCACGAGTGTCGATCCAGGCTCGAGCTCGAGCGTGAGATCGAGCACGTTGGACCCTGAGCGCACCCCGAGCATTGTTCCATGCACGCTTGGGCAATAGGTGAAACCATCCGCGGTCAACAGCACGGGAGGTGGATGGCCAGCCCCGGCAATGACTGCCTTTGCCGTACTCGCCGTGAAGTCCAAGCGGGCTATCACGACCGTTGCGAACCGTTGGGAAAGCCGATGCCCGAGCATCACCTCGTTGACGGCTCCCAGCACCTGCGCAGGGCTGCGTCGCACGAATGCAAACGCGCGGATGCTGTGACGCACGAGCGCGGTCACCGCCGCCGCCTCGGGTCCCTTGCCGCAAACGTCTCCAACAACAAGCCAGCTGCCAAGGGGCGTAGTGAACACGTCATAGAAATCGCCGCCCACCTCATTCCCCTCGCCGACTGGATGGTAGGCCGAGGACAGGGTCACTTTCTCGAGCAACGGCAGTGTCTCGGGCAACAAACTGCGTTGCAGGGTGCGTGCCAAATGAGTGCGAGCCACATACATGCTCGCGTTGTCGAGCGCCATTGCGGCGCGATCCGCCACATCGCACATCAAGGCGATGTCCCCAGGATTGTGGCGACGACCACCTTCCGCGTAGAAGAACGACAGCGTCCCCAGCAGTCGACCCCGTGCTATCAAAGGCACGGCAACGGCCGAGCGGATGCGACTTGACGCCACAAACTCACGGGCGTGGGACTCTGGCGCAAACTCTTGGAGGGTGCGAGCATCGGTCAAGTCGCGTGCTACCACCGGTTCGCGCGAGCGAATCGCGCGAGCGACGAGATGATCGCCTTGAAGATCGATGGGGTGAACGGCGCGCAACGCCTCCAGACAGGCGACGTCCTTTCCCTGCTCGGCCACCGCCACGGTGTCACCTAGCGTCCCGTCCTCGCGTAGAAGGTCGACGACGCACATTTGGGCAAGCCTTGGCACCGCCATGCCCGCTACGGCGCGCATCGTCTGTGTCGGGTCGAGCGAGCGGTCGAAGACACCGCCGGCGGCGGCCAACAGCTCCCTCGCCTCGATGGCTCTACGACGTTTGCTCCAGCCCGTCCACAACACCGGCGCTCACCCCAGTTTCAGAGCATCCCCCACACCCCAAAGGTAGAGCACCTCCATCGGCGCGGCCGTCACGCTTGCCAGACCGGGCAGTCGTTCCTCCTCCCCACCGTAGTCTGTAACGCCATTGCCAAACCAAGCCGCTTCTGCAACAGGGGTCTGATCACATCGGTCTAGTGGCCCGCTCCACGCGCTCACCACGATCCGTCAGACGCCATTCATTTGGAGCACCCTTCGACTGCGCTTGGTCGACGTTTTCGATCAAATCCAGCCGCTCCAGCCGCGAGAGCAGCTTGGAGATCTGACCTTGGTCGGCTATGCCCGCTCCGTCGGCCACTTCGCGGTTGCTCGCTCCAGGATGCTCTCTAATCGCGGTCAGCACCCGTACCGTTCTATAGGTCAGGCGCATGTCCAGCCCCGCCATCGGGTCCTTCCCCACTCCTGGCTCGGTCTTACCGCGCCGGCGTACCTCGGGCGGCTGGCGAGATAGTTCTCTGCCGGCGGCTCGCACACCCAGATAGGGGAGCACGATCATGCTCATTAGCGAGCCGTGCAGGCCGATGTATGGCTTTGGGCTGCGTTGAAGCAGACGTGTATGGATGACAGCGAAGACGGCACCAATGACACCTTCCGCTGTCACGCTCGGCGGCTCACGCCGGACCGTGGCGGCAGTACGGCCTCGATCGATCACTTCCCGTAGCTGTAGGAGCACACGCGCGCGCTCCTCGAGCACGCGCGAGCCTCCCCCGAGCGCATCGACGACACACAAACGGGCGAGCTCGGGCTCCTCATCGATGAAGACCAAAAGGGCCGCCAAGCCAACGCGTACGCCCTCCCGCCATGACGACTCCTGTTCAAATGCCTCCACCACTCTCGCTCGCATCTGCTCAAGCGTTCGCTCGAACACCGCCAAGAAGCAGTCCTCGCGGTCGCCAAACAGGTCATAGAACGTCTTGCGAGAGACTTTCGCACGGCCAATCACCTGCGCGACCGTCAGGCGTGCGTAGCCATTCTCCTCGATCGCCTCGACCGCCGCGCTGAGCATCCGGGCGCGCTGGATCTCGGTGACGTGACCACGCGGTAGTCCGTCATCTTCTGGGCGCAACGCCCGTACATTCGAGCGCATCTGATTGATTGAAGCCATCTTTCCCTGCCTGGTTGGTGCTGTTCAACGTTGATTCGAGCTCCGCGGCTCACTGGCCCAGCGCTCGGTCGCAATAGCGACGCCATCCGCACACCTGTGTCGGCGGCGCGTCGCACACAGAGGTTCACGGGTCCGACCGCTCAAGTCGAGCCGTGTCTCCTACTCCCGCCCTGGTTGCCGCCACTCTCACGAAACGCCAGTCACACCACCAATCCTGCCCGTCCCGGCCTTATCAGCGGCGACTCTGACTATCTTCAACGCAACCCGCAACTAGCGCACCACCGCGAGTCTGAACATCCAGCAATAATGGGCTCCAGCCTCAAGCAAAATGTCTCTGACCGAGCTTGTCAGCGACGCCATGACCGGTACACGACCTGAGGGTGAGCGACGGGATTCGAACCCGCGACCGCCGAGACCACAACCCGGAGCTCTACCAACTGAGCTACGCCCACCAAGCTGGCTGCGTGGAGTCTAGCGACGTGTGATGAGTGTCTGCCGTGAGGACTTGCGCGGTGGTCCTCATAAGCCAAACGGCTCCCCGGAGGGTCAGGATCTCAGGCTCTGCGGATCGAGACCGGCCACGGACTAATGCCAGCCGACCAGTTGCAGATCGGGCGGAGGGCCATATCGATCTGCTCCATCGAGGCAGCTGACTCCAGCTCACCGCTATGACCATCGATCAGCACCACCGCAAGTCGGGATCCAGCGAGGGAGCGAACCGCGTATTCGGCCAGCTTCAGGCAATCGCTAGCGGTCCACTCGGGGTGGCGTTGGCGAGCGAGATCCCAAACGAGTGCCAGAGGAACAGGCTCATTGTTGAGCTTTGCCAGCAACTCGAGACCAAGGGAGTCGGCAAGCAAACGCATGTCATGCGCGGAGGCCCCAGTCGCCGTGTTGGAACGGCTCTCTGGCCCGCCGGCCCTCCCTGTTTGGGCATCAACGCCCCCACTTTCTCTCCTGTCGGCCTCATCCAAGACGCCAGCATCGGCCGGGATGGCTGCAAGCAACTGCTCGGTGACGTCCTGGCCCTCCCGTATCGCGGCTCGCCAGCCACGTCCCATCGTAAGCTGCTCGAGCGCTAGTCGGGGGCCCTCCAGCACGGTCAGATGGGCCTGATGAGGGTTCCACTTGCGTTCTCCGAAATCGATCCACTCGCCTTGCGCCCACGCATCGAGGATCGTCTCGCGCAACTCCCTTTCGGTGAGATTGAAACGGCAAAAGTTGTGGGGAAACTGGCGCAGCTCCACGTGATACATGCCGCTAAGGCTCGCAAATCGCCGTTCACGAGGCCTCCACCAACTCAACCGGAGCACTCGGAGAGCCGATGAGCAGCACATGCTGAGCATTGCGAAACCTCTACGCCGTAGCCCTTGGCGGCAGCAGCGAAGCCTTCCTGCCCGCCTGTGGGCGACCCGAGGCCGTCTGCTACGACCGCGTATGGCGCTCGGCTTGCTCGGCTGGGCGCTGTTCGGGCTGCCGATACCGCGCAACCACAGCGAGGGTCCCTCCGACACCGTCGCTACCGCAAGGAGTTGGGGATCCTGGTGGGGGCACCATCCGCGCCTGCTACGTCTGCTCGTAGTAGTGGCGCTCGGCTGGTCGACAGCCTATCTCGCTTGGAGGATCGGATGGAGTTGGCATCGCTCCAATCCCGTGTTGTGGGCTTGCCTGCTCCTAGCCGAGTGCTATGGCCTCTGGAACCTTGCCGCGCTCGCGTGGCTCACCTGGGATGTGACGCCTCACGAGCGGCCGCCCTCGTTTCCCGGGAGGAGCGTCGACGTGTACATCTGCACCTATGACGAGGCGCCGGCGGTACTCGAGGCGACACTTGCCGGCTGTGCGCTCATGAGCTATCCGCACGCTACCTGGCTGTTGGACGACGGTGCTCGTCCGGAGGTCGCCGAGCTTGCCCGTGAATGGGATGCCCACTACATGACCCGTCCCGACAAACTTCATGCAAAGGCGGGCAACATCAATCATGCCCTGCCCTGCACCGAGGGTGAGTTGGTGCTGGTGCTCGACGCCGATCACGTGCCGCTACCCGACGCGCTGGACACGATGGTCGGCTATTTCGAGGATCCAGATGTGGCGCTGGTGCAAACGCCCCACGACTTCTCAAACCACGACTCGATACAGCACTACAACCTCGGCCGACACGAGCAATCGGTGTTCTTCTCGGCTATCTGTGTCGGCAAGGATCATCACAACGCAGCCTTCTGGTGCGGCTCGTGCGCACTGATCAGGCGCGAGGCTTTGCTGTCGGTTGGCGGCGTCGCGACGGACACGATTGCCGAGGACTTCCATACCACCATCAAGCTGCACCGACGTGGATGGCAGCACCCACTACGACGACCGCATCATCGCGCAGGGACGAGCCCCCCACGATCTCGCTGCCTACCTGCTCCAGCGCGACCGGTGGGCGCGCGGCAATCTTGCCGTGTTCACCACGCCGGAGAGTCCTTTGCGCGCACGCGATCTGAGTATGAGCCAGCGAACGAGCTACCTGGCGAGCCTGCTTTCGTATTTGGCGGGGCCAATGCGTCTGTTGATGGCCCTGGTCCTCGCGGCTGTGCTGTGGACTGGAGCGCTCCCACTGCGGATCGCACCCCTGGCACTTGCGACACTGTGGGCTCCCGCCACCCTGTTGATGGTGCTAGCAGGGTCGGCCCTATGCCGCGGCCAGCAGAGTAGTGGCGAGGCTACCCACTATGAACTTTGTACAGCTGAGATATTTGCGCGCGCGTTGCGCTGTGTCATTCGACCGGGCCGCGCGAGCTTCAAGGTGACGCCAAAGGAGGGCATAGATCGCGGCGGCTGGGAGGCGGTACGCCAATTCCGCGCCTTGCTTGTGCTCACCGCGCTACTCGGCATCGGTCTTGTGCTTCGAGTTGCCGAGGACGCGGGCATGGGCATAGGACCGCTGCCGATGATGCACGGCTTCGCGGCATGGTTCGTACCGCTGCTGGGCGCTTTCGAGTTGCGCCGAATCACGCGCACGCTTGCGTTCGTGGGACGTCGACGACAACTGCGTGGCGAGTATCGGACTCCGCTCGTGGCCGCGGCCGTGATCGTGCCAACGGGAGACCTCTTAGACGACGAGCCGTCACTTCTCGGACGCATGTGCGACATCACCACAGGTGGAGTTGGATTCGAGCTCTCGCGTCCGCTACCACCTGGGACCTACGCAGACCTCACCGTCCAACTCCCAGACGTCAGTGGGGAGCCCTTGCCCACACGGCTCGAGGTAGAGGTGCGCTCCTGCATGGCACACGGACAGGAGTGGCGTGTCGGTGCCGCGATTGTCGATTGCGAGGAGAGCGATCGACGACGCGTGCTCTCCTATTGCAATGTGGTGTGGCCGTACCGCCGTTTGCGCGGCGAGACCGAACTGGCACTGGCGCCTGCGGCTTCACACGGAGATGAGAGATCGGTCAGGGCTCACGAAGCGAAGCTCGCTTGAAGTGAGGAGCTACCTCTAGAAGCGGTCGGTTTCGTCTGGCCAATGGCCATGGATACTGAGGTAGGTCCTCGCCGCCGCCTCCTCCTCGCGCACGCTATCGCCGTCGACCGCGGCGCGATACAGCCAATTGATCGCATAGATGGCGATGCCGGCGCCCACGATGCCGGCGCCGCCCTCCACATTTGATTCGCCCCCAAGCAGCATGACGATCACACCCACGACCATGGCCGCCACGGGAAGCACGTAGCGAACAGCGATCAGCAGCCAGGCCATGCGCCGGCGCGCTCCCTCAGCTAGCTCTCTGGTAATTGTTCGTCTGTCATCGCCGCTTGCCGAAGGCCGGTCTATCAGGTGGAACTGCCTGCATTCTCGACGGCCACAGTAGCTATCGGCGCAAGTGTTTGGGCAAAGAAGGCAAGCGTGCGACTCCATGCGTCACGAGCAGCCTCGGGGCGATAGCTGGGACGGGTGTCGTTGAAGAACGCATGCCCGGTATCGGGGTAGATCCGCAGCTCGTGATCCACACCCGCGTGGCTGAGCGCGGCATCGAAAGCGGGCAGTCCAGCGACGATGCGTGGGTCGTCTTGTCCGTAGAAGCCTCGCACCGGACAGTGGATCGAGCCGATTCGCTCCTCCTCAGGAGAGGAGCCGTAGTAGATGACCGCCGCGCCAAGTTGGGGCTCCTCGCAGGCAAGCAATGCCGAAAGGCCGCCACCGAGGCAAAAGCCGACCGACCCGACCGCCCGTCCCGCACATGCCGGATGGGCATGCAAGAAGGCAACAGCGGCCCGCAATACGGCCAGGTGACGCTCTGTGTCCCCGCCTACCCCGCCGAACAGCGCCGCGAGGGTCTCACCCACGCTCTGCGCTTCATCATCGGGAAGCTTTGAAAGCGCCTCGCCCCGTCGGCTCTCATCGCCAAGCACCGCCATCCATTGGCCGGAGGGGATCGAGTTGAGAAAGGCCTTGGCAGATTCGACTCGCTCGGAGCTCAGGACCGAGGGGCGACCTCCGCCAGCCGAGTACAGATCAGGCGCTATAGCAACGTAGCCAGCGCCGGCAAAACGGTCGGCTACGTCCTCAATGTGGCGATCGACGCCCCATACCTCCTGGATAATCACCACGCCAGGCAACGGACCGCTTGCCGCGACCGGATGAGCGAGATAGGCGCAAACGCCCCCGGCTGGACTGTCAAAGTCAACGTGCTCCGTCGCCAGCTCCATTGCCCTCCTGTCATTGCTTTTCATAGTGAGTTAGCCCAAAGGGAGTGCCCTCCGAGTCCTTACAAACCGCCCACTTCTCCCCTGGGTGGATCACGCTCCCCCCGAGCAGCTTGACCTTCTCGAGCGCTTCGGTCATATCGGCCACGGAGAAATAGGGCAACGAGAAGGAGTCGCCCGGGCCGCTGCCGCGGGGATGTACCCCGACCGCCGGGGCTCCTGAGCGCGTCTGCCAGCCTTCTCCTTCGGCGCTCTGTCGACCACCCAGTTCGACGCCGAGAAGCTCAGCCCAGAATCGCCGAGCGCGTTCGGGATCGTCGGCCGGGAACTCGATGAGGGTGGCGGGCCCAAGCTCCATCCGCTACAGGGTAGATGGCCTTGCGTCTCTGCGTGGCGTCTCTCCGCTACTGCTCCGACAGATGACGCCCGCGCTTGCGTCGGCACCGCGCGCTCCGAGCCCTAACCAAATGACGCAGCCGACTCGGACGGGCCGGACGTTTGGCAAGTCACGAGGGGCAGGCCAATCAGGAGCAGGCCAATCAGGAGCAAGCCACGCCGATCTCAACCTCCAGCCGCCCCATCTGGTTGCACTTTGGTTGCGCCTTCTGCAGGCTCAATGCGTCTCAGTGCCTCTCAATGGGTTTCGAGACCCTGCCCAAACCCGCAAAAACCAGCTTTTTCCAGGCATTCCGCGCGTTTGAGCGAGACGGGGGACCGAGGAATCGAACCTCGAGCAAGGGTTTTGGAGACCCCCATGTTACCGTTACACCAGTCCCCCAGAAGTGCCCGATTTGCAGGCGATTCTGCTTTTGGATGGAGCGCCTTGCTGGTTCCGCGCCTGCTCAGCCGGTGGCAGGCCCGCATTCGCACCTTGTCGCTCTGTTTCTAGGATACTCTTGAGTGGAGATGTTGAGAGGGGTGGCCATAGCGCTTACGGTGCTTGCGGTGGGGGTAGTTCCCGCTGGCGCGTCGGGGGCGCAGCGAGACGTGGCTTCGACCCACGCCTACCTCGTGGCTGCCCATACGGCGCTGCATGCCGTGGTCAGCAAATGGTCGACCGTCGAAGCGGATATCCATCAGCTGGACCTTCGCTTCCACACCGAATGCCCGGACGTGGGTGCCGGATCTCCGCAGAGCGAAGAAGAGCAGAAGCTGAGCTATGAGGTAGCCGGAGCATTGTGGGCGACCGGCTACCACGCTGAGACAAACGTGGTGCGAGCATTTGTCAAGGCGGTGAGCCCGCTGAGATGGAGCAACCCAGCGATCACTCGCAGCGCACACAAGTTCGCGAAGGGTTTGCAAGAAATGGCGGCACTTGCCGTGCCAAACCTCTGCGGAGACGTGCGCACTTGGATTGCGGGCGGTTTCAAGGCGGTGCCAGCCGACACACAGCAGTACGACCGTCACGTGGAAGCCATTGAAGTCAAGGAAATCCCACGAGGGTTGCTGCTCTCGTTTCTGCCCCCCTCCGACAAGGGTCTGCTCGCGGGCACCGAACACCTCGCCACGCAGTTCGAAGAACTTGAATTCAAGCGCGGCCAGGTGGACTGGAACGTGGCGCTTGAAACGCTCGGGCTAAACCAGTAGCCAGCCCCGTCGGAGGGGGCCGAGTAGACGTGGAGTAGGGGCTGAGAGTAGAGCCGATCGGTGTGCTCAGGCATGCACTGATCGATGACGCCCCTCAAAACTCAAGCACTACGAATGTTCGGTCGAAAAGGTGTCCAGAGGACCTAAGGACACGCTTGTGACATTTCGCACACTCTTTCGGCACAGGATGCCACAGAACGATGGCTTCGCGCTGATCGAAGTGATCATCAGCTCCCTGCTCGTAGCGCTGATCGTGATTGCCACGCTCACTGGCTTTGACGCAGTCGGGAAGGCCACCGCCGATGAGCGCTTCCACGACCAGGCGGCGGTGCTCCTAGCCGAATCCCAGGAGGCGTTGCGCAGCGACCCCTCGAGCGCGTTCGACACGCTCGTAGCCGAAACCAACGCGGGAGAACCACACACCTACACCGCAAGCCTTGGCAGCGGAACCGGCAGCGAGACCTACACCATCACTCAAAGCGCCGCTTACGTTGAAAACTCCACACAGACCACTACCTGCAGCACCGGCTCCAAACAAACCCCTGCGTTCAACGTGCTGATCACCTCCTCCATCACTTGGCCACAGCTGCTGGCGGCCAAACGCAAGCCCATGACCCAGTCGAGCGTTATCACCCCTCCCGACGGCTCCGGTCTACAGGTCGACGTCATCAACGAAGAATCCAGCCCTGTAACACACATAGAAGGCGCCACAGTCAATGTGACCGAAGGCACGATCACCACCTCGGCTAGCACCAGCAAAGAAGGCTGCGCCATCTTCGGGGCGATCCCCTCCACGACGGTCAACCTCGAAGTTTATAAGCCTAGGTACGTCGCACCGAGCGGCGAATACAAGGTGATCGCCAAAGAAGTGTCGATTGCCCCCAACCTAACGACGCACCGTACCGTCACGCTCGAAGAAGGCGGAGCGATCGAAGCCGAATTCGTATACGAAAAAAAAGCCGAATTCGAAAACATGCCCGTTACGGGAGATACCTTCGTGGCGTCCAACGCCAACATGGGCGTACAGCCGAAATTCGAGCTTGGCTCAACCAAAATAACGACCTTCTCAAACGGCACCTACGAAGCGCTGACCGGCACTTACGAACCCACGGCCAAGACTGCCATCAACGCGGAAGACTATGAAAACGGCGGTCTCTTTCCGTTCACCACCGGCTACTCCGTCTATGCTGGGGACTGCACCGAAAACAAACCTCCGAGCAGCGTGGTGGCCGAAGAGGAAAGCCACGAAGGCACCGCCATCGTAAACAACGGCGAAACCGTCAAAGTCAAGGTGCCGATGTCACGCGTCAAGCTGAGCGTCTACTCCGGCACCGAAAGCGCTCACGGAACGCTCGAAACCACCGGCGAAACAAAAAACAAAAACGAACCCTATGCGGTCAAGATAACCAACAAGGGGCTCTCCAAAGAATGCAAAGTCACGCCAAACAACGCGGCTAAAGAAGAGAGCACCATACATCTGCAACACATCCTGACAACCAAAGAAAGCGCCACTCACGCCGGATATCTACAAGCTCCGTTTCAGCCGTTTGGCAAGTTTGAACTCTGCTTGTGGAGCAAGGAACTAACAAAGACCTACACGATCGGCTATGAAAACACGACGGCGCCTGGCACCGTGACATCGATTTATCTCGGTGCGTCTGGCAGCAAATTCGGCAGCAGCAAAGAAGGCATGACCGTCAAGACCGGACAGTCGTCGAACACATGCTAGCTCCCATCCGCCATAGCAGCTTGTCTCGGCGCCTGCGCGACGCCCATGGCTACACCCTGATCGAGCTGCTCGTGGCGATGGTCGCCGGGATTGCCGTGACCGGCGCGTTGTTCTCGATCCTCGACGTCTCGCTACGCCAGACATCGCGCCTCACCGACAGGGTACAGGCAGACCAGTTTGCCCGGAACGTTATGACCAATATCATCGATGAGCTGCATTCGAGCTGTCTATCCTACGGATTCACGCCCATACAGAGCAAAAGCACCGAGAACGGCCTGCGACTCATAACCGCTTACAGCAGAGAACCGGTTATACCGAGCGCCACTGAACACAGGATCATGTGGGAACACGAAGCACTCGTCGACTATTCTTACCCCAGCACCGGTGGATCGTGGCCGAATTTTACATTCTCAGCTACGCCCTCACCGGTAAAAGGCAAGCTCATTGGGAGCAATATTAGCCAAGTGGTTGCAAACGGAAAAACAGTTCCCATTTTCCAATACTACGAATACGCGACCGCCGCTACTAGCAGTACGGAAACACCCCTTGGAGCAATCAGCACTAAAGAACTCTTGAAATCTCCGACAGAAGAACTCCATAGCGGAAGCGAATCCTCGCCGAAGGCCGCATCGGTGGCATCGGTCAAGATTAGCTTTGCCCAGGCACCAGGCGATGGCTATCCGACCAGCACCGGGCTTGACCGCAACGTGAACCTCACCGATCAGGTCACGCTGTCATTTAGTGTTCCCAACGACGAAACACCGATCCACGACGCGCCATGCCAATGACCGTTAGATCCAGACTAGATCTCGCGTTTCGCGCGCAGGACGGCTTCACGATGATCATCGCCCTGGGCGTGATGTTCGTCACCAGCCTGTTGCTCGTGGCCGCCTTTACCGCCGCCAACGGCGACATCAGACTCTCCCACGAGGACACTACGCAAAAGCAGGCCTACTACGCGGCGCTGGCTGGGATCCAGGAGTTCGAGTACAAGCTTCAGGTCAACCCCGACTACTGGGAGACCTGTGAAACCCCAACCAACACTCTCTCCGCGGAATCCAAAGAGAGCTTTGAAATCAAACTGCTCGTCGCGAGTAGCTACAAATCTGGCACGACATGCAGCACCTCCAAGCCGTTCGAATCGATGATCGAGTCAAAAGGCGCCGCCGTCAACACATTCCGGATCGAATCGATCGGCTCCGCTGGCACCGACAAGCGATCCATCGTCGCCACCTTCAAAGTCACCGGCTTTTTGAACTACGTCTATTACACCGACTACGAAGACGAGGACCCTGAACTTTACAATGCCAAAGCGAACTGCGAAGTCTATCGCAGCGAAAAACGCTCGTCGGAATGTCAATTGATCGTGTTTGCGGAAGGCGACAACGTCGAAGGCCCGATGCACACCAACGACGCTTCCGATATCTGCGGGAAAGTCAGCTTTGGCCGGGCGGGCCAGTCGCCCGCCGACACGGTTGAAATGCTGGGCGGTCCCTACTCGGAATGTGAAGGGGGCGCGAAATACGAAGGCACCTACAACACTTCGACGAAAAGCTACATCAAAGGCAAAGAACTTACCCCTCCCCAGAGCGACACATCCCTGGGAGCATACGTCGAAAAAGAATACGAATTCACCGGTGTCACTCACCTCGTGCTCAACGGAACAGCCAACACGATCACCGTGACCAACTCGAAAAAAGAAGTGAAAACCCTGAACTGGCCTAGCAACGGCCTCATCTACGTCCGTTCGAGCAAGGAACCGGCGTGCGCCTACACGTTCTCTCCGTCGAACTCCGATAACGCCAAAGAGGAAAAAGAAGAGACCAATTGCGGCAACGCGTACGTCAGCGGCACCTACAATAGTTCGCTGACGGTCGGAGCCGAAGACGATCTGATCATAGACGGCGGCGTCTACCCTACGAGCGTAGCGTCAAACCTTGGGGGCACTCCGTCCGGGACGGTCGCGCTTGGCTTGATCGCCAACAACTATGTGCGCGTGTATCACCCGGTTGTCGAAGAAAAATTCGGACAATGCAGCAACGTCACCAAAACAATGAACGACGTGTATATCTACGCCGCCATCCTCTCGACCAAGCATTCCTTTCTGGTGGACAATTGGGAATGCGGCGAATTTCTAGGAAAGCTAAATGTCTATGGCGCCATCGCACAGAAGTTCCGCGGTGTAGTCGGGACAACCGGAGGCACCGGCTACATCAAGAACTATAAGTACGACGAACGCCTGGCCGTAGACGAGCCTCCCTACTTCCTGAGTCCACTCAACGCCGGCTGGCAGGTCGTACGCGAGACCGCAGCCGAAGCTGGATAGCCGAAGCCGCTCCAAGCCATCCGACAGCGCATGGCATCTGGAGGGTGCCACACCACATACGGCCGTCTTCTCGTGTAATTTTAAAATGTGGCGAATTCACAAGACGGAACCCCGTCCCAACACCCGGACCTACTTGCTGCGGTGGTGCTTCATACGCTCGTCAACGAAGGCCGCGACGGCATGGCGATTGCCGACCTAGCAAGTGCTTGCGAGCGTGACTCCGATAATCCAGAGGACATCGAGGAGATCGATGGCGCCTTGCGGATCCTGCTCGACGACGACTTGGCACAGCGCGAAGACCACCTCTACCGACCTACCCGCGCCGCCATCCGCGCCAATGACTTGAGCTTCTGAGCGCCCGTAGGAGGCGAACGTGTTGTCCTCCCCAAAGCGCCTGTAGGACACGCGAACGCGTGGCCCTCCTCGAGGCGCCCGAGAGGACATGTGACCGTGTTGTCCTCGTGACCGCGCCTAGGACCCTGGTGCCGGCTTGCGACGTGGATTGCTCGGCCAGACGGGCTGGTCGGGTACGCCGCTACTGCACGCCGTCGAGCAACGCCACTGGACTCAGCTGGAGCGCCCGAGAGAGCTTCAGCACTGTACGGAGGTTCGGTTCGCGCCCACCCCGCTCATACACGCTGATCGCGGCTCGATCGACCTGGGCCTCATATGCAAGCGCCTCCTGGGATAGCCCAGCTTGCTTGCGTGCGGCGCGGAGGTTCACCCCGAAGCACAACCCGGGCTCGCTAGGACGCTTCTGTCCTGTGGGCATCTCGAGCGCGAGCGGGCCATGCAGACCCACGCCGTCGAGCAGGTCGACAGGCCTCACGGCGAGGGCACTGGCGACGCGCACGAGCGTGGAGAGATCCGGCGCGCGCTCAGCCCGCTCGAGGAAGCTGATAGCGGCCCGATCGAGCCGCGTGGCTTCTGAGAGCCCGACTTGCGACATATCTGCATTCAATCGGGCAGCGCGCATGTTCTCGCCGAACGCGCGCACTTGCTCGTCGATCTCAGGGTCCTTTGTGTGCCGCACGAGCGCATCATCTACGCTCGCCTACAGAAACACCACTGTGAAAACACAAGCGCGCTTGGAGCGCTGCTGCGGGCACGCAAGTGCGCCTGCCCTCCGAACTTGGAGTGGAGGTCAATGGCGGTTCGCGAGGACACACGCGTCCCCAGACACCGATATCCGAGCAGCCCGATGGTACCTTCCTGTGGTGATCTCGCATGTTCGATAACGCGCTTGACGATGCTGTCACGCACGAACGGCTCGCCAAGGCCGATCGTCTACGAGCGGACGGCATCGAGCCATTTCCTCACATCCCTGCGGGCGAGCGCACGCAGATCGCCGCGCTACACGCGGCTCACGATCCTTCGAAGCTCGAGGCGGGTGAGCACCCTGGCTTCACCTACCGCCTCGCGGGACGAGTGATCTCGAGGCGCGGTCACGGCAAGACGACGTTCATCGACCTGCGCGACTCCTCTGGTGAGATCCAACTGGCGGTGCGCCACGATAAGCTCGGCGAACAGGCCTATCAGCGCATCGTGGACCTCGATGTCGGCGACATCGTGGAAGCTGAGGGCTGCATCTACGTCACTCAGCGTGGACAATTGGCATTGAGCGTCGAGCGTTGTGCTCTGCTCACCAAGGCGTTGCGACCTCCACCCGCCAAGTACCACGGGCTGGGCGACACTGGGACCCGCTACCGCTATCGCGAGCTCGACCTGCTCGCAAACGAGTCTACGCGCGAGCTGTTTCTCACACGCGCGAAGACGATCGACGCGTTGCGGGCGTTCATGGCCGAGCGAGGCTTCATCGAGGTGGAAACGCCCGTCCTGCAAGCACTCGCTGGCGGAGCATCGGCGCGGCCGTTTCTTACCCATCACAACGCGCTCGACCAGGAGATGTCGTTGCGCATCTCCGTAGAGCTCTATCTCAACCGTTGTCTCATCGGTGGCCTCGAGAACGTATACGACCTCGGCAAGTGCTTCCGCAACGAGGGAATCTCCTATCGACATAGCCCCGAGTTCACGATGCTCGAGTGGTTGATGAGCTACTCAGACCACACCGATGTGGCCCGCTTCACCGAAGAGATGGTGGCGTACGTGGCAGAGCGCGTTCTTGGCACAACCGTGATCGAGCGAGGAGGCGAGCGGATCGACTTGGGCGAGCCGTGGCGCAACACGACGATGCAAGCCGAGATCTTGCGCGTTACCGCCGTGGATTTCCTCGCTGCCGACGTACGACGAGCTGGCTGCCTTGCTAGAGGGCAAGATTCACCCCGATGCAAGCTGGGCCCAGGTAGTTCAAGCCGTCTACTCGAAGCTGGTAGAGCCAACGCTCAACCAGCCAACGCACGTGTACGACTTCCCGCTTGACTCTTTCCCGATCACCAAGGCCCATGCCAAGGATCGGCGGCTCGCCGAGCACTTCGACGCGGTCATCGGCGGCATCGAGCTCGTCAGCGGCGACTCTGAGGTCAATGACCCTGTCGAGCAGTACCAGCGCTTCGTCGAGCAACGCAAGCAGCGACGTGCCGACGACGACGACGCGCCACACCCGCACGACGAGGAGTACGTGCGCGCGCTCGAGTACGGATTGGCGCCCTCCGCCAGCGGCGGCATGGGGGTCGACCGCCTGTTGATGATCCTCACTGGGCACGAGACGCTACGCGAGGTGGTCCCCGTTCCCTGTTATGCGTGAGATTCGTGCGCTCCATCAAGCCCAAGATCCGGGTTAGGCAGCGCGGCCGCCAGATGGCTATAGTCGCCCGAGAACCTGAATGATGAGCCAAGGGGAGCAAAACTTCGAGGAGCTGCACTTCGAGCCCGCTCCCGGCGATCTCTGGAGATGTGCCGGGACCGCGCTCGCGCGAGATGCTCGCCGAGCAAGAGGAGCTGGAGTCGAGCGCTCGCTCCTATCCGCGCAGTGTGCCGGTGGCGATCGAGGAGGGTCGCGGGGCGACGATGCGCGACGTCGACGGCAACACGTTCATCGACTTCTTCGGCGGCGCGGGGGTGCTCAACGTGGGCCACAACCATCCGACGGTTGGCCGAAGGCAGCGAACGAGCAGCAGCAGAAGCTCGTGCACGCGCTCGACTTCCCCACCGGGCCGAAGCTGCGCCTGATGCGAAAGCTCAAGACGCTGCTCCCGGACGCCTGCGCGAGAGCGCCCGTTTCCACTTCGGCGGCCCCACGGGCTCGGATGCGATCGAGGCGGCCCTCAAGCTCACGCGCGACCATACGGGCCGTGAGGCGGTGATCGCGTTTCAGGGCTCCTACCATGGCATGACTAGCCGATGCCCTGTCGGTGACGAGCGACGTGGCCTTCGGCGGTCCCACCTCCTCGCCCGTGCACTTCATGCCCTACCCGTACTGCTATCGCTGCCCGCTCGGCCTCGAGCCCGAGTCGTGCGAGATGGCGTGCGCGAACCTGCTCGACAGCTCGCTTGACGATCCTCACAGCGGCATCCCCCATCCGGCGGCGGTACTGATCGAGCCGATCCAAGGTGAGGGTGGCACGATCGTCCCACCCGACGGCTATCTAGCCAAGGTGCGCGAGATCACCCACAAGCACGACGTGCCGCTCATCTGCGACGAGATCCAGACCGGTTTTTCAAGGACGGGCAGGATGTTCGCATGCGAGCACGACGGGGTTCAGCCCGATGTAATGACCCTCTCCAAGGCACTCGGTGGCATCGGCTATCCGATCTCCTGCATCGCTTATGACTCCAAGCTCGACACTTGGAAGCAGGGTGCCCACATCGGCACCTTCCGCGGCCATCAAGTGGCGATGGCAGCGGGCTTCGCCGCGATCGAGTTCATGCAGGAGGTCGACCTGGCGGGACATGCCGACGCGCTCGGCGAGCTGACGCTCGAGCTGTTGCGCGAGGCACAAGACACGCTGCCGTCCGTCGGCGATGTGCGCGGACGTGGCCTGATGATCGGCATCGAGCTCGTCAAGGACCGCGACAGCAAGGAGCCGTGGCCGGAGATGGCGGCACAGATTCGCACCGAGTGCTTCCGCAAGGGTGTGATCATCGAGGTAGGCGGGCATTACGGCAACGTCGCGCGCTTCCTGCCCCCACTTGTGATTACACGCAAGCTGCTGCTCACAGGCGTTGAGATCTTCGTCGAGGCGGTGCGAGCCGCCGAAGAGGCGCTGGCGCAGCCCGCGGCGCTGTTCGCCGGCTGAACGGTCAACGAGCATCCCTCTTGTTGACGGTGCTGAGAGCGGTGAGAGATGCTTGGAGGAGTGCGGGCGGAGGGACTCGAACCCCCAAGAGCAAAAGCCCACTGGCTCCTAAGGCCAGCGTGTCTACCAATTCCACCACGCCCGCGGGTTGCGTGAGGACCGCCTGAGATTGTATGGTCAATGGTGCAGATGGCTTCAACTTCAGATAGCGGCGCCCAAACCGGCGTGATTGTGACGCACCCCAACCGGAGTAAGCCGGTGGCTCGGACAACCCGTGTGACGGTGGTGCTGTTGCTGCTCGTATCCGCGGCTCTCATCCTGATCGTGACGATCGGTGGCTGGAAAACACTCGAAGGGGGCATCCCCATCCTGCTGGCTTGGGCCCTCATCTACCTGCTTATGGCGTATTTCGCCGCACGCTGGAGTCGTGGCGTCCTACCGATGGCGGCGGCACTCGCGTTGCTGCTACTCGTGTTCGCCGTGGTGGCCGCCCCGAGTTGGTTTGCGCGCGACAAGGTTGGCTATGCCGAACCGGCTCTGGGCGCCGGGCTGCTTGGCGTACTCACGCTCGTGATCATCCCGGTGCAGATCCTGCTCATCGCATTCGCGATGCGCGGTTTCCAACAGGGCTGGAACATCGAGCTCGAGCAGCTCGATCCGCACGCCAACCGTGACGTGCTGCCGCATTCCGCGTAGTACTGCGCGCTCCGCGTAGTACTTGCTTTGTTGCAGGCGATGGCGGAAGCCTAGAAGGTGTGGTTGAGGTTCCTG
This sequence comes from uncultured Solirubrobacterales bacterium, assembly GCA_963713015.1. GTDB lineage: Bacteria > Actinomycetota > Thermoleophilia > Solirubrobacterales > Solirubrobacteraceae > Palsa-744. The sequence continues at coordinate 451,329 of CAVQKC010000001.1, read as the reverse complement.
AGAGCCCTCAACGCGTATATTGAGGTTGTTGCGGCGGTGGCGGAACGGTAGACGCGATGCTCTCAAAAGGCATTGTCCGGAAGGGCGTGTGGGTTCGATTCCCACCCGCCGCATCAATCGAGTTGTGCGACAACGAGGCGGAGCAGCATACGACCGCGACGCTTGCCCACGGCACACGACTTGCCCGCGACACACGACCGCGACGCTTGCCCACGGCACACGACTTGCCCGCGACACACGACCGCGTGCTTGCCTCGGCACAACGCTTGGCGTAGATACTGGAGAACTAGCTGGTACTTCAGCCCACAAGCTCGAGCAGCGGCGTGGCAAGCGCGGGCACGGCGGCAAGTACACCCCACGGTAGGTGTTCGCGCTCGGGCAGATCGAGCACCGTGAGGCCGGCGCGTTCGCAGACCAGTGTTCCCGCCGCGATGTCCCACGGCTTCACTGTCCGCTCGAAGTAGGCGTCGTAGCGCCCAGCCGCGGTCCAAGCAAGGTCGAGTGCCGCCGACCCAAAACGACGGATGTCGCGCACGCGAGGCACAACCCGTGCAAGGACATCGGCCTGGGCCGCGCGGACCTCGGCGTCATAGGCAAGACCGGTGGCAACCATCGCGCTCGCAAGGTCCTCGCGTTTTGAGCCAGCCACTGGAACGCCGTTCAAGAGCGGTGGGCCATCGCGTGTGGCGAGGAATAGCTCGTTGCGACAGGGATCGTAGATTGCACCCGCGAGCGAACCGCGATCGTCTGCGACGGCCACACTGACGCACCATTGGGGAATGGCAAACAGAAAATTCACGGTCCCGTCGAGCGGATCCACGATCCAACTCAAGCCACTCGTACCATCGTTGCCACCCTCCTCCTCGCCAAGGAAACCATCGGTGGGCCGCGCCTGGGCAAGGCGCTCGCGGATGAGGCGCTCTGAGGCCAGGTCGGCCTCGCTGACTAGGTCCGTTGGCGAGCTCTTGCTCGCGAGCGCCCGCTCGCCGCCTCCGTTGAAGCGCTCGAGCAAAAGTGCGCCCGCATCCCTGGCGAGGCTGGCGGCGAGCTCGAGCAGCTCCCTTTGCATAGGTGAGTCCTCGGGGGCGTAGCCATCCGCTTGCATGTGTGCTCCTCGTGAGACTTCTCTCGACGAGCTCGAGGACCCGAAGCTCACGAAAACGCGTCGGGGCGGTGCTGCGCCCACGGACGCTCTGCCTCGAGCTGGTAGGCGAGCGAGAGCAATGTAGTCTCGGCACCGGGACGCCCGACGATTTGTATGCCACGCGGTAGGCCGTCTGAGCCGAAGCCGGCGGGCACCGACGCGGCGGGCTGGCCTGTGAGGTTCCAGGGTGCGTTGTAGGGGACGAGCGCCGTCACTGCGTTGAGCGTCCATAGCGCACCGCGTCCGTCGTATTGACCGATCCGTGGTGGGGGTTGAGCGGTGGTAGGTGTGATCAGCACGTCGTGATCGACCAGCACTCGACCCAGCTTGTCGGCAAGCCTGTGCTCAGCGGCACGGGAGCGCTCCAGCAGCATCGGCGGCACGAGCCCCCCGAGCGCTGACATCGAGCGAGTGCGACGAGACAGGCGCTCCGGATAGGGACGCGCGTGGGCTTCGTCGTGGATCCCTGCGCAGGTAGCGCATGAGCACGGCGGGCATCGTGTCGAAGCCGTAGTCGGGGTCCTGCTCTTTGACATCGTGACCGAGTGAGCGAAGCAGCTCGACGGTCTCATCCAATGTGCGGCGCGCGTCGCCGTCGAGGCGTGCGATGACGAGCGACGGGATCTTGGTTGAGAAGGCGATGCGCAGCTTGCCCGGTGGGGTGCGGGCCGCGGAGAGAAAGGAGATGGAAGGTGGCTCGGGCCGGTCGCGGTCGACGGGAGCTGAACCTGAACCGACATCGTGGAAGAGTGCGGTGTCGATCACCGAGCGACTGAGCACGCCGTTGACCGACATGCCGAACCAAGCCTCGGCTTTGGGCGCCATCGAAACGCGGCCGCGCTGAGGCTTGAGCCCGAATAGGCCACACCAGGCGGAGGGGATGCGGATCGAGCCAGCGCCGTCGGAGCCGAGCGCGGCGCCAACGAGACCGGCGGCGACCGCCGCCCCGCTTCCGCCGCTGGAGCCGCCGGGGGCGCGTTGTAGATCCCACGGGTTGCGAGTGGCACCGAAGGTGGGCGTCTCGGTGAACGGCCAGATGCATAGCTCGGGGACATTGGTCTTGCCGATCGCGATCGCACCTGCCTCGCGTAGCCTGCGCACGACCTCGGCATCCGCGGGCGCGGCGACATCGCCGTGAGCGTTGCTACCGAGCGCGGTGACCTCGCCGCCAATGTCGATGTCGTCCTTGACGGCGATGGGGACGCCCAAGAGCGGGCGTTCGCCTCCTGCTCCACGGCGAGCGTCGGCCTGGTCGGCTTCAAGTAGCGCGCGCTCGGCGAATACGATCCGGAATGCGTTCAGCTGTCCGTCATATCGCTCGATGCGCTTCAGATAGAGTTCGACCAACTCGCGCGAGGAGATCTCGCCGGCGGCAATCAGCTCTGCCTGGCGGGCAATGCCCGCGAACGCTAGATCGGTGGCGTCCATCTCGGGGAATCTAGAGCAGCGAGGCGTTCCGCGCCATCGCGGAAGAGACGCACCTCCGCCAGGCCACCGTTAGCAAGCTCATACGGGCGTGACGGCATTGCGCTTGGCGGGCCACTCGCGCCGCTTGGCGGCGGAGTGAGCGAAGCGCCTGATGAGGTCGTCACGCAAGCGCTCAGGCTCGACGATGGCGTCGATGACCAGCTCGGAGGCGAGATGCAGTAGGTCGATGTCCTCGGCGTACTCGCGTCGCAGCTGCTCTGTCTTGAGCGCGCGCTCCTGCTCGTCGTCGATCGCCTGCAGCTGGTTGTAGTAGACGGCGTTGATGGCGGCCTGGGGGCCCATCACGGCGATCGAGGCGCTCGGCAGGGCGATGCAGCAGTCGGGGTCGAAGGCGGGACCGGCCATCGCGTAGAGCCCTGCGCCATAGGCCTTGCGCACGATCACGGAGATCTTTGGCACGGTTGCTTCCGAGACGGCGCTGATCATCTTGGCGCCGTGTCGGATGATCCCCTGGCGCTCGACCTGCGTGCCGATCATGAACCCGGGTACGTCGGCAAGGAACAGCAGGGGAATGTTGAAGGCGTTGCACGTGGAGATGAAGCGGGCGGCCTTGTCGGCGGAGTCGGAGAACAGGACGCCACCCTTGTGCTTGGGCTGATTGGCGACGATCCCGACGGAGCGCCCGTTGAGGCGGGCATAGCCGACGACGATCTCCTTGGCCCAGCGCGAGTGGATCTGCAAAAGCGAACCCTCGTCGACGATGGCGTCGATCAACGACACCATGTCGAACGGCTTGTTCTCATCTGGCGGGATCAGCTCCGCTATGTCCGACGCACCGACTCGAGTTTCAGCTGACACTGGCTCCGCGACTCCCCCGACTCCCGGCGCGGTAGCCGCCGTCTGTGCCGGGAGCTCACCCGGCAAGGTAGAAGGCACCAGGGGGCGTGTCCTCCCAGTTGGAAGGGAGATAGGAGAGGTAGCGCCGCGCGAAGGCAATGCCTCCCTCGTCGCTCTTGACCAATTGGTGAGCGCAACCGGAGACGGAGGTGTGCATGCGGGCGCCGCCCATCTCCTCCAGCGTGACGTCCTCGCCGATCACCATCTGGGCCATTCGCGGCGAGCCGAGGTACATCGAAGCGTTGCCGTCACGCATGATGACGATGTCGCAGAAGGCTGGTATGTAGGCACCTCCGGCGGCGGAAGGCCCGAACAGAACGCATACCTGGGGCACGACCCCGGACATGTGCACCTGTTGAAGAAGATGCGCCCGGCGCCGCGCCGGCCGGGAACATCTGCACCTGCTCGGTGATGCGAGCTCCGGCGGAGTCCACGAGATAGACCATCGGTATACGCAGGCTGAAAGCGCGCTCCTGGATACGCAGGATCTTCTCGACCGTCTTCGGCCCCCACGAGCCCGCCTTTACCGTGGGGTCGTTGGCCATCAGGGCAACCGAACGACCTTCGATCGTGCCGACGCCCGTGACTACGCCGTCGGCGCCGAGCCCATCCTCGTTCCAATTGGCAAGCAGAGCCTCCTCGGAGAAAGAGCCCTCGTCCAGCAGCAATCCCACACGCTCGCGCACCGGGAGCTTGCCCTGCTCGATTGCCTTCTCGCGGTGGCGCTCTGGCCCACCTGCAAGCGCGCGGTCGGTTGCGTTGCGCAAGTCGCTCATGCGCAGCTGAGCCTATAGGTAGGCCGTCTAGGGCAGCAGGCGGCGGCGCGAGCGGCGATGCTCGCGCGCGAGGTTGCGCTCGTGACGGGCTTGCAGTCGCGCCTCGACGACGTCGATATCCGAGCCTGGCCCCAGCAACATGAAGCCGTCGCGCAGCGCTGGCAGCAGCGTAAAGAGGATCACCCAGATCGGCCAAAAAGCACCGCTGGCGCCGGCGGCGATCCAGACGCCGACGCAGATCAGCGACAAAGTGACCGAGCCGCTGGCCTCGTGAACCAAGCGTCGTCGAAGCTTCGACTTGCGCTCCACCAGCGCGAGCTGGGCGGCGACCGTGCTGACCGGTAGATCGGTGCGCAACGCGTCGAGGTCGGCACGCGTGCGCGCAGCATAGACGGCCTCCAAGCGCTGCTCGTACTCCTCGGCGGTGAGCCGTCCGGCGACGGTGTGCTCGTGCACTCCTCCACGAGCCGCTCGCGCTCGGCGTCGGATGCACGTATTTGGCCAGGGTCGGGCATATCTAAAATGTAGTCGGAGTAGCCTCTGGGCTCCATGTCCGCCGAGGATGACTTCGACCTCTCCGCAGCAGGGTTGCGCGCTGACGGCTCCGATCTGCGGATCTCGGTTGCGGTGTTGGCGAGCAAGCTGGAGGACTCCCTGCCTGCGCGTACACGCGTGGAGCGTCGTGGCGGCGGATTGCTGGGGCGCGGTGAGAAGCAGGTGCGTCGCGTAGAGGTGAGCCTCGGCGAGACTTCTTATGAGCTGACGGTGGATGGCGATCGGGTACAGGGCAGCCGCGAGCGCAAGGTTGGGGGCATCGCGATCAAGCGCGAGCAGCTCGACCCGAGCCAGTGGGTGAGCGCGCTGACGGCCGAGCTGCGCGAGGAGGCCGAGCGCAGCGCCGAGGCACGAGCGGCGCTGGAGAGGCTCATGGGATGAGCGTTGCGAGATCCCTAGACTCGCCGGAGGCAGGAAGATGGAATGGGACGATCTGCGCTTACACGACACGACCTGAGGTACGCCGGTGAGCGCGGACGACTCCGCTCCACAGTCGCGCCAACCGCTTGTTGAGGACACCCTGAAGGGCGCAGGCGAGCAGGAGCAAGAGCAGTCGCTGAAGCGCGTTGAAGCCGGTGGCATCCCGCTAGCGGCTGAGCGGCGACTTCGGGAGCTCGGTGAGCGCGGCGGCGCGTTTACATCTGACCTATCGGTGGCTGACTTCGCACTCTGCCATCAGTTGGGGTTGAAGCCGGTGTCGCAGGTGATGGGCAGCTCGATCTATCAGGTGGGCTACCAGGCGACCCCATGGCCTTCGGCTATGGGTGGGGGCTTCATGTTCGAGATGGAAGCGCTGTCTGAGGCGTGGAACGAGGTGCGCGAGCTCGCGCTCAGCCGTTTGGCTCAAGAGGCTGGCCACGTTGGCGCGGACGCGGTGGTGGGTGTGGAGTTGCGCACCGGCGAGCACGATTGGGCGGAAAACTCGATCGAGTATGTAGTGATCGGAACCGCCGTCCGCCACAGCCAGGAGGCCGCCGCGGGAGAGCGAACGCGGGCTGGAGGGCATTCGCGGAAAGGCGGTGGGCATTCCTCGCGGAGGGACGGCGGCCCTGTGTTGACAGAGCTGTCGGTTGCCGACTACGCGAAGCTACTGAGCGCCGGCGTGGAGCCGCTCGGGGTGGTGGCGTGGAGCTCTGTGTTCTTCGTAGGAGCGTCCTACTCGACACAAATGATGAGCGGCATCGGTGGCATGGGGTTCACTCAGAACCAGGAGCTGAGGGAATTCACCCAGGGTGTGTACAGCGCGCGAGAGATCGTCATGGGCCGACTTACCGAACAGGCCGCGAAGCTCGATGCGAGCGGGGTGATAGGCATGCGTATCGTGCACGGCATCACGCGGACCTCGATCGGCGCGGGCACGTATTCGCGTGGTGGCTTGATGGTGACTTTCCACGCGATCGGGACGGCCGTCCGCGAGGACCGGGCGACGATCCCGCATGCGCCCGAGACGATCATCGACCTGACGACCTAGAGCATGAGTTGTGAACACCCGAGACGAGGAGCGCAGGTATGAGTGAGAGCGAGAGCAGCTACGACCCTACGTCGCTCGAGGGCGTTCCCGAGGCAGGGAGGGCGCGATTGCAACAGAATCGCGCAGGCCTGTTCACCTCGGACTTGAGCGTCAACGAGTTCCTGCTGATAAAGCAGGCGGGGTTCGACCCCGTGGGCTTGGTGGTGGGCAGCTCGATCTACCACATCGGCATCCAGGTGGCGGGCTGGAAGAAGAGCCAGGAGATGACTGTGCTCTCCGAAGCTATGTATGGGGCGCGCCAGCTTGCGATGACGCGTATGGAGGAGGAGGCAGACCAGCTGGGCGCAGACGGCGTGGTGGGCGTACGCCTGGACATCGGGCGCTATGAGTGGGGTCAGGACATGGCCGAGTTCATCGCGATTGGCACCGCGGTGAAGCACCGTGAAGGTGTGTTGCATCGGGCACCCAACGGCAGGCCCTTCACCAGCGACCTATCAGGTCAGGACTTTTGGACGTTGTTGCGCACGGGACATCGTCCGGTGGGGATGGTGATGGGCAGCTGCGTCTACCACGTGGCCCACCGGGGCATGCTCAAGTCGATGGCTCAAACGGGGCGCAACGTGGAGCTGTCGAACTTCACCCAAGCGCTATACGACGCGCGTGAGCTAGCGATGGAGCGGATGCAGAGCGAGGCACAGACCTTGAGCGCGGAGGGCATCGTGGGCGTAGACCTACAGGAGAAGAGCCACGGTTGGGGCAGCCATACGATCGAGTTCTTCGCGGTTGGCACGGCGATCGTGCCCAGCGAGGGCCACGATGGGTCGATCGAAGCGCCAACGCAGGTGTTGGATCTGAGCTGAGCGCGACTATCCCCACAGCACCAATCCAACCCTGAATCGATCCCCAACCTGAACCAACCCAACCTGAACCAACCCAACCTGAACCAACCCAACCTGAACCAACCCAACCTGAACCGACCCAACCTGAACCAACCCAGACCTCAAACCAACCCAGCCGGCCAGGCCTCAAACCAACCCTGACCTGAACCGACCCGCACACGAAGATCCAACACCGACCCGAGCCGGAGAGACCGTAAACCGGTTACACGGCTAAGTCAACGACATGAAGGAACCACCACCATGAGCATCGTCCTCAGCGAAGACCGCGGGGCAGCCCGCCACATAGTGTTGAACCGTCCGGAGAAGCGCAACGCGATGAGCCAGGAGCTACTGCGGGCGCTCGCAGAGGCACTGCGCGAGGCTTCCGCTGAGGAGTCGGTGCATTGCGTGGTGTTGCGTGGCGAGGGACCCGTGTTCTCGGCCGGTGTCGACCTCGGGGAGCTTGCGGAATCCGCTGGGGAGCCAAACAGGCTGCGCCCATTCAGGAACACCTTCCTCGAATGTCCCAACCTCGCCGAAGCGATGCCCAAGCCAGTCATCTGCCAGATCCACAAGACGTGCGTGGGCGGGGCATTGGAGGTGGCACTAGGTTGCGACCTGCGCATCGCCTCCAACGACGCCCAGTTTGGTCTCCCGGAGGTGAAGTTCGGGATCATCCCCGACGTGGGGGGCTCCACTCGCCTACCCGCGGTGGTGGGCCTTGGTAGAGCCAAGGAGCTGATCATGACCGCCCGCACGATCGACGCGATCGAGGCGGAGCGCATCGGCCTGATCAACCGGGTGGTGGCGCGTGAGCAGCTGGAGCAGGCCACACAGGCGCTCGTGGACGAGCTACTGGCAAACTCGCACGTGGCGGTTGGACGCGCCAAGCGAGTAATCGACGCCTCCGCCCGCCCAGCGCTCGCGCAGACACTCGAGATGGAGGTGTCGGTACAGGAGTATTGCGTGGCGGCGATGCGCGAGCAGGCGCGCCAAGCCGAACCCGTGGGGAGCTCGGGCTAGCGCCAATCCACAGGACCGGCCACGAGCGTATGAGAGCCAAGCGGGCGAGCAAGCACCTCTTGGACGCGACGCGAGCAGGCAAGCAGGGCATCGAGGTCGATCCCCGTGGAGACCCCCATCTCGTGCAACATCGAGACGAGGTCCTCGCTGGCGATGTTGCCGGTGGCGCCGGCAGGCACGGGGCAGCCGCCGAGCTCGCCGAAGCTCGACTCGAAGCTCGAGACGCCGGCTTGTAGGGCAGCGAGCACGTTGGCTAGACCCTGGCCGCGGGTGTTGTGGAAGTGAGCGGTGAGCTGCACGTCGCCGAGGCGCTCGAATGCTTGCTCGAAGAAGGCCCGCACCTGTACCGGGTTGGCCATCCCGGTGGTGTCGCCGAAGCCGATCTCTTGCGCGCCCGCATGGCGCAAGCGCTCGGCGATCGCGAGCACCCGCTCGGGCGGGACATGTCCCTCGTAGGGGCAGCCAAAAGAGGTAGAGATGACCGCCTCACAGCGCAGTCCTCGCGCGTGCGCGCGGGGCAACACTTTTTCAAGAGACCCCAACGACTCCTCGAACGAACGATTGACGTTGTGGCGATTATGAGTCTCAGAGGCCGACAGGAACACGTTGATCTCCTCAAACGCGGCCCGCTCGCGCGCGAGGCTTTCGCGCAGCTCGAGCGCCCGCTCCAAGCCCCGCTCGTTGGGGATGAGCACACTGAGTGCTACCTCCTGAGGAACGTCGATTCGCGCCAGCACCTCGGCTGCGTCGGCGAGCTGTGGGATCACGTCGGGGCGTACGAAGCTCGTCACCTCCAAACGGCGCAAGCCGGTGCGCGCGAGCGCGTCGATCAGCTCGACCTTGCGCTCGGTGGGGATCGTCTCGGGCTCGTTCTGAAAGCCGTCGCGCGGGCCTACCTCCCGGATCTGGACGGTGTCAGGGATGTTCATGTCCTTGCCCGAGTCATGCATGAACTTTCATCTCCGCATACCGATCGGCGCATGCGCCGATCGGCGACACCGCACATGTGCGGTGTCGTTCCGAACCGTGCATGCACGGTTCGGCCGGCCGGTACATGTACCGGCCGGGACCCCCATCACCACATCGACAGGCCACCGCTGACGTTCAGCGTTTGGCCCGTCACATACGAGGCGTCCTCGGAAGCGAGGAATGCGATCGCGGCGGCGACCTCCTCGGGCTCGCCGGAGCGGCGCAGGACCGTCTGGTTGACCATGCCCTGCTTGAGCCTCTCCCCCAGCTCGCCGAGCAACTCGGGGGCGGCGTTGAGTAGCGGCGTCTCGATCGGGCCGGGAGCAACCGCGTTTGAGCGCACGCGGTAGCGGGCGGACTCGCGGGCGATTGCCTTGGTGAAGCCAATCACCCCAGCCTTGGCAGCGGAGTAGACCGAGGAGCCCTGCGAGCCGACGCGGCCGGCCTCGCTGGCGACGTTCACTATCGAACCAGCACGGCGCTCCTGCATACCCGGGAGCACGGCGTGTGTGACGGCAAGCACCCCACGCAGGTTGACCCCCAGCACGAAGTCCCACAAGCCCTCGTCGCTGTTGACGAAGTAGGAGAAAAGGTCGGTGCCGGCGTTGTTGACGAGCACGTCCACCACGCCCAGTTGCTCCTCGATCGTTGCCACCGCGGCCCGAACCGAGGCGGTGTCGGTGACGTCGAGCTTGCAACCCAAGCCGTCGAGCTCGCCCGCGATCTCGCGGGCGCCCTCCTCGTTGATGTCGCCGATCGCTACACGGGCGCCTTCGGCAGCTAGCCGTCGTGCGGTGGCAGCGCCAATACCGGACGCGCCACCGGTAACGAGCGCCGTCCTGCCCTCGAATCTCATGCTTAGAGCGTAACCGGCCGTGGCAAGCGACGACGCGTGCCCGTCTTTGGATCGTCGAGCGGATATCCCCGGCCATAAAATCCACAGCGACCGTCCTATACTCCGCCGCCGTGGACACCTCCGCCACCGAGCCTGTAGCAATCGTCGGAGCATCGGGGGCACTCGGGTTCGGGTTGGCGGTGCGCCTGGCGCAAACTGGGGTGCCAATCGTGATCGGCTCGCGCGATGCGGGACGCGCGGCGGAGGCTGCGCGGCGGGCGAGCGAGGCGGTGCCGCAAGGCTCGTTCTCTGGCGCCGAGAACGCCCAGGCAGCGAGTAGCGCCAAGGTGGTGATCTTGAGCGTGCCCTTCCGCAGCCAGTCTGAGACGCTCAAAAACCTGAAGGGGTCGCTGAGCGCCGGTCAGCTGTTGATCGACGCCACCGTCCCACTCGCTGCTGCTGTGAGCGGACGCGCGACACGCATGCTCGGCGTATGGCAGGGCTCGGCGGCACAGGCAGCGCTCGAGATGGTGCCCGAGGGCGTGAAGGTGGTCTCGGCGCTGCACACCGTCTCGGCCGCGTCGCTCACCGACCTCGACCACGACCTCAGCCAAGATGTACTCGTTTGCGGCGACGCCCGCGAGGACAAGCTCCGCGCGGCGCAGCTGATCCAGCGGATCGAGGGACTGCGTTGCGTTGACTGTGGACGTCTGGAGATGGCCCGCATCGCCGAGTCGCTCACCGCGCTGATGATCTCGATCAACGTCAAGCACAAAACCCACGCCGGCATCAGGATCGCCGGCCTGCCCGACGACCCGTGGGAGTGAGTCGTGCCTGCCGCTGCTGAGGATCATTCGCCCGGCAGCGCACCACAGGGTGATCCCGGGAGGGGGCCGGTGGTGGTGCTCGCCGGCGGCACCGGCGGGGCGAAGCTCGCCCGTGGGATGCTCGACGTAGTGGGCGCCGACGAGCTGGTGGTGATCGCCAACGCGGGCGATGACATCCACATCTACGGCTCCCACGTCTCTCCCGACCCCGACCTCGTGTCGTTCTGGCTCGCCGACCTCATCGACGAGCGTGGCTGGGGTATCGAGGGCGACACGTTCGCGGTGATGGACGCCTTGCGAGCACTCGGTACCGACGTGTGGTTCAACCTTGGCGACCGCGACCTCGCCTGGTGCTTGGAGCGCCGCCGCATGGAGGATGAGGGACTGCGCCCCACCGAGGCGCTCGAGCGACTGAACAAGGCGATTGGCGTTCACGCCCGCGTGTTGCCGATGTGTGACGGACCATTGCCCACCTGGATACGAACCGACGACGGCTGGCGCGACTTCCAGCAGTTCATGATCCGCGATCGCGCCGCAGGGACGGTGCACGAGGTGGCCTTCGGCGCACCAGCGCCAGCACCACTCGTATCCCCCACCAATCCAACGCCCGAGGTGCTCGCGGCATTGGCCGGCGCGCGCGCTGTGATCGTCGGCCCCAGCAACCCCGTCATCTCGATCTGGCCGATCCTGAGCGTGCTCGGCGAGGCGCTTGGCGATATTTCCGTGCCGGTTGTGTGCGTCAGCCCCTTCGTGGGCGGTGAGATCGTCAAGGGTCCCACCGAGGCCTTCCTCGAGGCCTATGACCAGCCGTTGAGCGCAACCGGCGTGGCTGCCTTCTACGAGGCGCTTCACCCGGGCCTGCTCGACGGAATCGTTGCCGACGAGCAGGTGGAGGGCCTCGCGACGCTCAACATCGATACAGCCATGCCCGACGCCCCCTCGCGTGCGCGCGTGGCTGAGCAGACGCTCGCGTTCGCCAACACGCTCGATGGGTAGCCTCCCAGTGCACATGCGCACCGCCGCGATCCTCCCCGTCAAGCGCTTCTCGCTCGCCAAGCAACGCCTAGGCGAGAGCGTCACCGAGCAACTGCGCCTCGATCTGGCTCGGGCGATGGTGGGCGACGTGCTCGTCGCACTCTCCCAGTGCGCCGCCATCGAGCTCACGATCGTCGTCACGAATGAGCCGTCGGTCACAGCCGCCGCCAGCTACACGGGAGCCCTGGTTGTCGCCGACAGCGCCGAGAGCGGCCAGAGCGCCGCCGTGTCGATCGGCATCGAGCGAGCCCTCGCGGAGGGCGCTGAGCGAGCGCTGTGCATCCCCGGCGACTGTCCCGCCCTGGACCCCGATGAGCTCGAGGCCCTGTTGCGCGGCGCGCCCGGGGAGGTCGTGGTCATCCCCGATCGTCACGGAACCGGCACCAACGGCCTGCTGCTGACACCCCCTGACGCGATGACGCCCAGCTTTGGCCCTGGCAGCTGTGAGCGCCATGGCGAGCTGGCGGCAAGCGCGGGGGCGAGCTGGCGCATCGAGCAGGTCTCCTCGTTGCAGCTCGACATCGACACCGGGGCAGATCTGGCTGTGTTGCGCGAGCGTCTAGCCGGCAACCACGGACAGGCACCGCGTACGCGCTCGGTGCTCGGCATGGTGGAGGGACATTGGCAGAGCTCGCAGCCCGCGGCCTGAGCGGGCTCCCGGAGGTCGCTGCCGGGACCGATCTCGCCGCGCTGATCGCCACTGTCCTCGAGGCCGAACGTCCCGCACGCCCGCTGCAAGACGGCCAGATCGTGGCGATCGCACACAAGGTCGTCTCCAAGGCGGAGGGCGCGGTCGTCGATTGCGGAAATGTCGTGCCCAGCGCGCGCGCGCGGGGCATCGCTTCACGACAACAAAAGGACCCGCGCGCCGTCCAGGTGGTGCTCGACCAGTCGAAAGAGGTGCTGCGCGAGGCAAACGGCGTGCTCATCTGCCGTACCCACCACGGCTTCGTGTGCGCCAACGCTGGCGTAGACGCCTCCAACTCCGCCAGGGTGGATGGGGTTGAAACACTGATAGTGCTCCCGCACGATCCCGATGCCTCGGCTCGAGCCATCCGCAAGCGCCTGCGCGAACTGACGGGAGCAAGTGTGGGCATTGTGATCGGCGATAGCTTCGGACGGGCTTGGCGCCAAGGTCAGTGCGATGTAGCGATCGGCTGCGCCGGACTCACCGCACTCGACGATTGGCGTGGGCGCAGCGATAGCGTGGGCATGGAGCTGCGGGCCACGTGGTTGGCGGTGGCAGACGCCATCGCCGCGCTTGCCGACCTAGCCCGCGCCAAGGACTCACGCGAGCCGGTTGTGATCGTCGAGGGCTTGGAGCGCTTCGTTACAGAGCAGGACGGCCCAGGGGCGCTCGAGCTGCTACGACCGCTCGAGGAAGATCTGTTTCGCTAGCGGCAACTTCACACGAAGGACATTAAAACGCGAGCTGTTGCTAGCGCTGACCGTTGACGTCGGATGACGCCTTGTGCGCTTCCGAGCCGAGCAGCGGATAGGCAAGTGCCACTTTATGCACTCCCGGGCTGGGCAGCAGGCGTGCGATTGGCCGCCTCATGCACTCCCGGGCTGGGCAGCAGGCGTGCGATTGGCGCCGGCCTCACGTAGCGCGTGGCGTGCATTGACGAACGCGGCCCGCGGCAGTGCTGATGCGAACAGCCGAGCAGGTCCGATATTGCGCGTGCCGAATGCCTCGAAGTATCTGGCCACACGCTCGTCGCGGGCAGCGCCGGCAAAGAGCATGCGCTCGACAGGATTGAGCTTCCGGCCCCCAGCGTAAGTATGTATTAGAAGAATGTGGCCACGCAGGGTCCTGGTATGGCGCCGGCGGTAGCGCTGCAAACCCTGCTCCAACGACTCGGCTCCGGCCAGCGCTGGAGCGACGCTGTCAGCGAGCCATTCCGAGGATTGAAGCGCCCAACCACAGCCCACGCCCCACAACGGATCTGTGGCAAGAGCGGCATCCCCCACGAGCGCCAGCCCGGTGGCCGTCGGCCGGTGGATGACGTTGGGCATGTCGAACTTGCCCACCATCGAGCCAACCATGCTCGACGCGAGGATCGGCGGCGCGTCGGGTAGCTCTGACACGAGCTTTATCAGCGCCTTCGCCGGGTCACGACGAAACTCGGGCAGTCGATCCTTGGTGGGCATCGTGGCGTAAAACGTGAGGCCCGCGTCGGTGGGGAACGCCGCCGCCCATTGTGGGTCCAGAACCAAGCAGAGCCATTCGGGGCGCCTACCGGAGAGGGCCCTTCGAAATAGGCGCCGTAGGCAAAGCGCTCATGGGGAATCGTGCGGGTGGGAACAGCCGCCAGCTCTGCCACTCGCGAATCGCGACCGTCCGCACCGACGACCAGTCGGGCTCGCAGCCGCTGCGACTCGCCGTTGGAATCGCGCACCTCCACGCCGCCGATGCCGCCTTTCTCGCGCATCAAAGCGTGCACGCCCTGACCGAGGATCAACTCCACGCCAGGAGTGTCGGCCGCCATACGACGAATCATCGGGTCGAACAGCTCGCGACGCAGGTTTATTCCGGCGGGCACAATGGCGTTGGCGGGCGACTCGATCCACCCCCAGCGCGACCAGATGCGCCCACGGGTGCGCAACGCCCCAGCTTCTTCCATGGGGCCCAACAAACCGAGACGCTCCAGAGTGGCGATGGCGGAGGATTGGACGAAGTGAGTGCACACCCGCTTGAACGCTTGCGGGTCCGGACGCTTGTCCACGAGCGCAACGCGCGCACCCGCGCGGCCGAAGAGGATCGCCGCGGCGCAGCCGGCGAGACTGGCGCCGACTATCGCTACGTCGTACTCCGAGGCCTCCGGCCGGACTGCATCTGCATGAGCTTGATCGGACATCTATCCAACTCCTCGGACAGGAACCATCGCACCAGCTGACAGGCACTCTACTCTTAGCGCCGTGCCAGGTCGACTCTCGGTCAAGAGACTTTTGCTCATCTTCGTGGCGGCGCTTGCGCTGATTGTGGTGGTGCTCAACTGGACTTACGGCCGTCTGCCCTCAGAGCCCGAAGCCGACCGGCTCGTTCATTCGGGTTGGCAAGCTACGCATCCACTACATCGAACACCCGGGGGCGGCACACCGATCGTGCTCATCCATGGGCTGCCCGGAACGGCGGAGGACTGGGAAGACGTAACGCCACTGCTGGCTGGGCACCGCACGATCGCGATCGACCGTCCCGGCTTCGGCTACTCCACCGGCGGCTATGTGCCGTTTGACCGCCAGCTGGAAGTCATCCACGAACTACTCACCAAGCTCCATGTGGTACGGCCAATCCTCGTTGGCCATTCCTATGGTGGCACCATCTCGCTTGGCTTCGCCGAGCGCTATCCAAGTGAAGTACGCGGGCTCGTACTCGTCGACGCGGCCGCCGCCGGTCAGAAAATCGATAGCGTCACAGACGCGCAGGCGCACTTGGTGAAACTCCTGCAACTGCCAGTCATCCGCCAGATCGCTAACGCGACATTCGGCCAGCTGCTCACCACGGTGTCTGTCAACCAAGCAGACGCCGAAGCGTTTCACCCGCTGCCGGTCTTGGCCGCACATCGCAAGCGCGTGCTGGAGATCAACATGACGCACGGCAACCTGGAAGCGTGGTCCGGGGAGATCCTGGCCTCCACGGGGGTGATCGCTCAGCTCGACAAGGGGCTGAGCCGCATCGAGACTCCAGCTGTCGTGATCCAAGGCGAGCAGGACGAGCTCGTCAACCAGAGCCGCGGGCGCAAGCTCGCGGCGACGCTACCCCATGCGCGACTGGTGATGCTCTACGGAGGACACATGCAACCCTATGATCATCCAGCGGCGATCGCCGCGGCAGTGCGCGGTCTTGCCGGCGCGGGTCCCGAACACCGCCTCGGCCGCCTCTGCTCACAACTCGGCCACCTCTACTCACAACCGAACGACCGCGCTGATCACCGGTGCGCGCTGATTCGCCGTGCCGAGTCAGCTACGCCGCAACCGGCTCGTGCGGTGAGCCCTGAAGGGGGTACCTCCGCCTGACGCCGTAAAGCGTCGTGCGCTCAGCCGCCGGGCGCCCAGCACGATGGGCCGCGGCGACGAGCTGGTCGGGATCGAGCTTGGTGCCGTGATAGCTGCCGGCGAGGCGGCTGATCGACTCCTCCATCAAAGTGCCCCCGAGGTCGTTTACCCCCCAGCGCAGCGACTCGGTGGCGGCGTCGAGGCCCATCTTCACCCAGGAGGCCTGCAGGCTTCCGATCGTGCGTCCAAGCGCGAGCCGGAAGACGGCAGTGTGCTTGAGGTTCTCCTCACGCGAGATCTCCTCCACGCCGTGTGTGCGCCCGAGGAGCGTTTGAAATGGAATGAACGAAAGCGGCACGAACTCGGTGATGCCGCCTGTACGCTCCTGCAACTCGCGGATGACGCGCATGTGCTCGGCCAGCTCCCACGGCTCCTCGATGTGGCCGAACATCACCGTAGAGGTGGAGCGCAGCCCAGCGGCGTGCGAGGCTTCGATGATCTCCACCCAACGTGCCACGGGCAGCTTGTTGGGGGAGATGCGTTCGCGCACACCGTCGTGCAGAACCTCGGCTGCGGTACCCGGGGTCGAGTCGAGGCCGGCGTCGCGCAGCCGCGCGAACACTTCAGCGGGGGGCAGCCCGGAGATGTCGCACATGTGAGCTATCTCCATCGGACTGTATGCGTGCAGGTGCAGATCGGTGCCTGCGTCGCGCGCGGTGGCCTTGGCGAGGCGCAGCCAGCCGAGGTAGTCCTCCAGCTCCCAATCGGGATGGATGCCTGACTGAATGCAAAGCTCGGAAGCGCCGTAGTCGATTGCCTCGAGCACGCGCCGCACAAACTCGTGCTCGTCGTGCTGGTAGGCGTCGGGCGAGCGCTTGCCCTGGCCGAAACCACAGAACGCGCAGCCGACGGTGCACACGTTGGAGATGTTGATGTTGCGGTTGACGACGAACGTGACCGTCTCCCCCGCCAGCTCCGCGCGCAGCTCATCCGCGGCGAGGCGCATCTGCTCGATCGCCTCAGAACGCGTCTCGGCGAACATGGCGGTCAGCTCCTCCGCGCTCAACGGCAGGCCGTCGCGACCCTTGTCGATCGCGTCGCTGACAAGCTCGGGGCGTATCGGAGTGGGCGGGTCGGTGCGGGTGGGCGGGCCTCCAGATCCGCGCCTGGGGATGAAGCTCCAGTACTTGAGCTTGATCGTGTCGAGCACGCCCTGGGCGATCCACTGGGAGTCGATGTATTGCGGATACACGCACAACCGCTCGGTCAACGCGAACCCATCCGCTTGCAGGCGCTTGCGTACCTGGTGGGGCGAGGGAAACGGGTGCTCGGGGGAGATGTGGTCGCCGTTGGCCGACAATCCGCCCAGATCGGTGGCACCGACCGCTACGAGCTCGCTCCACCAGTCGGCGAGATTCGGCGGGACCTGGATGCCCACGTCAGGCATCAAGCGCTGGGTTTCACCGATCAAGAGCTTCATATCCTCGATCGACACCGGCCCGGCGCCCTCGGTTGCCCATCTCGGAAGGGGCACCGGCAGCGGCATCCTTGCGCGCGCACCCGGGGCACCGCTTTCGCGGACATCCACACTCCCCTGCTCCCCCTCCTGGAGTCCCCCGACTCGAGGTCCGTCCTCCAACCGACCCGCCCGTCCATCGAGCACTCCCTCATCGAGCACTCCCTCATCGAGCCCCTCTCCCGTGTAGTACGCCCGTCCGCCAATACTCGCGTGCCGCCGCCTCGGCGATCTCGGCGGGCTCCTGCCCGTAGTAGCTCTGGTGGGGCACGAAGTTCTGCAGGATCACCTCCTGGATGTGGCCGTACTCCGCGTGCAAGGTTGCGATCGCCTCCAACGAAGCGAGGCGCTCCTCGAGGGTCTCGCCGATCCCCACGAGGATGCCGCTCGTGAAAGGGATACTGCAGCTCTCCCGCCGCGCGAATCGTCTCCAGGCGACGAGCCGGGTGCTTGGTGGGCGAGCCTGCGTGAACCGTTTGCATCAGCCGCTCGGAAACCGACTCGAGCATCAGACCCTGGGAGGCGGTCACCTCGCGCAGGCGTGCCAGATCCTCGCGTGAGAGCACGCCAAGGTTGGTGTGCGGCAGCAGCCCTCGCTCGAGCGCCCGCTCGCACGTCCACACGACATACGCGGTGAAGTCCTCGTGGCCGTAGGCGGTCAGTCGCTCGCGCACCTGCGGGTTCACCTCGGGCTGCTCGCCTGTGAGCACGAGCAGCTCCTTGACATGACGGCGTGCCGCCCCGTCGAGGATCTCGAGCACCTCTTCGGGGGAATACAGGTGCGCCTTGTGGGTCGCGAAGGCGCAGTACTTGCAGTAGCAGCGACACGTGCGCGACAGCGAGAGCGTCAGGTTGCGCGAGAAGGTGACGCGGCGGCGCATGCAAGGCAGTCTATGACGCGTCAGTGCTGTTCCCTCCGGCAAGATCGATCCACCCACATCCCGACAAGCATGTGCGCAACTCCTTCCAATCGGGTGCCCCGCGCCCGCGCGCGTAGAAAGGCTCTCTTCGCGCACGCGCGCACGGGGCACCCCGATTCTGCAGCAAATCCGTCCGGAGCAGCCCGTAGCTTCCCCTCCATGTCCGAAGACACCTTGCGTCGCGCCGTGGCCGAGATGATCGGCGCGTTCACCCTCACCTTCATCGGCGCCGGGGCCGCGGCCGCCGCCGGTGGCGTCCACGACACCACGCTGATCGGCGTGGCGGTCGCCAACGGGCTCGCGATCGGCGTGATGGTGTGCGCGCTCGGCTACATCTCCGGCGGACACTTCAATCCTGCGATCACGTTCGGTTTCTTGATCACCCGTCGCATCAAGCCGGCGCTCGCGGTCGTGTACTGGGTCGCGCAGTTCGGCGGCGCCGCGCTGGCCGCGCTCTTCGTCAAGGAGCTGCTGCCGCGAGAAATAACTGAGGCGGTCAACCTCGGCGTGCCGGCGCTCGGCCACGGCGTCAACGCAAGCTCGGGCTTTTTGCTGGAGGCGATCCTCACCTTCTTCCTCGTGCTCGTGGTATTTGGCTCGGCCGTGGACGAACGCGGCCCGTTCGGCGCGGTCGCGGGCCTTGCGATCGGCCTCACGATCTCGATCGACGTGCTGTTCGGCGGCCCGTTCACGGGCGCCGCGATGAACCCGTCGCGTGCGTTCGGCCCGCAGCTCGTGGGCGACCATTGGGCCAACGGTTGGGTTTGGTACGCGGGACCGGTGCTGGGGGCCGCGGTGGCGGCGTTGCTCTACCAGTACCTGTTCATCGGC
This sequence comes from uncultured Solirubrobacterales bacterium, assembly GCA_963713015.1. Lineage (GTDB taxonomy): Bacteria > Actinomycetota > Thermoleophilia > Solirubrobacterales > Solirubrobacteraceae > Palsa-744. The sequence goes on along the minus strand of CAVQKC010000001.1, from coordinate 432,228 downwards.
AAAGCCGGCGAGGCCGCTCAGCCGGTGCCCGCGAGCGACTAGTCCCACAGGCCAAGAACAGCTCGTCCGGTGCTTGCGCGCCCGCCTCGCCAACGATGACTCCGGCGAACCAACGATGACATCGGCGAACGTCTATCTGGCCCGCCATGGCCAGACCGCCTACAACCTGGAGCGTCGCTTCCAAGGACACCTGCCGGTGCCGCTCGACGACACCGGCCGCGTGCAGGCCGCCGACCTGGCCGAGCGCGCCGCGCGGAGCGGGCGGTGTGTCTGCTGGAAGCGTAGGTAGGATGGATGAGACGGGCGGAGCGCTTGGGGTCCCATTCGTCGCCCTGTGGTGCAGCCCGCTGCTGCGCGCGCGCGAAACCGCCGACATCGTGGGGGCGCGCATCGGCCTGCAGCCGCGCGAGGACGCCGCGCCTCGCGGAGACCGACGCGGGCGACTGGACCGACCGCCTGTTCGTGGACGTGCAGGCCGAGGACCCCGACGGCTTTGCCGGCTTCATCGAAGGCCGCCCCGACTTCGCGTTCCCGGGCGGCGAGTCGTTCACCCAACAGGGCGCGCGCGTGGCGGCTGCCCTCGCCGATGTGGAGCGCGGCGAGCTGCCCGCGCTTGTCGTCTGCCACGGCGTCGTGATCCGCATCGCGCTCTTCCAGCGCGCCGGTCACAGGGTGGCGCTAGCCGAGCGGGTACCCAATGCGGCGCTCGTGCCGCTCGACCCGACACAGGCCGCGCAAGTCGAGCTGGGCGGGGGCCAAGCGCTGCCGCCCAGTTGAGCGCCTCAGGCGCCTATGCTACTTTAGTAGGAATGGGGAGATGGCTTGTCGCAATCCTTGCCGTGCTAGCACTCGGATCCGCTCCGACCGACGCTCTCGCGGCATCCCAACAGGACGGCGACTCCACGCACACCGCCCTTCTAGCTGCTTACTCCACGCTGCGCGACGTCGTCGATACTTGGCCGACGCTTGAAGCCAACCTCCACAAGTTGGACCAGAGGTTCGCCGCGGAATGCCCGCGGGTGGGGGCTGGATCCCCCCAGAACGAATCGGAGCAGAGGCTGAGCTATGAGGTGGCGGGCGCCCTATGGGCAACCGCCTACCACACAGATGCAAGGTATGCAGACGCATTCATCAACGCGGTCAGCCCTCTCAGATGGAGCAACCACTCGATTGTTCGCCGCGGGCTCAAATTCATCATTGGGCTGCACGAAATGATCGCACTCAAGGTTCCAGACCTCTGCGGGGATGTGCGCACATGGACGGCTGGAGGCTTTACAACCGTTCCGGCCGATACGCAGCAGTTCGACGACCACGTCGAATCGATCAACGTGGAAATCCCCTCCCCGCGGATACTTGCGCCATACGCGCGACCTGCGGACAGAGGCCTTCTCAGCCGAGTGGAACACCTCGTCACCAGATTTGAAGAACTAGAATTTACGGTAGGGCAGCGCTCTTGGGACACGCTGCTCGAAACACTTGCGCTGAACGAGTAGCGCGAGGCTAGGGTTCTCCTAGTTGTCTTTACCTTGCACAAGCTTTGCGACGAGCGCCGGCCCCTCGCGCGCCATGCGCGAACGCGGGACGATCATGTCCAAGCCACCCTGCTCAGCACGTGCGCGCATCTCGGCGTCGACATGGGAGTAGAAGGCAAGCGTCCGGACTCCTCGGAGCGCTCCCTGTGCCGATAGCGCTTCGACCAGTGAAACGCCGCCGTAATCCGCGTCTGTGAGATCGACAACCAGCACGCTTGCCCCTGCCACGGCGGCTGCTACCGCCTCAGGGTCCCCCGTCAGCTCAACGGTTTGACCATCGGCTAGCAAGGCGGCCTGCACGCGCGAGCCAAACAGGAGATCTGGGATGAAGGCGACGACGCGCGCCACGAGTTATCCGTCCATGCCCACGGTCCAACGGAGCTACTGCGCCCGTAGACGCGCGAACTCCTCGCGTACCGAATGCGGGCGACCCCACATTTGGGTGACCTCGACACGCCCGGCGCGCTGCTCGCGCACGGCCATCTCGCCCTCGATGCCGGCTTCGTCGAGCAGCCGCAGCGTGCCGTGGACGGTGGGCGCGGAGGCGGCGTGGCCGAAGCGATGGGCGACGAGCAAACGCCAGTGCCAATCGTGATGCGAATAAGGACGCGCGTTGCATGTGGCGAGGTAGACGCAGGCGTCGATGTAGCGCGACTCATCAGCTATGCGCAGGTCGAGCTCTAGATCGGTCCAGTCATCTGGGAGCGAGTCGACGATGCGCTGGAAAGTGTCGCTGAGAGGGCGACGCAGCCGGCCGGAGGCTGGCTGGTCGGGCCCTTCTGACACATCGGTCGATCCCATTGGAGTGAAGCCTAGCGCGGCTATCCTCGGAGCCGTGGCGGCGGATACAGCAACAGACCCAGCGGCGCTCGTCACTCAGTACGCGGCGCTGGTCGAGGGCTGCGGACTCGTAGACCGCTCCGCTCGCGGCAAGCTGGCGTTGACGGGCCCAGGCGCGGTGGAGTTCCTGAACGGTCAGGTAACCAACGAGCTGATCGCACTGAAGCCGGGCGAGGGCTGTTATGCCGCGTTCTTGACGCACAAGGGCAAGATGCTCGGCGACCTACGCATCTTGGCCGTGGGTAATAACCCGCTGGGCGCGCCTCAGGAACTGCTGCTCGATACCGAGCGCTCCGCTTTGCAGGCGCTATTCGACATGATCCGCCGCTTCAAGGTGGGCTATGAAGTGGAGTTGCACAAGCGCACGCTCGAGTGCTCGCTGCTATCGCTGATCGGACCGAACGCCGAAGTGGTGGTGACGAACGCGGTCGCTAGGCAGACGCTCGCGTCCGATCCTGGGTATGGCAACGCTCCGCAAGAGCTGCCCGAGGCAGAGAACTGCCATGCGCTTGTTCGCTTGGGAGAGACAGCGGTGCGCCTGATCCGTACCGATGCGGGAATCGATGCCCTATTCGAGTCCGGTGAGCTCGAAGCGGTAGGCGGAGCCTTCGAAGCAGCCGGCGCCGTGGGAGTGAGCGAAGCGGCAGCGGAGATCTTGCGCGTCGAGTGTGGCCGCCCGCGCTATGGGATCGACCTGGACGAGACCACGATCCCACAGGAGGCGGGGCTGAACGAGCGCGCTGTGAGCTTCACAAAGGGCTGTTATGTCGGCCAGGAGACGGTGGCACGGCTCCACTACCGGGGAAAGCCCAACCGCCATTTGCGCGGGCTGCGCCTATCTGAGTTTGTGCGGCCCGGAGCCGAGCTACGCCTCGGCGAGCGCTCAGTGGGCCATGTGGGGAGCTCTGTCGTCTCCCCCGCGCTCGGCCCGATCGGATTGGCGCTGGTGCGCCGTGAGGCAGAGGTGGGCGTTGCCGTCGCAGCCGGCGAGCAGGGCATCGACGCGGTCGTGTGCGAGCTGCCTTTCAAGTAAGGCGCACGTACCCTTTCCAGAGCGCACGCACCGCTTCGTAGCGGGCACACGAACCCCCTCGTAGCCGGGCACACGAACCCCCTCGTAGCCGGGCACACGAACCCCTTCGTAGCGGGCACACGAGCCCCTTCGTAGCCGGGCACACGAGCCCCTTCGTAGCCGGGCACACGCACGCCTTCCTAGCGGGCACACGCACACCTCGGCGTCGCGAAGAGCCGCTCCGGTAGGATTGCGAGCCCCTTTCCCGGATGGGTGGGTACTTCAATCATCGGAGGTTCAGACGCACCGTGGCAATCGATCTTCAACGAGTTTCAAGTGTGAACGCCGAGCCTGGCGAGCTGCCTTCCACGATGGCCGCCTGGGTGATCCGCGAGGAGCGCCAGGGCGAACCCAAGGACGCCTTCCAGCTCGAGGAGATCGAGGTTCCAGAGCCTGGTGCGTTCGAGGTGATTGTGCGCGTGATGGCTGCGGGCGTGAACTACAACAACGTGTGGGCGGCGCTTGGCAAGCCGGTGTCGGTGATGAAGTACGGCGACCACCCAGAGTTCGGCCACCACATCGGTGGCTCAGACGCGTCAGGCATCGTGTGGAAGGTTGGCGCCGGTGTGACGCGCTGGAAGCCCGGAGACGAGGTGGTGGTGCATTGCAACCAGGCCTCCTACGAGGACCCGGAGGTGCATGGCCTCGACCCGATGGCGGCGCCATCGCAGAAGATCTGGGGCTATGAGACGACCTGGGGGTCGTTTGCCCAGTTCACCAAGGTGCAGGCCCAACAGCTGCTACCGAAGCCGCACGCGCTCAGCTGGTCGGAGTCGGCGTCATACGGCCTTGTCTACTTCACCGCTTACCGCATGCTGATGACGCGCTGCAAGCTGCAGGCCGGTCAGAAGGTGTTGATCTGGGGCGCGGCGGGCGGGCTGGGCGTGTTCGCGACCCAGCTCTGCGCTGCCGCCGGCGCGCACTGCGTGGGCGTGGTCTCCTCCGCGGAGAAGGGCGAGTTGGTCAAGCGCCTCGGCGCCGTGGACTACATCGACCGGGCCGAATTCGCCGGGATGATGCGCAAAGGCGGCGAGAGCCCAGAAGAGGAGAAGGCCCGCTTCCTCGCCTCGCGCGAGTTCTCCAAGCGCGTAAAGCAGATCCTCGGTGACGCTCCAGACGTCGTCTTCGAGCACGTCGGCCAGGCCACTTTCCCGACGTCGGTATTCACCGTCAAGCCGTTTGGCAAGGTTGTGATCTGCGCCGGCACGACCGGTTTCAACCTCGACTTCGACGTGCGCTACCTGTGGATGAAGCAGAAGGAGATACTGGGATCGCATTTCGCCAACGCGTACGAGTGCATGAAGGCCAACGAGCTGATCGAGAGCGGCCAGATTCGTCCCGTGCTGTGGCGCACACTCGGCTTCGAGGGTGTCGCCGAAGCACATCAGTTGATGCTCGAAAACAAGCACCTCGGCAAGATCTCGATCCTCGTCGGCGCGGAGTCCGACGAGGAGGGCAAGACGGCTGAGGGCCCAGGTGCGATCCGCGCCGAGGTAGGTGCGTGATGGCTTATTGGAAAGTCGATATCGGCGACGGGCAGAGACGGAGGTGAGTGACTGATGGCGGGCACTGTGATCGTCCCTTGGTATGCGACGGGCTTTCGCGCGGACGGCTTCGAGGAGGCGCTGAACGAGATTGCCGCGGTGGCGCTGCGCTATGGCGCGAGCTCCTATGCGGTGTACCGCTCCAAAGACGACCGCTACCGCTTCCAACAACTTGCCCATTTCGCCGAGCACATCGACTGGGAACGCTTCTGGGACGGTCCGGAGATGACCGACTTCAGGGTGCGCCATTCCAGCTGGTATCAGATTCCTGTGCTCTACGCCTGGTGGGATCTCACCGCTTCCGGCGGCATCGAAGCCGAACCGGTAGTCGGGGGCGTGCCTAACGGTTATCCAAGCGGCACACCAAATGGCAATCCGAGCGACACACCAAATAGCCATCCAAGCGGTGCACCCAATGGGCATTCGAGCGATGCCCCCACGCCCCGCTACGTGTGACGTTCGCTCTCGCGACAGAAAGCGGTACGGATCCAGAAGTAGCCCCTGAGACCGTGGCTCGGCGCCGCGTTCCCCGGCCCTTCTCAGCTCAGCGGCTCAACCCTGCTCGAGTGGCGCCATCGTCAACCCGGCACCCTTGAGCAGCTCCCAGTAGTGCTCAGCGGCCTCCTGGTGGCCGCTGAAGACGATCGCCTGACCGGAGTTATGGATGATGTTGGCGATCTCGTGGCCACGCTCGAGCGTTACGCCAGGGATGAAGCGCGCGAGCGTACGGGCCACGTGCTCGAAGGTGTTGTGGTCGTCGTTGCGCACGATCACCCTCCAAGAGTCTCCGTGTCCGCCTCCGGGCAGGCGTGTGTGCGGCAGCTCGATCGTCTCGCTCATAGGCCTTCAGGATAAAGCCCGCCGCTCCCCCATACAATTACGAGCATGAGCAGCGATCCACCTACGCGCCTACCCGAGCAGGATCGTCCTTGGATGATGCGCACCTACGCCGGACATTCCACGGCGAAGGCTTCGAACGAGTTGTATAGAGGCAACATCGCCAAGGGCCAAACCGGGCTGTCGGTAGCGTTTGACCTACCGACGCAAACGGGCTATGACCCCGACGACGAGCTGGCACGCGGCGAGGTGGGCAAGGTGGGAGTGCCGGTCGTTCACCGCGGGGACATGATCGCCTTGATGGATGGGATTCCGCTCGGTGAGATGAACACATCGATGACGATCAACGCGACGGCGGCGTGGTTGTTGGCGCTGTACATCGTGGCGGCCGAAAATCGGGACCCACCCACCGAGCAGCGCAGCCTCCAAGGAACCACCCAGAACGACATCATCAAGGAGTTCTTGGCTCGCGGCACCTACGCCTTCCCGCCGGCGCCCTCGATGAGGCTGATCGCGGACATGATCGCCTACACGGTGGAGCACGTACCGAAGTGGAACCCAATCAACATTTGCTCGTATCACCTGCAGGAGGCTGGCGCAACGCCCGTACAGGAGATCGCCTACGCGATGAGCAACGCGATTGCGGTGCTCGACGCGGCACGCGAGAGATTGAATACCCCACCCACCCCACGTGCCCAGGAGCTGATGGGCGACGTGTTCGGTCGCATCTCCTTCTTTGTGAACGCCGGTGTGCGCTTCGTGGAGGAGCACGCGAAGCTGCGGGCCATGGGGATCCTGTGGGAAGAGCTCGGGCGTGAGCGCTATGGCGTAGAGGATGAGCGCCGTTTGCGCTTCCGCTACGGCGTGCAGGTCAATTCGCTCGGGTTGACCGAGGCCCAACCGGAGAACAACGTGCAGCGCATCGTGCTCGAGGCGCTCGCCGTCACACTCGGTCGCGACGCCCGCGCCCGAGCGATCCAGCTGCCCGCCTGGAACGAGGCACTCGGGCTACCCCGGCCGTGGGATCAGCAGTGGTCGCTGCGCATCCAGCAGGTGCTCGCGTATGAAACGGACATTCTCGAGTATCCCGACATCTTCGAGGGCTCAAAGGTGATGGAGGGTCTCGTGGCTGAGCTGCTCGAGGGCGCCCGCGAGGAGATGGCGATAGTGGCTGAGCATGGCGGCGCCGTGGAAGCCGTGCCGTACATGAAGGCGGCGCTGGTTGATTCCCATCGGGCGCGTATCCAGCGAATCGAGTCGGGCGAGCAGATCGTGGTGGGGCAGAATCGCTTCACCGAGACCGAGGTCTCGCCGCTGACTGCCGATGCGGAGGGCGGCATCCTCGTGGTTGACCCCGCGGTCGAGGCCGAGCAGATCGAGGCGGTACGCCGCTGGCGCGCCGAGCGCGACCAGCAGGCCGTCGACGCGGCGCTCGCGGAGCTGGCACGCGTGGCGAGCGACGAGCAGAGCCACGAGAACCTGATGGTGCCGACGATCGCGGCGGCGCAGGCGGGAGCTACAACGGGCGAGTGGGCGAGTACGTTGCGCGAAGTGTTCGGTAGCTACCGCGCCCCAACAGGAGTCGGGGAGGCAAGCGCGGCGCCAGCCGACAAGGAGCTATCGGAGCTGCGCGAGGAAGTTGCTGACCTCGCCGAGAAGCTCGGTCGCCGCCCGAAGATCCTCGTGGGCAAGCCTGGCCTCGACGGACACTCAAACGGAGCCGAGCAGATAGCGGTGCGCGCGCGCGACGCCGGCATGGATGTGGTTTATGAAGGGATCCGCCTGACTCCCGCCCAGATCGCCGCGTCGGCATTGCAGGAGGGCGTGCACGTGATCGGCCTGTCGATCCTCTCAGGCTCGCACCGGGAGCTCATCCCGGCCGTGATCGATGCCCTGCACGATGCCGGCGTGAGCGCCCCGGTGATTGTGGGAGGCATCATCCCCGAGCAGGACGTGGCGCCATTGAAGCAGGCGGGCGTGGCGGCGGTTTACACGCCGAAGGACTTCGACATCACACGCATCGTGCACGACATCGTGGAGATCGTGGGCGCGCGTAACGGCGTGCCGACCGCCGCGTGAGCGCTGGCGCGTTCCACGCACAAGGCGGAGGGGCCGGAGGCCCGGACGATCCGTCCTCTCCCCTGTCGGGCTCGACGGGCGTGGCGCTCGGCAGGCGCCTGCGTGAGCGTGACCTGAGCGCGGCGCCGGCGGCGCTCAACCTACTCGAGAGCAGCGCGCCAGCCGATCGGGAGCAGGCGATGGCATTGCTACGGGAGGTCTCCCCCGCCGCCCTCGGCGGCGAGGCGAAGGGACACATCGTGGGCGTGACGGGACCTCCCGGTGCCGGCAAGTCGACGCTGCTCTCGGCGCTGTTGCACGCTTGGCGGAGCCCTGCTCACGACGTGTGTGGTGGCGCCAGGAGCGTGGCGATGCTCGCGGTGGACCCGAGCTCCAAGCACTCTGGTGGCTCGCTGCTGGGCGACCGAGCGCGCATCGACTTCGACCCGGCCGATAGAGGCGTGCTGATCAGATCGACCGCGGCGGGCCAGCGACTCGGCGGCCTCGCCCCCGCCACCCGCGCCGCAGCGCAGGCGCTGGCGGCGGCCTTCGATGTGGTTGTGATCGAGACGGTGGGAGTGGGCCAGGCGGAGACCGAGGTGGCGGACGTGGCGGACACGGTCGCGGTGGTGGTGCAGCCCGGCAGCGGCGACGTGCTGCAGTTCCTGAAGTCGGGAATCATGGAGACTCCAGACGTGCTTGTCGTCACCAAGGCGGACCTGGGCCAGCTAGCGCTTGCCACCAGACGCGATTTGAGCGCGGCGTTGCGCTCGCTCGGAGGCAAGGACCGTAACCCCACACGTGTGCTGGCGGTCTCCTCACTGCCTCCGCCACAGGGGATCGAGGAGCTGATCGGTGCACTGGACGAGCATCGCGCGACGCTCGATGTGAGAGCAAGACGCTTGCGAGCTCGCCGCGCGGGCGCGCTACTTGACTTCACCGGCGAGCATGGCGAACGCGGACTACGAGCGTTGGGAGGCCGTCGCGCGGCCGAGCGCCTGCTGGAGTGCCAAGATCCTGGACTCGACAGCCAGGCACTCATGAGCGTGCTCGAGCAGGGGGCGAATCAGAGATGAGACCGGTGGCACGCGATTTGGCAACCATGTTCGGAGCGTTCGTGCTCGCCGCCGCGCTCGCGGGGGCGCTTGGCGCTGTGAACCTGGGTACGGCGCTCGCTTTCGGCCAGATCGCGTTCGCGATAAGCGTCGTATACATCATGCTGAAGCGCTGACGTCCGATAGCCGGCGCTGGCCGATCTTCGATCGGTTGCGTCCTCCTTCCCTCATGTGCTGGCCGATCGAAGATCCCGTTGATCTTCGATCGGTACATTTCGGTCGGTGCGTCCTTGTCTCGCTTGGCTCTAGGACGTCAGTAGCGACTAGGTGACCGGCGCCATGTGGCCGGTCCCGGACATAAGCTCTGTGGCGAAATGTTGATCCTGATCTGCTTTGCGGTTCTAGCGGGCGCCGGCACGGCACTGTCGCCGTGCGTGCTGCCGGTGCTGCCAGCGTTGCTGGCCTCAGGCGGCGTGGGCGGTAGGCGGCGGCCGCTTGGCGTGGTGATCGGCTTGACGGTTACGTTCACCGTGACGATCGTGGGAATCGCCGATGTGGTGAACGGTGTGGGGCTGGGCTCAGACCCGCTGCGGGACATCGCCGTGGCGGTGCTGCTGGCGTCGGGCCTTGCGCTCATCGTTCCGGGACTCGCCGACCGCCTGGAGGCACGAATGTCGCGAATCGCTGCCCTGGGTCCGCGCTCGCGCGGGGATGGCTTTCGCTCGGGGCTGCTAGTGGGTGGGGCACTCGGCTTCGTGTACACCCCTTGCGCGGGGCCGATTTTGGCGGCGGTTATCTCGGTGAGCGCCGCGAGCGGAAGAACGGTGGTGGTGGCGATCGCCTACTCGCTTGGCAGCGCGGCGGTGCTACTTGCGTTGACGCTCGGCGGGCGCAAGTTGTTCGACCGCGTACGCGCCGCGGGACGAGGGCTAGCCCTTCAGCGCACCCTGGGCGTAGTGATGCTCGTGACGGCAGCGGCGATCATCGTCGGCGTGGACGTGGACTTCGACCAATACGTTGCCGAACACATCCCCAACGTAAATCTGACGGCAGGGCTCGAGAAATCGCATGCGGTGGAGAGCCGCTTGCCGCAGATCACAGGCCATACCGCGAAGTTCGTGTCTGGCTCGAAAACGGTTACTGCCCCACGTGACGCGAGCCAGGCAACGCTGCTAGCGGACGCAAGCAAGCTGAAAGCTCTCGGGCAGGCCCCCGAATTCACCGACACCGAGGACTGGTTCAACACGCCCGGCAATCGCCCGTTGACGCTCACGGGGCTGCGCGGAAGAGTTGTGCTGGTGGACTTCTGGACATATACGTGCATCAACTGCATCAGGACATTGCCTTACCTGAAGGCATGGGACGCGGCGTATCGCAAGGACGGCTTGACGGTCGTCGGGGTAGAGACCCCGAGTTCGCCTTCGAGCACGAGGCTTCCAACGTGAAGGACGCGATCGATCAGTTCGGCCTGCGCTACCCGGTTGTGCAGGACAACGAAATGGGGACTTGGAACGCGTACGGCAACGAGTATTGGCCGGCGGACTACCTGATAGATGCGCAGGGGCACGTGCGCTATGCGACTGCCGGAGAGGGCGATTACTCTCAGACGGAGACCGCCATTAGAGCGCTGCTCGCCGAAGCGGGCGCCACCGTTGGTGGGATGAGCCACCCGACGGACGTAGTGACGCCCAGCGAAGTGGCGACGCCGGAGACGTATCTCGGCACTAACCGTGCGCAGGGATGGCGCAACGGGCCGCAGTCCGGGGTGCATGACTACGGCGCGAGCACCCGGCCCATCTGGCGCTCAACGAATTCGACTACAGCGGCACGTGGAGCATCGCCGCACAGCCTGCGACGGCTGTATCAAGTGCCCGCCCACCCGGGATCGACCTGGAGTTCGAGGCCAAGAACGTATATCTCGTGTTGAGCTCCGAAGGCGAACGCCCGCGCCAGGTGCAGGTACTGCTGGACGGCAAGCCGATACCAAACGGTTTGGCGGGAGCCGACGTGCACAACGGCGCGCTGACGGTGACGGGCGAGCGTTTGTATTCACTCGTTTCGCTGCCTAAAGACCAGCAGCACCGGCTCAGTTTGCGCTTCGCTCCAGGCGTGTCGGGCTACGCGTTCACGTTCGGATAGTGGACCGATCTTCGGGTGGGCATACAATGAGCTCCATGGAGGGAGGACCCGCACCCGAGACCACCGCGAGAGCGTGGCTGCGGTGCTACCGCTGCTGGTCGCAGAACCTCGAGGTGCAGGTGCACTACGAGGGGATTCACAAGATCGACCCTGAGACTGGCGAGCGCTCGGAAGTGGTGGATGAGCTGCAGGAGGCGGTGGTGCAGTGCTTGGACTGCATGCACGACCAGCCGCACCTCGGCTTCTCGGGCGGCCGCGTGGAGCCGATCGAGGATCGCTGGGAACGAATGATCGCGGGCACCCCGTGGGTGGCATCGTGCACGGTGACGGTGGAGGCCGATGACGTTGAGATCTGCTCAGGGCCGGAGGCTGGAGACGCGCTCTCCTATGCGGCATTCGGCGAGTATGGGGTGAGGGAGTTCTTCACGCACGTGCGCTTCCACAAGCACGAGGAGGAGCAGATCGTGGTGCACCTGTTGGTGGAGCTGTACGCGCGCTCGCTGGAGGAGGCCACCGAGGTGCTCGAGTCCGCGGCACGTGGCGCCCTGACGATCACCTCGCTAGCGGAGGAGTCGCGCCCACCGGCATCCGCTGGCGGTGAAGCACACGAGCACGATTAGCCCAGCGGTCATCATCTGACCGGTGAGCGTGCTTGCGGCGAAGATACTGCTCGCGCCGATGTTCGTGATTGGAGCTTCGCTTACGGCGAGGCGCTACGGCGCTAGGATCGGCGGAGTGGTGGGTGGGCTACCTGTGGTGGCGGGCCCGATCCTGCTCGTGTTTGCGCTCAGCCACGGGCGCGCGTTCGCGGCGGACGCGGCGGCGGGGACGTTGCTTGGCATTGTGTCGCTGCTCGCGTTCATCGTGGTGTATGCACATCTGGCGAGTCGCGTGCCCTGGGGGGCGAGCCTTATTTTGGGATGGGGGGCGTTCTTTGCGATGACCGCGGCGCTCAGCACCATCGCCTTGGGTCCCGATCCGGCGCTTGTGGTGGTGCTCGCGGCGGTGGGATTGACACTCCTGGCTCTACCCCCGGCGCAGGGAGAACGGCTGAGCGGGGGGAGACTCCCAGCATGGGACCTGCCCTTGCGCGGAGCGAGCGCGCTGGCGCTCGTGCTCGTGTTGACGGCGGTGGCCGGTCAGCTGGGGCCGAAACTGAGCGGCTTGTTGGCGCCGTTCCCGGTGATCGCGAGCGTGCTGGCGGTGTTCACACACGCACAGCACGGCGAGCAGGACCTGCGACGGATCATGCGGGGCTTCGTGATGGGGTTGGTGGCATATGCGCTGTTCTGCTTCGTCCTCGCGGTGACGCTCGGCTCGCTTGGTATCGCCGCGAGCTTCCTGCTCGCGACGGTTGCTGCTCTCGCCACCCAGACGGTGGCGCTGACCGTTACCTGGCGGCGGCGCGAGCCGGCGGTCGAGCCGCTCTGAGCACCGAAGCCTCCTGCCGGCATCGCCACTGGACACCACACCGTGCAGGGTGCTGCGTCGGGCCAACAACTTATCGCGTGACCCTCTTAGATGATTGATTCCGCGGTGGGGGTCGTGGTTTTCGGAGGTTTTTAGGACAGCAGGGTCGAAGTCGGCGGTACTCATTACCCAGCGCCGACCGATTGGGGCCTCGATGGACGCCGACCTCGACCTACTGCTTACTGCCGTATATGTCACCGCTGACGATCTCCTGCCCGAGAAGCCGAAGAACACCACATCGCCTCAACCACCAACACGGCCGCCCAAGCCGCGCACTCGTCAACTACTGCGCATAAAACCCGCAGAATCAATCATCTAGTATGCTCCGCGAGTGCTGCGTCAGGGGTCAGGTGAGCCGCTCGTTCTGCTGCACGGCATTCTCTGCAGCGAGCGTATTTGGGGCAATGTTGTGGGGCTGCTCTCAGGCCAGCACGATGTGATCGTCCCGACCATGTTGGGACACAATGGCGGTCCGCTCGCCAGCCGTAGACCGGCGAGCCTCGAGCATCTCGTGGATGACCTCGAGCGGCTGCTGGACGAGTTGGGGATCGCCAAGGCGCATCTGGCAGGCAACTCTCTGGGAGGCTGGGCGGCGCTCGAGCTTGCCCGTCGCGGACGGGCACTCACGGTCTGTGCGCTCTCTCCGGCGGGCGCGTGGGGCAGTGAAACCGACGCGCAGCTCGTCCGGGCGACTCTCAAGAGGGCGGTACGTGACGTCCAGCGTTCACGCAGAATCGCTCCGCTGGTTGCTCGCTCCAGACACATCAGGCGTTTTGCCTTGCGCAACAGCGCTCTGCATGGGGAGCGAGTCAGCCGAACCGAGTTCCTGTCGCTCATCGACGATGTGATCGGCTGTCAGATAAGCGGCGATCTGTTCGCAAGCGACGCACGGCAAACCCCTCTGGACCCAGCGCCATGCCCGATCACCCTGGCGTGGTCAGCCGAGGATCGCATCTTCCCGCTCGAGGCCTATCGCTCACGTGCGTGCGAGCTGATTCCGGGAGCGGACTTCATCGTGCTCGATGACGTCGGGCACATCCCGATGCTCGATGACCCGCGACTGGTCGCCCAGACGATCCTCTCGAGCGCCGCGAGGGCCACCAGCACCATCAGCGGCTAGCACCGAGAGCCCTCGAGCAGGCAGTCCACACATATCCTGCTGCGTACGCTGTACCCGGATCGCGTACTTCGAGTGCTTGATGGTCAAGGTCCGCGAGGACCGCTCAGTCCGCACCCGCGCGTGCTACCTCGCGATCGGTGTGACACTCGAGGGCGAGCGAGAGGTCGCGCTGAAGCTCCTCGCTCGCTGCCGCCGCAACGGCCGCGTGACGCTCACCGGGGACAAGGGCTACCCGGCCGGGAGTTCGCCAACAAGGTCGACGCCCTAGACCCGCGCACTCGTCAACTACTGCGCATAAAACCCGCAGAATCAATCATCTAAGGCCGAAAGGCGCTGCTCGAGGGCCCGTAGCTGCTTAGGCGGAGAGGCGCTGCTCGAGAGCCCGCAGCTGCTCGTCGAGCTCTTTGGGGAGCCGATCGAACTTGCCTAGGTGCTCGTGGAAATGGGGCAGCTGTGCCTTCCATTCCTCGACATCGACGCGCAAAAGCTCGGCGATGTCCTCGTCTGAAATGTCGAGGCCTGTGGTATCGAGTCCGTCGGAGCCGACGGGCGGCATGACTCCGATGGGCGTCTCCACTGCCGCGCCGTGGCCGGCGCAGCGTGCGAACACCCAGGCGAGCACACGCGAGTTCTCGCCGTAGCCGGGCCACAGGAAGCGCCCGTTCTCGTCCTTGCGAAACCAGTTGACGTAGAAGATCTTCGGCAGCTTGGCAGGGTCGGCTTGCTTTCCGATCTCGAGCCAGTGGGCGAAGTAGTCGGCCATGTTGTAGCCGCAGAAGGGGAGCATCGCGAACGGGTCGAACCGCAGCTCACCGACGGTGCCGGCGGCGGCGGCGGTCTTCTCTGAGCCCATGACTGAGCCGAGAAAGACGCCGTGCTCCCAGTCGAGCGCCTCGGTGACGAGCGGCACGACGGTGGAGCGGCGACCACCGAACAGCATCGCGCTGATGGGCACGCCCGCCGGGTCCTCCCACTCCGGTGCGATGGCGGGATCCTGGGCGGCTGGTGTAGTGAAGCGCGCGTTGGGGTGCGCTGCCGGGCTGTCGGAGTCCGGGGTCCAATCTTTGCCTCGCCAGTCGGTGAGATGGGCTGGGGCGTCTTTTGTGAGCCCCTCCCACCACACGTCACCATCGTCGGTGAGAGCGCAGTTGGTGAAGATCGTGTTGCTCTCGACCGTGCGGATGGCGTTGGGATTGGTGTCCACACCAGTGCCGGGGGCCACGCCGAAGAAGCCCGCCTCGGGATTGATCGCATAGAGACGACCGTCCTCGCCGAACTTCATCCAGGCGATGTCGTCGCCCACCGTCTGTACATCCCAGCCGGGGAGTGTGGGGATGAGCATCGCAAGGTTGGTCTTGCCACACGCAGACGGGAAGGCGGCGGCGATGTACTTGACCTCCTTCTCGGGGGAGGTGAGCTTGAGGATCAGCATGTGCTCGGCCATCCAGCCCTCGTCGCGGGCCATCACCGAGGCGATGCGCAGTGCCAGGCACTTCTTGCCGAGCAGCGCATTGCCGCCGTAGCCGGAGCCATAGGAGGTGATCTCGCGTGTGGCGGGGAAGTGGACGATGTACTTGTTATCGGCGTTACACGGCCAGGAGACGTCTGAAACGCCGTCCTCGAGCGGCATGCCGACAGAGTGAAGGCAGGGGATGAACTCGCCGTCCTCGCCGAGCGCCTCCAGGGCGCCTGCGCCCATGCGGGTCATGATGCGCATCGAGACCGCCACGTAGGGGGAGTCTGAGAGCTGCACGCCGATCTGGCTCTTGTCGGAGCCGAGCGGGCCCATCGAGAAGGGGATGACGTACATCGTGCGTCCGTGCATCGCGCCGGAGAACAGCTCTTTGAGCGCCTCCTTCATCTCCTCGGGATCGCGCCAGTTGTTGGTGGGGCCGGCTTCGGACTCCTCGGGCGAGCAGATGAAGGTGCGGTCCTCGACGCGGGCGACGTCGCCGGGGTCGGAGAGGCCGAGATAGGAGTTGGGGCGCTTGGCGTCGGAGAGCCGCTTGAAGGTACCTGCCTCGACGAGCAGCTGGCAGAGGCGGTCGTACTCCTCGGCGGAGCCATCGCACCAATGGATGGCCTCAGGCTCTGTGAGTGCGGCGATCTCCTCGACCCACGTCAGCAGACGCTTGTTGTTCGTGTTGGGGGCGGCGGTGGCGGTGGTCTCCATGACGTGCGAGCGGCTCCTTGCAGTGTCGCGGTGGCTTGCGCCTTGTGGCGCTGCCGCGGGGTGGGTGGGAACCCATTCCCGGTCTAGGGAACGGAAAAACGCCCTCGAGGGCGCTCCGAGGAGCCTATCGCACCCCTCAAGGCTTTGACAGCGGAGTTTGCCTTGATGCTCCTCAGTGCTTTTCCCGGCGGACCCTCGAGGACAGCCACCCTCCTGCCTCAAAGCGCCCGCGCTCGAGACCCTGGACTGTCCTACTCGACGTTGCCCTCCGCGCCAACGCTGGCGGCAACGGGAACCGAATCCCGACGCGGGACGAGCACAAGCCGCTTGAACTCGGCGACGAGCACCCCATCTTGGTTGTAGACGCGCGTATGCACCTTGACGGTGCCGCGGTCGGGCTTTGACTGGGACTCGCGCTTCTCCAGGACCTCGGACTCGCAGAAGAGCGTGTCGCCGTGGAAGACGGGCGCGGGGTGCTTGAGCTCCTCGGTGGCGAGGTTGGCGATAGCCTTGCCGGAGACATCGGAGACTGACATGCCGAGCGCTAGCGAATAGACGAGTGGGCCGACGACCACGTTGCGCCCCTGCTGGGATTTGGCGGCGTAGACGTCGTTGAGGTGCAGCGGGTGGTGGTTCATCGTGATCAGGCAGAAGAGATGGTCGTCTGACTCGGTGACGGTCTTGGCGGGCCAGTGCTTGTAGGTGGCGCCGACCTCGAACTCCTCCAGGTAGCGGCCATAAGGGTGGGCGCCGCTTGCCTCGCGTGCGGCCTGCTCGGTCTCAAGGGTCTCGACGGTCGGGCTGTAGCTCATGGGTGGGGTGGGTCTCCTGTGGTACGGGGTGGGCGTGTAAACCTACGAGGAACTCTAGTAGGGAGCCATCAGAATGCCGAGGCGCTAGCGTTCAGCCTACCCAGAGCGATCAAATGTGGATGACGCGCCCCGAGCGTGCCATCCGGACCAGGAAATATGGATGGTGCGCCCCGAGCGTGACATCCGGACCAGGAGAACAGACTTGCGCAACCCTCGTGACTTCGACAAGCCTCTCGCGATCGGCGCACCGGAGCCGGCGCGCGAAATCCCCTTCAAGCCGTCCAGGATGATCCACTTCCTTGACTTCTCAAACGAGAAGATGGTGTCGAAGGTGCCGGATATCGCACCGACGGTGGACATCTTGCTCGGCAACCTCGAGGACGCGGTGCCCGTCGATCGCAAGGAGGCGGCGCGAGCCGGGCTGATCAGGGTGGGACGCGAAATGGAGCTCGGCGACACCGCACTGTGGACGCGGGTGAACTCGCTCGAGTCGCCGTGGGTGCTCGATGACCTGACCGAAATCGTGGGCGAGATCGGCCACCGGATCGAGGTCATCATGATCCCGAAGGTGGAGGGCCCTTGGGACATCCACTACGTAGACCGTTTGCTGGCGCAGCTGGAGGCAAAGGCGGGCATCGAGAAGCCGATCCTCATACACGCGATCCTCGAGACCGCACTGGGCGTGGCGAATCTGGAGGAGATCGCGGCCGCCTCCCCCCGTATTCAGGGGATGAGCTTCGGCCCAGCCGACCTGGCGGCGTCGCGGCGCATGAAGACAACGCGCGTAGGCGGCGGGCATCCCGGCTACCGCACGATCGCCGATCCCAACGTCGACGACCCGGAGCTGCCGCGCCCCAGCTACCAGCAGGACCCGTGGCACTACTCGATCGCGCGCATGGTTGACGCGTGCACAGCGGTTGGCGCGCTGCCCTTCTACGGCCCCTATGGCGATATCAAGGACACGCTTGGCTGTGAGACGCAGTTCCGGGCCGCATTTCTGCTCGGGTGCGTGGGCGCGTGGTCGCTGCACCCCGTCCAGATCGGCATCGCCAAGAAGGTGTTCTCGCCCGACCCCGAGGAGGTCATCTTCGCCAAGAAGGTGATCGAGGCGATTCCAGACGGCCGCGGCGTGCACATGATCGACGGCAAGATGCAGGACGACGCCACCTGGAAGCAGTGCCAGGTGATGGTGAAACTCGCCGAGATGCTGGCACGCAAGGACCCGGAGCTGGCGGAGGCCTATGGGTTCGTACCGGCAAGCGCGTAGCCGCTCCCGGCGCTTCTCTCGAATATGCCCGTATATCCGTTGAGCTAGGCGCTAAGCCACCGCCATGTCACTGCTAGACTCGGCGCGGTAAAGCGCCTATCGATCGGCCTCTCCAGGTGGCCGCGAGCCATTGGGAGGAAGCATGTTTCGCAGCTCACTCGGAAGCGACCGTATGTCGAGGGCGATCGCGTTGCGGCTCGCCATCGGACTGTTCGGCATGCCCTTCGCGATCCTGCTCCCCTCGGTGGCACAGGCCAACAACCTGTTCACACTCGACTCGCAGGCCAGCACGAGCGGTCCGATCGTCACCGAATCGAGCGGCACCGGCTACGTGGCTTGGGATCGACCAGCCTCCAAAGCCTCTGAACCGGATGTCGTGCTGTTCTGCAAGATCCCGCGCGGTGGGACCTGCACCGCTCCCATCACCCTCCCGCTGCCGGCTGGACCGAACGAAGAAATCGTCCAGCCGTTTGTCGTGCTCGGGAGGACGCCTGGCGTCGTCTACGTCGTCGGGCCTCGCTATATAAAAGAGGAATACACGGTCATCTGGACCTCGACTGACGGCGGCGGGACATTCTCGGCCCCGAAGCGGATCCCGGGAGGCTCCCCGGGCACGACCGGCATCGGAGACGTGCTACTCGACCCGAACACACCCTCGAGCGCCGGACCAACCGAAGACTATTTCGGCATGGTTGGCAGTAACAAAGGCCTCGCATTCGGCTTCACCGCCAACGAGATCGTCTCGGGATCGACCTCCTTCGGCTTTGAAAACCCAGGCGAAGGCGGCGTAGCCAGCTCGACGCTCGGCTATGCCACGCATACCGTCGAAGACTCCGGCACCAAAAACCAGATCTATCCCGAGATCGAGGCCTACTACAACGAGTCGTCTCCCGACGAAATCTTCTTCTACCGCTATTACGCCAAGAAAGGCAATGTCGACGGGGAAGAAAAGGGATGGGAAGGGCCGATCAAGGTCACCGACGGGTACGTGCCACGACTGGCCAGCGGTCCATCCGGGCTGTTCATGCTCTCGACCGATATCGCCCCCGGAGAATCGCTTGGAGCTCAGCCGTCGGCGATCGATGTCCGTAAGTTCAACGAAACCACCCACACGTTCGGGGAACCTGTACAGATCGCAAAGATCCCGACCAGCGCGGGCACACTGTTCAACTCGGGCGACATCTACGAGAACCCCGAAACAGGTGTCTTGTATGTGGCTCAGCCGGTCATCGACAGCAAAGGCAACTATGTGATGCGCCTGTGGGAATCGAGCGACGAAGGACAGACGTTCCACGGCGAACGCGACATCGCCAGGATCGGCTTCGCCTATGCCGAAGTCCCCCGCCTCGCTGTGGCCGCCGACGGCCAAGGCTGGCTCACGTTCAATGACGCCGGCGGCCTGGAGGTCGCTGACCTGAACGCGCTGCCCACATCCTCACCGCCCCCTCCGCCTCCACCACCACCACCGCCGCCACCACCTGTGGTGTCGTCTTTGTCGATCCCCAACCAGACCGACGAGGTCAACGGCAAAGGCGATCTGTCGATCGTCGTCGATTGCTCGCGCGTGAAGTGCACGGGCGACCTCACGCTGTTTGCGAAGTTCAAGAAGACCACGGGCAAAGGCAAAAAAAAGAAAACAAAGATCGTGGTCCAGACGATCGGCACCGCCTCGTTCAACTCGATTGCCCTCGGCGTCGACACGCTGTCGTTGAAACTCAACATCAAGGGTAAGAGCCTGCTCGCGATCGGCGGCTACAAATTGAGCAGTACAGCCAGCGCCAGCTACCTCTCCGGCTCGGTCTTCAAGACCGCCGCCGGCACCGTGAAGCTCAAGGGTCACAAGCCGTCGAAAAAAAGCGTGCTCAAAGCGATCAAACCGTAGGGAGACGGAAGTTTCAGGCCGCGCCCAGCCTCGACTGACCGCCTGCCTGGAAGCAGTGCCAGGTGATGGTGAAACTCGCCGAGATGCTGGCACGCAAGGACCCAGAGCTTGCGGAGGCCTATGGGTTTGTAGGGGTTGGTGCCTAGATAGGGGGCTGGTGTAGAGAGACACGTGAGGGGGGGCTAATGTGTAGAGCACATGTGAGCAAATCAACACATTGAGCACCATTGACATGGGGTGCGGAAATCAGCACATCATGCAGATTCTGTGCTAATGTCGGGATATGAGCACACCTGGAACGGATGGTGAGCAACCGTTTCGCATCTACACCACCGCCTCACTGGGCCATGCGATACGGCATTACCGCGAACAGGCCGGCCTAACCCAGGCGGAGCTCGCTGAGCAAGTCGGAATAGACCGGAGCTACCTCTCACGACTCGAGAAAGGCGAGGGGACCGAGCAGCTGCGTCGCCTCATTGTGCTTCTGCGCCGCCTCGGGGTGCGGGCGACATTGCGGCACGCGGACTGGTGATGAGCGACAGGCTCGCCATCTGGCTGGATGAAAAGAAGGTCGCCACCGTCGAATTGGAGCGTCGTCGTATGCGCCTCCAATACACCGCCGACGCGATACGGTCGTTTCCTGCGGGTACTCCCCTGCTGTCGTTGCGACTCGCCGTCAGGCAGGAGAGATTTCCAAACGGCGTTGTTCGCTCGTTTCTGGATGGCCTGTTGCCCGAGGACGATGCACGACGCCTGATCGCACAGGACCTAGGCCTCCCGGCGGACGACACGTTCGGTCTGGTCAGGGCGCTTGGGCGCGACTGCGCCGGAGCGCTCGTGATCCAGCCGGACAGCGATCAAGCCCCACCACAGGCCACCACGCTGACCGCCGAGACGCTGAGCGAAGACGAGATCGCGCGACTTGTTGAAAACCTCCGCAGCGCGCCACTTGGCGTGGACCAGCGAGTTCGAATCTCGCTTGCCGGGGTCCAGGAGAAGCTACTGCTCACTCAGCTGCCCGATGGGAAGTGGGGAAGACCCGTCGATGGCACGCCTTCGACCCACATCCTCAAGCCGGAGATCCGCGGCTATCCGCAGACTGTCGAGAACGAGGCGTTTTGCATGCGGTTGGCAAAGAACCTCGGTATGGATGTTGCCGATGTCGAGACCATCACGATAGGCGGACGACAGCTGCTCGTCGTGGCACGCTACGACCGCGTAGTTGCACCAACTGGGGCGGTCAACCGTATCCATCAGGAGGACTTCTGCCAAGCGACGGAGACGCCGCCCGCGAACAAGTACGAGGAAGACGGTGGTCCATCGTTGCGCAAGGTCGCAGGCATTCTCAGCGAGGCCGACCCCGACTCGCTGGAGTCCCTGCTCAGAGCCGTGACGCTCAACTTGGTCGTCGGCAATGGCGATGCCCATGCGAAGAACTTCTCACTACTGCACGATCGCAACGGGGCACTCCGACTCGCGCCGCTATACGACCTTCTCTCGACACTCATGTACGGCGACGATCGGCTCGCTATGTATATCGACAACGTCCACCGCACAAACCGCGTGACACTCGACCGGCTACTCAACGAGGCGGCCACCTGGGGGCTTTCACGGACCAGAGCGGGCGAGATCGCGGTCGACCTGCTCGCCCGCGTGCCCAACGCCGTCAAGCGGGCCAAGGGGGAAACTCCTGGGACACCCACCGAGGTCTTGGAGATTGTCAGGACTCAGCTGGACAGGTTGAGACCCAGCGATGCCGAGACCATCGTTCGTGCCGGCCCAGACACAGAGCTTACGGAGCACGCCGACTACGTCGTTGACGGGACCTCTCGGTTCGGCTGACCGCTGTCGTAAGAGCTAACTATCGCGATCGCCATGCTATTGTTAACCATATGGCTAACAATGCCCTGCTGGACCGCACCTTCGTTGCCTGTTCGCACCCAATAAGACGCGGGATCCTCGAACGCCTCGCCGGCGGGGAGATGACCGTAGGCGAGGCCACGGGCGACTTCGGCGTGTCCAAGCCCGCGATCAGCAAGCACCTGAAGCTGCTCGAGGAGGCGGGCGCGATCACGCGTGTGATCGATGGGCGCACGCACCGTCTACAGCTGCGCGAGCAGCCGCTGGACGAGGCGTACGCGTGGATGACAAATCAACGCGAGCTGTGGGAGCGCAAGCTCGACACGGTCGAGCAGTACCTGCGCGAGCAGCGAGAGCACCAACAACCGCAACATGGCGCGCCCCCGCAAGAGAACAAATCAGAGAAGGAGTCGAAATGACCGAGATCACCAAGCCCACCGAGACGAGCCTGCGGATCGAGCGCACATACGACGCACCCGCCGAGGAGGTGTTCGACGCGTGGACGAACCCCGAGGTGCTGCGGCGCTGGTGGAGACCCAACCCGTCCTGGGTCACACCTGTCGCTGACGTCGACCTGCGCGTGGGCGGGCGCTATCGCATCTCGATGGAAGACCCCGAGAACGGGACCAAGCACACGGCCGGCGGCGAGTACAGCGAGGTGAGCCGTCCACGGCGGCTCGTTTACAGCTGGCAGTGGGAGCAGGAGGATGGACAGCCTGGCCACGCGAGCACCATAACGGTGGACTTCCACGCCGAGGGTGAACGCACGAATGTCGTGCTCGAGCACTCAGGCCTTGAATCCTCACCGTCGCGCGATTCGCATACCCATGGCTGGACGGGAATCTTGGACAGGCTCCAAGAGCACCTGTCGGGGAACATCGCCCAAACGCTCTGAGGAGCGCTGGGGGTCACGGTCTGAGAGCTCCTGAGCGAACGACCCTCCCAAGAGCTCCCGAGCGAATGACCCTCCCAGTTACCACCCAGAGGCACGAACTACTCAACAAACCAAAGCAAGGAGATACAAGATGGCGAATTACATGTTGGCGTATACCGGTGGCGGTATGGCTCAGACAGATGCCGAGCGTGAGGCGGCGATGGCGGCCTGGGGCCAGTGGTTTGGGGCACTCGGTCCCGCGATCGTGGATGCGGGCAATCCCTTTGGCCCATCCGCGTCGGTGGACTCAAACGGATCCAACGGCGCCGCCGAGACCGGCTTGACCGGCTACTCGATCCTGACGGCCGACAGCCTCGACGCCGCGGCCGAGCTCGCCAAAGGCTGCCCGGTGCTCGCGAACGGCGGGAAAGTCGACGTTTACGAGGCGATTCCGATCATGTAGCTAAGGGAACGCGCCATCCCGGACGATAAAGGTCACGCGATGCGAATCGGGAACAGACTTCGCATCGGCGTGGCCGGCGCATGTACGGCCATCTCGCTAGGGCTCCCAGCCGTCGCGGCGGCCAGCGCCACCGCGGCCGAGCACCCGATGTTCGAGCTGTTGGCAGCTTGACTAGCGCGTGAGGGCTTGACCACCACGAGCATATGAGGGGCTCGACCACCACCAGACATGACAGCTCGAGCGCCACGAGCACATCGAGACGGCGCTCCGTATAGGGTTCCGACGCCCTGTCCACAACCCACAGGACGCGATGAGATTCTTCGAGTTTGAGGCGCGCGAGGTAGTCAAGCGCGCCGGTATCCCGGTAACCGACTACGGCTTCACCACCGACCCATCCGAGGCGCGGCAGATTGCCGAGCGCATCGGCGGCCCAACCGTCATCAAGTCGCAGGTGCTCACCGGGGGTCGCATGAAGGCGGGCGGCGTGAAGTTCGCCGACACCCCCGAGCAGGCTGAGGAGTACGCACGCGACATCCTCGCGCTGGAGATCAACGGCCACATTCCGCGCGGGGTACTCGTCGATCCAAAGGCGGAGGTCGCGCAGGAGTACTACGCGGGAGTCGTGTGGGACGGCATCCGCAAGCAACCGGTGATGATCTTCTCTCCCGTCGGCGGCATCGACATCGAGCAAGTGGCGGAGGAGCAGCCCGACAAGGTGGGCAGGCGGCACTTCTCGAACATCCTGCCCCTCAGCGACTTCCAAGCCAAGGAGGTCATCGCCTCCACGGGAGTCACGGGCTCCGCTCTGAACAAGCTGGTGCCGATCGTGACGCGTCTGGCGAGGCTGTTCGTGGAGAACGACATGACCCTCGCGGAGATCAACCCGCTCGGCCAACTCGCGGACGGGTCGTTCGTGGCGCTCGATGCGCACATGGACATCGAGAACGAGGCACGCGGTCGCCACAAGAAGCTGTTGGCCGATCTCGGCGTAGGCAACCAGGAGACCCGCCAGGCGCGCGAGGCTACCCCGTTCGAGCTCGCGGGCGAGGAGGTTGACGCCACCGACCATCGCGGCGTGGCCGGGAATGTGACCGAGTTCGATGGCAACCTCGGCCTGGTGATCGGCGCGGGCGGCGGCTCGCTCACGCTGTTCGACGCCGTACGGGCGCACGGCGGCAAGCCGGCCAACTACTGCGAGATCGGCGGCAACCCGTCGGTGGCAAAGGCCTGCGGGCTTGCGAAGCTCGTGCTGCAGAAGCCCGGCGTGGACAAGATCGCGGTGATGATGTCGATCGTGTCCAACACACGTGTGGACATCGTGGCCCGTGGCGTCATCAAGGCCTGCATCGAGCTGGGTATGGACCCGGCAGAGAAGATCGCGATCTTCCGCATCCCCGGTGCGTGGGAGGAGGAGGGCTTCAAGATCCTCGAGAAGTACGGCGTGGACTACGCCGACCGCTCCGTCTCACTCAACGAGGCCGCGCGCAGAGCCGTCGAGAAGATAGAACCCCACCAACCCGAGGTCGCGGCATGAGCATCCTGATCGACGCAAACACAACGTTCATCGTCCAGGGCATCACTGGTCGCGAGGCTGTCAACCTCACAAGAGAGTGCCTGGACTACGGCGCTGGCGCGAAGGTCGTCGGCGGCGTGACTCCCGGACGCCTCGGTCGCGAGGTTCATGGGGTACCGGTATTTGACACGGTCGCCCAAGCGGTGGCTCACCACGGCGAGCCGATTTACGGCTCGGTTGTGACGGTCCCCCCCGCCTTCACCAAGGACGCTGTGTTCGAGGCGATCGAGAACGGCGTGAAGCTCGTCGTGATCGTCACCGAGCGCATTCCGCGCCGTGACGTGGCCGAGATGGTCGAGCTGGCGACGCTGCGCGGCGCGCGCATCATCGGTCCCAACTGCCTCGGGATCATCGTGCCGGACGTGATCAAGATGGGGGGCATCGGCGGTCCGGCGCGCAACGCCGCACAGGCCTACACCCCGGGCCCGATCGGTGTGATTTCGCGTTCGGGCGGCATGACCACCGAGATGTCCTCCACTCTCAGCGCCGCTGGTCTTGGACAGTCGACGGCCGTGTCGATCGGTGGCGACGCGATCATCGGCTCGAGCTACGCCGAGCTGATGCCGCTGTTCGAGGCCGACGAGCAGACCCAAGGCATCGTGATCTACACCGAGCCCGGTGGGCGCATGGAGGCAGAGCTGGCGCGCTGGGTGACCGAGAACAACTCACGCCTGCCGATCGTGGCGTTCATGGCGGGTCGATTCATGGACGAGATGCCCGGCATGAGCTTTGGCCACGCGGGCACGATCGTGGAAGGCAAGGAGGATACCGCGGGCGAGAAGATCGCACGCCTCGCCCAGGCCGGTATCACGGTGGCTGAGCGAATCGAGGACATCCCAGGAATGATCAAGGCAAAGATCGCCGAACGTACCGGCGCGACAGAGGGGAGCCCGGTATGAGGGCCGATGGGATCTTCATCGCAGTCGAGGTCTCCGACACGGCAACCGCCGATGCAGCCCTCGCTGCGAAGCTCAGCGAAGCATGCCCCGTGGACATCTTCGCCCAGGCCGACAGCGGAGGACTCGAACTGGTTGAGCGTAACCTCGACGAGTGTGTCCTTTGCGGCCTGTGCCTCACCGCGGCGGGTGGGCGGGACCCTATCCCCGTCAAGATCATCAAGCTCTACGACGGCGAAGCCGTGCTCGCACCTGCCTGAGCGCCCTGGCCTGCCTGAGCGCGCCCTACCGAAGTTCTTAGCTACGACTTACGAAAGCCGAGCGAAACTTTCAGGCTGCCCGCTATGTTAGAGACGCTAATCGCGTCCTAACCGTTCCTAAGACTCCGGGCAGGTGCGCTTCCCACCCGATGGACTCAAGCCCTAATGTGACATGGCAGGATCACACGCTTTCCCGCGAGCGTCGTTGGCAAGCTCTCGATGCCCGCGGAGCGACCATCTGGATAACCGGTCTGCCCTCCTCCGGCAAGTCGACGCTCGGCGCGGCCGTCGAGGAGCGTCTCGTCGAGCAGGGTCGCGGTGCTTACCTGCTCGACGGCGACAACTTGCGCTGTGGGATCTGTGGCGATCTCGGCTTCAGTCAGGCCGATCGTGAAGAGAACGTCCATCGCGTCGGCGAGCTTGCTCGCCTGTTTGCCGACTCGGGGGCAATCGCGGTGGTTGCGGTTGTGTCCCCCTACGAACGCACCCGCCTACAGGTTCGAGAACGCCACGAACGCGACAGCCTGCCCTTCTTGGAAGTGTTCCTCGACACACCCGTTACGGTGTGCGCCGAGCGTGACCCAAAGGGCCTCTACGCGCGCGCGCTGGCAGGCGAGCTGGACGGGTTCACCGGCATCGGCGACCCATACGAGCCGCCACCGCACCCGGACTTGCAACTGACGCCCGAGCTTGCGGTGCCGCTCGCTGTGGACACCGTGCTGGAGCTCCTACAAGCGCGTCTCACAAGCGAGGCGCTTACCACTGCAGGAGCATCAACCCGACGGTGACCCCCGGGCCGACCGTGACCATCAAGCCAAGCTCACCCGCCTGCGGACGACGACGCTCGATCGCGCACTTCATCACGTAGAAGATCGAGGGCGTGCCGACGTTACCGTGCTCGGCGAGCACCTCGTAGCTCGTCTCCACGTCCTCGCGCGAGAGCGACAGCGCTTCCTGAATGCTCTCGATGATGCGTCGCCCACCTGGGTGCACCAGCCAATGATCGATCGCCTCGCGTTTGTGCCCCTGTGCGGCGAGAAACTCATCGACCAGCTCACCCAAGCCCGCGCCTGCCACGTCGGGCAGCTCACGGATCAGGTGCAGGAAGCTGTCGTCGGGGGCCAGTTGCATCCGCACCGCCCCGAGCGTGCCGCTGATCTGATGCACCTTGGAGGCAAGGATCGCCGGGCCAGCTCCCAGCCCGCCTGGCGCCGTGGGAGACGAATATCCATACTCGATCGCCGCGGCGGCGCAACCGTCGCCAAAGATCGAGGAACCAACTGTCTTGGAGCGCGGATCCTCGGCGCTGGCGCCCATCAGAATGCCGGTCATGCTCTCGGCGGCAACCACCAACCCCTTCTTGCCGGGGTGCTCGCGCAACGTCTGTGAGGCAAGCCGCATGAGCGGGACGGCGCTCGCACAACCGACGCCCACCACGTGGTACTTGTCGGTGGAAGGATCCATCTCATAGTGGTCCACAAGCCGGTGCGCGATGGTAGGGCCACCGAGCGAGTAGAGGCTGGCGCTCACGACCACCGCGATCTCGCTCGGGTCGATCTCGAGCTCGTCGATCGCCCGCACGGCATAGCTGAGGAGGTGATCCTCGATCGCAAGCGTGCGGCCCTGAACGGTGGTGGCGAGGAACTCGTCGGTCAAAGTCAGCTGGCGACGGCGCACCCCGCAGCGGCTGAAGATGCGTCGCGCGAACTCGTCGTCTGAGAGGCCGAGCAGGCCAAGCACGTCCTCCTGGGTGAAGGATGTCTCGGGGCCGGCCAGCGCGAGACCGCTGATGCGCGGGATCCCGACGCTCGGATCCTCCCATGGAAGCGGTTGCGCAAGGGACGGGAAGTCGGCAAGGCTGGGGGGGTCGGCTTCTATAGCCTTCAAGACGGACCCCCTGGAGTTTTTCGGATCATAGGGTGGGCGGATCGACGGATCTGAGAGCGAGGATAAGTGAGAAACCCGTCGGCACCCGCGAAAGAGCGGCCGTTCTTCGGCTGTTCTTCATAGACTCTTCATCCTATCCACATGCTTCTTCATCATCTCTTCGACAGGCGTCTATGAATAGAGAGCCTACTTCCGAGCAGGGAGTTGGGAGGCGGATCGGGCGGGCGGGCACACGGATCGGGCGGGCGGACACACGATAAAACCGCCAAACTTGGCACAAGCATCAGCCTGGAGGACGACAACGGCCATGAGCCTGGAGGGATGAAGATGAGAGTGATTGGGGCCGGAATGCCGCGTACGGGCACGCTGACGCAGAAGGTGGCGCTCGAGATGTTGGGTGTCGAGCCTTGCTACCACTGGGTCAACGTCATCGCGGACCTCAACCAGGTGGATGTGTGGAACCGGGCGCTCGACGGGGGTGCTCCGTGGGAGGAAGTATTCGGCGGCTTTCAGGCCACCGTGGACTGGCCCGGCGGCTATTTTTGGCGCGAGCTGATGGACTACTATCCGGACGCCAAGGTGCTGCTCAGCGTGCGCGATCCCAAGAAGTGGGAGCCCAGCTTTCGCGAGACGATCTGGAACATGTGTTACGGCGAGTCGCTGATCCGTCTGCTCTCGAGCGCCCGCGGCCATGTCGATCCGCAATGGGCGCGCTATCTGAAGCTCGTCGAGCGCATGTTCTGGATCGAGCAGGCGCCATTCGCCGCCGGGCACGAGCGACCCGAGCAGCTGATCGCGGGCTTCGAGCGCCATAACGCGGAAGTCAAGGCAACCGTGCCGCCCGAGCGGCTGCTCGTTTGGAACGTGAGCGAAGGCTGGGAGCCTTTGTGCGAGTTCCTGGAGCTGCCTGTGCCCGCCGAGCCGTTGCCACACGTCAACGACCGTGAGACTTTCCTGGGCCGCGTCATCGACGGCGCGCTTGCGGCGTTGCAGGCATCGCGTGCTGAGGAAGCCGGTACGCGGGACGCCGCGACGGCCTAGTGCCCCGAATTGCCGACTCGGGACGCTAGCGGCCGTCTGGCATGAGCAGAGCGCGCCTTCTCATCACCCTGCTCGCGATCGCGGTAGTGGTTGCGGTGGCGGTCGTACTCGCTACGGGCGTCCTGTCGGGCGCGCGCAAAGCGGGCACGCTCAGTGGGTCCTCGCCATCGTGCCTGCCAGCCACGCTGAACCACAGCGCCAAGCTGGAGGGATTGCCTGTCGATGTCTCGCCGGCACCGGAAACCGACACTGCCAACCCACACACGCAGATCAGCTTCCTGGGCGCGCCGGTCACGCAGATCAAGCAGATCTCGGTTGTGGGCCAGCACAGCGGCGATCACAGCGGCCAGCTCCGCGGCTATTCCCAGGGTGACGGTGCGAGCTTCCTCCCCAACGCCCCGTTTGACGCGGGCGAGCGTGTGACGGTACGGGCTCTGATCGGCTCGGGCAGCGGCGGTAGGCACGTGGCCTATGACTTCCACGTCGATACCCCATATTCGACGGCGAGCGTCCCGGCGTTTCCCAATCCGCAGGCAACGCCCGCCGACTACCAGAGCTTTGACACCGTGCCCGGTGTTCAAGCTCCTGTGCTGAGCGTCACGACACCCGATCGCGATCCCGCGGCTGGCGACATCCTCACGACCAATGGGCCTGGGCCGGGCCAGTATGGGCCGCTGATCTATACCCCGCAAGGCCGACTCGTGTGGTTCGACCATCTCCCAGACGGCGAGACCGCCGAGAACCTGAGCGTGCAGAGCTACGAAGGCAAGCACGCCCTGACTTTCTGGCAGGGCAAGGTGCTCTCGTTGGGCTTCGGCCAAGGCGAAGACGTGGTCATGAACTCCCACTACCAGACGGTCGCCAGGATTCCGGGGGGCAACGGCCTGCAGGCGGATCTGCACGACTTCCAAATCGCTCCCGGCGACGTCTCCTACACGACCGCTTTCAACGCGATCCGTTGCGACCTCGCCCCGGTTGAAGGTGCGCGCAACGGGGTGATCCTCGATACCGCCATACAGGAGATCGACATGAAGACCGGGCTCGTGCGCTGGGAATGGCACAGCCTCGACCACGTGGGCGCCTCGGAGTCGGAGACCTCGACCCCGACCAAGCCGACTCCGTGGGATTGGTTTCACATCAACTCGATCGATCTCGAGCCCACCGGGAACATCTTCATCTCGGCGCGCAGCACCTGGGCCGGCTATCAGATCGAAGGCGGCAGTGGCAACATCCTCTGGCGCCTGGGCGGCCTAAAGAGCTCCTTCAAGATGGGGCCAGGCACCGAGACGGCTTGGCAGCACGACGGCAGGATCCTCCCCGATGGGGAAGTTAGCTTCTTCGACGATGGCTCGAACCCGCCGATCCATTCCCAATCGCGGGGGCTGCGGATCGCGCTTGACTTCAAGACCCATGAGGCGCATCTCAGCTTCGCCTACACCCATCCCAGCCCACCGCTGCTAGCCCCAAGCCAGGGCAACATGCAGACGCTGGCGGATGAAAACGCCGTGGTGGGCTACGGCGGGGTACCCGCGATCAGCGAGTTCGGCCAAGGAGGCTCGCTGTTGTTCGATGCCCATCTGCCATTTGACATGTCCTTCTACCGGGCCTTCCGCTTCCCCTGGAGCGGACGCCCGTCGAGCCCACCGGCGGTGCTGACCAACCTGAACAACACCGGCGAAGAGACGATCGTGCACGCTAGCTGGAACGGCGCGAGCGAAGTGACCTCTTGGCGGGTACTCGCGGGGAAGCGCCGCGAAACGCTTGCACCACAGGCGACCATCCCCGCGAATGCCTTCGAAAGCTCGACGATCCTGCCCAAGAAGTACGCCTATGCGGCAGTGCAAGCGCTTGACTCCACCGGCCAAGTGCTCGGCACCTCGCGAACGGTGCAGACGAGGAGCTATACCGCTTCGCTACCGAGCCCTGGAGGCTCGAAGTGAGGCCGATACTCAGTGTGCGGGCGGATGTACGGCACCCGGAGCCGATGCCTGCAAGGTCCGCTGAGCCGTTGGGCCGCGGGCTTAGCAGGCCAGTGCTCGCGAGGTCCGCTAGGCCGCCCGGCGGTGGGCTTAGCAGGCCAGTGCTCGCGAGGTCCGCTAGGCCGCCCGGCGGTGGGCTTAGCAGGCCAGTGCTCGCGAGGTCCGCTAGGCCGCCCGGCGGTGGGCTTAGTAGGCCGGTTTCGTGGAGTGCTTGTGCGGAGCGGTGCTCGTGGTGCTCGTCGCGCCACTCGTCGGCGTGGAGGTGGAGCTGCTCGTTGTTTTACCGCCGCATCCCGCCACCGCCACAGTCGCGGCCAAGGTGGCCAGTAGCGTTAGCATGGCGGCCAGTGACGTTCGTTTCATCGGCCGGCTTCCTATTGTCGCTCAGTGATTTGAAGGCCCACCCTACCAGGCGTCCGTGGCGTCTCTGGCGCGTACGCGGGGCGGGCATTTCGAGCAAAGCTCCCGCCCGGCGACCCCTTCGGGAGGGCTGACATGAGCGCCGTGATGCCGGCAAGCCCACAGGCAACGGAGCCACGCCCCAGACGCAGGTTGGGCTCGCGCGAGGCGTGGCTATTGGGTGTGTGCTGCGTGGCCCAGTTCATGGTGATCCTCGACCTGAGCATCGTCAACGTGGCGCTGCCTTCGATCCAGTTGAGCCTCGGCTTCTCGGCGCCTGAACTGCAATGGATCGTGGATGCGTACGCGATCACGTTCGCGGGCTTTTTGATGCTCGGCGGGCGTGCCGCCGACCACTTTGGGCAGCGGCGGATGTTCGTGTTGGCGCTACTCCTGTTCGGGCTCGCTTCCCTGGCTGGCGGCGTGGCGGCCGACCGCGCAACGCTGGTTGCGGCCCGGGCCGTGCAGGGTCTCGGCGGAGCCTTGATGGCAGCCTGCTCGCTGGCGGTCATCACCTCGTCGTTCGCGCCGGGACCGAAGCTCAATCGCGCGATCGGGGCATGGGCGGCGATGAACGGCCTGGGCGGCGCGGCGGGGATGCTGTTCGGCGGGCTCATCACCCAGGAGCTCAGCTGGCGCTGGGTGCTGCTGATCAACCCACCGATCGGGATCGCGGCGGCAACGGTGGCGTACGCGGTTGTGAGCGAGCGCCGCCGAGGATCAGGATCCCACCCGCCCCGCAGCTTCGACCTCGCCGGGGCGCTGACTTTGACGATCGGTCAGATGGTGCTCGTGTTCGGTGTCGTGGAAGCGGGTTTGGCCGGCTGGGACACGTTTGCGGCGCTCGGCCCGATCATCGGCGGCATCGCCCTGCTCGCGGTGTTCGGCGTGATCGAGACGCGTGTGGCCTCAGAACCACTGATTCCCTTCAAGGAGTTGACCAAGCCGCTGCGGACCGCCAACAACATCGTGTTGCTGTTCAGCGCGTCGCTGTTTCCGATGTGGTTCGTGAGCTCGCTCTATCTGCAACAGGTGCTTGGCCTCTCCCCGCTGCATACCGGTCTCATCTTCCTGCCGATGACATTGATGATCATGCTGGTTGCCTCGCGCACCGGCAAGCTCGTGAGCCACTTCGGCGTGCGTCCCGTGCTCGGCGGCGGGCTGACCATGTTGACGGGCGGGATGCTGCTGCTCGCGAGGATCGGGGCAAGCGGCAGCCCGATCGTGTACATCATGATCCCCGGCCTGCTGACGGCGGCGGGGATCGCGATGTCGATCGTCCCTTCCACGATCGCGGCCACCCAGGGCGCCAAGGAGGGACAGGCGGGACTCGCCTCGGGCCTAGTCAACACCTCGCGCCAGATCGGCGGCGGGCTTGGGCTGGCGGTCCTGGTGACGTTGGCAACCCAGCGCTCGAGCCACTTGATCGGCACGGGCCAACTGGTGCCCCAGGCACTGACCGATGGCTTCCGTCTCGCCTATTTGATCGGCGCCGGCCTGGCCGCGGCGGCGGCCCTCGTCACGTTCACGGCACTGCCCAAGCCCACAGGCGCACTTGTGCCGGCGGCACGACGCCTGACCGTCGCGATCGCCGTGGTAGTGGTGGGCTTCGTCGCGATCGACCTTGCGTTCGCGGGCTCGCATGGGGCTCCAGTTGGGGCGTATACGACGCGTGGTGCATACAGCTTCGTCACCGAGCCATCACTGCACCCACCGAAGCTACACAAGGATGGTCCGATCCTCGCCGAGAAGCTGGCAAGCGGTTATATCTTCACCGCCAACTTCTACAACCTGAATTATCCACCCCTGGTGGGCCAGAGCGGGCCGCTGATCCTCGACCATAACCTGCAGCCGGTTTGGTTCCAGCCGGTGCCGGAAAAGGTAGTTGCTTCGAACCTGAGCTTGCAAACCTATGAAGGCAAGCCAGCGCTCGCGTGGTGGCAGGGCGTGGTCACCAATACCGGTCAAACCGAGAGTGGCGAATATGTGGTGGTGAACCGGCACTACCAGCCAATCGCGCGGCTGAAAGGCAGGGACGGTTGGACGCTGACGCTGCATGAGCTTGTGATCAGGGGAGAAGACGCCTGGGTGACTGCAAACAAGAACGTAGCCAAGGACCTCTCTGGCTACGGCGGTGCCTACAACGGTGCGTTGATCGACTCGGCGGTACAGGAGTACAACCTCAAGACCGGCAAGCTCCTGAGCAGCTGGGACGCGCTCGAACACATCCCGCTGGAGGATTCATACGCCAGCGTGCCAATCAACGGGTTCCCGTGGGACGCCTACCACGTCAATGCAATCGACGTGACTGACGGCGGAGACTTCCTTGTGTCCATGCGCAACACGTGGGCCGCTTACATGGTCAACGCCGACAGCGGCAAGATCGAATGGACCCTCGGCGGCAAGAAATCCAGCTTCGAGCTCGCCCCGGGCGCCGCCTTCCAGTGGCAGCACGATGTGGCGCTCGGGCCCGGCTCGATGGTGACCATGTTCGACGATCACTGTTGCCAGCTCACCGGCGGAGGCACCTCCGTCCCGGCGACGGGACCCTCGCGTGGGCTGGTAATCGAGTTGGATCGGAGCACGCACACGGCGACGCTCGCGGCCCAATACCCCGGCGGGAACAAGTTCGAAACCGAATACATGGGCGATACGCAGCCACTGAAGAATGGCAATACATTCGTGGGCTGGGGCTCGGAACCGTACTTCTCCGAGTACAGTCGCTCAGGTCGACAGGTCCTCGAGGGAAGCTTTCCTGGTCCCGATCTGAGCTATCGCGAGACGCTCGAGCAGTGGGTGGGTGAGCCGCTCACCGCGCCGGCGGCGGCTGCTCGCCAAACCGCGGACGGCAAGACCATGGTGTACGCAAGCTGGAATGGCGCCACTCAAATCGTGTCCTGGCGGGTCTTGGGCGGGCCCAGCGCCGATAGACTCACCGCCGTGGCAGGCGCCGCAAGGTCTGGGTTCGAGACTTCGATTTCAGTGCCATCGAGCTACAAGAGCTTCAAGGTCGAGGCGTTGGATGCCAAGGGTCGGGTGATCGGAGCTTCCCGATCATTCACATCACAGGGAGGATGATGAGGATACGCGCGGCAAGGACGATGGCGATGGTAGCGGCGATGCTGTGCGTGGGCCTGTCGGCATGCGGAGGCACTGGCTCTTCCTCGGCAGCTTTGAGCTCGCTTACGCCGACGGCCGATACCGCCGAGGCCCAGGCGAACTCGGTGGCTGTGTCGCCGCTGCCCGGCACTGAGGACGCTTCGCCGGACACCCAGGTCAGCTTCCTGGGAGAAGCGGGCACGACGGTGTCGAATGTAAGCGTGGTGGGCTCGCGCAGCGGCAACCACGCTGGCAAACTCGAGCGTTACTCGACGGGTACAGGCATGAGCTTCATCCCCAACTCGCCATTTCAGCCCGGAGAGCAGGTAGCCGTCCACGCGCTGGTAGGCGTAGGGCCTGGGACACCTGAGAAGCCGGTGACAACGGTGTTCACCGTCGCCCACCAAGTGTCGGTGAGCCAGGCGGAGTTCCCAAACAATCCGGGCGACCCGCATGCGATCCAGCACTATGCGTCGGCTCCAACGCTGACCCCTTCCACAGTGACGCTCACTACGCACGCCCAGCCCGGCGCCACCCCAGGCGACCTGTTCCTAGCGCCCTACCAGGGCGAGGGATCCGCCGGTCCGATGATCGCGGAACAAGACGGTGCGCTCGTCTGGTTCCATCCCCTGCCGACGGGCGAGGAGGCAACCAACTTCCAGGTGCAGCGCTACGAAGGCCAGCCCGTGCTCACCTGGTGGCAGGGGCGCATCCTGGGAGTTGGCTTCGGCCAGGGTGAAGACGTGATCTACAACAGCTCCTACCAGCCGCTGAGGGTCATCAGCGCGGGCAACGGCTACAAGGCGGATTTGCACGTGATCCAGCTGACCCCACAGGGCACCGCTTGGATCGACATGTTCGATCCAATCCGCATGAGCCTCACCTCGGTGCATGGTCCCTCGAGCGGCGTGCTGACTGACTCGGTGATTCAGGAGATCGACGTCAAGACCGGCTTGGTGATGTGGGAGTGGCATGCACTCGGCCATATCCCCCTACATGACTCCTACAACCCGATTCCACACAACGGCAATCCATGGGACTACATCCACGTGAACTCTGTTGACCCTGGTTCGGCAGATGACGTGCTTCTGTCGGCGCGCAATTCATGGGCCCTATATGACGTGAGCATCAGAACCGGCGCTTTCAACTGGCAGATCGGCGGCAGGCATTCGACCTTCAAGCTCGGACCGGGCGCGAAAACCTACTGGCAGCATGACGCCGAATGGCAGCCGGGGGGACTGATCTCGGTATTCGACAACGGGTCTACCCCACCGCGGGAGAAGCAGTCGCGTGGAGTGCTGCTCAAGCCCAACTTCGCAACCAAGACGGTGGCTCTGGCGAAGGCATATATCAACCCCTCGAAGACGCTGCTGGCTCCAGCGCAGGGAAATCTTCTCAGCCTTCCCGAAGGCAATTGGCTGATGGGCTACGGCAATCTTCCAAACTTCACCGAGTACAACGCGGCGGGCGAAGTGTTGCTAGACGGTGAGCTCGGCCACAACGTTCAGGACTTCCGCACCTATCTTGCGCCGTGGAGCGGACACCCGACGACCCTGCCGGCGATCGTCGCGAAACGCGACGGCGCGAGCATTACAGCGCTGACGAGCTGGAATGGAGCGACGGAAGTGGCCTCGTGGCAGTTGCTCGCGGGAGCCTCCCCCAGCTCGCTGACGGCGCTCCTCACCGTGCCCAAGAGCGGCTTTCAAACAAGCGTGACGTTGACGAGCGGAGCAACGTACTTGGAGAGCAGAGCGCTCAACGCGAGCGGGACCGTGCTCGGCAGCTCGGCGGTGTACCGCGTGCCGTGAGCCGTTATGCGGCTCACGGCCCCGATGACCACCGCTAGCGGTATGGTATGTAGGCCGTGAGCGAAAACTTCTCACTCATCGTCATGTGCGTCTTCATGATCGCCTCGCTGGCGTTTTTGGCGCAGCAGATCCTGGCGTATCACTAGACACTCCGCCTCGAGTAGACGACGCATTCCTTCTTCTCAGGAGTGCTCGCGGGCTGTTCTCAGGAGTGCTTGCGGGCGGTCTTCAGCCGTTCGCGTTCCTGGTGCTTGTCGACGACGTTGGCGATCAGCTTTAGGAACTGGGTGGGTCCGGTGGCCTTGGCCTTACCGTAGGTGAAGGCCTCGATCCAGTCTGGGACCTTGCCCTCGGCGGCCATCACGTTGAAGAACTCGCGGCGCATTTCCACGTTGATGCGGGCGTCATCGGCGGGACCCTTGGTGACCTGAGCGTCAGGCATTTGCAAGCGAAAATGCTGGACGTCGCCGCGACCGTGTAGCTCGACCCCGACGACAAGCGTCATTGGGGCAAGCGCGGGCACTTCCTCGACGAAGCGCCGGGCGGCAGTCTCGATCAGGGTCTTTGCATCGCCGCTCATAGGGAAACGAGCGGCGCTGTGCCGGATCGACTGTTGTCCTTGGATGCAGGCGCGGCGCTCATCAGATCTTGTGGCGTTGGAGGAGCTTCTTGCCGATCACCATGCGCTGGATCTCCGAGGTGCCCTCACCGATCAAGAGTAGTGGGGCATCGCGGTAGAGACGCTCGATCTCATACTCCTTGGAGTAGCCATAGCCGCCGTGAATGCGAAAGCACTCCTCCACGCAGAAGCGTCCGGCCTCGGAGGCGAACAGCTTGGCCATTCCGGCCTCTAGATCGGAGCGAACGCCGGCGTCCTTCAGGCGAGCCGCACGTAGCGTGAGCAGACGGGCGGCGTCGACCTGGGTGGCCATGTCGGCGAGCTTGAACTGGATCGCCTGGTGCTCGGCGATTGGCTTGCCGAACGTCTTGCGCTCCTGGGAGTAGCGCAGGCCGAGCTCGAGCGCGCGCTGAGCGATGCCGACGCCGCGGGCGGCCACGTTGACGCGACCGACCTCCAGGGCGTCCATCATCTGCGCGAAGCCCTTGTTGAGACCAGCGTCCTCGCCGCCGAGGATGTTCTCGGCGGGACAGCGATAGCCATCGAACACGAGCTCGGTGGACTCGACGCCCTTGTAACCCATCTTCTTGAGCTTCTCCGGCACGATCAGGCCGGAGTAGTCGCCCGTGTTCTCAGAGACTCCCCCCTGCTTCTCGGCGATGAAGCAGGTGAAGCCCTTGTGACGCGGCTGAGCGTCGGGATCGGTCTTGACGAGCACGAACACAAGGTCGGACATCAGGCCGTTGGTGACCCACATCTTCTGTCCATTTATCTCGTACTTGCCGTCGTCGCCCTTCTTGGCGGCGGTCTTGATCGCTTGCACGTCGGAGCCCAGCTCGGGCTCGGACAACGAGAAGGCGGCGCGAATCTCGCCGGTGGCCATGCGCGGCAGGTACTTCTGCTTCTGCTCCTCCGAGCCAAACTTCATCAAGAGATAGGAGCCGATGAAGTGGGTGTTGATGACGCCGGAAATCGAGATCCAACCGCGTGAAAGCTCCTCGACGATCATCGCGTAGGTCGTCAAGTCGAGGCCCATGCCCCCGTACTCCTCGGGGATCGTGACCCCGAACAGACCAAGCTCCTTCATCTGCTCGACGATTGGCCCGGGGAAGGTGTCCTCGTGGTCGTAGTGCTCGGCGTTGGGCAGGATCTGCTCGTCGGCGAACTGGTGGACCATCTCGGTGATGGCCTTCTGCTCGTCGGTCTTCTCGGTGTAGGGGGCTGGGGCTACGGCCATTCGTGCGGCTCCAAGGTCGGGAATCGGGGCGTCCTTGCAGAATACCTAGGCGTGGCGAGACAAACTGGCTCGCGAGCCGTCGCATCGAGGCGGCCTGGCAGACTGCGAGCGCGTGAACTTCGCATTTGACCTCTTGCAAGCCCAGCCGCGGGACCGACTCGCACTGGTGGAGCTGGCACGCGACGGCAGCCGGCGTGAGTGGAGCTTCGGCGATGTGGAGCGACGCGGCGGGCTAATGGCGGCGGCGCTGACCGAGCGCGGTGTGGGACGCGGAGATGTGGTGATGACCCTGATCGGCAACCGACCCGAGTGGGTGTGGACGATGATGGCGTGCTTTCGCATCGGCGCGGTGGTGTTGCCGTGCACAGAGCAGCTGCGGGCCAAGGACCTACGCCTGCGCCTGGACGTGGCGCGCCCGTCGCTGATCGTTGCCGACGAGCGTAACCGCGAGCAGGTCGAGGCGGCCGGGCCTGACTGTCCGGTGGTGTGGGTTCCCGATGAGGCCCTCTGGGCACGCGAGACGCCGCGGGGGGATGTTCCCGAGATCGGGCACCCCATACACGCGCGCGGGGAAAGCCTCTCAGAGCAACACCCACAACACGCCGACCTCGAGGAGAACGACCCGGTATTGATCTCCTTCACAAGCGGCACTGCGGGCGAGCCAAAGGCGGTTGTGCACGGACAGCGCTACCTATACGGGCAGCGCATCCAGGCCGAGCATTGGCTCGGCGCGAAACAGGGCGAGCTGGTGTGGTGCACCGCGGCGAGCGGTTGGAGCAAGTCGGCGCGCAACGTGTTCATGGCGCCTTGGCTGATGGGAGCGAGCGCGCTACTTCACGATGGGCGCTTTGACCCGCATGAGCGCATGGAGATAATCGAGAGAGAGCGCGTGAACGTGCTGTGCATGGCGCCGACCGAGTACCGGGTGATCGCCAAGCGAGCAAAGCTGCGGGGGCTGCCGAGCTTGAAAGGGATCGTGGCGGCAGGAGAGGCGCTCAACCCCGAGGTGCTGAGGGCCTGGAGGGAGGCCACGGGACTGGACATCCGCGACGGGTATGGGCAGACCGAGACAGGCCAGATGACCGGCATGGGGATCAAGTTGCGTGCGCGAGCGGGCTCGATGGGAAGGGCGCTGCCGGGGACCCGTCTGAGCGTGATCGATGGGGAGCTAGTAGCCGACCCGGACAGCGTGCCGACCTTTTTCCTGGGGTACTTGGGCGAAGGCGTGCACAGAGCGGCGGACGGGAGCTGGATGGTCGAGGATCGTCGCGAAGGCGGCCCATGGCACACCGGGGACCGAGTCAGGCAGGACGAGGACGGATACCTGCACTTCGAGGGAAGGGCCGACGATGTGATCATCTCCGCGGGCTACCGCATTGGCCCATTCGAGGTGGAGTCGGCACTGGTAGCCCACCCAGCGGTTGCCGAGGCAGCCGCCGTGTCCGCTCCCGACGAGGAGCGCGGGGCGGTGGTGCGCGCGATCGTGGTGTTGCGCGAGGGACATGAGCCCTCCGCGGAGCTGGCAAGCGAGCTGCAGGAGCACGTGAAGGGCGAGACGGCCCCGTACAAGTACCCACGGATCGTGGAGTTCGCGGAGGAGCTGCCGAAGACAACCAGCGGCAAGATCAAGCGCGCGGAGTTGCGTGATCGATGAGCCTGTTGCGACGCGCCAACTGCTTCGGCCCACGCTAACCGCACATGCAACGTGAAACCGTCCAGCGTGTGTTTGTACAGCCGAGCGTCCATGTATTTATTCCAGCCTATGCAGCCGACCGGTGCATGCACCGGTCGGCCTGGCCGTGCATGCACGGCCAGGGACCGGGCCGCATGCGGCCCGGTCTTCCCCAAATCAGTTATTGGGTGTGCAGGGCAACTATCGCGTCGATCTCCACCTGGGCGCCGCGTGGCAAGGCTGCCACGCCGATGGCCACGCGAGCGGGCGGGGACTCGGGGAAGAATGTCGCGTAGACCTCCCCCACCTCGGTGAATGCCGAGAGATCGGTCATGTACACAGTGAGACGTAGCGCATCGGCAAGCGATGCGCCCGCGGCCTCGCAGACTGCCGTCAGGTTCGCAAGGCATTGCCGCGCCTGCTCGGCAGGGGTTGCTCCGACGATCTCCCCGGTTACTGGATCGAGCGGAATCTGACCCGAGCAGAAGAGCAGACTGCCGGCGCGCACCGCATGGGAGTACGGACCGATCGCCGCTGGAGCTTCTGGCGTGATAACTGGTTCGCGATCGACGGTCATTGCGGCGAGACTATCGCCGGCGCGCATCCCGGTGCAGCGCAGGGCCCTCGGTGCCAAGCGCCAGGCGCGTCGGTGCCAAGCATCACGGCGCGTCGGTGCCAAGCATCACGGCGCGTCGGTGCCAAGCATCACGGCCCGTCAGTGCCAAGCATCACAGCCCGTCAGTGCCAAGCATCACGGCCCGTCAGTGCCAAGCATCACGGCCCGTCAGTGCCAAGCGTCACGGCGCGGACGGGGTCGGCGCAGAGGATACGAGCCGTGCGCTAGATTCCGACTGGTGCGACGAGCCGCCAGGACACTCGCAGGCGCATTCCTGGCGATGACGGCGTGCACGGCGCTGTGGTCGGGCACCGCACAGGCACAGATCACGTGGAAGCCGTGCGGGGACTCCAACGAAGTGGCGTGTGGCCATCTGACCGTGCCGGTGGACCCAAGTGGCGCGATCCCGGGGACGATCGCGCTGGCGATGCGACGCCACCGCGCGCCCGTGGGCGAATCGAAAGACGCCGTGATTGCCCTCGCCGGCGGCCCTGGCCAGTCGGCGATCCCATTCACGAGCCAATTCGTCCAGCTCCTGGGCCCAATCGTCTCTACACGCGACCTGATCGTGTTCGATCAGCGCGGCACAGGTCTCTCCCATCCACTCTCCTGTGCTGCCTTCGAACATGTCAAACGCGGGCTGACAGCTAACGCTGTGGCGATTTGCGCGGGACAGATCGGCCAGACGCACGGTCTCTATACGACCGCCGACACGGTGGCTGACATCGAGGCGATCCGTCAGGCGGGAGGCTATGAAAAGCTCGTGTTGTACGGGACCTCCTACGGCACCAAGGTGGCCGAGCGCTACGCCCAGGAGTATCCGAGTCATGTCGAGGCGCTTGTGCTCGATTCCGTCGTGCCGCCTTCTGGTCGCGACGCGTTCAACGAGACCACTTTCGCGGCGGTGGGCCGCATCCTGCACCAACTGTGCTCGGCTGGGGCGTGCGCACACATCACACCCGAACCGGTACGCGACCTAGCTCGACTTGTCGAGCGTATGCACGGCGGATCGGTGAGCGGGCGCGTGGTGGATGGCGCAGGCGAAGTGGAAACGACGCACATCTCCGCAAACGATTTGCTAGGGATCTTGATGGAGGGTGACTTCGACCCGATCCTACGAGCGGAATTCCCAGCGGCTGTGCGCTCGGCGGTGAGCGGACACACAGCGGCACTTGCGCGGTTGATCGCGCGTGCCAACAGCAGCGAAGAAGCCGAAGGGGAAGAAAGCCTGAGCGAGGGCTTCGACACGCCGTTGTATTACTCAACGATCTGTGAAGAGAGCGTGTTCCCGTGGAAGCGCTCCGGGGGCCCGAAGGCGCGCCTAGGAGAAGCCATCGCCACGCTACGGGCCCAGCAGGCAAACGTGTTCGCGCCATTTACCCCAGCCAATGCGCTGGCGTTGAGCGATGTACCCACGTGCGCATCCTGGCCATTCGCCTCGGCGGGCCCGGAAATCGACGAAGCGCCGCTGCCGAACGTGCCGACGCTGATCCTGAGTGGCGCCGACGATCTGCGCACGCCAACCGCGAACGCAAGTGAAGTGGCAGCCCAGATCCCCGACGCACAACTGCTCGTGGTGCCAAATACGGGGCATTCGGTGCTCGGCTCAGACCCAACCTCTTGCGCCCAGGACGCCCTGCAGGCGCTGTTCGCGGGCAAGCCCGTCGAGCAAGTGCAAGGACAAGACGCCGCCACCGCTGGCCCTGCCAACGCCTCTGCCACCGCGCAACCTGACGGCGGTGCCACTCACGCGAGGTAACCGCGGCCAGGCAGGGCACACCGTCGATGCGGCGGTGCTGACGCTGGAGGA
Organism: uncultured Solirubrobacterales bacterium; assembly: GCA_963713015.1. Classification (GTDB taxonomy): domain Bacteria; phylum Actinomycetota; class Thermoleophilia; order Solirubrobacterales; family Solirubrobacteraceae; genus Palsa-744. Next base: position 390,334 of record CAVQKC010000001.1, on the reverse strand, counting down.
CTTGCCCGACAGTTGCTCGTGACGGTGCTCGGACAACCTGACGGCGAAGATCCGCTGCAAAACCCCTCGGCACGTGCCGGCGGCCTGCTCGCCGGCTGGTGCAGGATCGCCGATGGTGTCCAAGTACTGCATGGCTACTCCTATGTGCCAGGCGTCAGCGTGTCGGGCAAGATCTCTGCAGGTGTAGCCAAGCTGCGGATAAGCGGATCGGCGGCGGCGCACGGAACGATCACAATCGACGCTCGCGGAACGCTGACGGGCATGCTCGCGGGCCATGACGTCCGTCTCACAAACGCCGGTGCCCAGCAGCTCGAGCACGTCGCCTCGACGTTCGCCGTCGAGTCACGCTTGGAGGGCCGGTCGGCTTTCGGCTTGGAGGGCCGGTCGGCTTTCAGCTTGGAGGGCCGGTCGGCTTTCAGCTGGAGGGCCGGTCGGCTTTCAGGGACTTTTAGGGATGTGTCGATAACGTCTGTGCGAGTGTCGCGACGAATCTTGACACTCGTACTCGTCGCGCCCCTCGCTTCGTTGGCCATGGCCACCGCCGAGGCCCCTGTGGCGGCGGCTCTGACGTTCACTCCGTGCTCGAGTGCAACGGAATTCTCGTGCGCCACGCTGAACGTGCCGCTCGATCGTGGCGGGACGCTGCCGGGCACGGTGGGGCTGAACATCGAGCGCCTACCGGCCAGTGGAGCTCCCGCAGGTCAAGGATCGGTCAAGACAGCGGTCCTCGGACTCGCCGGAGGACCGGGCCAGGCGGCGCTCCCGTTGGCGGGGGCAATGGCCAAGGAGATGTCGCCCGCGCTCGGCTCACGCGATCTGCTCGTGTTCGACCAGCGTGGCACGGGAACCTCGGGCCCACTTGCCTGCGGCGCTCTGGAAGCGGCCGAATCGCTGTTGCACGATCGGCGCAGGTCTTCGAACGCTGCGCACTGCAGATCGGCCCGCCCGTGGGTTCTACACGACGCAGGAATCGGTAGCCGATATCGAGGCGCATTCGCCAGGCCAGCTGGCTATGAAAAGCTGGTGCTGTTCGGCGTCTCCTATGGCACCAAGGTGGCGCTCGAGTATGCAGAACGCTACCCGCAGAACGTCGAAGCACTCGTGCTTGACTCGGTTGTGCCGCCCGAACGCTCCGACCCGTTCTCGGTGTCGATGTTCCAAGCGATGAAGCCGGTGTTCGAAGAGCTGTGCTCGGCAGGCGCGTGCGCCGGCATCACCTCGAATCCGCTTGGCGACATCGCTCGCCTGGCGGCGCGCCTGCACATTCATGCTTTGAGCGGCTAGGTGTATGACGGCTCCGGACACCGCCACCGCGCGACGCTGTCGAACGTGGAGCTGCTGAACCTGATCGGCGCGGGCGATCTGAACCCGGCCTTGAGGGCGCTGCTACCGGCCTCGGTCCAGTCGGCCCTGCGCGGCGATCCGGCTCCGCTGCTGCGCCTGAACCTGCTCTCGGAGGGCTTGATCCCGAATCTTCCGGGCGATCCGCTGGCGAGCGCGAGCAGGCACGATCCACGGCCCAGCCCCCTGGTCGGCGCAAACCGACGTGTAAGCCGCCGGGGACGCCGCTGGCGAGCTCTGACGGGATCGACGAAGCGCTGTTCGTCGACACCACCTGCGAAGAGTCCTCGTTGCCTTGGCAGCGCTGGCGCGCGCCGAACACCCGTCTCACCGAAGGCGCTGGCCGCGCTGCACGCGCTGCCGGCCAGCGACTTCTACCCGTTCGACGCGAGCACTGCCTGGGCAGACAGCGTGCTGCCGGGCTGCGCGCAGTGGCCGAACGCGGCGCCGCCGCCTCCGCCGGTCGGCCCGCTGCCGAGCGTGCCGACCTTGATCTTCTCCGGCGCACAGGATCTGAGGACGCCGACCGCGGGCGCCGAAGCGGTGGCCGCGCGCATCCCGGGAGCACAGCTGGTTGTGGTGCCCTATACGGGCCACTCGGTGCTTGGCACCGACTTCAGCGGCTGCGCCCAGGCCGCTGTGAAGGACTTCTTCTCCAGCGAGACAGCCGGCAGTGCGGCACGATCCACAACCCGTTCGCGCCGACGCCGATCACGCCCTCGAAGCTCGCACTGCGTCAAACCGGTGGCGGGCTTCAGCGGTCGCCCCGGGTAGCACTTTGGCGGTGGTGCTCGACACGATCGTCGACCTCGAACGGCAGGTCGTCGGCGCAACACTGCAGGCCGACCAGGAACTGCCCAGCGGCTCGAGCTTCGGCGGGCTGCGCGGGCGGCTTCGCGCAGATCACCTCCTCGGCGCTGCGATTGCACGGGATGTCGTTTGTGAACGGCGTGCAGATGACGGGAGGCTTCCCGATTCAGAACGGTCATCTGTCGGCCGCCGATCTAAGCGTGGAAGGCTCGCGGGCCGCGAGCGGCACGGTCCGCATCGGCGCGAGCACGAGTGTGAGCGGCACCTTGGGCGGCCAGCGCTTCGATGTGGGCCTCGCCAAGGTGAAGCTGGCGCGTACAGGCGCCACGTCGCCCACGCGATGGGCTGATCCACCGCTCAACCTGCGCTTTCCGGCGCACAGCGCTCGCGCGACTACCCTGAGGCGCATGCCCAACGCGCTCGCCGCCGAGAGCTCGCCCTACCTGCGCCAGCACGCCGAGAACCCGGTCGACTGGCTGCCGTGGGGCCGAGCCGCACTTGGCGCGCGCCCGGGAGCGCGACGTGCCGCTGCTCGTCTCGATCGGCTACTCGGCCTGCCACTGGTGCCACGTGATGGAGCGCGAGTCCTTCGAGGACGCGCGCGACCGCTGCAGCTGATGAACGAGAGCTTCGTGTGCGTGAAGGTCGACCGCGAGGAGCGACCCGACGTCGACGCGCTGTACATGGAGGCGGTCCAGGGCATGACCGGCCACGGCGGCTGGCCGCTGAATGTGTTCCTGACCCCCGAGGGACTGCCGTTCTACGGCGGCACCTACTTCCCGCCCGAGGACCGCCCGGGGATGCCGTCCTTCACGCAGGTCCTGCTTGCCGTGGCCGAAGCGTGGGGCGAGCGCGGCGAGGAGATCAGAGCAAGCGGCGAGCAGCTGCGCGAGCGACTGTCGGGTGGCGCGCTGCTGAGGCCCGCCGAGGCGCCCTTCGACGAAGGCTGCGCTCGATGCCGCGGTGGAGCGGCTTGCGAGGGTCTTCGACACGGTGAACGGGGTTTCGGCGGAGCCCCGAAGTTTCCGCAGGCGTCGGTGCTCGAGTTTCTGATGTGCCGAGCCGCGAGCACCAAGGGAACGACCATCTTCCCCATCCAACTCTCGCCGCACCAGCCTCGGCGCGCCACGACAGCGCCGCGACGAGCGCGCCGCAGCCCAGATGGCGCTGTACACGTTGCGCGCGATGGCCGGCGGAGGCATCCACGACCAGGTGGGCGGCGGCTTTCACCGCTACGCGGTCGACGACGACCTGGACGGTGCCGCACTTCGAGAAGATGCTCTACGACAACGCGCTGCTCGCACGCGCCTACCTGCACGGCTTTCAGCTGTCGGGCGACCGCGGCTCTGCTGGAGGTATGCGAAGACACTCTGGATTGGGCGCTGCGCGAGATGAGGGGCCCGGAGGGCGGCTTCTACAGCGCCTTGGACGCCGACTCCGAGGGTGTCGAGGGTCGCTTCTACGTGTGGACGACGCCGAGCTGGAAGGGTGCTCGGCGAGGACGCGGACGCGGCGATCGGCTGGCTGGGCGCGACCGAGCAGGGCAATTTCGTCGAGCCGATCGCATCTCCGCGCCCGGCCTGAACGTGCTCGAGGACCGTGGTCCGCGCCCGGATGCAGAGACCCGCAAGCGCATTCGCGAGCGGCTGCTCGAGGCACGCGCGCGACGCGCACGCGACCGGGCCTGACGACAAGCGCGCTGACGAGCTGGAACGCCCTGATGATCGCGGCGCTGGCGGAGGCCGGCGCGACTGAAGCTCGCGCCGAGTGTCGGGCGTGAACGCGGATGCGGCGACGACGTTCCTGGATGCGGCCGTGCGTTGCGCCGAGTTCGTGCTGCGCGACCTGCGCGACGAGCGAGGCCGGCTGCTGCGCACCTACAGCAACGGCGAAGCCAAGCTCGACGCCTACCTGGAGGACTACGCCTTCCTGCTGGAGGCGCTGCTCGTCCTGTTCGAAGCCACCTGCGAGGAGCGCTGGCTCATCGAGGCCACGCGCTCGCCGACGAGCTGATCGAGCGCTTCGCGGACCCGGAGCACGGCGGCTTCTTCTCAACCGCCGCCGACGGCGAACAGTTGATCGCGAGACGCAAGGAGCTAGAGGACTCGCCGATCCCCGCGGGCGGCTCGAGCGCCGCGATGGGCCTGCTGCGCCTCGCCCAGCTGACCGGCGAGCAGCGCTACGAGCGCCACGGCGCCGGCGTGATCGCTCTACTGCACGACGATCGCGCCGCAAGCACCCAACCGCCTTCGGGCATCTGCTGCAGGCGATGCACTGGCACCTGGCTCCGCCGCGCGCCCGATCGCCTGCGCGATCCCGCGGATCGGCGTCCCTACAGGATCGACAGGTAGCGATCCAGCTCCCACTGGGTGACCTGCACGCGGTAGTCCTCCCACTCCTGGCGCTTGATCTCGACGTAGCGGTTGAACATGTGCTCGCCGAGCGTGCGCAGCACGAGCTCTGACTCCGCGGTGATCTCGATCGCCTCGCCGAGCGTCTCGGGCAGCTGCTCGATCCCCAGGCGCCGGCGCTCCTCGGCGGAGAGGTGGTAGAGGTTCTTCTCCATCGGCTCGGGCAGCTCGTAGCCCTTCTCGATGCCCTCCAGGCCGGCCTGCAGCAGCGCGGCGAACGTCAGGTAGGGGTTGCAGGCGGGGTCGGGGCAGCGCAGCTCCATGCGCGTCGCCTGCTCGCGGCCGGGGTGGTAGAGCGGCACGCGCACGAGCGCCGAGCGGTTGCGCCGCGACCACGCGACGTACACGGGCGCCTCGTAGCCGGGGACGAGGCGCTTGTAGGAGTTGACCCACTGCGCGAAGATCGAGCAGATCTCGCGCGCGTGCTTGAGCTGGCCGGCGATGAACGCCTTGCCGACGTCGGAGAGGAAGTACTGGTCGTCGGGGTCGAAGAAGGCGTTGCGCCCGTCCTTGAACAGCGACTGGTGCGTGTGCATCCCCGAGCCGTTCTCGCCGAACATCGGCTTGGGCATGAACGTCGCGTGCCAGCCGTACTTCATCGCGTACTCCTTGACGGTGATGCGATAGGTCATGCAGTCGTCGGCCATCTTCATCGCGTCGGCGTAGCGCATGTCGATCTCGTGCTGGGAGGGACCCACCTCGTGGTGGGTGTACTCGACGTGGATCCCCAGCTGCTCCAGCGCGAGCACCGTCTCGCGGCGCACGTCCGAGCCCGCGTCGAGCGTCGTCAGGTCGAAGTAGCCGCCTCGGTCGAGCACCTCCGTGGAGCGGCTGTCCTTGAAGAGGAAGTACTCGAGCTCGGGGCCCACGTTGAACGTGTCGAAGCCCATCGCCTGCGCGCGCTGCACCGCGCGCCGCAGCACGTGCCGCGGATCGCCCTCGTAGGGGATGCGCTCGGGGGTGATGATGTCGCAGAACATCCGCCCCACGCCCTGCTCCTCGGGGCGCCACGGCAGCACCGCGAACGTGCTCGGGTCCGGCAGCGCGATCATGTCCGACTCCTCGATCGCGTTGAAGCCCGTGATCGAGGAGCCGTCGAAGCCCATGCCCGCCTCGAACGCGTCCTCGAGCTCCGCGGCGTTGATCGAGAACGACTTCAGCTGGCCGAGGATGTCGGTGAACCAGAAGCGGATGAAGCGAATCTCGCGCTCCGCCACGAGCGCCATGACATCCGCCGCGGTGCGCGTGCGATCTGCTCGCGTCCGCCATCTCGGCGGACCTTAGTCGATGGCTGCGCCGCTCGCTATCGACTCCTGGCCAAAAAACTACGCTCAGTGCGCGCTCAGGATCGCCGCGAGCACGAGCAGGAAGCCCAGCGCGACCGCCCACGAGCGATCCGGTCCGGGCGCGGCGCCACGACTGCGCCGGCGCGGCCGCGGACGGCGTCGCCTGGCTCCGGGGCCGAGATGCGCCGTGCGCCGCGTGCTGCTCTGGCGGCTCAGCGCGCGCGTCGGACTGACTGCAGCGCACCGTCGCCGAGTGCGCCTCGGGCCTGCACGCGCGCGGACGCGCACGCCCTGCGCGGTGAGCCACCCTCGCGGGCCCGGCGACGCTCGATGCGCTCCCTCACGTCATCCACTTCGGCCCACCACTCGCGGGCCTCGGCTCGCTCGTGGCATCGCGCGCGATGCTAACAACGCCGCGGACGGCGACGGATCTTCGCTGACGCGCCCGCGGAATGCGCGATTTCAGCGGCCCGCGACGGCCGCGACGTAATTGGCGACGTCTTCGGCTTCCTTGCCCTGGAAGAGCAGTGCGGGCATCTGTCCGTTCCCGCGCGCGCGACCTTCGAGGATCGCGCTGAGCACGAACGCCTCTGCGCCCCGCGATCGTGCTCGACTCTTCGGGTACAGCACGTCGAGGTTCGGCCCGATGCGGCCGACGGCGTTCGACGCCGCAGCGTGTGGCAGAGGTTGCATGCGTGCGAGAAGAGTTCGCGTCCCTTCTGCTGTTCGGCGTTCAGGTGCACGCCCGCCGACCGACCGCGACGCTCGCCTTGTGTTCGGCGTTGCGAGCGAGCACGAGCGCCGGGCACGACGAGCCCGAACGCGAACGCGAGCACGACGACCGCCCAGCATCACGCGCCGGCCGGCCTTCGATTCGGTGTGCAGCGCCTGGCGTGCGCCGCGCGGCCCGCCGCGCATCGCGACGAGGAACACGCCGAGGCCGAGGACGACCCAGAAGATGACGACTGCGATGACGATGACCATGCGCGCGGCACAATATCGGTTGGCGGCGGCCGGGAGGATCGCATTGCGTTCGTGGCGCCGCGCGGGCGCCGCCGATGCGAGCGCGCCTTGTGGGCGCAGGCACGCTCGTGGCCCGCCGGTGCGCCACGCGACGCACGCGCCGCGAGCGCAGCGTGTAACACATGAGGTCCTCCCTCGAGCAGTCTTCAGCTCAGCCTTGAGCGGTCCTGACCCGACCGAGCAGGTCGCGGCCCCCGGCATCGGAGCCGACCATGAGCAACTTCTTCGCCGCCTACCCTCTCGCGCCTGCTGCTGTTGTGCGCGACGGTCGTCGCGGTCGGGATCGGCGCCACCGCGCTCGCGCTCGCCCTCGGCACCGGTCCGGTGCCGCCCCCCAAGCCGCTCGCGCAGGCGGTCCACGACGCGCTCGCGGCGCGCGCGGAACCGATCGAGGGCGTCAGCGCGCGCATCCAGTTCACCGACCACCTGCTCGAAGGCGCCAGCCTCGCGAGCGGCGGCGGTGAAGCGGCGGCAGCCGACGTCGAGCCCGCTGCTGACCGGCGCGAGCGGGCGGCTGTGGATCTCCGGCGACGGCGAGCGCGCGCCTGGAACTGCAGGCCGAAAAGGGCGACACGCAGATCCTCTACGACGGGCACACGCTGTCGCTGTACGACGCGGCCTCGCAACAGCCTCTACCGCTACACGCCGCCGCAGGACGACTCGGCGCGACGGGCGCCAGGCGGCGGCGACAGGCGCATCGGCGCGCAGGCGACAGCGGCATGGACGGCGCAGCGGCGACCGGCCACGAGGTCACCCACGGTCGCGGAGATCCAGGAAGCGATCGTGCACGCTCATGCGCCACGCCAACCTCTCGGGCGCGACGCCGACGGACGTCGCGGGACAGGCCGGCGTACACGGTGCGCATCTCGCCGAGCCACAACGGCGGCCTGATCGGCGGCGCGGAGCTGTCTTGGGATGCGAGCAACGGCGTGCCGCTGCGCGCCGCGGTGTACTCCACCGAGAGCTCCGCGCCGGTGATCGAACTGGCCGCGACCGAAATCTCCTACGGGGCGGTGCCGAGCTCGGTATTCGAGTTCACGCCCCCGGCGAACGCGAAGGTCGAGGAAGTCGACGCTCCCCGACGCACAGCACGACTCCAGCGGCAGCCTCCGGGTACGGCCCGTCCGCCGACGGCCAGCAAGCCGCAGGTGAGCACGCACGGCGAAGGCCTCGGCGGCGATCGCGGTGCTCGAAAGCGCGGCAAGGCCGGGCGCCGAGCAGAGTCGACGCCTCCGAGCTCGAAGAGCTGCCGAAGGTCGAGCGTCGACGGCGCGAGCGCAAGCGAGCTGCCGACGCCGCTGGGCACGCTGCTGACCTTCGAGCGCGCGGGCGTGCGCTACCTGCTCGCCGGCTCGGTCACTCCCGCACGATCGAGGACGTTCGCGCGAGGCCTCTAGAGGTGAGCGACGCGCGGCCCAGCCGGTGCAGGCGCCGCGGGGCCTGGTCAAGCGCTACGAGGAGGTCCTGGCGGTCGACCACATCGACCTGAACGTGCAGGCGGGCGACGTGTACGGCTTCCTCGGCCCCAACGGCGCGGGCAAGACGACGACGCTGCGGATGGCGCTCGGGCTGATCGCGCCCAGCGAGGGCACGGTGGAGCTGTTCGGGCGCGATCCGATGCGCGAGGGCGCGCGCGCACTGGAGGGCGTCGCGGGCTTCGTCGAGGCGCCGCGCTTCTACCCGTACCTGACCGGCCGCAAGAACCTGGAGCTGCTCGCGGCGCTCGACGGCGACGGCGCGCGCGAGCGCATCGACGAGGTGCTCGAGGTCGTCGAGCTCGCACCACGCGCCAAGCACACGCGTGGGCGGCTACTCGCACGGCATGCGCCAGCGCCTGGGGATCGCCGCGGCGCTGCTGCGCCGCCCGCGCCTGCTGATCCTCGACGAGCCCGCGACGGGCCTCGACCCGGCCGGGATGCGCGACATGCGCGCGCTGATCCGCCGCCTGGCCGGACGAGGGCATCACGGTGCTGCTCTCCAGCCACCAGCTGCCCGAGGTGCAGGAACTGTGCGACCGCGTCGCGATCGTCGACCGCGGGCGCGTCGTCTACGAGGGCGCGCTCGCCGATCTGCGCCGCCAGGGCGGCGCGGGCTACCGGCTGCGCACGCACCGACGACGCGCGCGCGCTGGCGATCGCGCGCGCGCAGCCCGGCATCGAGCACGCGCGTCGCGGGCGAGCACGGCCTGAGCTTCCAGGCCGAGGAGCAGCGATGTCGGCGCGCTGTCGCTCGCGCTCGGCGAGCCGGGCATCGGCATCCTCGCGCTGACCCCGGAGCTGGCGACGCTCGAGGACCTCTTCTTCCGGCTGACCGAGAGCGGCGACGGCGGAGCGCCGACACGCGTCCGCGACGGCAGTCGAGCGCGCGAGCCAGGCCGCCGCGCCCGGGCAGCGGGCCGATGAGCAGCGCGCGCTCAGCTCCGCAGCCGCGCCGCGCGCGACCCGCGCGCGCCGGCCCTCGACGCTGACGGTCTACCGCTGGGAGCTGCGCAAGCTCGTCTCCCAGAAGCGCACGTACCTGGGCCTCGGCCTGGCGGTCGCTCCTGCCGCTGATCTTCGTGGTCTTCGCAGAACCTGCACCAGCGCCACGGCCGCGGAGCGGAGAACATCTTCGCCTCGCCAGATCACCCAGTCGGGGCTGGCGACGCCGGTGCTGATGCTGCGTTCCTGTCGGCCTTCATGCTGCCGCTGATCGCGGCGCTGGTGGCCGGCGACATCGTCGCCGCCGAGGACGGCAACGGCACGCTGAAGACGATCCTCACGCGCTCGGTCGACCGCGGCCAGGTGTTCGCCGCCAAGGCGCTGGCGGCGATGACCTACGCGACGCTCGCGGTGTTCCTGTCGGCCGCGGTGGCGACCGTCGGCGGCGTGGCATCGTGGGGCTTCCACCACGATCGTCACCTTCTCGGGAACGGTGGTCTCGGCCTCGGAAGGCGCTGCTGCTCGTGTTCGCCGCCAACGCGCTGCTACCTGATCCCGCTGTTCGCGGTCGTCGGCGATCGGCGTGCTGCTCTCGACCACGACGCGCAACAGCGCGGCGGCGGTCGATCGGCACGGTGGGCCTCGTGATCCTGCTCTACATCGTCGCGCAGATCCCGGGCCTGGAAGGCATCCAGCCCTACCTGCTCACCGAACAGTTCCAGGCCTGGCAGGGCCTGCTGCGCACGCCGACCGACTGGGCGCCGATCTCGCATTCGCTGTGGGTGTGCGCGCTGTACGCCGTGCCCGCGCTGATTGCGGCGTACCTCGTGTTCCTGCGCCGCGACGTCGCAGGCGGATAGGCAGTCACTCACGCATATCGAGGGACAGCCATCGGGCGCAGTCTCAGCCTAGGCCCTCCTAGCCCAGGCCTTCCAGCCCAGGCCACCAGTCCCAGTCCCCGCCATCGACTCAGACTTCGACCGGCAGCTCGACGCCGCCTACCTCGACGACGCCTAGCAATCGCCGGGCCTCCTTGGGGTCGATCAGCCCGGCACCGAGCCGCCCGGTGGACTCGGCGCCGCAGGCGACGCCGAAGCGTAGGCACTGGTCAGGCGGGCGACCCTCGTAGCGGGCGGCGACATAGCCGGCGAGGAATGCGTCGCCCGAGCCACGCCGGGCTACCGGCTCGCGCGGTTCGGTGCGGGCACGACGAAGGGACGATTTGCCGTCGATGAGCACATCCGCGACACAGCCATCGCCCATCGTCATGATCGCCTCATGCGGGCCGAGAGCGACGATCTCGCGCACGGCGAGCAGCCGTTCCTCCTCGGAGGTGAACTCGTGGCCGACGAGCTCCTCTGCCTCCAGGACGTTTGGAGAGACGACGTCTGGCTCGGCGCGGACGGCATGCAGCAGTGGATCGCCATCGGTGTCTAGCACGGTGGTAACGCCCACCTTCTGGAGCTCGCGAATCAGCTCGGCGTAGAGCTCGGAGGAGACCCCACGCGGCAGCGATCCGGCGAGCACTACGATGGCTGCGCCGCGCGCTAGGTAGAGCAGCTTGTCGCGAAACAGCTCGATCTCCTGCTCGGATACGGCGGGGCCACGTTCGTTGACCTCGGTTTGCTCGCCGTTGGTGGGGTCGAGCACCGAGGTGTTGGTGCGTGACTCGTCGCGGATGCGCACGAAGTCGTTGAGGATCGCCTCCTCGGTGAGCTGCTCGACGATGTGGGTACCGGTGGCTCCTCCAGCCAGCCCGGTGGCGATCACTGGCTGGCCGAGCGCCTTCAGGGCACGCGCGATGTTGACGCCCTTGCCGCCTGCCATCGTGCGCTGCTCGACGGTACGGTGGCGCCGTCCGAGGCGGAAGTTCGGCACTGATAGCGACTTGTCGATCGCCGCGTTGAGCGTGACCGTGATGATCATCTGGTGCTCTGCATCCGCGTTCCCGCGCGAGAAAGATCCACTGAGGACCCTCGCACTCTCCAGAGGCTACCGGACGCATCGCGGTACAGCAGAAATTCTGGATAAATTCGCCCGCGGCGGTTTCCGCTTGCGACCGTCATCGCTCGACCGATGCGTTCGTTGCTTCTCGGTGAATACGCCCGATGAATGCGCCTGTCAGGAGTCAGTGAGCGTCCAGGCGAGCTTGCGCAGGCGCTCGGCCTCGGCGCGAGCCGCGCCGGCTGGATCTCCCCCGCTAGCAAGATGGGCGTCGGCGATCGAGCGTGACGCGCTGATCAGCCCGCCGGCGCGACCTGGAGCGAATGCGGGAGCGAGCTCCTCGACGCGCCCGCCCTGTGCGCCGACGCCGGGCAGCAAGAAGATGGTGTGAGGCATCAACTCACGAGCGCGTAGAAGATGCTCGGGCACAGTTGCCCCGACGACCGCTCCCACGTCGCTGAGGCCCCCGTAGCCAACACCTTCCCCTCCGAGCTCGTCCACTAGCGCGGCGATCCGTTCCCACACGTGGTCGCCGCCCATGAGCTGTAGATCCTCGATGTCGGCGGCGCCAGGATTGGATGTGCGCACGAGCACCAGAACCCCCGCGCCCGATTCGCGCGCGGTGGACACGAACGGTTGCAGCGCGTCGGAGCCCATCAGCGGATTTATGGTGACCATGTCCACATCGAGTCCTCTCACGACGCCGAATGGAGTGTCGAGCGAGCCCAGCAAAGCCTGCGCATAGGCGCGGGCGCTCACGTCGATGTCACCCCGCTTGGCGTCGGCGATGACAAGCAGGCCGGCCTCCTGCGCGTAGCGCGTGACCGCCGCGAGGACGCTCCAGCCAACCGCACCCAAGACCTCGAAGCGAGCGAGCTGCGGCTTGACCGCGACACACGCGGGACCGGCCGCGTCGATGAGCGCTCGACAGTGGCCAAGGATCGCCGTGGCCGCCCGCTGGGCGGGCGCGAGGTCTGCCTCACTATCTGAGCCGCGCCCGAGCGCTGTCGGCCACAGGCGCATCGGATCGGGATCGAGTCCAAGCACGATCTGGGACTCGCGCTGTGCCACGTGCGCGATTAGCCCGTCACCAAAGCCGATGGCGGCGACGGGCGTCTGAGCAGGTTGGGCCACTGTCAGAAAGAATACGCTTGCATCATGCCGCTCTCACGCGTCGCCTGGATCGCAACCGTGCTTGTGGCGCTGCTCACCGCGGTACTGCTGCTGCTCTCCGGCTACACGGGCTATGCGGCTCTCAGCGTCGCTGTCGGAATCTCGGCGGCGATCAACTTGCTGTGAGCCACGCGTCCAGCGCCCGCACGGCGCGACCGCGATGGCTGATGGCGTCCTTGCGCTCGTCGCTGAGCTCGGCCATCGTCAGCTCCTCAGGCTCGTCGTCGACCAGAAAAGCGGGGTCATAGCCGAAGCCTCGCTCCCCACGCGGGTGGTCGGTCAGGCGACCTGTGCAGCGCCCTTGAAACATGCGCTCGACCCCAGAGACGGGATCGACGTAGGCAAGCGCGCATACATAAGCCAATGCACTGCCGGCGGGCGCCTCGACTAGCAGCTTGGCGAGGTTCTGCTCGTCGGAGGCGCCTTCTCCGCTGTAACGGGCTGAGCGGACACCCGGGGCACCGCCGAGCGCGGCGGCTTCGATGCCCGAGTCGTCAGCGATGGACGCCCTGCCCGTGGCGGCCGCGGCGGCGCGAGCCTTGCCGAGGGCGTTCTGCTCGAACGTGTCGCCATCCTCGGGCGGTAGCGTCAGCTCGTCAGGGAGGGCGTCCACTTGAAAGCTAGGCAGCAACCGCTGAAACTCACGGCGCTTGTGCTCGTTGCGAGTGGCAAGCAGTAGTCTCACGAAACGTCGTCGAGTACCCGCTGCTGCGCCGCCCGCAGCTCCTCGATGCCCGCCGCGGCGAGGGCAAGCAGCCCGTCGAGGCTGGCCCGCGAAAGTGGGGTGCGCTCGGCGGTGGCCTGCACCTCTACGAGGCCGCCTTCGCCGGTCATGACGACGTTGGCGTCGACTTCTGCATTCGAGTCCTCGCCGTAGTCGAGGTCGAGCAGCGCACTCCCCCCGACGATGCCACACGAGACCGCGGCGACCGAACCGGTGAGCGGCGAGCGCTCGATCTTCTGCTCGCGCCGCAGCCGCGCGCAGGCGAGTGCGAGCGCGACGTAGGCGCCGGTGATCGACGCACAACGCGTGCCGCCGTCTGCCTGGAGCACGTCGCAGTCGAGATAGATGGTGCGTTCGCCGAGCGAGCTCAGATCGATGACGATGCGTAGCGAGCGGCCGATCAGACGCTGGATCTCAACCGAGCGCCCGTCGAGGCGTCCCTTGGAGATGTCACGCGCCTTGCGATCGCCGGTGGAGGCGGGCAGCATGCCGTACTCGGCCGTCAGCCAGCCGCGGCCCTTGCCTGCCATCCAGCGCGGCACGCCCTCTTGGGCGGAGGCTGTGCAGATGACGCGGGTCTCTCCCATCGAAATCAGCGCGGAGCCGGTGGCGGTGCGTACGAACCCGGGCTCGATCTCGACGGGGCGCAGCTCGCCGGCGGCGCGACCATAGCTGCGTTTGCGCGTTGGAGACTCGCAACCATCGTTGCGATCCATAGCGTTTGACTTGGGGTTCGCCAAAGCCGGCTGCTGCCCCGCCGCGGCCGAGGATTGGGGGTCTTGACTCACGCGAGCGCTCCGACGCTGTGTAGGTCGACGTGCTCGACCTCGCCCAGAGGCATCTGCAGGAAGCGGGTGCCGAGCTCCCTGAACGCGGCGGTGTCGCCGGTGCACAGAAAGCGGTACTCCCCCTCGCCTTGCTCGCGACTGTTGCGCAAGCCACGTGCGGAGAGCGCGTGCTCGACTTGGCGCACGAGCGCTCCACCGGAGCTGACGAGCCGCACGTCCGGGCCGAGTATTCGCTGCAACATCGGGGCAATCAGCGGATAGTGAGTCGAGCCAAGGATCACGGTGTCGACGCCGACCTCCAGCAGGGGAGCGCATGCCTCACGAACGGCCGTCACGGCGCGCTCGTCGAATTGCTCGCCTGCTTGGATGATCGAGGCGAGCGTGGGACAGGCGACCGCATGCAGGGTTACGTGAGGATCCACCGCGCTGATCGCACGCTCGTAGCTGCCACTTGCAACCGTAGTGGGGGTGGCGAGCATGCCAATCCTGCCGGTATGGGTCGCGGCAACCGCTTGAAGCGCGCCCGGTCGCACCACCCCGAGCACATCGACGCCAAGCGTGGTCTCCATCATGCGCCGCTCGAGGATCGGCAGCGCGGCCGCGGTGGCGGAGTTGCAAGCGATTACGAGCAGCTTCGCGCGGCGACGCAGCAGCTCCTCGGCAATCTCCGAGGAGAAGCGCGCGAGCTCCTCCGGCGATCGCTCGCCGTAGGGGAAGCGGGCTGTGTCGCCAACGTAGAGAAAGTCCTCGCGCGGTAGCCGCACGAGCAGCTCGTGCAGGACCGTGAGCCCGCCGACGCCCGAGTCGAACACGCCGATCGGACGATCGCGAGGGTCGCTGGGTGGGCTCGTCACGCGACCCATCATTCCAGAGCGCTACCGTCGGGGCCTGTGCGCGCGCTTGTGGTGTCGAACATGCTGCCCGACGGGCGCCATCCCGAGCGCGGCCGCTTCGTGCGCGATCAGGTGGACGCGCTGCGCACGCTAGGCGAGTGGCAGGTGGAGTTGTACGAGTTCGCGCCTGGCGCGAGCGCCCTACTGGCAGCGACGAGACATCTGCGCGGGCGCTATGCGAACGAGCGCTTCGACGTGGTGCACGCTCACTTTGGTTTGACTGCCTGGGCAGCATTGGCGGTGAAAGCGCGGGGACGGGCGCTGACGGTGCATGGCACCGACGTGCGCCATCCGCGCACGCGCCTGGCTACACGCGCGGTGCTGCCTAGCGTTGGGCTACTCGCCGCGGTGTCCGAGGCGCTCGTCCAGGAGATTCCGGGGCGTGGGGCACGCGCGCGAGCGCGCGTGCTGCCGTGCGGAGTGGACATGGAGCGTTTCAAAGCAATGCCCCGCGCGCGCGCGCGGGGCATGCTGAATTTAGATCTACAACCCACAAGCCCCTACCTGCTGTTCCCCGCCGACCCGAGCCGACCGGAGAAGCGCTACGACCGTGCGGCGGTGGTGGCTGAGGCGGTTGGAGTACGACTGCTGACGCTCGGGGGCATAGAGCCGGAGCGAGTGCCGCTGTACGTGAACGGGGCGAACGCGGTGCTCGTGCCCTCGGAGCGGGAGGGCTTCGGACTGGCGGTACTCGAGGCGTTGGCGTGTGACGTGCCCGTGCTGGCGACGCCGGTGGGCATCCACGAGCAGGCGCTCGACGGAGTGCAGGGAGCACTGTGTGCTCCGTTTGAGCTCGATCGTTGGCAGGCCGCGGTGGCCCCCCACGTAAGCGCCGAGGACCCGCGTGTACAGGGTCGTTCGCATGCGGAGCGCTTCTCGGCGAGGGCGATGGCAGAGCGCGTGGCGGCGGCATGGCGCTCACTTGTCGCAGAGGCCGGATAGCATGGGAGCCGTGGCAGGAGCGGACGAAGCTGAGCAGACGCCGCAGGCGCCCGCTCAGACGCAAGTGGGGACGGAGCAGGCTGCGCCGAGCGCTGAGCAGGCGGCGGCTGTGTCTGAGCAAGCGGCGGCTGTGTCTGAGCAGAGCGAGGAGCAGGCACCTCAGGCCCCGGGCTTTGCCGAGCGAGGCCGAATGCGCCGTCGCGCGCGCTTCTTGCGCAGAGCACGGGAGCTCGCCTACCGGGATCTCGGCGGGCTGGTGTTCGACCTGCATCGCTTCGGCCAGCGCAACGATCAGCTGGTACTCGCCAAGCTCGCGAGGCTGCGCCAGATCGATACTGAGTTGCGCGAGCTCGAAGAGGTATTGAGCGACCGCCGGCCGGTGACGGTGTTGCGCGAAGTTGGCATCGCGGCGTGCCCACGTTGCGCGGCCATTCACGGCAGCGACGATCGCTTCTGCCCGGGATGCGGGATCGCGTTCGACGCGAATGCCGACCGGCTGATCTCTACGGCCCCGGTGGCTCCCCAAGCGCATACGCCGGCACCTGTGGCGCATTCCGCCGCGCCACAGCCCGAGTCCACCCCGCCAAAGCCCCCACTAAAGCCCGAGACCATCCCGCCGGGGGCGCGGCAAGCCGGGCACGAGCTCGAGTCGACACCCAAAGTCGAGCCCGTCCTATCCAAGCTGGAGCCTGGCCCGCCATTCAAGGGCACGGCCGCACCGGTGGCCGCCAAACCGTTCTCTCCCTCACCTCCGGCCGAGCGCGGTGAGCCGCGCACCGACGATGAAGAGCCGACTCGCATCTTGCGACCGCCGAGCGGAGACACGGGGGCGTGAGCGTGCAAACGCCGGTGTCGCCCCAAGCTGGGGCTTCGCCGAGGGAGGTGTGTCCGCTGTGCGGAGAAGCGCTGCGCTCCGAGCAGAGTTGGTGCTTGCGCTGCGGCGCGGCAGCGCGCACGCGTTTGGCGGCACAGCCGAAATGGAAGGCGCTTGTGGTGACGCTGCTACTCGTGGTGGTGCTGTCGCTGGGTGTGCTTGCGGCGGCGCTGGTGAAGCTCGCCGGATGAGCTACCGGTGAGCTCCGCCGGTGGGCCGGCGGGCGGGCGGCACGCGGGCGTGGACTTGGTGGTGGTAGGCGCTGGCGCCGCGGGTCTCTACGCGGCGCTGTGCGCGGCACGCGAAGGAGCGAGCGTGGCGCTGCTGTCGGCGATGGCGCTGGCGCAAACGGCGAGCTACTGGGCCCAGGGCGGTCTCGCGGCGGTGCTCGCCGCCGATGACAGCTTCGAGCTGCACTCGAGCGACACGGAGCGCGCCGGGCGTGGAGCTGTGCGTGCTTCGGCGGCTGATGTGCTCGTCCGCGAGGCACCCGATCGGGTACGAGACTTGGAGCGGCTCGGCTTCCACTTCGACGCGGATCGTCGCGGGCGCTTGGCGCTCGGTTTGGAGGGCGGACATTCGGTGCGCAGAATCGTGCACGCGGGAGGCAGCGCGACCGGACGACGGCTGCTGCGCGAGCTCTCGGCGCTCGTCGTGGCGCACCCGCGCGTGCGCGTTATCGAGGGCGCACGGGTGGGCGGTTTGCTGTGCGATGAAGGACGTTGCCACGGTGTGGTGTGCTGGCCGACCGGAGATCCAGCCGATCCCCGGTCGGCGGGGCGTACGGTGCTGGGGCGGGCAACCGTGTTGAGCACAGGCGGGGCAGCGGCTTTGTGGGCACGAACAACCAACCCGCCTGGCTCGCTCGGCCAGGGACTGCTGTTGGCCCACGCGGCGGGGGCTCCACTGGCGGATCTCGAGTTCGTTCAGTTCCACCCGACCGCTGTGATTGGCGTGGAAGGCAGGGAAGGCTTTCTCATCACCGAGGCGATTCGCGGCGAGGGAGCCACGTTGCATGACGCCGCTGGCGAGCGCTTCGTGGATGAGTTGGCGCCACGCGACGAGGTGTCCCGCGCGATCCAGACCCGACTGCGTGAGAGCGGCGAGCGCTCTGTGAGCCTTGATATGCGGGCAATCGATCCTGCCCTGTTTCCAAACGTGGTGGGGGCTTTGCGCGAGGCGGGACTCGACCCAACGCGGGAGCTGGTGCCGGTGGCACCAGCGGCGCACTATACGATCGGCGGCATCGTCACGGACCTACACGCGCGCTCCGCGGTGGCGGGCCTATATGCGGTGGGTGAGACGGCGTGCACAGGCCTGCATGGAGCGAACCGGTTGGCTTCCAACTCGCTGAGCGAGTGCTTTGTGTTCGGGCGGCGGGCGGCGCTGGCGGCACTCGATGAGCCCTCGCGGGTAGAGGCAGCGATGAAGCCTAGCCCGGCGACGTTTGCACCTACCGATTGGAGTGCTGAGGGACCTCCGATCGGCGAGCAGAGCACCAGAGTGGCGCTTTGGCAGCAAGCCGGAATCGAACGCTCGGCTGAGGGCTTGACGAGCCTGCTCGAGGACCCACACCCTTTGGCGCGACTGGTGGCGCGATCGGCTTTGAAGCGGGAGGAGACCCGTGGCACGCACATGCGCACCGACCATCCCCAACACGACGCGCGACTCGATGGAAAGCACGTTGTGATCTCGAGTGGCGGCGAGGAGCCCGACTGGCAAACATGGCAGTAGCCGAGCGCTAGAGCAGGACGGGAAGCATTCCTGTCACGGAACTGCCCATATCGAAACCGCACAATGGGCGAAAAGCTAACCCGAGCTTAATGAATTACTTCTGTGCCGCTTAGGAATGGCTTGGATACTCGACAAGTCCGGTCTTTTTGACAGGAACCGGTGTTGAGGTAAACAGAGCTATGTACCAGTTCAGTCGAGCGATCTACAGGGAGTTGGCTCCGTACATCACGGAGTCGAGACCCGATGCCCACGGTGGCTCCAACCACAAGCACGTGTTGGATGCGTGCGAGTCGGCGGTGGAGCGCTTGGCAACCGATCGTCACTACTTCGCGAAGCCCGCGCGGACGTTGTTCTATGACATCAGGACCTACTTCCCGATGAGCGCTCAGGAGCGCGTACTGCAGACGGTGTGCCGCTATATCGGCCTCGCCCAGCGCTTCCTGGCGGAGAACCCGGTGGAGGCACACGCGGCGGTGACCGACGAGCCGCCGACATGCCGTGCGACCACGCGCAAGGGGTCGACCTGTCAGCGGGTACCGTTGCCGCACAATGGGTATTGCCCCTCACACCAACACCTAGCCGACACCGAGCACAACGAGCTAGCGGCGGCTTGAGCCCGCGAAACTGGGCGGGTGTTCCGCGGGACTAGCCTTGCGAGGATGCTGCTAGGGGTAGATGTGGGTGGGACGTTCACCGACGCGGTGCTGGTGGATGGGGACGGGAGGACACACACAGCCAAGGCGCCGAGCACTCCTGGAGAGCAGCAGGTCGGGGTGATGGCGGCGGTGGAGGCGGTGCTTGCACGCGCGAACGCGGAGGCGGGGCAAGTGAAGCGCTTTGCGCACGGCATGACGGTGGCGACGAACGCGCTGCTGGAGTTCTCGCGGGCCCACCCACAGGTGCGCACGGCGCTGGTGGCGACCGACGGGTTCACGGACGTCGTGGAGCTGGGACGCCAGGCGCGACCGAGCCTGTATCGCCTGTGCGAGGCGGGGCCACAACCGCTGGCGCCACCGAGCATGCGCTTCGGGGCGCCCGAGCGGATGGGGCCGGAGGGGCCGTTGCGCGAGCTCGACGAGAGGCGCCGCGGAGGCGCTGCTCGAGCGACTGGCGGCGGCCGATCCGCAAGCGGTGGCGGTGGTGCTACTGCACTCCTACGCCGATCCAAGCCACGAGCAGCGGCTCGGCGAGCTGATCGCGGCGCGTCTGCCGGACGTGCACCTGTCGCTTTCGCACGAGCTGGTGGGCACTTTCAGGGAGTACGAGCGGGCGTGTACCACCGAGGTGGACGCGGCCCTCTCCCCCTTGCTCGCCTCCTACCTGCGAGCGCTCGGTGCCCAGGCGGCGGAGCGGGGACTGCCGACGGTGCAGGTGATGCAGTCCTCGGGCGGGCTCACCGACGCGCGGCGGGCCGCTGGGCATGCGGCGCTGACGGTGCTCTCCGGGCCCGGCGGGCGGCGTGGGCGGGGCGCTGCTGCTGAGCGAGGCGGCGGGCGAGAAGGACGTGCTGTGCTTCGACATGGGCGGGACCTCGTGCGACGTGTGCGTGATCGAAGGCGGGAAGGTTGCGGAGACCGCGCAGCGAACGGTGGCGGGCCGGCTGCTTGCGCTGCCGGCGCTCGACATCCACACGGTGGGCGCGGGCGGCGGGTCGATCGCGTGGCGCGACGCGGGCGGGGCGCTGCGCGTGGGCCCCGAGTCGGCGGGCGCGACGCCGGGACCGGCGTGCTACGGGCTCGGCGGTGAGCGGGCGACCGTGACCGACGCCAACCTGGTGCTCGGCAGGCTGCTCGAGGACGCGCCGCTCGCGGGCGGCGTAAAGCTCGACAGGGAGGCGGCCGAGCGCGCCGTGGGAGCGCTCGCGAGCGAGCTGGGACTCGAGCCGCTGGCTTGCGCGGAGGGAATCGTGAGGGTGGCTGAGACCGAGATGAGACGGGCGCTGGCGGTGATGACGGTGCGAGCGGGGCATCGACCCGCGCCGCTTCGCGCTGATGCCATTCGGCGGCGCCGGCCCTTTGCACGCGGCGTCGATGGCAGCGGAGCTTGAGATCGATCGGGTGCTGTGCCCACGCGCGTGCGGGGTGCTCTCGGCGCTCGGGCTGGCGGCGGCGGCTCCGCGGCGGGACGCGTCGAGCACCGTGATGCTCAGCGGTGGGGCGTTCACGAGCGAGCGCGTGGCGCACGAGCTGCAAGCGCTCATAGAGCGGGCGAGCGGGGAGCTCGACGGGCCGGTGGAGCGCGTTGGCGTGCGCTACGAGCTGCGATATCGAGGCCAGTCGTTCGAGCTGACAGTGGATGGGGGAGGCTCGACGACCGCGAGCAGGCTTGCGCGAGGCATTTGAAGCGAGGCATGAGCAGCGCTATGGCTACCGCGACGAGGGCGCCGAGGTGGAGCTGGTGAATGTAGGCGTGTCGGCGATCGGGCGGCGACCGGCTCTGCGTTGAGCGACACCGACGAGCGGCGGCCGGTGCGTGGGAGCACGCGGGTGGTATTCGACGGGGAGTGGCTCGAGGCGGAGCTGTGGCGCGGTGAGCTGTCGGCGGGCGCGAACGTGCGGGGGCCGGCGCTGTGTGCGATGCCGCAGTCCACTTTGCTCGTGCCGCCGGGCTGGGGCGGGACGGTGGACGAGCAGGGAACGGTTGTGCTGGAGCGGGGCGCGTGAGCACGCTCGACCCGATCGAGCTGCAGGTGATAGTGGGCGCGTTGCGGGCGGCGTGCGAGGAGATGGGCGCGACACTGGTGCGCTCCGCTCACTCGGCCAACATCAAGGAGCGTCGCGACGCGTCCACCGCGCTGTTCGATGGGCACGGCGAGATGGTGATGCAGGCCGAGCACATCCCCGTGCACCTCGGTTCGATGCCGGAGGCGGTACGAGCGGTGCTTGAGCGCGAGCAAAGCGAGGGCGTGTCGTGGGTGTTGAACGACCCGTATGAAGGCGGCACGCACCTGCCGGACATCACGGTGGTGACGCCGGTATTCGCGGGCGGGCTGATCGGATTCGCCGCAAGTCGGGCCCACCATGCCGACGTGGGCGGGCGGGTGCCGGGGTCGATGCCAGCCAACAGTCGCACGCTCGAGGAGGAGGGCGTGGTGATCCACCCGCGGCCGCTGACCGAGGAGGCGATCGAGCAGCTCGTGGCGCGGATGCGCCAGCCACGGGAGCGCAGGGCCGACCTGAGAGCTCAGCTGGCGGCCAACCGCGTGGGCGCGTTGCGCCTGACGACGCTTGCGGGTCGCGTGGGAGTAGAGCGCCTGCGCAGAGGCGATGGACGCGGTACTCGACTATGCGGAGCGGCGCACGCGGGCGTGCATCGCGGCATTGCCGGACGGCGTGCGCGAAGCCGAGGACGTGCTGGAGGCCCCGGAGGGCGACCTCGTGCTGCGGCTGAAGAGCGGTCGTGGATGGCGAGCGACTGGTGCTCGACTTCAGCGGCTCGGCGTCCCAGCACGATGGCAACCTCAACTGCCCGCTGGCGGTGACGTTGTCGGCGTGCTGGTTTGCGGTGCGGGTGCTGACCGATCCCGATATCCCGCCGTCGGCGGGCGCCTACCGCCCGGTCGATGCGATCGTGCCGGGGGGATGCCTGCTGAACGCGCAAGCCGATGCCAGCCGGTCCGCTCCGGCGGTGGCGGCGGGCAACGTGGAGACCTCCTCGCGCGTGGCGGACCTCGTGCTCGGCGCCTTCGGCAGGGCACTCGGCCAGGGGACGATGAACAACCTGACGCTGGGTAACGACGAGTTCAGCTACTACGAGACGCTCGGCGGGGGTCAGGGGGCGTGCGAGGATGGAGACGGCCCGAGCGGGGTGCATGTGGCGATGAGCAACACGCTCAACACGCCGATCGAGGCGCTCGAGCGCGAGCTGCCGGTGCTCGTGACCGAATACGCGCTGCGGCGCGGCTCAGGCGGCGCTGGCAGGCACAGGGGCGGGGACGGCGTGGTGCGGGAGCTGCAAGCGCTGAGCGACATGACCTTCTCGCTGATCGGTGAGCGCCGAAGACATGCGCCGCCGGGAGCGAACGGCGGGGAGCCGGGCAAGCGCGGGCGCGACACACTGATCGGGCGTGACGACGGGCCGGCGCAAGACTGCCGGCGAAGCTGACGGGTACGCTGCACGAAGGTGAGCGACTTCGCATCGAAACCCCAGGAGGTGGCGGATATGGAGTGCCATCCGAGCGCCACGATCGCATCGACCGGTCGGCCTGAGGACCGCTCCAGCCGCTCCGCGGGGCAGGCACATGGCTGAGCGAATTGGCTTCCTGGGCCTCGGCATCATGGGCTCGCGTATGGCCGCGAACGTCGCCGGGGCCGGCTATCCGCTGACGGTGTGGACGCATACCGAGGGCAAGGCGCGGCGCTGGGCGCAGGAGCACAACGCCACCGCGGTGGACACGCCGGCGGAGGTTGCGGCAGCTAGCGACATCGTGGTGAGCATGGTCGTTGACGGCACCCAGGTGGAGAGCGTGCTCTGCGCGGAGAGCGGTGTCGCGGAGGGCGCACCTGGCAGGGCACAGGCGAGCGAGCGGCTGCTGTGCGTGGACATGTCGACGATCGCCCCGACGGACACACGTCGCATCGCTGCCCGCCTGGGTGAGCGGCGGGATCGGCATGATCGACGCGCCCGTGACCGGCTCGTCTCCACGCGCGCAGGCGGGCACGCTGACGATCATGGTTGGCGGCGAGGAGGCTGACTTCGAGCGGGCAAGGCCGCTACTCGAGACGATGGGCGAGCTGATCGTGCACGTCGGCGAGCTCGGCCAGGGCGAGATGCTGAAGCTGATCAACAACTCCCTGGGTGCAGCCAACGCGGCGGCGGTAGCGGAGGCGCTGCTGCTGGCGGACGCGACGGGCGTGGACCTAGACGCGCTTGTGGCTGTGACCCAGAGCGGCTCGGGGGCGTCGGCGCAGATGCAGATGAAGTCGGGGGCGATGCGCGAGCACGACTACACGACGCTGTTCAAGACCGAGCATCTGCTCAAGGACGTGCGCCTGTGCCTCGAGGAAGCCCAAGCGGCGGGCATCCCCTTCCCGGCGGCGGCCCATGCGCGTGACCTGCTTGCGGCGACGATGGGCCGGGGGCACGGCAACGAGGACTACGCGGCCCTGATCGAGGCCGCCGAGGGCCTCGCGGGCCGACGCCTGTAGGGAGCGCGGTTTGTGGGCGGGATTGACCGAAAGCAGGGCTCGTGAAGCTCTCGTAATCAGGCGGTGCGCCTAAAAAACCAGTCGATTTGCAGGGGATTTGGGATTTTCGCTCGGATTTCGTATCTTTAAGGGCAGCGGCACCCCGTGCCAGGCGCTCTCAAGGGCGGCACGGATGGTGTTGCAGGGTTTTAGACGTCCCTCGTAACCAGGTCTTCGAAAATGCCAATTGCTCTCAAGGAATGGGCGGTCACCGTCCGCGCCCTCGCCGAAGGCGAGCAGCTGATAACCCTACGCAAGGGCGGTATCCGCGAGCCCGAAAAGCACTTCAAGCTCGACCACGACCGCTTCTTCCTCTACCCCACCTTCGACCACCAACGCAACGACCTCGTGCGCGAGTCCCACCAGCCCGAGCTACGTAGGGCGCTGGAGGAAGGCGTGTGGAACGACGGCGAGCCGTCGGTGAACGCGTTCAGCGTCGAAGGCGGCATTCAGCAGCCCGAGCGTGTGCGCATCAGAGCTTGGGCGGAAGTTGCGGGCCACTTCACGATCTCAGACCCCCGCTGCGTGGACGCGTTGTCGCCGTTCTACGTGTGGACGCCCGATTACGCGGAGAAGCGCCTGGAATGGAAGCGCCGTCATCCGCTGCATGTGTTGCTGCTTCGCACCTATCGCATCCCCCGCCCGGTGACCGTCAAGGTGAAGGACGAGTACGGCGTGTGCAGCTCATGGCTGGAGCTCCAGCGCGAACTGCCCTTCGAGGGCACCCCGGTGCTCTCCGACGGCGAGTTCGAGCGCGCCGCCGAAGAGATCGAGTCGATCACGCGCGAAGCCGGCCAGCCCATGGGCCAGCCGGTTCTGGTCTAGCTCTTCTGGGATCCCACCCGGCGCATGCGCCGGGTGGCCGAGTCGCACATGTGCGACTCGGAACGGGGACGTACATGTACGTCCCCGCCGGCCGGTACATGTACCGGCCGGAACAGCATGATCGCTATGCCAGCAACTCCCGCGCGCGGTCGGCTTGCGACACGGGCACGAGCACGTCGCGTGCGCCGGCGGCGATGAAGTCGGGGACGTCGGCGCCGCCGCCCCGCTTGAGCATGCTGGGGATGTGCTCCTGACTCAGCAGGCCCTGGATCAGTTCGGCCTCGGCGAGGTTGCGCGCGTAGGCGACCTTGACGAGGTGGACACGATCGGGCTCAGGCCGCGATTTGCCCGATCTCCACCTCACGGACCGTGCCTCCTTCGATCAGATAGGAGCGGATCTCTGGCGCCAAAGGATCGGCGAGCCCAACGATGATCCACTCGACGCCTGGCCACTTGGCGGCGAAGTTGATGTCGGTTTGCGACGGGTAGGGCGCGGTGTGGGTGTGGGAGTGGTAGATGGCGCCGATCTCCCAACCGGCGTCGTCGAACTCGTTGATCGCTTTGAGCACGTCTTTGCCGTCGATCTCAAAGCGCTTGGGGCTTGCGTGGACGTTGCGTGTCGGGCGCACGCACGCCGCCTGCATTGGGGCGTCCTCTGCGGACACAACCGCCACTACGCCGCAACACTCGTTGGGGGCCTCCTCCTGAGCGTGAGCAAGCATCTGGTCGAGTAGCTCAGCGGCGATGTCCATGTCTCTCCTAGCGATGCCCCGCGCGGGCATGCGCACACACGCGGGCGCGCGCACGTGAGGCACGCCCGATCGGACCGCCCCACACCCCGCTGCCAGCGAGGCGGGCTCTCACCACCACACGGTGGAGTCGAGGTTCTCGATCTCCTCGACGGGCAGCGTGTAGATGCCGCTCGAAAGGTACTTCCAGCCGTCGTCGGCGACGATGAACACGACGTTGCCCTCGTCGAGCTCACCCGCTATGCGCACGGCCACCCGAGCGATCGCCCCGCTGGAGACGCCCGCGAAGACGCTCTCCTCGTCGAGCAGCTTGCGCGTCCATAGGATCGCATCGGTGTTGGTGACGAAGATCTTGCGATCGAGCAGCGAGAGGTCGATGATCGGCGGGATGAAGCCATCATCCAGCGAGCGCAACCCTTGCACCGGCTCCCCCTGCATCGGCTCGGCGGCCACGATCTTCACGGCGTCGCCGAAAGTCTCCTTGAAGCGCCGGCCGTTGCCCATCAGCGTGCCGCCGGTGCCGAGTCCGGCGACGAACGCAGACACCTCATCGAGCTCCTCGAGGATCTCGAGCGCCGTACCGTTGTAGTGGGCGTTGGGGTTGGCCATGTTGCCGTACTGGTAGGGCATGTAGTAGGAGGAGTCTTTCTCGGCCATATCGAGTGCCTTCTCGACCGCGCCGTTGGAGCCCTTGGAGCCCTCGGAGTAGACGATCTCCGCGCCGTACATCTTCAGTAGCTGGGTGCGCTCGGGGGTGACGTTCTCGGGCATCACCACCTTCAGGCGGTAGCCCTTGCGCGAGCAGATCATGCCGAGTGAGATGCCCGTGTTGCCGGAGGTCGGCTCGAGGATGGTCTGACCTGGGAGGATCGCGCCCTGGCTCTCGGCGTCCTCGATCAACGCCCGTGCCACACGGTCCTTGACCGAGCCGGTTGGATTGCGCGACTCGAGCTTGGCCCAGATGCGCACCCCAGGCTTGGGCGAGAGGCGCGGCAGCTCCACGAGCGGCGTGTTGCCGATCGACTGGATGATGTCGCCATAGCGACCTCCGCACGGCTTGTTCTGGACCCGCTCCGCAGCCATTACTTCACGGAATATAGCGCCACCTGAGCGTTGCGCCCAATCGATTTGGCGGCACTCGCCCCGTCTCGAGCGCGCGAGCCACGAAGCCCCAACCCGGCAACCCCAAGCAACCCGAACGCTGCCCAGCGATCGATTGGCCAGACAACCAATATGCTGATAGTGGCGATGGCGAAGGACTTCGACTACGACTGGCTGGTGATCGGCTCCGGTTTCGGCGGCAGCGTCTCGGCGCTGCGCCTATCGGAGAAGGGCTACAGCGTGGGCGTGCTGGAGTGCGGTAGGCGCTTTGCCGACCACGAATTCCCCGAGTCCACCGCCGACTACAAGCGCTACTTCTGGCGCCCCAAGATCGGCTGGAAGGGCATCTTCCGCCTGACCACGTTCAAAGACGTGTCGGTCGTCAGCGGCTGTGGGGTAGGCGGCGGCAGCCTCGGCTATGCCAACACGCTGTACGTGCCGCCAACGCCGTTCTTCGAGGACGCGCAATGGAAGGACATGGCCGACTGGGAGACGGAGCTCGCCCCCCATTACGACGAGGCACAGCGGATGCTCGGCGTGACGATGAACCCACACGACGACCCCGCCGATCAGCTGTTGCGCGAGTTGGGTGAGGAGCTGGGTGTTTCCGACACCTACAAAAAGACGCCGGTGGGCGTGTTCTTCGGCGAGGCCGGCAAGCGCGTGCCCGACCCTTTCTTCGGCGGCGAGGGGCCCGACCGTACCGGCTGCGCGCTGTGCGGGCGCTGCATGGTTGGTTGCCCGCACGGATCGAAGAACACGCTCGTGAAGAACTACCTGTTCCTAGCCGAGAAGCGCGGCGCGAAGATCAGCCCCGAACGCACGGTGATCGACATTCGCCCGCTCGGGGCAGGTGATGGCAGCGACGGCTATGAGGTCGAAAGCATCCGCTCGGGCGCGTGGGTGCGTCGCGAACGCAAGCTGCAGCGCGCCCGCGGCGTGGTTGTGTCAGCTGGCCCATTGGGGACGAACACGCTGCTACAGCGCTGCCGCCTCGGCGGCTCGCTGCCACGCATCTCGAATCGCCTCGGCGAGCTTGTGCGCACCAACAGCGAGGCGATCCTCGCGGTGACAGTGCCCGAGGACTATCCAGAGAACCTGATCGAACGAGTGGCGATCACCTCGAGCATCTATCCCGACGCGCACACGCACATCGAGACCGTCACCTACGGCAACGACGGCGACTCGATGAGCCGCTTGAACACGCTCTTGACCGGCGACGGCACGCGCGCGACGCGTCCGCTGAAGCTGCTCGGCCAGATCGTTCGTCACCCCAAGCGCTTCGTGCAGGTGACGCGGCCCAAGAACTGGTCGCGGCGCACGATCATCATCCTCGTGATGCAAACGCTCGACAACGCGATCGCCCTGCGCCCGAAACAGGGGCCGTTCAAAACGCTGTGGCTGAGCACCGAACAGGACCCCGAGCGTCCGATCCCAACGTTCATACCGGTTGCCAACAAGGCGGCCGAATGGTTTGCCAAGCGCACCGGCGGTATCGCACAAAGCTCGTTTACCGAGGCGGCATTGAACATCCCCACAACCGCCCACATCCTTGGCGGAGCGGTGATCGGTGCCGACACGGAGCACGGCGTCGTGGACGCTCACCAGCACGTCTTCGGCTACGAGAACCTGCTCGTGTGCGACGGCTCAGCGGTCCCGGCGAACGTCGGCGTCAACCCCAGCCTCACGATCACCGCGCTGGCCGAGCACGCGATGAGCCATGTGCCGATGGCGGGCATGGCGGACATCCAGTCCAGCTCAGAACCAGTAGTGGCATAGCGGCGCTCGCCCGCCCGTGCCGGCGGGCCTTGCCTTTCGAGCCTTGCCTTTCGAGCCTTGCCTTTCGAGCCTTGCCTTTCGAGTCTTGCCTTTCTCAGGCCTCCGCCTGCATTGCTACAAAGCGCTTTGCGTTCGAGGCACCGACGCGGCGGCCGAGTCGAGCATCCCGACGCGCAACCGCAGAAGCGCCGTACCGCTCAAACGCAGGAGTCGATCGATCACGCCATAGCGGTCGGCGGATAGGCGATCGATCGTATGCCAGCGACCGCCGCGGCCCTCTCGTTGTAGGAGAGCCGACTGACTGGCGTGCATGAGCAGTGCCCATATGCGCAGCTGCCCTCGGTTCACGCGTAGCGGATCGAATGGCAGCGTAAAGCCCTGGAGAAAGGGCTTGGGACGCGCGAGCGCGGTGTTGCCACCCGGGCCGGGAGCGTATAGGCCTGCTGGTCGCGGGTACAAGCCGATGCTGCCGTCGGGCGAGGCCAGCGGCGTGCCGCCGTAAGGATCGATCAGGAACTGCCAGTCGACAAGACTCACGCCGGCCACCCACAGACGGTGCAGCGCCCGCGAGATCCAGGCGGCCTGCAGCGACCCGGGCACGCCGGTCGAGCTTGGCGGGGAGCTCTCCCAGTTGAGCTCAGTGACCCAAACCGGGTGAGGCCCTGCGGGTAGGATCGTGTGCAGGTGCTCGGCCCGCGCAAGCAAACCGGTGATCTTGGCGATGTCGGAGACAGCCACGTCAAGTCTCGAGACCGCGGCGATGTCTGGGTTGAAGACAGACAACGGATGGAAGGCCAACACGTCCAGGTGAGGCTTTTCCGGACAGCTCGCCCTGGCCGCGCCCAAACAGAGCAGATCTTCCAGGAAGCTCACGGGCGCCATCGCCCCCACGCCGGCGGGTTCGCCCTCGGGGGCGACGCCGGCGGCGATCACGCTGTCGCCGGGCTCCACCGACTTCACCCCGGCGTAGAAACCGTTCAGGAGCTGGCGGTACAGGCGCGGCGAGAAGGCGCTCCAGTGTCGGCCTTCGGCCACCCATTGAGGCTCTAGATAGCGGGCAAGGTTCGGCTCGTTCCATGCTTGCAGGGACCGCACACGCGGGAGTACGGCACCCGGATGCAGAGGGTCGGGGAAGGCGCCGTCGTAGCGGCCGGCCAGGGCTGCCGCGAATTCTCCGAGCGCCGTAGGGTTGGGCGCCCAGCTGCCGGGATAGGCATAGGACCAGCGGTGGGGGGCTTCGGCGAAGGCTGGAGCGTGGGAGACGACGAGCAGCGGCTGCAAGCCGGCGGCGGCCGCGCTGCGCACAGCCGCGTCGAGCTGCGAGAAGTTGTACGCGGGACTGGTCGGGTCACGCGCCTGAAAGCTCGCTGAGGGATTGGCTTCGACGATGTTGCGCCAGTCCACGGGGATACGCGCGACGCTCCCTCCCAAAGTCCGCACCCTATTCATCGTCTGCCGGCGGACTTCGGCGTTTTCGCTGAGCATCAGCGCACCGTCGGAGACACCACGTGCGAGTCCGCCAGACGGAAAGGGCCCGTAGAGCAGAGCGCGATTCTGTGCTCGCGCCAGCGAGGGATCGGTGTTCGCGGGGACCGCGCCCGCCGGGGGCTCGGCTCCGAAGGGCCGCGGTGGGCCGTCAGCGCCGTTCCGTGAGGGCAGAGGCAAGACCGCGGGAGGCTGTAGCCAGACGATCGCCGAGAGCAACACCGACGCGACTCGAAGAACCCGTTTCAACGACGTTCCAAGATCGGCACGAGCGCGTCTAGCCCCAGCATCGACAGGTCAAGGCCGGGGGCATCCGCGGTATTTGCACCGGCCGAAGGCGAACCTAGCGATGCAGCGTCAGCGACCGGTGTTCGAGCGTGAATTTCGTGCTTGAAGCGGCAGTGAGTGTCGTGATCAGCACCACTTTGGCGCTGTGTGAGTGCTCGAGCAATCGCCGGCCGGTGGCGGTGAGGTGCATCGTGACCGAAGTACCCGCACCCTTGGCGGTGGCGATGCCTCGCGCCAGCAGTGGCGCCGGTGGCTTTTTGCGCGGCCGCTTATGTTTGCTTGTCGCCGCGAACGCGGGCACGGCGCCTTGGTGCAGATAGAGATCCTCAACGATTTTCCCGGGCTGGTTGATCGTCACATGCGTCAGCCAACCGGAGCGAAGCAACTTGACGAGCGAAACCCGCGTGAATTTCGCGAACGCACCCGACAGCGCAAGCGGCGGCGGTGGCGGAAGAGGGGGCGGCGGTGGCGGAGGGCAGCCGCCAACCGGGCGGTCGTTCTCGCTGGAGTAGGTGAACGTGGCGCCGCCTTCGAGAGGTGAAGTCAGCGACTCGATGGCGTACACGGTCTCGCCGCTCACGAGCGGCTTCAGGAAGCTGCCCCCGAATGCGGAGCCGGAAAGCGCCTGAACCTGCGCCAAGCCACCGTTGCGCCGGGCAAAGTAAGAAGGATGGGGTACCACCGTGTAGTAGCCGCCTTCGAGGGGGTAGCCTGAGGTGCGCTGACCGGAGAAGTTGGTCGAGCCGGCGCATACCGTCGGTTCAAGCGAGGGCAGTCCGTCATATACGACCGCCCCTCTGACAACGCCGACGGGCGATTCCATCGTGACGATGTCGCCGACCTGCGGCACCTGCGCGAGCCATGCGCCGCCTTCGCCGCTCTGCTTGTCCGACGAGCCCGTTGTGGGTGATCGAGACGGCCACTTCCGCTTTCGTATCGACACCGGCGCTGACGTGCTCGATCGAGTCTTCGGGCTGCGTGTCGGCTCCCTCGACGATCGACAGCGAGTATTCGGGAGCAGTGGAGGATTTGGCCAGGGCCGGCGTTGCCCACGCGCCCATAGCGATGAGCGCCGGTAGCACAAGGCACGTTGCGCGCTTGAAGTAGCGAAGGTTGGCAAGCTGACCGGCTCTCATCGGCACGGGAACATAATCGTTCGCCCGGTCGGAATATTTAGCCGTGGGCGAGAAGTTGGACGTTCAGCAGCAGGCAGCCGCCTAGAGGGTCGATGTGCCGAGACGTCGGGGAAGCCGGTGGGTCAATATGCCGGCACCACAGAGCGAGCTGATGGCGGCTGTCTAGCCGCCGGCCATCGCCGGCAGGATGACCACAGTGTCGCCGTCGGCGACCGCGGTATCGAGGCCATCGAGCACCCGCACGTCCTCGTCGTTGAGGTAGACGTTGACGTAGCGGTTCAGCTCACCGTCGGCGCGCGAACAGTTGATCGGCGGTGGCGGGGTGGCTCTCGGCCAGACCGCGCAATATCTCGCCGACGTTCTCGCCCGAGGCGGACACCTCGCGCTCGCCGCCCACGGAGGGGCGCAGTACCGGTGGGATCTTGATCTTGGCCATCGTGAAGCGGCAGGCTACCCGGCTGCGGCGCAGAATGCCTCGTAGTCGGGAAAGACGCCCATCTCCTCGTCGGAGATCTCCTCCGGCGGACGCGAGCAGATCGGGCACTCCGGGTCGCGGTGGACCTTGACCTCGGTGAGCGTGGCGGCGAGCGCGTCGTAGAGCAAGAGGCGACCGATCGCGGGATCGCCGATGCCGAGGATCAGCTTCACGACCTCCGTTGCTTGCAGCAGGCCCATCGTGCCCGGCAGCACGCCGAGCACGCCATTGGCGCCACACGAGGGCGCGAGCTCGGCCGGCGGCGGCTCGCGGAACAGGCAGCGGTAGCAGGGGCCGTCGTAGGGCTTGAACACCGACAATTGGCCGTCGAAGCCGAGGATAGAGGCGGAGACAACCGGGATCTTCAGGCGTACGGTGGCGTCGTTGAGCAAGTAGCGCGTGGGGAAGTTGTCGACCCCGTCGACGATCACGTCGTAGCCGGCGATGATCTCCATGATGTTGGAGGCGTCCAAGCGCACCGGATACTTGACTACCTGCACATCGGGGTTCAGGCCGTGGATGGTCTCCTCGGCGGAGTCCACCTTGGAGATGCCGACGCGCTGGGTGGAGTGGATCACCTGGCGTTGCAGGTTGGAGAGGTCGACCACGTCGTCATCGACGATCCCGAGCGTGCCGACGCCGGCGGCTGCGAGGTAGAGCGCCGTAGGCGAGCCGAGCCCGCCCGCCCCGAGCAGAAGCACCTTCGCGTCGAGCAGCTTCTGCTGACCGTCCGTGCCGATCTCGGGGATCAGGAGGTGGCGCGAGTAGCGCTCGCGCTGCTCGGTTGAGAGCGTGCGGGGCACGTCGACCTCGTAGCCACGGTCCTTCCACAGGGTGATGCCGCCGGTCATCGACTCGACATGCTCGTAGCCAAGATCGTCGCGCAGCGTGCGAGCCCCATAGGCGGAGCGGTTGCCTGAGGCGCAATAAAGGATCACGTGCGCCGAACGGTCGGGCACGATCGCCTCGATGCGCGTCTCCAGGTAGCTGCGCGGCACGTGCTTGGCCCCAGGAAGCAGTCCGGAGGAAAGCTCGTCGATCTCACGCAAGTCGATGATTGCCACGCCCTCCTGCAGCAGCTCCTTGACCTCGGAGGGGTCGACCTCGTCGATTTCGCTCTTCACTTGGCGAAGCAGGTCCGCGCTTGACGTGCTCATCTGAAATCTCCTGAATTGCGGTCGGAATTCATGGAACTTCACAAAGTATAGCGCTGCGCGGGGGCTCATCGGTCCCCTACTCTGCATCCCGGTGCGCTCACAACTCCGCTTCGTGTTGCCGGCCATCGCGGCTGTCCTGGCAATTGTCCTCATCCTCGCAATCCTCCTTGGTGGCACTCACGGCAACTCCAACCGCTCGAGCGCTCGGTCGAACACCCAGAACGGCGGTTTCGACGGCGCTGCGTTCCCGAAGGGCGTACGGGCACACGACTTCGCGCTGGCAAACCAGCACGGCCAAAGCGTGTCGCTGAGTGCGTATCGCGGAAAGGTTGTGGTGCTTGCCTTCCTCTTCTCAGACTGTCGCACATGCATTCTGGTAGCCGAACAGGTTCGCGGTGCGCTCGACGAACTGGAAGGGATCTCGGGTGTGTCGACGATCTTCGTGAGCACCGACCCAAAGACGGATGCACACGCGAGCGTGAGTCGCTTCCTGAATGAGACATCGCTGAACGGGCGAGTGGAATACCTGACGGGAAGCACCGCCCAGCTGCAACCCGTGTGGCGGGCCTACGCGATTCCTCCGGTGAGCGCCGGCAAGGCCGATTCTGAGGCGGGAATCACGGTACTGTTGATCGACCGCGACGGCATCGAGCGAGTGGGGTTCGGCCTCGAACAGATAACCCCCGAAAGCCTGAGCCACGACATCCGTCTGCTTGCTGGCGACTGATACCCGCAAGCATCCGCTTCCCACGACCCGCAAGCATCCGCTTCCACGCCGACCCCGGCGAACGGGCAGCGACCTACAGGCTGATACCCTAGCTGCCAGGTAGGTATTCAGACGATGATGTTCTCAACAAAGGCCGAGTACGGCGTGCGTGTGATGGTGGAGCTGGCACGACGAGCCGGTGAGGCCCCCGACGGCGCCGAGTCGGTTGTGCCACTGGCGGAGATCGCCGAGCACGACGGCATGCCGCTCGCCTACCTGGAGCACCTAGTGGCGCGTTTGCGCAAGGCAGGCCTGATCGACAGTCGCAGAGGCTCACGCGGCGGCTACATGTTGGCGCGCGGCGCGGAACAGATCACAATGGCCGAGGTCGTCGAGGCACTGGAGGGTTCGATCGCCCCGATCGAGTGCATCTCTCAAGCCTCGGACGGGCGGGTGGTGTGCTCGCGCGAGTCCGATCCGAACCATGTTTGCCCTACCAAGCTGCTGTGGACGCGCGTGCGCTTCTCGATCGTGCGCACACTGCGCGAGACGACCCTCGCCGACCTCCTGGCTGGCAACGAAGCACAGGCCCTCGTGGCCACTGTGAACGGCACGGCCGACGCGGCCTCCGCACCGCTCCCCGCTTCCCCGATAACCGCCTCCGCACCCCTCCCCTCTATACCCGCCTAACGCTTTCCCGGCTAACTCCGACTGACGCTTTCCCGCCTAAAGTTCCCGCCCCAACACCTTTCGTTTCCCGCCTGACGCTTTTTCGTTTTAGTCCCCATCCCCGCTTAGAGCAAAGGAATCATGGCTGACCTCGAAATCATCAATCTGCACGTGCGCACCGAGGATCGCGAGATCCTCAAGGGCGTCAACCTGAGCATCGACAAGGGCGAGGTTCACG
This sequence comes from uncultured Solirubrobacterales bacterium, assembly GCA_963713015.1. Classification (GTDB taxonomy): domain Bacteria; phylum Actinomycetota; class Thermoleophilia; order Solirubrobacterales; family Solirubrobacteraceae; genus Palsa-744. Next base: position 356,177 of record CAVQKC010000001.1, on the reverse strand, counting down.
CCCTGATGGGGCCCAACGGCTCCGGCAAGTCGACGCTCGCCAACACAATCCTCGGCCATCCCTCCTACGAGATAACCGAGGGCAAGATCGTGTTCAAGGGCGAGGACATCACCGAGGCCGAGTCGCACGAGCGCGCCAAGGCGGGGTTGTTCCTTGCCTTCCAGTACCCAGTGTCGATTCCGGGCGTGTCGGTGGCCAACTTCCTGCGCATGGCGATCAATGCGAAAAGGGAGGAGCCAATCCGCGTGAAGGAGTTCGGCGTGCAGCTGCAGCACGCGATCGAGCTACTCGACGTCGATAGAGCCTTCACTTCCCGCCACCTCAACGACGGCTTCTCCGGCGGTGAGAAGAAGCGCGCGGAGATTCTGCAGATGGCGATGCTCTCGCCCGATGTGGCAATCCTCGACGAGACCGACTCGGGCCTCGACATCGACGCGTTGCGCACAGTCGCGGAGGGCGTGCAGAAGCTGCACGACGAGCAGGGGCTGGGTGCGCTGATCATTACCCACTACCAACGCATCCTGCACTACGTCAAGCCCCAGTTCGTGCACATCCTGATGGACGGGCGCATCGTGCTGGAGGGTGGAGTCGAGCTGGTGGAGCGCCTGGAGCGCGAAGGCTACGACCAGATCCGCCAGGAATTCGGCGAGTCGGGAGAACTGGCGGCATGAGCGCCGCCAATGGTTCAGCGACGGCAGGCGTAGGCACCCCCGGCGATATGACCGGCGCCGGCGAGGGCACCGCCGTCAAGCCAGGGCGCCATCGCGAGGCCTCGCTCTACCACGCGCTGGCGGGTGCCGGCGACGGCGACGGACACAAGACGCTTTCCAAGCTGCGCGAGGCCGCACGGGAGGCTTTCGAGCACAGCGAGCTGCCAGTGTGGCGCCGCTCGGGCTTCTGGACCACAAGCTTCTCCGAGCTGGATCTCGGGGCGCTCGCCCAGCGCACCCATGCGAGCACACCCTCTGGGGCGCACCCTAAAGGGCATACCCAAAGGGCACACGGCAAGCAGGCAAGCGAGCACGCAGCGGACGCAGGCGTGCCGGAGTTCGTCTCGAGCGCCATCCCCGACCGCCCGCGTGCGGGGCGGATCGTGCAGCTCGACAGCTCGACGGTCCACGTCGAGCTGGATCCCCAGCTTGCCGAGCGCGGCGTGATCCTGTGCTCGCTGGAGCAGGCCGCGAACGAGCACACAGAGCTCTTTCAGCAGTGGTATTCCAAGCGTCTGACGATCGACCGTCACAAGTTGGAGGCCGCCAACGCCGCGTTCTGGAGTGGTGGGGCGTTCCTGTACGTACCCGACGGGCTACTCGTGGAGGACCCGTTCGAGATTGTCTATGCCATCGGTGGGGCGGGCGTGGCCCAATATGGCCGCACGCTTGCGATCGGTGGTCGCTCGAGCGACTTCAAGGTGCACGAGCACGATCTCGCGGCCGACTTCGAGGACGGTCAATCGTTGCATGCGGGTGCGTTCGAGCTGTACTTGCAGGACAACGCCCGCTGCCGTTTGGCCCAGGTGCAGGATTGGGGCTCGGGCGACGTGTTCGACGCCTCGACACGCTTCGTTGGCGTCGGTCGCGACGCCTATTGCCACTGGCTGCCGGCGCTGCTGGGCGGCCATCTCGTGCGCCACCACCTCGAGCTGGCGGTGAGCGAGCCAGGCGGTGACATGGCTTTCCGCGGTTTGTTCTTCACCGAGGCCCAAGAGCACCTGGACACCTTCGCGGTGGACCTGCACGAGACGGGGCCCTCTGGCGGAGACGTGCACTGGCGCGGCGCCGCCACCGGCTCCAGCCGAGCGAGCTTCGAGGGTTTGATCCAGATCGACCCGGGCGCGCAGAAGACGCACACCTACCTGCAGATCCACACGCTGATGCTCTCGCCGAAGGCACGCCTGGACGCGATCCCCTCGGTGCTGGTGTCGGCCGACGACGTGTCGGCCTCGCACGGCGGCACGGTGGGCGAACTCGACGAGGCGTCGATCTTCTACATGGCAAGCCGCGGCCTGGACCGTCCCTCGGCTGTGCGGCTACTCGTGGAGGGCTTCTTCGAGCCGGTATTGGGCCAGCTGGAGGACGAGGCGCTGGAAGAGCTCGTACGCACGAAGATCGCCGCCAAGCTGGCGGCGGCGCGGGACGACATCGAGGCATACGCGACGGCGCGATGAGGAGCTTGGCGGTGCGATGACAATCTCCGCGACCGAGCATGCAAAAAATGCCAATGCCCCGCACGCACGCGGGGGGCATCCCGATTTGGCGCTGAACATCCGCGGCGACTTCCCGATCTTCTCGCGGCGGTTCGACGGGCGGCCGCTCGTCTACCTCGACTCGGGCGCGACTTCGCAGAAGCCGACCGCGGTCATCGATGCGATCTCCTCGTACCTGAGCGAGCGCAACGCGAACGTACACCGCGGTGTCTATGCACTCGCGCAGGAATCGGACGCTGCCTACGATGGCGCGCGCGAGAAGGTTGCGGGCTTCGTTGGCTGGGAGCCAAAGACGACGATCTTCACCAAGAACGTGACCGAGGCGATCAACCTCGTGGCGTACGCGTGGGGCCGCGCCAACGTCGGACCTGGAGACGCGGTGCTCATCACCCAGATGGAGCACCACGCGAACATCGTGCCTTGGCAGATGCTGTGCCGCGAGCGCGGCGCCCAGCTGCGCTACCTGGAGGTGGACGAGCGCGGCGAGCTATCGCTCGAGCAACTCGATCGCGAGCTGGCCAAGGGCGACGTGAAGCTCGTGGCGTTCACGCACGTGTCGAACGTGCTCGGCACGATCGTGCCGGTGGCGGAGATGACCGCGCGCGTGCGTGCGGCGGGAGCGGTGTCGCTGGTGGACGGCGCCCAAGCGGTGCCGCACATGCCAGTGGACCTCGCGACGCTCGGGGCGGACTTCTATGCGTGGACCGGCCACAAGGCGCTCGGCCCGACGGGCATCGGCGTACTGCATGGTCGCGCGGAGATCCTCGATCGGATGGAGCCGTTCCTCACCGGCGGCGACATGATCGCCTCGGTCGACTTCGACGGCGCCACCTGGAACGAGCTGCCCTACAAGTTCGAGGCGGGCACGCCACCGATCGCCGAGGCGGTGGGGCTGGGGGCGGCCGTCGACTACCTGTCTGAGCTCGGCATGGAGCGCGTGCGCGAGCACGAGCACGAGCTGACCGGCTACCTGCTCGAGCGCCTGCGAGAGGTCCCCGGCCTGCGCTTCGTCGGCCCGCCAGAGGCCGAGAATCGCGGCGGCCTCGTGTCGTTCACGATCGAGGGCATGCACGCGCACGACATCGCCGAGCTGGCCAACCGCGGCGGCGTGTGCATTCGCGCCGGGCACCATTGCGCGCAACCGCTGATGCGCTGTCTCGGGGTTGGAGCCACCGCGCGGGCAAGCGTGGGCGTGTACAACGAGCCTGGCGACGTGGATGCGTTGATCGACGCGCTGCTCGCAGGCATCAAGGTCTTTGGCTTGTGATGGACGACCTCTACCGCGATTACATCCTCGATCACTACAAGCGCCCGCGCAACTTCGGCGAGCTCGACCCGCACGACATGGAGGGGCTCGAGCACAACCCGCTGTGCGGCGACGAGCTGGGCGTGCACATCCGCGTCAAGGACGGCAAGATCGAGGACCTGCGCTTCCACGGCCACGGCTGCGCGATCTCCCAGGCCTCGGCGTCGATCGCCTCCGAGGAGCTGATGGGCATGGAGCTGGAGGAGGTGGGCAAGCTCGACGCCGACTGGGCGATCGAGCTGCTTGGCATCCCCGTGTCGGCGACGCGGCGCAAGTGCGCGCTGCTCGGTTTGAAGGTGGTCAAGGGCGCCGTCACCGGCGATAACAGCTGGCCGGTTGGATCGGTTTAGATTTTTGGGTCGGTCCCAGGCGGATCACATGCCTCCGCCATCACGGGGCTTCGCCGCGGGCTCTCAGATGCGGGCCGCGATCTCGATACAATTCCTAGTCCACAGCACAGGATTCACAAAGGGAGCCCTATTGGCGACGCTAGACCGCACCAAGATCGCAAAGCCCAGCCCGATCGTCGAGGACGAGCAGGGCCAGCTGCTCGCGCGGAAAGGCATCTCGCGTGAGGTGGTGCGGGAGCTCTCCAAGGTCAAGGGCGAGCCCGATTGGATGGCCGAGAAGCGCGTCAAGTCGCTTGAAATCTACGAACGCAAGCCGGTTCCCACCTGGGGCCCAGACCTCAGCGGCCTGAACCTGGACGAGCTAGTGCTGTACTCCCCCCCAACCGCTGGGCGCTTCAAAAGCTGGGACGACGTGCCCGAGGAGATGAAGAAAACCTATGAGGACCTCGGCATCCCCCAGGCCGAGCGCGAGCACCTCGCCGGCGTCGTCGGCGTGTGGCGCCAGGAGCCCGTGTATGAGGGACTGAAGGAAGAGTACGCCAAGCTCGGCATCCTCTTCTGCTCGATGGACACCGCCATCACCGAGTACCCGGACCTGGTGCAGAAGTACTTCATGAACAAGTGCGTGCCGCCACAGGACAACAAGTTCTCGGCGCTGCACGGCGCGGTGTGGTCGGGCGGCTCGTTCCTCTATGTGCCCAAGGGCGTCAAGGTGGACCTGCCGCTGCAGGCGTACTTCCGCATGGAGGGCGCCGGCGAGGGCACCTTCGAGCACACCCTGATCATCGCCGATGAGGGCTCGGACGTGAACTACATCGAGGGTTGCACCGCCCAGACTTATTCGGTCAACTCGATGCACTCCGCGGTCGTCGAGATCTTCGTGCACGAGGGCGCCAAGGCGCGCTACACGACCGTGCAGAACTGGTCGAAGGACGTGTACAACCTCAACACCAAGCGCGCGATCGTCGACGCCGAGGGCACCGTCGAGTGGGTCGGCGGCTCGATGGGCGCCAAGTACGTGATGCTCTACCCAGGCTCCTACCTGATGGGCGAGGGCGCGCGTGCCGACCACCTGAACGTGGGCGTGGCGGGCAAGGGCGTGCACAAGGACACGGGCGCCAAGGTGGTGCACCTGGCGCCCAACACGACCTCGAACATCCTCGCCAAGTCGATCTCCAAGGACGGCGGCATCATGGGCTACCAGCGGTCTGGTGAAGATGGGCGACAACAGCGCCGGCTCGAAGGCTCGCGTGCAGTGCGACGGCTTGATGATGGACGGCGAATCGCGCTCGGACACGTGGCCGGACATCCAGATCCAGAACCCCAACGTGGCGGTCGCCCACGAGGCGACGGTCGGTCGCATCTCAGACGACCAGCTCTTCTACATGGGCTCGCGCGGCTTCACCGAGGACGAGGCCGCCGCGATGATCGTCAACGGCTTCATCGAGCCGGTGACGAAGGAGCTGCCGATGGAGTACGCGGTCGAGCTCAACCGTCTGATTCAGTTGGAGATGGTCGGAAGCATCGGGTAGCGCGACGCGGTTTTGCGGGCGCCTGTTGACACGATCGCTGCACCGCTGTTTCCCACGAAGCTGCCGTGGGTGAACACGAACGGAGCACAGGCGAGCATCCTCAAGCGAGGGCAGCCGATGCTGGTCGAGTTCTGGGACTTCTGCAGACCCAACTCGATCAGGACGCTGCCATACGTGAAGGCGTGGCACGAGCGCTACGCGGGCGACGGCTTGCGTGTGATCGGCGTGCACTGTCCCGGCTTTGAGCCCGCCCGCGACGAGCAGGCGGTGCGCGATGCGGTCGAGCGCCTGGAGATCGCCCACCCCGTGCTGATCGACAGCGAGTTCGAGGTGTGGCAGGAGTATGAGAACCGCGGCTGGCCGGCGCGCTACCTGTTCGACGGGCATGCGCGCCTGTTCGAGTACCACTACGGCGAGGGCGGCTACGAAGAAACCGAGCTCGCTATCCAGGAGCTGCTTGGCGTGCGAGCGCGAACCGCTGGCTCCGCTGCGCCCCGAGGACGCGCCCGACGCCCGCCTGTTACGCCCAGACCGAGGAGCAACCGGGAGCGTGGTCGGGCCCCTATGAAGCCGGCGGCGTTTGGGCCGTGCTCGACGGGTCGGGCACGGTGACGGTCAACACAACTGGCGACAAAGGCGCACCTGCCATGGAGAAGACCCTGAGCGTCGAGTACCCGGGCGCATACCAGCTGGTCGAGCACGAGCGCCACACCCAGGGCGTCGCTCACCCTGGAGATCGGCACAGGCGTGGAGTGCCTTGCGACGTGCTTCACACCGGGAGTCGCCTGAGTCGCCGCGAGTGAGGTCCCCAGCCGGAGTGGTATGGGCTGCCGGGAATGGTGCGAGGCCGCCGGCCGGAATTGCAGGCCGCCGGGCCAGAGTGGTGGGTACATATTTTTGAAATTTTACTGTAGTGACTACGTCTGTCTACTATCGCAAAATTTCAAGCTCATGCGTAGCCCGGGTCAGGCACGAGCTCCGCCGTCGAGCAGTCGTCCAGCAGCCGCCGCAACACCGGCGGACCGTCGTCCTCGACGAGCACAGCCCCGCCCGGCCAGTAGGGGCTCTCGCCGGGCGTGTCGGTGACGAAATACGAGTCATAGGTCCAGCAGCCGGCGTTGAGCAGGCGAGCGCCGGCCGGCCCGCGCCACTCCGCCGCGAGATCCCCCGGCAGCGGTCCGGCGCGGTGGGTGTGACCGAAGATGACGTGGGCGTCGCCGAGACCGAGCCGAGCGGCCACCTCGCCTATCGCGCGCAAGCCGGCGCGACGCAGCTCGGCCGTTGAAATGTCGGCTTGAAACGAGCCGATCCCCGCCCTGTTGAGTGCGGCGATCGCGAACGGGAAGGCGCCGGCGAGCGCGCGCGCGCGCAAATCGAAGCCGGAGCTTGCCGTTGCGACGATCGCCCGCGAGCGCGCGCCAGGCGCGCACGGTGGACTGCCCGTTGAGCGTTGACCCGGTCGGGGCCTGGCGCGCCACGGCGTCGATCCAAGCGAACACGGGCGCGGTGACGGCCTCGTAGTCGCCCACGGTGGCGAACGCCTCGGTGGGCCGACTCTGCACGCGCGCGGTCATGCCGATCCCAAGCCGCTCCATCGTGGGGATCGTCAGATGACAGTCGAGATAGTGGCCGTGGGTGGCATACACGTCGGAGCGCAGCCACAAGCCGGGATAGGCGGCGCTCAGATGAGCCGGCTGGCCCATGAGGCGAGCGTCGCGAGCATCGAGGAGGCTTCCTCGGCGGAGAAGCGCTGCTCCAGGCCGAGCGGCTCGAGCGCTCGGCGGCTTCGTCGCGGCGACGCAACCAGGACTCGACCAGCGCATGATCGTGGTTGCCGGCGACGACCACGATCTCCCGCCCGGCGAAGGCGCGCCCAAGCTCTTCGAAGAACGGCCTGCGCGGCCGCGAGCGCGTCGCGGCGTGGCCCGTGGCGCAGCTCCAGCACGTCGCCGAGCAGCACCAGCCGCTCGACGTCCTCAAGCGCCTCGATCAGCGCGCGCGCGTGGCCCGGGCGGCGCAGCACGTCGGCGCCGGTGCCGGCGCCGAGATGGAGGTCTGAGATGACTAGCGTGCGCGTTCACACACTTCGAGTCAGGGGCTAGTCCGTGCTCAGGTGCGACGCACGCGAGCGCAGACGTCCGCCTGGCGATCATCCGGGCTCGGTCGCGCCCGTCGAGCATCGCGCGTGGCACAGATCGCCGCGGAACGGTCTCCGCCGCTGACGGCCTCGCGGATCGGCTTGGGCAGCATGAAGCGCACGTCCTCGCGGACGACGTGGAACTCGGAGATGTCGCTGCACCCCGCGCGCGCGGAAGAAGTCGAGCAGGTCTTGCACGAGATCGTCGGGGGCGCTCGCGCCGGAGCTGACGCCGACGACGCGCTTGCCCGTCGAGCCACTCCTCGCGCACCTCGCCGGCGTGATCGATCAGGTAGGCCTCGGTGCCGCAGTCGCGGGCGACCTCGACGAGCCGCACCGAGTTGGAGGAGTTGCGCGAGCCGATCACGAGCATCAGGTCGCAGTCGCCGGCCATCTGCTTGACGGCGGCCTGACGGTTGGTGGTGGCGTAGCAGATGTCATCGGTGCGCGGACCGGCGATCGAGGGAAAGCGCTCGTGCAGGCGCTTGACGATCGCGCTCGTTTCATCGACCGAGAGCGTCGTCTGGGTGACGTAGGCGACGCGCTCGGGATCCTCGACCACCAGCTCGTCGACGTCCTGCTCGTTCTCGACCAGCACGATGCTGCTCGGGGGCCTCCCCCATCGTCCCCTGGACCTCCTCGTGGCCGGCGTGGCCGACGAGCACGATCGTGTAGCCGTCCTCGGCGAAGTGGAGCGCCTCGCGGTGAACCTTCGTCACCAGCGGACAGGTCGCATCGATCGTGTCCAGTTTGCGCGCCTGGGCGTCGCTAGCGCACCTTCGGCGAGACCCCGTGAGCGGAGAAGACGGTGAGCGCACCCTCGGGGACTTCGTTCGACGTCCTCTACGAACTACGGCGCCGCGCGCGGCGAGTAGCTCGACGACGTGCTTGTTGTGGACGATCTGCTTGCGCACATATACGGGCGGCCCGTGCAGGTCGAGCGCTCGTTCGACGGTTTGCACGGCGCGATCGACACCCGCGCAATATCCGCGCGGCGCGGCGAGCAACAGCTTCTCTACGGTGTTCGGCGCTGTCGCCGTCTCGGTGGGCACGACTTTCATTGTAGAGCCGGCGGTTTTGGCACCCGCCCAGCGCCGTCCCACTGCGCTCCTGGCGGCCTCGCCAGTACCCTTGGCTGATGGCACAGCGCCACCTCGACAGGCTCACGGCCGTGGACGCGTCCTTCCTGCACCAGGAGGGTCCCACCTCGCACATGCATGTCGGCGGGCTGACGATCCTCGAGGGCCCTCCGCCGACGATGGAGGAGTTCCTCGAGCAGATCCGCAGGCGCCTGCACCTGGTGCCCCGCTACCGCCACAAGCTGGCGTACACGGCGCTCGACAGCGGGCGTCCGGTGTGGGTGGACGATCCGAGCTTCAACCTCGAGTTTCATGTGCGCCACACCGCGCTGCCGAGCCCCGGCAGCTGGGAACAGCTGCGCAACCTCACGGCACGGATCTTCTCGCAGGCGCTCGACCGCTCCAAGCCGCTGTGGGAGATGTGGCTGATCGAGGGTTTCGAGGACGAGCGCTTCGCGTTGATCTCAAAGACCCACCATTCGCTGATCGACGGCATCGCGGGCGTGGATCTGGCCACGGTGCTGTTCGACGTCGCACCCGACCCGACCCGCTGCGTCATTCGGGTAGGCCGTGGAAACCGAATCCCGAACCGGACACCGCCGAGCTTGTGGCGGCGGGCGTGCGCGGAGCGGTGCGCGCCGGAGCGGAGATGGTGGGAGCGGCGGTGGGCGCGCTCACTCATCCAGAGCGCACGCTGGAGCGGGCGCGCGAGGCCGCGGAGGGCGTCGGGGAGATCGTGTGGGCCGGCTTGAACCCGGCGCCGGCGACGCCATTGAACGTGGAGATCGGCCCGCACCGGCGCTTCGTTGGGATCGCGGCGCAGCTCGAGGACTTCAAGCTCGTCAAGAACGCATTCGGGGGAACGGTCAACGATGTGGTGCTGGCGGTTGTGACGGGGGCGTTGCGCTCGTTCTTGATCGCCCGAGGAGTGCGCACCGAGGGCATGGAGATGCGGGCGCTCGTGCCGGTGTCGGTGCGAACCGTTGACGAACGCCACGAGGGCGGAAACCGGATCGCCGCGATGCGGGGACCGCTGCCTGTGTATATCGCCGACCCATTGCAGCGACTGCGTTTCGTCAAGCACGCGATGGACGGGCTGAAGGAGTCCAAGCAGGCGCTTGGGGCGGAGGTGATCGCGGGCGCCCAGAACTTCGCCCCGCCGACGATCCTCGCGCAGGCATCGCGCTTGAACTTCTCCACGCGCCTGTTCAACCTGATCGTGACGAACGTGCCGGGACCGCAGTTCCCACTGTATGTGCTGGGACGCCGCATGGAGCGCGTGTTCCCGGTGGCGTTCCTGCCCGAGAACCACGCGCTGGCGGTGGCGATCATGTCCTATACGGGCGAGATGAACTTCGGCCTGCTCGGCGACTTCGACGCGCTGCCTGACATCGACTCGATCGGTGAGAGCATCAAAGCGGAGCTTGCGACGTGGCTGGCCGGAAAAGCAGGCGCTCGGCAAGCGCGAAGCCGAAGCGCAAGGCGCGACCGCTGAACAGAGCACGCGCTGCCGCAGCGTCAGTAGCCCAAAGCGAACTTCGCGTCCTCGGTCATCTTCTCGGGCGACCACGGAGGCGTGAACACCATCTCCGATTCGACGAGGCGCACGCCTTCGAGCTCGCCGACGAACTCTTCGATCTGCTCGGTGACCTGAGGACCGATCGGGCAGCCGGGTGTCGTGAGCGTGAAGGTGACGTGCACGTCGCCGCCTGAGACCTCGACGCCGTAGATCAGCCCAGCTCGACGAAGTCGAGGCCGAGCTCGGGGTCGATCACGTTGGACAGCGCATCCATGACGTCATCGACGGTGATTGTGGACTCGGACACGGATTCAGTGCGTAAGCTCCGACATGGGCTCAGGCGAAGGCTGGGATATGGACTCAGACATGTCGCTGAGTCTAGCGGCCGGAAGTTCGCCCACCTCGCGCCGATCAGTTATAAGAGCCGAGGCGATCCCACTGATACAGCTGGATGCACTCGGCGGCCAGCTCGATCGCGCGCTCACGCGAAAGGTGGGGAAGCACCGTGTCGAGCGCTTGGTCCTCGGCGACGCCGGCCTGGAAGGCCTCCTCGCCCTTGAAGCCGGCGGCGATCTTCAGCGCCTCGCGGCGGTTCTCGCCGAGGCTTGGGAAGACACCGACGAGGAAAGCGGTGTTGGGCACAGGCTGGCCGACCTCGAGCGAGGCGTGCCAGGCGGCAAGCAGGTGCAGGTCGTCCTGGTCGAGGTCGGCGATGCGCGCGCTCGTAGTGGAAAGTGAGCTCCTGGTCGGGCAGATCGTCGACCCATGCGCGCACGACCTCGCCGACGAGCTGCCGGCGGGCCTCGCGGCCGACGGAGTCTGCGATCACCCGTGATGGCGTCGTGGGGCTCGATGAAGCAGAGCGGCATGGCGACTCCCTGGTCTTGCGGGACGTGAGAACCTGACACGCAGGACTTTAGGCGACCGGTGTGGACGGCAATTTTGCCTTACTCATACGCGCGTACGCGCATGCACCCAAATCGCTCCAAATCGCTCGACCATCGTCGCCAAAGCGTTCCGCCGCTACCCGCTATGCGGTGTCCTCAGACTTCGAGCGCGGCGGCGGCCCGCTCGACCGCGTGCGCGTCGTTCGTGTCCTCGGGGAAGCCGAGCGTGACACGCTCCTCCGATGACCAGTTGGCCAAGCGCCAGATCGAGCGCTTCGATCGGGGTGGAGAGCGCGTGCGCGAGCGCGAGCGCGCGCCGCTCGATGTGGATCGGATCGCCGATCCCGAAGACGCGCTTGGCGGCCGGCGGCGTGGGATCGGAGGCGATCAGCGACGTGCGCGTGCCGAGGTGCAGGGAGTCGGCACGCAGTTCGTACAGGCCTAGCCGCCCGAGCGTGATCGAGCAGGTCATAGCGCCCCATGCGGCCGAAGCCGGGCAGCGCGAGTCGCTCGAACAGCGCGCTCGAAGCGTCGCTGCGGCGTCCACTCGGGCTCGCCCGTGAAGGCGGCCTCCTGCGAGCCGGCGTGCTCGGCGAAGCGCCGGTAGGCGACCAAGGTCTCCCCGCCGCGAGCGGGATCGTGGGATCTGCGCGGCCCGAGCGGAACCTCCTCCAGCTCGGGGATGGTGCCGGAGGCCCAGCTGGAGAGCAGCGCCTGGCGGCACGCCCGCGAACGATTGCTCGCCCTGCAAGCGGCGAGAGGTAGGCGGCCAGGAAGCACATCCAGGTCGCCTGCTCGATGTCCTCGCAGTCGCGCGCCTCCGCGTACAGGCTGGGCGGCGCGGCGGTGAGCGTCAGCAGCCGCCCGCTGGCGAAGCCGATCTCCCGCACGAGCCGCTTGGCGTCCTCGGATGAGTGCAGGCCGGGGACCAGCTCGCAGCGGTAGCCGTCGTCCTCGGAGCGCGCCTCGCGCTGGACGCGCACTTCCTGGGTGCGGCGGGTGTAGGTGCGGCCGGTCGGCGAGCGGTGCTCCCGCCGGCACGCGAGGTGGCCCCGGCTCGCCCAGCCGTCCCCGCCCCCGTCGCCCGGCGGCGGAGTGCCCCCGCCTGTGCGCTTGGGCTTGGGAGCGTGGCTCGGCGTGCCCGGGCACGGTCTCGCGGCAGATCGGGCAGCGCTGGATGAAGCGGTTGTGGCGACAGAACGTTTGTGTCATAGGGTTAACGCTAGCGAGCCCGAAGGCTGGCATTCCGCGGCGAGTCTCTCAGCTTCAGGCTGCCGTCCAGGGACGTCGCGGGCGATGCGCTGCCTGTACGTTCCAGCCTCGCGGTGAGCATCCACGAGTTGGGCGCGCCCGCGTACGGAGCCGGCGCCTGTGTTCTCGATCAGCCCGAGGCCGTGCAGGCGCGCTAGCAGCTTTGAGATCTGGCCCTGGTCGGAGATGCCCGGACCATCCGCGACCTGGCGGTTGGAACCACCCGGGTGGGCAGCGACCGCCAGCAGCACGCGCATGGTGCGGTAGGTGAGGCGCATGCCCAGCTCGCGCAAAGGATCGCCGTTCTCGACTCGGCAAGGCCGTGCGCGCGACCTGACGGCGACTGGCCGCGTCGAGCTCCCGGCGAGCGGCAGCAGGGCCGAGGTAGGGCAGGACGATCATGCTCATCAGCGGCCCGGTAAGCTCGAGCAGGGCGTCGGCGCGATCCTCCATAAGCGCGAATGCAGCACGGAGAGCACGCCTCCGACAATCCCTCGGCGGTGAGCGGCGGCAGATCAGCGCCGTTTTCGACTCCCCACGTCCTTCGTGGACGAGCTGATTATCTCGGCGACGCAGAGCCGGCGACGCTCAAGTGCTCTTGGGCCCGCGCCAAGCGACCCTACGATAAGAAGCTGGCCCGTACCTCGCTCGACTTCGAGGAAGCCAGCAGCAGCCGGCGAGAGCGCTCTCATCCGCTCGACCCATCTCGCAGGATCGTCATATCCTCGAGCACGTAGCGTGAGGCGCGCGAGACCGCATCGTCGAATGCAGCGAGAAAGCACTCTTCGCGATCGGCGAACAGCTCGTAGAACGTGCGACGCGAAACACCCGCGCGCTCGACCACGTGGGCAACGCTGACATTTGCTGCACCACGCTCGGCGACCTCCACCATCGCAGCGAGCATCCGCGCGCGCTGGATCTCGTTACACGCTCTCGACCTAGCCCGTTACCAGGCGCTCCGCGACCGGGGACCCCCACTCCGCTACCAGGCATCCCCAACTCGCGCCAGCCCACCAGCTCCTGGCTAGACGCGGTCAGCTCGTTGTTGGGTCCCAGTTTTGTGGGCGCCGCCCCTTTGACGGCGCCCTTCCCTTGTTGGCATCTCATTTCTTCTTCTTGCGCTTGGTCCCTGTCTTGTTTGCCTTCTTTGTCTTTGCTTTGCGCAGCCTGTGGCTGTGATGGGTGTGTGTTGGTGGATGGTGAGCCCGTTCTGGGCGGTGAAGGCCGTAGGCATGGTCGTGCTTCTGTGCAGAGGTTCTCCGTTGCGCGGCCAGTGCCGAATATGGGCCTTGGGGTAGCTGAGTTCGAAGGTGCTGATCGGGACGTCGGGGATCGTGCGGAATGTGCTGCTGGTGATCCCCGCGTACTGATGAACGTTTCGCCGTGCAACTGGACGGTCATGCCGTCACCCGATAGCACGAAAATCAGTTCGGGGAACTTCTGTCCCGCGTGCGAGACGAAATACGCGGGACCGGTCAACGCGACGGGTAGCACCGGGGTCGTTGCCGTGCGGTACCAACCCTCGATTCCGGAGGACACTCGGCAGGGTTCGCTTCGAACGTGCAGTCTGGACATGCCTTCTGTAGCGTCGTTAGCCCGGACGGCAGTTGCTTTGGCAGGTCTACCTTCACCGAGCCGATGTTAGCTTGTGGTCCCGAACGCTGCTTTGGGGTAGGCGAGCTTGACGTGTAGGCTCGCGCCCTTCGCTCTAGAGGTTTTCCCGCGGTCGAGACGTCGAAGATCGGTTTGAATTCGAGCGTCGCGCAGTTGGTGACCTGGAACGGCACATCAACGCGGACACCGTGCCCTGGCTGCTCGTCAGGGCCCCCGTGATACTCATGGGCTGCAGTCGGTTGGGTTGAAAGTGAAGCCCGGCCTGATCTGATTGATGACGTTCACGTGCTTGATCTGCAGAGGGATCCCGTCGATGATCTGCGGGATCGCATATGGACCGGTGCTATCGCTCGTGATCGTCAACGCCGCGGTTTCGGGATCCACTTCGATCTTTGCCCTCACGATCACCTTGCCGAGATTGAATGGGCCGGCCTTCGCGGGATTCACGATCGACAAGCCATACGGCGCACCCTCATACGGGCCGGTAATGTACACTTCCCCACCTGTCACCTAATGGTTTGACCCAAGCCAACACTAACGGTGGTTTGACCGATCAGGCTTTCCGGACCACATGTCCCCGTGTTCCCTTCGGCTTCGCCACACAACTTGACATCGAGAAGCGTGCCCAACAAGCCCGGGGGCATCTGCAGCTGGATCGCATCAAGGTTCTGCTGACCGTCTTCACGGACTCATCGTCATTGTGAATGGCGCTGAATGCACCCGACTGAATGTTCGTGCTCCCGGCTGTCAATGACGGGTCAAACGGCAACGGGTTCGCACATGGGCTGCCGTTTGGACCGGTGTGATCTGAATTCAGAAGATGATTCCAGCGGCGCATTGCCCGACCATGGCGCAATCGACGCCGTCGTTGTATACCCGCCACATAACGCCGGGGTAGCCAACGGCGCCCTCGCCCCACCAAAGAAATGCAGCTTCAAATCTTCGAACGGCAGTTGTGGCGTGTTATCGAACGTCGAGACGAGCTGGCCCGTAACGGCGTTCGGTTTGACTTCGCCCGGCAACCTTGATCAGCATCCCCGCACGTGATCTTACAGCGACGATATACAGCGCGACAAGGCTACCGAACGGGTTAGCGTTCTGTTAGCAAAATACACGGCGCCGACAACGGATTAGGCAACAACGGCGACGTTATTTCAACGGTCCCCACCTTCGAGGATTCAGGGCATTCCTGTTCACTTGGGCTTTCCAAACCAACCTGACCCAAGCCGCACGACGATAGTCCATCGGCTCCGGCGGGGTTCAAACCAACGCCGGTAGGCAGCGCCACCGTCGTATCCTTGACCGCCGAATCGGCTAGCCCTGTCGGGTTCAGGCCACCTTCCTGGGCTACGTGGACACCGACAGTCAGGCCGCTCGGCGTACTGCCTTGTTGACCATCGGGAGCTACATTGATTGAGGGTTCAAAGCTCAATCTATTGCACCCATCCTGGGATGTCTGTTCGCCAGTACTGTTCTGGAACGTGTACCCAAACGGATCGGTAAATTTGCCTATCTGACTCCAGGAGTCCGCTTCTACGGTCGTGTGCAGCGGACCGCTACATGACGTCGGCATGATCAGGAACGGCTGCGCCTTTTCATCAAGCGAACAAGAAGGTTCCGGCCCACCGACAAGCGCAGATTCGTCTTCTGCGATGCAGCGCAGACCGCGCGTGTTGTCGTGCCGTGAATCTCCCGGCACCCCCCAGAACGTAACCTGGTTGCCGATGAACTCGATGTTCTCGGTGATATCTGGAACCGTGACCACGACACCGTAATCGCCACCGGTACGCACCGAGGTATTGAGGATCACCGGTCCCGCGGGCGTCTGGAAACCGAACTTCGCGGGCTCACCCACAGACGGTTCGAGATTGAACAAAGGCTGAGAGAGCACTTCCGGTGCCCTCGTCGCCTTGTCCAGACTCCCGAAGATCGGCGTTGCGACACCGACAACGGTGTTGTTCGGGCATTCACCGGTACCTTTGAAGATCTCTGAGAACTCGAGGATACTGCACTTTGGTATCGGTGTCGGGTTGCCTATCAGTCCCGCCGGAAGGTTGAAGTGCAAATCCTTCGTCATCGCAACAGGCTGCGTTTCTGTCAACGATTCGTTAGCGAATTCGTTGTCGGTAACGGTTACCGCCTGGGTGTTGAAGATAAGCGTCGTCGTTAGCTGGAAGGGATGAGAGCCGGCCTGTGTAGCCGGTAGGCCACCCTCTTCTTCAGGAGTCAGTTCATACGTTTCCACTCCATAGGGGGACGGTGGTCCTTCCACAGCAAGGGCTCGCCGAGATAGGACCGCAGCCGCGCCGCCACCGGACACGCTGACTTCGTTCAGTCCGTTACCGGCACCGGGTTCTACCTTTACGTTGATCGCTATCACAATGTGTTCATAAGGGCGCATCGGGATGCCATAACCACACGTCACCGTCTGTCCCGCGATCGCGCATTTCGCCAGCGACGTGAATTGCCGCGGAGCACCTCGACCGAGCGGCCCGCCTCCGCCTTCGGGGTGCACGACTGTCGCGGTCACACCAGTAGGCAGCTTGTCGACCACGGTGATCGGATTTTCCCCCGACACTAGGTTTTCCACCAGCACGCCACCAGCGGTCGCGTCACCGAGATTACTGACGTCCAAGACAATCTGGGCTTCGCTGCTGTTCGGGCTCGCAGGAGCTGAGATCGTTGTTACACGCCACCATGGAACTGCCGCCAAAGCGTCCCCACTTCCACAGAACACCGATAGCAAGATGCCTAGAACCACGACGGATAGGATCGCTCTCTTGAGGGAGCTCATAACGATCACCTGTTGCCCTTCCTGTTTGACTTGCCAACAGGCGACCTGTGACCATTCTTTATTTTACCTCTACTGACCCTATCCTTTTTTTTCTTATCCCTTAGGTTCCGCTTCGGTTTCTTGCGCTTGACGACATGCTTCTTGGGCTTGACCTCGCGTTTTGCTGCTTCGACGATATTCCCGGTGCCGGAGAACGTCGCGCTGGGAGCAGACCCAAATATCTCCGGTTGCGGAGAGGGAGCAGCCTTGCACGAATCTCCGCTTGTGCATGCAGGCGGCGAGACGGGTTCGGCGTGACATGGCAGTTCCGTCGAGCAAACGTGAGCGTCATACACATCATATGACGTGTCGTAGTCCTCGCTCGTCAATTTGCTCGATGTTATGAAGAACGCGTCATCGCCATTTTCGCTTGCGTCCATCAACGCAGATTCGCTCGCAGACGTTCCCGAAGAGATCAGGCTGACACAACCACCGGGGCGCTCACCGAACGTAGCGCCCGCGCTCGTGCAGTTATCGCTTTCGCCGCTACCGCTCGCGGGCGGCTCGTACTCATACACATCCTCCAACCCGTTCGTATCCTGCGGCACAAGCGCATCGGGACTATCGAAGAACAAGCGACCGCTATTGGACAGGTAACGCGGTCGATAGGAAGGAGGGGCCCCCTTAGTCTGACTCGGCGTGGGAAGACTCCCGGCCAACCGGTGATCGCCGCTACCTCTCCCCGATGCCCACGCAAGATCTCGATCCACAAGCAACCCTGCCGATCCTCCTGACCCGTCAAATACGCCGACGGGCCGTGCACCTGTCGGATCGCACGACACGCACACCAACCGATTTGCGATGGCGTCGTACAAATAGACCTCCTCGTCAGATTGACCGCTGACCGCATCGAGATTGTCATACCCAGTCAACGATCGGTTTGACATGAAAGCCACATAATGCCCATTCGGCGACACGCTAGAGCTCACATACGACAACGCCGCTCCCGACGTGGAGTATTTCCCACCCGCGAATCCTCCTCCCCAGCTTTTTAGGTCTTCGCTCGACAGAGTCGCTATATATGTCGTCCTCCATTCACCCCCGGCGTTGTGCAGCAAATAGAGATTATTCCCACCGCTCACCGCACCATTCGCCAACACACCCGTCGCGACAAAGTAGACGTACGAGCCATCTTCGCTGGCGCCGATCACCGCTGCCTGTACTCCGGCGCTCTTTTCACCCGCACCATGATCCGCAGTCAAATCCGTTTGGTTACCGTTAGAGGTATCGAACACGTACAGGTCTCCGCCCGCCCCTTCCCGTCCCGGTTCTGTTTCCACATAGAAGACCTTGGAACCGTCGCTGCTCATTGTTTCAAAACGCGGATATTTGCCGCCTATCTGCACAGTCTTTTCCCCGACCATATCGCGGGCGTAAAGACTTACTTCATGCGAATCTTCAGGACCATTTTCTAGGCTCCCATACTTCCATACGACCCAACGACCATCGCTGGAAACGGCACGCTCAGTCATTCCCTGCTGACCTTCTTCACTACCGATACTCACATATGGTCTTGTCTTATTGTCTGGAAAAATATTGATCAACTGCAAGCGTCCAGCGCTCCACTCATACAAATTGCGATCGTAGTAAGGTGCTTCTATCCCCGCGACAGCTTCCTTCGTCAAAGCCAACGGCGTGGCGAAGATCACATGGCTCAAATTCGGAGTTGCAGCGCGAAATTCCATGGCTTGGTCAGCGAATTTTACTCCCGAGGTGACATCCGCCGGCGTCTCTATAGGCAAGAACCCCTCGCTCGCATTGTTACGAAGATAAAGCGTCTGTTCCGTCGCTTCAGGAGCCTGCGACGGGGCGACTTCACCCGGTTCCAAGAGACCAAACGACAGATCCGATGAGAAGCTCCAATAATTTTCCGTACTACTAACCAGTGTAAAAGCTCCATTTCCTTCCGGGGGAATAGCCATACGAGCAGAGATGTCCTGAGAGCCCCAGCCGCCAGCATTGCGTCTCGAGAGGATCTCAGCACCGACCAAGTGACCGGCCGTGCCTTCCCCGATCGGTTCGCTCGCACGATAGACAATCCCGCTTCCATCGCTTGCGGCCTGTACCACATCTTCGTGGGTACCACTCGGTTCAATCAAAGCACCGTTTTTGTCCGCAGGAGAGACAAGTTCCCAGGCACGCCCATCGGGCAGCACAAGCTCCTGCCCACCGGCCGCCTGCGTGGTGAACGTATGATCGGGGCCGTCCACTGTCCCTAGTTCGTTGTGCACTACGACGCGATAGTGATAGGTCGTATCAGCCAGCAGTTCCGCGCGATGTATGCTGACATTGCTAGCTCCAAAACCAGAGGCGATAGAGCCGTCTGGGATCGGCGCGCTCGTCCCATAGGAGATGGAAGGGCCATATTCGAACCGGTATTCGGTGCTCGACCCGCGGGGATTGATCTGAGCGTCCAACGTCGCGCTCGTGGATGCCACATCCTTTGCCCACTCGTTTTCGACAACCGGCGGTGAGAGCGGTTCGATTTCAAAGATGTCGACCGTGTCAGTCGTGGAATCCGCTACATATACCGTTTCAGAGGAAGAATCAACCGCGACACCGGCTCCCCCCTTCAAGATCCCAGAGCCAAGACGTTCGATCAACTTGCCTTCAGGAGAGAATAGACCAATAGAACTGGCGTTGTCGACGTAGAGATCATTGTTTGACGGGCTCACGGCGACCGCTGTAGTAGATTCCCCGGGATCGATTTCTGCCGTGACAACACTTCCGGTACTGTTCAACTTTGCCACGACGGTAGTGCTGTTCGCACCGTCCCAGTCCACATACATATTTTCTAGCGAATCGACGGCAAAACCCGGATCCCCACCAACCTGCCCCTCTCGTGTCGACAAGAGTTCGTTTGCTACCGCATCGCTGAAGCTATCGATCTCTCCGTCCGTTTGATAAGTCCAGAGTATTCCATTCCGATCGACGGCAACTCCCCTCAACCCGAAAAAAGTAGAGCCGGGTGAGCCTTCGGTCAGCTGACCGATGTAGCTGCCTGTCGAAGTGAACTTGTCGATCACATTATGACCGCTATCCGCGACATATACGTCGCCCGCGGAAGGATCGGTTAGAGCGTCCCCCGAGTTATCGACCGCAATGCTCTCCGGAGCCGAGAACTGACCAGTCGGTGCGGCGCTGCCTTCCCCAGCAAGCGTCCCGCTGCCATTGAACTGACCGATATAAGAGCCGGTCGAGCTGAACTCCTCGACTCGATTGTTGCCCTCATCAACAACGTAGACATTGTGAGTCGATTCGTTGACCGCAACATCGGCTGGTTCGTCGAGCTGACCATCACCGGAGCCTTGTGTTCCAAAGGACGTATCGAAGACATGACCACGTGCCGCCAACGCTGGAGCACCGCAATACAACAACACGCCAACCAACGCACACAACGACACAGCAAGGACCGACGTCAACTGACGAGCACCCATCAGACCATCTCCTCCTCAAGAAACCCAGCACGACGCCGACCCACCCACGGGCAGCACAAAACCGCCGCGGGCACACAGCCCGCGGCGGCAGAAGAACAAGAAGCTGTAAACGCGCCTATAGCACGCGAGAAACCAAGCCGAGCCCTAGGCTCGGCGAGCCGCGGGCTAGTGCCGCGGCGAGGGTGCCTAGCGCTTAGGCGCCGGCTGGCCCAGAGAGAGAGAGAGAGAGAGAGAAAGACGCGTCAGCGACGCTGACGCGTCCTATTACGGACCCGTCAATGCGACACGGACTCTCGAGCACGTTATTCCCCAATGAAACCACGCGAAATACAACTCCCTCTCAGAAGCGACCCGGTCCCTCTCCCAAGGGCCCTGCTTTACCGGTTAGATGTCGACCACAGAGACCGACCCAAAACCCGACCTTATGTTTGGTAGACACCCACTGAAGGTGCAACCACATGGGTACCTTATACCATCGACTGCGCAGAAGTCAACCCCCCCTTGGAAGAATCCAACGAGAACGCGCAGTGCCAGGACTTAGACCACGTGAATCCTCAGCGAGCCGCCGACAGCCGACGCGATCCGCATCAGATCATCGGGATCGCTCGTCACAACCAGGTCGTCGCGAGCAAGCCCGGTCATTGCCACTACCGCATCGATCAGGTCGTGCCCGCCGCTCTTTGCGAGCGCGGCACCGGCGCTACGCGCCTCGACCTCGGTCAATGGCGCGATGCGACAGCCGAGCAGGAACCTCGAGAGTTGCGCCTGCGGTCCACCTCGCCAAACCTGACCGAGCACACCCGTCGACAGCGTCGGCCGCTCGCCACGCGTGAGGACGCTTCGGTGCAGCGACCACATCGCATACGAATTGCGCTCGGCGGCGATCAAAGCGCCGGCGTCATAGGTAACGCCGCTCACCTGCCGCGGCCGACGCCAGCGGCATCGAGAACCGCATCCGCCGCGGCATGATCCTCGGCGCTCAGAGGACCGAACTCGGCCTCCCATTCGGCAACTGCCGTGAGACCCTTCTCGATCTCGAGCGCATTCCGAGACGCCTCGTTGAGCCAAGCCGACAAGCTCATCCCCCTACGTTCGGCAGCCTGCCTCGCAGCGTACGCCACCGGCTCTTCAAGAGCTATAGACAGCTTGGTCGCAGACATGCACATATGGTAGCACCGCGTTCCTACCGGGACTCGTGCAATGACCAAGATCCCTACTCCCGACCTAAAGCAATAGCTACTTCCAGGTCCAATACGCGACAGACAGCTCAGAGGGAACTGCTGAGTGTTGGGCTGTCGTCTGCGATAACGGCCTCGACTTCCCATCCCCTGCTGGTCAACGTCCATGCGTTCGGGGCCCCGCGCTCGGAGCCCGCTCCTGTGTTCTCGATCAGCCCAAGTCCGTGAAGGCGCCCGAGGAGCTTGGAGATCTGACCCTGGTCAGCGATCCCCGCCGCGTCTGCCACTTGTCGGTTCGACCCGCCAGGACGCGCGGCGACAGCCATCAGCACGCGCGCCGTACGGTAAGTAAGCCGCATCTCGAGCTCGCGCAATGGATTGCTATTCGCGCTCGGAGATGTGACGCGCTGCTTTGGCACCGGCCGCACTAGCTCCCGGCGTGCAGCGGAGGATCCAAGGTAGGGCAGCACGATCATGCTCATCAGCGGACCCGTCAGCTCCAGCAACCGTGTGGGGGGTTCTTCCAACAAGCGTGCATGGAGAATCGAAAGCACCCCACCAACAACGCCCTCCGCCGTCAGCGGTGGCGGCTCCATGCCGGCTCTCGATTCTTCGCGGCCCTCGTCGACCATCGCAATGATGCGCGCGAGTACACGACGGCGGCTTTCCAGCGCTCCGGTTCCCTCTCCGAGTGAGCCAACGAGCAAGAGTCGACTAGCGCCACGCTCGACGTCGAGGAACTCGAGCAGTGCAACGAGAGCGCTCCTGACCCGATCAGTCCACTTTGCCTTGGGGTCATACGCATCCAGCACATATCGCGAAGCACGCGCGACAGCGTCATCGAATGCCGCCAGGAAACACGCTTCGCGGTCGGCGAACAGCTCGTAGAACGTGCGACGCGACACGCCAGCACGCTCAACCACATGGGCGACGGTGACATTGCCCGCACCACGCTCATATGAGACCTCGACCATCGCCGCGAGCATCCGTACACGCTGGATCTCACTCACACGCTCCGGGCTGAGCCCGTTACCAAACACTCCCAAGCCGTCGCGCGAGCCCACCGGCTGTTGGCTTGGCGCCTTCAACTCGTCGTTGAGTCTTCGGAACCTCGTGGGCACCGTCCTCTCTGACGGCGCCCTTCCATTGGTGGGCATCTCATTTCTTCTTCTTGTGTTTGCTTGTTTTCTTGGTCTTCTTCTTGACCGTCTTTTTCTTCGGGCAGCCCGTTGTGGCGATCGGCGTCGATTGTTTGAGGCTGACACCGTTCGCGCCCACGAAGATCGTTGGCATCGCGAGCTTGCTTGTACAGAGGTTTCCGTTCGCCGCCAATGCCGAGTCTGTGCCCTGGGGAAGTTTCAGTTCGAACACGCCGATCGGAACATCGGGGATCGTTCTGAACGTGCTGCTCGTGATCCCAGCGGGGTTGATGAACGTTTCGCCATGCAGATACACGGTGACGCCCTCGCCCGACAGCGCGACTATCAGTTCAGGGAACTTCTGCCCACCATGAGAGACGAAATACGCGGGACCTTCCAAATGCACCGGCAGCACCGGAGTAGTCGCGGTAGCCGTCCCAATCCGCGAATCCGCGGGGCACGACGCCGGGTTCGCGTCAAACGTGGTGTCCGGACACGCCTTCTGCAACGTCGTCAACCTCGACGGCAGCTGCTTTGGCAAGTCCACCTTGACCTTGCCGATATTCGCCTGGGTCCCAAATGGCGCTTTGGGATACGTCAACTTCACGTTCAAGCTTGCACCATTGGCCCTGGAAGTTTTCCCAGCCGTCGAGACCGAGAAGATCGGTTTGAACTTCAGGACCGCACAGTTGGTGACCTGGAACGGAACGTGCAACGTCGATACAGAGCCTTGGCTACTCGTTAGGCTGCCCCCGATTTCTTGGGGACTGCAGTTCGTTGGGTTGAATGTGAAGTCAGGACGGTCAACGCTCACGTTGACGTGCTTGATCTCCAAGGGTATTCCGTCGATGATCTGCGGGATCGCATACGGACCTGTCGCATCTGAGGTGATCGTCAGAGCCGCGTTTTCTGGGTTGACTTCGATCTTCGCTCTCACGATCACCTTCCCGAGGTTGAACGGGCCGGCCTTCGCCGGGTTCACGATCGAAAGGCCATACGGAGCACCCTTATACGGGCCGGTGATGAACACTTCGCCACCACTCACCGTATACGGGTTGCCACCCAGTCCCACGCTCACCGTCGTATGCCCGATCAAGCTTTCAGGGCCACACGTACCTGCGTTGCTTTCAGCTTCGCCACAGAGCTTGACGTCCGACAGAGTCCCAAGCAAGCCCGAGGGCATCTTCAACTGAATCGCATCCAAATTCTGGTTCCCGTCTTCGCGACTCATCGTCATCGTAAACGGTGTGAACGCACCAGCCTGAATATTCAGGCTCCCCGTCGTAAGCGACGGGGAGAACGGGAGTGGGTTGGCACACGGCGTCCCATTCGGACCACTCGTGATCCTGAATTCCGAAGAGGAGTCGACCGGTTCATTCCCAGACCACGGAGCGATAGACGCCGTCGTCGTATACCCACCACACAAGGCGGGGGTACCCAACGGTGCTCTCGAGCCACCGAAGAAGTGCAGGTTGAGTTCGTCAAACGGTAGCTCCGGTGTTTCGTTGAACGTCGAGACGAGCTGGCCGGTGACTGGGTCTGGTTTGACTTCGCCCGCGACCTTCACCCGCACACCCGATACCGGATCGTAGACTACCAAATACAAAGCCACGAGACTCCCAAACGGGTTCGCGTTCTGCTGAGCAAGATACGCGGCGCCCACCAGTGGGTTGGGCAACAGTGGCGACTTGATTTCAACCGTTCCAACCTTTGAGGATTCGGGGCATTCCTGTTCGCTAGCGCTTTCCAAACCGACTTGACCCATACTGCAAGCCGAAAGGCCGTCAGCGCCGGCAGGATTCAAACCCACACCCGCGGGCAAAGTGACCGTCGTATTCTTCACAGCGGACTCCGCGAGACCCGTCGGGTTCAAGCTCGCTTCCTGGGGTACGTGCACACCAACAGTCAGGCCGGTGGGGGTACTGGCCTGCTGACCGTCGGGGGCGACGCTGATAGACGGTTCGAAGTTCAAATGGTTGCAGCCATCCTCCGATACCGGTTCGCCGGTGCTGTTCTGGAACGTGTACCCGAACGGTTCGGTGAACTTCCCCTCATCAGACCACGAGTCCGATTCGATCGTGGTATGCAACGGACCCGTGCACGCCGTCGGCATGATCAACAACGGTTGCGGCTTTTCGTTAGTCGAACACAACGGTTCTGGCCCACCGACGAACGTCGCCGGGCTAGCTTCGCTCACAAGACAACCCAAGTTACGCGCATTATCATGACGCGAATCAGCGGGGACGCCCCAAAACGTCACGAGGTTACCGATGAACGTCAAGCCCTCTGTGATGTCAGGCACTGTGATGACAACACCGTAGTCCCCACCCGTACGCACAGACGTATCAAGGATCACCGGGCCTATAGCTGTCTGGAAACCGAACTTGGCGGGCTCACCCACTGAGGGTTCCAGACTGAACAATGGCATCGTCACGATGAACGGGTCCCACGCGTTGGTGGCGGCGTTCTCGAGGATCGGTGATGCGACACCCACGACCGTATTGTTCGGACATTCACCACCCTCGTTGAGCAGCAAGAATTCGTGCAGACTGCACTTCGGTAGAGGCGTGGGATTGCCGATCAAACCCGGCGGCAACCGGAAACGCAGATCCTTCGTCAATGCGAGCACTTCCGGTTCTGGACCGCTTTCATGTTCGATGAACGATCCAAGATCGGTGAACTGGACCGCCTGAGTGTTGAACATCAGTGAGGTAGTGAGCTGAAATGGATGCGAGCCGGCCTGCGTGCTGGCCACACCGCCTTCTTCTTCGGGCAACAGTTCATAGCTCTGCACCCCATAGGAGGGGACAGGCTCTTCTACTGCTAGCGCGTGACGTGAGACCAGCCCAGGTGCGCCACCGCCGGAGACTTCGACTTCGTTCTCGCCATGACCCGTTCCCGGGGCGACGTCGACGCTCATCCCAATCAAAATGTGTTCGTAGGGCTGTACCGGGATACCATAGTGGCACGTGACCGTCTGCCCCGCGATCGAGCACTGCACCAGCGACGGATAATGCTGCACACCGTACCTATTGAGAAATCCGCCTCCCCCTTCGGGATGGACATGCGTCGCGGTTACGCCTGCGGGCAAACGATCCACGATCGTGATCGGGGTGCTGCCGGAAATCAGGTTTTGGACCAGGACACCACCCGCATTGGCATCACCGACGTTGGCGACATCCAGGTCGAGGACCGCTTCACTGGCACTTGGGCCAGCAGGCGAGGAGATGCTCGTCACATGCCACCACGGCTCCGCCGCAGCAGCCTCACCACTAAAGCCAATCATCGACGCGAGCACTATCAACACAACGCTTGTCAATACAGCCGCACTCAACCTGCGCATACCGATCACCTCCCACCCTTGCGAGCACTCCGACGGGAGCGCGTGCCGCGCGCTTTCCCACCCTTGGGTCCCTTCTCAGCCTTGCGTCGCTTCTGAGCCTTGCGTTTTTTGTGCTTCGCGTGCTTCTTCGGCTTCGTTTTGGCCTTCGCCTTGGGCTTGACGACCGTTTTGGGTTCTTCGACCACGTTGCCGACGCCAGAGAATGTCGCGCTCGGAGTCGGACCAAAGATTTCCGGTTGCGGCGAAGGCGCGGCCTTACACGAATCCCCACTCGTGCACGGCGGCGAAGACACCGGTTCGCTAGGACACGGCGCTTCGCTCGAACATACGCGCGCGTCATAAATATCGTACGCCGTATCGTAATCCTCACCCACCAATTTGCTGGCTGTCGCAAAGAACACGTCTTCACCAGTTTCACTCGCATCCACCAATATCGATTCGCTCGCCGACTGACCGGATGAGATCAAACTCACACACCCACCCAAAGCCACCGCAAACGTGCCAGCTGTCCCTGTGCAGTCACCCACATCGGCCGGCTCATACTCATAAGCGTCCTCCAGCCCATTCGTGTCCTGCGGCACGAGCGCATCCGGACTATCGAAGAACAAGCGTCCGCTGTCAGACAGATACCGTGGCTGATACGACGCCAAATTTCTATTTTCGTGCATCCAGCCGGGAATGCTGCCTGCCAGCCAATGATTGCCCGTACCATGATAGGCAGACCACGCATCCGGCAAATCAACGAGCAAGGCATTAGTTTCCAAACGATCGTCGAACACGCCAACAGGCCTGGCCCCAGTCGGATTACACGACGCGCAGCTGAGATGCCCAGACACCGCGTCATACAGATAGACCTCCTCGTCCGGCTGTCCACTGAGCGAGTCCAGATTGTCATAGCCCGTCAACGAGCGCTCCGACATGAAAGCCAGATAACGCCCATCCGGCGACACCCGCGAGCTGACCAGTTCCGGATACACCTCCCCGCCACCTTCCGCCAAGGGGGGCTGGATTTCTTGGCTCAACCCCCTCCAACTTTTCGCGTCTTCAGCCGCGAGCGTCGCGATGAACTTGGTCGTCCAACCCGCTTGTGAATCGTGCAGAACATACACGTTGTCAGCACCACTGACCGCGCCGCTCGCGAGCACGCCCGTAGCCACGAAATAGACATACGAGCCGTCTTCGCTCGCACCCATCACAGCATCCTGAACCCCAGCATTAGCTTCGCCAACACCATGATTAGCAGTGAGATCCGTCGATATGCCGGTCGCGGTATCAAACACATACAAGTCCCCACCACGGCCTTTGTCGGTGTCGGTGAAGAAGACCTTCGAACCATCAGCGCTCATCGTTTCAAAACGCGGATATTCACCGCCGAGCAAGAAAGTCTTCCCCGCAACCATGTCACGAACATAAAGACTCAGAGGCCCTCCGACACCGCCTCCAGGACCATAGGGGAGGAGATTCCCGTGGGTCCAAACAACCCAACGACCGTCGTTTGAGATGGCATGCGCGGTAACTCCCCTGCTAAAGCCAAATTCCTCAGCTCCAAGAGATGCGCCCGGTTCACTCGTGCCCTCAGGTGTGACGTTCACCAACTGCAACTTACCTCCACTCCACTCATACAGGTTTTGTTCCGCGTGGCTAAGCGGCGTATCGGTCGGCGCAGCGACCGCACCCGGCGTCAAAGCCTCCGTCGTACCGAAGACCACATGGCTCAGATCCGG
The DNA here is from genome assembly GCA_963713015.1 of uncultured Solirubrobacterales bacterium. GTDB lineage: Bacteria > Actinomycetota > Thermoleophilia > Solirubrobacterales > Solirubrobacteraceae > Palsa-744. The sequence continues at coordinate 328,642 of CAVQKC010000001.1, read as the reverse complement.
CGTCGCACCGAAAAATTCCATAGTCTTATCCCCGAACGTGACCCCGGAGGCGACATCCACCGGCGTCTCGAGCGCCAGATAGGAACCGTTCGCGTTATCACGCAGATACAACGTCCTTTCCGTAGCTTCCGCGGACAGCGGCACCGGATCGAGTTCCTGTGCTGGTTCGGAGATCCCGAACGAGAGATCGGCCGAAAAGATCTTAAAATCGGCGGGGCCACGGTTGGCGTGCTCGGCCGTATCCCCTTCGGAGCTAGGCAACGGGTTTGACGCGGAAATGTCCCGTGAGCTCCAACCATCCGGCCCACGCCTCGAGAGAATCTCCGAATCGATGTTACGCCCCACAACGCCTTCCCCAACGGGTTCGCTCGCGGGATAGACGATCGCGCTCCCATCGGCCGCTGTCTGATACGACTGTTCGGGGCGAATTACTCCAACCAGAGCGCCATTCTTGTCAGCTGGAGAGACCAGTTCCCATGCTCGACCATCAGGCAACGCGAGCTCCTGACCACCAGTCGCCTGAGTCGTGAACGTGTGGTCCGTGCCTTCTACCGTCCCGAACTTGTTGTGTACCACAATCCGGTAGTGGTATGTCGTACCTGGTGAGAGTTCCTGGCGGTGATAGCTGACCAGCACATCGCTCGTACCTTCACCCACGTTCCCTGCAAGTGTCTGACCGTAGGAGCTGTTCGTGCCATATTCCAAACGGTATTCGGTGCTGGTACCGTTTGGGTTGACCTCCGCATTCAGTGTGACGCTGCTCGAAGCTACGCTTGTCACGAACTCGCTATCGATATATGCGGGCGGGACTGTCGTAAAGGTCTGGTCGGTCCCATCGACCGTACCCTGCGCGTTGGTTGCGACAATCCTGTAGTGGTAAGTGGTGGCAGGCAGCAGCTGACCGATGACCTGGCTGACAGGCACTTCGCCCATGCCCGAGCCGATGTCGGCATCTGGGACTGGGACGCTCGAACCGTAAGCAGTGCTCGTCCCGTATTCGAAACGGTAGGTCGTGTCGAAACCAAAGGGGTCGATCTGACCCTGCAAGCTGGCCGTCGTACGATTGACCGCTTCCACCGACTCACCGTCGATCCTCGGTGGACCGGAGGTTGTGAGGGTTACGTCCGCACCGCGATTCGTACCGTTCGCGTTTGAGACAGCCAGACGGAAATGGTATTCCGTGTCCGCAGACAAACCGCTGGCGTCCGCGCTCACCGTGACGGGACCGGTGCCCGACCCGATCGACGCCGGCGACTGCGCGCAGGGAGCGCTCTGCCCGTATGAGCTGCTTGTCCCGTATTCGAACTGACAGGCAGTCACCGGGAGACCATCGGGATCGACTGTGCCGTTGAGAGTGGCACTCGAGGGCTGTACGCTCGAGGCGGCTTCCGTCACCCCGTCGGGGATCACGATCCCCGGACCAAAGACATCAATCAGCTTGTTGGAAGCATCGGCTGCATACACTTCGCCACTCGCACCGAGCACCGCCATGCCGTCCACATAGCCGAGTCGTTCTTCGCCAAACGTGCCGAGCCTTTTGCCGGAGTGGTCATACTCAACGATATGTCCAGGCGATGGATATTCCCTTTCGCCTACGTAGACATCACCGCTCACCGGATCGACGGCGACCGAATCCGTATGGTTTGCATCCAACACCGACGCGACACCACCGGGTTCGAGCTCGATCGTGCTTTCGTAGTAGTTGTTCAGGTAGACATCGCCGCTGGAATTGACGGCGATCGACGCCGGATTAGTGATCTCGGCACTAGCGATCTGAGACACGTAATTGCCGGCTGCGTCGAACTCGTCCACGACGTCATTGGCGGCGTCCGCGACATACAGATCGCCGCTGGAATCGACCGCGACCCCCCGCGGATTGAACGAGCCTGCTGGTGTGCCCGAACCATTCAGTTCAGAGAGAAGTTTGCCTGAAGCATTGAACCTGTAGACAACGCCGTTGTCGCTCCCGGCGACATAGAGGTCTCCACGATTGGGCCCGCTGGAATTATCAGCCGCGATCCCGGAAAACCAATAAAATAGGCCGAGAGAGCCTTGTGGCACAGCTGCGCCTGTGATTTCGCCTAGATATTTTCCCGACAGGTCGAAACTTGTAGACGGCGTCTGCCTGATAGTCCGCTAGATACATATCGCCGTTTGCCTGATCGATGGCCACGGCACTCACTTCGCCTTCGAAAAACCCGGGCGGCGTAGCGCTGCCGTCGAAGCTGAACTTGAAATCATGGGTCACTTCCGCGGAAGCGGATGCACCACCAAATGCGCTCAAACCCGCTACCGACACGAGCGCGAACACCAACAGAAGCACACGACAAGCAACAGGCCTCATAGATACGTCCCCTCCCGAAAAGAACCAACACGAGCACCACCCGCATCCGGGTAACACCCCCCATTCGCGGGGCAAGCCCCACCATTCGGGGGGCAGGCCCCGCCATTCGGGGGGCAAGCAAAACCGCCGGCTGGCACACGACCAGCGCCGACAAAAGAACAAGAAGCACAATGCGTGCCTACAGAGCGCAAGCGCCCTTTTAGGCACAACAACTCAAGCCGAGCCTTCTGCTCGGCGGGCCGCGGGCAAACGCCGTGGCGAGGACTGCTAGCGCTTAGGCGCCGGCTGGCCCAGAGAGAGAGAGAGAGAGAGAGAGAGAGACGCGTCAGCGACGCTGACGCGTCCTATTACGGACCCGTCAATGACACACGGACTCTCGAGCACGTTATTCCCCAATGAAACCACGCGAAATACAACTCCCTCTCAGAAGCGACCCGGTCCCTCTCCCAAGGGCCCTGCTTTACCGGTTAGCGTCGACCACAGAGACCGACCCAAAAACCCGACCTTATGTTTGGTAGACACCCACTACAGATGCAACCACATGGGTACCTTATACCATCGACTGCGCAGAAGTCAACCCCCCCTGTTGGCGCAGAGCTAACGAAGACCCGCGCACCGACCCAAATCCAAATAAGAAGCGCGGCAGGGAGCTACGCTACGGACTTGGCGGCGTGCGCTGGCACAGGCAAGGCGTACCCTCGAGCCCGTGCCCGCTCAGCCCCTGCGCGACGCTCGGCATCGAGCGCGTACATGTAGTCGTCGAAGTCCACTTGGATCGTGTGACGCTTGGAAGCCACGTAACGCTTGCGCATCGCGGCCTGGTCTGAGGCGATGTCGCGACGCAACTCCGCTGGCGAGGGCAGCGTGTACTCGCCACGCAAATAATCGCCAACCCACGTGCTCTGGGCCTCAGCCAACGGCATGATCGCGCCCAGCGGCTGCAGCAAGCCGATGAAGTACAGCCCTTGGATGTCAGGGTGAAAGACGCGACGGAACAGCTCGATGTGGTTGTCCGGTGCGGCCAGGAAGTCCTTGTCGAAGAACGGAAAGGTGATCTTGTAGCCGGTGCAGTACACGACGACGTCAGCGTGCACCTCGCTGCCATCGGTGAAGCGCACACACTCACCCTCGAGCGTTGCGATGTTCGACTTCGGCGCGATCGTGCCATGGGCGATTCGATCGAGGATGCGCCCCGACACCGTCGGATGGGCCTCGCCGAACTTGTGATCGGGCTTGGGCAACCCGTAGCGCTCGGGCGGGCCGGTCATCGTCTTGATCGTCTGGTGGATCATGCGCTGGCGGATCGCGAACGGGATGCGCGGGTTGTTGGGGAGCTGATCTACCGGCTTGCCAAACACATACTTGGGGATGATCCATGCGCCTTTGCGGGCCGCCAGATAGGTGTTGGCGGCCACATAGGAGGACTCCACCGCGATGTCCATCGCGGAATTTCCCATGCCCAGGACCACGACGTCCTTGCCGGCAAAGATCGAGTTGTCCACGTAGGAGTGGGCGTGTAGCTGCGTGCCCTTGAATGTATCCGTCCCAGGGAACGCCGGTTCTGGCCAACGGGCGTCCCAGTGATGACCGTTGGCAACGAGCAAAGCATCGTACAAACGAGTCTCGCCAGAGTCCAACACTGTTTCCCACTGCCCGTCCTCGCGCTTGTGGACATGCTCGACTGACGTCTCGAACTCGATGCGCTCGCGCAATCCGAAGTGGTCTACGTAGCCGTCGAAGTACTCCTTGATGTGCGTGTGGTGGGGGAAGTCTGGATAGGAGGTTGGCATCGGGTAGTCCGCATAAGCCATCCGCTCGCGCGACACATTGATGAACAGGTCGCGATAGGCCGCCGACATTCCATTGCGGTTGCCAAACACCCAGTTGCCCCCTACCTGGTCTGACTTCTCGATGCAGTCGAACGAGATGCCGCGATCGAGCAGCGCCTTGGCTGCCGCTATTCCCGACGAACCCGCACCGACGATGCACGCGCGTGGCAGTCCCTTCATGGCACCGATATTCCGGGTCCAACGTGCTGCCGGCGGTCCCTCGGGGCCTTCGTCGGCGTCGCTGTGGCCGGCCACGCCTGCATCTTCGGGCCGTGAGCCATTGAGCGACTCATCGCGAAGCCCCGCGAGGTATCGATCCACCATCCGCGCACACTGACGTCCCTCGTTGATTGCCCACACGATCAACGACTGCCCACGGCGCGCGTCGCCCGCGGCGAACACGCCATCGACCGAGGTGGTGTAGGGCTTGATCGCCTTCACATTGCCGCGCGGATCCTTCTCGACACCGAGCTGGTCGAGCAAGGGCTGCTCGGGGTGCAGGAAGCCCATCGCCAGCAGCACTAGTTGGGCGGGCAGCTCACGCTCTGTGCCTGGCACAGGCGCAAACGGTGGCGCAGGCTCGGCCCCGGCGACGTGCAGCGCCGCGACATTGCCATGCTCATCGCCGGAGAAGTGAGTAGTGGTAACCGAGTAATCCTGCTCGCCCAAGCCCGCCGTGAGCGCCTCGTCCATCGCATAGGAGAGTCGGTACTTCTGTGGCCACTCCGGCCACGGCGTACGCTCGTCGTGGCGGTGAGCCGGCGGCTCGGGCAAGAGCTCCAATTGAACGATCGACAGAGCGCCCTCGCGCAGCGAGTTGCCAACGCAATCGGCACCGGTATCGCCGCCGCCGATCACTACCACGTGCTTGCCGGCGGCCGTGATCGGCTCGCCCAGCGACGGCTGCGCCACCGTCGGCTCGGGGCCGTACTCGTTGGCGACGAAGCGATTGCGCTGGTAGAGGTAGTCCATCGCGAAGTGCACGCCACTGAACTCACGCCCGGGCACCGACAGGTCGCGTGGGACACGCGAGCCGGTAGCAAGCACCACTGCGTCAAAGCGCTCGCCCAGCTCGGCAACGGTCACATCCGCCCCTACCTCAACGCCGCAGCGCAGCTCGACGCCCTCGGCGATCAGCTGCTCGACGCGCCGCTCGACGACGGTCTTCTCGATCTTGAAGTCAGGAACACCGAAGCGCACCAGCCCACCGGCTGCCTCGTCGCGCTCGAACAGCGTGACGCTATGCCCGCTACGGCGCAGCTGCTGGGCTGCCGCCATGCCCGCCGGGCCCGCGCCGACGACCGCCACCGATTGGCCTGTCTCATGGCGAGGCGGCTCGGGCTTGACCCAGCCTTCGCGGAAAGCCCTATCGACGATCGCCTGCTCGATCTGCTTGATCGTCACCGAGTCGCCCTCGCGGATCTCAAGCACACACGACGCCTCGCACGGAGCGGGACACAGGCGGCCGGTGAACTCCGGGAAGTTGTTGGTGGCGTGTAGCTGGGCGATCGCCTCCTGCCAGCGGTCGTGGTAGACGAGATCGTTCCAGTCGGGAATCAGGTTGCCCAGCGGGCAGCCGTTGTGACAGAACGGCACCCCGCATTCCATGCAGCGGGCGCCCTGGTCGCGCAGCTCCTGCACGGGGCGCTCCACGACGAACTCCTGGTAGTCGTGCGCGCGCTCGCGGGGATCGCGGTAGGCGATCCCATGGCGCTCGATCTGTAGGAAACCACCCAGCTTGCCCATCAGGCCACGGCCCCCTCGGCCTGCTCCTCTTCGGTTTCGGCTAGCTCTCGCAACACGCGCTTGTAGTCGTGAGGCATCACCTTCACGAACGCCCCAGACGCGAGCAATCCCTCGAAGCGAGCGAGCACATCGCGCGCGACGGGCGAGTCTGTGTGGCGAGCGTGCTCCTCGATCGTTTCTCTCAGCTCGTCAGCGTCGGCGCTCGAGATCTCATCGAAGCCGACCATGCCCATATTGCAACGGGCGGGAAAGCTCCCATCCTCGTCGAGCACGTAGGCGATGCCGCCGCTCATGCCCGCCGCGAAGTTGCGGCCCGTGGGACCGAGCACCACCACGCGCCCGCCCGTCATGTACTCGCAACCGTGATCGCCGACGCCCTCCACCACCGCCCATGCGCCCGAATTGCGCACCGCGAAGCGCTCGCCCGCGAGGCCTCTGAAGAATGCCTTGCCGGAGGTGGCGCCGTAGAGCACGGTATTGCCCACGATTACGTTGTCTTGCGCAACGAAGCGCTCGTCCATGTCGCGCGGCGGGCGCACCGACACCACACCGCCGGAGAGGCCCTTGCCGGTGTAGTCGTTCGTGTCCCCCTCCAGCTCGAAGGTCACCCCGGGGGCAAGCCAGCCGCCAAAGCTCTGACCGGCCGAGCCGCGCATGCGCACCACTATCGAGTCCGGTGGCAGCCCTTGCGCTCCGCGGGCACGCGCGATATGGCTCGAGAGAATGCCACCCACACAGCGGTTGACGTTACGGATCGGCAACTCGATCTCCACGCGCCGCTGCTGCTCACCGCCGTGGGAGTTGCCCTCGGGACCACCCGCGGGCGCTACGCCGTCTGACTCGATGACCGCTAGCGAGCGCTTCACGAGCTCCCAGTCCAGCGCATCGTCCAGCACCGCCGGGGGCGGCTTCATGCGCCGGCGCGGCGTTCCCTGGGGAAGCTCGATGTGGGCAAGGATGTGGGTGAGATCGACACCACGGGCCTTCCAATGCTCGATCGCCTGCTCGGAGGCGAGCAGGTCGACGCGGCCAATCGCCTCGTCCAGCGTGCGCAACCCGAGCGAGGCGAGGATCTCGCGAACTTCCTCGGCCACGAAGAAGAAGAAGTTCACCACGTGCTCAGGGCGCCCCTTGAAACGCGCCCGCAGCTCGGGGTCCTGGGTGGCGATTCCCACGGGGCACGTATTCAGATGGCAGGCGCGCATCATGATGCAGCCGGTGGCGATCAGCGGGGCGGTGGAGAAGCCCATCTCATCGGCGCCGAGCATCGCCGCGATCACAACATCGCGACCGGTCTTCAGCTGGCCGTCGGTTTGCACCACGATGCGCGAGCGCAAATCGTTGAGCAGCAGCGTCTGCTGGGTCTCGGCCAAGCCGATCTCCCACGGTATCCCCGCGGCTTGAATCGAGGACAGCGGCGACGCACCGGTGCCACCGTCATGACCGGCAATCAGCACACGGTCGGCGTTGGCCTTGGAGACGCCGGCCGCAACCGTGCCCACGCCTACCTCGGAGACGAGCTTGACCGACACCTGCGCCTCCGGGTTCGAGCAGCGCAAGTCGTAGATCAGCTGCTTGAGATCCTCGATCGAGTAGATGTCATGGTGTGGCGGCGGTGAGATGAGACCGACACCGGGGGTGGTGTGGCGGATCGAGCCGATATAGGCATCCACCTTGTGGCCTGGAAGCTGGCCGCCCTCGCCGGGCTTGGCGCCCTGAGCCATCTTGATCTGCAGCTCGTCCGCGTTGACGAGATAGTGGATCGTCACGCCGAAACGGCCGGAGGCCACCTGCTTGATCGCCGAGCGCCGCCGGTCGCCGTTGGGGTCGGGGACGAAGCGCGCCGGGTCCTCCCCACCCTCGCCGGTATTGGAGCGCCCGCCCAGGCGGTTCATCGCGATCGCAAGCGTCTCGTGTGCCTCCCGGGATATGGAGCCAAGGCTCATGGCCCCGGTGCAGAAGCGCCGCACGATCTCCTTGGCTGGCTCGACCTCATCGAGCGGGATCGCCTGCCCACCGGCCCCCTGATCGTATGTGACGAACCTGAGCAGCCCACGCAGCGTGGCCTTGCGGGCCGCGTCGTCGTTGACCGCGGCGGCGTACTCGCGATACTTCTGGAAGGCGGGGCTGTCGCGCACTTCGGCGCCGGCTTGCGTGTCGCCCTCGAGCGCGGCGCCTACGTTGCCATTGGCCGAGCGCACAGCATGCTGGACGAGCGCAATCGTCTCGGGATTCCACATGTGGTGCTCGCCGTCGCGCCGCCATGCATACACGCCGCCGACGGGCAGCAGCTCGTCGTAGAGACGATGGCCCACCCACCCAGCACGGGCGTGACGCTCGAGCGCCTCGATCGCCAACACCTCCAGGCCGATGCCACCGATCCGTGAAGCGGTGCCGGTGAAGTGGCGGTCGATCAGCTCGCGCTCGAGGCCCACCGCCTCGAAGATTTGCGCCCCGCGATAGGACTGGATGGTTGAGATGCCCATCTTGGAGATGGTCTTCAGCAGCCCCTTGCCAATCGCCTTGACCATGTTTTGGGCGGCCTGCTCGGGAGTGAGCGAGCTCTTGCCTCCATTCTCATCCGCACGCGTGATGCGCCCCCTCAGGACAAGGTCATCCAACGTCTCGAGCATCACATACGGATTGATCGCGCTGGCGCCGTAGCCGATCAGCGTGGCGAAGTGGTGGACCTCTCGAGGCTCGCCGGACTCGAGCACGATGCCTGCACGCAGGCGCGTGCCCTCGCGCACGAGGTGATGGTGCACCGAGGAGACAGCCAATAGCGATGGGATCGCCGCGCGGCGCGCGCCGAGCATGCGGTCGGAGAGGATGATGATGTTGACGCCCTCGGCGATCGCCTCGTGCGCCTGCACGCACACCCGCTGGAGCGCCTCCGCAAGGCCGTCGGGACCGTCTGCCACCTGCCAGGTGATGTCGAGCGTGCGCGAGGAGAACACGTCGTGGGAGATATGGCGCAGCGTCTCGAGCTCGCGGTTGAGCAGAATCGGCTGGTCTAGCAGCAGCTTGTGGGCGTGCTCGGGGGTCTCGTTGAACAGGTTTCGCTCCATACCGAGGGTCGTGGCAAGGCTCATCACGATTTCCTCGCGGATCGGGTCGATCGGCGGGTTTGTGACCTGAGCGAAGAGCTGCTTGAAGTAGGAAAACAGCGGCGGCGCCTGGTCTGAGAGCACGGCGAGCGAGAGATCGTTGCCCATCGAGCCGATCGGCTCCTGTGCTTCGCGGGCCATCGGCTCGAGCAGTACGCGCAGATCCTCCTGGGAGTAGCCGAACGCGCGCTGGCGCATGTGCAGCGGTTGATCGGAGAGCGTCACCTGCTCTGAGACGGGAAGATCGGCAAAGCGCACCGCATTGCGCGCGTACCACTCGCCGTAGGGCTGTTGCGTGGAGATCCGATGCTTGACCTCGCCATCCTCGATCACACGGCCCTGCTCGAGGTCGACCAGGAACAGCTTGCCGGGCTGCAAACGCCCTAGCCGCTCGATCTGATCGGCGGGCACGTCGAGCAGCCCGATCTCCGAGCCAAGCACGACATGGCCGTCCTTGGTGAGCACCCAACGTCCGGGGCGCAGCCCATTGCGGTCAAGCGTCGCACCAACCACGCGACCGTCTGTGAAGGCAACGGCGGCTGGGCCGTCCCACGGCTCCATCAAACAGGCATGGAAAGCATAGAAGCTCTTCAGCTCCTCGGGCAGGTCGGCGCGGTCGCGATAGGCCTCGGGGATCATCATCATCACCGCATGCGGGAGCGAGCGCCCCGCGAGCATCAGCAACTCGAGCACATTGTCGAAGGTCGCCGAGTCGGAGTTGCCCTGAGTGACCACCGGCAGGATCTTCCGCAGATCCTCGCCGAGGAGCTCGGAGGCGAGCTCGGACTCGCGGGCGCGCATCCAGTTGACGTTGCCCATCACCGTGTTGATCTCGCCGTTGTGGCAGATCACGCGATATGGGTGAGCCAGCTCCCAGCTTGGGAAGGTGTTGGTGGAGAAGCGCGAGTGCACCAGCGCCATCGCGCTCTTGCAGCGCTCGTCCTGTAGATCGGGGTAGAAGGCAGCCAGCTGATAGGAGATCAGCATGCCCTTGTAGTTGATCGTGCGCGAGGAGCTAGAAGTGACGTAGAAGCCGCTGCTTGCCTCCTCGGAGGCGGCGACGGCCTGTTCGCAAACACGCCGAATCACATACAGCTTGCGCTCGAAGGCATCCTGATCGAGCCCATCGGCAGCCCCGACGAACAACTGCCGGATGACCGGCCGAGCCAAGCGCGGCGGTAGCGCCGGTGTGCTCGGGACGAACCGGCACATCGCGCCAGCCAAGCACATGCTGGCCCTCATCGCCCACGGTCCGCGCGAGCAGACCTTCGATCCGCTCGCGCTCGGCTCGATCGGTGGGCAGGAAGCACATCATCACGCCGTAGCTTCCGAGCGGAGGCAGCTCGAAGCCCGACGATCGCACGCAGCAGCTCGTCGGGCATCTGCATGAGGATTCCCGCGCCGTCGCCCGTGAGCGGGTCGGCACCCGATGCGCCACGGTGCTCGAGGTTCTCGAGCGCCGTGATCGCACGCGTGACTACCTCGTGCGTTGGCAGGTTGTCGAGGCGCGCCACCATCCCAACCCCGCACGCATCATGCTCATAGCGGGGGTCGTAGAGTCCAGCGGCCTGTGATGGCAATGTGTGCGAAGTCATGTGAGTGCTGCCTCGAGGCGGCGCGCCCAGACGGGCAGCGGCGCCTTCACGGGCATGGGGGGTCGGCACCTGAGGCGGAGCCTGAAAGCGTAGCATCGCAATCGCCTCTAGAGAGGCATTGGACGTGTGAAATCCGTCTTCGACGGGGATCATTATGGGCGAGACGCCAAGGCAGATCGGGACGGCACACCGCCAGGAGAGGCAATGACGCCGGACATGGAGCTCGCGCTCGCAGCACGAGCTGAGAACATCGCAATAGTTCGGCACGCTCTCGGCGGCCTCGGCGACGCGTTCGGCGTACCGGAGGCGAAGCTGTCGGACATCCGACTCGCCGTCACCGAGGCATGCGCAAATGTGGTGGTCCACGCCTATCCCGACGGCCAGGAGGGTCCGATGGAGATCCTCGCCAGCAAGCAAGCCGACGAGCTGACCGTGCTGGTACGAGACTGGGGTCGCGGCATCAGACCTCGCCCGGACAGTCCAGGTCTGGGGCTCGGGCTGTCGTTGATCGCAGCACTCGCCGAGAGCGTGCAGCTCGGGCACGACCGCGAGAAGCACACCGAGGTGCGGATGACCTTTGCTCTGGAGGAATCCGCGCTGAGCATGAACGGTCACGAGTCGCGATGAGTCAGGCCGCGAATGGAGAGCTGCAGGCGACCGGCAACGTCACACGCCTGCGGATAGCCAACGGTCCGCTGCTGGCCCCCGTGCTTTGGCGAGTGGTGTCGATGGTGCTAACCCGCGCCGACTGGCCGCTGGACCGTCTCGACGACGCGCTGCTCGTGTGCGACGCGGTGTGCGCGCACGCTCCAGCGTATGCCGGCGATGGCCGACTGGCGTTCAGCATCGAGGCCGACGAGCCCGAGGCAGAGTTGCGCGTCCTGAACCTGGTGGACGGAGGTGCGGCGGCGCTTGTGAGGGACACGATGCTGCCAGTCGTCGGCAACGTGCTCGAGCGTATCGCCGAGCGCATGTCGATGGAGCCCGACGAGCATGGTGGCGGCTCTCAGCTGGCGATCGTGCTCAGCAGCGGCTGAGCCGCTCAGTCCGAGCCGACTTGCGCGAGACTCGCCTCCAGCGCCTTCATGACGTCAGGCGACTCCGGTGGCGGCTCTGCTTTGCCTGGTAGCGGCATGGGCTCGCCCGCCGCCTTGCGGTCGACCAGGTCGAGCACGGCCTCGCGAAAGCTGTCCTGGTACTTCTCGATGTCAAATGGCTCGGCGATCGACGCCACAAGCCGGCGAGCCACGTCGAGCTCCTGCTCGTCGAGCTCGTCCTCGAGCCCTTCGAGCTCGCGCAAGCCGGTTGTCGGGTTGACCTCGTCGCTATAGCTCATCGTGAGCATCAGCAGCGCGTTCTCACGAGGTCGGATCGCCACGAGCCGTTCTTTGGAGCGCATCACGATGCGACCGATGGCGACCTTGCCGGTGTCCCTCATGGCCTGAAGCAGCAGTCGATAGGGATGCGAGCCGCCGTGGCCGGGAACCAGGTGGTAGGGATGGTCGAAGTAGATCGGGTCGATCTCAGCGAGATCCACGAAGTCCTCGACCTGGATCGTGCGTGTGAACAGCGGTTCGAGCGCCGCAAGCTCGCGCGCCTCGACCGGCACGTAGCGATCGGGGGCTATCTCGTATCCCTTGACGATCTCGCCGAGGGGAATCTCTTCGCCGTCGAGCGAGCAGACGTGCTTCTGGTGGATGCGCCCGCTGTCGAGCGTGTGGATCTGATGGAAGTGGACAGTCTTGCGCGTGACCGCGCTATACAGCTTTACCGGCACGCTGACCAAGCCGAAGCTGAGCGTCCCCATCCACATTGCTCTTGGCATCTAGACACATGTTGACTTCCATAGGGGAACATTGTCAAGCCTTATCGTCAAGAGCCGCCGCCTATGCACGCGGACGATTTCGTTCAAGGACGGTCTCGACACCGGCGCGCAGTCGCGCCAGCGCCTGGCGGATGAGGCGCGACACCTGCATCTGGGAGACGCCGATCCGCTCGCCGATCTCCGCCTGCGTGAGGTCGTCGCCGAAGCGCAGCTCCAGCACAGTGCGCTCGCGCGCGCCGATCCGTCCCATCAACGGCTCCAACGTGGCACGCTCCTCGGCACGGTCAAAGCCCTGATCGTGGGAGCCGAGGGTCTCGGCGACGCTCTCGGTCTCCTCGTCGCGCATCGAGCGCGGCGCGTCGAGCGAGCCCGCCCTATAGGCGCCCATCGCCTCGAGCGCCTCGAGCACCTGCTCCTCGGACGCTGTCTACGGCTCGGGCCACCTCGCCGACCGAGGGAGAGCGACGCTGACCGAGCGAGAGTCGAGTCACCGTCTGGTCGACCCGCAAGGCCATCTCCTGCAGGTCGCGCGGAACCCGCACCGACCACGTGCGATCGCGGAAATGGCGCTTGAGCTCGCCGAGGATCGTCGGGACGGCGTAGCTAGAGAACATCACCTCGCGCGAGCAGTCGAATCGATCGACCGCCTTGAGTAGCCCGATCGAGGCGACCTGGACGAGATCCTCGATCGGCTCGTCGGTGTGTTGATAGCGACGCGCGAGGCGACGAGCGAGCGGGAGATAGCGTTCGACGAGCAGTTCGCGCGCATGAGGATCCCCGTCGATCCGTATACGAGCGAACAGCTCGAGATCGGGCACGCAGAGACGGCATCTGAGTGACCGTAGCCGCTGATCTTTCGGTTGGCATGAGTTCCCTCCTCCGCCTCGTTTGCTCCCGCTCATCGCGAAACAGCAAATTTCCCAAGTCGAGCCTACCCCCCTATCAGCCGGATTCCAATGTGGCGGACCGCTCACTCATAGTGCGGGTTTCCCCCCATGAGCACAGTCCACTCCGACCGGGGCATGTGAGACAGAGTACGCGATGTGGCGTTTGCGATACAGCGAAGCCCTTGTCCCTAGTGTCAGCACGATGCGTTCGAGCAGTTGTTCGCGCAAGACATCTCGTTCGTGTCGCTTCAAAGCGTGCCGAGACCCACTCGTTCGGGCGTTCCAGAAACCAATGGGCCACCTCAACCCGCGCGCCCCCGTCTTCGATCGCGGCGAGCGCGTAGAGCAGTCGCTGGAAACCGTAGTCGCGCTGACGAGCGCCTCGAGATCCTCGCCACCCGACCAGCCGGTCGCTCTTGTAGTCGACGATCAGGCTGCTGCCGTCGGTCTGCTCGACGATCAGATCGAGCACCCCGTGACAAGCGGCTCCTCGGCGCCGAGCGAGAAGGCGAACGGGATGCTCGCGGCGAGCACGGCGCGCACCGGCAAGCTAGCCGCGCGGGCTCGGAGGCAAGCGCGGCCGCGAGCAGCGCCGACGATCTCCTCGCGCTCGCCCGAGCTGAGCTCTCGCGCCGTATACCGCCTGGCGATTCGAGCGACATCTTCGCGCTGGGTGGCCGCGGGCGCGCGAAATCGATCGACTCGAGCAGCGCATGGACGATCGTGCCGCGCAGCGCGCGCCTCGACCCCACCGTCGTCGCGACCGGCACGCGCCGCCGCTCGGTTCTCGGGGAGTCGCAGAACGCGTTCCAGGTAGTAGCGGTAGCCACATCGCTCCAGCTCCGCCAGCGAGGTGTAGCTCATCGTCGCGTCCGGATCGGCCAGCAGCCGCGCCGAGGGCTCCAATCGCGCGACTGGAGCTGGCAGAGCTTGTCCGATCGGCGGTCCAGCCGGCTCAGGCGGCACTGGCTCGACATATTGCCGACGGGACAGGCGGCTCGGGTGCACTTGCGGGAGGGTCTCGCGGCGCGCGATCCGCTTGAGCCTCCTTGACCGACCCGTGACTGTGCCTCCTTGGCAGGGCTCGAGGACTGAGCCTGCTCGGTAGAGCTCGGGCGGTGAAATACACAGCGCACCGACAGCCCACCGGCCAAGTCGACCGTGAGCGCGCCGACTGGGCGGCGCTCGGAGCCGGCGAGCTTCGGCGCGTCGGGTACGAGCGCGGGCGCCAGCCAGACGATCGGCGCCACACCGGGCTTTGCGCGCGGCCAGCGCGCGAACGCGACCGATCCGCTCAGCAGCAGCCGATTCTCGGCGCGCGTGCAGGCGACATACAGGACGCGATCCTCCTCCTCTTCCTGGGCGGCCCGGCGCTCCTCGCGCAACTCTTCGTAGTCAAGGGCACCGGTCGGCTCTGGGTTTCCGAGCTCTTGCAAGCGCAACCCAATGCGTCCGCCGGTGCTGTCGACAAGCAGGTCTGGCACACGCAAGTTGGGGTCGCGGCCGAGATCGGCTACGCACACGACCGGGAACTCGAGACCCTTGGCGGCATGGATGCTCATCAAACGCACCGCGTCGAGCTGCCCATCGCCGACGGCCGCGTCGGCCTCGCGTCCAGCCAGCGCGACTTCGAGGTGTGCCACATGGTCGAGGAAGCGACGCAAATCGCGACCCTCCCGCGCTTCGAAGCGCCGCGCCATGCCGCACCAGCTTGTGAACGTTCGCGAGCCGTCGCTCGCCCCAGCCAAGCGAGAGCACATGCTGCTCGTAGCCGGTGGCCGCGATCGCGCGTCGCAGTAGCTGCGATATCGGATGCAACGCGGCGCTTTTACGCTCGGAGGCAAACAGCTCGCGGAAGGCAGCCACGCGCGTGCGATCCTCGAGCGGCAGGAGCGCATCGAGCGCCGTGGCGCCATCCACGATCGGCTTGCCACACACCACGGCCGTGCTTGCGTGCCGCGCTCGCGATCAGCGCGAGCGCGTCGCTCGAGACGCCCACGAGCGGCGAGGCCAGCGTCGAGTAGAGCGCTAGCTCGTCGAGCGGATTGGCGAGCGCTCGCAGCCACGCCAGCAGGTCGCCGACCTGCTGGTGGCTCCAAAAGCCGCCGACACCGGCAAGCGTGCGCAACCCACAGCTACGCAGGGCGTTCTCGTACACCGGCAGGTCGCCCAGCGCCCGCAACAGCACCACGACCTCTCCCGCTCGAGCCTGGCCGCTTGCGAGGATCTCCGCGATCCTCTGTGCAAGCAAACGAGCTTCGGCCTGACGCCATGACGTGGTTTCAGGCAAGCCCTCCAGCTCCTCGTCGCCGGACATGCGCTCCCAGCCGCGCTTGTCTGTGAGCAGCAGCTCCACGATCGGCTTGTGGCCCGCCTCGCCCGGGGCGGTTTGGCTAGATTGGTGGGGCCGCTCGAGATCGCCCGTTAGAGCGCCTGCCTCGGTACGTGCCTCCTCGTCTTCTTCGACGCGAGCAGCCGTGAGCGGCGTGAAGGGCTCACCGATGCGCGGCGCGAAGATCCGCTCGACAGCCGCGAGAATGGCGGGGCGACTGCGGAAATTACGCGTCAGAGCAAAACTCGCTCCCATGGCGCCCAGCCGCTCACGCCGCTCGCGAAAGAGGCCAACATCGGCATGACGAAAGCCATAGATCGACTGGAGCTCGTCGCCGACGGTGAACAGATTGTCGCGGTCGAGCGCCGCCAACACCTGGAGCTGGCGAGGACTCGAGTCCTGGAACTCGTCCACCATCAGCAGCTGAAGGCGCTCCGCCCACGACTCGCGCACGTCCGCGCGCGCTTCGAGCAAATCGCGAGCGCTCAGCTCTAGGTCGTCGAAGTCCAGCGCGGCACGAGCATGCTTGCGCTGGGCGTAGCTGACGCCGAAGCGCTCGAGAAGCTCACCGATCAGCTCGCAGGCACGCATCGCATAGGCCTCTCGCTCCTGATCTCCCCCTACCTCTGAGGAGTCCCGCTCCTGATGCTCCCCTCCCTCTGAGGGGTCCACCTCCTGATGCTCCCCTCCCTCTGAGGGGTCCCGCTCCTGATGCTCTCCTCCCTCTGAAGAGTCGCCCTCGTGGTTCTCATCCTCCTCCGGGGAGTCCGTTTCAAACGAGCTCTCCTGCCCGTCGATGTGAAGCTTCATACGAGTTTGAAAAGCCGCCGGCACTAGCCGCGGCTCGGCTTGTCCCAGGCTGCGCAGCTGAGCGTAGGCGCCCAGCACCATCGAGCGCAGCGGGTCGGCGCCGTAGGCAGCCACAAGATCGATCGCCTCTTGGCGCTCCCCTTCCAAGAAGCCCATGAGAGCCTCGCTGAAGGCGAGCACGCGCAGCCTTGTGGCGATGCCCTCCTCGAGAATCTCAAAGCCAGGCTCGACTCCCGCCTGGACGGGATGGGTGCGCAAAAGCCGTGCACAGAAACCATGGAAAGTGCACACGTTGGCCGCCTCGGTGTCTCGCGCCGCCTCGCGGTCGCCCAGCTCCAACATGCGCGCACGCACACGCTCGCGCAGCTCACCCGCGGCACGCTCGGTGAAGGTGATCGCGAGTATCCGCCCCGGGTCCACCCCATCCTCGCGCACGGCCCGCACAAAGCGCTCGACCAGCACCGAGGTCTTGCCGCTGCCGGCGCCCGCCGCCAGCAGCAGCGACCCAGAACGTCGAGCGACCGCCAGCTCCTGCTCGTCTGTGAGAACGCGCTGCTGCTCGCGAGTGGCCAAATGGTGCCCGTCGCCTGACAGCGCCTCCTGCTCGTAGGGGAGCACCAACTGTTGGGGGACCGCCAAGTCGGTGTGTCGCTCGCGATCGGCGGCCCCATCGCCCATATGCTTCAGCGCTCGCATCGACAGATGGTTGGGTAAGCACAGCCACCGTTGTATGCACATGTATCGGGCCGTGGCTCCAGCGCGCCTGACCTCGCCTCTGAGGCGGCCCGCAACGCCGCGGCTACGCAGCGATCGATCAGCTCGCCCAGCTCCTCGTGCTCGAGTCGATCGGTGCGCACGCAGTCGAGCTCTATGCCGCTGTCGCCGTCCAGCACGCCACGCGCCCTGATATCCCTGCCGGCGAGCGGCTGGTAGAAGCCGCCGACCGCACTGTGGTTGAGCAGGCGCTCCACCGCGCGCATGTAGAGCGCGAGCTGAAAGGTCCCCTCACCGACCCACTTCGCCCCCGGCGTGGCCAAGCGGCCCTTGTAGTCGTAGACCACCGCTTCACCTTGCGCTCCAAGGTCGATGCGGTCGATGCGCCCGCGCAACCACACACCCTCGCCGAGATCCAGAGGAGCGAGCCCGTCGGGCTCAAAGCCGAACTCGAGCTCCAGATACGTCGGCTCCAACGGGCTCGCCTGTTCTGCGGCGCACTGAAGGTAGCGCTCCAAATCGACCTGCAGGCGCCGACGTGCCCCCGGCAGGCGCTCGGGCGCCACCGACAGCGGGTGGCTCGCCTCCAACTCGCTCAGCGCCTCGCGTAGCAGCCGCTTGGCGAGCCCAACGCTCGCGGGGGCGAGCCGCGCCGAGCCGGTGCGCTCGCGTAGGCGCTCGAGCGTGTCCTTCAGCGCCGCGTGGGCCACGCTACCCCGCGCGAGCGGCTCGGGGTCGGGCTCGATATCGCCGGCGCGCAACAGTCGCTCCACAAACCACTTGACCGGACAGCCCGTCCAGCTCTCGAGCGAGGATGCCGACCACAGCGCGCGATCGCGCAGTTCGCCAAGTACCCCTTCATCTTCTAGGGACCCGATGCAGCGAGCGGACACCGCCGGCGTCGCCGCGGCGAGCGTTGCGGCACGCATGGCCATCGCCCCCGCCGGCTTTCCCGGGCCCGGCCAATCCGCGGCCCCCGCGACCCTGCGCCTGGTGCGCTCGGTCAGGGTCGAGCGGAACAGGTCGCATACGTCCTCGACGAACAACGAGCGAGCAAGCGGCGTCCCATCCTCCTCGGCGAGATGCCAGCTGAGCGTCAGGCGCTCCTCCGGACGCGAGGCGAGCGCATAGAGCAGATAGCGCTCGGCCGCCAGGGCATCGGGCTCGCCGCGCAATACCAGCCCCGAGACATGCGCAAGCCGGCGGCGCTCCTGCTCATCGAGCAGGGGATGGGGTGTGGCAAGCGCGGGAAAGGTGCCTTCTTGCAATCCACACACGAACACCATGCGCACGCGACGAGCCCGCAGCGAGAGCGGATCGACAACGGCTACCCGACCCGCCTCCAGACGCTCACCCGCCGTCAGCTCAAGGCGCTCCAGCACATCGATCAGCTCGCCGGCGCTCGGCGCGAGCTCGGCCGAGGACCGTGCAAGGTCGCGCAGCTCCTCGAGTGCTCGACGTGCGCCCACCAGCGCGCGTGCCTCCTCGAGCTCGTCCTCGCCGAGAACAACCGCGGCGGCCGCGCGGGGCGCGTTGAACAGCCGTTGGAGCTCGCTTGCGAGGGCATCGAGCAGCGCCACACTCCCCTTGGCGACTGCGTCGCGCAAGCGGTCGATCCGCTCCAGCGGCCAGTACTCGGCCTCCCACAGCACACGTGCTCGTTGCGCGTCGAGTGCTCCCAGTTTGCGTGCGCTGGCCTCCAAACGGTCGAGTAGCTGTGGGTGCTCCAGAACGCCGGGGGCTCCCAGCCATGCCAGCAGATCGCCGAGCTCGCCATCGCCGGTGGCGCAGCGCAGTATCCCGAGCAGCCCCCGGCCGAGCGCGGTGTGGGCGAACATCGCCGACCGACGCTGCGCATGGGGGATGTCGAAGGCCTCGAAAACCTCGCCGATCAGGCCGGCGATCGACTCTGGAGAGCGGTGTACGATCGCGATCTCCTCGGCGTGCACTCCGGCGTCGAGCAGTGCCCTGACCTCACCCGCCACGAGCTCTAGCTCCGCGCGCGGAGTACCCCCCTCGAGTAGCCTCACCGCCTCGGCGGGCTCGACCTGAGTGGCGTCGTCGTTCAACAGCGAGCGCTCTAGGTGGTGCAGAGCACCCCGCGCATGCGGCGCGTAATACTCGGCACGCGCCGGCAGCTCGGCGTGAGCCTCCGCCAACGGAAGGAGCCGCTGGAAAGTGGAGGCGCGACCGGCAAAAGCTACGCGGCCGGCCTCATAGGGAAGCGAAACCGTTACACGAGCACCAACCTGACCGCCGAGCGTCTCGATCGTGTCGATCTGGGTCTCGGTGAAGTCGTCGAAGCCGTAGAGCAGCACGGGTACCGAGCCCCACAGCGCAGGCTTGCGGCGCAACTCATCCAGCGCCCAGCTCACACGCAGCTCACGGTCGCCGCGCCGCATCTTGGCGAGGGACTCGTGATAGCGCTCGAACACCGTGCACAACGGCTCGAGCGTTGTCGGCTCGCTCGAGGTTTCCTCCGTGGAGCTACACGCACGCAACGCGCCGCGCAGCCGCGCGGGGGTCACGCGCTGGGTCTCCAGATCCGCGACGAACCGCGCGAGCTCTTTGGCCATGCCCGGGCGAGCGTCCGCGAGCCGCGCCAGCAAACGTTCGCGAGCAAGCGATCCGAGCGGAGCCCGAGTCTCTCCTGCTCGCGCGAGCACCTCGGCCAGCAGACCATCGAAGCGCTCGACTCGCACACCTAGCGCGAGCCCGCCTTCAGCCAGCTCACGTCGGTAGCGAGCCTGGTCGGTTGCCGTAGGCACTACAAGCAACGGCTCCTCACCGTGGGCCACATGCCCTCGCGCCGCCTCCAGCAAAACACGCGCCTTGCCGGCGTTCGCGGGTCCGGTTACAAGGACGATCGACACGAGCTCCATCCTCGCGCACGTCGCCGACGTGAACGGCTATGCCGCGCTTGCGGTCACCGCTTCCCCACCCGTAGCGGCGTCATCCCCTGCCTCGGCATCGGCCTCTGCCTCGGGTGGCTTGGCACCCTCCTTGGCCCAAGCCTCGTTGAACTCGACGCGCCACTTGCCCTCTTCGTCCTGGCTGAGCGCAAGATGCGCGCGGAAGCTGCGTCCGCTACGCGCCTTGAAGCCGATGACGGCCTTGGAGGTATGCCCGCTGCGAATCAACTCCTTGGCGATCGCCACGGAGAGCTGCTTGCCCGACTTGCCCTTCCAGATGACAAAGCCGCACCCTGGATCGTCGCGGGCCCAACAGGAGTAGCCCTTGCGGTTCTCTTTGATGTCGTGCCCGCAGATCGGGCACGGGCCGAGGTTGGCGCGCGGAATGCGCACATCCTTCAGTTTCTCGTCGAGCTCTTTGACGGTGAGCTCGGCAAACCCGGCGATGTCGCCCATGAACTTCTCGCGCGAGTCCTCGCCGCGCTCGATCTTGTCGAGGCGATGCTCCCACTGGCCGGTCATGTCGGGCGAGGTGAGCGCGTGCTCGCCAAGCAGCCTGATGACATTCAAGCCCTTGTCGGTGGCTACCAGCGAGCGCGCTTCGCGTTCGAGGTAGCCCACCTGGATCAAGCGCTCGATCATCGCCGCCCGCGTCGCGGGCGTGCCGATCCCCGAGTCCTTCATTGCCTCGCGCAGCTCGTCGTCGTCGACGAGCTTGCCGGCGGTCTCCATCGCGCCAAGCAGCGAAGCGTCGCTGTAACGTCGCGGCGGCTTTGTTTCCTTGTGTGCGCTTGCGATCTCGACCGTCTGGACCTGTTCGTCCTCGTTCAGCTTCGGCAGCTGCTGATCGGTACCCTCGTCTTCCTCGGCGGCGGACTTCGCCTCCGAAGGTATCTGTCCGTAGACCCCACGCCAGCCCGGCACCAGCAGAAGCTTGCCGCGCGTGCGGAACACGCATCCGCCGGCGTCGCCGCCGGCGGGCAGCACGGTGGTCTCCACGCGCGTGTTCTCAAACACCGCCTCTGGGTGAAAGACGGCGAGGAAGCGCCTCACCACCATGTCATAGACGCGCTTGTCGTCATCGCCCATGCGGTCCACAGCGTGTTCGGCCTTGGTGGGGATGATCGCGTGATGGTCGGTGACCTTCTCGTTATTGACCACGCGCGCAAGCGGAAGCACGTCGAGGCCCGTGACATACGCGGCTGCTTTGGCGTACTCGCTCTGTCCGCCGACGAGCTCGGCCGTGGGCTTGATCTCCTCGACCATGTCGGTTGTCAAATAGCGCGAGTTCGTGCGTGGATAGGTGAGCGCCTTGTGCTCCTCATACAAACGCTGCGCGGCCGCCAGCGTGCGGCGCGCGGAGAAGCCGTAGCGGGTGTTGGCCTCGCGCTGCAAACTCGTCAGGTCGTACAGCATCGGTGCGCGCTCGCGCTGTTCCTTCTTCTCGAGCTTGGTGATCGTGCCCTGCTTGCCCTCACAGGCCTCGACGATCGCCAATGCCTCCTGCTCGGTGGCGATACGGGGCTTGGAGCCCATGTGAAAGCGGCCTTCGTAGACGCGGCCGCTCGTGCCGTTGGCACCAGCCTCCTCATTGCCCTCGCCGGCCCCCTCCAGCGGCCCGGCGTCGAAAGTGGCGTCCACCAGCCAGTAGGGCTCGGGCACGAATGCCTTGATCTCTTCCTCGCGACGCGCCACGATGGCGAGCGTCGGCGTTTGCACCCGCCCAAGCGACACCGCCCCGTCGAAGGACGATTTGAGACGGATGGTGGCGGCGCGCGTGGCGTTCATGCCCACGATCCAGTCGGCCTCCGAGCGCGAGCGCGCGGCCTGCTCGAGCAGCGCGTAGTCCTCAGCCGGGCGCAGCGACTCGAACGCGCTCTTCATAGCGGCCGTTGTCATCGAGTTCAGCCACAACCTCTGTACCGGCTTGGACGCTTTCGCCTTCTCGTATAGGTAGGCGAAGATCAGCTCGCCCTCGCGTCCCGCGTCGCACGCGTTGACTACCTCGGAGACGTCCTCGCGGCCGAGCTGCGCGGTGACCACCGACATCTGCTTGCGCGAGCGCTCGTCGCGCACCACGAGCTTGAACTTGCTCGGCACGATCGGCAGGTCCGGCATCCGCCAACGCTTGTACTTCGCGTCGTATTCGTCGGGCTCGGCGAGCTGTACGAGATGACCCACCGCCCAGGTGATCACGTAGTCCGGAGCCTCTAGCCAGCCTTCCTGCTTGGCGAACGGACCTGGCAACACACGCGCCAGGTCACGTCCCACCGAGGGCTTCTCGGCGATCACGAGTGTCTTTGACATGGCGCCAGCGTAGCGGGCCGCGCAAGCCGGTGGCCTCGGCGATCGGATTGCGGCTCTCATCAGCCCGCGGACTCGGCGGATCGGATGGGATTCTCATCAGCCCACGGACTCGACCGATCGGATGGGACTCTCATCAGCTCACGGACTCGACCGATCGGATGGGACTCTCATCAGCTCACGGACTCGACCGATCGGATGGGACTCTCATCAGCTCACGGACTCGACCGATCGGATGGGCTCTCCTCAGCCGCCGATGGGGGCGCGGGGGCTGGTGCCCCAGAACACCTGGGTGCCGAACATTCCGATGAATGTGACGAGCACGAGGTTGAGGACCATCGACTGGGCTGTTGCCTTCCCAACCCCCACCGGGCCGCCGGAGGCGTTGTATCCGTAGTAGCAGGCGACGAGCACCACGACGGTGGCCATCGACATCCCCTTTATGACGCTGTAAAGGTAGTCCAACGGATTTTGGTATTGCCAGAACACGAGCAGGTAGCCGCCAGAGGTGACAGACCCGACCTGATGCACAATCGCGATGTAGGAGGCCAGGTAGGCAACACCAACGCCGGCGATGTACATGAAGGGCAGCACGATCCAGCCCGCGAGCAGACGCGTGGCGCAGAGGAAGAGCATCGAGTCGACTCCCATCACTTCCAGGGCGTCGATCTCGTCGTTGATGCGCATCGCACCGAGCTCCGCCACGATGCCCGTGCCGACCTTCGCGGCCATCATGTAGCCAAACGCGTAGGGGACCGCCTCGCGCAGGTCGCACCACGCCGCGAAGATCCCCGCCACCGCGGGGGCGCCCTGAGCCTCGGCGAAGTAGGCGCCCTCGATCCCGCAGGTGCCGAGCCCGATGATGAACACCATCACCCACAACACGACTGTGGAGGAGACGATCAAGATCCCCGCCTGGCGCACCGTCTCGCCGAAGAAGCGCAGCACACGCAGCGTCCACACGTCGCGCACGATGCGACCCGTGAACTCGCCGATCTCGCCGGCGGAGGCGACCCAGTCGCGCGGCGTGACAGCCGATTCCCTCACCGGATCGAGAGGAGGTTTGGATGCGTGGCAAGCAGCATCTGAGTGAAGACGTAGTTAAACGCCCCGAACGTCAAGAAAGCCGTGACGACGGCTTGATTGACGGCACGTCCAACCCCCTCGGCGCCGCCTGAGGCGGTCATCCCCTTGTAGCAGCAGACGATCGCGATGATGGCTCCGAAGATGGCGGTCTTCAGCGTCGAGCCCCATAGGTCTGTGGTGGAGGTGTTGGCAAAGAACGTCGCCCAAAACGGCCCGAGCGGCTGGTGGTTGACGGTGGCGGCGAGCACCCCGCCGAAAAGGCCGAACAGGACCGCGTAGATATTGAAAAGCGCGGTGGCGATCATCAACGCGAGGAAGCGCGGCACCACCAGGTTCTTGACAGTGTCGACGCCGAGGACCTGCAGGGCGTCGAGCTCCTCGCGAATCTTGCGCGCCCCCAGGTCCGCGGTGATCGCGGTTCCGGCGGCGCCCGCGACCATGACCGCGGTGATGATCGGCCCGATTTCGCGAACCGCCGCCAGGACGAAGAACCCGCCGAGTCGATCGAGATTTCCGAGCAGGTTGAGGATGTTCGCCGCCTGCAGCCCCGCGGCGCCGTAGGAGATGGCGAACGTAGACACCAGCAGCGGGAGCCAGCAGATCCGCAACGTGAAGAGAAACTGCGAGACGAACTCGCCCCCGTAGGGGTATGGCGGTCGCAACGCCGCGGAGATGGTCTTGCCGCTCAGGACCATCATGTCTCCGACTTCCTCGAGCAAGTTGCGGGTTGGAAGGAGCGCTCGCCCCAGAAGCTCCCTCCCATGCGCCGGCGATCCAATGGTGAGAGGGCTTACCCGGACCTGCCCCACAACCGGGCTCCCCACGCCGAACCCAGCGTCCCGATCGCGACGTGCGAGCTCGGACCTGCCCTCGCCCCCACCCTCGGTCTCCCCATGCTCCAACCCTTCCATAGAACTAGTGTACTAGTTCACTAGCACACTATGTTTCTTGACTGCGAACCTCTAAAGTTGAGTCATGGCAAGTGACGACCATCCAGACGTGCGTAGGTCAGAGGCGGTCGTTGGATTGCCCTCCTCAGATGACCGCTCGGATCACCGCCCAGACGACCGCCCAGACGACCGCTCAGATCACCCCTCAGATCACCCCTCAGGTCACCGCCCGGATGATCGCCTAGACGACCGCTCCGATCACCGCCCGGATGATCGCCATCGAACGGGCACAGCAAGCGTTCAGCTCGATCTCGAGGACCTCGCGATCGATCGCGCCGGGGAGATCCCAATCGGGGTGCAGCTCGCATGGGCGTTGAGGGCGAGGATCGGCGATGGCAGGCTCGCGCCCGGCCAGCGTTTGCCAGGCTTGCGCGAGCTCGCTGAGATGCTCGGGATCAACGCCAACACCGCCCGGGCTGTCTATCAGCGTCTGGAGCAGGAGGGCTTAATCGACAGCCGCCAGGGCACGGGAACATTTGTGGCAAGCGTCGCCCAAGAGCCATCGGCGGTGGGACAGATAGCCGCTGACGCCGCCCGCCAGGCGCGCAGGACTGGTGTGGACCCGCGCGAGGTGGCGGCGGCCCTGTACGTCACCGCCGAGCCACCCCCGACAGTCGCGACACAGGCCGGCGAGAGACGTCGCGAGCTACGCGCTCAGATCGCCGCTTTGGAGCAGGCGCTCTCAGAGATCCAAGCCAGCCACCCTGGCTTGATTCCCGCGCCCACCAAGCCCCTCAGACACGCAGGCCCGCGCCTGCTGAGCGTCGGCGAGCTGGAGCGGGTGCGCACGGGACTGGTGCGTCGCCTAGCGGCGGCCGAGCCGCTGCTTCAGGCACCCGAAAAAGACAAGAGAGCGGTGGCAAAGGCCCGCCAGAGCGCCACCGACACCGATGTCCAAGTCGCTGACTCGAGACGAGAGAAGCCATCGCAGGACACCAAGCCGGCGCGCGCGCGACCGCGGACTCGCCCGTCGACCGCCTGACCGAGGCGCTCACCCGCGATGAGTCAACCGGCGGTGCATTCGCCGGTGCCCACCATCCGCCCGGCCCCCGCAAGCACATGGGCGACGGTGGCGTTGGCGACGCCATAGCCCCCGGCGGGGCCACCACCGGTGGTGCTCGCGAATACCGTCGTCAGGACCTGTCCCTCCCGATCGACCAATGGCCCACCCGAGTTGCCTGGGCGCACGAGACCCCGCAACGGCGTAAGTAGGCGCGAGACCGGCCCACGACCGTAAGCATCGTCGGTGATGATTTTCTGTGTGGTGCCGATGCGTCCTGGTCGCGCATCGAACGACCCATTCTCTGGATAGCCCAAGATGGCACCTGCACGACCGGCAGTGGGATCTGAGACGAGCGTCAACGACGGCTGGCTGAGACCGGGGACGCGCAGAACCGCGATGTCATCGGTGGGGTCGAACGCGATGGCATAAGCCGACAGCTCCGGTTCGTCTCCCCCGACCTCGACCGTCGTGTCGTGCTCGCCGGCAACCACGTGCGCGTTGGTAACGACCACACCTGGTTGGGCCACCCAACCCGAGCCCTCGATCGCCAGACCGCAGGCTGTACCAAGAACGCGCACGACGCTGCGCGAGGCGGCACGTACCCCTGGCTCTCGCGCGATGGCACCAGATGGCGGGGCGACGTCGGGGAGTGGACCGGAGATAGACGGCAGCGGATCGAGGCTCGCGAGCACGTTCAGGATCGGGCCGCTGGGCGGCAGCAGCTGGTTGAGCTCACGCAATATCTCTGAGCGCTGGATGTCTGCGCGTAGCTGGGTTGTGCCGTGGTTTGCACCACCACCGCCGCAAGGATCCAAGCGATCGCCAGCCCCAGCGCGGCGCTGAGCATGGCACCGAGCGCTCCGTCGAGCATGCCGAGCCCGGGCAGCACAAGCGTGCGGCGCAACCTGAAGCCGACACCCTCCAAGCCTGTGGCGAGGATCGCCCCGGCAAGCAGGGCACCCACGAGGCCGAAAGCGGGTGCATACGGAGATGAGGAACCCTGGGAAAGCAGTAGAGGACCCAGCCTCGTTCCGATGAATGAACCAATGGCGAAGCCTCCGAAGGAGAGCAGCAGCGACGATGAAACCTCGCCGGAACCCGAACAACGCGAGCAGGGCAGCGAATGCAACGATGATCCAGTCGAGCCGCGTCACTGCTCATGTTCTACCGTCCCGGGCTGTGAACACCTCCAATGAGCATCGCCTGCGCGCGCGACGGGCGGCGCCGATGATCGCGCTCGCCGCGATCGCATTCGCGATCGGCGCGATCGTTGGGTCCGCCCATCACAGCTCACCACAGCTGAGCATGGCCGATCGATTCGCTAGAGCATGGGCGCGAGGTGACTACGCGACGATGTACGACGACATCGACGACACCTCCCAGCGTCACATCTCCCCAAGCGCGTTTGTCGGGGCTTATCAAGCGGCATCGCGAACTGCCACCGAGATCAGCCTAAGGGTGATGGGCGGCGCCCACGAAGGCGAACGGGACACAATCTCCGTGCCGATGCTCGTCGGCACGCGACTGTGGGGAAAGCTCGCGGAGAGCTTGCACATGAGGCTGAGCGACGGCCCCGACGGGCCACGCGTGATCTGGTCGCATTCGCTCCTCTTCCCTGGCTTGCATGCGGGCCAGTCGCTGAGCAGGCGTATGACCATGCCGCCGCGCGCAGCGCTGCTTGCCGGCGACGGATCGGTGCTGGCGGAGGGCCCGGCAACGGCAGCGGGAGCACGCAACTCACCGCTCGGCGCCGCCTCCGCGGGAGTAGTCGGTGAGGTGGGCCCGGTCCCGAGCTCACGCGTGGCTGAACTGGAAGCGCGGGGAGTGCCCTCCGAGGCGATCGTTGGCACCAGCGGACTCGAGTTGGCGCTCGATGACCAACTACGGGGCACACCCGGTGGCGAGCTGCTCGCAGGGAGGCGTGTGCTTGCAAGCGCCGTGGCCAAGTCGAACCCGGCGGTACACACCACGATCTCCCCCGCCGTGCAGCGCGTGGCGGCGGAAGCACTCGGCGGACAGATCGGTGGGATCGTGGCGATCGATCCCGAGAGCGGGCAGATACTGGCGGTGGTGGGCATCGGCATCGACGATCTGCAACCACCTGGGTCGACATTCAAGATGGTGACGCTAACCGCCGCCCTGGAAGCCAAAGTGGCGAGCGAAAAGAGCGTTTTTCCCTATGCCACATCGGCAACGCTCGACGGGGTAAAGCTCGAAAACGCCAACGGGGAGTCCTGTGGCGGCAGCCTGGCGCTCGCCTTCGCGGTGTCCTGCAACTCGGTGTTCGCGCCCCTCGGCGTGAAGGTTGGCGCTCCCCGTCTAGTTGCCACAGCCGAACGCTTCGGCTTCAACCATCGGCCGGGGGTGGCGGGCGCGGTTGAAAGCACGCTGCCCGCGGCAGCTCAGATACAGGGCGAACTGGACGTCGGGTCAACCGCCATCGGCCAGGGTCAGGTGCAGGCATCGGCGCTTCAGATGGTCACGGTCGCGGCAACCATCGCAGACGGCGGTCGCCGCCCAACACCTACCTTCGAAGCACAACACGCCACTCCTGTGCGCGTGATCAGCGCCGCCACCGCACGCACGGTGCGACGTTTGATGATCGGGGTGGTGCGCGAAGGAACCGGCACTTCGGCTGCCATCCCGGGGGTGGTGGTGGCGGGCAAGACAGGGACCGCCGAACTCGGCGTCCCAGCCTGTCCTAGCAAGAGCGAACACGGCTCTGAAGACGAAGGGTCTAGCGCCTCGGGCGAAGAAGTCGAAAAGCAAAGTCGACGAAAACTGCTCGTCTGGGAGCGACGATCCCCAGGACACCGATGCTTGGTTTGCGGCGTTCGCGCCGGCGTTGCGCCCCAGGATCGCGGTGGGGGTGCTACTCGTGAAGGACGGCGCCGGCGGGGAAACAGCGGCCCCGGTCGCCAAGCAGGTGCTCGAGGCGGGGTTGCGCCGGGAAGCTTGAGCTCTAGACGTCCAGTTCCGGACGCCCAGTTTCGGACGTCCAGTTTCGGACGCCCAGCTTCGGACGCCCAGCTTCCCCCGCTAGACGTCCAGCTCGGCCGAAGCCGTCTGGGTGGGATGCAGTGGATCGACGATCTTGATTTCGATCGGACGGTTGTCGAGCGAGACGATTTTGATCTTGAAGAGCAGCAGGGCGCCCTGGGTGGGACCGTTGGCGGCGACCGTGTCGAGCGCCGGAATGCGGCTTTTCGGCGGCATGAGCCCGCCGCGATAGGCGAATTCGTTTGTGAGGGCCGGGACGATCGGGGTGTAGACGTTTTCTTGGGTGTCGCTGATCGTCAGATTGGTGGCCGCCGAGTGGGGCGTGGAGGTTTCGTTGTAGACCTGCAGGAATACCCCGAACCACTCTTCGCCCGGGCCGAGCTTGCGCTGGGCGGGCGTGAGGCCCGTCAGGTAGGAGGCGTCCTCGGTGTCATAGGGGTTCAGCTCGCGCGAGAGCTGAACCTCGTAGATCAGCGGGCCGACATTCAGGTAGGGCGCGTTCTGGCCAGACTCGCCGGCGTAGGTTCCGGTGGTGACGCGCGTGTGCGAGTTGTCCGAGCACGCGCTGAGAGCGAGCGCGAGCGCCGACAGCACAGACCAGCAGAGCGAGCTCAAGCCGAACGGGCGCGAGCCGGTGAAGCGAGGACGGATCATGCGAGCGGGCAGTTTATCCGCCGGCGACGGTGACGCGCTCTCCGCGACCTTCGCCCCGCTCGAGGATCGAACGCAGGCGACGCATGGCCTTCTCGTTCTTGCGCTTCAGCCAGGCGCGGCCCCCCAACGCCTCGAGCATTCGGTCGGACAGGACCGAGGTTTGGGTCTCCAGCGTGAACTGCACGCGTGTGGCGCCACCGGGCGCGGGTGCGAGCTCGTAGACGCCGAGCGTGCGGATGCGGTTGGCCTTGCCGGTGCGCCCCACCTCGACGATCCGATGGGGACGGGCCACCTCGGTGAAGGTGGAGTCGCCCCAGCTGAAGCGGTTGCCGGGAGCCTTCACGCGGAAGCGGGCACCGGCGCCGCGACCGACCGAATCCTCCCTGCGTGAGGTGCCAGTCGACCAGATAGTGGTCGGTGAACTCCGGGTGGTTGGCGATGTCCTGCAGGTAGTCGAATACCTGCTCGCGCGAGGCGCTGATGACGATCGAGACCGTGACGGGGTCCACGGCGCGGCAGTCTAATGACTGCGCAGCGGGCGGCTCGGGTGGGTGGCCCCTACGGGGCCGGCGCAACGCCTGCATCAGGCGGCGCGGGCGGTGAGACGCACGGTGTGGCCGAGCTCGCTGTGGCGCACGATCTCGCTCGCAAGGGCGCGGAGCGACGCAGCTGGCTGCACAGCTCGCACACGATCCCCGCTGAGCGCTCATAGAGTGTATGTGCGCTCACCCACCAAGCGGCGTGCGGTCGCAGTCGACGCAGCGATGGCGGTCGGCCGTGAGCGATCCGACGCCGCGCCGCAGGAGGTAGCGCTCGAGCTGCTCGACATCGACGTGAGGAGAGGCCATGCACGAAGTTTCGCCGCGCTCGAGCGAGCTCCTGCCAAGGATCCTCAGGCAGTCGGGGCGATTCCGCTGGCTCGCCTGAGAGCGCTATGGGCACACTTCGACACGACTCTTCGGTGATCTTTCGGACACATAGTCGTTTGGAGGGCAATTTGGAGGGGTATGCTCGGACAATGCGACTGAAGAGCGCCTTGAGACTATTTGAGTCGATCGTCAAGCTAACTTGACACGCTCGTTATGATTGCCACGAGATTCCACCCTGCAGAAAGTTCCCGATCGCCCGGGAACGAGAGGAAGGGGAAGCGCAGCATGGAGTCGCATACTTCGGGCACGATGGCCGGCACAGGATCGTTCCGCTGCCAAGGATGCGGATATGTCCTGACGCTCACCTCGCTCGACGCGCTGCGCGATTGTCCCGACTGCGGCAGGCCACGACTTCGTCAGGGCGTCTCTGTTCAACGCCGCCGCCCCCGTCGCGGAGGATCGACCGCGGTCGCACTCCACGAGCCCCAGGAGTGGGTGACACGTGCCAGGGAAGAGCTGCGCGAGCCTGGCGAGTACGTCCTCTACGAGGACGGCGAAGAGAGCAAGGCTGTGGCGCTCACGCGCGAGTGGACCCGCATCGGGCGCAGCCTCGCCGCGGACGTTCGCTTCGACGATCCGACCGTGTCGCGCCGGCACGCACTAGTGGTGCGTCAGGCCGACGGCGTGAGAGTGCTCGACGATCGCAGCCTCAACGGTGTGTTCGTAAACGGCGAGCGCGTCGAGTGGAGTGCGCTCGACGACGGCGACGAGATCTTAGTGGGCCGCTATCGCCTGACGTTCGTGAGCGTGTCCGGCGAGCCTGACGAGCAGCCGACCCTGCTGACGCAGGCCCCCACGCTCGGCTGAGCGATCTCGTCTCTGACGGGCCGTAGGCCCGCGGCTCGAGCAAGGTTTCGCTGCTGGTTTCGTTTTTTTGGGCGGACGTCTACGTTTGCCTGGGCGCCGGCGAAGCGCATTCCACGTACTATCGGCCGCCATGGCCCAGACGATCGCTGTGCTCTCACAGAAGGGCGGCACCGGCAAGACCACCACGGTGCGCACGCTCGCCGATGTGCTGCGACGGATCGACGTGAAGACGCTCGCGGTGGATCTCGACCCCCAGGGCAACCTGTCGGACTACTTCGACCTGCCGCCTGACAGCGAGCCGACGATCGCCGATGTGCTCGGCGGCACAGCCCTAGCCACGCGAGGCGATCCATCGGGACGTGATCCCGGCGAGCTTGAATCTCGCCGAGACTGAGCTGATGCTCGGCGGCAAGATCGGCCGCGAGATGACCTTGCGGCGTGCCCTCGCGAAGCTGCAGGACGACTACGAGATCGTGCTCGTGGACTGCCCACCATCGCTGGGACTGCTGACCGTGAATGCGCTTGTGGCGGCCGACTATGCGCTGGTTACCGCCGAGGCGCAGTATTTCGCGCTTGCAGGGCGTGGAGCAGGCGATGGAGGTGATCGAAGTCGCTCGCGACAGCCTCAACGACGAGCTGGAGCTGCTCGGGGTGCTGCTGAACCTGGCGGACATGAGGACGGTGCACTCGCGCGAGGCGAAGGCGTCGCTGAAGGAGCGCTTCGGCGAGCAAGGTGTTCGAGACGGCCGTGCGCGGGTCGATCGCGTACGCCGAGTCGGCCGAGCGGGCGATGTCGATCCTCGACCACCGGCCCGACCTCGGCGCCGACTACGTGGCGTTGCCGGCGAACTGCTCGAGCGCCTGCCAGGCATGCGACGCTGCGCCGTCTCGCGCGGCTGCGCTGACACGGCGAGCACTCACGCCCACCTCGCCCGCCTGCGCAGCTACCTCGCGCCCACCTCGCCCGCCTGCGCTGACACGCTGCACTCGCGCCCACCTCGCCCGCCTGCGCTGACACGCTAGCACTCGCGCCCACCTCCCCGCCGCCTGACACGACTGCACTCGCGCCCACCTCGCCGCGCACTGAGAGCGCCGTATCGGTCGGACGAGCTGGGGCGTGGGCTGGCCGCGTTCGATCCGGCGGCGCTCGGTGGCGGCGACCATCTCGAACTCGGGGATGCAGGAGCCGCGGGTGAGCGAGCGCGGCGCGAGCATGCGCGCGAAGCGCCCGCAGGCGAGCACGGCGGCGCAGGCGGCGCGTTGCGTGCGGGGTGTAGGGCAGGCCGTAGAGCTCGCGTACGCGCGCGGGCAGCGAGCCGAGCATGACGAGGTCGTGCAGGCGCTTGCCGAGCTGGCGAGCTGGAGGGCATCGGGATCTCGAAGGCGGAGGCGTAGCCCATGAAGCGGGCCTCCTCGGTCAGGTGCAGGTCGGGACCGGCGAGCTGGCGCTCATACCAGTCGCGAAACTCGCGATAGGTGCGCGGGGCCGCCGAGCGGGGCATCTTGAAGAGCTCGGCGAAGCGCAGGTAGTCCTGCCACAGCGCTTCGCGCTCCGCGATCGGTGAGGCGGCGGACGAGCCGGTCGTAGAACCATTCGGCCGAATCGGCGATCACGGCGACCGTCCACAGCATCAGCGTCGGGGTCGAACGCCGAGTAGGGCGTGCCCGCGGGATAGTGGGGGCCGGCATCCTCGGGCAGCGTCCCGACGACGCGCTCGTGCATGCCGTCGACGACGCCAAGCACGCGGTCGGCCTCCGCGCGGGTGCCGAAGAAGACCGCCTCGAACATGCCGCCCGTGTGGGTGATCCGCCGGAACGGTGTGCGCTTGTTGCGGGTGTGTTCGCTCGTGCCGACGTAGTTGAGCGGCTTGACCGCGCCGACGCAGAGCGCGCGCTGGCCGTACATGAGCCCGACGGCCTTCTCTTCGTGGACCATCCGCAATATCGAGCGCCGCGCGGGAAGTAGCCGTCGTCCATCGCCCTACAACTCTCCCACATATGCGCCTTGGGCCTCAAATGGCGCACGCAGGAGCGTCGCCCAGCCCTCGATCTCGCCGCGCAACGCCTCGACGACGGCGCCGGTCTGCTCGTAGAAGCACCACACGAGCACGGTGGGACCGGCGCCGGAGATGGTGGCGCCCAAGCGCGCCGAGCTCGCGCGCGCGCTGAGCCAGCGCGTAGGAGCGCGGGAACAGGTGAGAGCGGCGCTGCTCGTGCAGGCTGTCGTGCAGGCCGCGCGCGACCAGGTCCCAGTCGCCGCGCGCCAAGCCCAAGGTGAGCAGGGCGCCGTGGGCGACGTTGAAGACCGCCTGCTCGATCGGCACCTCGCGCGGGCAGGGCACGCGAGCCTCGCTGGTGCGCACCGCCTCGTGGGGCACGACCGCAAGCGCCTCCAGGCCCGTGGGCGGATCGAAGCGGACGGCCTCGCCGTCGGCGCAGACGACGAAGCCGCCGTGGAGCGCGGCGGCGACGTTGTCGGGATGGCCCTCGATCGCGGTGGCGCACTGCGAGCAGGTCGATGTCGAGCTCGAACAGGTGATCGGCGGCGAGCAGGCCGGCGACGATCGCCGAGGCGCTCGAGCCGAGCCCGCCGGTGAGCGGTATGTCGGAGCCGATCCGGAAGGTGAAGTCGTCGGCGGGGTGCAGGCTCTCGAACGCCCGCACGCACAGATTCTCGCGGTCCGCGCGGCACGTCCAGGTCGGTCTCGACGGCGAAGCTGGCCCGTCTCGAGTCACCTCGAGCTCGAGGTGCAGGCCGAGCGCCGCCGCGAAGCAGTCGAAGCCGGGGCCGAGGTTGGCCGAGGACGCGGGCACGCGTACCACGCGCCTGCGGATCACGCCAAGGACCGCCTCTTCGATCGCGCCGATGTCGGCTGGCAAGGGATCACTCTGCCGCCGTTGTGCTCGA
Source organism: uncultured Solirubrobacterales bacterium (assembly GCA_963713015.1). GTDB lineage: Bacteria > Actinomycetota > Thermoleophilia > Solirubrobacterales > Solirubrobacteraceae > Palsa-744. The sequence goes on along the minus strand of CAVQKC010000001.1, from coordinate 294,900 downwards.
TCGCGGTCTGGGGGTCCTTGATGCCGCGGCCGGTGAGCACGCATACGATCTGCTGGGCGCCGTCGGCGCCGTACTTGAGCAGGCCCGCGACCGAAGCCGCCGAGGCGGGCTCGCAGAACATGCCTTCCTTGGAGGCGACAGCCGATAGGCGGCGAGGATCTCGGCGTCGCTGACCGCGCGGATCGCGCCGCCCGACTCGCGCGCGGCCGCGAGCGCGTCCTCGCCGCGCACGGGATGGCCGATGCGGATCGCGGAGGCGACCGTTTCGGGATGCTCGACCGGATGGCCGAGCACCAGCGGCGAAGCGCCCTCGGCCTGGAAGCCGAACAGTCTTGGGGCGGCCCCATCTCGCGGAAGCCGCGCCAGTAGGAGGTGATGTTGCCGGCGTTGCCGACAGGGATGCAGAGCGCTTCCAGACCGCCGTCCAGATCCTCGTGCATCTCGAACGCGGCGGTCTTCTGGCCTTCGATGCGGAATTCGTTGATCGAGTTGACGAGCACGATCGGATGCGACTTCGACCAGCTCGCGAACGAGCTTGAGTGCCTGGTCGAAATTGCCCGCCAGCGAGATGACCCGGGCGCCGTGGATCAATGTCTGGGCCATCTTGCCTTCGGCGATCTTGCCGTCGGGGACGATCACCGCACAGGTGATGCCCGCGCGCGCCGCGTAAGCAGCGGCGCTGCCGGCGGTGTTGCCGGTGGAGGCGCAAATCACCGCCTTCGCGCCGTCGCGCACCGCCGCAGAGACGGCACAGGTCATGCCGCGATCCTTGAACGAGCCGGTTGGGTTGGCGCCCTCCAGCTTGAGGCGCACGCTGGCGCCCACCATCTCCGAGAGCACGGGCGCGCGCAGCAGTGGCGTGGAGCCCTCTTGCAGGCTGACGATCGGATCGCCCTCCTGGAACGGGAGGCGATCGCGGTAGCGCTCGATCAGCGGCACATGGCTCTTGCTCATAGAAATCGTCTTGTTCACATGAACTCCTCTTCTATTACGCGTATGGCGCGCGGGGTTGAGCGCAAGAAGTCGAGCGTCGCCGATCCGTTTCAGTGCCTCGCGTAGGCGCGTCTCGGCAAGCGGGTGGATGACCATCACCAGGCGTGCATGCTCCCCGAGCCCATGCTGGGCCACCGACTTGATCGATGCGCCTTGCTCGCCAAGCACCTGGGCGATCGGAGCGAGGGCCCCAGGCCGGTCGGCGACCTCCATGTGGATGTAGAAGCCGCTCTGACATCCTGTACGAGCGGCAGTGGATCCAGCGGCGGCGAGGGCGCGGGCGGCGGGAGCATCGTGCTTATTAGGTCGCCGAGCACGGCGCTTGCCGTCTGTCGCCCGCCGGCGCCGGGGCCGGACATGGTGATCTCTGTGATCGCATCGGACTCGACGGTGACCGCGTTGAAGGGACCATTGACCGAGGCCAGCGGGTGACCGGAATAGAGGAAGGCGGGATGCACGCGTACCGAGAGCCCTCCGTCGCGTCGCTCCGCGGTGCCGATCAGCTTCAGGCCGAGCCCAAGCTCGCGGGCGTACTGCGAATCGTCGGTTTGCAGCCGCTCGATCCCCTCGTATGGCACCTGGTCGATATGGACCGGGGTAGCGAAGGCTAGCCGCGCAAGGATCGCCATCTTGGCGGCGGCGTCGCGGCCACTGACATCCTCGCTGGGGTCGGCCTCGGCGAAGCCTTGACGCTGGGCCTCGGCGAGCGCCTGCGCATAGCTCGAGCCGCGGGTCATCTCGCTCAAGATGAAGTTGGTGGTGCCGTTGACGATCCCGTGAACGCGCTCGATGTGCGCGCCGGCAAGCGACTCGGTGAGCACTCGTATGACCGGTACTACGCCCGCTACGGCTGCCTCGTAGCGCAATTGCACGCCGCTCTCGCTGGCTGCCTCGAAGAGTTCCTCGCCGTACTGGGAGAGCAGCTGCTTGTTCGCCGTTACGACATGCTTTCCCGAGCGGAGCGCTGCCAGCACGTACTCGCGGGCAGGCTCGATCCCACCGATCAGCTCGACGACCAGCTCCGCGGGTTCGAGAATCTCAGCGAAGCTGCCTTTGTTGGTGGTGAGGACTCCACCGAGCACGGGCAAGCGTCCGGTGAACGCCTCGATGTGCGCAGCGCGCTCCTCGAGCAGCGCCGCGAACGCCGATCCGACCGTGCCAAAGCCGAGCAGGCCGACGTTGAACGGTGTGCTGGACACCGCGGGCCGTTCTGGGAGCACCGCGGGCCGCTCAGCCGTCATCGCAGCCAGCTCCAGAGGCGTGATGGGACAGCTCAAAGGACATCGCGGGCCGTGAGATCCTCGAAGCGCTCACGCCTGACTACTACCCGGGCATCGCCGTCCTTGCAGAACAGGACGGGCGGGCGCGGCACGCCGTTGTAGTTGCTTGCCATCGCAAAACCGTAGGCACCGGTGGCTGGGGTCACGATGACGTCGCCCGGTCGTGGATCGTCGAGCATCGTCTCCCCTACGATCACGTCGCCGGACTCGCAATGCTTGCCAGCCAGCACACAGCGCACAGCGCCATCACCTGAGGAGCCGTCGCCGACGCGGTCCGCCACGTGTGCTTCGTAGACGGCGCCATAGAGCATCGGGCGCAGGTTGTCTGACATGCCACCGTCAACCGCCACCCAAGTGGAGACGTTGCGCTTGACGCTCTCAACCGTGTAGAGCGTCAACCCGGCATTGGCGGTGAGCGCACGGCCGGGCTCGACCAGCAGCCGAGCGTCAGGGCTGATGCCAGCCTCGTGGGCACCGGCAACGACCGTGCTAACCCATTCCTCGATCTCGGGGGGACGCTGCGCCTCGGTGTAGGCCACCCCTAGCCCGCCGCCAAGGTCGTAGATGGAGAACCCGCCCACCCCATCGCCGATCCGCGCGAGCGCGGCGGCCTCGCGGCGAAACGGCTCCAACTCGAGCAGCTGCGAGCCGATGTGAGCATGCACACCTTGGAGGCTCAGACCCTCGACGCCCTGAATCCGCTCTATCGCGGCACTCACATCGACCATCGAGAAGCCGAACTTCGAGTTGGCTTGCCCGGTTGAGATCTTCTCGTGGGTCTCACCGCGGACGTCGGGAGTGGCGCGTATGAGCACGTGTTGCTCGGCGGCGAGCGCTCCCTGTTGCAGTAGCCGAGCGAGCCGCTCTATCTCATCGAAGTTGTCGATCACGATCAGCCCAACTCGGTGCTCGAGAGCCATGCGCAGCTCAGCCTCGGACTTGGCGTTGCCGTGCATGAGAATCCGCTCGGGCGTGAAGCCGGCGTTCAGTGCGAGGTGGAGCTCGCCGCCGGAAGCAACGTCGCACCACAAGCCCTCTTCGGCGAATAGGCCGAGCACCGCGGTGCAGGGAAACGCCTTGGAGGCGAACACCACGTGGAAGTCGTTGTGGCCGGCGTCACGACCGGCTTGGCGGAACGCGCGGGCACGGGCGCGCAGGTCGTCCTCGGCAACCACATAGGCGGGCGTACCGAACTCGCGGGCGAGCTCGATCGTGTCGCACCCCCCCACCTCGATGCGGCCACGCTCGTTGAGACGGCTGCCGAGTGGAAAGACATGCGAAAGGGTGGTGCCGGTGGCCATGCGGGGATTATGGCGGCTTGAAAGCGCGGCTAGGCGAGAAGCCTGTAGCGGCCACATAGCGACGCGGGCCGGCTCCTCAAGCGGTGCTGGCGCTCGCGGCGCGCATGCGACCGCCTGAGGCGCTGCCGCTCGAGGCGCTGCCACCCGGACGCGCGAAGCCCCCACCGCGAGCCATTACGTAGAGCAGCACAGCGCCTACTACCATCAACACGATGCTCTCCAGTTGTGGAGCGGTCAAACCAGCGAGCACCTCTTTGTTGCGACGGACGAACTCCACGAGCAGACGCTCCAAGCCGCTGAGCACTAGGTACAGCCCGAAGATGACCCCGGGTTGGAAACGATCGCGAAGCTGCCACAGCACGTAGGCGAGCAGACACATCGAGACCGTCTCATAGATCGGCGTCGGCTGAACCGTGACCCCGGGCGGCGTGGGGACAGTGCCGTGTGGATAGCCCATCGCCCAGGGCAGTTTCGAGCGTATGCCGTAGTCGCCGTCGCCCGATACCTGACAGCCGATTCGTCCGATGCCGTAACCGAGCGCGAGCACCGTGGCGCACATGTCAACCACGATGAAGTTCAACGCCTTGCGCCAGTACATCCATGCGATTACGCCGATAGCGCCGCCGATGGCGCCGCCGTACCAGACGAGACCTGAGCCGGAGAAGATGTGTCCGAGCAGGTTGTTCTTGACTTCGTCGTAGTTTTGGATCACGAAGTACCCGCGTGCACCCACCAAGCCACCTATGAGTGCCGCGAACACGATCTCATAGGCCCAGTCGACCGGCTTGTCGATCTCTCGCAAGCGTCGGGCGATGACCGCGCCGCAGGCAAGGAAGCCGAGCGCAAACGTAACCCCGAACGTCTTGATCGAGATGCCGAAGATCAGGACTTCCGGCTTCACGCGCTGTGCTGCCCTTTCGCCTCGTCCATACACGGACTCTATGCAATGGCGGCCCCACGACTCGCCGCATCGGGGATGGCGACACCGGGACTCGCGGACTCTACAATCAACTTCATGGCCAAGCGACGCTCCAACTTCGGCAAAGACGGCGGACTGCAAGCACGAATGCTGCTGACGATGTTCCTGCTCGGACTCGTGTATGTGGTGTTCGTCGGGGTGCTCTTCGCCGCGGGTGCCGCCGCGGGAGTGATCGTGGTGATAGCCGTGTTCATGTTGGCAATGCAGCTGTTCGCCTCGGACAAGATCGCGCTCGCGACGCTCGGGGCAAAAGAGGTCACGCCCGTGGAACAGCCGGAGCTTCACGGGATCATCGAGCGACTGTGCGTGCAGGCCGATCTGCCCAAGCCGCGTGTATGTGTGATGGACACTCCGATGCCCAACGCGTTTGCGATGGGTCGCTCGCAAAAGTCGGCGACTGTGTGCGCCACCACTGGCATCCTGGGAATGCTCGACACCGCCGAGCTCGAAGGCGTGATCGGTCATGAGCTCACACACGTGATCAACCGCGACGTGATGGTGATGACGCTGGCCAGCTTCTTTGCCACGCTCGCCGCGCTGATCGCCCAGTTCGCACTGTTCTTTGGAGGTGGCTTCGGCGGCGGGTACGGACGCAGCCGGGAAGAGGAGGAGGGGGTGCTGCTCGTACTGGTTGCCTCGGTGCTCGTGTACGCGATCTCCTTCCTGCTTTTGCAAGCGCTCTCGCGCTACCGCGAGTTCGCCGCCGATCGCGGATCGGCGGTGCTGACCGGCCGTCCAAGCGCCCTTGCCTCCGCACTGGTGAAGATCAGCGGCACGATCGAACGCATCCCAAGCCAGGATCTGCGCAAGGCCGAAGGAATGAGCGCTTTCTTCATCGTGCCTGCGCGCACCAAGCAATCGCTGATGAACCTCTTCTCCGACCATCCGTCGCTCGAGAAGCGCCTAGACGCGCTCAGCCGGTTGGAGTCTCAGTTGCAAAGCGCCTCCTAGAACGTGGGACTCCACGACATCCTGACGGGCCGCCACGAGGTCAAGGGCCCGGCCCCCGACCGCTTGTTTGCGATCTCGACTGCCTATATCGCGCTCCAGACAGAGCACAACATCGAGCCAGCAGGCGCCGCCGCAATCGTCTTCCAAGCGTTGCAGACAAGCGAGTTCGAAGGCGTTATCAAGGAAATGGAAGAAGTCGTCGTGGCGACAGGTGGCGAGAACGGCACCAAGGTGCACACCGAGGACGACAGCTTTGGCTACCGCTGGATGGTGCTACGCGACGGAGCGGTAGAAGATCTGGCTGTGGGCATCAACGCGGTGGCGGGCTCGATCGAGACCGCCGGGTACGGCGAGCGACTGCTGTGCGCGGTATTCGCCTTCAAGGACGCCAAGGGCAGGCCGGTGTACTTCATCTACAACTACAAGCGCGGCTTCTGGTACCCATTCGTGCCAGCGTCTGGAGGCAACGCTTCGAGCGCCACCAAAGCGACCGAACGCTCCACCGAGCGCGAGCTGCAGCTCAAGGCCCAGATGGCCTCGGAACTGCCGATCGAGCCGGAGCTGGAGCGTTGGTTCCCCCTGTGGGGCATCCCTATCTGAGGGTCGCCGACCAAGCTGTCTGACGGCCGTGGACCAAGCAGTCCAAGGACGCAGGCCGTGCAGTGTGCTGAGCACACAAACGGCCGAGGACGCAGGAATGCGCAGCGTCCACGGTCGTCAGTCGGGGATCAGGCCCTCGCCGGTGAACTCCTCGGCGGCTTCTGAGAGCGTGATGTCGTCTGGGGGCAGGATCAGGTCGGAGGTCTCGATCTCGTCGTCGCCGACGCGCTCCCCGTTGGCACGCACGTAGTCGAGTAGCTCGACGAACGACGCCTTGAATGACGTCTCGTCGTCGGCGTCGATCGCGGACAGCACGGCGGTGTCAAGCTGATTGAGGCGTTCACGCAGACCGTCATCCAGCCGGTACTGGTTCTCTCCTGAGATGCGAACGATCATGCCGACTGCTCCTTGCTTGGCTCGGCCTCTGCCGGGTCGGCCTCTGCCGGGTCGCCGCCCGCACCCGAGGCGAGCTGCCCCGCGGGGGTCTCACCCGAGCCGACTTCCCCCTTCAGCTTTGCCAGGTCATCGTCGACGGCTGACTTGCTGGAGAGCGATTTGAGCTGACGGTCGATGTCGTCTTCGCCTGGGCCAAGCGCTGTGATGTCTTCAAACGTGCCGGCGGCTTCGAGCTCTTGGACGGCGTCGGCACGGGCCTTCATGTTTTCGGTCTTGTCGACCGCGCGCTGCATGGCCAGGCCAACGTCAGCCATCTGCTCACCCACGCCGGTGGCTGCCTCGGAGATCTTCACTTGAGCTTCGGCGGCGGAGTACTGGGCCTTGATGACCTCCTTCTTGGTACGGAACGATTCGATCTTGGCCCGTAGCTTCTGCTCTGAGTCGGTGAGCTTCTGCTGCTGATCTTCCAGTTCCGCCACCTGGGTGTCGAGCGATTGCAGCTCTGTCTGAGCGATGTTCTTGCGTTCGAGCGCCGTACGCGCGAGATCTTCCTTGCCGGCTGACACTGCCTGACGGGCCTGTGTGTCGAGCTTGACCACCTGCTGTTGGAGGGAGGTCTCCTGTAGTTGCAGACGCTTCTTGGCGGTGACCACGTCGGCGATGCCCTTCTTCACGTTCTGCAGTTGTTCGACCTGCTTTTGATAGCTGTAGTCGAGCGTCTCGGCGGGGTCTTCGGCGCGATCCAAGAGCTTGGAAACCTTGGCCTTCACGACGGTTGACATGCGCCCGGTCAAACCGGCCATGTAAATCCTCCTGTGGGGCGGGGAAGTGAGGCTACAAGCGTAGCCGACGGGCGAGGCCACGCAGCACGGGCACGCGGAGCAAGGGCGTTGTAGGCCTAGCGATGAAGCGCGTGCTGGGTGCCGAGGTCAAAGGCCGGTGGGGTGGCGAACCGTGAAGCCGGGGTTGGCGGGACGCAAGGGGCGCCACCGCGGCCCGTTCTGGTTGGAGGGGTCATCGACCGGGCTCGTATCCAAGCGCAGGCCGGCAATCGTCATGTAGGCGTGGCCGCCGTTGGCGAACACCGTCACCCACGTTCCCACACCGCTGGAGTCCCAGCCCATGAATTCCGAGGAGTCCATCGGCGTGGCGATCAGGCTGGCGCCGTGAAGCGCGAAGGAGACGGTGCCGGAGCAGTCATAGCCGGACGAGACGAAGGATGCATGGCCGCCGCCGTAGATATAGGGCAGGCCGACGATCTGGTCGCCCGCCCAGATGATTTCTTGAACGGCGGCTGGAGCAGACATGGGGGCTGCTGCGAGACCATTGACCATGCGCGCGGTGGCGCCTGGGACAAGTAGCTCGGGCTTGGTGTCGGCGAGAACTCCGACGACGCTTCCACCGGTCGATAAGGTGACTTCGCCCGGTGTTTGGGGCGCCGCGTAGGGAACTACCTGGCCGGTGGTTGTCTTCTCATAGACGGGGCCCTTGTAGACGACGTTCGTTGATTTCGAGGTGACGGGGGCGGTATGTGGCTTCTTGACAGCTGGGGTGGTGGCGGTGGGAGCAGTAGCGCCCACGGAAGCGGGCGGGATGCTGACAGCCGCGGCACCGCCAGCGGATACGCCGCCTGTGGCGGCAAGCGCCGACGTGGGGACACCAGCCAAGAGCAGCACACATAGCATGCTGAATACCGTTGAGCACACGGCTCGCAATCGCACAGCAACCTCTTTCGTCGGCCTGCGGGGTTAGCTGACGGGCTAGCGCTGAAAGAGCCTGCGCTTCTCACGGATCTACCGCGGGATTCGCCCCAACAACTTGGGTCCCCCGTTCCTTGGCTTCTGGCCAAGGATTCGGCGTTCGGGGCGGCAGGCTATCAAAGTGCAATGACGGTTGCAGGCGATGCACGGCTTTTGGCAGGTTTTCCCCGCAAATAGGGGTATTTTGGGTGCGAAATTGCAGTTGACGACGTTTGCGGACGGAATCTCGCGGAGCCCATTTCGGGTTCGCGGAGCGCGAACTCGCGAAGCGTTGACTCGCCCACTGCCACTGCCGTCGGGAGCGGCGGGTAGCGTGGCGGGCATGTCTGTGACATCTCTGCGCGCCGCGGCGATCGCGCTCGCCCTGTGCGGAGCGCTCGCTGGATGCGGCAAGTCGCTTCCTGCCCAGAGGGCGCGGACCGGCTCTGGATCGACGAACGGGCTCAGCCCAGGCGGAGCGGTGAGCATAGACACAACGAATACGACGCGCCTGGGCGGATCGACTCCGGCCATCAACGCGGCAGCGGTGGCGGTGGCGGCCTATCCAGGCCTGACCCCAGCGACTCAGCCACGCGCGGTGGTGGTCGTGAACGACGGCAACTGGCTTGGCGCGCTGGCGGCGTCGGTGCTCGCGAGCGAGCCACTGCAGGCACCGCTGCTCTATAGCGAAGGCACGACGCTCCCCGAAGCGAGCAGCCGCGCTTTGCACACGATCGACCCGCGAGGAACGGGAGCCCTTGGGGGCAGGGCAACCGGTCTTTCCAGCCGAACACAGGTGATCGAGATCGGAAAGGATGCGGCGAGGCCGGCGGGCTATGTGACGCACTTGCTAGCTGGCAAGGAACCGGCCGCGCTGGCGGTATCGATCGAGCGACTTTCGAGCACGTTGCACAGGCGCTCGCCGCACCAGCTGATCGTCACGGCCGAGAACGGTCCACCGGCGATGGCGATGCCTGCCGCCGGCCTCTCAGCCCAGAGTGGCGCGCCGATCCTGTTCGTGAGAAGGTCGACGATCCCGCGAGCGACCGCTGCCGAGCTTGCACGGCTTGGACGAACCTCCATCTACCTGATCGGTCCGAGCACGGTGGTAAGCGAAGCTGTGGCGAGGAAGCTCATGCGCTTCGGCTCGGTGACCCGCATCGCCGGTGACACCCCTGTTTCCAATGCGATCGAGGTGGCGCGTTTCAGCAATGGGTCGTTCGGCTGGGGAGTGGTGGAACCGGGACATGGGCTGGTGTTCGCAAACAGCTCGCAACCGCTCGACGCTCCCGCCGCGGCACTACTGTCGGCTAGCGGCGACTATGGCCCGCTGGTGCTGCTGGAAGGCCCCAGGGGACTTCCCAACGAACTGAGCGATTATCTGAGCGATCTACAGCCCGGCTCACCACCGTCCGGGCCAGTGCACGGTGTGTACAACCATGGTTGGTTGATCGGAGACGAAGAAGCGATCTCGGCTACGACCCAGGCGCGGCTCGACTCGGCGCTGGAGATATCCTCCCGATCAGCGGTGGAACCGGAGATCGCCTCCCCGGCAACACCTCCCACCGAATCTACGGAGAGCCCTGAACCATGAGCCAAGCCGAGAGCCCAACCCGTCTGAGCAGAGAGCGCGTCGGCGAGGTGAGCGTGGAGGACGTGCGCGAGCTGATGGGAGCCTCCACTCCCCACTTCGCCCTACAGCTTCGCAATCGCATCGCGCGCCTGATAGCTGAGCTCCCCGAAGAGCATCCAGCACGGATTGAAGGCGAGCGGGAGATCTTGCGCCTGCAGCGCCTCGGATTCAGTGGGGAGACGCGTGGCGAGGGTGGCAATGAGGGCGAGCTGCCGCTGCCTTCGCTCAGCCTCGGCTAGCCGCCCGGGCACGGGCGTCGAGGAAACGGGTGCGTAGCACCCGGAAGAGCACGATGAACACGGCGATGTCAACCGCGAACATGCCGAGGTTCACCAGCTGGGAGGGTTTGCTGAGGAAGGTGAATCCCAAGACAACCACCGAGTGCATGACAATCACTGGCAGTAGCGCCAGAAGCAATGTGTGAGAGCGGTATCCGCTCGAATGCTCGCGCCAGGTGACCTCGATGGTGCCAAGCGCGACAGCGGCTATGCCGGCGAGCAGCAGTGGCCCTCCAGCCGCTGGGCCGTGACGGAGCCGAGAGATGGCGATCACAAACGCGACGCCTCCCGCCAGGATGAGCAGCTCGGAGAGTGGCAGTGGATGCCAGGGCGCGGGCGGGCGCTCCCCAAATGTGGTGTTGACCGGCACAGGCGGGCGTGGCTCAGCGTGGGTACGATCGGCAGACCGGACACTTGGGCGCGGCTTGCGCGAGCGACCTCGTGGACCCCTGGTGTGACTTGCCATGGATTACAACGGGGGTTGAGGTCCACAAAGCGCCATCTGCTCGATCCTAGCGTTCTATGGCTAAGCTGAGCCGCTGTGCCAGAGCGATCGCACACATGGCAACGTTTGGCGGGACTGCCGCTTCAAGTCGACGGATATGCGCTCGAGCCGCTGCAGGCGCTCGTGTCGAGCGACTTCGAGCGCAAGAGCACAGTCATCGACATGACGGGTGCAGGTCACGAGGGCATGGGCGAGGACGTGACCTACGACGCCGTGGACCACGAGATATTGCAGGCTGGCGGACCGAGCCTTCCACTGGGGGGCAGCTGGACGATTGGCTCGTTCTCTGAGCACCTAGCGTCGCTCGACCTCTTCCCGCGGGAGCCGCAGCGAGAGGTGTCGCGACGCTACCGCGTATGGGCATATGAGTCGGCGGCACTCGACCTTGCGCTGCGCCAGGCGGGCATGACGCTGCACGAGGCACTGGCCCGTACGCCGGAGCCGGTGCGCTTCGTGGTGTCGCTACGCCTCGGCGAGCCACCGAGCATGGAGCCGTTGAGGCAACGCCTGGATGAGTATCCATCGTTGCGTTTCAAGCTCGACCCGACAAGCTCGTGGAGCGAGGAGCTGATCGCCCAGCTGGTGGCGACCGGTGCGGTGGAGTCGGTGGACTTCAAGGGCTATTACTCGGGCTCAATCGTCGATCAACCGCCAGATCCGGTGCTCTACAAGCGCGTTGTCGAGGCATTCCCCGATGCTTGGATCGAGGATCCAGCGCTCACGCCAGAGACCGACGCGGCGCTCGCGGCAGATCGCGAGCGATTCTCCTGGGACGCTCCGATCCATTCGGTGGCGGACATCGAGGCACTCCCGTACCCGCCGCAGATGGTGAACATCAAGCCTTCGCGCCTCGGTGGCCTGAGAAACCTTCTCGACGCCTTCGACTACTGCGCGGAGCGGGGCATCGGCAACTATGGAGGTGGCCAGTTCGAGCTGGGTGTGGGTCGTGGCCAGATCCAGTATCTGGCGTCCCTGTTTCACGCGGACGCCCCGAATGACGTGGCGCCAACCGGTTACAACCTCCCCGAGCCGGCGAGCGGCCTACCGGAGAGCCCACTCGCACCGCTCCCGGAGGCGCTCGGGTTTCGCTGGGGCGCGGCCAGCGCCTGAGTCGCAAGAGCGCCTGAGTCGCGGGAGCGCCTGAGTCGCGGGAGCACCTGAGTCGCGGGAGCACCTGAGTCGCGAGAGCGCCTGAGTCGCGGGAGCACCTGAGTCGCGGGAGCACCTGAGTCGCGAGAGCGCCTGAGTCGCGGGACTCGCCCGTGTCCACCGTCTGACTCCATCGGCTTAAACGGCTGTGGGCCCCACCGGACTTGCCGGCGAGGCCCACAGATACAGCCGTCACTTCACTACATATGAGCGATGTTTATTTTTCGCTTGCTTTTACCGCGCTCACTTCGGCATTTTCAAGCGTTCCCGAAAGGATCGCTGTGTTGTTACCTGAAACGGACGGCAGTTCTAGCTCGGAGTCCACGGCGCTATCGATAATTCCCGTGAATATACCAAACAGGATCTGAGAGCCACACCCTTCGGCTTCCGGAGCCGCGAACGTGTTGTTCACGAGCTTATTATTTTTCACCACGAGCAAACCTTCAGCGGGGAATTCAAGTTCGCCCACGTTACCCGTGATCGGTTTATTCGGTAGGGGTGGAGCCGTAGTGCCTGTCGTGAGTTCGACATTCACCACGTGTGATTTCGAACCGACGTAGCAGCTGGGGCCAAGGAACGTGTTTTCCAGATGGACCCGTGACGGCAGAACCAGGGTGTTACCTTCTTTACTGAGCAAAGCGGCCCTGCTGATGCTGGGTGTACCGACGAGTTCTGTTGTCGCGGTCACACCGGTAATGCCTTTGTTGATGAGTCCGTTGAATATTATTTGAAGGATTTCGGGCCAGCCTTTGGGCGCCACGATTTTAAGCAGGCCACCAGGCACGGTCTGCGGAGTTTTCGAAAGCGTGTTCGCCGGCGTGGCAGCTAAGACAAACGTTTCAGTTCCCGTTGATTCATTCAGGTCGATGCCACCTTGCAGAGTGATGTCTTTCGTGATCGGCACCGAGGTTTTCTTGATCGCGAATTCACCGCTGCTCGTCGTCGCAAAAACACAGAGGTTGACGCCCGAGACTTTCTGCGGACATTCGCCAAAGTTGGCGTAGGGGCCTGTCGGTTTGAGTGCCAGTGCCGGCGCCGCGAAGCCAAGTACGGCAAGCGCCACAACAGCCGCCGCGAGAAGGGGAGCAATACGCATGGCTCCCTTCCCCGTATGGGGTTTGCCCATTCTAATCATCCTAATCCTCCTGAGTATGGTTGATCCTGCACAAGCGTCGTTCCGTCCACCCCGAAACCGAGTTGGCTCCGGCCGACCGCGCCCACTGGGTGTAGCTCTTGTCAATCAAGTGACACGGCATGTTGCTTCTATCGGAATGTGACGCGGAGACGGTTCTATAGGAAAGACGGCTGCATGTCAAGCGGAAAAGTCTGTCTCATGTCAAGCGAAGCCATCCCATAGAAATCGACATGTTGGGACTGACGCGACGAGGTTCTGCTAATCGGTATCGAGGAGCACACTGTGGGCCCATCGCACAGCACTTCGTGGGGGAGGTAGCACGAGTACGCAACTTCTCTGTCCATCGGCGGTTTGAGCGCCCAGAACCGCTAACGTCGAGCGACCCCGACCAGCCTTTACGGGGATGCTCAGACTGGATCGGGCGGCTTCAGGCTGGGCCTGGGGTGCGGTGGAGCTCAGAAGGGAGAGTGGGTGGCAAGAGCAACAGCACAGAGGCGATCGACTTCCACAGCCGCTAGGGCGGTGCTCGTGGTGCTCTGCGCGCTCTGCTTCGCACTCGCTCATCCGGAGCTTGGATCGGCGGCGCCTGCGGGCGTAGGCGGGGCGGCGGCCCCGTCAGGCGGGGGCACACCCTCTAATGGGGGCTCATCTTCCGGGGGCTCATCTTCCAAGGCTCATGCACCACAGAGCAAGTCGACCGGTGGCAGCTCACCAAAGCCAACTACCAAGACGCGGGCACCCGCCAAGCACCCAAACCCCTTCACGCTCTCGAGCGCCGTGTGCGTGCCAGCGATCCACTGCTCCACCAACCCGCGCCAGGTGTCGCTTGGTGGCGAGCTGCTGATCGAGGGCGCCGGTCTGCGCAAGGGGATGGTGGTGGCGTTTCCCCACAGCTGGAACGCTCGCATCGCCAGCAACTCCCCCACCGCCCACTTGGCGAGTTCGACCTTGGGGATGGTGGTGCATGTGCCGAGCAACGCCCACTCCGGTCGCATCATGATCTTGATCAGCCACGGCCGTCATACCAACTCCTTCGGTCCAATCCAGATCGTGCGCTACGCGCTACACCCGCCGGCACCGCCCAAGCCGCCCGTTATGCCAGCTCCGGTATCGAGTGCGCCGAGCGGCACGGCCTTCAACGGCCAGGGCATGTGGATCTGGTATGTGAGCCAGTCCGACGGTGGCAACCTTGCTTCGATCGTCGCTCAGGCTCATGCGGCGGGGGTGACGACACTATTCGTCAAGAGCTCCGACGGGTCGTCTAACTACTGGAGCCAGTTCAGCCCCGAACTCGTCCAGCAGCTGCACGCGAATGGCTTGAAGGTGTGTGCATGGCAGTACGTATATGGCACCAATCCAACGGGCGAGGCTGAACTTGGCGCACGGGCTGTAGCGACAGGAGCCGACTGCCTGGTGATCGACGCTGAGTCTGAGTATGAAGGCCACTACGGGGCGGCCCAAACCTATATCGCGGACCTGCGGGCCAAGATCGGCGCGGCCTATCCGCTCGGGTTGGCGTCTTTCCCCTACGTGTACGACCACACCGCTTTCCCCTACTCCGTGTTTCTCGGCCCAAATGGCGCTCAATTCAACGCCCCCCAGATGTACTGGAAGGACATCGGCAACTCCGTGGACACGGTGTACGCGAACACGTACATCTCAAATCGTGTCTATGGCCGGCCGATCTTTCCGCTCGGGCAAACCTACTCAAAACCATCGACCGAAGAACTGGTGCGCTTCCGCGAGGAGGCTCCCCTCTATGGCGCGACGGGCACTTCTTACTGGGACTTCCAGGAAACCCCGGCGAGCCTTTGGACGGCGCTTGCCACGCCGCTGGCGCCGCTTGCGAGCGTTACGCCCAACCCATCCTGGTCGGAACTGGCCGAAGGAAGCAAGGGTGACCCGGTGTTGTGGATGCAAGAGCACCTCACCACCGCGATCCCTACCCAGGAAACCACTGGCATCTTCAACGCAACCACCACAACCAACCTCGAGCAATTTCAAGCTGCCCACGGGATCGCCCCGAGCGGCCACACCGAAGCGGCTACCTGGCAGGCCCTGCTGGCGCTCGCGCCGGCGGCGGTCGACTGGACCGGCGCCGGACCCAAGGGTTGAGTCAGGCGGCCGACGCTTCATCAGCTAAGGCCGAATTGAAGGAGTAGGCCGCATGCGGCCTGCTCCGGGCCGCACATGTGCGGCCCGGCCGCCCGGCGCATGCGCCGGGCGGAACAGCATCACTTCAGAGCTCTCAGACCCGCTGAATCAGCGTGCCCGTGCCTAGCCCGCCGCCACAGCACATCGTGACGAAGCCGATCTCCTTGTCAGAGCGCTCCAACTCGTGCAGGAGCGTTGTGATGAGACGCGCTCCGGTGGAGCCCAGCGGGTGACCGAGGGCCATCGCGCCGCCGTTGACGTTGACGCGATCCATGTCGGGGGAAAGCTCGCGCTTCCACGCCGCCACTACCGGGGCGAATGCCTCGTTGATCTCGATCAGGTCGATGTCGTCGATCTTCATGCCGTTGCGCTCGAGGATCTTGCGCGTGGCGGGGATCGGTCCTTCGAGCATCTTCACCGGGTCACAGCCCACGGTGGTTTGATCGACGATGCGAGCCCGCGCGGTGAGGCCTAGATCCTTGGCCTTCTCCGCGGACATCAACAGCACGGCGGCGGCTCCGTCGGAGATCTGGGAGCTGTTGCCCGCCGTGATCTTGCCGTCGGGCTTGAACACCGTCTTGAGTTGTGAGAGCGCCTCGAGGTTGGTGTCGGGACGGATGCCCTGATCGGTGACGTACGTGTCGCCGTTGACCGCGAACGGCACGATCTCGCGCTCGAAGCGGCCCTCCTCGGTGGCTTGGTGGGCCAGTTTGTGCGAACGCACCGCCAGCTCGTCGAGCTCGGAGCGCGGTATCTCCCACTCGTCGGCGATCATCTCGGCGCCGAGTCCTTGACCGACGATGTTGTGCTTGGCCATCAGCTCGGGGGTGAAGGCAAAGCCAAACTCCTGCTGGGTCTTCATGCCGGCGGAGAAGGGGAAGTGACCCATGTGCTCCACGCCACCGCCGATCATCGCGTCGTGCACACCCGCGGCGATCAAAGCGGCGGAGAAGTTGACCGCCTGTTGGGCGGAGCCGCACTGGCGATCGACGGTAGTGCCGGGGGTCTCGATCGGCAAACCAGCCTGCAGCCAGGCGTTGCGGGCGATGTTGAAGCCCTGCTCGCCGAACTGTTGGACGCAGCCGGCAACTACGTCCTCGACGACCGCGGGCTCGATGCCGGCGCGGTCGATCACCTCGGTGTAGACCTTCGCGAGCAGCGTGTTGGGATGAGTGTCCTTGTAGTAGCCCTTCTCCAGGTGTCCGCGACCAATCGGTGTGCGAACCGCCTCGACGATTACGACCTCACGGCCATCTGGTTGCCTCATGATGGAAGTCCTTTGCTCGTCTGTTGCCGGTAGCGCCAAGGCAGCTAGCCCGGCGTATGGTCAAGAAGCGGGCACGACGGCTTCTGGGGAAGACGCCGCGCGTTCGCTCCCTCTACTGTACCGCTCAGCACCACTAGATTGACTGGTCAGTCAACCAGGATCCGGCACGACCGGGTCAGGGAGTCGGGGCTGACCCTGGATACAGCAACTGCCAGAGCAACCGCCAGCTACACCGCCAGAGGAGTAAGACCTTGAACGAACGCCTAGCAATAGTCGGCAGCGGAGCCATTGCCTGTGGGCTGGCTGCCACCGCCGCACACCATGGCCCCGTGCTGCTGCTCGCCCGCTCGGACAGCTCGGCCGAACGTGCACGTGCCACTGTGGAGAAGACTCTCAGCCGCCTGGAGGCGGAGGTGGATCCACAGCACGTCCAGATCGTGACCGACACGGCGGCGCTTGCGTCGTCATCGTTTGTGGTTGAGGCGGTCGTTGAGGACCACGACGTCAAGGCCGGCCTACTGGGGGAGCTGAACGAGATCCTCGAGGAGGGTGCGGTGCTCGCCTCGACCACCTCCTCGCTATCGGTGGAGCAACTCGCTCGAGCATCGGGGCGGCCTGAGCGGTTCGTGGGCTTGCACGTGTTCAACCCGGTAACGCGCATGAAGCTCGTCGAGTTGGTGTTCCCAGAGGCCGCCTCAGAGCAGACGCGGGCTCGCGCTATCGAGCTGTGTGAGACTTTCGAGAAGACCGCCGTTGAGGTTCCAGACGTGCCTGGATTCGTAGTCAATCGGCTGCTCTTCCCCTATCTGTTCAACGCTGTACGGCTACTTGAAGAGACCGGAATGGATCCGCAGGACATCGATACCTGCATGAAGCTCGGGGCGGGTCACCCGATGGGCCCATTCGCGCTGCTCGACCTCGTGGGCCTCGACGTGTCAAAGGCGATCGGTGAGACCATCGGCGAGCAGATCCCGCCGCGGGTGGAGGCGCTGATCGCCGAGGGGGCACTCGGACGCAAGACCAAGCGCGGGTTCCTCACCTATTGACTTGACCCGTCCACCTGCCCGCAAAGCACCGCCGGTAAAGCTTGTTCGGGACTACCGGTAGAGCTTGTTCGGGCCTACCAGTAGAGCTTGTTTAGGGGCCCTACTCGACTTTTAGGTGCCCTTCATCAAGGCAGCCATACTTGGGGGTGCGATTCAGATCGCACGCACACTGTCTCCTCCCAGTGCACACGCTCCGGCCCGCTCCCCCCGCGGGCCGGACGTGTCTTTGGGCTAAGAACCTGGCGGGGCCTCGTGACGGGAAGGCTCGCGCGGGTCCCCTTCGCGCGTGTGCACCGCGCGACGCGGACGGATGCGCACCGCCTCGACGCGGTTGTGGTTGACCGACTCAACCCTGATCGAGAAATCCCCGGAGCTGATCGTGTCGCCTCTGCGGGGCAATCGCCCGATCTCGGCAAACACGAAGCCTCCAACCGAGTTGTAGGCGTCGCTGTCCACCGGCAGCTCAACCCCATAGTCGAGCAGGTCTGCGATCGAGACGTGACCGCGCACGAACAGGTCGCCGCCGGAAAGCCGACGAACCTCGCCTGCCGCCGGATCGGTCTCATCGGTGATCTCGCCAACGACCTCCTCGATGATGTCCTCGATCGTCACGATCCCCACGACACGCCCGTACTCGTCGACGACAACTGCCATCGAGGTGCGCTGACGCTGCAGATCGGCGAGCAGGTCGTCCAGTGGCTTGGTCTCGGGCACGATCGGAGCCTCGTGCATGATCGGCTCGATCGAAGCATGAGGACCGTCCTGCATCAACCGCTTGGCAAGCGAAGAAGAGTGCACGAGCCCGCGCACATGGTCGCGATCGTCGCCCTCGATCACGACGAGTCGGGTGTGGCCGCTGGAGATGCACAGCTCGAGTGCGGTTTGGGCGTCTTGGGAGACATCCACGGTAACGACCGCCGGAATCGGAGTCATCACCTGACGAGCCTCTTGCTCGTGCAGATGGAACACACCAGTGAGCATGCCCGCCTCGCCCGGGTCGAGCTGGCCACCGGCATAGGACTCGGCGATCAGGCGCTTGAGCTCGTCGGGCGAGCCGCCTGCTTGCTGTGCGCTCATCTCGACGCCGAGCAGGCGCAGAATACGACCCGAGACGACCGTCAGGGCGATGATGACCGGGTGGAACAGCACGCTGAACGCTTGTAGCGGCCGGGCGATGCGACGGGCGATCGTCTCGGCGCGATCGATCGCGTAGAGCTTTGGCACCATCTCTCCAGCGATCAACTGTGTGGCGGCAATCAGCACGAATGCGAGAACCACCGATATGACGATCGCGGCGTCATGGCTCGGCGCGCTACCGAAAGCCCCCTTGAGGATGTCCGCGAGGGCCGGCGTCGCAAGCGCGCCGATCGCGATCGAGGTCATCGTCACGCCAATCTGAACGGCGGAGATGTATTCGTTGATGCGGTCGAGTTGGCTCAGGGCAAGTGCTGCGCCGCGCGAGCCTTCCTCGCGCATGAGTTCTAGGCGCGCCCGCTTGGAGCGCACGAGCGCGTACTCGGCGGCGACGAAGAACCCATTGGTCGCGACCAGGACGACCGCAAGTATGAGCTTGAGCCCGTTCACGCCCGATCGGCGCCCGTCCGGGCCGATCTACTTCGAGGAGGTTTTTCTTCTTCGTTCATCGATTGCCGACGGCACAACCGTAGCAGGGGCACTGGTCGGCTTTGGGCACGACCCAGGCGACTGCTCAGGCCAGAGCGTCGATGCGTGACGCCATGTCGAAGTCGGCCTGAGTGAGGCCGCCCTCAGAGTGGGTGGAGAGCTCGAGACGGACCTTGTTCCAGCCGTGGAGGTGGATGTCGGGATGGTGGTTGGCCGTCTCAGCGGCGTCGGCCACGCGGTTGACGAAAGCAATCGCGTGGGCAAAGTCCGCAAACTCCCATTCGCGTGCGATCGCCTGTCCGTCGCGTCGCCACTCGCCGACGGCGAGATTGGCGTCGATCTCGGAGCCCGAGAGAAGCGTCATGCAGATGAGGATACGCCGCGCGGGCGATATTTCAGGATTTTGCACGGGACCTCCGCGTGATGCGCTCCGCGCAATGCTGGCCACGCGACCCTCCCGACAGGAGGCTTGCGCCCTAATTCAAGCGATGCCGGTCGCCGTGGAGCCCGAGACGGCGATGGCCGCGAAGACCGATGCCACCGAGAGCGCCACACAGGCCGCGAGACCCGCCCAGGAGCGATGGCGGTCGTCGGCGGTTCGGATGGCAAGGCCGGCAAGCGTGCCACCGATCAACCCCCCGATGTGAGCGCCAACGGAGATGTTGGAGAACGTAAAGGAAAAGATCAGGTTGATGATGATCAGCCCGCCGATGCCTGACTCCATGACGCTCATGCGGCGGGACCTGAGCTCAATCACCGCGGCCCCCATCAGCCCGAAGATCGCGCCGGAGGCACCCAAGCTCGGTGCTCCGGTAGCAAACAGTGCGCCAAAGGACCCGGCGAGCAATGAGGTGAAGTAGATGGCAGCGAACTTGACGGAGCCAAGCGCCGGCTCGAGCATCATGCCGAGCAGGTAGAGCAGGTACATGTTGAAGCCGATGTGGAGCACGTTCTCGTGAAGGAACGCGCTTGTGATGAGCCGCCAGTACTGGTGTTCGACACCAACCCCATAGCGGTAGAGGACGCCTTCTTCGATGACGGGACCGTGGATGGATGAGCCGGACAGCGTGAGCTGACCCTCCTCGCTGATATAGGCGAGCACATTGATCGCGATCAGCGCGAAGGTGACCCGCGGCCGAGTGACCATGTTGCGCATCGTCATGACACGGGTTCCCTGTTTGGAGCACTCCGGACAGCGCATCCCCACAGAGGTGGGAGTCATGCAGTCTGGGCAGATGGGTCGTCCGCATGAGGAGCAGGCGACTCCCGTCTCGCGCGAGGGATGGCGGTAGCAGGTAGCCATGGGCCGCGCAGACGCTAGCAGCGAGGTGAGCGCGAGCGAGGCCCGTTGCGCCGGCGCTCAGCCCTCGATGGGAATGGCGCCGGCCATCTTGCGTAGCCCGAGACGCATGCGACCCTTGACGGTGCCGATCGGGGTGCCGAGTATCGTGGCGATCTCCGTGTGGGTGTAACCGCCGTAGTAGGCAAGCATGATCACGAAGCTCTGCTCGGGAGGGAGCTCGTCGAGCGCGGCTAGAAGCTCGCGGGCCAGCTCGCGCAAGTTGACCTCGCGGTCGGTGCGCTCGCGGGCCACGAGCAGATCCTCCGTGGCGCGACCGTCCGTGTCGGCGAGTTCGTGGGCGACGTTTTGACGTAGGACATCGATCGCGCGGTTGCGCACGATGCCGAGCACCCAGGCCCTGACGCTGCCCCGGGTGCGATCGAAATGACGACGACTGCGCCAGAACGAGAGGAACGCCTCTTGGGCGACCTCCTCTGCGATTGCACGTCGGCGACACATATGCGTGGCGAGCGCCACAGCCGCGTGGACGTGTCGCTCATAGAGGAGCGCGAACGCACTTGAATCGTCTTGTGCCACGAGCGCCATCAGGGCCTCGTCGGGAAGTCGGTTGGAGGCAATCGAGAAGAGCTCCAGCGAGCTCTTTGCCATTCCCTCCAGAGGCAGGCGAACGGTCGATAACCGGCTGGTAATCGATGCCGCGAGCCTGAGCGTTTTGTCCTCAGAAAGTTCCATATGCCTGACAATCGGAATGATTCCGAACCAGACACTGTGAACCTCGGGTCGCGAAATTGCAAGTAAACCCCTGCGATCGGTGCGCTCGTAGCGCAATTCGATCGTGGCTAGCGATCCCCTAGCAAGCGTCGAGTGTGCTCGCCCAGATCGCTCACCGCACGCTCGGCAGCGATGCGAGCGCCTCGCAAGCTGGTTGCCTGCGGATGTGTTCGGTGTCGCGCACGCAGCAGCACGAGCGCGACGCCTGCGCTTCCACCAACCACCACCGCCGCCGCCGGGCGAACCCAGTTGCGCGGATCGCGCATCGCCGATAGCTCCCAGGCCTCGAGCTCCTCGGCGGCGCTCTCGGTGAGGCTCGTGAGCGCTCCCTCGAGACGCAGGGCGAGATCCTCGGGTGGCTCCACCGGCGAGAGTGCCTGATGGATCAGCCCCTCAAAGCTCGGTAGAGCCTCACTCATCGTCGACCTCCCCCTCCGACTCGCCCACTATCTCCTCGAGCTGTTTGATGGCGCGATGGATGAGCACCTTGGTGGCGCCATCGGTGCGACCCATTGCGCGGGCAATCTCGCGGTTGTCCATGCCGAGCGCGAAGCGCATGATCAATGCCTCGCGCCTGTCGTCGGGCAAGCGTTGCACCCCGTCGAGCACTCTGCCGAGCTCGTCGCGGCCCTCGACAAGCTCCTCGGTGGTATGCGACGCCACCAGCTCGGGGGTGTCGTCGATCGGCGAAGCGGGTCGACGCGAGCGATCGCGATAGAGGTTGGCGGCGAGGTTGTGGGCGATGCGAATCAGCCATGGCCGCAGAGGCCGGCCGTCGGACTCGCGTTGGGCTCGCTCGAAATGACGGTAGGCCTGCAGGAATGTCTGCTCGGTGAGGTCCTCTGCGTCGTGGTGGTTGCCAACCCGATAGTAGGCATAGCTGTAGACGTCGCGCAGATGAGCTCGATACAACTCGGAGAACTCGGCGTCGAGTTGCGCCTTTGACTTCTGCGGTTGTTGGGGAGCCACTCATCGCACCCTACCCTTCGATGCACTCAAGGCGAGGCCTTCAGGCGGCGCGGGCGTGGCGCCGGGGATTCCCTGCGGGAAGATCTGCGAACGGCGCGACACTGGCGCCGCCAAGCCATTCCCATTGCAGGCTGACGCATGCCCAGATGCGCTCGGACACACCCAGGGCCATCGCATGAGAAGGATCCTCAGCTACTGGAAACCCGAGCGGTCGCCCACAGCGAAGGGTGACCTTGCGCGGGCGTATGCGCCAACCCCGGCGCACGGTCTCGGTGCCCATTACCGCGATGGGGACAACACGCGCTCCGGTTTGCAGCGCAAGCCGGCCGACTCCTCGGTGGGGGCGACCGAGCGGACCGGGACGTACGCGGGTGCCCTCGGGGAAGATCACCACGCAATCGCCCCGTTCTAGGATGGCGCGAGCGGTGGACATGGCATGCTCGTCACCGGCGCCCCGATCGACCGGGAAAGCTCCGAGGCTGTTGAGCAGCCATGCCTGCCAACGGCGGTTGAAGAGCTCGCGCTTGGCCATGTAATAGACAGGCCGACGGGTGAGAGCGCCGATGACGAACGGGTCGAGGAAGCTGCGGTGGTTGGCTGCGAGCAGTACGGGGCCGTGGCTCGGAATATGCTCGCGTCCGAGGCGAGCGAGGCGGAAGTAGAGCAGGAAGAAGGGAAGCAGTATCGCTCGAGCGAGCCAGTAGATCAGCGGGTTGACGCCGCGGGCGATGGCATGCTCGCGAAAGGCGTCCAGGTGGTGTGCATCGGTGGCTGGAGTAGCCACGGAACCGGGCTGAGCGTCGGGCTGCACAGACGACAGGTGCCCCTTTGCCGAAGGGCCTGTGCCACGGGTATCCCCGTCGCGCTCGATGACACCTGTGCTTGGCTCCATGCAATGGGATACCCCATATGCGTGGGTGGCGTTACAGCGACCAGAGCTTAGGGCCCAGGCGGCAAGCCAGAGCCGACGGCCGGAATCGAACCGGCAACCTCCGCTTTACAAGAGCGGCGCTCTACCAGTTGAGCTACGTCGGCGAGCCTTCTGCATCGTACAGGGGCGGCTGACTCAGCTTGAGGAAGGCACCGCCGGGGACAAAGTTGTTTATTTGCGCGGGGCCGTGGACGGCTTGGGGGGATAGCGCTTGCGCTCCGCCGGTGTCATCTTCCGGATCGTTAGCGAGCCATCCTTGAGCTGCTGCTGGAGATCCTCCAGCTTCACGCGACGGCGCTCGGCGGCGCGATCTGCTTGTGTGAGCATAGGTTCAAGTTAGCGGGTACCCGGAGTCGCTAACTACCAATCTCGAGAAATCAAAGACGGGAGCCGCCACCCTCGAGTGCACAATGTCAAGTACAAAGGGCCTAGAAACACTCGCGTGATCCTCCCAAGAAGCGTGCTGGTCGTGACAATGTGTGCATTTGTTTCCGACTCTCTGGGCCCTCATGACCCGAGCAGACGACGTCCGTCGATCGTCATATCTTGAGCATTGGTCAGGTGAAAAGTAGGTTTTCCAGTGTCGAGGGAGGCTTGCCACAACATCCTCGAGCACCCGTAGAAGTAAGCGATTCGTAAGCGACTGGCCTATCGGCCAAATCGCAGGCAACCTTCGACTATTGTCACGTACTTGTACGAAGTCCACTGGTTGGAAGGCAGGTCAGAGACCGGTGTCTGCTAAGCATGCAGTGCTAGGGCTGGTGATCGAGCAGCCCAGCTACGCATACAGGATCGCTTCTGGGGTGCGTCGTCAGCTGCGATTCGCGGATCTGGCCGATTCCTATCCCTACTGGGCCTTGGAGAAGCTCGAGACCGAGGGCCTTGTGCGCAGGGTGGATGAGAACGGCGATCCTCTTCGCAACGGGGCATCGGGGCGCCGGGCGATTTACGAGGCGACGCCAAAGGGGGTGGAGTCCTTCGAGGAGTGGTTGCTTTCGACCTCCGCCGAGCCACCGCTGCGCGACGACCTGCACTTCAGAATCGCGTTGTGCCGCCCGCGCGACGCACCGCGCATGATCGAGTCGATCCACGGACAGGAGCTCGTGTGCCTTGGACGCGTTCAGGATCTCAAGCGAGCCTCCGAAGCCGATGCGGCCGACGGGTGTCGGTGGGACAGGATGGTGCGAGTGGTATCCCGTGACGCCGAGCTCGGCTTCTGGAACGCGCGAATCGAATGGCTTCAAGGGGTGCGCAAGAGGCTGGAAGGACTCCCCGCGGAGCCTCTATAGGACTGGCGTGGCTCGGTTTCAGCCCCAGCGTGACTCGGTTTCAGCTCCAGCGTGGCTCGGTTTTCAGCGCTGAAAGATTCAGGGCTGACTAGCTCGACTCCCTCCACATGAGCACCATTGGGTGGCTGTCGTCCCCGTGGGGTGACTAGACATGCAACAAAGGCGGCAGGGAAGGAAAGTTCATTCAATGACGACCATGTCCCCCATCCGTGGAGGCATCTTGCATCTCCCTACATCCAACGAGGGTCGATACTCGCAGTCGCTCGAGCGCGGCTTGGCGATCCTCAAGGCGTTCACTCCCGATCGACCGTGGCTCGGAATAGCAGAGCTCGCGCAAGAGCTCGAAATGAGCCGCCCGACAACCCACCGCTACGCGTCGACACTGGTGGCGCTCGATTACTTGGAGCAAGGACCCAGACGCAAGTACCGACTCGGTATGCGCGCGGGCGATCCAGGACGCTCGGCTGTGAGCTCCACCATCCTTGGCATGCTTCCCCATGATTATCTCGCAGACTTGCGCGACCACAGCATGTGCACGTCGAGCCTTGCGGTGCTCGACGGTGAGGACATCGTGTACATCGATCGGGCGAGGAGCTCTTGGCAGGGGCACAGCGAAGTCATCACAAGGCTCGGGCCTGGCTCGCGCCTTCCAGCAAGCGGAACGGCCTTGGGCAGGGTACTGCTTGCCTATCGCTCTCGCCAAGAGCAGTGCGAAGCGATCGACGCATACGCGGAGAGCCCTGGATCTGAGGAGGCGATGGCAGCGAGAGAGAAGCTGTTGCGAGAGCTGACGGGCATCCGCGAGAAGGAAGTGGCGATTGCCGAGCAAATGCTCGTGGATGGGCAAAGCTGTGTGGCTGTGCCAGTCAGGTCGAAGTCCTCCGAGGTGGTGGCGGCTGTAGATGTGGCCGCTTCAAACGCAACTTTCTCGAGAGCGCAGGTACTCGAGCGCTTGGCGCCGTTGGTGCGGGAGTGTGCCGAGGAGATATCGGCGCACCTGGGTTACGTGGCCATTTGACTAGGGCCTAGCGGGAATTGCTACGCGGCCATTTGACTAGGGCTTAGCGGGAATTGCTACGCGGCCATTTGACTAGGCCTAGCGGGAATTGCGACCGACGCGGGCGGGTGTGGAGCGGCCTCGGGCTTTGTTTGAGGCGAACGGAGGCCGGTGTAGCCTCTCAAGTGTCGAGCAAACCGATGTCTGCTGCGCGGGTGACGGCTTGTGAGCGTGAGGAGACGTCGAGCTTGCGATAGACGGCGTGAGCTTGGGTCTTGACGGTGTTCGTGGAGACGTGCAGACGAGCACCGATCTCCCGGAAGGAGAGGTGGGTTGGTAGGAAGCGCAGGATGCGCAGCTCGGCCATCGTGAGGGTTGCTGGACCAGCTAGGGCGGTTGTGGCGGCTGAGTCCACCAGCCCCCAGGTTTCCTCCAGCCAGCCGCCGAACACAACGGCATCGGGAACGCGACGGGCAAGCTGTGAGGCCTCGGCAAGCAACGTCCGCGCGGCGCGGACATCGGCGAGCCGCAGAGCGGCTCGTGCTAGTGCGATCCGTGTCTCAGCCTCGTACCACGGGATGAAATCGCTCAGGCGAGCGAGCAGGTGGGCTGCACGACGAGCGTCGCGCTTGCCTTCGTCTACATGACCCACCTCGGAGCGTAGGTGGGCAGAGACGGCGAAGGTGAGTGCGGAGCTTAGATAGGAGGAGAGATCGTGGCGTTCGATCTGAGTGACGGCACGAGCAATCAAGTCGACGCCTTGATCCCGGTCGCCTTCTTCGACGGCGATGATGGCGAGCTGGGAAAGGCACAGAGTCTCAACCGGTGGAGCCGCCACGGAACTGCGATGAATGCCGTCCTCGAGGTGCTCGCGAGCTCGCTGGCGATCACCGGTTAGGTGGTCGGCGACGCCCTGCAGCAGGCAGAAGATCGCTCGCCAGGGACTGTCATCGTCCTCGAGTGCGTAGGCACGGGCGGCGTTCCTGCCCATCGGGGTGATCCCGTGCCGGCCGACGGCGGCTTGGATGACAGCGACTCCCGCGGGCAGAGAGGCAACCGTGGGGGACGCTGGGGAGCGTGCGAGAGCGGCCGCTCCGACGAGCCCCCAGTGCTCGGCTTGGCGCAGGTCGCCACGGGCAAGAGCGCTATGCGCCGCGGTGAGAGCGAGCGACGGATGAGCTGACAGATCTTTTTGGGAGAAGCGGCTTAGCCAGCTCTGAACGATGTCGTTGCGTCCAGCGGCTAGTTGCCGAGGAAGGCTCTCCCACAGCAGGTCTCCCGCGAGCCGGGGGTCGTCGGCGGCGATGGCATGGGCGAGCGCGCTGTCAAGCTCTCGGCGGGCGGTGTGCCATACACATGCGCGCAGGTGTAGTTGCGTTTCTCGCTCAGGCTGGGCGCGTAGTTCGCCGAGCAACATTTCGCGTAGGAGCGGTTGACAGCGATAACTCTCGTGACTGCGATCGGTTGGCTCCATCGGCAGGCCACCGTAGGCGAGACGATCGAGCAGTCGAGCGGAGCCAGTTGTGTCGAGGATTGCGTCGCAGAGCGGCCCTGAGAGCTCCTCCAGGATCGAGCAGCCAATCAGGAAGTCGATCTCTTCGTCGCTGAGCTCGGCGAGGAATTCGTCTCTGAGATAGTCGGCAACCACATGATCGTCTCCGCCAAAACGCGCCAACGTCGCTCCACTGTTTTGCTCTTCGCGTGCGCAGAGCGCCGCGAGATATAGCCCCGCGGGCCAGCCCTCGGTGCGCGCGAAGAGCCGGTCTACGTCGGCCGAGCTGACTCTCAGATTCGCGGCTCGCAACAGCGACGCGGCTTCGACTCGGGTCATCGCCAACTCGCTCGAGCCGAGCTCGAGCAGTGCCCCGTGAGCGCGTAGGCGACCCAGGGGAAGGACGGGACGAGTGCGTGAGGCGAGCACCAGCTGTGAGGCAGCGGAGAGGTGCTCGGCGATCGTTGCAAGTACATGAAGAGCTCCGGTGCTGGTGAGGGTGTGAACGTCGTCGAGAATCAGCACCAGCGGATCGCCACGGCTTTCCAACTCGGCGGCCAGCAAGGGCAGCACAATCGAGGCTGTATCGGGTAACGACTCAGACTCCTCGAGCGCTCCTAGCAGGCGGGCGTTGACAGGCGCGATCTCCTCTAGGCTTGTCACGATCTCGCGTGCAAGCGAGAGCGGATCGTCGTGCCAGGGCTCGAGTGCGAGCCATATGCTCGGACGGGAGTCTTGTTCAGTCCATTCAGCGAGCAGGCTCGTCTTGCCATAGCCCGCGGGCGCGGCGAGAACTACTAGCGGCGTGTGGCATCCGTCGATCAGCTTGGCAAGTAGTCTGGGTCGTCGGAGAAGTCCATCTCGGGAGAGCGGACCCCCGCTCTTGACGGCAAGCGACATCGCTGAAAAGTACGGCCGGACAAATCGTCGGTCATCCGCTATTGGGCGCAGATTGCTGTCGTGACTACGGAAGCTGTCTAGGTAATAACAACGGACGAAGCACTTGTGCTGGACGCGGAGGAGAAAAGGTGACGAACCTTGTTAGCTGCGGAGGCGAAACAGCGCCCTGCGGAGGCGAAACGGCGCCGAACCTAGTCGCTCGCGGATGAGGAACAGCGACAAACCTTGCTGCCCGCGGAGGAGGACAGCAACGAACCGTGACGGTAGCCAGCTGGGTGAGTGTGTCAACCGAGGATGCGGGCCTTTTGCTCAGCGAACTCCTCGTCAGTGAGGACGCCCTGCTTGTGGAGCTCGGCAAGCTCCTGTAGACGTTGTAGGGCGTCCGGGCTGATACCCGTGGACTGGGCAGTCGCCGGCGGGACGCCGGCATCAGGCGGCGGCCCGGGCGCCTGCTCCTGGGATTCGGCGCGCCTCTTGCCCATGACGTAGGCACCGCCTCCGACGGCGGCGGCTCGCAACAGTGGTCGACGGCGTCTGATGGGCATGCGCGCGACTCCCCTACTCGCCGACTTCAGGCAGCTCGAGCCCAAGCGCGAGCATTATCTCCGGAGCAGCAGCAACCACTCGCGGGCCGCCGACCTGCGGGGCGACGGCGCGCAGCACACCGGTGACGTCCTCGGGCGTGGCGCCTTCGGCAAGGGCGTTGGGGACCTGCCACGCGTAGGAGGCTGGTGGCGAGTCGAGTGCAACGAGGGCGGCAATCTTCACGAGCGCGAACGTACGCCCATCCAGTCCGCTCGCGGCGAGGTCTACCTCACGGAGACCGACAGCCGTCTCCAGCATGTCGAGCTCACCCGCTGAGATGCCCTCGAGCGTGCGTTGTGTGTCTTGAGTGACGGCTGCCATGGTGACTCCTCTCGATTGAAAAGGATCGGATATCGGTTCTCAAAAGGTTCCGATATCCGGTTCTGAGGTGTAGTGGGAGATGCTCAGACGGCCCTACCCTGACGCCCGCCATAGGCGACGAGGCCGTAGATGACGAGGATGTCGATAGCGAACAAAGCCAGCGATCCAAATGGGTAGGCTGGAATGAAGATCAACTGAATGATTGCGTTGATGGAGGCCGTCAATATTCCGATCCAACGTCCCCACTCCACTTGTCCAAAGATGGCAATGGCGGCGCAGAATTGGATGATGCCGGTGATCATGATCACCCAGCCCCAGGTATTGAGCCCGCTCAAGATGTAGGTGGCTTCGCGGACATAGAAGTGTGAGTTGGAGATGGCCGCAATCCCGTAGATGAAGTTGAGGACACCAACGATCGCAATCATGATGCCCGCGAACGCGACCCAGCCCTCACCCTCATAGGAGTCGCCACGGGAGCTCGAGGAGACGCTCCGTGCGGAGGGGGAAGTCGGTGGTGCGTCATAGCCGCTGTCCATTGTGTGCTGCCTCCTTCAATTGGCTAGATGGGCTGGGAGACGTCCATCCATGGACGCTCCCGAAAACAACGTAGGTGCCAACGGCCTTGCGCGCATCCTCCGATGTGGGTGATGCGCCGGGGCGGTGGGGCCCTAATGTTTAGCCACGAGCGTTGCAAGGCCGCTCTGCGATTTGACGAGGCGGTGTAACCAAATGAAGGCTAGGAGGCATGCATGTCCGACCTGATTGCCATCGGCTACGACGACGAAACTACCGCCGCACAAGCCGCCGATGAAGTGAGGCGACTCGCGGGCGAGTTGATCATCCAGCCCGACGCTGTGGCCACGATAGTGCGCGATAAAGACGGGGACTATCACGTGAACACCAATCACCACTTCGTCGGTGGGGGCGCAACCTGGGGAATGTTCTGGGGCTTGTTGTTTGGGCTGTTGTTCTTCGTGCCGGTGTTCGGCCTGGCGATCGGTGCCGGCTTCGGTGCGTTGTTCGGGAAGATCGAGAAGACGGGGATCGACAGCCAATTCCAGCAGCAGGTGCGGGACATGATCAAGCCGGGGAACTCCGCGTTGTTCTTGATCGTGGAGAAGGTGACCCCCGACAAGGCTGTGTCGGCGCTCAGCAAGTTTGGCGGAACGGTGCTCAAGTCATCGCTCTCCAACAAGGCTCAAGACGAACTGCAGGAGGCACTCCACGGCGGCGATGCAGTCACCGCCTAGGGTTTCATATTGGTGCCTGGTAACGGCACCGCACACAGCTTGGCATCCAGGCGATCTCCCTGGTGGGCACCGGGTGCGATTCTGCTCAGTAGTCCACCACGCACGCAGGGGGTATTCTCCGGAGGCGGCGAGCGGCGAGACGACGGATGATCGGGGCTATACTCCAGTTCGGCGTAAGAATGGGGTGCTGATGCTCCTGGTTGGTGAGGATGTGGTTGGTGTGAGGATGAGTCGTTGATGCGCCAGCGTGTGCGCTGCCCGCACTGCCATCACTGGACCGACGCGCTGCTGGTGTGGGCCGCGGGAGACTGCTGCCCCACCTGCAATGCCCCAATCGCTGGGTTTGGCGGGGGGCGCGAGGAGGCTGAGGAGGAACGAACGTTGCGCGGACCGAGCAGGATCATGGGATCCAGGCAGGGCCGTATGGGCTCCGAGCAGCACATGAGCAAGCGACCGTAGACGCCGTCGTTGGTTGCCTAGACGCCGTCGGTTGGTTGTCAGGCCGCAACGAGATTATGCAGCCGGTCCACCCGCGTGACAGGAACGACTAAGGCTTACAGCCGGCCCACCCCCAGAGCGGCTGCAAGCCTTGACTTCCCCAGCCTAGGACTGGCCTAGCGGCGGAGTTGTGGAGTTTTCTGGCGCTTCGAGCATCAGTGTCGATGCTGGCGCCGGCGTGACCTGGATCGTGAACGGCTGGCTGGCGGCACCCTGATTCTCGGGCCCGCCGGGTATGTAGACGCGCAGTACCTTGGTGCCCGTGTCATACAGTCGATGGGTGATCGAGTAGGTCGACCCTGCCCCGACGAACGACACCTGGATCGCGTGGAATCCGGGTAGGTGGGCGTTCTGGCGTTCGAGGTAGATGACGTGCCCTGTGTGGTCGGGAGCTACGGCTCCTGAGAACGTGATGTTCTGACTGGCTTGGACGGTGGTGGAAGAGACCTGAGCGGTGAGCACGTCCTTGACACCCTCATAGAGCACCGCGGAGCTAAGCCCGTCCCCTTTGCACTGGAGAGCAACGTTGTGCGGCGGATGGGGCGCGCCTGTGCACGTCGGGTTCGAGCTGTGGACTCTGTAGAAGGTGCTGTTGACCGGAGACTGCGCCGGGAAGCTGTATTCGCCCGAGGAGTTGACAGTGGTTTGCGCCACGGGGACAAAGCCCGGCTGGCGGGCGGTGTGAGCCATCAACGTGACCGGCTGATTGGCGCCAGAGGGGAACTTGCCGCTGATCGTGACGGCTTCGCCAAAGGCGATCGGATCGGTGGACGCCTGGATGGTGAGTTCGGGATTCTGGGCTTGTGAGATGGCGTAGACGAGAACGTTCGACTCGCTCGGGACATTGCGTCCCTGGCTGCGCACGAGCACCCTGATGTTGGCGTCGCCGGGAACCACGAAGGTGTGGAGAATCGTGAAATTGCCCGAGGCTTCGACGATGCCTGAGTCGATGTGGCGCCATTCGTTGCCAGTGGTGGCGTTTTGGCGCTGAAGGATCACGCGCGCTCCGACATCGGCCGGTGAGACCGTCCCCGTGAAAGTGACGTGGTTGGGGACGCCTGTGAGCAGCTGGCCTTCGGTGGGACCGCTGAGCGTAACTTGGGCGGCAACCCTGATTGCCTTCGTGGCACTGCGGGAGCCGTGCGAGCGCACATACCACGAGCGGTTGGTTTCGACCACGCCGTCGGCGCGTGAGAACTCGTAGAAGCCATCCGAGTCGGTGGTGGTGTGCTGTACCGCGATGAATCCGGGCGATACCGTGAGATGGTGAAAGAGCGTCACTTCCTGGTTGGCCACCTTGGCGGGGTTGGCGCAGCGCAGGCGCCCGAAGATGACTACCGGGTCACCAGCCACGATCTGCCGGGGGGCTACCTGCATGCCTATGGCACAGCGACCGTTTGGACTTGGATGCTTACGCGCGGAAGCGCTCGAAGGTACGAGTACCAGCAGCGAAATGGCGACCGTGACGGTCGGTATGAGCTTACGTGAACGCATCGACGCCTCCCTTGCGGACAGCAGCGGTTGTGGGTCCTTCCGCCGGTGCTAACACTCACGGTGTGCGTTTGATGCGCCAACTCGGCGAAGAGGTCATTTCGAGCGCTTGGATTGATGCTCGAGCACCTTGCCGAAGGCTCTCTCTACCTGGGTTGTCATCCTTTGCTTGAAAACCGCCAGGAGCGCCTCTGAGGCGATCGGGCGTAGGGCGTCGATGGCGTGGATCATCTCGTCCCAGCGCTCGTCGGGCTGACCGGCGTGCTCGAAGGGCTCCCATAGCTCTCCGAGGAACAGCTTTACGAAGGCCCTGGAGATCGACTCGCAATCGCGGCTGATGCGCTCGACCAGAGCCAGGGCGGCGTACAGCGAGATACCTAGCGCGGTGACTTCCTCGGCGGCTCTCATGAGCGCGGGGCTGGGCACTTCGAAGCGTCCGTCGCCAAGCGGGATGAGCAGCTTGAGCTTACGGATGCGCTCAACGGTCTTGGCGTCGACCTCGCCAAAGCGCTTGGCCAGCTCCTCGGCTGTGACGACCTCAGGCGACTCTGTGGCAAAAGGAGTTGTCATTGCGTTCCTTAGACCGAGCAAGCGTCCGGCGGCTCCGCCGGAGGAGCTGATCAAGCGCTCGATGGCGGCGAGATTGAAGCCGTCTGCCTGCAGGTCGAGGATCAGACGCAGACGTGTTACGTGCTCGGCATCGTAGTAGCCAACACGTGCGCGCACCTGCGGAGCGGGCAGCAAACCGCGGGATTGGTGGTTGCGGATGTTGCGCACCGACATCCCAACCTCGGCGGCGAGCTGCTCGATGGTGAGACCGTCCTCTAAAACCCCCTCGCCTCGCTCGGAAGAGGAGTTCTGTTGGCTTCTATTGGGTATGTCAGCCGTATCGATTCGTGTTCCCGCCACCTCAATTCAGGATACCATCTTGCATGTAACCTCATTTGAGGTAGCATTGATCGAGGTCAGATGAACGTACTCTCTAAATCCCGTCCGGTATCCTCCCGTGGGCATTGCCCGATGGCTGAGCGCGGCGCACCCAATGGCTGAGCGCGGCGCACCCCCTCGTGTCCCCGGAGGCCGGCGCAGGGCGTTGGCGCTGGTGAGGTCCTTCACCTCGCCGCTGCTGCCCGACGACTACCTCGAGCTCGTCAACCCGCTGTGGTCTACGCGGGAGTTGCGCGGGCGGATCGAACGGGTGGAGCGCGAGACGCCGAACGCCGTGACCGTGCTGATCAAGCCAGGCTGGGAATGGCAAGGGCATCAACCAGGGCAGTATCTGCGCTTGGGAATCGAGGTGGATGGGGTGCATCACTGGCGCGCCTATTCCCTGACCTCCGAGCCCAAGCGCCCCGACGGCTTTATTTCGATCACGCCCAAGCTAGTGGAGGGCGGCAAGGTGTCGCCATTCCTGTTTGGGCGAGTACGGCCCGGAACGATTGTGCGTCTGGGCGGAGTTGAAGGCACGTTCGTGCTGCCCGATCCTCTGCCCAAGCGCCTGCTGTTCGTGAGCGCCGGCAGTGGGATCACCCCGATCATGAGCATGCTGCGGGGCATCGCCGGTGCCGGGGCAATCGAAGACGTGGTTCATGTGCACTGTGCACACGACACCAACGGAGTGATCTTCGCGCGCGAGCTGTACGAGCTCGATGCGGGCCACCCCGACTACCGGTTGCACCTGCGACTTACCGGGGAGCAAGGCCGCGTGACTCCCGACCAGCTCGACGAGCTGTGCCGCGACTGGCGTCAGCGCGAGGCGTTCGTATGCGGCCCCGCCGGTCTGCTGGAGGCGATGGAGGAGCGTTGGCGGCAAGACGGGGAGCCGCAACGTCTGCACATCGAGCATTTTCAACCGAGCACGGGGATTGGCGACGGGGAGCGTGGATCGGGCGGAACGATCCGCTTCTGTAAGAGCGGTATCGAGGCATCCAGCAACGGCGAGCAGCCGATCCTTGCGGCAGGCGAGGAAGCGGGCGTTGCATTGCCATACGGCTGTCGCATGGGCATCTGCCACACATGCGTGGGGAGGCTGCGGGCCGGCCAAGTGCGTGACCTACGCACAGGACGCGTGCACGGTCAGTTGGGAGAGATGTTGCGCACCTGCATCAATGCGCCCGAGGGCGCTGTCGAGATCGATCTTTAGCCCCGAACCGAAGGAGCCAGACCCATGTCAACCGTCCAAGCCGAGAGACCACCGGCTGCTCTGAGCGCCGATGAGCCCGAGAGCCCGCTCGCTCGCCTTACCCCCGAGCAGATCGAGCAGCTCGGTCGCGAGTTCGAAGCGATCCACGACGAGGTGTTCGCGGACCTCGGCGATCGCGACTCGCGCTATATCCGCGCGACGATCAAGCTGCACCGCCAGCTCGTGCTCGCCGCGCGGGCGATGCTGCTCGGCTCGCGCTACAAGCCACTATGGCTGGCAGGCACCGCCTCGCTGTCGGTGGCCAAGATCCTCGAGAACATGGAGATCGGCCACAACGTGATGCACGGGCAGTGGGATTGGATGAACGACCCAGACATCAACTCCCAGAGCTGGGATTGGGATACGGCCTCCCCCGCTGATGCATGGCGCCATTCACACAACTACGAGCACCACACGTTCACGAACATTCGCGGCAAGGATCGAGACCTGGGCTATGAGATCATGCGCATCGATCCCCACCAGCGCTGGCACCCGGTATATCTGCTGCAGCCTCTGTACAACCTGCTGTTGATGGGCTTCTTCGAGTGGGGCGTTGCATTGCATGACCTCAATTTCGACGCGATCCACGCCGGTGAGAAGTCCAAAGAGCAGCTGATCGATGAGCTGAAGGCGATCGGCGTCAAGGCGCGCAGGCAGGTTGTCAAGGACTACCTCGCCTTTCCGCTGCTCTCCGCCGCCATTGCTGGCGCGACTCGGGGAGGAAACAAAGGCTCAAGACGCGCGTTCAAGTCGACGCTAGCTGCCAACTTCGCCGCCAACATCGTTCGCAACGTGTGGGCGTACTCGATCATCTTCTGCGGGCACTTCCCCGACCAGACCTATACGTTCAGCCAGGCTGAGGTAGCCGAGGAGACCCGAGGCGGTTGGTATGTGCGCCAATTGCTCGGCTCGGCGAACATCGAAGGCAGCCCGTTGTTTCATCTGCTGGCGGGCAACCTGAGCTTCCAGGTGGAGCATCACCTCTACCCCGATATGCCATCCAGTCGTTACGCCGAGATCGCCCCGCGTGTGCGGGACATCTGCCAGCGCTATGGGCTGCCCTACAACACAGGCCCTTTGCGCAAGCAGTTGGGCAGTGTCCATCGGACGATCGTGCGTTTGGCGTTCCCCGGCGGCAAGCCGCGGCGCAAGCCAGGCCCTTATCGGCCCAGCTGAGAGCGCGGCAGGCGGGCAGGCAGATCCGGCGCGGCCGGCGGACCCGGCGGACCGGCGCGGCCGGCGGACCCGGCGCAGCAGGCGGGCCGGCGCGGCCGGCGGACCCGGCGCAGCAGGCGGGCCGGCAGGCGGGCGGGCAGGCGGGCAGGCGGGCAGGCGGGCAGGCGGGCAGGCGGGCAGGCGGGCAGGCGGGCAGGCCCGAGCCTAGGCAGGTTGCAAGGTCACGGGGCGAGGTGGAGATGTCTCAAGAGGCCACCAACCGCGTGCGCAGATGGGCGCCCACCTTGCGCTTGACCCGCTGCAGGGCGTTGTCGACGGTCTTGGTGTCACAGCCGAGCCGCTCGCCAACCTGCTCGTAGGAGCAACCATCGAGATATAGCGAGAGCACGCGACTCTCGAGCTCGGAGAGGGCGGTTGAGAGGCACCCGACTAGCGAGCGCAGCTCCTCCGAGGAGATCACCCGATTGACGGGGTCGTTGACCGAAGGCCCCGCGATCGTTTGGTCGAGCGTGGGGACGTCCTCTCCGGCCGCGGCGGGGGTAGATGAGAACGAGACGTATTGATTGAGCGGTGTGTGCTTGTTGCGGGTGGCGGTCTTCACCGCGGTGATGATCTGGCGGGTGATGCAGAGCTCGGCGAAGTTGCGAAACGAGGACTCACGATCGGTGCGGTAGTCGCGGATCGCCTTGTAGAGACCCACCAGCCCCTCCTGGATGAGATCTTCAGAGTCTCCTCCGGCGAGGAAGTACGAAGAGGCCTTCAGCCGCACGAAACCGTGATAGCGGCGGACAAGCCGGTCGTAGGCCATGCGATCACCCTGCTTCGCGAGGGCGATCAAGAAACCGTCATCAACCTTAACTTCAGATTGAGTGTTATGGAAGGTACGTGCCACGAGCAGATCCTTTCTTGGCTTATTCCAGCCAAAACATGCTCAGTGGCGCACTCCTCCCCTGGCGCCAAAGCTATGAAGTCAACCTTAGGTTGAGCGTTATGCGCGGGAGCTTCGCACAGTTATGGAGCCTTGTCAAGGCTTCGCTCACGGTCGTGCAAGATTCCGTACAAGAGCGCGGCGGCGGCGGCGGCAACCCCCAGCGATTCCATCCGTCCTAGCAGTGGCAGCGAGATGAGCTGATCGCATGCGCCGGCTACGCGTGGGCGCAGCCCGCTCCCCTCGCTGCCGAGCACGAGCACCACACCACCGCGATAGTCGGGATCTGTATAAGGCACGATCGCGGGACCCTTAGCTGATGGTGTACGAGCTGATGGTGTATGCGCAGCGGCTTGCCCGCTCCGGCCGTCGCCGTCGGGATTTGCGTGGGACTGCCCGGGGGCGGGGGCGCTCGCCCCGTAGGACCAGCACCCGGCGCGGCGCGCGTCATCGAGGAAGTCGGCGATGTTTCGCACGCGGGCGATGCGCATATGCTCGACCGCTCCCGCCGAGGCCTTGCAAACGGCAGGCGTCACTTCGGCGGCGCGGCGCTCTGGAATGATTACGCCCGTGACCCCAGCACACTCGGCCGTACGGCAGATCGAGCCGAGGTTCTGCGGGTCCTGCACTTGGTCGAGGGCCACAATCAGGGGCGAGTCAACCGTTAGGAGCTCGCGGGCACCGGCATACGGATAGCCACCAGCCTCCGCGCACACACCCTGGTGAGCGGAAGACCCGCAGAGACGCTCCAGCTCATCCGCGCCGCACACCTGCTTCTCAACGCCGCTCAGCCAGGGCTCGTGCGCGGCGCTTGCGCTCGCCCATACCTGGGCGATACCACGAGCGCGGCGTCCGCGCAGCGCCTCGCGCACAGGGTTGCGTCCGTAGAGGATCACCGCGACAGCGGAATCAGCTCGGGACCGTCCGCGCCATCGCGAATCTCCCAACCGCGTGCGGCAATCTCATCACGCAGCCGGTCGGCCCGCTCGAAGTCGCGCTCGCGACGGGCCGCCTCGCGCGAGGCCAGCAGAGAGGCCGCCTCCGGGTCGATCGTCTCGACGTCACCAACGCCACCAAGCGGCTGCAAGCCCTCGAGACCGAATGTGGCGAGCATCTCGCGCAGGTCGCCATCGCCGACAGCCTCACCGCGACGATTGGCCTCGCGAATCCACTCGAACAGACAGGCGAGCGCCTTCGGCGTGTTGAAGTCATCGGCGAGCGCCGCGAAAAAAGCGTCGGCATGATGGGCCATGTCGGATGGACTCGGCCTACCCCGGTCCAGGCGGCGCAGGGCATCGCGGATGCGGTGGATGCGACGGTCGGCGTCTCCGAGCTCGGCCGGGGAGAAGGCAAGCGGCTGGCGATAGTGGCCGCCCAGCAAATACATCACGACGGCATCGCGCCCATACTGCTCGACGACCTCGTGCAGGAGCGCGATGTTGCCGACCGACTTGGCCATCTTCTCGCCGGTGAACTGGATCATGCCGTTGTGCATCCAGATGCGTGCCAACTCGTGGCCACGCGCGGCCCGTGTCTGGGAGGCCTCGTTCTCGTGATGGGGGAACACGAGGTCAGAGCCACCGCCGTGGATATCGAAGCCCACTCCAAGTAGGCCCTCGGCCATCGCCGAGCACTCGATGTGCCAGCCCGGGCGACCTTGTCCCCAAGGGGCGTCCCACCATGTGTCCTCGCCCTGCTTGCGCCCCTTCCATAGCGCGAAGTCGAGCGGATCTTCCTTGCGGTCCGATCCCTCCACCCCCTCGCCCTGGTCCATGTCGTCGATACGGCGATGAGACAGCGAACCGTAATCGGGATCCGAGCGAACGCGAAAGAAGACATCCCCCCCACTCGCATACGCGTGGTCGGAGTCGATCAGATCCTGAATGTAGGCGACGATCGCGTCCATCGTCTCTGAAGCAAGCGGCTCGTGATCGGGCCGCCCGAGCTCGAGTGCACCGGTGTCGGAGACATACAGCGCGGTCATCTCCGCTGCCAGCTCGGCACTCGAGCGACCGGATCGCCTCGCCGGATCGGCGCTCTGCGGATCTGCGCGAGCTGCGTGGTAGATCTTGTCGTTGACGTCCGTGACGTTGACGACAAGCGTGGTGTCGTAACCCTCGTGCTCGAGAAATCGCTTGAGCAGGCTGAATACGACATACGGGCGGGCATTACCGATGTGGATGCGGCTGTAGACGGTGGGTCCGCAGGCGTAGATGCCTACCTTGCCGGGATCGCGAGGTTTCAGAGCAAGCAGCTCCCCCGTACGTGTGTCGTGCAGTCTAATGTCTCGCATGGCCGGGCAACAGTAGCGCCAGCGGCATGCGAAAGGCTCACATCCTGGGCGCTGGCAGGCTGTGCGTAACAAAACTAGCCTCGACTATCTCCGTCTTGGGCTCCCAACCACTCCGCCGGACATCGCCAACAGATAGAATCTCGGCCCTCCTGCAACGATCTCGTACCCTCCTGCGACGATCTCCCAGAGATTGAGTCACCGATATGTCCGAGCCACTGCCTCCATTTGAGAATGAGTGTTTCCTGATCTCGCCAATTGGCGACGAGGGTAGCGAGGTGAGGCATCGTGCCGACGGGGTTCGCGACTACATCGTCCGCCCGGCACTCGAGCGGTTCGAGCTGATACCAGTTCGTGCCGACGAAATCGCGACGCCCGGACAAATTACGCTTCAGGTCATCGAGCATGTGTTGTCGGCGAAGGCCGCAATTGCGGATATCTCGGGCGCGAATGCGAACGTCTTCTACGAGCTGGCGGTACGACACACCGCCCGACTGCCTGTCGTACTCCTAGCCCATGAGGAGGACCGCGGCAAGCTTCCGTTCGATATCGCCCAGATGCGGACGATCTTCTACGATCACCGCGATCTCAAGAGCGCCGCTGACTGCCAAGCTCAAATCCAAAATCAGTTCCATGAGGCGCTCGAGAGAAACGCCGTGGACTCGCCAGTGGCGGCAAGCGTCAATCTCGCGCACCTTCAAGGCGGCAACCCGTCCGAGCAGCTACTTGCGCAACTCGTCAGCACCGTAGAGGGGCTCAGCACCGAGATGGGATATGTAGGACGAGCTATTTCGGCGCTCGAGGATCGGTCACGCGCCCCAGGGCTTGAACATATTCACCCCGACGCGATTCGCGACCTAAAGCGCGGGCTACAGGATCTTCGGGAGCTTACTAGTCATAACGGTGAACAGTACCTAGTAGAGGCGTACGAGACTCTGCGCACCCCAATCATGTATCTAGCAGGCCTACTAGATGGCGAGTCGGTCGAGACATCGAGCCCCGGTGAACGATTTCGTCCTGCTCGGGATCGCCCCAAACCCCCCAAACGTCCAACTGAAGCCGCGAAGGCCAAAGATCCCGATGACAACCTCGACGAGGACGACGTCGTCAGTCAGCGATCCTAAGGCTGGCAATCGCCAGAGCCGCGACGCCCTCGCCGCGCCCCACGAAGCCGATTCCCTCACCCGTGGTGGCCTTTACGTTGACGCGTCCAGGCGCAAGGTCAAGGGCGCCAGCCAGGCGCTCCCGGATCGCCTCCCGATAGGGGCGGAGCTTCGGACGCTCCATCATCACGGTGGCATCGACGTTGACGAGCTGGAGACCCTGAGCGATGACACGCGGGAGCACAGTCTGTAGTAGCTCAATCGAATCGGCGTCGCGATAGCGCTCGTCGCTATCGGGGAAGTGCTCGCCAATGTCACCGAGACCGGCGGCACCAAGCAGCGCGTCGATCAGCGCGTGGGTGAGCACGTCGGCGTCGGAGTGCCCGGCAAGGCCCAGCTCGGATGGGATCTCCACGCCCCCCAGTATCAGCTTGCGCCCAGCCTCCAGTCGGTGGGAGTCATAGCCAATGCCTGTCAGCGTCATGTCAGACCCGCGTGCGAGCCATAGCCGCGGCTCACACCACACCCGCCCCAATTGGTTCCAGGCGACGCTCGCGACGATGGAAAACGCATAGTTCCGTGACCCCCGCGCCATCCAACAAATCCATGGCACGATCGTAGTCGGCGCCGACGTCCTCGGGACGATGGGCGTCGCTCGACAGCGCCACTGGAGCGCCGGCTTCCACGCACATTTGCAGAAACGCGGGTGCCGGATAGATCTCCTGTGCGCGCTTGCGCAACCCGGCTGTGGACACCTCGATAGCGACCCCCGACTCGGCGATGCCATCGATGGCAAGCTCGTAGTAGTGGCGTAGATCGCCCTCGGGAAGGGGACGCTGCGGATCGGCGCGGCCCCAAACCTTGACGAGGTCTGGATGGGCAAGAATGTCGAACAAGCCACTACGGGCGGCCTCGCCGAGCGTGCGGAAGTAGCCACGCCAGATCTCCTCGGCACTGCGCCCCGATGTCCACACGCTGTAGTCGTCCATGTCGAGGGCCTGGTCGCGCAGGAAGTGGATTGAGCCCACGACATAGTCGAAGTCGCGACCCTCCAGGAGGTTGGCGATGCGGTCCTCGGCGCCAGGGATGAAATCTGCCTCGATTCCCAAGCGCAGGTCGGTGTCCTCGCGCACGAACTGGCAGTACTCGTCGAGGTCGTCATGCGCAAATTCGCGCCAGAGCGGATGCTGCCATACGTCCAAGGCCTGCCTGAAGCGATAGATGTGCTCCGACACTCCTAGCTCGGGGATGTCGCGCTCGCTCGCCGCATCGCGATAGCGCTTGACATTGGCCTCAGTGAAGTACTCGGATGGTGTCGCCTCGAGCTCGTCGGGGCGTAGGTGCAGGTGATAGTCGGTGAGCATTCTTGCCTATTCGATCGTGGATCCTCGCGAGCGAGCCCCCGCCAGAGTAGCGGCCCGACCGTCTACTCAGGCGTTCGCACAGTGTCTGCCCTGTGCCTATCCTTGGCGCCGGGCGAGCAGCAGCTCGGCGAGTTCGAGATCGAGCGTGGTGGTGACCTTCAAGTTGTCCTTCGAGGCAGGGACAACCACGACGCGTCCGCCCATGCGCTCCACCAGCCAGGCGTCGTCGGTGGCTTGCCCCAGCACGTCCTCGGCAACGTCCAGCGCTTGCTCCAGAGCGCCACGGCGAAACACCTGCGGCGTTTGCACGGTCCACAGACCCGCACGATCGAGTGTTTGCGTCACTGTGCCGTCCCTGTCGGTCTGCTTGACCGTATCGGTGACGGGTGTAGCAGCAATCGCTGCGTCAACGCCCTCACGCTCAGCGGCGGCAAGCGTTGCCTGCACCAACTCGCTTGTGAGCAGCGGGCGAGCGGCATCGTGCACAAGCACCGGATCGCCACCCCCAGAAGCTTCGAGCGCGCGGCGCACCGACTCAGAGCGGACCGCGCCTCCTAGCACCCCAAGCGTCCCGGCTGGGGCCTCGACGCCCACGGGAAGCGCCACCACAATCCGCTCGATCGCGTCCACCCTGCCGAGCAAATCGACACTCCATTGCATGAGTGGCCGCCCAGCGAGCTCGACGAGCGCCTTGGGACGGGAAGCTCCAAGACGCTCGCCGAGCCCGGCGGCAACGATCAGCGCAACGGCCAAGCGGTGCTACTTGGCAGCGACCGCGAGCTGGCTCGACGCGGAGCTAGCGAGCAGCTCGTCCAAATACGACTCGGCCTCGTCCTCGTCCTTGTCGAGCGCGTACATGAGCTCTGAGGCGAGAATCTTCTTGGCGCGTGTGAACATCTGCTTCTCACCCGTCGACAGGCCCTTCTCGCTCTCGCGCAGCGCAAGGTTGCGGACAACCTCGGCGAGCTCGTAGATGTCGCCGGTCTTGATCTTGTCGCGGTTGTGCTTGAAACGTCGGTTCCAGTTCTTTGGCATCTCCGACACTTCGGCGGTGAGCACGTCCAACACCTTCTTGACCGTTTCTTCGTCGATCACGCGACGCAGGCCTGCCAGGGCCGCGTTCTCGGTGGGGACCTTGACGGTCATGTCGTTGTGGAGGATCTTGATCGTCAGGTACTCACGCGTGGTGCCAAGTACCTCCATGTCCTCCTTGCTCAGGACCTTGCCGGCGCCATGGTGGGGATATACGACGTGGTCGCCGAGCTCGAACTCGATGCACTCGACCTCACGGGCGGCCTCGAGCTCCTCGATGAACGATGTTGCCTCTTCGATTGCTTGTGCGGGAATGGTGTCCTCCTTCGTCGCGCCGGCCAAATGGGGACCGACCTTTGTGTCGTGCCGGCAATGAGACCGGCTGTGTGTCAAGTCTGTAGATAGCGATCCACGAGATTGATCTCCTGCAAACGGCGCAGGCCCTCACGAATGTCCTTCGCCCTGATCTCCCCCACTCCCTCGACCGCCTCGAGCTCTGCGTCGGTGGCGGCGAGCAACTCGTCGAGCCCGCCAAATTCCCCAACTATCTGCGAGACAACTAGCTTGGGCAGCCTCGGTATTCGCCCAAGTATGCGATGGCCGCGCGGGGAGACCGGATAGTCGAGCGTGTTGAGCTTGCGGTCGTAACCGAGCAGCTCCGCCAGACGGCCGAAGTCGAGTAGGTCCTGATGGGCAAGACGGCCGACTTGGTCGAGCGCGGAGGCAAAGGCCTCGTCGGAGTAGTCGGCCAAATAGTCCTGCACGAGCGCGGCCTTCTCGGCGGTGGTGCCGAGGATGGTCTCCTCGAGCTGCATCTCGATCAGGCGTCCCTCGCTACCGAGCTCGACGATGTAGCGCTCGATCTCGACCGCCATGCGTGTGACGAGCTCGGAGCGCTGCAGCACTGTGAGCACGTCGTGCAGCGTCACGCCCCCCTCGAACTCGAGCGCGGTGAGGCGCGTGGAGACCTGATCGAGGCGCTGGCGGTACTTGTCGAGCGTGGCGAGCGCCTGGTTGGCCTTGGAGAGCACGACGGTGATGTCTTCGAGGATGTACTTGGCGCCGTCCACATACAGCGAGACGACCTCGCGGCGCTGGGAAATGGCGATCACGAGCGCGTCGGTCTGCTTGGAGACGCGCTCGGCGGTGCGGTGGCGGGTGCCCGTCTCGTGCGAGAGGATCGTGGGGTCGGGCATCAGCTGGACGTTTGCCATCGCGATCTTGGTGGCGTTGGTGCTGACGATGATCGCGCCGTCCATCTTGGCCACCTGGTAGAGGAAGGCGGGGGTGTAGTCGATGTCGAGCTTGATGCCGCCCGAGAAGAGGAAGCTCAGCTCCTCCGGGTCGCCGATCACGATCAGTCCGCCGGTGCGAGCGTGCAGGATGCTCTCGATCCCCTCGCGCAGCGCGGTGCCGGGAGCCACCATCTCCAAGGCCCTGACCAGGCCGGGCTCAGGTCTCGCGTCCGTGTCGAAGTCTTCGCCGGATCGTGGGGCCACAACTAGCCATTCTAGGGCATTTACTGTTTGTTTACCCGCTCCCCCGCGTGTTCGGAGAGTACGAATCGACCCGCTTGCTCCCAGCTTCAAGCGACGGCGCGCCTGGGGTGCTGGGCGCCTGCGGAGGGCAGGCGTGGCCGAGACGCCCGCAAATGGCTTCAAGCGGCGGCGCGTCTAGGATGCCGAGCGCCGGCTGGAAGGGCCGCCGCAAGTGCCTCGCGCAGCGTGGAAGCCTCGCGTGCCTGTCCACCGCTGCCGGCGGGCGCGAGCACGCCCGCGAGACCATGCCTTGCGGCCTCGGCGAGGCGCC
Source organism: uncultured Solirubrobacterales bacterium (assembly GCA_963713015.1). Taxonomy (GTDB): domain Bacteria; phylum Actinomycetota; class Thermoleophilia; order Solirubrobacterales; family Solirubrobacteraceae; genus Palsa-744. Next base: position 251,190 of record CAVQKC010000001.1, on the reverse strand, counting down.
GCTCGGGATGCCCCACCCAACGCAGCTCGCCCGTGAGGCCGAGCTCGCCAAAGCACCCGCAGGGAGAGCCACTCAGGGCAACTCCCTGCGCGGCGGACGCCACTGCCAAGGCGATCGCCAGGTCCACCCCGGGCTCGTCGACCCGCACGCCGCCGACGACGTTGACGAACACGTCGTAAGGTGGGTGGGATCCCAGATTGACGCCGCCGTGACGACCGAGGATCGCGAGCACGAGCGCGAGGCGATTGCGATCCAGCCCGGATACCACCCGCCGCGGTTGCTCGAGCTCGGAGGAGGCCACGAGCGCCTGCACCTCCACGAGCAGTGGCCGCGATCCCTCCATCGCCGCAAGCACCACGCTGCCGGGAGCGCGGGTGGCCTCCGCCACGAAGCGCGCGGAGGCGTCAAGCACCTCCACCAGGCCGCCTTGGCGCATCTCGAACAAACCGGCCTCGTTGGTTGAGCCGAAACGATTCTTCAGTGCCCGCAGCTCACGGTAGGGACGCTCACGCTCGCCCTCGAACTGCAGCACGCAGTCCACCAGATGCTCGAGCACGCGCGGGCCAGCGAGAGCGCCGTCCTTGGTGACGTGCCCAACCAGCACAACGGCGATGGAGCGCTCCTTGGCGAGCTCCATGATGCGGGCAGCCACCTCCCGCACCTGCCCAACCGAGCCGGGGGCGCCAGACAGCTCACCGCAACGAAGCGTTTGCACCGAGTCGATCACACACACTCTCGGCGCGTGCGAAGCGATCGTGTCGAGTACCACGTCGAGATCTGTCTCGGCAAGCACCGGAACCTCGAGGGCGCTCGGTTGCAGCCGCTCGGCGCGCAGCCTCACCTGCTCGGCGGACTCCTCGCCGCTCACGTACAACGTCTTGTGCCCCGCGCCCGCGACATTGCCAAGCGCCATGTTGGTTAGCGTGGACTTACCGATCCCTGGCGAGCCCCCGAGCAACACGAGCGAGCCGGGCACCAGCCCGCCGCCAAGCACCCGGTCGAGCTCGCCAATGCCCGTCAGCAGCCGAACAGCCGGGGCAGCCGCGACCTGTGAGAGGGGCACGAGCGGCGCCCCTGGCGTGCCTGGGCGCGAGCTACCCGAGCGCCCGCGCACAGGACCTTTCCCCGCGACACCGGTATTCGACGAACGCTCCTCAACGAGCGTGTTCCACGCCTCGCACCCGGGACACTGGCCATGCCACTGAGCTGAGGACAGCCCACATTGCGAGCAGATATGAACCGTTTGTGCGCGAGCCACTTGGCCAGACTACGGCTCGACGCCGACGGTGTAGCTGCGGCGCTCGTACAGCACCACATCGCGCCAAGGCCCATCCATCATCTGGCCAATACGCTCTCGCCTACCGACCGCTCGGAAGCCACAGCTCCTGTGCAGGGCGACCGAGGCTAGGTTCTCGGGGAAGATCCCTGCCTGCAGCATCCAGAAGCCGGCGAGCTCGGAGGCCTCGATCAAAGCACCCAGCAACGTACGGCCAACACCCTTTCCGGCGCTGCTGAGATCGACGTAGATCCCAACCTCTCCCACTCCGCGATAGACCGAACGGGAGGAGATGTAGCTGAGCGCCGCCCAGCCAATCACCTGCCCTGAGGACGCGCGGGCAACCAGACACGGATCCTTCGTTCGCGCCTCGCGCCACTCCCGCCAGTCGGGCACGACATGCTCGAAGGTGGCGTTACCAGTGGCGATCCCTTCAGCGTAGATGCGCGATACAGCGGGCCAATCCTCGGCGCTCATCGGAGCCACCGTCACCTGCGGGCTGGTGCTCAGCGGAACCTCTCAGAGCCTACGGCTCGACTGGGTGCTCGTCGTCGTGCTCATCCTCGCCAGCGGGCAGCTGATCGTGCTCGCCGCCTTCAGCACCGACGCCGACAGGAGTCTTCTGCTTCTTGGGCTTGACGATCGTGAGCCGTACCTCGCTGTCGTCGCCCTCCGGGGCGGGATCGACGACAACGGTGGCGCCGGGTGTGAGCTGCTCGCGCAACACGAAATCGGCGAGCGGGTCCTCGATGTAGCGTTGGATGGCACGGCGCAGGGGACGGGCGCCCATGGCGGGATCCCAGCCCTTGTCGACGAGCAGGTCCTTGGCGGGATCTGTCAGCTCGAGCTGTAGCTCGCGTTCGGCCATCGACTCGCGGATGCGCACCAGCAGCAGCTCGACGATCTGGCGGATCTCATCCTTCTGCAGCTTGTGGAAGACGATCACGTCGTCGATGCGGTTGAGGAACTCCGGCCGGAACACCTTCTTCAGCTCGCCCATGATGCGGTTCTTCATGTCGTCGTAAGTGATGCCGGTCTCGTCATCGGATACGGCAAAGCCAAGCGGCGTGTTGCGCGCGATCTCAGCCGCTCCGATGTTGGAGGTCATGATCACGATGGCATGACGGAAATCCACTGTGCGACCTTGGGCATCTGTGAGCCGCCCGTCCTCGAGGATTTGCAGCAGGATGTTGAACACGTCGGGGTGGGCCTTCTCGATCTCGTCGAGCAAGAGCACGGAATAGGGCTTGCGCCGTACCGCCTCGGTGAGCTGGCCGCCCTCGTCGTAGCCGATGTAGCCGGGAGGCGAGCCAACCAGGCGCGAAACGGCGTGCTTCTCCATGTACTCGGACATGTCGATGCGGATCATGGCTTCGTCGTCGCCGAACAGGAACTCGGCAAGCGTGCGCGCGAGCTCGGTCTTGCCGACCCCGGAGGGGCCGAGGAAGATGAACGAGCCGGTTGGTCGCTTGGGATCCTTTAGGCCCGCACGCGAGCGGCGAATCGCCTTTGAGATGACCTCGATGGCCGGGTGCTGGCCGATGACGCGCTTGTGTAGTTCCTCCTCCATGCGCATCAGCTTCTGTGTCTCGGCCTCGGTGAGCTTGAACACGGGGATGCCGGTCCACATGGAGACGATGTCGGCGATCTCCTCCTCGCCGATCGAGGGACGCTCGACCGACTCGCCGGACTCCCACTCTTCCTCGAGCTCGCGCTTCTTGCCGGCAAGCTTGCGCTCCTGGTCGCGTAGAGCCGCGGCCTTCTCGAATTCTTGGGCCTCGATCGCCGCCTCCTTTTCGCGGCGCGTGTTCTCGATCTCCTCTTCGAACTCGCGGTTGGCGGGCGGAGAAGTAAGAGACTTCATGCGCATGCGTGAGGCGCCCTCGTCGATCAGGTCGATCGCCTTGTCGGGCAGGAAGCGGTCTGAGATATAGCGGTAGGCGAGATCCGCCGCGGCCTGCAAGGCCTCGTCGGTGATTTGCACCTTGTGGTGCTGCTCGTAGCGATCGCGCAGGCCCTTGAGGATTTCGACGGTTTGCTCGATCGTGGGCTCCTCCACGCGGATCTGCTGGAAACGGCGCTCCAGGGCGGAGTCGCGCTCCAGGTACTTGCGGTACTCGTCAAGTGTGGTGGCGCCGATCGTCTGCAGCTCGCCACGGGCAAGCGCGGGCTTGAGGATCGAGGCGGCGTCGATGGCACCCTCGGCGGCGCCCGCGCCGACGAGGTTGTGGAGCTCGTCGATGAACAGGATGATGTCGCCGCGTTGGGTGATCTCCTTCATCACCTTCTTCAGGCGCTCCTCGAACTCGCCGCGGTACTTGGAGCCGGCGACCAACGCCGCTAGGTCGAGCGTGTAGATCTGCTTGTTCTTGAGTAGCTCGGGGACATCGGAGTTGATGATGCGCTGGGCCAGCCCCTCCACCACGGCGGTCTTGCCAACGCCGGGCTCGCCGATCAAGACTGGGTTGTTCTTGGTGCGTCTCGACAGGATCTGCATGATGCGCTCGATCTCGGTCTCGCGTCCCACGACAGGGTCGAGCTTGCCGTCGGAGGCCAGCTTGGTGAGGTTGCGCCCGAACTGGTCGAGCAGCTTGGAGGACTTCTTGCCCTCGCCGGGACCGGAGCCCGAGCCTGAGCCTGCGCCTGCGCCTTGACGACGGCCACCTGGGCCAGAGAGCATGCGAATCACCTCATTGCGGATCTTCTCCGAGTCGGCGTCGAAGTCAAGCAGGATGCGGGCGGCGACGCCCTCGTTCTCGCGTACGAGCCCGAGCAGGATGTGCTCGGTTCCGATGTAGTTATGGCCAAGGCTCAGAGCCTCGCGCAACGCGAGCTCGAGCACCTTCTTGGCGCGCGGGGTGAACGGGATCTGCCCGGAGGTGACCTCCTCGCCGGAGCCCACGATCCTTACTACCTGGGCACGGACACGCTCGACGGTGATGTCGAGGCTCTCGAGCACGCGCGCGGCCAACCCCTCCTCCTCGCGCAAGAGCCCGAGCAGGATGTGCTCCGTGCCGATGTAGTTGTGCTTGAGCGTGCGCGCCTCCTCCTGCGCGAGAACGACCACCTGTCGGGCCCGTTCTGTGAATCGCTCGAACATGGGTGCTTCCTTCCTGTGAGGGCGGAGCCTCTCCGCGGGTGCCGCAGACATTGCGCCTGCGGTCCTGTCGGCGCCTTTCAGGCAGTCTACCAACCGGGTATCCCGCCTCTATCTTTGCTACCGCAAGGGCAAGTATCTAGCCCTTAAAGACCCCCAGGGGGGCACTAGTTGCGCATCGCGGGGAACAGTACGACCTCGCGTATGGAGGTGCGCCCGCAGAGCAACATGATGAGCCGGTCGATGCCCACGCCTACGCCCCCTGTGGGCGGCATGCCGTGCTCCAAGGCCTCCAGGAAGAGCTCGTCGTGGGGCTGGGTTTCCTCGTCACCCGCCAGCGCGAGCCGGGCTTGGGCATCGAAGCGGGCACGCTGCTCGTCGGGGTCGGTTAGCTCGGAGAAGGCGTTGGCGATCTCCATGCCGCCGGCGAAGGCCTCCCAGCGCTCGGCCAGGCCATCCTCGCTGCGGTGAGCGCGCGCGAAGGGGGAGAGCTCGAGGGGGTAGTCGAAGATGAATGTGGGTTGCGTGAGAGTGGGCTCGACGTAGGTGGAAAGCAGGTCGTCGGCGAGCTGCGGCCAGCTACGGCCCTCGACCGGGATCGGACAGCCGCATCGTTGGATGTCGGCCACGAGTGAGTCGCGGTCGCGGTTGGCGCGGATGTCCACTCCGGGGACGGCCGTGACCTGCGCGGGAGCGCCGACGGTTCGAGCGGGATTCATCTCCCCGCGCGCCGTGGCGGTTTGCACGGCATCGGCGAAAGTAACCCGCTGCCAGGGCGTGGAGAGGCGAAGCGGGCCGTCGTAGCCGATCGCGGCGGCGGCTGTGGCCACCATCGCTTCCAGGCGGGCGGCCTCGTCGGTGTAGTCGGCGTAGGCCTCATACCACTCCACCATCGTGAACTCGGGGTTGTGCTTTGTGGAGAGGCCCTCGTTGCGAAAGTCCTTGCCGAGCTCATACACGCGCTCCATCCCACCGACGATGAGACGCTTCAGATAGAGCTCGGTGGCGATGCGCAGATAGAGCTGACGGTCTAGAGCGTTGTGGTGGGTGGTGAAGGGCCGTGCCAGAGCGCCACCGTAGAGCGGTTGCAAGACCGGCGTGTCGACCTCGAGGAAGCCCTCGCCATCGAGGTAGGCGCGCACCGCGGAGACGATGCGGGCGCGATCGGCGAACAGCTTGCGAGCGTCCTCGTTTGCGATCAAGTCGAGCTCGCGGCGGCGCTGTCGCGTCTCCACGTCGGTCAGGCCGGCGTGCTTGTCCGGCGGCGGGCGCAAGGCCTTGCCGAGGATCTGGTAGCCGTCCACGCGCAAGGTGAGCTCGCCATGGCGTGAGCGCAAGGGGGCGCCGTCGACGCCGAGCAAGTCCCCTAGATCGAGCGAGAGCAGCCGCTTGAACGCATCGGCGCCGAGCACGTCGGCGCGCGCGTGCAACTGGATCTTGCCGCTGCGATCGACCAGGTCGAGAAAGGCCGCCTTGCCGGCGCCGCGGCGCGCGGCGATGCGACCAGCCACGCGGTGGGGGTCCTCGGTTTCCTCAGCCACCTCCAGGTGCTCGTAGGCGGCGCGTACATTCGCGATCGGCTCGACACCGGGGTAGGAGTAGGGCGCGAGCGCCGCTCCCTCCTCGCGCAAGCGCTGCGCCTTGGTGCGGCGCTCGGCGATCAGCTCGGACAGACCGTGGGCAGTGTGCTCGCGATCGGCATGACCCGCGCGCGCACGCGGGGCATCGGAGTCGGAGCGATCCACCTCACCGGCCCCGGAGCGCTCGCCCGTGCCCTCCCCCGCGGGCACACGTGGGGCATCCCCTGGCGAAGAACTGGCTGCCGGCTCGTCGTCGCTCTCGCTCACGAGCGAGAAGCCTACGTGAGCCCGACGTCGATCTTCGTGATCTTCAGCTTGCGGGCGGGGCCGCGCGGTACCTGTACGGCGACGACATCGCCCCGCTTGTGCCCGATGAGGGCGCGACCGACGGGCGACTCGTTGGAGAGCTTGGCCTCCTCGGGATTGGCCTCGGCGGAGCCGACGATCGTGTACTTGACCGACTTGCCGGTCTTCTCGTCCTTGACATGCACGACCGAGCCGACACCGACGACGTCGGTGGAGATCTCCTTGGAGTCGATCACGCTCGCCATGCGCAGCTTCTCCTGAAGCGTGGCGATGCGACTCTCGAGCATCGCTTGCTCGTTCTTGGCGTCGTCGTACTCGGAGTTCTCGGCGATATCGCCGAACTCGCGTGCCTCCTTGATCCGCTGAGCCACCTCACGGCGCTTGGCAGTGGAAAGCAGCTCCAGCTCGCCCTGGAGCTTCTCGAGCCCTTCGGGAGTGAGAATGACATCCTTCGGCATGTGGTGGGCGGGAACTGACTCCGCGAGGTTGGTTTGGATTGGATTGGGGCGATGAAAAACCCGCCGTTCAGGCGGGGATCGCGGCTCTCGGGAGCTCGGCGAGCGCAGCAGTATAGCGAGCGTCCTCGAGGGTAGGGGCTCTCTGCAGAGACTCTCCCAAAGCCTTCGCATGCGCCTTCTCCAGACCCAAGCGGGCGATATACCAAGGGTAGAACTTGCGCAGATAGCTTGTGGCGCGCCGCTGACCGAGGTGCTCGACGGCACGATCGATGGTCCAATCGAGCTCGGCGATCGTCTCTTTTGGGGTGGGCGGATCATCGCGAATGTCGAGTAGCTGCTCGAACAACCATGGGTTGCCGAGCGAGCCGCGGGCGAGCATGACGGCGGTGGCGCCGGTTTGCTCGAAGGCGCAGAGCGTGGACTCGGGGTCGTGTAGGCCGCCGGTGAGGATGACCGGGGCATCCAGGGTTTCCACGAGACGCGCCGCTAGGGCATAGTCGGGAACGCCTTTGTGATGAACGGCGGCGGAGCGAGGATGAAAGGCAATGGCGGCGACCCCCGCCTCATCTACAAGGCGCCGAGCGAGTTCGAAGCCGCTCGTGTCGCCGGGGCGTCTACCGGAGCGCAGCTTGACGGTGACCGGCAGGCCGCTGCCGAGACGAGCCGCCCGTGCCACCGCCACAGCCACGTCGGGATCGTCGAGCAACGCGGCGCCGGCGCCGGTCTTGCAGACCTTGGGCACCGGACAGCCCATGTTCAGATCGATGACGTCCGCGCCGGCACGCGCGACGACGGTGGCGGCGACACGCATTACCGCTGGGTCTTGGCCAAACAGCTGGATCGATACAGGCCCCCCCAAGGCGGGCGGGACCGTCTCCCGCTCGAAGGAGTGCGGGACCATCTCCTGCTCGAAGGCGTGCGGGACCATCTCCCGCTCACGAGGGTCGATGCGCAGCATCTCCACGCAGGTGCGTTCGTTGCCATGGAAGATGGCATGTGAGGAGAGCATCTCCGAGACGGCCATCCCGGCGCCGTAGCGCTTGGCTTGCAAGCGCACGAACCAATTGCCGATGCCCGCCAACGGAGCGAGCATCACGCGGTTGGGGACATGGAGGGGACCGAGCTGCCAGGAATCGGTTAGGCGGGCTTGCGTTGCCATGGGCCCATGCTACGCCGCGTTCATCGCGTAAACGAGGCGCAATCCGGTGAGCGTGAGCAGATCGTCCACCTCGTCGATCTCCTCGGTGAAGGGCACGACGAGGCTCGATAGCCCGCCGGTGGCGATCACGTCGACGTGGCCGCCGAGCTCGTCATAGAGACGGCGCAGGATGGCGTCGATAGCGCCGGCGTAGCCGTACACGACGCCGGAGCGGATGGCGTCGACGGTGTTCTTGGCGATGACGTTCTTCGGCGGGGCGAGCTCCACCTTGGGCAGGCGTGCACCGCGCTCGGTGAGCGCGTCGAGCGAGATCTCGATACCGGTCATCAGCGATCCACCGACGTACTCGCCCGAAGCTGAGACCACGTCGAAGGTGGTGGCGGTGCCGAAGTCCACGCAGACGGCGGGGCCGCCGAAGCGGGCGCGTAGCGCGACGGCGTTGACAAGCCGATCGGCGCCGATCTCGCGCGGGTTGTCGTAGCGGATCGCCATACCGGTCTTCAGGCCGGGGCCTACAACGAGCATCTCGTGGCCGAGATAGCGCTCTGCCATGGCGGTCCATTCAGGCTCCAGGTGGGGCACGGTGGAGGAGACAATCGAGGCGGAGAGATCCTTGAAGGAGACGCCGCGTAGCTCGAGCAGGTTGCCCAGCGCCGCGCCCAGCTGGTCGGCGGTGGACTCGCGCACGGTGGCGAAGCGCCAGTGCTCGAGTAGCTCCTCACCACGGAAGGTGCCGAAGTGGGTTTGGGTGTTGCCGACGTCGACGACAAGCAGCATGGCCGAGGATTATGGGCCTAGTGCACCGCTGCTGCACTGACGCTCGCTGCGCAGCTCCCTTGGCGCTACTGGTCGGCGAGCCAGCCAGGACGCGCGCGTGGGGCGATAGGCCTATGCTCCGCAGCGTGAACGTGAAGCTCTACACGGTGCCGGGGTCCCATCCGTGCGCGGCCGTCGAGGTGGCGTTGCGGCTCAAGTCGATCGACTATAAGCGCGTGGATCTACTGCCACTCTCCCAGATGGTGTTCGGCCCGTTGCGCTACGGCGGCACGACCGTGCCGGGGCTGCGCATCGATGGCGAGCGCCTGGCAGGGTCACGCACGATCATGCGCCGCCTAGACACGCTTGTCCCTGAGCCACCGCTGCTGCCCCCACTGTCCGATGCTGTGGCACGCGCACGGGTGTTGGAGGCAGAGCGCTGGGGCGACGAGGTGCTGCAGTCGGTGCCGCGGCGCCTCCTCGACGCGGCGTTCCTGCGCGACCCGGCGTCCATGGAGAGTTATGCCGGCGACGCGAAACTGCCGCTGCCGCGCGCGATGATGCGCCCCGCGCTGCCGCTCACGGCAAAGCTGATGGCCAAGCGCAACCATGCCGAGGACGCGAAAGCAAAGGCGGACTTTGCCGCACTGCCTGCCCAGCTGGAGCACATCGATGCGTGGATCGCCGACGGCGTGCTCGGCGGCGAGCAGCCCAACGCTGCCGACTTGCAGATCGGCAGCTCGATCCGTCTGCTGATGACGATTGGCGACGTGCGCCCACTGATCGAAGGCCGCCCCGCGCAGAGCCTTGTGCGCTGGTTCGAGCCGCAGACAGGCGAAGCCCCGGCGGGGACTCTACCGGCGGAGTGGCTGTCCCCCCACGCCTAACGCTGACCAACCGTACGATCCATGTCGGAGAGCATGGTGGGCAGGACCGTCGTGCACTGAGCCCAAGATCCGGGACGAGTCGACCGGGGAGCCAGCCTCCCTCCGCGACGACCCGCCCCGTCCAGGCCGACCATGGCCCTCCTCGATAAGACTCCGGCGCTAGGAGATTCTTCCGGGACCGATCTGTAGCGGCGTCCCGGCCCAGCGAACGCCCTCGTCGACCGGGAGCACGGCCAGCGCATCAGACAGACGCGCGCCGGCAGGCGTTGCCAGCTCGAAGTCGAGCTCGAGCGCGGGAATCAGAACGAAACGACGGGAGAGCACCTGCTCGTGGGGCAGCGTCATGCGCTCGTGAGCAAGCTCGATGTCGCCGAGCAGCAGGATGTCGATGTCGATCGCGCGCGGCCCGTGGCGCACACCATCCTCTACACGTCCCAGCTCGTGCTCCAAGCGCTTGGCAGCGTCGAGCAGCTCCAGAGGCTGGAGCCCGGTCTCGATGAGCACGCATGCATTCAGGAAACTCGGCTGGTCGAGTACCTCACCAACTGGATCGGTGTCATATACCGAGGAGGCGGCCGTGGCTCGCACACCTACGGACGGGAGCGCGTCGACGGCGGCCTGCAAGTTGGCACGACGATCGCCGACGTTCGATCCGAGGCCGAGCAAGCCGCTGCGCAGAGACATCGCGGCGACAGGCTATTCAAGCGTCGCGGATCGCGCCTGTGTCGTCCGTAGGTGAGACCAGGCGTCTGGTGCGCTCCAGGATCAACGAGCCGATCATCATGAACAGGAAGACAGGGATCCCCTCGGTCAGGTGTCAAGGCCGGGGATCGGCTCGATCGGGAGCGGCCCATGGAGAGCTTCGAGATTACGCAGGTCGCTGCGATCGGGATCGGGGCGATGCGCTAGGCGCTTGAACCCGACAACGCTGACAAGGCTTGCGATACGGACTGACTCGCCAAGGAACTCAACGGACTCGGCTCGCTTGGCGACAGTCTCGAAATCCAGAGGCGGGAGCCCTCCACGCATGATGTCCACGATTCCACGACTAGTGTTGACGCGCAGACTGGGTGCGTCGGCCACGTCCGCGGGCGTTAGAACCTTGCCGTCGCGCAAGCGCCTCGCATTCGTCCGCTCCAGGAAACGCAGAATCGCCGCGTCTGCCTCGGGCCCGTCGGGCACAAGTAGATCGCTGTCCTTGGTCGCCCGAACGTGACCGTGATAGATCACGCTGAAGCCACCAATCACGACATAGTCGAGCCCGGTCGCCTTGGCGTCCGCGACGACGCCGGCGAGGTCAGGACCAGAGAGCTCGTCTGGGGGCATGGCCGGCCCGTATAGAGGCGGCCAGCAGTGCAACCGCTTGCTGGGAGAGCTTTTGGCCGACCTCCAGTCGTTGCGCGGGAGTCAGCGCCATGTTGCTAGCGCGAAGCTGCTCGGCCTCTTCACGGTTGACCTGGGCCCACTCGGCCTCATAGCCTGCTCTGAGCGGCGGATTCGGCGTACGAATGGTCACATGCAGATTTTATCGCGCTCCAGGGCGGACCTTCAGGCGCAAGCGGAGGCCTAGCCCAGCGCAGGCTCTCGGACACCTGCCTGCTACTCGCTGGCCTCGCGCCACACCTCGACCGACACGTCGTCCACCGGCAGAGGAATCGGGGGCTCGGGCTTGGATGCCTTCACCCAGACTCCCTCCAGATCGAAGTCGGCGAGCAGGCGATCGGCGATGGCACTGCACAGACGCTCGAGCGTCCGATAGGAGCGCTGCTGGGCGACAAGCGCCACGAGCTGGCAGACCTCGGCGTAGTCGACGGTGTCCTCCACGCGGTCGGTGACCGTGGCGTCGGTCTCGCCTACATCCAAACGCAGGTCGAGCAGCAGCCGCTGCCCGATCTCCCGCTCGGCCTCGCTTACCCCGTGGTGGGTATAGAGCGATAGACCGCTGATCTCGATGGTGACGGTCTCAAAGCCCTCTTCCTCCTCATCGTCCTCGTCCTCTTCGTAAGCGTCATCTTCCTCGGCTTCGTCGGGGAGCTCGCGCTCCTCCTCGCCTCTAGGGCGCTCCTCGTCGCTCAGCTCGTCGTGGGGGTCGCCGTCCATTTGCCGCTCAACGTAGCAGTCGCCACCGCCAGGGCGGCCGCCACCGGCGCCACGTCGTGCACACGAAACACGCTTGCCCCCCGCTCCAGGCCCATCACGTTCGTCGCGATCGTGCCTGCCAAGCGATCGTCTGCCACAACGCCAAGGAAGCTCTTGCGCGAAGTACCGAGCACAACCGGTCTGCCGAGCGTCACGAGCTCCCCCAGGCGACGCAACAACTCCAGATTATGCGCGACGGTCTTACCAAAGCCGATCCCCGGATCGAGCAGGATGCGTTGCTCCTCGATGCCCTCCCCCACCGCGAACGCCATGCGCTCCTCCAGAAACGCCTTCACCTCGTCAACTACATCCTTGTATGAAGACCCACCCACCCTGCTCTGCATCGTGCGCGGCGAGCCGAGCATGTGCATCAGGCAACAGTCAGCGCCACTCGCGGCAACGACACCTGCCATCTCGGGATCGGCACGCAGAGCGCTCACATCATTGACAAGCGTCGCGCCGGCAGCAACCACAGCTTGCGCCACGGCCGCCTTGGAGGTATCGATCGAGATCTGCGTTGCGCCGACTCGCTGAGCCAAGCCCTCGACCACCGGTACGACCCGACGCAGCTCCTCCTCCACACCGACAGGCTCAGCCCCCGGACGCGTCGATTCGCCACCGACATCAAGGATATGCGCCCCCTGCTCGACAAGCTCAATGCCATGCGCAATGGCAGCTTGCTCGTCCAAGAACAACCCACCATCCGAAAACGAGTCAGGGGTCACATTGACGACCCCCATGATGCGATAGGACAAGCTCAGGTAACTGAGGGTCCGCTGGGATCCGAGCCGGTCATGTCGGCTGTGCCACCAGCCAGACCTGGGCGCGGCAGCGGGCGCGGAGCTTCGCGACCGGGCCGGTCGGCGGACGCCGGCGGGACAGGCAGCTCGGGCGCGGCGGGCTCCTCGGCACCGAAGACTTCCTGCTCGTTCTTGCCGGCCAGAAGTGCGATGAACTCCTCCTTCTCGATCGTCTCGCGCTTGACGAGGATCTCGGAGATCTTGGTGAGGTCTTCTTTGTGCTCGTTGAGGATCGTCTTGGCCCGCTGGTGTGCGGACTCGACGATGCGGCGCACCTCGTCGTCGATCTCGCGAGCGATCTCATCCGAGTAGTCGGGCTCGGTGGAGAACTCGCGGCCGAGGAATGGCTGGCCGTGCTCATGGCCGAACACGCGCGGGCCGAGCTTCTCGGACATGCCGAAGCGCATGACCATCTGCTTGGCGGTGGCGGTGACCTTCTCCAGGTCGTTGGAAGCGCCGGTGGTGATCTCGTCGAAGACGATCTCCTCGGCGGCACGCCCACCGAGCGTCATCGCCATCGTGTCGTTGAGCTCTGCCCTGGTGGTCAGGAAACGGTCTTCCTGGGGCATCGAGATGGTGTAACCAAGGGCTTGACCACGGGAGATGACGGAGACCTTGTGGACGGGATCGGAGTGCTCGAGGAAGTGACCGACGATCGCATGGCCCATCTCGTGGTAGGCGGTAATGAGCCGCTCTTTGGAGCTCATGACGCGGGTCTTCTTCTCGGGGCCCGCAATCACACGCATGATCCCCTCCTCCAGCTCATCCTGGCCGATCTCGCGCTTGCCAATGCGCGCGGAGAGCAGCGCGGCCTCGTTGATGAGGTTGGAGAGGTCTGCCCCGGTGAATCCTGGGGTCTGTCCGGCGAGCGCGTCGATGTCGATGATCTTGGCGAGCGGCTTGCCGCGCGTGTGCACCTCGAGGATCTTGGCGCGACCCTTGCGGTCGGGACGGTCGACGGCGATCTGACGGTCGAAGCGGCCGGGGCGAAGCAGTGCGGGATCGAGAATGTCGGGCCGGTTGGTGGCGGCGATCATGATGATGTTGTCCTTCGCCTCAAAGCCGTCCATCTCCACGAGCAGCTGGTTGAGCGTCTGCTCGCGCTCGTCGTGGCCGCCGCCTAGCCCAGCACCGCGGTGGCGCCCGACAGCGTCGATCTCGTCCATGAAGATGATGCAAGGGCTGTTCTGCTTGGCCTGCTCGAACAGGTCGCGCACACGCGAGGCGCCAACGCCGACGAACATCTCCACGAAGTCAGAGCCCGAGATCGAGAAGAAGGGCACGCCCGCCTCACCGGCGACGGCGCGCGCGAGCAGCGTCTTGCCGGTCCCGGGAGGACCGTAGAGCAGCACGCCGGTGGGTATTCGTGCCCCGAGCGCTTGGAACTTCTTCGGGTTCTCCAGGAACTCCTTGATCTCGTGCAGCTCCTCGACGGCCTCGTCGACCCCGGCGACATCACGGAAAGTGATCTTCGGCGAGTCTGCCGACAGGCGCTTGGCGCGCGACTTGCCGAAGGACATGACACGCGAGCCGCCGCCCTGGACCTGGTTGATGAGAAAGAACCAGAAGCCGAGGATCAACACGAGCGGCAGCGCGAAGGTGAGAAGCGACGGCCAGATGCTCGTCTTGTTGGATTCGGTGTTGAACTTGGTGCCGGCTTTCCTCAATTCCGATTCCAGCTGCGGCGCCTGCGTATCGAAGATGCCGACTTCGTATTTTTCTTTGTTGGTGAGTTCAACCGATACCGCGTTGTCTTTGACCTTCAGCTCGGCGGACTTGACGAGATGGTTGGGAATGTCGGTTGAAACAAGCGTCTGATAAGTGTGTTCCGGCCCCTTCTGGGCGCTCGGCGCGATCACCTTCGCGGCGAAGAAGGCGATGACCACCACGATCAGGATTGGAAATGCGGCGCTCTTGAAGAATCGGCTCATGGGCTTGGATCCTGGTTGCTGAGGCCGTCGGAGGTCCTGGCCGCCAGTCCCTCAGCGTACCACGGGAGGCCGGAATCACCTGCCATTCTGACGCTCCAGCACCGCGACGAACGGGAGGTTGCGGTGGCGCTCGGCGTAATCGAGTCCGTATCCGATAACGAAACGGTCGGGTATCTCAAAGCCGACATAGCGGGTGGGCAGGTCGACCTTACGACGATCGGGCTTGGTGAGCAACGCACAGACCTCGAGCGTTGCGGGGTTGCGCGAGCCGAGGTTACGCAGCAGGTATTGCAGGGTCAGCCCGGAGTCGACGATGTCCTCGACGATCAGCACATCGCGGCCCTCGATGGCGATGTCGAGGTCCTTGAGGATGCGCACCACCCCGGAGGAGTCGGTGGCCGAGCCATAGGAGGCAACCGCCATGAAGTCGACCTCCACCGGGATATCGATGAAGCGCATCAGGTCGGAGAGGAAGAAGACGGCGCCCTTGAGCACACCGACGAGCAACAACGGCCGCCCGGCGTAATCGCGCGAGATCGCTTCGCCGAGCTCGCGTACCCGTCGTTTGAGGTCCTCAGCGGCAACGAGTACCTCGCCTACTTCGGAAGCGTCCCCGGGAACGGAGGCAACGCGCTCTGGTATGGGCACCACGCGGAGCAGTCTATTGACCGCTCGGCCACCTGCACTTATCGATGCCGATCCTCATATTGCTCGCCCGTGTCACCCCGATCGTGCTGCTGGCGCGGTTGGATCGCGACCATGCGCAGCTCACCCTGCTCGATCGTCGCGGCAACGAGGCCGCCAACGTGCAGCTCGGCCCTGCCACCGCGGAGGCCGAGCGCGAGGATCTCGGGGACGCGCTCGCCGGCTTGCGGCACGAACGCGCCCGTGGAGTCCTCGGCTAGACGAATCACCACGAGCCGCTGAAGCGCGGGCGCCAGCTGGTCCAAGCGCTCGATCGCGATGGCGGCGCGGCCACCCAGCTCGGCGTCGACAAGCGCGTCCAGCAGCTCTGTCTCCTCGCGCAGAAGCTCGGCGGTACGCAGCACGTTGGCCTGTGCCGCTGGGTGCACGGCATCGAGTGCCTTTACGAGCCCGTGCCTGACGCGGGCGCGGGCATATCGCTCGTTGTCGTTGCTCACGTCCTCGCACCACGCGAGGTTCCGCTCCCGACAGTAAGCGGCGGTCTGATGGCGTGTCAGCCCCAACAATGGCCGCACGAGCCGTCCCTCGCTCGCGGACATGCCGAGCAGCGCACGGCGCCCCGGCGAAGCAGCGAGACGGTAGAGGATCGTCTCGACCTGGTCGCTTGCGGTGTGGCCGGTGGCAAACACGGTGCTCGTGCGCGCATGCACAAGCGAGCCGTCCAGCCGCTCGGCCAGCTCGCGCGCGGCGTCGTAGCGCAGCTCGCGCGCCCAGGCGTGCAGGTTGCCGGTGGCGCCCTCTTGCCGATGGGCGACTACGACCTCGAGCGCTACCCCCAACCGCGCGCACAGCTCGCGACAGTGGCGCTCGTCATCCTCGGACTCAACCCGCAGCCCGTAATTTACGTGCAGCGCACGCACGCGCTCGGCGCCACGAAGTGCCACGGCGACGTCGAGCAAGCACACCGAGTCGCGTCCGCCGGAGAGCATCGCCACAACTCCCGCTCCGGGCGAGAGCAGGCCACCGACTCGTACACGCTCGCGGATCTCGGCGACCGTCACGGACGAAGGCCTACCCCTCCCCTGGGAAGGCGTGGAACAGCTCGATCGGCTCGGAGAAGCCCTTCAAGCCGATTTCGCCGATCAACTCGAAGCGCACGCCGTCCACACCGCTTGCCGCGTCCACCACTTGACGCGTCACGAGCACCTCACCGCCGGCGGCGCGGGCAACCACACGCGCCGCCTGGTTGACGTCGCGCCCGTAGTAGTCGCCATCGCGGTAGAGCGCCTCGCCGCAGTGGACGCCGATGCGCGGTGCCGGCACATCGGGCGTTATTTGCTGCTGAAAGTCAACCGCCCACTGTGTAAGCGCAACCGCATCCGCGCCTACCACCATCACCTCGTCCCCCAAGGTCTTGATCACGCGCGCGTCGATCGGCAGCGAATATTGAACGGCCTCGACGAAGCGCTCCACAACGCCGACGGCCTCCTCGTCGCCACGCTCCTCGGTGAGGCGCGTATAGCCGGCCAGATCGGCGAACGCGATCGTTACCCGCATACGTCCTTCCTCGGGAGCTCCGTCCGCCAGCTCTGCCTCCATATGCCCGATGACGTCCTGCTCGATGAAGTGTCCGAGGAAGCGACCGTGCAGGAATCTCATGACTGGCGCCGCGAACGGCAGGAGCTCTGCCGCAAGTCCCTCCATGGCCTCTGCCATCTGCACGCCCGGTACGCCCTCGCGCATCATCGGCTCGTGCACATAGAGGTGGATCAGACGCACCTCGGCGTCGGCTATCTGGGCAAGCGTCTGTCCGTATACGCGCGCGAGCTGGAGGATCACAGTCTCGGGAAGCCCAGCCTCGATCATCGCCGAGAGGTAGCGCAGCAGCTCGAGGTCTTCCTCGCCCATCGCGTCGAGCGAGAGCGCGCTCAGTCCGAGGGCCATGAAAATGCGCTCCACCAGCTCCACGTCCAGATCGGCGGTGCGCGCGGCCTGCTCGAGCGTGTAACGGCCCTCAGGCGGCGCGAACATGCCCTGTACATACCCGGCTAGCTGGCCACTCTCGTTCGCGCGACGGATCTGCTCGAGCGTATGACCGCGCTCACGCAGGCGGCTCACGATCCGCACCTGTGCCACCGCGGGCGGTGTCCAATGCCCCTCATACTGGGGCACCAGGTCCTCCTTTACCCAGCGCCTCACCGTAGCCGGCGAGACACCCGCGCCGCCAGCCACCTCCGCAAGCGTCGGCTCGCTTGCCACGAAGGCGCCCGCCGGATCGCTTGTCGTGGACGTCTGCATCAGCGGCAGTCTAAAGTCGCCGGCCCGTGAGCCACAGCGAGCCGATCCACTTGCGCCCCACGACGACTCTCGCCGAGCGGGTATTGCTGCCTGGCGACCCAGGCAGAGCGCTGGCGCTCGCCCAATTCCTGCTCGATAACCCGCTCATGTTCAACCATCACCGCGGTTTGTGGGGTTACACGGGCACGGCCGCTGACGGCGAGCCGCTCACCATTCAGAGCACGGGCATGGGCGGCCCGAGCGCGGCGATCGTGCTCCACGAGCTGATCTGCCTCGGTGTGAGGCGCGCGATCCGCGTGGGAACCTGTGGCGCGCTTGACTCGGCGCTTGGCTTGGGCGATCTCGTGGTGGTAGGCGAGGCAATCCCCGCGGATGGCACAAGTGTGGCGCTCGGCGCCCGCCAGTCCACACGAGCCGACACCGCTTTGGTGGATGCTCTGCTCCGCGCGGTGGAGCGCGAACAGACCCGACTCCGGGAGCAGGAGCAGGAGCAGAACCGGCAAGAGGAGCAGATGAGCGAGGCCGCTCGCGCCCGCGCGGGCGCGCGGGCCTGTCATCACGGGCGCATCGTCAGCACCGATCTCTTCTATGACCCAGACCCCGAACGGAACCGGAGCTGGATCGCCAACGGGGCGATCGCGGTGGAGATGGAGGCGGCGGCGCTATTCGCGGTGGGTGCCACAGCCGGCATACAGGTGGCGTGTGTGCTCGCCGTCAGCGACACCTTCGACTCCAAAGGCAACCGTGCCCGCATCGATGACGATGCTCTCCTACAGGCCTCCGAGGCGATGGGTAGCGCGGCGGCGGCGGCGCTCTGTTGCTGACGTCTCCAGGCGGAGCGCGCCGCTCGGATCGAGCGCTTCAGGCGCTCTTCTTGGGCTTTGCCGAGCCCTTTGGCGCAGCACGCTTGGGCGCCTGCTTCCTGGCAGCGACTGAGCTCTTGGCCGATGTGGAGGAAGCCTTGGCAG
The DNA here is from genome assembly GCA_963713015.1 of uncultured Solirubrobacterales bacterium. Taxonomy (GTDB): domain Bacteria; phylum Actinomycetota; class Thermoleophilia; order Solirubrobacterales; family Solirubrobacteraceae; genus Palsa-744. The sequence goes on along the minus strand of CAVQKC010000001.1, from coordinate 232,890 downwards.
AGGCGCTGCTCCTCCGCACGCGGGGGGGACTTGCCTGAGTGGGGGACTTGCCAGTCGCCGACAGCTTGCCGCTGAGCACCTTCAGCTGCTCCTCCATCGCCGCAAGCCGACGTTCGACCGAGCCCTCGGTGAGCGCCCGGTTGATGCGGTGGACACCGTCCTCGATGCCCTCCAGACGCTGCGATACCGAGCGTAGGCGGCGCGTGAGGCGCTCGATGTCGGCGGCTGTAGGGATGTTGAGCGCGCTGAGCGCAAGCTCTTGTGCCTGGGCGGCCCGCTCGCGGGCGTCGAACGCTCGACCGATCGTGCCCGTTATCAACGGGTTCTCGAGCAGGTCGGCAAGTGCCCTCCCCAGCTTGTCCTCGGTGCCGGTAGTCAAACGCTCACGCAGCCCCGCGGCCGCCCTATTCCCGTCGGACATCCGCCAAAGAGTACCGTGCCGCTATGCCAGTGCGCCTGTTCACGTTCATCCAGATGGAGCTTCCGTGGGAGCTGGGGCCAGCCGATGGTCGCTACCTACTGCGCAAGCCGACGGGACCGGAGAACAACGAGCCCGAGCACGTGGTGGTGCTTTCAACCATCGGCGCGGAGCGCAGCGGCCTGCTCGGAAGGCGCTCGCGCACCCGCCGCGCCGACACCGATCCCGTGCAGGTGCCGGTGGCGCGCGCGACGATCGTGGATCCGGTGCCGCTGTCGCTCGACACCCAGGCGCGCACCTGGCTGAAGCAGCTCGATCCCGAGCGCGAGGCGAATGCTGCCGCAAGCGTGCTCAACCGTGTGCTGTTTGCACACCGAATCGCAGGCGCCGCGCCACACATCCATGAGGTCTCCCCCACCCAGGCGCTCATCGTGCGAGCCGGCTTCGGTGAGGGCGAGCAGGTGGCCGACGGCCTGTGGACGGATGCCCGCGAGCTGGTGCTCTCACGCAGGCGAGCGGGGCGACGAGCAAGCGTGCTGCGCCCACAGGAGCGCCTGGCGCTGCTGCTGTCGGGGCGCGGCAGCGTACTGCTATGCGAGGAGCTAACCCTGCGCGCCCGTTTAGACCTTGACCAAGGACGAGTGGCACTTGCGGCGATCGAGCTGGATCGAGCCTACGTGGCAGCGTTGAGAGAGTTGCCGCAAGAGCGCCGCCCGGACTTGCAGGCGCGGATCGAGGAGTTGCGAGAGCTGAGCGCCGAGGTAGCCACGAACATGCAGGCAGACCCACCGCAAGAGAAGGCAGCGCGCCACGCGCTCGAGCGCCTGGAGGCGGCATTGCGAGCGCGTACGGCAACTGGGTTCGGCTCGTCGTAGAGTTCGGGCGATGGACCCCACGAGGACAGCGGTAGGCACGTGGAGCGGCGGACGCTTCATGCATTTCGGCGAGCCGCTGGAGGATGAGCGCCTGCTCGCGCTGCTGCGCCCCGGCGATGGCATCGACACGGTTATGAGCGCCGACGCCTACGGGGCCGGCGAGGCCGACAGCCTGCTCGGTCGCGCGATCGAGGGGGTCGATCGCGACAGCTTCTGCCTGATCGGAGCGATCGGCCACGACTTCTATGAGGGCAACCGCGAAGGCGCGAAGGGGTATCCGCGCTTCACCGACCCGCGTCTGCGCGCCGAGCGCGACTACGGTGCCTACATCCGCATGGCGGCCGAGCGCAGCCTGGATCGGCTCGGTGCCGAGCACTTCGACCTGCTGCTGCTGCACAACCCCGACCGCAGCGGCTACACGAGCGAGGCGGTGTGGGAGGGAATGCGTGCGGTGCGCGACGCGGGATTAACGCGACTGCTGGGCGTGGCGCCGGGCCCCGCCAACGGCTTCACGCTCGATTTGATCGACTGCGTGGAGCGCTTTGGCGAGCTGATCGACTGGGCGATGATCATCCTCAGCCCGATGGAGCCGTGGCCGGGAGAGCTGGTGTTGGACGCAGCGGAGGCCCACGACGTGAAGCTGATCACGCGCGTCGTCGACTACGGGGGCCTGTTCCACGACGACGTGCGCCCCGGCCACGAGTTCGCCCAGTACGACCACCGCAAGTTTCGCCCCGATGGCTGGGTCGATGCGGGCGTGGCAGAAGCTCGAGCGGATGCGCCCCTACGCACAGCGGCACGACCTAACGATGCTGCAGCTGGCGTGCCAGTGGAACCTCGCGCACCCGGCGGTACGTTGCGTCGCTCCCACCTTGATCCAGGAGAGCGGCCCGAGCGCACGCCCGATCGAGGACAAGCGCGCAGAGCTCGCCGCGCTGCCATCTGAGGCCCTGCTCAGCGATAAGGAGCTCGCCGCGCTGCGCACGATCGGCGACAACAACGGCTCGATGGCACTGAAGGGAGCGAGTGTCGAATACGAGGGCGAGCCGCTTGCCGACCGTTGGGCGATGAGCGACGAGCTACAGGACCTGGCGGCGCGCTGGCGGATAACCCCCGCGCGGGATCTCGTGAAGGTGGGCTAGGACCCAGCTGTATTTGTCGGGTCTGGAGTCTGGACCGATCCCCGACATATCCCATCCGAGAGATACCGCCCGACCGATCGGGCCGGCGCACACACATTTGATCGGCGCTTTTAGCTACGCCGTCGATTTAGGCAGATTCGGCAGCGTGCTGTGCAGCCCGCGACGCTCGACATGCCACTAGCGCCTACTCATCCCAGTCACGACCCAACCTCATCGACCCACTATACCTTCCGTCGATACCGTCTGCTAGTCTTTTTCCCGAAACCCGATAGTCGGAAGATCGCTATTATTTGGCCTTGCCGGCCTGGCCGATCCAACCACGACAAATCCGACAGGTCAATATGGAGGCAAGATAGGCGCAATGCAGAGGCGAGATGACATATCCGAGCACTTCGGTCGCATATCGGCTGGCGTCCCGACGCCCGGTGCGGCACGGCCGACCCCTATGACATGCGCTCGCTGGTCGAGTCGCCGCATACTGAGCCTGCTCCTGAGCGGCTTTGCTGGTCAGCATAGCGACAGCCGTGATAGCTACACCGGCAAGCGCCTCATGGGGCAAAGGCGAATGCTATGAGAGTGAAATTAATCATTGTTACGCCCTCACCCAATGGGAAATGACCCATGCGGGAGAAAGCGTCAAGGGCGCTGAGGATATCCCCGACACCACCCTGATGGACGTCCCCGAATACGAAAACAGCTCATTTGTGGATGACGAGATGTGGCTGAGCTTCATATCGTCGCGCGGGTGGCTTGAGATTGGCCAGGAAGCGGGCAACTATAAAAGCTGCTGTACGTTGCACCCATTTATCGCGCATGCCGAATACCTAAACTCTAGTGGCCGTCCGATCGGCTATGAAGAGTACACCTGGAACGAAGTCGATGCCGAACCGCGTAACCTCTATCGGATCGAAGATCCTTCCGCAAACGGAACCTGGTGTGAGTACATTTGGAATAATCTGGTCGATTGCCACGCTAAGCCCGGCTACTGGTCGACGTACGCTAACGACCTCGAAGCAGGCATTGAGGCATACGCAAACAGCAAGCCAACGAACGCCGGCTCCCAGGAAGTGGACTACATAGCCCACGGCGGCGAACATCGTGCTTGGGGCAGTGCGTCTGAAGTCATCGGCTATGTAAGTTCGGGACCAAACTCCGCGCACGAACTGTGCGAGTCGGCAAACCAGAAAAGCAACTATCCAGGCAACGCAGAATGGAGTACGTGCTGATATGAAACCAGTTAGCATTAAAACCGCACTGACTCGGAATCGCACGTTGATCTTGGCGGTGTTGGTGGCCTGCTCCATCCTCGGTGCTAGCCAAGCGCTGAGCGCATCGGCAGGAACAAGTGCAGCGTCACCCAATCCTGATCCTTTTGCAGCGTACCTGACACCCGCTGCAACCAAGCTGTCGTCCGAACAAATCATGACCATAGCGCAGTCTGAATCGGCGCGCGCTGGCGAACCAAACCCAACAATCAGCATAAGCAAAGGTTCGCTTGAAAATGCGATGCGCAGCATAGACCCATCGACTGTCATACCGGAAACGAGCGAACCTGGTGAGCGGGCAATGTACGCCACTCCCGTGAGCCTTGTCGTCATGCAAGGAGCGTTCACCCTTCAAGATGCGCATGTTCCGCCGGGCGTTTCGGACCCCAAGGGATCGGTGCTCGATCTAATCGTCGACGAACATACGGGCGCCGTCATGGGTCGTGCCCTACCGAGCCCATCCGATCTGGCAGCCTCGCTGCCGCTGGCGAGCACCGCATCGACAAAGGCCAAGGACGGAATCATCGTAGGGACCGTTGGGGTCGGAGGTGGACCGGCATTTCATGGTCGTTATCGGACCAGGGCGCCTGTACCCCATACTGGCGTGGTGGTTATGTCGCTCGGGCATGTGGTCCTCGTCAGAACGATGACGCGCAGCAATGGGCACTTCAGTATCAGAATCCGTCCGGGCCACTACCTTGTCGCGGGTACCTTTTCAAATGTTTGCCCCACAAACCGCGTGCTTGTGCGCCCCGGGAAGATCGTAAGCACCCGTCTCAACTGCAGCATCAAGTAGATGCGGATGCTTGGTGGTGTAAGAGGCGGAGCTCACGTCACCGAGAGCGGGCTGGACGCCCGTCCGGGGCGTCGTCAGGCGGCATTCCGTCCATCTCAAAGCGGACAAGCGCGACCTCGTGGAGCTTGATTAGCGCAATGCAGAGACGACATGGCATATCCGAGCACTTCGGTCGCACATCGATCTCGAAGCTGGCATAGAGGCCATTTCGACCGGGTGAGGAGAGGCTCAATGGTTACAATCGGACGAACTCTCGTAGCAGCTATTGTGCTGGCTGTGCTGGGCTTCGCGGGGAGTGCTACGAATGTCTTTGGGTCCTCTGGTTCGGTGGCCCCAGAGCTGGGCCCCAGCGATCCGTTCGCGGAAGTTACGGTACCGACTGGCCCAGAGTTGCTCTCCAATGCACCGGTGCGCGCCGGGAGCGCACTACCGAGCGGCAACACGCTTTTCTTGGTGATCGACTCGCATAGGGGCGACATTCTCGGACGGGGCCTTCCGACACCCGAAGGCCTACAGCACGCCGAAGCGGTATCGCTGGCTCTGGCTGCGAGCGTACATACGATCTCCTTTCATGCTGTGACAGGGACCATTGCGGGAGTACTAACCGTATCGGGAGGTCCGGCGCACAAAGTAAAAAAGGAACGCGAGCCAACGCGTGCCGTTATCGTCAAGAACCGGTCGCGGACGATTGCCGTTGCGCACACGAACGGCAAAGGCGCGTTCTCGATCCGCCTGGCTCCTGGCACCTACACGCTCGAGGGGACGGTGGGAAGTCTCTGCCAGGGAAAGACGGTGGTGGTTAGGCCCGACAAGACAGCCCGCGTAAAGCTGCTGTGTAGCGTCCTCTAGTGTGTTGCTGGTTTAATGGAGCACGTGCCGATATGAGACTAGTTAGCATCAAAGCCGTACTGGTACGGAATCGCACGTCGATCCTGGCAGTGCTGATGGCCTGCTCCATCGTTGGCGCTAGCCACACGCTAAGCGCATCGGCAGGAACAAGCGCAGCGCCACCCAATCCCAGTCGCTTCGCAGCGTACCTGACACCCATCGCTACCAAGTTGTCGCCGTCTGCCCTGGCAGCCTCGCTGCCGCTGGCGAGCACCGCATCGACAAAGGCCAAGGACGGAATCATCGTAGGGACTGTCAGGGTCGGAGGTGGTCCGCCATCTCGTCGTCGTCGGACCTATACGCCTGTACCCCATACTGGCGTGGTGGTTATGTCGCTCGGGCATGTGGTCCTCGTCAGAACGATGACGCGCAGCAATGGGCACTTCAGTATCAGAATCCGTCCGGGCCACTACCTTGTCGCGGGTACCTTTTCAAATGTTTGCCCCACAAACCGCGTGCTTGTGCGCCCCGGGAAGATCGTAAGCACCCGTCTCAGCTGCAGCATCAAGTAGATGCGGATGCCTGGTGGCGTGAGTGGGCGGAGCTGACGCTATCGATCTCATCGAGCTCGGTTGGTCAAGCTCGACTAGGGCACTCAGGCGTTCGAGCTCGGCGGCTGCGGTACCGGCCGCCCCACAGCTCCAGCCCAGTTCTCCAGGAACGTCTCGCATTCGTCCATGTCAAGCGGCCGCGCGAACAGGAAGCCCTGGCCGATATCGCAGCTCTCGGCCTGCAGCAGCGACAGCTCCTGCGCCTGCCTCGATGCCCTCGGCGATCGTCTCGATCGTGAGCGACTTGCCGAGCTGCACGAAGGTGCGGATCAGCGCCTCGCCTTCGGCGTCCTCGCGCATCTGCGAGATGAACGAGCGGTCGATCTTGAGCGCGTCGACCGGGAAGCGCTGCAGGTAGGCCAGCGAGGAGTAGCCGGTGCCGAAGTCGTCGATCGCGACGCGCACCCCCAGCTCCTTGATCGCGCGCAGGCGCACGGCCGTCTCCTCGGCGTTGCGCATGATCGCCGTCTCGGTGATCTCGATCGTGAGCGCGTCCGGCGCGAGCCCAGACTCCTCAGAGCGTCGGCGACTTCCTGCGACGAACCCGTCGCTGTCGAGCTGACGAGCGGCGACGTTGACGGCGACCCCGATCTCGACGCCCGCTCGCGCCACTCGGCGCCCTGACGGCAGGCCTCGTTGAGCACCCAGCGGCCGACGTCGACGATCAGGCCGGTCTCCTCCAGCAGCGGCACGAACTCGTCGGGCCGGACGATGCCACGCGTGGGGTGGCGCCAGCGCATCAGCGCCTCCATGCCGGTGGGGACCATCCCGTCGAGATCGAACGTGGGCTGGTAGACGAGGTAGAACTCCTCTTTGGCGAACGCCTCGCGCAGGTCCATCTCCAGCTCCATCCGGCTCTGGACGGCGTCCTGCATGCCCGACTCGAACACCACGTAGCGGTTCTTGCCGTCCAGCTTGGCGCGGTACATCGCGATGTCGGCGTCGCGCAGCAGCTCTGCGGCGGTGGCACGGTCGCCCATCGCGATGCCGACGCTGGCGGTGACGACCAGGCGCGTGCTCTCGGCTCCCTTCATTTGAACGGCTGCTTGAGCGCGTCGAGCATGCGCTCGGCGATCAGCTCCGGGCCGGCGGCGAGCGACATGCCTTCCGCCACGACCACGAACTCGTCGCCACCGAGGCGCCCGAGCGCGTCGATGTCGCGCACGTCGCCCTCCAGGCGTGCCGCCACGGCGCGCAGCAGTTGGTCGCCGACGCGGTGGCCGAGCCTGTCGTTGATGCCCTTGAAGTTGTCGAGATCGATGAACAGGGCCGCCACCGGCGTCTGGTTGCGGCGAGCGCGCACGAGCATCTGCTCGACGCGGTCGAGGATCAGCGTGCGATTGGGCAGTCCGGTGAGCGCGTCGTGGGTGGCCATGAAGGCGAGCTCCTCCTGGCGGCGGTGCAGCTCCTCGTGGGCGCGGCGGCGCTCGGCCTCGAAGGACTGGCACATGCGCACGAGCGTCACGTCGAGGCTGCGCTGCAGCATCGACAGCGCTCGCGCTCGAGCACCGTCGCAGGCAGCTCGAGCTCGCTCGGCGATCTCGCGCGATGACGTCGGCGGCGGCGTCGCGCCAGCGCAGGCAGCGCTTGGTGACCTCGTTGAGCGGCGCCGCGCGCTGAGCGGCGAGCTGACCGAAGATGTTCCAGGACTCCTGACCCACCTCGCGCGCCACCTCGGCGCCCTCGCCGGCCATCCACGTGGCAACCGCGACGGTCGAGACGGTGCCGACCTTCACAAAGCTCTCTTCGACGATCGGCTCGAGCACTACGCCGGATTCCTCGTTGCGCCTGCAATGCCGCCGACCACCTCGTCGGTGCGCTCGTTGAGCGTCTCGCCGAGACGGCGTAAGTTGCGCTCCAGTTCCATCCGGGCTGCCGGGGATGGCTCCTCCAGCGCGGTCGCCTCGCCGCTGGGTCCAATCTTTGGGATTGACATGGACGAAGTCGTCGGCAGCCTGCGCGAATACCTTGAGCGCTGGCAGCCGTTCTGAACGCAATGGCCGACTCGATGCAAGCCGGCTCGCTTGCGATTGACTAGCGCCCTTGGAAATGCGGCGCGCGCTTGCCGAGGAAGGCTGAGATGCCCTCCTTGGCGTCCTCGCTGGCAAACGCGGTAGCGAAGCCGCGCTTCTCTGCCTCGATGCCCTCGTCGAGATCGCCGGCAGCAGAGACGCGCTTGATCTGCTCGAGCGCCACCGGCGCCTGGCCCGCCAGCCTGCGCGCCCACGCGAGGGCGGTGTCGAGCAGTTCGTGATCCTCGACCATGCGATTGACCAGGCCGAGTTCGAATGCCTCTTCGGCCAGGATCGGGTCGCCGACGAGGTTCATCTCCAGGGCCTTGTTCTCGCCGACGAGCCGTGGCAGGCGCTGGGTGCCGCCGAAGCCGGGGATGATCCCGAGCTTGATCTCCGGCTGGCCGAAGATGGCCGAGCGCGCCGCGATGCGCATGTCGCAGGCCATCGCAAGCTCGCAGCCACCACCGAACGCGAGCCCGTTGACGGCGGCGATCGTGGCGATGCCCTCGGAGCCGAGTTCGCGAAACAGCGCGTGGGCGGCATGGATCAGCTGCTCGCCGGAGGAGGCGTCCATCGAGGTGAAGGCCTTGATGTCGGCGCCGGCGCTGAACAGGAAAGGGTTGGAGGAGGCGATCACGAGCGCACGCACAGGTGCGGCGCCGTCCTGCCCGGAGCTGTCCTTGACCTGCTGCCAAACCTTGCCGAGGTCTTCGATCACCTGCGGGGAGATCGAGTTCATCTGGCCGTTTGCGAGCCAGGCGATCGCGACGCCGTCGGGGCGCGTCTCGAGCTTGACAACCTCCGCCGGCTGCTCGGCGTCGGGCTGGGGGTAGGCGTAGAAGCCCTGGCCGCTCTTCTGTCCCGAGCCGGCCCTGGGCAACCAGGCGGCGCAGAATCGCCGGTGGGGCGAAGCGCTCGCCGTAGCGCTCGGCGGCGTTCTCCAGACGCTCGAGCACCGAGTCGAGTCCTTCGACGTCGGCCTTCATGAACGGCGGCATCAAACCGCGGCGGGGGTCGAGGCCGGCGCCGGCCATCATCCCGAAGTCGATGTCGCGGTGGGTGGCAACGCCCTCCTGCAAGACGAGCGCGGCCTCGACGAATGTCTTGAGCGTGAGCAGCTCGACGATCTCGGCCACATCGGGGTCGCCATCGCCCTTGAGGTTGGCCTCACCCGCGGGGCTGTAGACACCGTCGCCGCCGGTCTTGGCGCCAAGCTTGCCTTCGGAGACGAGCTTCTGCATGCCCTTGGGCACGTAGAAGCGCTCCTCGCCGTAGGCATCGGCGACGTGTTCGGCCACATGCAGGACGGTGTCCAAGCCGAGCAGGTTGACGAGGAAGTAGGGGCCCATCGGCACGACGCCAGCGGCGCCGATGCCCTCGTCCATGGCCTTGATCGAGAGTTTCTTTTCCTCCTGCTCGCGCCAGATCTCAGACATTCCTGCCATCAGGATGCGGTTGACGACGAAGCCGGGCACCTCCAGGCAGGCGATCGGCTGCTTGCGAATCGCCTGGGCGAAGGTCAGCGCCGCGGTGACCGTTTCCGGCGAGGTCTCCTCGCCCTCGACGATCTCCACAAGCGGCATCACCGAAGCGGGATAGAAGTAGTGGAAGCCGACCACCTTGTCGGGGCGCAGCGTTGCCTCCCCGATCTCGCCGATCGACAGCGAGGAGGTGTTGGAGGCGAGGATGGCGTGACCGGGCGTGACGGCATCCAGCTCGGCGAACACCGCCTGCTTGATCTCCATGCGCTCGGGCACGGCCTCGATCACGAAGTCGACGTCGCCGAAGTGCTCGTAGGAGGTGGTGCCCTCGATCCGCCCAAGGATCTCCTCGATCTGGGCGGCGCCTTGCTCGGCGGTGATGCGCTCCTTCTTGACCAGCTTGCCGACCTGGCCCTCGGTCACTTTGCGCGCCTCGTCCAAGCCCGCCTGCACGAGGTCCTGGTTGATGTCCTTCAGGATCGACCGGGAATCCAGCCGCGGCGATCGTCTGGGCGATCTGCCCACCCATGGTGCCCGCCCCGACAACGGCCGCCTTGAATACGAACATCTTGTGGACTCCTCAGGTGGGGTGAAGGACAGTGGAAGATCCTTTAAGCCATCGTCGCATGCGGCGATGGCCCGGGCCGCACATGTGCGGCCCGGCGACGGCGCGCATGCGCGCCGTCGTTCCAACCCGTGCATGCACGGGTTGGCCAGTCGGCACATGTGCCGACTGGAATAGCAACAACTAGACCGCCGCCGGCTCCTCGACACGCCGCGGGAGCAGCGTTTCGCGCGCGATCACGAGACGCTGGATCTGCGAGGTGCCCTCGTACAGCTGCATGATCTTGGCGTCGCGGAACAGCTTCTCGACCGGGTACTCCTTGATGAAGCCGTAGCCGCCGTAGACCTGTACGGCGTCGGTGGCGATCTTCATCGCGGCGTCGGCGGCGAAGCGCTTGGCGTGGGAGGAGACGAGCGTGTTGCGTTGGCCCTGATCTAGCAGCACGGCCGACTTCCACGTGAGCAGGCGGGCGGCTTCGATTTCGGTGGCCATGTCGGCGATCATGAACTGGATCGCCTGGTGCATCGCGATCGGCACGCCGAACTGGACGCGTTCCTTCGAGTAGTCGGTGGCGAACTCGAACGCCGCGCGGGCGATGCCCGTCGCCATCGCGGCAACACCGGGGCGGGTGCGGTCAAGCGTCATCATCGCGAGCTTGAAGCCCGCGTTTTCCTCGCCGAGCAGGTTCTCCTCGGGGACCTCTACGTCGTTGAAGGAGATCGTGGCCGTGTTGGAGGCGCGCTGACCGAGCTTGTCCTCCTTCTTGTCGACGACGACGCCCCAGTCGCGCTCGACCACGAAAGCGGAGATGCCGCGATGGCCGGCGTCCTTGTCGGTCTTGGCATAGACCGTGTAGTAGTCGGCGTAGCCACCGTTGGTGATGAAGCACTTGGAGCCGTTTATGACGTACTTGTCGCCTTTCTTGACGGCGGTGGTGCGCATCCCCGAGACGTCGGAGCCGGCATCGGGCTCTGTCAAGCAGAAGGAGGCGAGCTTCGGTGCTTCGGTGAGCATGCTCAAGTACTTCTTCTTGGTCTCCTCAGAGCCACCCAGAGCGATCGGCGCTGTCGCAAGGCCGTTGCAGCCCAGGGAGGTCTGGATGCCCGAGCAGCCCCACGAGAGCTCCTCCTCGATCAGGCAGCCGTCGAGATAGCCGGCGCCGGGTCCGCCGTACTGCTCCTCGATATGGGTGTTCATCAGCCCCACATCCCAAGCCTTCTGGATGATGTCCGCTGGCCAGGAGCCGTCCTTGTCGTACTCCCAGGCAACCGGCCGGATCTCTTTCTCGGCGAAGTCGTGGGCCATCTCGCGCAGGTTCTTCTGCTCGTCGGTGAGCGTGAAATCGACCATGGTCTGGTGTTCTCCTAGGACGGACGCAGGTTTTAGATTGACTAGTCAGTCAATCGTGGCCTCCAAGGGTAGCGAAGGTCCCGTTTTCGCGTGCCCCGCGCGCGCGTGCGGGGCACCTATGAACGAACGCATGCCCCCTCGCAAGCATGCGCACGACAATCGCACCCGAAGTGAGCCACAATCAAGCTATGGAACCGTTCACGTTCGTCGTGGTGGGCGCGGTGGTGATGTTCGTGCTCGTCGGAGTGGGCTCGTACCTGGCGGGCGGAAGCCTGTACGACAAGATCGGCGAGGGCGGGCTCTCGATGGGCGGGCCGAGTGGGCCGCCGCCGAGCTCCCCGGCGGGACGAGCCGAGCGCGAGCAGGAGATCCGTCAGATGTTGCAAGCGCGCAGCGACAGGCAGGTGCGCAGAGGCGGCGAGGCGCTTGACATCGACGCGGAGATGGCGCTGCTCGATCGGCCCGAAGGCGGCTCGCCAGTTGGCAAACACGACGCAGGGCTAACCGAAGAGGTGCGCCAACTGGTGATGGCCCGCAACGAACGCAGGGTGCGCAGCGGCGAAGAGCCGATGGATGTCGAGTCAGAGGTGCAGCGCACTCTGGACGAACTAGATCCCGACGGCCGCTGACGGGCGTTGATGCTGCGCGCTACGGCGTCCTCCCTCCCTCATGTGCAAAGCACATTTCGGTCGGTGCGTCCTTGTATCTCTTGATCAACGACCGTCAGGCGCCACTGGTCATAAGAAATGATCAGCCCTAGGAGAGCGGTTCTAGCGTGGCGCCGCTGGAGGAGCCGGATATCGAGCCCTGGAGAGCGCCGACGAGCTGTTGGAGCGCGGGGAGCAGTTGCGAGGAAGACTCAGGGTTGCTTGGAGCGGCAATCGTTTGCGGCTTGTTGAGATCTGAGAATTCGAGCCGCACAGTGAGCTGGGCGCTGCTCAGGCCACCAAGCAAGGCCTTAGTCTGTGGCGTGCCGGTGACGGCGGCGGAGACTTCCAGGCGTCGCAGCAGATGGTCGCTCTGACCGGTGTACACGTCGACGTGGGCGGATTTGATCGACTTCGCCAGTTCAGCGATGACGGTGGGCGAAAGCGTGCCGCCCGCGGTGGATGCCCCAGGGACCGAGCCGAGCCCGAGGGTACCCCCGGCCTGGGAGAGTTTGGAGACATCGGCCAGGAACGCGGGGATGTCAACGCTCGCCGTGAGATGGATCGTCTGAACCCCGCCGACCATGGTGGTGCCGACCTGCGTGGGATTCGACAGCCAGCGACCGGGTTCGATCCCAAGCGAGGAGAACGTCGAGCGGACCTTGGCGGTAGAAGCCGTCTTGGTTGCCTTGGCATAGCCTTCCTGGAGCGCCGTATAGGTGCTCGCGGGCGTGGAGAACCAGGTGCCAGCTAGCTCCACGAACAGAGCAGAGCCGGTTGAGGTCGCGCCGACCTGCAGAGGATGACCGGCGGCGCTGAGCTGAAGTTGAAGCGCGAAGCGGGGGAGCTTGCCCTCCCCGAGGCTCTGGAACGGGCCACTGAGGTTCACGGCAAGCGGCTTGGTCGAACCACTCGATCCAGCGGCGCCGAGCGCGAACGAAAGATCGATGTTGCCGCTTTCGATCTGCGTGTGCCCGGAGAAGGTTTCGTCTAGCAACGCCTGGGGGCTGCCTGAGGAGCCGCCGCATGCAACGAGCAGGCAACCGCAGAAGATCGCGAGAATCAGCGCAACTGATGCGCGAGCAGTGGTGTTCTTCAGGAGTGCCCTCAATGCCTCGACCCGGCCGGAGCGCTGCAACGTTTGCTGCGAGGCCCGACGCGGATCAGCCTAGCATCAGGCGGATGCCAGCCAAACAGTTGCGTGCGCTGGCGCTGGGACTTGCGCTGAGCGCCCTCTTGGCGCTAGCACCCGGCGCGAGCGCGGCTCACCGTGTGATCGTCGCCACCAGCCGCGTGACCGTCGCCACCAACCACGCGACCATCGCTGCCAAGCGGGCGACCATCGCCGCTCACCGGGTGACCATCGCCGCTCACCGGGTGACCGTGACGGCGGCGCTCGCGCGTCTGCAACGCAGTGGCGCGATCACCGAAGCCGCCTACAAGCAGTACCAGGGGGCATACAGCGCGGCGAAGAGCTCGCTGCGCAAGCTGTCGGGCACACGGGCAGCCGAACTTGGAGCGGTAATGGCAAACGTGGAAGCGATGGCGGCGAGCAACCTCCTGATCGCCTCGCGGTTGCCGGTGGTGTTCACGACTCTCGAACACAACAGGCAGTGGTGGACCACCGAACGCCTGCTGGGTAGCGACCAGCGCGTGAACTTCCCGGGAGCAGACTCGTGTGGGAGTACTACCCCGGTCAGGGCATCGAGATCCAATGGCTGGCGACGTTTGGCGAGGCAAACGGATACTTCCTCGACAAAGAAACAGCAGCGCTGAAAGAAGTCCTGAGCGAAGCGATCGCCCTCTCCACCCAACGCGCTGGGGGTATCGCTTGGGAATACATGTTCCAGTTCGACGGCGGCATTCCACCTTGGACAAGCGGCCTCTCGCAGGGAACGGCCCTGCAGGTGCTCGCGCGTGCGTGGAGCACGACACACGAACAGGCCTACCTGACAGCGGCAAAACAGGCGCTTGGCATCCTCGAGACCGCCCCCCCTGGCGGGGTAAGGGTTGTAACCCCCGCGGGGGCCCACTACCTGGAGTACACATACGCGCCGAGCGAGCGCATCCTCAACGGCTTCATCCAGAGCCTTGTGGGGCTCTACGAATACACGAAGCTGACGAAGGACCCGTTGGGCCAGCAGCTGTTCGAAGCCGGCGACGCGGAGGCCCGCGCGGAGGTGCCCCACTACAACACGGGAGCGTGGTCGATGTATGACCAACACTCCGAATCGGACCTCAACTATCACGAGCTGCTCGCGGAATTCCTCGAACACTTGTGTGAAAAGACAGGCAAGGGCGAGCCGCTGACGCCCACCACAGGCCAGATCCCCGGCGATCAGATCTACTGCACGACGGCAACGAGCTTTCGCGAAGACGAAAAAACGCCACCGGTCATCGAACTGCTCACGCAGAGCCTGAAGACAGGCGAACGTGCGGGCGTCCAGCTGAAGCTCTCGAAGGTCTCGAGCGTGAGTATGGTCATCAAGCTCGGCGAAAAGACCGTATGGACGAACAGCGCAACCGTCGAAGGCGGCAAGCCAAGGCTCTTGTGGGTAACGCCCTCGAAAGCCGGCACCTACTCTGTGGTGCTCAAAGCCGTCGATCTGGCAGGCAATGAAGAAGTGGCAAGCGGGACGATCGTGGTGAAGACGACGGCGAAAACCGGTCGCAAAGCTTAGGTACCGATCTAGCCATATGGCTAGTTTTGTTGACGATCTCCTGATATTCTTGACACATGGACTTTCGTCGTCCTCTGCAAGTCGTGACACCGACGCTGGACGCGGACGTGCTCTCCGTCCTCGCTCGGGCAGATGTGGAGCTCACGGGGCGCGAAATCCATCGCTTGGCAGGACATGGCTCTCACCAAGGAGTTCGCAACGCGGCTGAGCGTCTTGCCGAGCAGGGCGTCGTGGAGCGGCGATCGGTTGGAAACGCTCACCTGTACCGACTGAACCGCGATCATGTTGCTGCGCAGTGGATCGAGAAGTTGACGACGCTACCCGAACAGGTCATCGACAGATTGCGTGAGGCGATCGCGACCTGGACGTCCCCTCCGTTGCTGGCGATGCTGTTCGGCTCGGTTGCAACCGCGCGAGCCACGGCAACTAGCGACCTCGACCTACTGATCGTGCGACCGGCGGGCAGCGAGCCAGACGAACCGACGTGGAATCGGCAGCTCGCCGATCTGCAGGTCCTTGCCACAGCATGTAGTGGCAACGATGCGCGCATCCCTCGAATACAGTCAAGAGGAGCTCGCGCCCAACGCCGGGGAGCCGGTGCTCAGCGATGCTCTGCGAGACGGCATCGAGCTGTACGGATCGCGACGCACGCTGCGCAAGGTCTCGCGGACTAAGGGCAGCGCATGACACCGCGGGTCCGTAAGTCCAGTGCAGCGACAATCGAGGCAGACTGAACAAGGCCGAGCAGTTCGCCGACGCAGCCGAGACGATTCGCGACCTCGCCGACGACGAGCGCAAGCGAGCCGGTCGCGCTGCGGCTCGGCTCGTAGAGGCAGCGAGACAGCGCCGCGTCACCAGCACATCCATTTGAAACCAGGCGCTATGGGGGTACCACCCCGCGTACCTGCTTGCCCCGCTCCGTGAGCATCCAAGCGTTGGGCTTGCCCTTGGTCCGAACCTCGTCGGCCTTGCGAATCAGGCCGAGGTGATCCAGGCGCGCGAGCAGCTTTGAGATCTGGCCCTGGTCGCGAATGGCCGCCGCGTCGCCGACCTGGCGGTTGGAGGGATAGGAGCCTCGCTCACTCAGCTCGCCGACCGCGAGCAGCACGCAGATCGTGCGGTAGGTGAGTCGCATTTCGAGACCGCGCAAGGGATCGCCGGGCGCGTTAATCGTCCCATTGCTCGCGCGCGGCACAGGTTGCGCGAGCTCGCGCCGCGCCGCGGACGGCCCGAGATAGGGGAGCACGATCATCGACATGAGCGGCCCGAGCAGCTCGACCAGCGCGGAGCCGTCGTCCTCGACCATGCGCGCATGGATCAGCGAGAGAACGCCGCCGACGATACCCTCGGCGGTGAGTGGCTGCGGCCCCTCGCCCCGCCCGACCTCGGCGCGACCAAGGTCGACGACCGTGATGATTTGGGCGAGGACGCGCCGGCGGCGCTCCTGCACGACAGGCCCCGCCCCAGGCGTGCCGACGATCAGGAGGAGGCCTCTACCACGGTCGGATTCGAGATATCCGAGCAGCGCGAGGAGACCCGCCCGCAGTTTCTCTCGCCAATGCGCGGGAGCCTCGTAGGCCGGTAGGACGATCGCCGCCATGCGCGCGAACGCATCCTCGCAAGTGGCCAGGAGACAATCTTCGAGGCCCTCGAAGAGCTCGTAGAACGTGCGCCGCGAGACCCCCGTGCGAGCGACGACATGTGCGACCGTCGCGTTGCCCACCCCGCGCTCGGCCGAGACGTCCACCATCGCCGCAAGTATCCGTGTGCGCTGGATCTCCGCTAGCTGGGCACGCCCGCGTATGCCTGTCGGGGGAAGCCACGCACCTGCCGAGACGAACTTGCCCGGGACTGGGGCATCAACTGGTATGGGCTGTCTGGGGGCCATGATCGAACACCTCGTTAGATACCGGGTGCGGACGGCAGCTTCACCGGCCGCACGCCGTAACTCATCGTGTCAATCAACCCGTGACGACCCAATCGCCCTCTCCTTCGACAATGTCACCTATTTTGGATGACCCTTCTCCTTCGCCTGGCACCCAATGCCCCAGTGTGTTTGAGAGCATATAGGCGCCCGATCTACCTGCACGAGGTTCGCCCGTTTCGGCGTCGTAGACGTTAAAAGAGCTTGTTTCCAACCGTCTAATCCCCTCGGCTACGGACTCCGCCACGGCGCGGCGCGTGAATACGCAGAGGTTCCCACTCGCCGCCTTTGGATCTTTGTAGTTGCCGCTGCATCCTTCAACATTTTTTGCGTCCGCTTCGCCTTCGCCTTCTTCGGGGCCGATGAAGTGTGTATGTGCTTCGCTGATCGCGCTGGCGAGCGGGATCGGGAAGGAGATGCTCGCGCTGACCGTCTGACTTGATTCGGTGGCCTGACGGAAAGCAAAGGACCATTGGCCCTTCTCTTCAGAACCTACGGGGAGTGTGCCGCCAGCGGTCCACGGCGAACCGGCGGGCCCCGCCGGCCCGGGGGCACCGGTGCCGCCCTTCGCGCCGTTGAAACCGTTGCTTCCCGGAGCCCCCTTTTCACCCTGAGCGCCTTTTTCGCCTGGTGCGCCGTTCTGGCCAGAGGGACCCGCTTCGCCCTTCGGCCCTGCCGCAGCGGCGGGGCCCTGCGGTCCCGCTGCTCCCGCCGGGCCCTGTGCACCGTTCGCACCGGCTTTGCCCTTTAGGTTCGCGAGCACCTTGGGGTTGATTTGTTTTGTGGTGTTGATCACGTATTTATTGGCCGCATACGCGCCACCGCTCATCGCGAATACAACCGCGACCGTCACCATCGCATTGGTATAAGTCAAATGCTTTCTCACCTCAACATGCCCCTTCCGTTCCTTTATCAACCGTTTCACGCGACCAACACGCCCAACCCTCATTTCTTCCCATCATGCTTTCCGCGCTTCTCGCTCGCTCGAATCTTTTTCGCCTTCTTCGGGCAGCCAGTAACTGTGATCGAGGTTGATTGTTTGATGCTCATGCCGTTAGCCCCGACGAACGTTGTGGGCATGGTGAGCTTTGATGTACAGAGATTCGCATTGGCGGCCAGCGCCGAATCGGACCCCTGCGGCAATTTCAGTTCGAACACGCCGATCGGGACATCGGGAATCGTACGGAACGTGCTGCTCGTGATCCCCTGCGGACTGATGAACGTTTCCCCATGCAAATACACGGTGACGCCCTCACCCGATAGCGCAACGATCAGTTCGGGGAACTTCAAACCCGCATGAGACACAAAATAAGCCGGTCCTTCCAAATGCACCGGCAGCACGGGCGTAGTCGCCGTGGCAGAGCCAATCCTCGAATCCGCCGGACACGCAGCCGGGTTCGAGTCAAACGTACTATCCGGACACGCCTTCTGCAATGTCGTCAGGCGCGAGGGCAGTTGCTTTGGCAGATCCACCTTGACCTTCCCGATGTTTGCCTGCGTCCCAAACGGCGCTTTGGGATAGGTCAGCTTTACGTTGAGGCTCGCACCGTTCTTCCTCGACGTTTTCCCGGCCGTTGAGACCGTGAAGATCGGTTTGAACTTCAACACCGCGCAGTTCGTGACCTGGAACGGCACATGCAGGGTCGATACCGCACCCTGACTGCTTGTCAAGCTACCCCCGATCTCCTGGGGACTGCAATTGGTTGGGTTGAACGTGAAGTCACGACGATCGATCGAGACGTTGACGTGCTTGATCTGCTAGCGGGATCCCGTCGATGATCTGCGGGATCGCGTACGGTCCCGTGCTGTCGCTGGTGATCGTCAACGCCGCATTTTCGGGATCGACTTCGATCTTCGCCCTGACGATCACCTTCCCCAGGTCGAAGGGACCGGCCTTCGCCGGGTTGACGATCGACAGCCCGTACGGCGCGCCCCTGTAGGGCCGGTGATGAACACTTCGCCGCCGGTCACCGTGTACGGGTTGCCGCCGAACCCGACGCTGACGGTCGTGTGGCCGATCAGGCTTTCAGGACCACACGTACCCGCGTTCCCTTCCGCTTCGCCACACAGCTTCACGTCGCGACAACGTTCCCAACAGGCCAGAGGGCATCTTCAACTGGATCGCGTCGAGGTTCTGGTTGCCGTCTTCGCGGCTCATCGTCATCGTGAATGGCGTGAATGCTCCCGCCTGAATATTCAGGCTCCCGGTCGTCAGCGACGGATCGAACGGCAGCGGGTTCGAGCAGGGCGTGCCGTTCGGGCCGCTCGTGATCTGGAATTCCGAGGAGGATTCGACCGGCGGGTTGCCAGACCACGGCGCTATCGACGCCATCGTCGTATACGAGCCGCACAGGGCAGGCGTGCCCAACGGTGCCCGGAGCCGCCGAAGAAATGCAGGCTCAAATCTTCGAAGGGCAGCTCCGGCGTTTCCTCGAACGTAGAGACCAGCTGGCCGGTAACTGGGTCTGGTTTGACTTCGCCGGCCAACTTCACGATCACACCGGACACGGGGTCTTTGACGACTATGTACAGAGCGACGAGGCTGCCGAACGGGTTAGCGTCCTGCTCGGCCAGATAGGCAGCGCCGACGAGCGGGTTGGGCAGCAGCGGCGTGTGGATTTCGACCGTCCCAACCTTCGCCGATTCGTGGCAGGACTGTTCCGCAGGACTATCCAAACCCACTTCGCCAAGGCCACATGAGGACAACCCGTCCGCACCAGCCGGGTTCAAGCCCACGCCCGCGGGCAGCGTGACTGTCGTATCCCTCACCGAGGACTCCGCCAGGCCCGTCGGATTCAAGCTCGCTTCCTGGGGAACGTGTACATCGACCGTTAGACCGCTCGGAGTGCTCGCCTGCTGTCCGTCGGGAGCGACCTTGATCGACGGTTCGAAGTTCAAACGATTGCAGCCGTCCTCAGAGAACGATTCCCCCGCGCCGTTCTGGAACGTGTACGCAAACGGTTCCGTGAAAGCACCGACCTGCGACCAGGAATCCATTTCGACGCTCGTACGAGGAGCGCCTTCGCAGGCCGTCGGCATGATCAGCAGCGGCTGTGGTTTTTCGCTGACCGGACAGGACGGTTCCGGTCCGCCCGAGATCGCCGACTGGTCTTCTGTGATGAGACACGCCTGGTTGCGAGAGTTGTCGTGGCGGGAATCGTCGGGCACCCCCCAGAACGTGGTCACGGTGCCGATGAACGCCAGTCCCTCGGTGATGTTGGGAACCGTGATCACGACGCCATAATCGCCGCCCGTGCGCACCGACGTGTCGAGCACCACCGGTCCGATGGTTGTCTGGAAACCGAACTTTGCCGGTTCGCCGTACGACGGTTCGAGGCTGTACAAAGGCGTCGAGGCGAGCAACGGCACCCATCTCGTTGCCTGGAAGTTCATGACGATCGGTGTGGCGACACCGACCACCGTATTATTCGGACACAGAATTTTATTGTTCACCGGCGTCGTAAAGTCGTGCAGGCTGCACTTCGGCAGCGGCACCGGGTTGCCTATCAAACCTGCGGGCAGGTTGAATCGCAGATCCTTCGTCAGAGCGATAGGCTGAACTTCCGGCCCGCTTTCACGTTCGACCAAAGGCCCAACAGTTCCAGGTTGGTGAATATAAACCGCCTGCGTATTGGAAACCAGCGTTGTCGTCAACTGGAAGGGATGGGAGCCCGCCTGGGTATTTGGCACGCCGCCTTCTTCTTCGGACGTCAATTCGTACGACTGGGCTCCAAAATGCGCCGGCGGATCTTCCAGCGCCAGCGCTTTTCGCGACTGCAACGTCGCCGCGCCCCCACCCGACACGCTGACTTCGTTCAAACCCCGTCCCGCCCCAGATTCGACCTTGACCATGATGTCGATCACGATATGTTCGTAGGGCCTGACCGGTATTCCGTAATGACAGGTGACGGTCTGTTCTTCGATCGCGCACTGCGCCAAGGACGGATAGTTGTGCGCGCCAAACTGGTTCAGGCTTGCTCCCCCGCCTTCGATGTGTGTCTGTGTGGCGCTCACACCCGCGGGCAACTGGTCCACGACCGTGATCGGGGTCTTCCCAGAGGAAAGGTTTTCTTCCAGGACGCCGCCCGCGGTCGCGTCACCGAGGTTACCGACGTCGAGCACCACCATCGCTTCGCTGTCGTTGGGGCTCGCGGGCGCCGAGATCGTCGCCACGCGCCACCACGGCTCCGCGGCCGCGGCCACGCCGCTCGCGCCAACGATTGTCACGAGTCCTGCCAGTACGACTGCGGCAAAAGCGCTCCACCTGATTCGCATAACGCTCACCTCCCGCCCTTCCTGCCCGACCGGGCCTTGTGCGCTTTACGGCTCTTCTTGGCTTTGCGCTTCGATTTCTTTGCGTGCTTCTTGGGCTTGTGCTTGGCCTTCTTGACGACAGGCTTCGCTTCTTCCTGAACGTTGCCCGTGCCGGAGAATGTCGCGCTCGGGGTCGGCCCAAAGATCTCAGGTTGCGGGGAAGGCGCGGCCTTACACGAATCCCCGCTTGTACAGGGCGGCGGTGTGACTGGTTCGGCGCGGCATGAGGCTTCTTCGGAGCATATGTGCGCGTCATAGACGTCAAATGCAGCATCGACATCTTCACCGGTCAATTTGCCGTCCGTTGCAAAGAAGGCGTCATCGCCGGTTTCGCTCGCGTCCAAGAAGAACGATTCGTCGGCGGACTGCCCGGAGGAGATCAGACTCACACACCCCCCGGAACGTTCGGAGAAGGTGGCACCGGCGCTCCTGCAGCTGCCGATCCCGGCGGGCTCGTACTCGTATACGTCCTCGAGCCCGTTTGTGTCCTGGGGCACGAGCGCGTCCGGACTGTCGAAGAACAACCTGCCGCCGTCGGACAGATAACGCGGCTGATAGGGTGCGGCCACGGAGGTCTCATCCCAGCCGGGGACGCTTCCAGCCAGCCAGTGATCACCGTTGCCATCATTATGCGACCAAGCGGTACTCAAATCCGCAAGCAGCGCGTCTTCATGGTCGCGATTGTCAAAAACTCCCGTCGGGCGCGCTCCTGTCGGATTACACGAAGCACAGACAAGGCGATTGGCGAGCGCGTCATATACGTAGACCTCCTCGTCAGGCTGACCGCTGACGGCATCCAGATTGTCATAGCCGGTCAACGAGCGCTCAGACATGAAGGCCAGATAACGGCCATTTGGGGACACTCGGGAGCTCACATAAGGTAGTTTTACGACTTCGCCACTTTCGGCCGTAGCCTGTTCGAACGTACCGGCTCGCCAACTTTTCGAGTCGGCCGGCGAGAGTGTCGCTATATACCTCGTGCTCCATTCGCCGTCAGTTTCGTGCAGTACGTACACATTGTCCGCTCCGCCGACCGCACCGCTCGCGAGCACCCCTGTAGCGACGAAATAGATATATGAGCCATCTTCGCTTGCGCCCATCACGGCAGCCTGTACGTTGGCGCTGTGCTCACTTGCGGCGTGATCGGCGGTCAGATCCGTCTCAGTGCCTGTCGCAGTATCAAACACGTACAGATCACCCCTATGACCTTCTTCGGTTTCCACGAAGAAGACCTTCGACCCATCCACACTCATCGTTTCGAACCGCGCATAGAGACCGCCGATCCGGAACGACTTCTTGGCGACCATATCCCGGACGTACAGACTACCCGTCATGCCATATTCGCCATATCCCCACACCACCCACCGGCCATCGGTCGAGATGGCACGCGCAGTCATCGCCTCATGCCCTGTACCACCAGGACTTCCAAGATGCGCTCCCGGTCGGGTGGGTCCGTTCGGCGATTCGGCCGTGTCAGGCAGAACGTTTACCAAATGCAGTCCACCAGCGCTCCACTCATACAGATTCGGGGAGAAATTTTCTGCAGGCGGTGCTACTGCTTCAGGCGTCAAGGCGTCTGGTGTTTGAAAGATCACATGACTCAGATCTGGCGTAGCCGCATCGAACTGCATGTCGTTAGTGCCGAATTTGGTGCCAGACGGTACGTCGCCCGGATACTCGAGCGGCAGAAATTTCCCAGTCGCGCTATCGCGTAGATAGAGCGTCCGTTCCGTAGCTTCCGGGGACTGCGGCGCCGTGTTAATATTAGTCGGTTCGAAAAGAGCCAGCGATAGATCGGAGGAAAAGATCGGGAAGTCCCCCGCAGACAGGGCGCCGGTGGGAGTGCCTTCTGGCGGCAACGCGATCCGTTCGGAGGAAACATCCTGAGAGCTCCAGGCGTGGGCGCCGCGCTTGGAGAGAATCTGCGCGACGGTGTAATGAGCCACCACGCCTTCCCCAACCGCTTCGCTCGCCGGGTAGGCAATTGCATCGCCATTCATCGCCGCTTGAAGATCAGCTCCCGAGTTTTGAAGCGCCGCGATCAGGGCACCGGCTTTGTCGACGGGAGACACGAGTTCCCACGCGCGACCATCGGCGAGCGCCAGCTCCTGCCCGCCGGCGGCTTGCGTGGTGAAGGTGTGGTCGGGTCCTTCGAAAGTGCCGACTTCGTTGTGCACGAGCACCCTGTAGTGGTAGACGGTGCCGGGCGTCAGGTCCTGGCGGTGAAAGCTGACCGGCAGATACGCTTCGCCTTCGCCGGCGCTGCCGGTGAGGACCTCTCCGTAGGCTGTGCTCGGACCGTATTCCACGCGATATTCGGTGCTGATGCCCAGGGGATCGATTTCTGCCGCAAAGGTCGCGCTCGTGTCCGTCACGCCCGTGACCCACGGGCCACCGATCAGCGCCGGCGGGATCGCCTGGAACGTCTCGTCCGGGCTTGTTTCCGAGCCCTTCGAGTTGGTGGCGACGAAACGGTAATGGTAGGTCCCGCCCGGGACCAATTCGCTCAAGGCGACGCTCACCGGTACTTCTTCGAACTTCGGCCCCAGCACGACTTCCGGGGTGCTCGACGCGCTCGAATAGCCGCTCGCTTGGAAATCCGCTTCGTTTACGTATTCGACGTGATAGGACGTTGCGTTGCCGTTGGCGTCGATCTTCGCGCCCGCGGTCGCATGACCGCGCCGTTCCGGGGTCGCCGTCACGCTCCCAGGCTCGATCGCCGGCGGACCGGAGACAGGCGTCGGGATAACAACTATCTCTGCACCGGTGGTATTCGTTCCCGCTTGAGTACGTTCAATCAATATGTCCGTCAGATATAGCTCCCCGACACCGTCGACCGAAGCGAACGCGATGCCCTCCATGAACCCGGTCGCGTCACCATTGGCGAAGCTCGCGAGCTGTTCCCCCGTCGGCGAGTACTCGAGTAGGCCAAGTTCGCCCGCAGCGCCCTCGCCCGCACTGTTGGTCGCGACGAACAGATCGCCGCGTTCGTCAACTGTGAGCGCCACGACATTTTCGCTGGCGGCGTCGAACGTCAGCTTTTCCGTCCCGTTAGGGGAGAGCTCGTGGACCCCGGGCACACCTTCGTCCTTGACGAACACGTCGCCCGATGTATCGACGGCCAGCGCCCTCACAACCTTGGTGCTCGACAGGCCAGCAAGCGAGATGTTTTCCCGCCACACGCCGGAGGGTTCAAAAACCTGCACTCTCCCCCTGTCGCCCACATAAACACGGCCTTCAGGACCGGTGGCGATGCTTCCGGGCCCCCATTCAAATTGACCGTTGCCCGGTCCACCTTCCCCGAACGTCGAAAGTAGTTTCCCCGTAGAATCGAACTTCTCGACACGATGGGTCGGCGTATCTTGCACATACACATCGCCGTAGGACGGGCTTAGAAGATCGTTGTCAACGGCCAAACCGGTGGGTTCGGTGAACTGCCCGGCGCCCGACCCTTCGATACCCTTCTGGCAGGCAACGGTGCAAGTCTGCAGTTCCGGGGCGCGGTTGAGCACGCCCCAGCCCCACGCCATTACGAAAGCCCCGGACGGTTCGAACACATCGATTCGATGATTCTTTATATCGGCGACGTACACGTCGCCACCCATCGCTCGATCGACCGCGACACCCCACGGTTCCGTAAACTCCCCAGCGGCTTCGCCCGCGCTGCCGATCCGTGTCACAGCCCCAGCCGGGGCTACGCCTCCCACGAGCGTACAGGCCTGCACACACAACAAAACCACGATCGCCGAGATCGGCCTACGAGTGTTCATCGAACCCCCTCCTCAGAGAAACACGCGAATGACATACCCGCAGCCGGGCAGCACAAGACCGTCGCGGGCGCACGGCCCGAGACGGACAAAGGACAAGAACTGGAGACGCGTCGCGAGTGAACCCACGCGAGTACCCTTTTAGGCAAGGGCGACCGAGCCGGTCCGTGGGATCGGTGAAACGAGCGAGTTGGCGCTGAGCTAGCGGAGAGCCAGCCCGGCCAGAGAGAGAGAGAGAGAGAGAGAGAGAGACGCGTCAGCGACGCTGACGCGTCCTATTACGGACACATCTGCGGCGCATGGACTCTCGACCACGCTATGCCTCAAAGACTGCATGCGAAACTCAAGCTCCCTCATAGAAGCGACCCGGCTCCCTCTCCGATAAATCCCTAACTGGCTCCTGCAGGTCAGCCCGTAAAGGCAACCCGAACCAGACCTATTTCCTCGGCAACCCCAAGGGGGGATGCCAACACGTGAACAACCTTATACCTGAACGACAGCAAAAGTC
This sequence comes from uncultured Solirubrobacterales bacterium, assembly GCA_963713015.1. Lineage (GTDB taxonomy): Bacteria > Actinomycetota > Thermoleophilia > Solirubrobacterales > Solirubrobacteraceae > Palsa-744. The sequence continues at coordinate 207,703 of CAVQKC010000001.1, read as the reverse complement.
AACCCCCCCAGCAAGACTTTGTTGATCCTTAGGAACGGGAGGCGGTTACGGAAGCAGCCGTAGTGCCTCTACATGCGCCGGCCGCAGCACGCTGAAGTGGCGGTGATCGAGCGTCGCCAGCTTGCTCTCGCCGAGCCTCTCGACGAGAGCAAGGACGCTAGCGTCAACCACTCCGAGGGCCCGGTCTTCGTACTGTGTCTGAATATCGCGGCAGCGGGCGAGATCGTTCGTCGTGGCAGTTTCAAGCCGATAAGCACCGCTCAGTAGATCCTCCAAGAAAGAGATCCACGCACCTGCGCCGAGACGCCGATGACACCAGTAGTCGAGCTCTGCCAGGACTAGGATCGGGACGACAAGATCCTCATCTGTGCCACTCAGCAGGGCTGCGCAACGCCGATGGTCGGGGTCAGCCGCGTCGAGAGCTGCCAGCAGCGGGCCCGTGTCGAGTACAAGAGCCATCTATGACGGCGGATGGGCAATCGGCTCGCTCGTGAGCTCCGCGGCGGAGAGACCGTCAGTCGATCTCGCGACGCCAAGACGCGGACGACGGGAGGCGTGGAGGCTCCTTGCCTTCTCGTCGATCGCTTCGGCCATGATCGTTGAGAGCGAGACACCACGTCTGCGCGCCTCGGCTTGGAGCGTATCGAGCGATATGCGCTTGGCAGCAACGGTCGTACGTCTGATATCGGTGCTCGGCGAAAGATTCATGCATCATGATTCTATCACCAGGGATGCACTACGTCGACAGCATCGCCTGTACATTGTCTCCGCGCTCCGTGAGCCTCCAGGCGTTGGGCGCGCCTTTCGTTTGACTCTCCCTTGCCTTCTCGACCAAGCCGAGGTGCTCCAGGCGGGCGAGCAACTTTGAGATCTGGCCCTGGTCGCGGACACCCGCGGCATCGCCGACCTGACGGTTTGAGGGATAGGACCCCCGCCCACCTAGTGCACCAACGGCGAGCAGCACGCGCATCGTTCGATAAGTAAGGCGCATCTCTAGATCGCGCAGCGGATCCCCAGATGCACTTCTGGCGCCATCGGTTGCGGGAGGCGCGGGTTGTACAAGCTCGCGACGGGCCGCGGCCGAGCCTAGGTAGGGAAGCACGATCATCGACATCAACGGGCCCAACAGCTCGATCGGCGGAATACCGGTGTCCTCGACCATGCGCGCATGAATCAGCGAGAGGACACCACCAACGACCCCCTCCGCCGTCAGCCGCGGCGGACCTTCGCCGCGCTTTACCTCAGCACGACCCTCATCGACGATGGCGATGATTTGGGCGAGCACACGCCGACGACGCTCGAGCACCCTAGGACCCGCCCCGGGCGTACCGACTATCACAAGCCGACCCCTGCCACGGTCGAATTCGAGGAACTCGAGCAACGCGGCAAGACCTGCCCTCAGCTTCTCCCGCCAGCGCGTGGAAGCGCCATAGGCCGGGATGACAACCGCAGCGATCCGCTCCAACGCATCCTCACAAGCCACCAGCAGACAGTCTTCGCAGCCCTCGAACAGCTCGTAGAACGTTCTACGCGACATGCCAGAGCGAGCGACCACGTGCGCAACCGTGACATTCCCCACCCCCCGCTCACCCACGACATCGACCATCGCCGCAAGTATCCGCGCATGCTGAATCTCATACAGACGCTCACGACCAGACCCACTCGAAACCCGAGATAGTCTGTCGCGCGGCGACGTACTGACGGTGGCTTGTGATCCTTGGGGCATGCTTAGGCACCTCGGTCGGCCCAGGGTCTCTGCCGGCTCAGAGTCCTGCCGGCTCAGTCTCCCTGCCCGTTGCTGGAGGAGTCAGCAGGCAGGGAGACCCCCTTGGTCATTTATCGTCTCTTGCCTTCCGTCTTCTTTTGCTTGCTCGTCTTTTTGGCTTTGCTTGCTTTCTTGGCCTTGCGCTTCGGACAACCTGTCGCTGCGATCGGGGTGGACTGTTTGAGGCTCACGCCATTCGCCCCGACGAATGTCGTCGGCATCACCAGCTTGCTCGTACACAAGTCTCCGTTCGCTGCCAGCGCACTATCGGTGCCCTGGGGGAGTTTTAGTTCGAACGTACCGATCGGAACATCAGGGATCGTACGGAACGTACTACTCGTGATCCCCGCTGGATTGATGAACGTTTCCCCTTTCAAATAGACCGTCACACCCTCACCCGACAGCGCGACGATCAGTTCGGGGAACTTCGCACCACCGTGAGACACGAAGTACGCGGGGCCTTCCAGATGCACCGGCAGCACAGGAGTCGTCGCCGTCGCGCTACCGATCCTCGAATCTGGCGGACACAACGCGGGGTTCGCGTCAAACGTGGTGTCCGGACAGGCCTTCTGCAACGTCGTCAGGCGGGAGGGGAGCTGCTTTGGCAGGTCGACCTTGACCTTGCCGATGTTCGCTTGTGTCCCAAACGGGGCTTTGGGATAAGTGAGCTTCACATTCAAGCTCGCACCCTTGGCCCTCGATGTTTTCCCGGCGGTTGAGACCGAGAAGATCGGTTTGAACTTCAACACCGCACAATTCGTGACCTGGAACGGCACATTCAAAGCCGAGACGGCGCCTTGGCTGCTCGTAAGACCCCCGGTGATCGCCTGCGGAGCACAATTCGTCGGGTTGAACGTGAAATCGGGACGGTCGATACTCACGTTCACGTGCTTGATCTGTAGCGGGATCCCGTCGATCAGCTGCGGGATCGCGTACGGGCCCGAACTATCGGACGTGATCGTCAATGCCGCGTTTTCCGGGTTGACTTCGATCTTCGCCCTGACGATCACCTTCCCCAGATCGAACGGACCGGCCTTCGCGGGATTCACGATCGACAAACCATACGGAGCACCCTTATACGGACCGGTGATGAATACTTCCCCGCCGGTCACCGTATACGGATTGCCACCCAATCCCACACTGACGGTGGTGTGACCGATCAGGCTTTCAGGACCACACGTACCGGCGTTCCCTTCAGCTTCACCGCACAACTTGACCGACGAGAGCGTTCCCAGCAGGCCTGGCGGCATCTTCAACTGGATCGCATCCAGGTTCTGATTGCCGTCTTCGCGGCTCATCGTCATCGTAAACGGCGTGAACGCTCCGGCCTGAATGTTCAAACTCCCCGTCGTCAGCGACGGATCGAACGGCAACGGGTTCGAGCATGGGCCCGCGTTTGGACCTGAGGTGATCTTGAATTCCGAGGACGATTGCACCGGGGCGTTTCCAGACCACGGTGCGATCGACGCCTTGGTCGTATATCCACCGCACAGTGCGGGTGTGCCCAGTGGTGCTCTCGAGCCTCCGAAGAAGTGCAATAGCAAGTCTTCGAAGGGTAGCTGTGGTGTGTTGTCGAAAGTCGATACGAGCTGTCCCGTCACCGGGTCTGGGGTGACCTGGCCCGCTATCTTGACGCGCACACCCGAGATCGGGTCGTAGGCGACCAGGTACAGGGCGACCAAGCTTCCGAATGGGTTTGCGTCTTGCTGAGCCAAATATGCCGCGCCTACGAGTGGGTTTGGCAGCAGCGGCGTCTTTATTTCAACGGTGCCGACCTTCGAAGATTCGGGACATGACTGTTCGGCTGGGTCTTCAAGGCCGATTTCGCCCTCACCACAGGAAGACAGGCCGTCCGCTCCTGCTGGGTTCAAGCCCACGCCCGCCGGTAGGGCAACGGTTGTGTCCTTGACTGTCGCCTCGTCGTCCCCTGTGGGGTTGAGGCTGGCATTCTGGGGGACGTGTACGCCTACTGTCAGGCCCGTTGGGGTGCTTGCCTGTTGACCGTCGGGGGTCACACTGATCGACGGTTCGAAGCTCAGGCGGTTACACCCGTCGAGACCGTATGGTTCGCCCGCATTGTTTTGGGATGAATATGACTTGCTTGTGAACTGGCCTGGGTCTTGCCATGAGTCTGCTTCGACGCTCGTTTGCAGTGGTCCCGTGCATGATGTCGGTAGCAATAGGAATGGCTGGGGTTTTTCCTGTACAGGGCAGGATTCCAATTCGGGGGCTCCAAGCAGCGGCAGGCATCTAGCTCCGCGGCTCATGTTGTGGCGGGGGTCTCCCGGGGCGCCCCAGAATGTTACCTGGGTGTCGATGAAAGCCTCGATCTCGGTGATATCGGGAACCGTGACTATGACACCGTAGTTACCGCCGGTGCGTACAGAAGTGTCGAGAATGACCTTTCCACCAACGGGTGTTATGAAACCGAACTTCGCGGGCTCACCTACCGCCGGTTCGAGGTTATACAAGGGACTCGAGAACATGAACGGAACGTGAGCGCCTCCCCTTTCGCCACCTTCCGGTGTGGCGACAGTGGGTGTCGCGACCCCGACAACGGTATCGTCGGGGCACTGGAGGGTCGGGTCCGAGACGTGGCTCGCCTCTTCGGCGAACACGTAGCCTGGACACTTCGGTAGCGGCGTGGGGTTGCCCACGAGCCCCGCGGGCAGACTGAAGCGTAGATCCTTTGTAAAGGCCGGTGGAAGCGCTTCAACCCTTTCCTCTAGGCCGCCTCCGACGAATATTTCGTGGATGGGCACGGTCGTCGTATTCAAATCCAGTGTCGTGGTCAGTTGGAACGGGTGTGAGCCGGCCTGCGTATCGATACCGCCGCCCTCTTCTTCGGGTGTCAATTCATAGTTTTCGATCCCGAACGATGGGGAGAGATCTTCGAGTGCAAGCGCATGGCGAGAAGTCAGTGCTGGCGCACCGCCACCGGTGACGCTCACTTCGTTCTGAGCATCACCGGCGCCCGGTTCTACTTTCAAGATGATCGATATCAGCAAATGTTCATACGGCCGCAGCGGGCCCGTATACGTGCACGCCACTTGCGGTGTCAGTGAGCATTGAATGGATTCTCTCGCTTTTATCCCGGCTGAAAGAGGGCCGATGAGAGAGCCTCCGCCGTCGCCGTAGATCGCACTGGCGCTGACCCCGGCGGGCAGTTTATCCACGACGGTGACCGGTTCAACGGACTCGTCGACGGGCGCGTCGCCGAGATTACCGACTTCGACGACGATGCTCGTTTCGCCACCCGTCATGTCCGCGGGAGCGGAGATCGTATTGACATGCCACCACGGCTCAGCCGCGACAGCGCTACCCGTAACAATCGACATGACCAGCAAGACTGCGAGTACTACAACAGCAAGAGTACTGAGAGTGCTTCTCTTGATTGATCCCATGACGATCACCTCCCACCCTTCCTACTCGTACTGCCAATCCGAGACTTCCGAGCTTTCATGCCGCGCCGGGCCTTCATGCCGCGCTTGTTCTTACGTTTCTCATGTGGAGCGCGCTTCTTGGGTTTCTTGGTCTTAGCCTTGGTTTTGGTCTTGTGCTTGACCGCGACCATCTTTGCTTCTTCAACGACGTTGCCGGTCCCCGAGAACGTCGCGCTTGGCGTAGGACCAAACAATTCCGGTTGCGGGGAAGGCGCCGCCTTACACGAATCGCCCGACGTGCACGGCGGCGGAGACACAGGCACACTGGCACACGGTACTTCGGTCGAGCAGACATGCGCATCGTACACGTCGTCGCTATTGTCGTAATCGGTCCCCGTCAAACGGCTGCCGGTCACGAAGAATGCGTCATCGCCGGTTTCGCTCGCGTCAAAGAACACCGATTCGGCCCCAGAGGTACCGGAGGAGATCAGACTCACGCAACCGTCCGAGCGTTCACTAAACGTACTATCCGCCGGCACACAATCACCGGAGCCGGAGGGCTCATACTCGTATACATCCTCGAGCCCATTCGTGTCTTGTGGAACAAGCGCATCGGGGCTATCGAAGAACAGACGTCCACCGTCCGACAGGTACCGCGGCTGATACAGATCCATTATCTCAGCCTGATCCCAACCGGGAACGCTTCCTGCCAGCCACGGTTCGCTGTCGACAGGATCTCCTGCCCACATGTTCGAACGATCCACCAGCAGCGATGACGATGAACCGCCAGTGTCATGTACGCCTACAGGTCGTGCGCCCGTCGGATCGCACGACGCACATACCAGCCGCCCGGTCACGGCGTCATACAGATAGACCTCTTGATCGGGCTGGGCGCTGACCGCGTCGACATTGTCATACCCGGTCAGCGGCCTGTCCGACATGAACTCCACAAAACGCCCACTCGGCGACACCCGGGAAACCACCATTGAGAGCCTTACTCCACCCCCAAACGCATTCGCATACCAGTCTTTTTCGTCATCGCCCGACAGCGTTGCGATATAGGTGGTGATCCATTCGCCACCATCGTCGTGGGAAACATAAAGATTGTCTTCCCCTTCCACGCCACCGTGAGCCAACACGCCGGTAGCTACAAAATACGCGTACGAACCATCTTCGCTTGCGCCCAACAACGCTTCCTTCACCCCGGCGCTCGCCTGACCGTCACCGTGGTCAGCGGTGAGATCGACCGTCGTATCCGTATCGGCGTCGAACTCGTACAGTTCACCCTTTTCCAGAAAGAAGACCCGCGAACCATCGCCACTCATCGTCTGAAACAGAGCCCGTGGCCCACCGATGCGCACAGTCTTCTTTTCGACCATATCGCGCAAATACAGACCCGTAGGTTGTTCGTTTTTTTCTTCATATGGACTTCCGAGAACCCACACAACCCGAAGCCCGTCATTCGAGATCGCATGCACCATCAGACCACTTTGATTATCGTTTTCACCGGCGGCTCTCACATGTATCGAATCGACCGTTTTGCCGTTTGGCAACACGTTGATCAACTGCAGTTCGCCCGCACTCCACTCATACAGATTCCGGGGAAGACAAGCATCGCGTTCTTCTTCATCCTGTTCTTTGACTTCCTTGCCATTGCATGCGCTGGTCGCATCTTGTGTCAAGGCAAACGGCGAGGAGAGGACCACATGACTCAGATCGGGAGTCGCAGCAATAACAGTCAGGCGATCTTCTCCGACGAGGGTGCCACCAAATTTCGTGCCAGATAGAACGTTTGCGCCGGTCACCAACGGATGAAAGCTTCCGTTCGCATTGTTGCGTACATACAACGTGCTTTCCGTCGCTTCGGGCGACAACGACCCAACCCCTGGGTACGGTTCGACGAGCGCAGCCGACAAATCTGGAGAGAACAAACGATATTCTTCAAAACCAAGGTTCGCGTAGTTTCCGTTTCCCGAAGCAACGCGCTTGCGGAACAGTTCGATGCTATCCGGCATGACGATATTCTGCGTAGCCCAACCGTCGGGACCACGCCGCGAAAGGAGTTGCGAGTAAGCCAGATTACCCACGGCGTCTTCCCCGACGGGAGAGTCCGCTACATAGGAGATACCGCTTCCGTCGCTGGCGGCCTGGATCTGACCGACGAACTCGAAGCGTTCGATCAGAGCGCCTTTTTTATCTGCCGGGGAGACCAGTTCCCATGCCCGCCCATCCGGCAGCGTCAACTCCTCACCCGCCGTCTGCGTCGTAAATGTATGGTCCGCGCTTTCTACGATCCCCACTTCGTTGGTCGTGACGAGCCTGTAATGGTAAGTCGTGTCCGGCTGCAGATCCTGACGATGAACACTTACCAACACCGACTGTGAACCGGCGCCCACACTCCCAGACAACGTCGTCCCGTACGCAGTACTCCTACCGTATTCCAAACGGTATTCCGTGTTCACACCAAGCGGGTTGACCTGCGCTTCGAAGCTCGCGCTCGTAGACGCCAGATCCGCGACCCACGGACCATCGACCAACGCCGCCGCGACCGTCGTGAGCGTCTCATCCGGCCCCACCGTCGCACCAACAACGATCCGGTAATGATAAGTACCGCCCGGAACGAGGCCCGACAAATCGGCGCTCACTAGCTGATCTTCAAAACTCGAAGTCGAACCGATCGGCATAGACGGCGTGCTCGACCCATACGAACCGGTCAGACCGTATTCGAAATGGTACGTCGTCGCATTGCCCTCCGGATTGACCGTCGCTTCCACGGATGCCGTACCACGCTGACCCGGAATCGCAGACACACTACCCGGCTCAACCAACGGACCCGGAGGCGGCGGCGCAAACACCCACACTTCAGGTTCATAAGCCGGATAAAACGAGCGACCCACTTTCTCTTGATATTCGTGGAAGCCCGTGACATACAGCTCGCCCGACCCACCCTGGGTCGTCGGCGCAAACGCCACACCGTAGGAGAACGAAAGCGTTTTCGAGGCGAAGCTCGCGAGCTCCTTACCGGCCGCATCGTACTCGAGCAGATGAATCCCACCGTTGGAGTCATCCACGAACAAGTCGCCCGATCCGTCGACCGTGAGCGCTTGAACCGTTTCGCTTCCCACGTCAAACTGGACAGCCTTTTCGGTGCCGTCAGCTTCGAACTCGCGCACACCGGACACTTCTTCATCCTTTATGAACACATCACCCGTACCGTCGACCGCCAAAGCTGTGACTTTGCCCGTAGCCGACAATCCCACCAAAGAAATATTCCTACTCCACACGCCTGAAGGTTCAAACACTTGAACACGCGCCTTATCGCCGACATACACCATCCCATCGGAGCCCACGGCGATCGTGCTGCGCTGAAAAGCCCATTCTTCGCTGAACTCGCCGTTTTCGGTGCCGGGTGTGCCGGCCACGCATTCTTCGCCGGCCACACACACATCCCCACCGTTGCTCGCATTGACGTGACCGCCGAACATGAGCAAGAATTTCCCGGAAGGACCAAACTTCTGCACACGATGGTTACAAAAGTCCACAACATAAACATCTTTATAGGACGCGCTCGACGAATCATTGTCCACCGCCACCCCCTGAGCACCACAAGATCCGGCGAACTGACCTGCGCCGGCACCCGAGAAGCCTTCCCCGCACGAGGTCGCGCTCGTACACGTCTGCAAGTCGTCAGCGGGGGGCATTCCTTCAAGTACGCCTTCGGTATCCACACCCCAACCCCACGCAAACAGGAAAGTCCCGGACGACCCAGCGAACTTCGACACACGCTGGTTATCGAACTCGCCGACATACACGTCGCCCGTCTGTTGATCGACCCCCACACCGACCGGATCTTTCAGCTGACCGGCTTCACTGCCTCCGCTGCCGAAATGGGGTACGGCGATAGCCGTGCTCGCGCCGATCGCGAGCACGCAAACAAGCCCGCAGAGCGAAGCCATAATCGTCAATCTAAGCCTGCGAGCACCCATCGACCATCCCCTCCTCAAGAGAATCAACACAACGCCGCCCCGAGCTCAGGCAGCAGAAAACCGTCGCGGGCATCCGGCCCACGACGGCAGAAGCAAAAACACGACGCGTGAGCCAAGAAAAGGCAGCACGGCGCGTGCTTGACGCATAGGAGAAACGAGCCGCGGCGGGACAGAGCCCGCCGTGACCATGGCAATCGCACCCGGCCGTCAGGGCCGGTGAACTCGAGGACTCTGGCTTGGTCCTGGCGCCTAGCGCGCCGGCGTAGACCAAGCCAGAGAGAGAGAGAGAGAGAGAGAGAGACGCGTCAGCGACGCTGACGCGTCCTATTACAGACACATCCACGGCGCATGGACTCTCAACCACGCTATGCCCCAATGACTGCACGCGAAAATCAGGCTCCCTCATAGAAGCGACCCGGCTCCCTCTCCGATAAATCCCTAACTGGCTCCTGCAGGTCAACCCGTAAAGGCAACCCGAACCAGACCTATTTCCTCGGCAACCCCAAGGGGGGATGCCAACACGTGAACAACCTTATACCCGAACGACAGCAAAAGTCAACCCCCCTTGCAAGACTTTGTCGATCCCAGCCTTTCCCATCAAGCCGAGATCGTGCTACCCGAGGCGACTAGACGAGTAGCCATACACGTGAGGCGGTTTACGGGAGTAGCTGTAGTGCCTCTACATGCGCCGGTCGCAACATGCCGAAGTGGCGGCGGTAGAGCGTCGCCAGCTTGCCCTCGCCGAGCCTCTCGACAAGGGCGAGGACGCTAGCGTCAACCACTCCGTGCGGGACATGGAGATGCATTACATCGACAGCATCCCCTGCACCTCATGCCCTCGCTCCGTGAGCCTCCAGGCGTTGGCCTCGCCCTTCACGCGGCCCTCTCCCATCTTCTCGATTAGTCCAAGATCGTCGAGGCGCGCGAGCAGCTTTGAGATCTGACCCTGATCGCGGACACCCGCGGCGTCGCCGACCTGACGGTTTGAGGGATAGGACCCCCGCCCACCTAGTGCACCAACGGCGAGCAGCACGCGCATCGTTCGATAAGTAAGGCGCATCTCTAGATCGCGCAGCGGATCTCCATATGCGCTTCTGGCGCCATCCGGCGCGGGAGGCGCGGGTTGCACAAGCTCACGACGGGCCGCGGCCGAGCCCAGATAGGGAAGCACGATCATCGACATCAACGGACCCAGCAACTCGATCAGCGGAATACCGGTGTCCTCGACCATACGCGCATGAATCAGCGAGAGGACACCACCAACGATCCCCTCCGCCGTCAGCGGCGGCGGACCTTCGCCGCGCTTCGCCTCAGCACGACCCTCATCGACGATCGCGATGATTTGGGCGAGCACACGCCGACGACGCTCGAGCACCCTAGGACCCGCTCCAGGCGTACCGACTATCACGAGCCGACCCCTACCGCGGTCAAACTCAAGGAACTCGAGCAACGCCGCAAGACCCGCCCTCAGCTTCTCCCGCCAGCGCGTGGACGCCTCATAAGCCGGGATGACAACCGCAGCGATCCGCTCCAACGCATCCACACAAGCCATCAAGAGACAGTCCTCACGGTCTTCGAACAGCTCGTAGAACGTACGACGCGACACACCAGAGCGAGCGACCACATGCGCAACCGTGACATTCCCCACACCCCGCTCACCCACGACATCGACCATCGCCGCAAGTATCCGCGCATGCTGAATCTCATACAGACGCTCACGACCAGACCCACTCGAAACCCGAGATAGCCTGTCGCGCGGCAGCTCACTGACGATGGCTTGATCCATGGGGCATCCTTAGGCACCTCGGTCGGCTCAGGGTCCCTGCCGGCTCAGAGTCTCCCTGCCCGCTGCTCGGGAAGTCAGCAGGCTGGGAAACCCCCTTCGCCATTATCGTCTCTTGCCTTCCGTCTTCTTTTGCTTGCTCGTCTTTTTGGCTTTGCTTGCTTTCTTGGCCTTGCGCTTCGGACAACCTGTCGCTGCGATCGACGTGGACTGTTTGATACTCATGCCGTTGGCGCCAACGAACGTCGTCGGCATGACGAGTTTGCTGGTACACAAGTTCCCGTTCGCTGCCAACGCCGAATAGGGACCCTGAGGGAGCTTCAGTTCGAACGTTCCAATCGGGACATCAGGGACAGTTCGGAACGTGCTGCTTGTGATCCCGGCGGGATTGATGAACGTTTCGCCGTGCACATAGACAGTTACGCCCTCTCCCGATAGCGCGAAGATTAGTTCGGGGAACTTCTGATCGCCATGGCTCACGAAATACGCGGGGCCTTCCAAATGCACTGGCAAGACCGGGGTGGTGGCCGTAGCGGTCCCAACACGTGACGCCGCAGGACACGCCGCGGGGTTCGCATCAAACGTGGTGTCAGGACACGCCTTCTGTAGTGTCGTCAACCTGGATGGGAGCTGCTTTGGCAGATCGACCTTGAGCTTACCGATGTTCGCTTGGGTCCCGAACGCTACTTTCGGATAGGTCAACTTAACGCTCAAGCTCGCACCCTTGGCCCTCGAAGTTTTCCCAGAGGTAGACACCGAGAAGATCGGTTTGAACTTCAACACCGCGCAGTTAGTGACCTGGAATGGCACATTCAATGCGGATACTGTGCCTTGGCTGCTAGTCAGGCCTCCACCGATGCTCATCGGACTGCAGTTGGTTGGGTTGAACGTGAAGTCCGAACGATCTATCGAGACGTTCACGTGCTTGATCTCTAGTGGGATCCCGTCGATGATCTGCGGGATCGCATACGAACCGCTGCTATCGGAGGTGATCGTCAACGCCGCGGTTTCGGGGTTGACTTCGATCTTCGCCCTCACGATCACCTTCCCCAAATCGAACGGGCCGGCCTTCGCCGGGTTCACGATCGATAGGCCATATGGAGCGCCCTCATAGGGACCCGTGATGAACACTTCGCCGCCGGTCACCGTATAGGGATTGCCACCCAAGCCTACGCTCACAGTGGTATGTCCAATCAAGCTTTCAGGACCGCATGTACCCGCGTTGCCTTCAGCTTCCCCACACAACTTCACATCAGACAACGTTCCGAGCAGACCCGGAGGCATCTTCAACTGGATCGCATCCAGATTCTGGTTGCCGTCTTCACGGCTCATCGTCATCGTGAACGGCGTGAACGCACCAGCCTGAATATTCAGGCTACCCGTCGTCAGCGACGGGTCGAACGGCAACGGGTTGTTACACGCACTCCCATTCGGGCCCGAGGTGATCTTGAATTCAGAAGAGGAATCCACGGGTGCGTTCCCAGACCACGGCACGATCGATGCTGTCGTCGTATACCCACCGCACAAGGCAGGGGTGCCCAACGGCGCCCGCGACCCACCGAAGAAATGCAAATTCAAATCTTCAAACGGCAACTCCGGCGTATTGTCAAACGTCGAGACAAGCTGACCGGTCGCGGCATCGGGTTTGACTTCGCCGGCGACCTTCACTCTCACGCCAGACACCGGATCGTAGACGTCGAGATACAACGCTACGAGACTCCCAAACGGGTTAGCGTCCTGTTGTGCCAGATACGCGGCACCCACAAGCGGGTTGGGCAACAGCGGAGTCTTGATTTCGACCGTCCCCACCTTCGAGGATTCAGGACACGTTTGTTCGGTTGGGCTTTCCAGGCCGATCTGATTCAGGCCACATGCCTGCAAACCATCCGCGCCAGCAGGGTTCAAACCCACACCAACGGGCAGCACAACGGTCGTGTCCTTGACAGCAGACTCCGCAAGACCGGTGGGGTTCAAGCTCGATTCCTGCGGAACATGTACACCGACGGTCAGACCCGTGGGTGTACTGGCCTGCTGCCCGTCGGGAGTCACATTGACAGAAGGTTCAAAACCTAGACGGTTGCAACCGTCCTCGCCAAGCGGTTCGCCGACACCGTTCTGGAACGTGTATTCGAATGGCTCGGTGAACTTCCCGATCTGTGACCACGAGTCAGCTTCGATCGTCGTGTGTAGCAAACCCGCACAGGACGTCGGCATGATCAACAATGCTTGTGGTTTTTCTTTGACCGGACACGACGGTTCTGGGCCGCCAAGGAGTACCGATTGGGATTCGCTTTCTTCAGATAGGCACTTGACGTTGCGCGAATTGTCATGGCGCGAATCGTCCGGAACGCCCCAGAACGTGACCTCGTTGCCAATGAACCCAACCGTCTGGACGATATCGGGTACGGTGACCACAACACCATAGTCCCCACCGGTGCGCACCGAAGTATCGAGGATCACAGGTCCCACGGGCGTCTGGAAACCGAACTTGGCTGGCTCACCCACAGACGGTTCTAGACTGTACAGAGGCGTTGTAAAGAGTTCCGGGACCCACGAGATCGGATCAAAATTCGTAACGATCGGGGTTGCGACTCCCACCACAGTATTATCGGGACAGCGAATCCCAGCGAAATATAGAGAGAAGTCATACAGGCTGCACTTAGGAAGCGGAGTCGGATTGCCGATCAACCCCGGCGGTAGACTGAAGCGCAGGTCCTTTGTATCGGTGAGCGGCTGCACTTCCGGTACAGATCGTCCACGGAAAGAATTTTCCACTTGAACAGTCTGGGTATTGAAGAACAGTGTCGTCGTGAGCTGGAATGGATGGGACCCGGCCTGCGTGCTCGGCAAGCCACCCTCTTCTTCGGGCGTCAGTTCATAGGTTTCCACCCCATACGACGATGGCGCTTCTATCGCGAGAGCCCGCCGCGACACCACCGCCGGTGCGCCGCCGCCCGAAATGCCGATTTCATTCTCGCCGTGCCCAGCTCCGGCGGCTACCTTCACCGTAATCGGAATCACGATGTGTTCATAGGGCCGCACAGGCACGCCATAGCCACAAGTAACGGTCTGTCCTTCGACTGAGCATGACGCCAAAGAAGGAAAGCCGCGGACGGCGTGCTTGTTGAGGGAGTTTCCTCCTCCTTCCGCATGCACGGCCGTCACTGTCAAACCGGCTGGAAGCTTGTCTACCACCGTGATCGGGTTGTGACCGGAAAGCAAGTTTTCAACCAAAGTCCCCCCGGCGATGGCATCGCCAAGATTGCTGATATCCAACTCGACGGTCGCTTCGTCCCCATTGGGACTCGCCGGTGCCGAAACAGCCACGACATGCCACCACGGCCCCGCCGCGACCGCCTGCCCTGCGCCAGCCAAGGCAACCAAGGACATAGCCACTGCGATGGACACCATCACGCATCTTCTGATCCCGACCACGACGATCACCTCCCACCTTTCCTGCTCGTTCGGCCAGAACCGGACCTACGCGCTTTGTTGACCTTGCGCTTGGGCTTGCTGCGCCTCTTGGATTTTTTTAGCTTTTTTGGCTTCTTGGGCTTGGCCTTGCGCTTGGCCACGCTCTTCTTTGTTTCTTCCACGACGTTGCCTGTACCGGAGAACGTCGCGCTCGGAGTCGCCCCAAAGATCTCAGGTTGCGGCGCGGGTGCCGCCTTACACGAGTCGCCACTCGTGCACGGCGGTGGCGAGACGGGCGCGACAGCGCAAGGCGCCGCAGTCGAGCACACATGAGCGTCATAGACGTCATTCGAGGTGTCATAGTCTTCCGCGGTCAATCTGCTACCCGTCACGAAGAACACGTCATCGCCGCTTTCGCTCGCGTCCAGGAATACCGATTCACCGGCAGATATACCTGAGGAGATCAGATTCACACATCCCTGCGAGCTCGCGCCGAAAGTGGAGCTTGTGCTCGCGCAATCGCCCACCCCCGCCGGCTCGTACTCATACACATCCTCTAGCCCATTAGTGTCCTGCGGCACCAGGGCATCGGGGCTATCGAAGAACAGCCGCCCGCTATCCGACAAATAGCGCGGCTGATACGAAGCCAGGCTTTGGACATCATTCCAGGGGGAAATGCTGCCTGCCAGCCAATGAGCCGTGCTGCCACCTTCTGTGGATGACGACCACAAAGCCTTGATGTCCGCAAGCAGCGGTTCCCCGTCCGGTGTGCGATTGTCGAACACTCCATCGGGGCGCGCACCCGTAGGATCGCACGACGCGCACACGAGACGGTCCTTGACGGCGTCAAATAGGTAAACCTCCTCGTCGGGCTGCCCGCTGACCGCATCGAGATTGTCATAACCCGTCAGCGACCGCTCTGACATGAAGGCCACATAACGCCCATTTGGCGACACTCGCGAGATCTGCCGATAGAGTGCCGTCCCTGCAAACCCGCTTTCAAGCGGCCGGCCTCGCCAGCTATTCGAGTCTTCGCTAGAGAGCGTCGCAATGAACGTCGTCGTCCATATTCCTTCTACCTCATGCATGACATAGAAATTGTCCGCTCCGCTCACCGCACCGCTTGCAAGCACGCCCTTGGCTACAAAGTAGACGTATGAGCCGTCTTCACTCGAACCCATCAAGTTCGGCTGCACCCCGGCGTTGCGTTCCCCCGCAAGATGGTTCGCCGTGAGGTCCGTCTGCGTGTCGGTGGCGGTATCGAACAAATACAGATCGCCTCCAGCGGGTTCCTCGCTTCGCTGTACTTCGTGTTCGACGAAGAAGATCTTCGATCCGTCGCTGCTCATCGTTTCAAAGCGCGAGTGACTACCACCGATCCGAAAGGTCTTCTTCTCCACCATGTCGCGAACGTAGAGTCGTGTCTTTACCGAGGAACTAGATTCGGGCCCGTATTTCCACACTACCCAGCGACCGTCGGATGAGATAGCGCGCGCCGTCATCCCGCCAAGGCTTTCGTCGCTTCCAAGGGATGCTCCGGGTTCGGTTTTGCCATTAGGCGATTCGGATGTGTCCGGCGTGATATTCACCAACTGCAACCGTCCGGCGCTCCACTCATATAGATTCGTCGCGTTTTGGTTTTCGCCCGTGATGGCTTCTGGCGTCAAAGCCACGGACGTCCCAAAGATCACGTGGCTGAGATCGGGAGTACCGGCATAGAAACTCATAAAGGGATCGCCGAACTTCGTGCCGAGCAAGACATTCGAGCGAGTCTCGAGTGGAAGGTAAGTCCCTTCTGCGCTATCGTGCAGGTAAAGTGTTCTTTCCGTCGCTTCCGCGGACAGCGGCGGCGAACCCGCACCAGCGGATTCGAGCAGCCCTAGCGAGAGATCGGCTGAGAAGACATACCAGAATTCCTCGGCACCAAATAGAAGGGTCGCCGATTGTCCTTCTGGAGGTAGGGACTCTGGCACGTCGATGTCCCGCGAGCTCCAACCGGTGGCACCGCGCCGCGAGAGAACCTGAGCGGAGCCGATGCGCCCCACCGCGCCTTCCCCTACCGGTTCGGTGGCGCGATATGTAATGCCGTTACCATCGCTGGCGGCTTGCTCACTTGTGCCGATGAGCGGGATCACCCCGATCAAAGCGCCTTTTTTATCGGGCGGAGAGACCAATTCCCATGCACGACCATCCGGCAACGCGAGCTCTTCCCCGCCCGCGGGCTGCGTCGTAAACTGGTGGTCGGCGCTTTCGACGGCGCCGACTTCGCTGGTCGCTCTCAGTCTGTAGTGGTAGGTCGTGCCAGGTTCAAGGCCTTGAATGTGAAAGCCACCAACTTGCACGTAGCCAAGGACTGCGCCTGCACTGCCGCTGAACACGTGCCCATAAGCGGTACTGGTGCCCCATTCCAAACGGTATTCCGTACTCGCGGCCAGCGGATCGACGCGGGCGGCCAGCGTAACGCTCGTCGCGGAGACATCCGCGGCCCACGGGCCTTCGATCAGCGCCGAGGGAGTCTCTTCAAAGCTTTGTGTCTGACCGTCGGTCGTGTGGTTGGCGCTATCGTTAGCAACAACGCGCCAGCGATAGGCGACACCCGGGAGCAGCGTCTTGACCGGCAAGCTCGCTTCCGCGTGCTGGTCTTCAAAGCTCGACCCGAGCGAAATCGATGGGGTACTCGATGCGCTTGCGAAACCACTCGACTGGAAATGAGCGTTATCGACATATTCGAAACGGTAAGCCGTACTCTTGCCCTCCGGGTTGACCGTAGCTTCAAAGCTCGCCGCACCACGCAAGCCGGCGGTCACGGACTCACTTCCCGACTCCACTTGCGGACCCGGGGGTGGCACCGTCAGGATCGACACGCTCACCCCCCCGGTCGAAACGTATAGCTCGTTCAGTGCATCGGAGAACACGATTCCCCTAGTGCCGGCGACCGCGTTCTGACCAAAGCTCGCAAGCTCCGTACCCGCCGGATCGTACTTCGCGACATGAAAGCCACCGGTGGAATCCGCGACGAACAAGTCTCCAGCCCCATCCACCGCGACCGCTTCGACCAACGTGCTACCGGCATCGAACTGCGTCGCCTTTTCAGCGCCGTTCGGTTCGAGCTCGTGCACGCCAGGAACTTCTTCATCGGCGACGAACATGTCGCCGATCTGGTCGACCGCGAGCGCCGTCACCTTGCCTGTACTCGACAACCCTGTGAGCGAGATGTCTTCCCTCCACTCGCCTGAGGGTTCGAAGACCTCTACACGCGCCTTGTCTCCGACATAAACCGCACCGTCGGGACCGAGCGCGATATCGCTCCGTTGATAGGCCCATTCGAATTCGCCATTCCCAGTACCTGGCGTACCTTGCGTGCACGCTTCACCGGCGACACACACATTTCCACCGGTCGTTTCGTTGACGTGCCCGCCGAACATGAGTAGAAATTTTCCCGAAGAATCGAACTTTTGCACTCGGTGATTACAGAAATCTTCGACATAAACGTCGTTATAGGAAGGGCTCAACGGGTCGTTGTCGACTGCCACGCCCTGTGGCCCACAGGTACTAGCGAACTGGCCCGCTCCAATACCAGCCGCCCCTTCCTGACATTCGGTCGTCGTAGTGCAGGTCTGCAATTCCTCTAGGGGGTTAGTCGTGTTCACATCCCAACCCCATGCGAATAGGAAGTTTCCTGACCCATCGAACTTCGATACGCGTTCGTTGTAAGACTCGCCGACGTATACGTCGCCGGTTTCCTGATCGAGTCCCACACCAATCGCACTGTTCAATTGCCCCGCTCCGGCGCCCAATTCGCCAAACTGCGTCGCACCCGCCATAGCAGGCATGTCACTCCCAAGCACGCAAACAATGCAGAGCAAAGCCACAACCAACAACCAAAGCCTGCGAGCAACCATCAAGCCATCCCCTCCTCAAGAGAACGAATGCGACCCCAACCCGCAGGCAGGCAGCACAAAATCGTCGCGGGCACCCGACCCGCGACGTCAAAGGAACAAGAAGAGCAGAGCGCGCCAGAAGAGCAGAGCGCGCCTATAGCGCGCGGGTAACCAAGCCGAGCTCTTGACCCAGCATGCCGCAGGCTTCCGCCGCGGCAAAGGTGCCTAGCGCCTAGACGCCGGCAATCCCAGAGAGAGAGAGAGAGAGAGAGAGAGACGCGTCAGCGACGCTGACGCGTCCTATTACAGACACATCCACGGCGCATGGACTCTCAACCACGCTATGCCCCAATGACTGCACGCGAAAATCAGGCTCCCTCATAGAAGCGACCCGGCTCCCTCTCCGATAAATCCCTAACTGGCTCCTGCAGGTCAACCCGTAAAGGCAACCCGAACCAGACCTATTTCCTCGGCAACCCCAAGGGGGGATGCCAACACGTGAACAACCTTATACCCGAACGACAGCAAAAGTCAACCCCCCTTGCCCAAACTTTCCCGATCCGGGTGAACAACGGTATTTGTTAGATGTCTGGCGCATCGGCCTCTAGGCACTTGGTGAGTCGAACCACCGCTCATCGCCGTCCAACCAAAGGGGGTCGGGGAGCGCGGGCGTACAATCGAGCTGTGCCCGACCACGACCCTCAAACCTGGATCCTCACCGCCTCCCCGGAAAACCACGAGGCCACGCGCGAGCATGGTTTCTCGGTTATAGGCATCAAGGAGCGCAACCGCCCGCGGGCGCTTCAAATCGAGCCTGGCGACCGGATCGTCTTGTACCTGACAAAGGTGATGGCCTTTGCCGGGAGCATTCTCGTCACCGGCGAGATGTATGAGGAGCGCACGAAGCTATGGCCTGGCAAGCCCGGCAAAGCCGACGCATACCCTTGGCGCTTTCCCACCGAACCGGAGCTCGTGCTCGAGCAGGAGGGGTGGGTAGCGGCGGAAGAGCTCGCCACCAAGCTCGAGCACGTCCGCAAGTGGCCGGCCGAGCACTGGAAGCTCGCCTTCCAGGGTCAGTTGCGCACGGTTTCTGAGAAGGACGCAAAACTGCTTGTGAAGCGGATGGGCAAGGCCGCCGCCACACGCGTCTGAGGCGAATACTCAGCAGCCGCTATCGGCGGTACTTCATGCACTAGCAAGCCACGCTGGAGCACGCCATACAATCGAGGCATGCCGCTCGATGTTCCTTACGTACGTGCATGAGGCGCCTCGCTCGCGCCTGGGGGGCGCTTGCGCCCGAGCAGCGCATCGCCGCGGTGGCGGCCCTCGCGCTGCTCGTGACGATGTTCTTCCCTTGGTATGACCTACAGAGCTTGAGCCGCAAGACCGGGGCGATCAACTCCCGCTCGATCAGCGCGTTTGGCGATGTGTCTTTCGTGGAGGCCGCCGTATTCCTCGTGGCAGCCGGGGTGATCGCTCTGATGTTCGCCCGCGCCGAGCGCCGCGACTTCCACATGCCCGGCAGCGATGGCGCCGTGGTAATGGTCGCGGGCGCTTGGGCGGCGCTATTGATCTTCTACCGCGTCTTCTCCCGCCCCGCCGGCCACGGCTACCCCGTGGGGATCGAATGGGGCTTCTTCCTTGCCTTCGTCGCCGCCGGCACACTCGGCTACGCCGGCTGGCGCATGCGCGCCACGAGCACGCCCGAGACGCCACTCATGCGCCCACACAGGCATAGGCGAGGAGGACCGAACGACGAGGAGGTAACCGTCGTGACCGCCTCGCCGCGGCAAGGCTCGCGCGCAAGACCCGTAGCGGCACGGCCTTCCCAATCCTCGCCTGGCGAAGACCCGCTGGTGGAGCATCGCGCACATCCATCCGAGAACGTCGTCAATCCATCCAAGGACGTCACCTCGGTGTTGGCGGATCGCCCTCGAACACCCGCGAGAACGACCCCGTCCCCCCCATCCCTCAAACCCGCCTCTCAACCCAAGCGCCCCCGCTTCCCCCCACCGCCGTCGGATCAACTCTCCTTCGACGACTCCCCTGCCGAGCCGGAGGAGCGCTGAGGACCCGTATCATTCCCCCGACTATGGCCGCGGACGGACCCGTCTCCTCAGCAGAAGTCGCCGCCGGCCTGAGCTCGGTCGGCTATCTGCCAAGCGAGTCCACCGCACTGGTGGCGTTCCTCGCGACCAAGCTCGGCAAGCCCGTGCTCGTGGAGGGGCCCGCCGGAGTCGGCAAGACCGAGCTCGCCAAGGCGCTCGCGCGCTATCTCGGCCGTGAGCTGATCCGTCTGCAGTGCTACGAGGGCCTGGACGAGGCCAAGGCGCTGTATGAGTGGAACTACCGCAAGCAGCTCTTGCGCATCCAGGCGGAGGCCTCAGACACCGGTTGGGAGGCCGTCCAACAAGACATCTTCGGCGAGGAGTTCCTGCTCGCGCGACCGCTGATGAGCGCCATTGCCTCAGAGCAGCCCGTGGTGCTCTTGATCGACGAGATCGACAAGACCGACCAGGAGTTCGAGGCGATGCTCTTGGAGGTGCTCTCCGATTTTCAAATCTCGATCCCCGAGCTGGGGCGCGTCACCTCCACCACCCACCCGGTAGTGCTGCTCACCTCCAACAACTCACGCGAGCTCACCGAGGCACTCAAGCGCCGCTGCCTGTATCTGTGGCTCGACTACCCGTGTCTAGAGCATGAGCTTGCGATCGTGAAGCTGCACGCCCCCGACCTCTCCGAGGCGGTAGCCCGACGACTAGTGGAGGTGATTGGCATGGTGCGCGAGCTCGACCTCAAGAAGCCCCCCTCGATCGCCGAGTCGATCGATTGGGCGCGCGCGCTCTTGTTGTTGGGAGCCAAGGACATCGATGCCACCATCTTCAACGAGACCATGTCAGTGATCGTCAAGCACCGCACCGACATGGACATCGTGGCCGAGCGCGTCGGGCTCAAGCTTTCGGAGAGGGACGCAACCAAGGAGGCAGCGTCCCAATCGGGTGAGGTTACGCCAGCCAATGCCCAGCCCGCCTGAGCGCCCTACCGCCGGCGATAGCGCTGCTGGCGGTCCCACGCCGCCCAATGCGCCCCTACCGGCTACCGGCCCCCCGGATGGCATGGCGGCGCGACTGCTCGAGCTAGGCGAGCAGCTGCGTGGCGAGGGCGTCGCCGTCGGCACCTCAGAGCTGCTCGACGCGTTCGCGGTGCTACGCGAGATCCCCTGGACCGCCCAGGGCGAGTTTCGCGAGGCGCTTGCCGCCACGCTTGCCAAGAGCCAGGAAGATCGACGCATCTTCGAGCTGGTGTTCGATCGCTTCTTCTTCCGCGCCGTAGAGATCGCTTCGGTGCGCGAGGGCATCGACGAGGGCAACCGCTCCTCAACCGACCTCGGCGAGCTCTCAGAAACCGAACTCGACGCGCTGCGCCGCCAGATAGCCGCCGCCCTACGCGACGGTGCCGAGGGGGCCATGCGTGACCTCGCGCGCATGGCAATCGCCACTTTCGGACAAGCCGAGCAAGGCTCGGGAGTGATCGGTGTGGACGTGCAACGCATCCGCCGCGCCCTCGGCCTGCGCGCCGAGCCACAGCCCGATCTGCCATCTGACGATCCCCGCTCAGGCGGCGTACCGCGCGAGGCTCTACGGCGCTTCGAGGCACTCATGCGCCGCGAGCTCGAACGCGCGCAGGTACAGCGCTCTGGACGCCTACCCCCCGCACGCCCACTCGGAGAGCTCGACCGCGCGCTGCCCTCCGGGCCTCTGCAGGATCTAGCTGCCGTCCATCGCGTCGTGGCACAACTACGTCGGCGCCTGGCCACACAGGGCAAGCAAGCGCGCGGCCATCGCCGCCACGCCCACGTCGACGTGCGCCGCACGATGCGTGCCTCGCTGCAAACCGGGGGCGTGCCCGTGGAGCTGCGCTATCGCCCACGCCGCCCACGCCGCCCCGAGATCTATGTCCTCTGCGACGTCTCCACAAGCGTCACTTCCGCATCGGTGTTCTTCCTATCGGTGCTCCACGCCCTACACGACTCCTTCCGCAAGATGCGCTCGTTCGTGTTCATCGAGCGCATATCGGAGGTCACCGACGTGTTCGAGCACGAGCGTGACTTCCGCGCCGTGTCCGAGCGCATCTCGAGCGACGCCGGCGTGGCCGATATCTCCGGCTACACCGACTACGGGCGCGTGTGGTCGGAGCTGCTCGAGCTGATCCAAGACGACATGAACCCACGCGCCACCGTGATCGTGCTCGGCGACGCCCGCACCAACGGCCGCGACCCACGCGCCGACCTCTTCGGTCAGGTCGCCTCGCGGGCTGGGCGAACATTCTGGCTGAATCCCGAGCCGCGCCTCTACTGGAACTACGGCGACTCCGTGATCGCCGCCTACGAGCAGTACTGCACGGCGTTTGAGTGCTGGACCACCGCCCAGCTGGAGGACTTCGTCAAGGCGCTTACCCGTCCGGTCATCGGCGCCGGCGGCTGAGCCACAGCGGCCACAACCACCCTCAGGGCGCTAGCATCGAGCTCAGCAGAAACCAGGGGAGCTGGCGGCAAGCCGGCTGAGATGGCGTTAATTGGGGTCCCACCCACCCACACCCCGCCCAACGCCGACCCTTTGAACCTGTGGGGTAATGCCCGCGGAGGGAGCGCAGTGCAAACCGAACTGAAGTCCCGCAAACGCCAAGCGCCTGAGGCACTCAGCGCCAGCGACGGGGTGAGCCTCAACAACGTCAGCCATGCTTATGGCGATAGGCGAGGCACGACTGTGCAGGCACTCGCCGGCGTCTCGTTGCACGCGTCGCGTGGGAGCGTCCTTGCGGTTGTGGGGCCAAGCGGTTGCGGCAAGACAACTCTGCTGGAATTGATCTGCGGCCTGCAACAACCTGTCGCCGGCACGATCGAGTGCCAGCCAGCCGTATTGATGCCTCAGCGTGACCTACTGTTGCCGTGGCTGAGCGCACTGGACAACGCCGCGCTTGCACTGCGCATCGCGGGCAACTCGCGTGCTCACGCCCGCACGCACGCGAGTGGCTTGTTCGCCGAGCTTGGGCTTGCTGGCTTCGAGCGTGCCCGCCCGCACGAGCTCTCCGGTGGGATGCGCCAACGCGTTGCGTTCCTACGAACGCTTCTCTCCGGCAAGCCGGTGCTATGCCTGGACGAGCCGTTTGGGGCACTCGATGCCATCACCCGCCAGGAGATGCAGGAATGGCTGACCGGGGCACTCATGCGCGAGCCGCGCACCGTGGTGCTCGTCACCCACGACGTCGAGGAGGCCATCGTGCTCGCCGACCACGTAGCCATCCTCTCCGCACGTCCCGGGACTGCGATCGCAACGTTGAGCGTCGATCTACCTCGCCCGCGAACCCGCACCAACACGGCGGTGGTGGCCCTACGCGAGCGTGCCTTGGAGATGCTCTCGAGGAGCGGTAACTCATGAGGCGTAGCCTCGCCCACATCCTGCCCCCACTGCTACTGGCACTCGCCCTCTTGTGCCTATGGGAGCTGTATGTAGATCTTCGCGGGGTAGACCCGCTGGTGCTACCGGCGCCCCACGCCATGTTCGCTGAAATGTGGGACAACGCCGGGCTGCTGTGGTCGAACTTCAAGATCACCGCCGAGGAGGTAGTGCTCGGGCTGGCGCTTGCCCTGGTTGGTGGCTTTGTCATGGCGGTGGCAATCCACCTATGGACGCCCATGCGCCGAGCCGTTTACCCACATACGGTTGGCTCCCAGGCCGTACCCATCGCGGTGATCGCCGCCCCACTGTGCTTCTGGTGGGGCTTTGGCATCTTCCCCAAGCTCTTCGTCATCGCCCTGATCTGCTTCTTCCCGGTGGTTGTCACCACTGTCGATGGGCTGGCTAGCGTAGATCCCGACGAGATCAAGCTGCTGCGCACCCTCGACGCCTCGCGCTGGCAGGCATTTCGCTTCGCCGAGCTTCCCGCGGCGCTTCCCGCGGCCCTCAGCGGCGCCCGCATCGCACTCGCGGTAGGCGTGATCGGCGCTTTCATCGCGGAGACATCCACCCCAACCACCGGCCCTTACGCCGGACTCGGGCGTGAGATCACCTCGGACTTGACCGCTCTACAAACATCACGTGCATATGCCGCCACAGCGGTGCTGTTCGTGTTCGCCATCGCCTGTTTCTATGCCCTGAGCATCGCCGAGCGCAAGCTGGCGCCATGGACCCGAGGCGGAGCTCGCTAGGAATGCGCTCGCCTAGGAAGATCCGCCCCTAAAGAAGATGAGGAGACCCGCCTTGAGAAGAAGCACGTCCGCCCGTCACGCACTCGTCCTGCTGGTAGCACTGACGCTGGCCCTCGCCCTGAGCGCCTGCGGCTCCAAGCAAGACACCCTCTCGGCGCCCGCCGCCAAGCCGTTCTCGGTGATGCTCGATTGGTTTCCCAACGCCGACCACGCACCGCTGTACACGGCGATCGCGCATGGCTACTTCAACACAGTGGGTCTCGACGTGCACCCAATCGTGCCCAGCGAATCGGCCGAACCGCTAAAGCTACTGGCCGCCGGCAAGGTGGACATGGCCATCTCCTATGAGCCGCAGCTGCTGCTCGCCCGCGACCAGGGCCTGAAGCTGGTGTCGATCGGCGCGCTCGTGCAGCGCCCGCTCACCTCCATCATCGCGCTGCCCTCAGCACACGTGCAAAAGGTCTCAGACCTCGCCGGCAAGCGCGTGGGTACGGCCGGAATCGCCTACCAAACAAGCGAGCTTCACACCGCTCTGAAAGCAGCCGGCGTGAACCCGAGCACAGTTACCGAAGCCAACGTCGGCTTCAACCTCGTGCCCGCAATGCTCTCGGGCAAGGTGGCAGCTACCCTCGGCGGCTACTGGAACTACGAGGCAATCCAGCTCCAGCAGATGCACAAGCACCCCGTCGTGATTCCCATCGACCACGCCGGCGTACCCACCTATGACGAGCTGGTGCTCGTGGTGCGCGAGCAAGAGGCACGCACCGACGGACAGGACCTGCGTGCGTTCCTGCAGGCGCTCACACGCGGCGAGCAACAGGTCCGCGTAAACCCAGCGGCAGCGGCAGCGCTGATCGTAAAGGCCAACCCCTCGGCCGAGGAGAAGCTGCAGCTCGCCTCGATCGAAGCCACGCTACCGGCGATGCTACCGGCCGCGCACTCCAAGCCCTATGGCTGGCAGGAACCTGCCGCTTGGGCGAGTTTCGGCCATTGGATGTTCACGCAGTCGCTGATTCGCTCCGACCCCAACAGTGCCGGCCTGCCGCCGTTTACCAACGAGTTCCTGGCCGGTCAAGGGATATGAGCCAGATCCCCACATAACCCGCGGGCGCTCCCCTAGATTTCCGTCGACCGCCGTCAACGCCCAGGGTAATGACCGGCAATCGACCCATCCGTACGCCCCCGCGCCCAAGCCAGGTACTTTCCCGCAACACGCCGCCCATCAAGACGCTACCGTCACCCAGGTGACCGAAGAAGATCGGCGAGCCAAATTCTTGGATACCGGTGCCCAGAGGACAATCCGCATCGTGCTGGCCGACGATCACGCCCTCGTGCGCAGCGGCTTGCGACTGCTGCTCGAAACGGAGAGCGACTTCGAGGTGGTGGCGGAGACCGGCGATATTGAGAACGCCCAGCGCTATGTGCACGGGCACCGTCCCGACGTACTCGTGCTCGACCTCAACATGCCCGGCGGATCGAGTCTCGAGGCGATCCCCCTGATTCGCAAGCAACACCCCGAGACCCAGATCGTGATGCTCACGATGCAACAGGAGCCGGCTTTCGCGCGCCACGCGTTGAGCGCGGGCGCGATTGGCTACGTGCTCAAGGAGGCCGCCGATGACGAGCTGGTCGAGGCTGTACGCCGGGCGGCACGCGAGGAGAGCTACCTGAACCCCCGGCTCGGTGCACGCCTCGCCTCCGAGCCCGCACCCGGTCCGCCCGACGACCTGAGTGAGCGCGAGGTCGACGTACTGCGCTTGATCGCCCTCGGCCATACAAATGCCGAGATCGCTGAGCGACTCTACCTATCGGTGCGTACCGTGGAGACTCACCGGGCGCACATCCAGCAGAAGCTCAACCTCTCCTCGCGCGCCGAGCTGGTGGCCTATGCGCTCAAGCGCGGCCTCATAAACGCTTCATAGAAGCGGCCGCGCCTAAAACAGGCCTTGGATGGGAATGACAACTCAGTGGATTTACACGCGGCTGGGAGACCAGCATCGTGTGGAAAACCACCGATCCAGCCGGGTGATACATGCGGATGGGCACAGCTCGATCACGCGGGAGGATGCTTCGAAGGAAGGTGACCCGGATTTCAAGCTGCCCCGAACGCGTCGTCACGGTCTCAGAACCGCCTCCTGACCCGAAGGCGGTGAAGGCGATGCATCATCCACCGGGACAGGCCGACGTCCAGAACTCCCTACCTGGACGCCCTGGAGATGGTCGCGCGCGGAATACAAGGATAGCTCCGCGCGCGGCCTCTCCCGTTCGATGGCCGTCTCGGTAGACCGCTTGGGCTTCGGTGCTCATCGGGACCAACTACTTAGGCCTCGGTGACGCATCGTCACAGACCGCCTGGGCCTCGGTGGCTTACTCGGGATAGACCGCGCGACCTCGGTGACTCACTCGGGAAGCAGCCTGTAGCGGCGCGTGTCGGGATCGCGCTCGAGCAGCCCGGCGGCCACCAGCGTAAGCACGTAGCGGTGAACGGTGCTCGTGTTCAGCTCCAGCTGCTCAGAGATGTCCTTGATTCCCAAATCCACCCCTTCCGGGGGAAAGCAGGAGAGTACGAGCAGGCCGGCTAGCAACGAGCGCGAAAGCCGTCGGTTGTCTTGGAGTGCCCGGTACCTGGAGCTCAACACCTTTCTTGCTCGTGAGCGGTGAAAGCCGGTATCGGCAACCAGTCCAGAGATGTTCGGTGCGGCGTCGTCTCCCAGCGACGCGCGCACGACATGGTCCACCTGGTGGCGCGAAAGCGTGATCGACACAAGCGATTCGTCTAGGGTGGCGCGCCCTGTCCGCGTTGGCACGGCTTGTTTGGCGACGGAGCCTCGCCTTGTGTCCCGCGGCGTGCCCATCGACAAGTGCTCCTCAGCCGCGTGCCGATCGAACCCGCGACCCTCCGAACGCGGATCGGGCTCAATGGATGGCTCGCCGTTCATCGCCTCACCCGGGAGCCGCTCGACCGCGTCCGGGAAACTCAACCACATTGTCGCGCTCCGGCGTTGTGCCCGAGGGCACCAACAAGCGCCCGTCGCTGAGCGATCCAATCCGATGGGCGTGCACCATCGAGGGCATGTCTGGCACCGTGATCAGCACGCCAAGCCAGTCCTGCTCGGCGGTAGTGCGCAACAGTCCCATCACCTCCTCACGCTGAAGCACATCCAGATTGGCAGTCGGATCGTCCACCACCAACAAGCTCGGCTGCCTAACCATCGCGTGGGCGATCGACACGAGTGTGCGCTCGCCGTCGGTCAGATCCTCCCACCGCCCTTTCGAGCATTCGCCCACGCCAACACGCGAGAGCGCCGCCGCCGAGCGCCGTCGAGCGCGGCGCAGCGCCTGGCTTTTGAGCAGCGGCAGCGCCACATAGTCGAGCATCTCGAGCTCGTCGCTCTCGGGCCCCGTGCGCCTGGCCCAGCCGATCTCCTCACGCAACAGACGCACCAGCGCGCCCCGCGACATGTTGCCGAGGTCCTGTTCCTTGAAGCTCACAGTGCCGCTTTCAGGGGACTCGAGGCCCGCCGCCACCTTCAACAGCGTCGTCTTGCCCGAACCGCGCTGGCCCCACACCGCCACGCACTCGCCCGCGTACACCAACAACGAGACGTCCTTCAGCACGACGGTCTCGTGCGGACCCCGCCAGTAGCTCTTGCTGACCTGCTCCAGCGCGAGCCGCACCTGCGAGCTCAAGCGACTCCGTCTCCTCGTGCCGCGCCGCGCTCCCGAGCGCCGTTCAACTTCTCCATGATGATGCGAGCCTTCTGCAACCACTCCACCCGAGCCTGCAGTTGCTTGATCTCGGCATCGCGCACCAGCAGCACCGCCACCTCAGGCCATGCCTTGGGCCTTCCTTTTTGTGAGCGAAGGGCGGGCTGTCGTAGCTCTTGCAGGCGAGCAAGACAGTCCTGCTCCTGGGCTCTAGCCAACTCGATCAAACGCGAAAGGTTTTGAGGCCTGGAAAGCGCGATCTTCATATAGAGCTCGTCGCGCACTGGCGCCAGCGAGGAGCCTCCAAGCATCCATTCTTCGAAGTGGTCGATTCCCTTGGGAGTGGCTTCGTAGATCGTGCGCGGCGCCGCACGCTCATTCGCCACGTCCGTCCGCGAGCCGGCGCTGCGCACTAGTTCATCGGAGCTGAGCTGGTCGAGCGCGGAGTAGACACCAGTAGGGGCAAAACCCGAAGAGCCGAACCTCTCCTCTAGACGGCGTGCGAGGTCATAGCCATAGCCCGGTCGCTCGATCACGAGCCCCAATACCGCATTCTTGGCTGACATCGCAGATCGGCCCTTCAGTTTCGAGCTTCCGCTTCCATTCCAACACAGTATGCAAGATCGAGCCGCAAATGTGTCCTTGGGCTGAACAATTTCAATGTACAGGTGTTCTCACTGGGTAGGGTGGACAGCATTCCTCGCAATTTTCCGGCTCGCCGAAGGAAGCCAGGGGCGTCACACTGGATGTGCAACACGCCGCCCCTGCGCATGCAGCGCTCACGCTCAGATAGCGAGCGTGTGCACCGCCGCCAGGCCACACCAGCGCCCATAGGGCGCGAAGAACGAGCGAACCTCCTCTTCGCTTGCCCGTGCCCATGGATCGCCGCCGCTAGCCGCCTACCGACGTACTTGATCAGGCCTAGGTCACCCGCGGGCAGCTGGTCGTATCGACCCTGACCGTGCAATGCCAGCATCTCGATCGTCCACGGGCCGACCCCCGGGATCGCGCGCAGTCTGCGCCAACCCCGCTCATGGTCGGGATGGTGCAGATCGGCGCGTCCCCGAGCCACTTCTCGAGCCACACGAATGAGCAGCCGTGCACGCGACCCTGCCAGGTCAAAGGACTCCAGTCGAGCAGGCGCGGCGCGGGCGAGCGTCCCGGGCGAGGGAACGTCGCGCAGAGGACTTGCGCATCCCTCCCAGCCAGCCCAGCGGGCACCCAGCGCAGCCACGATGCGTCGCTGAATCGCTGCCGCCCGCTCGTACTCGATCAGCTGCTCGCAGATAGCCCACGCGAGCGCCTCGAACGGCTCCGGTCGTCGTCTCGCCCGCAGCCACGGACGCGCTCGGATCGAGCCCCCGATCAGCGGGTCACGAGCGAAATCGCGATGAAAAGCGCTCAGGTCCTCGTCGACCCCGAGCGCGAAGCGCATCCGCTCGATCCCATAGCTCGCTGCCTCGGCGCTGTGCGAACGGGCACCGAACAGCACCACATCGGGAGCGCTTCTGAGCAACGCGCACATGCACCGGCTCGCCGCCGTGGTGCAGCAACCGTTCGAGCACCCCTCCACGTCGACGCAACACGCCATCCATGCCCCCGGCGCGAGGCAAACGAAATGGCGCCACGGGCTTTACCTCGACGCGCAGCTCCACCGTTTCCGCTCAGCGACTCCTGATTGGAGTCCCCAGTAGATGAACGTCCACCAGAAACGATCGAGATCCCACGATCTCGACAAGCTCGTTCGCTAGGCGTTTGCGACGACCGAGACGCCGGTTGGCGCGCGCCGCCAGCCGCTCCTCTGACGACGGCGCCCCAAGACGCGTACAACCACGGCACCGGCCACAAATCCACCGGCGGCAACGGCAGCGGTGTGGACCGCCGGCACCACAGAGCGTGGCGCGAGCATCTGCGACTCCGACTCTGCCACCAGCACCGGAAGGGCGTCAACCTCCTCGATGTCGCTCCTTGCGTTCACCTCGCCCATGTTCACTTCGCCCAGTGTAAAGGGCGCGGCAGACTACAACTCCCGCTCGTACACTCGATAGCGCTTGACCACCGTGCCGCCCATCGCTTCCATGCCCCGGTTCATGGCGGTGTTCGTCTCGAGTATCCAGCCCATCTCACCGCCCTTCTGCGGCCTTGCTTCGGCCGCATCGAAGTGCTCCTGATAGAGCTTGGCGGCAACGCCGGTGTGTTGGTACTCCGGCTTGACGCCGAGGAAGCCAACGCGCACGCGGTTCATGATGCGACCCTTGCGCAAGAAGTGCCACCAGCCGAGCGGCAGCAGCCGTCCCTTCATCTTTTCAAGCACCTGGTTGAGGTCGGGGATCGTCATCGCCATGCCCACGACCTCGCCCGTGTCTTCGCGCTCGGCGATCATGAACCAGTGCTTGTCGAACGCCAGCTGCAGCTCTTGTGCATAGGCGTCGAGGTCCTTCTTCGAATAGCGGCACGAAGTCCCAGTTCTTCGACCACGCGGAGTTGTAAACCTCGGCGAAGGCGTCCATGTCCTTGCGCAGCTGGCGACGGCGCATCGGACGCACGCGGATCCCGTGCTCTGGCTGCACCTTCTCGGCGAGCTCCCAGATGACGGGCATCACCTTGTCGCGGTCGGTCACCTCGAGGTTCCACATCAGCAGGTCCATCGCCTTGGTCATCCCCGCCTGCTCCAAGCGCAGCTGGTAATAGGGAGGGTTCCAGGGCTGGAGGATCATCGGTCGCAGGTCATAGCCCTCGATCAGCACGCCGCTCTCGTCGTTCATGGCGAAGCTCGCGGGCCCCACCATGCGCTCCTTGCCGCGCGCGCGCAGCCACGCCTCGGCGGCATCGAGCAGCCCGTCGAGAACCTCCTGGTCGTCCTCGAACTCCAGGAAGCCAAACCAGCCCCAATTCTTCTTCTGGTAGTCGTTGAACGCGTGGTTCACCTGGGCGCTCACCCGTCCCACCACCCGTCCGTCGCGCCACGCCAGGAAGTACTCGGCTTCGCCATGGCTGAAGAAGCGTTCATTTTGCGGTTCAGGAACAGGCGACGCTCGATCTTCAGCGGAGGCACCCACAGCGGCTGGTTAGCATGCAGGCCGAAGGGGAGGTCGATGAACCTTTTCAGGTCCCTCCCGCCAGAGACACTCTCACGTCAACACTCACTAGCGAGGACCCTATATGCCCACCGCGACAGACGTCTTCGCCAAGGTCCGCGGCCACGAGCGCGAAGAGCTGCTGAGAGCCGCACGCGAGGCCGACCTGATGCCCTACTTCCGCACCGTCGAGTCGCCGGCGATGCCGGTGGTGGAGATGGAGGGCTCGCCGCGGATCATGCTCGCCTCCAACAACTACCTGGGGCTGACCGGCGACGAGCGGGTGATGCAGGGCGCACGCGACGCGCTCACCCGCTACGGCACGGGCCTGACCGGCTCGCGCCTGCTCAACGGCACGACGCCGCTTCACCTCGAGCTCGAGCGCGAGCTCGCCGAGTGGATGGACACCGACGACGCGATCGTGTTCACGACCGGCCATCAGGCCAACGTCGGCACGCTCGGAACGCTCCTGGATGCGAAGGACACCGTGATCGTGGATTCGGCCGACCATGCGTCGATCCTCGACGGAGTGCTGCTCTCCAAGGCGAAGATGCGCCCGTTCAGGCACAACCGCATGGACAAGCTCGCGCGTGCCCTCGAGCGAGCCGAAGGCGACGGAGGCGGCGCGCTAGTGGTGGTGGACGGTGTGTTCTCGATGGAGGGCGACGTGGCCCCGCTCGTTGACATCGTGGAGTTGTGCAAGCGCCACGGTGCCCGGCTTGATGGTCGACGAGGCCCATGGCGCGGGCGTGCTCGGCGCACGCGGCGCAGGCGCCTGCGAGCTGCTCGGCATCGAGCGCGAGGTGGATCTGCGCATGGGCACCTTCTCCAAGTCGCTTGCCGCGTGCGGCGGCTTCGTGGCGGGTCCGGCGGAGGTGATCGACTACCTGCGCATCTCCAGCCGCGCGTTCCTGTTCACCGCCTCGGCGGTGCCAGCCGCGCTCGGTGCGGCGCTCTCGGCGCTGCGCATCATCCGCTCCTACGAGGGCCCCGCGCTGCTTGCTGAGGTGCTCGAGAACGCGCGCTACCTCGCAGACGGGACTGCGCGCGCTTGGCTACCGCACGTTGCAGGGCGAGCCGGTGAGGATCGGTCCTCAGCTCGACAGCCCGACGCAGAGCATCGTCACTCCGATCGTGCCGGTGCTCGTGGGCGACGACTGGAAGGCGGCGCTGCTGTGGCGCGCGCTGTATGACCGTGGGGTGTTCACCAACTGCGCGCTGCACCCCGCGGTGCCGCCGGGCGGCGCGTTGCTGCGCACGAGCGTGATGGCCACACACGATCGTCCTACGCTCGAGCGGGCGCTAGAGGCGTTCGCCACCGTCAAGCGTGAGTTCGAGGCCGAGCACGGCCCGCTGCCCGGTCCGGCGGACGCGTAGACCGTGCGCCGACGCCGGCGTAGAGCAACCGAGCATCCAACTCGACCCTAGCCGTCTAGAGAGACCCGGCGGCACCGTTCGCTCAAGGCACTTGGGCGCTTCGACTAGCTGGGACGAGCGATGTCGGTTCGTTACGCGGACGCTTCTTCACAAGAAGCAACATCTTCAAAAAAAGCCCGCTTCTAGCGAACGTTATGGATGAACACTGTTGACCCCGCGCCTCTCGCTGGCTAGCTTCTCAGAACGCAAAGCACGACCGTCTGGGGTGCGCCTGCAAGCCATCGGTAGAGGGGTGCCGAGGGCTTTCGCGACAGGCCCGCGAGGGACAGCCACGGACGATCGGGCGGACGCGCTACTCGTCAACCAGCCAAGCTTGTTGCGCGCCGCGGGGGTCCCGCGGCGGCGACGGGGAGTGAGCACACACATGAATGCGACAGCGACCATCGCCCCTGTAGGCCCTCAGCACATGCGCGCGCTCGAACGCGCCAACCAGGTGCGCCTTGCCCGAGCCGAGCTCAAGCGCCGTGTAGCCGCCGGCGAGATCGGCGTCGCCGAGGTGATCCTCGATTGTCCGTGGGAGGCCGACAGCATGGCGGTCGCGGACCTACTGATGAGCCAGCGCCGCTGGGGTCAGACGCGCTGCCGCAAGTTCCTCGCCCAGATACCCATGTCCGAGCAAAAGACGGTGGGCTCGATGACCGAGCGCCAGCGTCATACGCTCGCGGCGATGCTCACGACTGGCCGTTCGGTCACGCTGTCAAGCCCATGGCTGACCACGCGGCGCCCAGGGGCTTGGCGCAGCTACGGGCAGCCGGATGAGAGCTTGACCTGCCACCAGCCGGCAAGCATCCCAATCAAGCCGAGGCGCGGACGCACCTCCCAGACCCCGCAGTGGCCGTCTCCGAGATCGGCGACGGGAACGCGAACGAACTTGTAGCGGCCCGGTTCGAGCTTCATCCGCTTTAGCAGAGCGCGTGAACGGCGCTCGAGCGCCGCACGCTCGTCGACCTCGCCGTGGACCTCACCAACACGCAGGGCAAGCCGGTCGCGTACTCGCTCGAGCTCGGCCAAGCTCAACAGCCGCGGCCCACTGAGGCTCTCGCCACTTGGGTCGCGCGGGGAGATGTGTGGAAATGTGTGGGCCACCAAGCCGGAGAGCTCGCGCTCGAGCTTCGACACCTGCGCTCGAAGGGCCTCGCGCGCGGCACGCTCCTCGTCCGCCGTGCGATCGCCGAAGACGAGATCGGTATCGACGCGGTCGACCGTGAGCTGCTCGGATTGGGACATGCTCTGCTCCTCCCGTGGGAACTACCACACCGATGTTAGCTGCCCAACACGTCGCGGTAAAGAGCCAAAGCCACACAATCCATCATTGGCACGCCCATGTGCTTGCCTTGGGTCTGCGGGGCTTGCCTTAGCGGCCCGCCTCGGTCAGCGCGGAGCAACACGCCCACAGGGTCTCTTCGGCATGAAGCGCAGGCACACCCGCGACTTGCACCGCAAACAGCTCCAACCGGCGCGTCAGCGCTGTCGGCTCGTGGCCGGGGGCTGGGTCGCCGAAGAGGATCGCCAGGGGGTTGTCGGCGTCGGCGACGACAAGCCTGCCGCCGCCCAAGCTCGGTCCCTCCGAGCCGCGACCGAGACGCTCCTCGACGCGGCTCACGCGGATTCCGAGCGGACCGTTGACGGTATCGGCGTCGAGCGCCCAAACGGGCACAGCCGTGTCGATCAGGGCGATCGTGAGGATGTCGGCGAGTAGCCCTTCGGAGAGAAAGCCACCGTCGAGCATCCGTTCGAGCACCGCCGCCTCGATCGGCGTTCGCGTGATGTCAGGGTCAAGCCCGATGTGGCGGAAGAAGACTCTATAGGCCGCAGGGATACGCTCCTGGCGGACGTTCACAGCACGAGCGCCTCGCCAACGGTTGGAGAGTTCACGCAGGCGACCCAACACGGAGGCGGGCGAGCTGCTCGTGAGCGAGCCCGCGGCGGCGAGCTCCACCGTTGCGCACATCAACCCAAGCCCGGGCAGCTCCTGCTGGACCTCGTGCTCGCACCAGCCGCGCACAGGCCGTCCGTCGGTGTCCCTCGATGACGGACCGCCGTATTGAGGGGTCTCGGCGCGACCGGGCGGGCTCATCTGAGCTCACCCACACAGGAGCGCCGCGGCCATGCCTGTCTCATGTGCGACCTGGCCTCCAGCCGCGCGCACGCGATGCTGAGAGCAACTCGGCCACGCGCGCACGCAGCGTGGCAAGCGGTGGAGTGCTCAAGAGCGCCGCGCTCTGCACGACGCCCCCCGGATAGACAAACGTGATCTGCGGACAGCTCACCATTGAGAAGAGCTCTCCGAGCCGTCCTTCTCCATCGACGCCCACCGGCACCGTCAGGCGCTTTGAGCGCACTACAGGTGCAACCGAGGCAGCTCCTTCTTTGACGGCAACCGCCGCAAAGCCGACCTGCGGAAAGGACTGAGAGAGCTGCTGCAGATCGTCGAGGACTTTGGTGCAGGAGCCGGCCTGGAAGAACAGTGCAAGCACCACTGGGCCCCGTTCGTAGAGCTGGCACATGTTGAGGATTCCTGGGCCACGCTCCGAGCACGCCGGCACCTTGCCGGCCTGACCGTCATTGGCGTGGGTTGCGACGTCCACTTCCCCGGGGGGCCCGCCGAGCGCGTAGGGCGCGGCAAAGGACGGTATCCGGGTACCCGGCTCGATGCTCGTGGCACCGCTGTGGGAGCTGAACGCGACATGGATAGTGAACGCCACGAGCAAGATCGCAGCAAGAGCCACTACATAGCGGCCATAGCGGCTACCGGCGACCCCACCGTAAGGCGAGCCACCGTCTAGGGGGGGTCTCTGTGAGCCATCGCCAGTCGGGAAGCTTGGGGAGTCGCCACCGTCGTGAAGCCTCGGCGGGCCGTCGTCGGTGGGAGGCTTCGGCGAGCCGGACCGGCTCATGGCACGGTGAGCCCGCGCCGCCTCGCACGCCATTTGGGAATGGCTTCCGTAAGCGAGCGCATGCCGTCGCGGATGCGCTCGCTGAGCGGCTCCTCACCCTCGGCCAACACCACAGCGGCGGGCAACGCTACAAGCACCCCAAGCAACGACACCGAGAGATCGATGAGCGTGACCAGCCCGAAATCTCGGAGCATCGCGATGTCCGACACAACCAGCACACCGAATCCAGCGATGGCGGTGACGCCAGAGGCGGCAACAGCGGCACCGGTATGGCGATAGGCACGGCGCAGCGCTTGCACGGTGGAGTGCCCGGCGAGGCGCTCCTGATGGTGGCGCTCGGAGAGCAGCACGCTGAACTCCGTGGAGATCGCGATCACTAGCGCCCCAAGGGTCACCGACATTGGGTTGAGTGGAATGCGCAACGCGAACACCACCAGCGCCGACCAGCCGGTGGCAAGCACAATCGGCACGAGCGGAACGAGCGCGCGACGGCGGTCGCCTCTGAAAGCTAGAAGCAAAATCAGGGCGACGGCGGCAAGTGCGGCGAGCAGCGTGACCACGCGACGCCAAGGTGAGGCGATCTGCGCTCCGGCTTGGGCGGCAAGCACCGACAGCCCGACGAGCTTGGCGCTTACCCCCGCGGGTGGATGCAGACTGAACTGCATCTGTTCGATCACCTGCTGCTGCTGTTGAAGTGGCATCAGCCGGATACCGAAGGCGAGCGTGGCGACACGCCGGTCGGCGGTGATGACATCTTGGGAGAAGTAGGGCGGAATCGCCGCGAGCAAACCACTGACCTGTCGCTCGGTCAATTTGGCGGTGGCGCCTTCTTCGCCTTGAAAGAGGTCGGGCAGCGAGAAGGCAGGGCACAGCCGCGCCTGTCCGCAGCCCTTCGCGGAGCTGTAGCCAAAGCGCTTGAGGATGGCGCTCTCATACGAGCTCATCCATTCGATCGTGGCGGGCTTGGTAGCGGAGTTAGAGCTGACCATCAGATCGATCTCGCCGCCGACGCCCGTGACGCGCTCCAGCGTGCTCAAGTTGTGCAGCGAGGAGAGGTTTTGCGGGGCTAGCTTGGCGATGTCCGTTTGGACCTGCGTCTGGGTGTCGAGACCCCAGCCGAGCGCGGCAAGGACCAGGCCGACCCCAAGCACACGACCGGGATGGCGTACCGCGCGATCGAGGGCCATATTCGACACGAAGCGGTTGAAGGCGTTGTCGGTAAGGATCTCACGCGCTCCCTGCCAGGCCGGGAGGAGCCGACGAGCTACCGGCCCGAAGGCTGTCCCCGCGCGCGTGCGCGGGCGCGCGCGCGGGGCACCCCAATTCTTCTCATGCCGCCGCGCGGCCAGCATCAGCGCGGCCGAGCCGACGGTCAGCGTGCAGAGGAAGGCGAGCGCGACGCCAACCACAAGCAGCAACCCAAATCCACGCACCATCGGCACAGGGGAAAGCATCAGCACCAGCAACCCGCCGATGCTCGCGAGCACGGCGGTTGCGATCGTAGGGACACCGTGATGGGCGGCGTGGCGAATCGCCTCGAGCGTGTCGTTGGCTCCGTCCTCACGAGCCTCCTCCACGCGCGACTGAAACTGAATCGCGTAGTCGACGGATAGACCGACAAGCACCGGTAGCACGGCTACCGACGCCATCGTGAGCGAGGCGCCCGAGAGCGCCAGCGCGCCAAACGTAAGGGCGGCGGCAAGCATGGCGATGGCAAGCGGCAGCAGCCGGGGGCGGCCCTTGAAAATGAGACTCAAGACGAAGCCCATCACGAGCAGCACGGCGACGAGCAGCAGCTCGATCGAATGAGAGATCGAACTGGTGACGTCGCTGACGATCACGGGCTCGCCGGTGACGAGGTAGCTCTCGCCGTTCTGTAGGTGCCACTGGCTCATTGCAACCGCTTGGCGGATCAGATCGATCGTGTGCGAGCGCTGGGCTTCGGAGAGACCCGCCTTCAAGCGCACCGATACGAGCGCCGCTTCGTGGCTCGGGAAGAGATAGGCGAAGCGCTGCTTGGGTGTGCCCGACGGCTTGGTGGAGTCGAACACGATCTTCGAGACGAATTCATGGTTGTCGAGGGTGGGAGGACTATTCAAGCCATAGCGGATCGCCAGCGCGCTGACTTCGGCGGCGAAGCCCGACATCGTCGCCTTGCGTGCTTGCAGGCCGAGCGTGCTTGCTTCCTCGACGTCCAAGCCGCGGGCGAGCGCGGAGTGGTAGACGGCACTCTGTGCTTGCTTGGCCTGCGCTTCGGCCTGGGCGCTACGGGTGGCCAATGCATCGTCGACCTGGAGCGCCGCCTCGTTGAGGAACGTGCCTGGCCCGAACACCACCTTCACCTCTTTGCCATGGGTCAGCTGACCGCACGGCCCATTCGCACCTCCCTCCTGAGCAAGGGCAGCCGTGGGGAGATTGCCCGATAGACATCCCTCGAGCCCAACGAGCCGGTCGATGTCAGAGCTGAGCACGAGCTTGCGCAGGTCTCCCTTGACGAGCACCTCCACTGGCTCTTCGCCGAAGCGCGCGTAGAAGCGCTGGGTTTCCTTATAGGTGGAGCTGGAGCTTCCGACGAGCGTCTGGGTGGCGGCGGTTGGGCGCAAGCCGAGCGCAGCCACCGCGCAGCCGATGCCCAGCGCGCCGAGTATCAAGATCGTAAGCAGCGGCTTGCGCGCCGCGCGCAGTGCCAACCCCGAGAACAGCCTCCCCATAGTCACCACAACAGGCTAGCGCCGTACCCGGAGTCCACACGCCGGCGAGCGCCTCGCCGAAAGGCTGTGGATCACTCCATTCCCAGTGGGCCCTGCGACTCGCCCGAGAGGAACTGGCGGACGAAGGGGTTCTCGGAGTCGAACAGCTCGGCGGCTGGGCCGGACTCGACGATGCGCCCGCGCCATAGCACGGAGATGTGCTCGGCGACGCGGCGGGCGGACATGATGTCGTGCGTAATGACGACGTAGGTGCCGCCGTTCTCTTCATGGACCTCTTTGATGAGTTCGCAGAGCAGCGCTGTGCGCACTGGGTCAAGACCGGAGTCGGGCTCGTCGAAGAGCACGATCTCGGGGTCGAGCACGAGCGAGCGGGCGAAGCCGGCGCGCTTGCGCATCCCACCGGAGAGCTCGTTTGGCATCTTCTCGCCAGCGTTGCCGAGGCCGACCTCGCGCATGCGTGAGTTGACGATCTCGGCGATCTCCTCGTCGCCCTTCTCCGTGTGCTGGCGCAACGGAAAGGCGATGTTGTCATAGAGGTTCATCGAGCCGAACAGGGCGCCGTCCTGGAAGAGCACGCCGAACTTCTTGCGAATCTCAAACAGCTCGGCGTCGGGCAGGCTGGGGATCGAGCGACCTTGCACGATGACGTCTCCCTCGTCGGGGTAGAGCAGCCCAACGATGTGCTTGATGCAAACCGACTTGCCGGTTCCAGAGGGACCGAGGATCATCGAGATCTGTCCTTGGGCAAGCCCATGTCCAGACCACGCAGCACGTGGTTTGAGCCGAAAGACTTGTGGACACCGACGAACTCGATCGCGTCGGGGACTCCGGTGGGGCGGTTGGTGCCCGTGTGGAACTCGAACTCGCCGCCCTTGTCCTGCTCATCCCCGCCCGAAGGCCTGTCGCCGCCGTCGGGGGTTTGCTCACGCGTTGCCATGCTCACCCCCCGATCGGGGCTTTCGGGTTGGCGCCCCAGAAGATCTGGGTGCCGAGCATCCCGATCAGATGGACAAGGATGATGTTGAGCACCATCGACTTGGCGGTTGCGGTGCCCACGCCCACGGGCCCACCACTGGCGTTGTAGCCGTAGTAACAGCCGACGAGCACGATGGCGGTGGCCATGAACATCGCCTTGATCAGGCTGTAGAGGAAGTCGGGTGGGTTTTGGAACTGCCAGAAGATCAGCAGGTAGCCGCCCGCCGAGACGGTGGCGACCTGCTGCACAACGGCGATGTAGGAGGCCAGGAAGGCGGCGCCGACCCCTGCGAGGTACATGAACGGGAGCACGACCCAGGCGGCAAGCAGACGGGTGGCGCACAGGAAGGTCATCGAGTTGATGCCCATCACCTCGAGCGCGTCGATCTCATCGGAGATGCGCATGGCACCGAGCTCGGCGACGATCCCGGTGCCGACCTTGGCGGCCATCATGTAGCCGAAGGCGTAGGGGATGATCTCGCGCAGATCGCACCATGCGGTGAACACGCCAGCGTAGGCGGGAGCTCCCTGGGCCTCCAGGAAGTAGGCGCCCTCGATCCCGCACTCCAGGCCGAGTACGAACATCAGCGACCAGATGATCAGCGTCGAGGACACGATCAGGATGCCCGACTGACGCAAAGCCTCCCCGAAGAAGCGGAATACACGCAGGCCCCAGACGTCGCGGACCATGTTGCCGGCGAAGCGACCGAACTCGCCGGTGGCGGCGAGCAATTCGCGCGGGGTGACGAGCAGTTCGTTCACGACCAGCTCCCCCGGCCCGCGGCCACGACGCGCACGCGTTGGCTCACTTGATCACCAAGATGTTCGGATGTGTGGCCAACAGCAACTGCGTGTAGACGTAGTCAAAAGAGAAGATCGCTAGGAATGTGACGACGACGGCTTGGTTGACGGCGCGCCCGACGCCCTCGGCGCCACCGGAGGCGGTCATGCCCTTGTAGCAGCAGACGATCGCGATGATGGCTCCGAAGATCGTGGTCTTCAAAGCCGAGCCCCACAGGTCGGTGGTGGAGGCGTTGGCGAACAAGGTGTCCCAGAAGGGACCGAGCGGCTGACCGTTGACGAGCTCGGCAAGCACACCGCCGAACAGGCCGAAGAGGATCGCGTATACGTTGAACAGGCCGGTGACGAGCATCAATGCGAGGAAGCGCGGGACCACGAGGTTCTTGACCGGGTCGACGCCAAGCACCTGCAGGGCGTCGAGCTCCTCGCGGATCTTGCGGGCGCCGAGGTCGGCGGTGATCGCGGTGCCAGCCACCCCGGCGAGCACGATCGCGGTCACGTTCGGACCGATCTCGCGGATCGCGGCAAGCACGAAGATCCCGCCCAGTCGATCTAGGGCGCCGAAGATCGTGAGGAAGTTGGCGGCCTGTAGACCGGGCGCTGCATAACAGATCGCAACCGTCGAGATCAGCAGCGGAAACCAACACAGGCGCAAGGCGAACAGGAACTGCGATACGAACTCGCCGCCATATGGATAGGGCGGGCGCAGGGCAGAGGTGATCGTCCTGCCAGTCAGGACCATCATGTCCCCGATTTCCTCGAGCAAGCTCCTCGTGGGAAGGAATGCCCGCTCGGCTGCACTGCGAACCATCTCGACACCCCTCCTCTGGGGACGATACGTGACTGCGCCCCAACTCTACTGTCCCGCGTCTCCAACTCTACGCGATCGGCAGGCCGAACGCCACCGGCACTGATATCGTGGCGCTCGCTGTGAGGGTGGGAAAGGTGCTTCCGGGGGTAATGCTCGCTGTGTGCGGCGTGATGCTTTGCGTCCTGGCGAGCGGTTGCGGCGCGGGGCGGCGCAACGCCCGCGAAGTCGCGCGCACCTACCCCGTTGAAGTTCTTGCGGTGCGGTTTCCCGCCAAGCAGGCGATCGCGCGAGACATACGATTCACGTTGATCGTGCGCAACGCGGGCGTGCGCACGATCCCAAACGTGGCGGTTACGCTCGACTCCTTCTACTACACGAGCACCTATCCGAAACTGGCGTCGAACAAGCGACCGGTGTGGGTCGTGAATACCGGGCCTGGAGCGGTCGCCACCGACCCGCCCGTGCAAACCCAGGAAATCAACCCGCCCGGTGGCGGCGAAACGGCGTTCGTAAACACTTGGGCGCTCGGAGCGCTCGCGCCGCACGCCAGC
Organism: uncultured Solirubrobacterales bacterium; assembly: GCA_963713015.1. GTDB lineage: Bacteria > Actinomycetota > Thermoleophilia > Solirubrobacterales > Solirubrobacteraceae > Palsa-744. The sequence continues at coordinate 166,315 of CAVQKC010000001.1, read as the reverse complement.
CGAGCTTTCATATGGCGTGTGACGCCGGTGAAGGCCGGCTTGCACACCGTCCACTACACGGTTGCGACGGGACTCGACGGCAAGGCGCTCGCGCGCCTTGCTAGCGGAGGCCCGGCGGCGGGGAGCTTGACGGCATTCATCGCACCCACTCCCCCGCGAACGCACGTGAACCCGGAGACGGGCCTGATCGTGCCGGGATCGCCACCGGTCCCCTCCACGCCCCAGCCCGCTTCCGAATAGCGACCGCCGCGGGGCGTTTGGCCGCGTGTCGAAAGATCGCGGGCGAGCTTTCGCCAGTTGAGCGGTACCTCGAGCGTGCGCGAGGGCTACGATGCGCTTCGGCCCCGTGCCCGAGAAACGACGGTCCACAGGCACCATAGCCCGGGACCGAAAGAGAACTTTGACCAGGAGGAATCGAGCCCGCTCATGCCAAGGACCCGCCAGACGAATGTGACAGCCGCGCAGTGGAGCGCCAACGGGAGTGCGCTCGGCTCGATGGACCTGACCCTTCCCGCAAACCAGATCTTTGCCTCGAACGTATTCAGCGTGGCGGTGCAGCGACGCAGGCTGCCCAAGCACGTGTTCAAGGCGCTGCAGCGCACGCTGGAGCGTGGCGAGGCGCTCGACACAACGCTCGCCGACGCGGTGGCACAGGCGATGAAGGAATGGGCGATGGAGAAGGGCGCGACCCACTACACGCACTGGTTCCAGCCGCTGACAGGGTCGACCGCTGAGAAGCACGACTCCTTCTACGGCCCCGCCGGCGACGGCACCGCGATCGCCGAGTTCTCCGGCAAGGAGTTGATCCAGGGAGAGCCGGACGCCTCGAGCTTTCCCACGGGTGGCATCAGGGCGACATTCGAGGCACGCGGATACACCGCCTGGGATCCAACCTCGCCGGCGTTCATCCTGGAAAACCCCAACGGCGCGCTGCTGTGCATCCCGACGGCATTCACGTCTTGGACGGGAGAGGCACTCGACAACAAGATCCCGCTGCTGCGCTCGATGGACGCGCTGTCGGGTGCGGCGGTTGGGGCGCTCGAGCTGCTCGGCATCGAGGATGCGGCGCGTGTGTTCACGACGATCGGTTGCGAGCAGGAGTACTTCCTGATCGACGAGCAGTATTACTTCGAGCGCCCCGATCTCCTGACTACGGGGCGAACGCTGTTCGGGGCCAAGCCGCCAAAGGGCCATGAGCTCGACGACCATTACTTCGGCTCTATCCCAGAGCGGATCCTGGCGTACATGCTCGAGTGCGAGGTGGAACTGGCAAAGCTCGGTGTTCCGATCAAGACCAGGCACAACGAGGTGGCGCCCAACCAGTACGAGGTGGCGCCGATCTTCGAGAACTCAAACGTCGGCGCCGATCATCAGATGTTGACGATGCAGATCTTGCAGAACACGGCGCGCCGTTATGGACTCGTGTGCTTGCTGCACGAGAAGCCGTTCGCGGGTGTGAACGGGTCGGGCAAGCACAACAACTGGTCGATGGGCACCGACACCGGCTTGAACCTGCTCGATCCGGGCGACACGCCGGGGGAGAACTTGAAGTTTCTGTTCTTCTGCGCGGCTGTGATCCAAGCCGTGAACAAGCACCAGGCGCTATTGCGCGCGTCGATCGCCAACGCCGGCCAGGATCACCGGCTCGGCGCCAACGAGGCACCGCCAGCGATCATCTCGATCTTCCTTGGCGCGGATCTCGAGAGGGTGTTCGCGGCAATCGAGTCGGGCAAGGCGCAGGCGTCGAAGCCTGGATCGTTCCTTGGGCTGGGCACACCGGTGCTGCCGCCGTTGCCATTGCACGGGGGCGACCGCAACAGGACGAGCCCGTTCGCGTTCACCGGCAACAAGTTCGAGTTCAGGGCGCTCGGGTCAAGCCAATCGCCGGCGCTGCCCAACACGGTGCTGAACACGATTGTGGCGGAGTCGATCGACGAACTGTCGGACAAGCTCAAGACCGCGCTCAAAGCCGCGGGGGCGACGCTCGAGAAGGCTGTGACGAAGGTAGTCAAGGAGGTATGGAGCGCGAACAAGCAGGTTGTGTTCGACGGCGACGGTTACTCCGAGGCGTGGCACAAGGAGGCCGAGCAGCGCGGGCTAGCCAACCTGCGCACGACCCCCGACGCGCTGCCGTGGCTCGTGGACAAGCAGACGGTGGCGGCGTTCAAGAAGTACAAGGTGCTCTCAAAGCGCGAGCTGGAGTCGCGCCTGGAGGTGTTCACCGAGCAGTACGCGGTGAAGATCAACATCGAGGCCGAGACGGCAGCACAGATCGCGCGCACGATGCTGCTGCCGGCAGCGGTACGCCACCTGAACGAGCTGAAGGCCACCGGCCTGGATGAGTTGGTGGCAGAGGTGGAGCCACTGGTAAAGGAGCTGCTGTTCGCGCTCGTCAAGCTCGAGGACGCCAACCTGAGCGACAACCAGCCGGACAGCTCGGCGATGAAGTGGGCGACCTACATGCGCGACACGACGATCCCCGCGATGGACGACGTGCGCGAGGTGGCCGATCGGCTCGAGAAGCTGGTGGCCGACGATCTGTGGCCGCTGCCGAAGTACTCGGAGATGCTGTTCATCAAGTGATATCCAAGCCAAGCGCCACCACAAGGGCAGCGTTCAAGCGACGCAGACTGACCGGATCGAGCTCACCGCGCCGGTGAACGAAGCGGTCTGTCGCGACGTTGACGATCCAGTCGCAATTCGCGGCGCTTGGCTCACGTACACCGTGCGCGGTAGTCAGCTCGACCTCTGCGACATGGCCGCGCACGGTGCTCGTCACCACCACACAATTCAAACGGGTGAGCACGGGAATCGCCGTGTCGCGAGTGACGACGATGACTGGACGAACGATCACGCCGAGGTCAACATCCCAGACCTCGCCCCTGGCAATCACAACAGGGCGTCGCCGGCAAGCGCAGCAGCGGCATCGAGCGCGGCAAGCTCGTCGGAGGTGAGCGGCATCTCCTGGTAGGCAATGCGGTAAGAGTCGGTAATGCGACGCTCTCGAAGCTCGCGATTGAGCAGCCTGATGCCGGCCCGAACGGCGTCTGCGCGCGAGTGAAAGTCACCGCCGGCCACCACTGAATCGAGCGTGCTCAAGTCGTCTTCGTCCAAGCGAACCGCGATCTGTGACATACAACAAGCATACCAACTTGGTAGTCATGATCGGGATGGGAGCAAGCTGGCGGCCCCCACATTGACACGATCATGTCAAGGTTGATTGTTCGCTGCTAGCATCCCAGCGGATGCGTGACTATCTGAAGGCGGTGCGCAGCAAAGTCGTCGTCTACGACGGCGGCATGGGCGCGACGCTCGAGCAGTTCGAGCTGACCGCGGAGGACTACGGTGGATTGCAAGGCAAGTGCCACGAGGCGCTCGTGCTCAACCGCCCGGATGTGATCGAGGGCGTGCATGCCTCGATGCTCGATGCGGGGGCGGAAGTGGTGGAGACCGACACCTTCCAGGCATCGCGCCTGAAGCTGGATGAGTGGGGTCTGGCGGACTACACGGTGGAGGTCAACACCAAGGCGGCGGAAATCGCGCGCAAAGCCGCCGGTGAGAGTCGCTTCGTGGCGGGCTCTATCGGGCCGACGGGCTTCCTGCCGGCCTCTGAAGATCCGACGCTCGGACAGATCTCATTCGCGGAGCTCGTGGAGGTGTTCACAGAGCAGGCACAGGGATTGATTGATGGAGGGGTCGATCTAGTGATAATCGAGACGGCCCAAGACATCCTCGAGGTCAAGGCCGCGATATTCGGTGCGAGGGCGGCGTTCAAGAGCAGCGGTAGGACGCTCCCGATCCACGCTTCGGTGTCCCTGCTTCCCAATGGCGGCAAGATGCTGCTCGGCACCGACATCTCCGCTGTCCTGTGTACCTTGGAGGCCCTGAAGGTGGATGTGATCGGGCTCAATTGCTCGACCGGCCCGCAGGACATGCGCGACGCGATCCGCTTCCTCGGCGAGTACTGCCCGGTGCCGGTGGCGTGCATCCCCAACGCGGGACTGCCACTGCAGGGCCCCGACGGCGAGACGATCTTCCCCGAGCAGCCCGAGCCGCTGGCGGAAGCGCTCGAGGAGTTCGTGGAGCGCTATGGCGTGGGCGTGGTGGGCGGCTGCTGCGGCACGACCCCCGATCACATCAGGGCGATCGCCGAGCGTGTAGGCGGCAGAGCCGTCGGGCCGCGTCCAGCGCCTCGCCCCCCCCACCTATCCTCGATGATCGCTGCCACAACGCTCGTGCAGGAGCCGCGCCCCACGATGGTGGGCGAGCGCGTCAACAGCCAGGGCTCGCGCAAGGCCAAGGAGCTGCTGCTGGCCGACGACTACGACGGATTGGTGCAGATCGCCGAGGACCAGGTGACCGGTGGGGCACATGTGCTCGACCTGTGCGTGGCGCTGACCGAGCGCAGCGACGAGGACGAGCAGATGCGCCAACTGGCCAAGCGCATCTCACTCACCCAGGAGCCGCCGATCCAGATCGACTCGACCGAGCCGGAGGTGATCGCGCTCGCGCTCGCGCAGATCCCGGGCAGGGCGATCGTCAACTCGGTGAACCTCGAGGCGGGCAGGGACAAGCTCGACCGCGTGGTGCCGATGGCGCTTGCCCACGGAGCGGCGCTGATCGCGCTGACGATCGACGAGGTGGGGATGGCCAAGACCGCCCAGCGCAAGGTGGAGATCGCGCAGCGCATCAAGGGCTTGTGCTGCGACGAGCACGGCCTCGACCCCAAGCTTTTGATCTTCGACTGCCTGACGTTCACGCTGACGACAGGCGATGAGGAGTGGCGACCCTCGGCGGTGGAGACGATCGAGGGCATCAGGCGCATCAAGGCGGAGATCCCCGACGTGAAGACCTCGCTTGGCGTATCGAACGTCTCCTTCGGCGTGTCCCCCGGTGCGCGAGCGGTACTCAACTCGGTGTTCCTGCACCACTGCGTGGAGGCGGGGTTGGACCTGGCGATGGTGAATCCAAACCACATCACGCCCTACTCGGAGATAAGCGACGAGGAGCGCGGGTTGGCCGACGATCTCGTGTTCAACCGTCGCGAGGATGCGTTGGAGCAGTTCATCGCCCACTTCGAGTCGAAGGGCGAGCAAGAGGAGCAGACAACCGCCAACCCGACCGAGGGGATGGAGCCTGAGGAGGCGCTTCACTTCCACATCCTGCGCCGCCGCAAGGAGGGCGTCGAGGATTGGATCGACGCCTCGGTGGAGAAGATCGGCGCGGTGCCGACCCTCAACGAGGTGCTGTTGCCGGCGATGAAGGAGGTGGGCGACAAGTTCGGCGCCGGGGAACTCATCCTCCCCTTCGTGTTGCAATCCGCGGAGGTGATGAAGAAGGCGGTGGCACGGCTCGAGAACTACCTCGACAAGATCGACGGCTATACCAAGGGCACGGTGGTGCTGGCGACCGTGTTCGGCGATGTGCACGACATCGGCAAGTCGCTCGTGAACACGATCCTCACCAACAACGGCTATACGGTGATCGACCTCGGCAAGCAGGTGCCGATCCAAACGATCCTCGACGCGGCCCAGGAGCACGAGGCGACCGCGATCGGGTTGAGCGCGTTGCTCGTATCGACCTCCAAGCAGATGCCGGCGTGCATCCAGGAGCTTCACTCAAAGGGCTTGCAATACCCGGTATTGATCGGCGGCGCTGCGATCAATCGGGCATTCTCCTACCGCGCGCTGTACCCCGGGGGCAAGGAATCGGACGAGCAGTACGAGCCGGGGGTGTTCTACTGCAAGGACGCCTTCGAGGGCCTGTCAGTGATGGACCAGTTGATCGACACAGACGCACACGAGGCGCTGCTTCAGAAGCTTCGAACCGGCGCAACCGAGTTTCGCGCCAAGGGCGAGGAGCCCGTGGAGGAGCTCAATTTCGCCGATGACAGCGTGCGCTCTGAGGTGCGTGTGAACGACCCCATACCCACCCCCCCATGGTGGGGTGTGAAAGAGATACCGGTGGACATGGATGAGGTGTACAGCCACCTCGACACGCATGTGCTGTTCAAGCTGCACTGGGGTGGCAAGGGCGTGAAGGGCGAGGCGTGGCGAGAGCTCGTGGAGGAGAACTTCAGGCCGCGACTGGAGCGCATGTGGGCAGAGCAGGACTACCTGCACCCGAGGGCGCTGCTCGGCTTCTTCCCCTGCTACGCGCAAGGCAACGACATCGTGGTGCTCGATCCGCGCGTCGTCGATCCGGGCGCGGTCGTTCCAGACGCGGCTCGCACTCCAAGCACAGCCGACTCGACCACCCCGCTCGACCCGGGCGATCCCGCCAGCGAGCTGACGCGCTTCGTGTGCCCGCGCCAGCCCAAGGGCGACCGCATCTGCCTGGCAGATTTTTTCAGGCCCGCGCTTGGAGACGACGGCAAGCCTTCCTCTAGCGGAAGTCCGCCAGCCGAACTGGACGTGATCGCGGTGCAAGCAGTCACAGTGGGCTCAGAGGTGACCGAGCTGATGGCGAAGCTCGAGTCAGACGGCGAGTTCGCCGAGCAGCTGTTCGTGCACGGCCTCGGCGTGCAAACCGCCGAGGGCTTGGCCGAGTGGCTGCACTGGCGCGTGCGCGCGATGCTCGCGATCCCAAGCACGCAAGGCAGACGCTACTCGTGGGGCTACCCAGCCGTGCCCGAGCAAGCGGAGCACCTGAAGGTAGAGAAGCTGCTTGAGTTGGAGCAGATCGGCATGAGCATCTCAGACGGATACGCCCCGATCCCTGAGCAGTCGACGCTCGCGCTCGTCGCGCACCATCGGCAAGCGATCTACTTCGGTACGCGCCAAGGGCGGCTATTGCCAGACGGCTCACCTGATGACGTGATCAAGGGCTCTTACCGCGATCCGTCCCTGTTTGGCGAGCTCGACGACGTCGACCCACCCGACGGGTCAGTCGAAGCCGAGGATCTGCCTGCCATAGCGTCCTAGCGATCTGCAATCGCGTCCATTCAGGACGGCCATTTGGCCGAGTTGGTCAGCGTCTAAACAGTCTGCTCAGCGATCAACGCGAGCTTGCCGGCACGATCCAGCCGCTTGATGCGCGCCTCCTCGCGCATCGCCTCTCCGCGATCTGCCAGCGGCAACACAAGCGCCAGCTCGACGGGCAGGCGGCTTGCGGTATACCGGCTTGCCTTACCGGCGGAGTGTCTGGCGACGCGCTTGCTCAAATCGTTGGTCCAACCCGTATAGAGCGAGCCGTCGCTACAGCGCAGCATGTAAACCCAGGCGTCTGTCATAGATTCCGATTCTGCGCGACAGGCAGTGCTCCTGCGCGTCGGCCCTGCCTCAGCAAAGACCGCGTGCGCAAGAGCGCGGCGGCAAGGCGTGCATGCTCCCTAGGACTGCACTCTAGGACCGCACCCGCGAGGGTGCGGCGCGTCCCGATGCGGCCCGTCTGGCCCCCACACGTGGGGGCAGCGGCGGTAGCTTCACCGGGGAGGCGTGCATCGTGCGCAGGCGTACGTCCTTCCAGGAGAGGCCCTCGTTGACGAGCGCGGGCGTGCCCATGATGACAGCGGTGGCAACCTCGACGGCCTGCAACACGATCCCGTAGGCGAGCGCGTCAGCGGTGGGCACGTGATAGGCGCCTGCCAGAACAGCCACACAGGCCGCCTGGAATACGCCGACGTTGGCGGGAGTGGCGGGGATGACGGCGGTGACGTTGACCGCGAACAGGACCGCCGCGGCAGCGCCGATACCAACCTTCCCGTCTATTCCCAGTGCCATCAACAAGAGCCAGCAGGACAACCACTGGAGCGCCCACGCAGAGAGCTGGAGCACCGTCGCGGAGGCCGCCTGGCGGGGGTTGCGAAAGACACGTAGACCGGCACGTACACGCAACAACGCGGCACGCACGCTGGTAAGCAGACGTCCCAGCCGCTGCGAGCGAGAGACAGCGGCGCGCGGCACGAGCACCGGTGCCAGCAACAGTACGATCAGCACAGCCAACGGCGCCAATCCAACTGCGAGCAGCGCATCGGTGTGTTTGCCGGCAAAGCTCACGCTCGAAAACATCACGCCGCCGAGAATCGCCAGCGCGAGCAGGTTGAGCAGCGTTTGGGAGACCATTGTGCCGAGCACCACCGGCAAGGTCTCGCGCGCACGGCCCACGCGGCGTGCCACGATCAGGGCACGCGATGGCTCGCCCAAGCGGGCGGGAAGAGTCGCGGACATGAGCACACCGATGAACGTTCCCTGCAAAGCATCTCGGCGGCGTGCAACGCGCCAGGTTGGAGCTGCCTTCAGGATCGCGTGCCACGCGAGGCCACGCACGAACATCGACGTACACATCACCCCCACGCCCGCCGCCACAAGGCCGGGACTGGAGGCAACAAGGCTCGCCGCGACGTTCGTGACGCCGATCTTCTGCAATGCGAGGAAGGCAAGCGCGACACCGGCAAGCGAAGTGGCGAGCAGTGCCATGCGCGACAGCACACGCAGCGCCCGATGCCTGACTGGCGGGGCTGGCTCCATGCTCGGCAGACGTCGCGCATGCACCCGCGGGCGCAGGTCGGCCGGAGCGAAGCCGTGGCGCACAGCCGCGCGCGTCAGTCTTGTGGCGGGCTGTCCTACGGCAATCGCCTCGTGGTAAACGTCGACGACCTCCTCGGCGACGTGCGCCCAGGAGAAGCTCTCGGCGTGCTCGCGCGCGGCGAGAGCCATCGCGCCACGGCGGGCTGGATCGAGCGCCAGCGTGCGTAGCGCCTCGGCGAGCGCAAGCGCGTCGCCGGGCGGAACGAGCAAACTGTCGCACCCGTCGCGCGCGACATCCCGGTAGCCGGGGATGTCGGACGCGACGACGGGCGTCGAGGCGGCAAACGCCTCTGTGAGCACCATGCCAAAGCTCTCGCCACGTAGCGACGGGGCGCACAGCACCTCTGCGCGATGCAGCTCCGCGGCCTTCTGCTCCTCAGACACCTTCCCCAGCGCGCGCACGCCGCGATCGTCGAGCAGCATCGGTGCGATCTCCGCGGGCGAGGCTCCGACGAGCGTGAGCGTGGCGGGGATTTGCTCGCGTAGCGCCTCGAACGCCCGCAAGAGCACCGGCAAGCCCTTGCGCTCTACCGCCTGGCCGATGAACAGGATGCGTAGTGGCTCCCATACGCTTGTCGACTGCTCCCGTTCGCTCGTCAATTGCTCCCGTTCGCTCGTCAATTGCTCCCGTTCGCTCATTGACTGCTCGCATTCGCTTGTCAGCCGCTCCTGACAGTGCTCGCCTGTCTGCCCACCGTCATGGGAGGTCCCCGTAAGGGGGAGCAGAACGCCGTTGGGCACGATCCGGTAGCGCCCTCCATAGAAGCGACGCGCCGTCCATGCGGCCGCCTCAGACACGGCGATGCGCGCGTGCAGCCGGTTCATGCGTCGTCGCCCCCCCATCGCGATCGCGCCGATCCCGTTGGAGAGCGGATTGGTCGAATACGTATGGAAGGTGCCGACAAGCGGCAGCTCGCCGGAGGACATCAGCGCGTCGAAGCCGATCAGGGGCACGATCGGCTCATGGATGTGTGCGACGTCATAGCCACCGGTGCGCAGGGCGTGGCGGATGGCAAAAACCGAATGGGGCGTACCTGTCAGGTTGGAGACCGCGCCGTTGGCGGGAATCCCGATCGTGCGGCCCAGGGCCACGAAGTTCTTCGGCGGCTCGCGCCGCTGCGGCCGCGCCCCGCGATGCAGGCGCGCCGAGAGCACGTCGTCGGGATCGAACGGCGCGAGGATGTGTGGCTCGTGGCCTTGCGCGACAAGCTCAGCCGAAAGCGCCTCGATGTGGCGCGTGACGCCGCCCGGGTAGGTCCACGAGTACGGCGAAACCAGAGCGATCCGCACGGATGAACTGTAACGGGCGGTGAACCCGCATACATTCGTCCTGGTCAACCACGGCGAATGACCGAGCAGCTGGACATATACTCGGCGGTGCCTTCACGGGCGATTCCATGAGCGAGCGACACTTCGTCAAGTACACATTCCTGAAGCTCGACCCGGCGTGGCGGCGCCTGGACTCAGACACGCGAGCGCAGGGTAAGCGCGAGCTGATGGCAGCATGCGAGGACTTCGCCGACGGCCACCTGCTGCAGGCCTTCTCGCTCGTGGGCACCCGCGGGGACGCCGAGCTACTTCTGATCGCGGAGGCCGAGAACCTCGATCGAATCCACGAGTTCCACGTGGTGCTGGCCCAGAGCGGCCTGATGAAGTGGGCCGACATCCCTACTCGTTCCTGGGAATGCGCAAGAGCTCGGAATACTCCGACGACGAGCGCGTACGCCCACGTGGGTTCCGTGGCAAATACGTATTCGTCTACCCCTTCGTGAAGTCGCGCGAATGGTATGCCCTGCCCGCCGAGGAGCGCTGGCGGATCATGCAGGGTCACATCACCGTGGGGCGCGAATACCCGGGCGTGGACAACCACACGACCTACTCGTTCGGCCTCGACGACCAGGAGTTCGTGGTGGCCTTCGACACCGACGACGTCGGCACGTTCCTCGACCTCGTCCAGCGCCTGCGCACGACCGAGGCGTCACGCTTCACCGTACGCGACACGCCCAGCTTCACATGCATCGCCTGCTCCTTGGAGCGCGCCCTGAACGCGCTCGACGGCGAGCCGGTCGCACTCGAAAGCCCCGCCTTGCGGGCCGGCTAGCGGATGAGCCCCGCCGCGAAGAGCGCCGGATCGACCTGGGCGCAGGACTCCCGCGAGGCGCAAAGCGACCTCACAGAAGGCTGCCGTAGAAGAGCTGCGCGCCGCCGACCCGATCATGGCTGGGCTGATCGACACGTGCGGAGTCATTTCCAGCCCGCCGCGCAAAAAGCCGACCCGCGAGGAGCACTACGGTGCGCTACTGCACGCGGTCGTCAACCAGCAGCTCTCCGTCAAGGCCGGCGCCGCGATCTACGGCAGGCTGACCGAGCGCTTCGGCGGGCGCACCCCCACCCCCGAGCAGCTACTGGCGGACGACCCCGAAGAGCTACGCGCTCGCCGCAGGCCTGTCGCGCTCGAAGGTGGGCTTCATGCGCTCCCTGGCCGAGCACATCCTCTCCGGTGAACTGGAGCTCGAGCATCTCGATGACTATCGGATGACGAGGTCATGGCCGAGCTGGTTGCCGTCAAGGGCATCGGCGAGTGGACGGCCCACATGTTCCTGATGAGCCATCTGCACCGCCCCGACGTGATGGCCCCTGGAGACCTCGGCATCCGCCGCGCGATCGAACGCGCCTACTCGCTAGAGGAGATCCCCGACCGCGAGACCGATCGAGCGCCTGGCTGAGCGCTGGCGCCCGCACCGCACGCTTGCTTGCCGCTATCTGTGGCGTTCGCTCAACAACGAACCGTAGGACGCCCCCAGGAGCGTCAGACGGCGGAGACCTGCTCTTCCTCGGCCACCCGGAACGAAGAGCCGCAGCCGCAGGCAGCCACCACATTGGGGTTCTCGACTTTGAAGCCCGCCCCTTGCAGGCTCTCCTCGTAGTCGATCGTCGAGCCGGATACGAACTGCAGGCTCTCGTTGTCGACCAGCAGCTTCAAGCCGTGGTCTTCGAACACGACATCGTTGTCGCGCTGCTCATCGAACGCGAGCTGGTACTGAAAGCCGGAGCATCCGCCGCCGCGCACACCGACACGCAGACCCGCGAGCGTAACGTCGGCCTGCTGGGCCTCGAGGAACTCGCGAACCTTCTCCGCTCCCTTGTCCGTGATCGAGATCATCGCTTTCCAAAGTATAGCGGTGCCGTTTTATGTTCTAACCTTGACCGCAATGCCCACCGCCGAGGAGATCAAGCAGCGCATCGAAGCCGCCATTCCGGGGGCGCGAGCCGAAGTCGAGGACTACACCGGCGGCGGCGACCACTTCCGCGCGACGGTCAGCTCGCCCGCGTTTGCGGGGCGCAGCCGCATCGATCAGCACAAGCTCGTCTATGGCGTGTTCGGCGATGAGATCGGCGGAGCAATCCATGCACTGTCGCTGAAGACGCAAGCGTCGCAGGAGACGGGTGCCAACGCCGCCGAGGGTGAGCAGCACGCCGCGGCGGCCACATAGGACCACCACAGCCAGGAGTCAGCCATGTCCGACACCGAGTCAAACCCCATCCGCGACGCGATCGCAGAGGCGATCGCCGAGCACGACACGATCCTCTTCATGAAGGGCACGCCCGAGGCGCCCGCGTGTGGCTTCTCCGCGCGCACGGTCGCCATGCTCCAGTCCCTGGAGGCGCCATTTGCGGCGGTCGACATCCTGCCCGACCCACGCATCCGCCAGGAGCTCTCGGCGATCTCGAACTGGCCCACCATCCCCCAGCTGTTCGTCGGCGGTGAGCTAGTTGGCGGTTGCGACATCGTCTCCGAGATGTACGAGTCCGGCGAGCTGGCCGAGGCGCTGGGCCTCCCCGAGCGCGAAGGCGTACAGACTGAGCCCGTCGCAAGCGCGCCCCAGCCCGCCGGCCTCACCCAGATCGAGAACCGCCTTGGATAAGCGGGTAGCGGTCGTCACCGACACCACCAACTATCTCCCACGCGAGCTCGCAAACAGCGAAGACATTCATCAGGTCAGCCTGTATGTAGGCTGGCAGCATCAGCCCCAGCGCGAGATCGAGCTCGAGAGCTTCGACGCCTTCTACGAGCGTCTGCGCACCGATCCAGATCTGCCCACGACCTCCCAGCCCTCGATCGGCGACTTCCTCGCCGTGTGGGAGCCGCTGCTCGAGGAAGGCCGTGACATCGTCTCGATCCATCTCGCCGGCGGCATCTCGGGCACGTGCGAGTCTGCCCGCCAGGCCCACAGCCTGCTAGCCGAGCGCGGGCTCGGCGAGCGCGTCGAGGTGATCGACGGGGAAACCGCCTGCGGCGGCCTAGGCATGGTGGTGCTCGCGGCGGCGGCCGCCGCGCGGGGCGGCGCTGAGAAGGACGCGGTCGCCGCGCGGGCGCGCGCGGCGCGCAAGGCACTGCGCATCTGGTTCTGCGTGGACACGCTCGAGTACCTGCAACGGGGCGGGCGCATCGGCAGAGCGCAAGCGTGGCTCGGCGGCACCCTCAAGATCAAGCCGATCCTCTCGCTCGAGTACGAGATCACGCCCGTCGAGCGCGTGCGAACTGCCAAGCGCGCCTTCGAGCGCATGGTCCAGTACGCCCAAGAACTGCACGACAGCGACGCCGACCGGTGGGTGGTGCAGCACATCCAGGCCACCGAGCCAAGCCGAGCGGTTGATGGACCGCTGCCGCGAGATCTTCGGCTCAGAGCCGCTGTTCGCCTCCGAGGTAGGACCGGTGATCGGCACCTACACGGGTCCCGGCCTACTCGGGGTCGGCGCGCTCCCAAACGCGCTGTTCTCCGAGGACGCCTCTTAGAACCTGTTTCAAAAGATCGGTACGCCCGGATCGCACCGCCTATTCTGAAACAGGTTCTTAGCCGCGGCGACGTTTGCGCCGCCGGCGACGACCGAGCAAGAGCACGCCGACAACCGCCGCGCCAATTGCCAGCTCGCGCTGGTGGCGCTCGAGCTGGCCGCGCCAGTCGGTGATGCGCGCCACTTCGCCGTGCAAGTTGTTGAGCGACACCGCCAGCTCCGCGCGGTTGGACTCGATCGAGTCTGCGGATCTCAGCTGCCGAGCGTTGTGCCATCGATCGTCCCCCTTCCAAGATCGCTGTCTTGCCCAGTCTCTGCCGGCGTCTGCGGCTTCGCGGCTGCATCCGCCGCGGAGCTCGGCACCGGCGTGACCGGCGTGGAGCTCGGTGATGCAACAGGCGACGTTTGCTTTCGGCGCGTTCGCTTGCGAGCTAGAGGAGGAGCTGACCGTCTCACGGATCTTGCGAGCCTCCTCGATCGCCATCTCCGGCACCGGGGGCGAGCCCGATTTGACCGCCCTGGAGGCAAGCAACCCGGCGATCACGCCGAGCACCACGAGGATCACAGCCATCGCGAAGAAGCCCCAGAAGTAGGTGAACTCGTTGCCGATCGGCAGCTCGTAGTAGAGCAGCCAGGCGCAGCCGATCAGTACGAAGAAGAGTGCCGTGAAGAAGAACACGCCGGCCACGACCGCCACGACCGCGCCCTTGGCCAGGCGCGTGCGCCTTCTCGGTGATCTCGGTCTTGGCGAGCTCGATCTCCTCGCGGACCAGAACGCTCGCGCGTTCGGTCACCTCGGTGATCGCCGCGGCAATACCCTGCTGGCGCCCGTCCTCGCCGGGGCCGGCGCGGGGCACCTGATTCACTCCGGAGGCTCCTCGTCAAACACGCGCCTCCACAGCTGCGCCGCCGCCCGCTGGGTGACTATGCTTGCGAGAGCACCCATGGCCGTGAGCAGGCCCGACCACATCACACGCTTCATTAGCTCGTTCTCCATCCGCGGAAGTGTAGTGGCCAGGCGGACGACCCGACCAACAAGCGCAGCGTGCGTGCATAGACTGGAACACGTGCCCGAGAGCTCCCGTCCAGGACTTCCCGCTGTTCCCACTTGGGATCGCCGCGCTCCCAACCGAGGCGTTCCGCTGCACGTCTTCGAGGATCGCTACCGCACGATGATCGAGGAGTGCCTGGATGGCCAGAGCGAGTTCGGCATCGTGTGGCTCTCAGACGACGAGCTCAAGCCAGTCGGCTGCGCATGTGAGATCGAGCGCATGCTCGAGCGCAACGAGGACGGCCCTTCACGATCCTGGTACGCGGCACGCGCGTCTTTCGCCTGCTCGAGCGCCAGGACGATCTACCCTATCCCGCAGGGATCGTCGAGTTCCTCGTCGAGCGCGAGGAGGCTCCCGACGGGGAGGTGGTGCAAGGGGCCCATGAGCTCTACGCGGAGCTCGTGGAGCAGGCCACCGACCGCTCACTCGAGCAGGAGGAGCTTGCGGCGATGAGCGCCTACAGCATGGCCGCCACAGTGGACTTCGGCACCGACGCCAAGCAAGAGCTGTTGGAGCTGCGCTCGGAGAACGCCCGCCTGCGCCTGCTCACGCTCCTGTTTCGTGCCGCCATCAAGCAGATGGAGCTGAGTCGAGCGTGCGCAGGTTCGCGCGCGCTCCAACGGCAAGGTCCACTTCTGCTGAGAGGCCATGCGTCGTCCGGCCCGTTGCGCATAGGCACCACCGTCTAGTCAAGCCCCCTGCTGGGGCAGACCCGCACACACCCTGGGCCACGCTCAGCACGAAGCCCGCCAGCTTGCGCATCACCGTGGGCTGATGCGGCGAGTTATCGCTGAAGCGCACACTACCGTTTGCGTCGCGCATGTAATAGCTGAGCACCGAGCCAGGCTCCGGCGGGTAGCGACTCGTGCTCGGAGGCTGGTTCTTCGAGGTCTTCCTGGATCGTCCGCGCTTCGATTATCTGAGGGTCGCTCAGATGATGGGCGGCACCGCCATTGCAGTGGACGACCCCTTCTTCGTTGACGAGCATCGTCAGCTTCGCGCCCGGCACGCTGCCGCTGCGATAGACGATGAACAGGTCAGGCGAGAGCGACCCCGCCGCAGCCAGCCGAGTACGCCACGGCACGCCGAACAGCCGCCGAGCCAGTCGTGAGCCCGCGCAAGGACCCGTTCGCGTCTCACGCCACCACCGCCACTCCGCCACGGCGGGGATCGCCCGCCCCGATCAGCTCGCTCGCCGCTGCGCTGCACAGCCTGCACCCCTCCGAAGAACAGGTTGGGGCCGTGAAAGCGCACCACCTCGCGCTCGCTGCCCGGTGCCGCCGCCGGCTCGATCCCGGGCTCGTGGTAGACGATCCCGTTCTCGAAGTGCGCGCGCGGAGCGCTCAACCGCCTCGGGCGCGCGCAGGCCGCGATCCACCACGCCCACGATCGTCTGCAGCAGGGCCGAGCGGATCCTGTTGGAGCCGGCGCTGCCCAGCACCAACTCGACCTCCCCCTCGCGCATGACGACCGATGGAGCCATCATGCTCGGCATCCGCCGTCCGGCCGGATGGCTGTGGAAGCCGAGCGGGCTGAGGTCCTCCTCACCCATCACGTTGTTCAGATGGATCCCGGTACCGGGCACCACCACGCCGGAACCCTCGCCGTTAGTGCACGTCACCGAACACGCACTCCCATGCGAGTCCAACACCGAGATATGGGTCGTCGACCCGAGTCGTCGAGGACAGAAAGCACGACCCAAACCCCTCCTCACTCAGCCCTTGGACAAACTCGGACGTACGCTCAGCTTGGGCCGCTTCCATCGCGCCGATCACGGCCTGCAGCGTCGGGGGCGAAGGTTGCGCGTCGAGCAAGCCGAGCGAATAGGCAAGCAGAGTACCTCCCGCCGAGGGCGGCGGGTTGGTGAGTACCTCACGGTCGCGATAGCTCATCCGCAGAGGCTCGCGCTCGATCGCCTCATAGGCGGACAGCTCGCGCTTGTCGAGCGACCCCCCGCGCTCTCCCAGCCAAGCGCACACCGTGTCGGCTATGTCGCCGCTGTAGAAGGGCCGCGCGCCCTCCTGCCCGAGCCGCGACAAAGCGCTCGCCCAGCTCGGGGTTGAGCAGACAGCTCGCCCTCGCGCAGGACCCTCCCGTCAGGCGCCCACAGCGCCGCGCACTCGGGCGTGGAGCGCAACAGGTCAGCCGAGGATCTTCGACGATGTAGGCCTGTCCCGCGTTGATCCCGACCCCTTCGCTGGCCAGCTTCGCGGCCGGCGCGGCCAGCTCGGCAAGCTCGATCGTGCCCCAGCGCGCTCACCGCCTCGCACACGCCCGCCGGCGCGCCATACACGCCACATGAGGCCGGGCCTATGTAGAACACCTGCACGGCGTCCCCAAAGGACACGTCCACCGCTTCGAGCTCGGCCGCGCTCCCGTCGGTGGCGCGCGTCGGGCGCCTGCACGAAGAAGTCGAGCAAGGCCGGCTCCTCATCCGCCGCCCGCCACCATCATGTAGCCGCCCGCCCCCAGGCCAGTGAGCAAGGGCTCGGCGGCAAACGAGGTGAGCATCGCCCCCACAGCCGCATCAACAGCGTTGCCGCCTTCGCGCAGCACCTGCGCTCCAGCCTCGGCGGTGAGCGGATGCCCGGCCGCCACAACCCCCTTCTCAGCTGCTTCATGCGTCAGATCACGGCGCCATCGAGCGTGATGGCACTAGTATTTAGAAGTTGGGGATGAACTCCGGCACGTCCATGTCGGAGACCGCCAGCCGCCACGACGCGGCTGCCGCTCGCCGCTCGACGGCCTGGCGTCGCGCGCCGAGGGGCCCGTGCGCTTGACGCGTGGCTCGCCTGCCGGGCTCGCGCATTTGCGGGCGGGAGCTCTTGACGCCGTAGCCCGTGGCCACGACGGTCACCCAAACTTGGTCGTCGAGCTTCTCGTCGACCATCGCGCCGAAAATGATGTTGGCGTCGGGATGGGCCGCCTCGGAGACGGCCTTGGCGGCCTCGTTGACCTCCCACAGGGACAGGTCCCGCCCGCCGGTGATCGACAGCAGGATCGAGCGTGCACCCGTCCATTGAGGTTTCGAGCAGCGGCGAGGCGACGGCTTGGGCGGCGGCCTCGGGAGCGCGGTTCTCGCCCGACGCCCATGCCGATCCCGAGCAGGGCGTTGCCGGCGTCGGACATGATCGTGCGCACGTCGGCGAAGTCGAGGTTGATCAGGCCTGGCAGGGTCACCAGGTCGGAGATGCCCTGCACGCCCTGGCGCAACACGTCGTCGGCGACCCTGAACGCCTCCACCATCGCTGTTGCCTTGTCGAGGACGGTCAGCAGCCGGTTGTTGGGCACCACAATCAGCGTGTCCACCTCCTCGGCCAAGCGCCTCCACGCCACGCTCGGCCTGCTCGGCGCGACGCGAACCCTCGAAGCCGAAAGGCTTGGTCACGATCGCCACCGTAAGCGCACCCACTTCGCGTGCGATGCGCGCCACGATCGGAGCGGCACCAGTACCGGTGCCGCCTCCGGCGCCCGCTGTGATGAAGATCATGTCCGAGCCCTTCAAAAGAGCCTTGACGCGGTCGTAGTCGTCCATCGCGGCCTGGCTGCCCACTTCGGCGTCAGAGCCCGAGCCGAGGCCGCGGGTGAGCTCGGCGCCGATGTGCAGAGTGATGTCGGCGGTGGACTGTTGCAAAGACTGGAGGTCTGTGTTGATCGCGAGGAACTCCACGCCCTCGACTTCGGCCTCAACCATGCGGTTGACCGCGTTGGTGCCGGCTCCGCCCACGCCCACTACACGGATCACGGGCTGGGTGACCGGCATCGCTTCGCCGAAGGGACGTGGCTCTTCGCGGTAGGAGCTTTTCGCGAGGGCGCTTGGGGCGGGACCGGGGCGTGCGCGATCGGCACCCTTGTGCGAGCGCGGCACCGGGGCGTCCATCAGGTTCTCGGGGATCTCCGAAGAGAAGGCGTGGCGCAAACGCTCTTGGGGGCTGGGGATGGCGCGGGCCGCTCATCGTCGAGGCTCGGGTCGCAGCGAGGGGTGGGGCACGCCGCTATCTCGTGGGTGCTCGTACTGGGTCCGCGCGGGCTTGGTGGACTGTGTTGCCTGCTTGGTGGACGCGTTGTGCCTCGCCGCGACAGGGGCCGAGCCTCCGGCGCCCGAGCTTCAGCGGCATGAGCCTCAATGGCATGAGCCTCCGCGGCATGACTCTCCGAGCGTGAGCCGCTCCGCTATCGGCTCGATCCGACGCACCGGCAGCGGTTGCCGCGTCGGGTGCGGCTGCTGGGCCGCCCGCGTGCGTCCTTCTCCAGCTCCTCGGTCTTGCGAAAGAGGGCCGCGAGCGGCCCTTCGCGCATCGATGCCCGCTTAGGGTTTGCCATGAGCCAGAACCTCCTGTGCCAGCTGGCGATAGGACTGCGCAGCGACACCATCCGGCTCGTACTTGAGCACCGACATCCCCTTTACGGGAGCCTCGGCGAAGCGCACCGTCTTGCGGATGCGCGACGCGAAAACGCGGTCGCCGAAGTTCTCCTCGAGGATCTCGATCGCCTCCTTGGCATGAATCGTGCGCGAATCGACCAGGGTCGGGAGGATACCCTCGATATCGACGTCCGGATTGAGGTTCTCGCGAATCATCGCCAAGGTGTTTTGCAACTGGATGAGCCCACGCATCGACAAGATACTCACACTGCACGGGCACAATAACCTTGTTGGCGGCGGTAAGAGCATTGATGGTCAAAAGACCGAGGCTCGGCGGAGTGTCGATGCAGATGAAGTCGTAGTCCTCCATGATCGGCTCGAACGCCTTTTGCAAAGAGCGCTCGCGTCCGATCATCGTGGACATCGCGATCTCCGCGCCAGCAAGGTCGATCGAGGCGCACGCCACGTCGATCTCACGTTTGCGGATCACCTCTCTGATGGTGGCGCGCTGGGTGAGCACGTCGTACATCGACAGCTCCAGCGTGTCGGGGTCGATGCCCTGGGACATCGTCAGGTTGCCCTGCGGGTCCATATCGACGCACAGGACGCGATGGCCCTCCTCCGCGAATGCGGCGGCAAGGTTGAGTGTCGTCGTTGTCTTGGCCACCCCGCCCTTCTGATTGGCGAACGCGATGACCTTGGCCCGTGCAGTCACGGCAGGCTCCGATGGTCGAATTTGGAAAGCCGTCGGGTTGGGTATTCGCAAGGCGAGTGT
The DNA here is from genome assembly GCA_963713015.1 of uncultured Solirubrobacterales bacterium. Lineage (GTDB taxonomy): Bacteria > Actinomycetota > Thermoleophilia > Solirubrobacterales > Solirubrobacteraceae > Palsa-744. The sequence goes on along the minus strand of CAVQKC010000001.1, from coordinate 146,800 downwards.
CGATTCCTGCACGCACGCCTACACCCAGCCCAGGACACAGGTACTTCGCGAGACCCAACACGCTTATACGCAGCCCAGGAGCCAGGTACCTCGCGGGACCCAACACGCCGCGTGGGCGTCATAAGCGTCACAAGACACAGGTCATCTCGCCCCTACGACACAGACCATCGCCCGTACGACACAGACCATCGCCCGTACGACACAGACCATCGCCCGTACGACACAGACCATCGCCCGTACGACACAGGCCATCGCCCGTACGATCCCCAAGTGCCGACAAAACACATTCCGCTGGAGAAGCGCCTGAAGGGAAAGCAAGTGTGCGTGTGCGTAGGCGCGGGCGGAGTCGGCAAGACCACCGTCTCAGCAGCCCTGGCCCTTGGACTGGCGATGCAAGGTAAGAAGGTTGCGGTAGTGAGCATCGACCCCGCCAAGCGCCTTGCGGGAGCGCTCGGCTTGCGGGAGCTCTCAGGCGAGCTGAACTGGATCGAGCCGCACACGCTGGCCGAGCATGGGATCGCGGCGAGCGGGGAGCTATGGGCCATGGTGCTCGACTCCAAGCGCACGTTCGATGAGCTGATTACGCGTTTGGCGCCCGACGAGCACACGCGCGAGGAGATCTTCGCCAACCGCATCTACCGCGAGCTCTCCTCGGCGGTGGCCGGCTCCCAAGAGTTCACCGCCGTGGCAAAGCTGTTCGAGCTTTACCGCGATGGCGAGTGGGACGCGATCGTGCTCGACACTCCCCCCTCGCGCGACGCCCTCGACTTCCTCGACGCACCCGACCGGCTCACCAACTTCCTCGAGGGTCGGGCTCTGAAGGTGCTCCTGACTCCGGGTGGTGTCACCCGTGGCTTGTTCGGACGCGGCGCGGGCTTGATGCTATCTGTGTTCGCCCGCGTCACGGGCGTCAACTTGATCGGCGAGCTATCCAGCTTCTTCGGCTCGCTCGCCTCCCTCACCGGCGGCTTCCGCGAGCGCGCTCGGGGAGTTGAGCAGCTGTTGCGCGATCCCGTAACCGGCTTTTTGATCGTTACCTCCGCCGAGCACGAACCGGCACGCGAGGCGGTGTTCCTGCACTCTCAGCTCGAGCGAGAGAAAATGGAGTTCGCCGGCTTGATCGTCAACCGCTTCCACGACCGTGGCCTTGACGGGCACACAACCGAGCAAGTTGCCCAAATGTTCTCGGCAGAGCTAGGAGCGCCACTCGCCGCACGTGTGGCTGGCAACCTGGCCGACTTCGACGTACTTGCAAGCCGCGACAGCAAGAGCGTGGCGGAGCTCTCAGAGCAGCTTGGCGAACCCGACCCGCTGCTGGTGGCCTACCTAGACGGCGACGTGCAAGACCTCGGAGGGCTGGCTATCGTCGCCGAGCAGCTCTTCGCCTGAGCCAGCCATCGCAAGAGCCCGAGCGGGCTCCTCGCCAATCTCCTCGCCCGAAAGTAGTAGCTCGTCGGCAAGCGATGCGAGATCACAGGAGAGATGACCGCAAACCACGTCGCGCAAGAGTGCCCGCAGATGATCGGAGAGCTCGCGGGCAAGAGCGATTCCGCTCGTGCGCTCCACCGCTGTCCCGGCAATCGCCTGGCGCTCGAGCGCGATCGCCTTTAGCACCCGCTCCACCAGAGCCGAGCGGCCATCCGGAGTGGCACACAACGCCGCTATACGTCCTGCCAGAAGTCCATCGGGCAAGCCGTTGGGCTCGAGCTCGGAGTGAGCACCCAGCAACGCACGCAATGCGAGCAGATGGTCGCTAATCCCCTCGTACTCCGATGCCCGCTCGCAACCCAACTCGAAGCGTCGCAGTGCCCACGCGATCTCATTTGCGTGAGGAGCTCGGCGCGAGACCATGTTGCAGAAAGCACGCAACTCATCCTCCTGCTCGGCGCTCACCACGAGCATTCCATAAGGGCGTCCGCCTGCACCGAGCGCAACCGTCTCCCATGGAGCCGAGCCGATCCGCGCCCAGGCAAGCCCGCCGAGCGCGATGCGCCCGTCGCCGAATAGGCGCAACGCGCGCAACAACTCGCGTATGACCTCCCTGCCTTGGGCGATTGCCGCATGCGGGTCGCGATCCTGTGCGCTGAACACCACCAGCAGGTGGTCGTCCTCGCCGCGTGCTCCCATGCATAGGGCATGCTCGGGGGCACCTTGCAAAGCGTCAGGGTGAGCGATGAGCAAACCGCGCGTCAGTGGCAACTCCGGTGAGGCGATCGTCAAGCCGTGCAGGGTGGCCACAAGCGCGACCTCGCCGGCGGCTGCGAAAGCGGAGTTCTCGAGACGCTCGAGCGCGCGGTCCAGGCGCTCGTGGTATCGATCGATCTTGGATCGGTCGAAGTCGGTTTGCTCGTCGAATACCTCTTGCAGCAGCGCGAGCAGAGCGATGTCGGCGCGGCCTTGGCTTATACGCCGCCTTCCTCGGCCAGCGGACTGGATTCCGCTTGCGATCAGGTAGCGATCGAGCGCGTCGAAGCCTTCGAGTAGCTCCGCCGCCGGGGCATAAGCGTCAAGACCGCGCAGCTCGGCGAAGCGCTCGGCGATGAACGCATCGGTTAGCGGGCGGTAGCAGTACAGCGAAGTGGCATCGCGACCGCGACCTGATTGGGAGGCCAGCTCAAACGGGACCTCCTGGCCTGAGCTGACGTCCGCCTGCAGGCTGTCAGCCGCTTGAGCGATGAACTCGGCAAGCGCGGCTTGCAACTGAAGGGAACGCACGGTTGGCTCACTTCGCCACTGACAGCGGCCCTCCTGCTCGGCGCAACGCGTCTTGCGGGCCTACGCCAAGGCCACCGACCGAGGTGCTCCCGCTCGCCGCAACATGCCTTGCTGGGATCTACAGGCCTACGCCAGAGACACAGCAAGCGTGGACGCAAGCGCCGCGGACACCGCGTCTTCGCAGCCGAGCCAGCGCTCCCCGTAGGAGCGCATGTCCTCGATGATCGGCAGCAGCGCAAGGCCCTTTTCGGTTAGGGCGTACTCCACGCGCGGGGGCACCTCCGAAAAAGTGTGACGCTCGACGATGCCCTCCTCCTCGAGCGCGCGCAAGCGCAACGAGAGCGTGCGCGGGCTTATCCCCGCCAGCGAGCGCTCCAGCTCGCAGAAGCGCGTACGTCCCTCAGCGAGGTCGCGCACAAGCAAGAGCGTCCACTTGCCACACACCACCTCGGCGGTTCGACATACCGGACAGGTGTCATCGGCGGCCATTTCAACCGTTACTTTACCAAGTGAAGTAGCGGAGCCTTGCTTCGCTGGGGCACGATCGGCTCCGAGGAGGAGCGCAGCCGGTTCGCGCGCGGACAACCTGATCAGGCAACCGCAGCGGGGGCGCTTGGCGCCGGCGCGGGGGCCTGGGGAGGAATGTGCGGCGCCGGGGCATCGGCACCCTCGCGCCGTGCCTGGGCTTGAGCGACGTCCTCCATCGTTGTGCCCACACGGCCGTCGGCTTGGAGTAGCAGCTTGAAGTCGTGCGGGCTGCTCGCCACTTTCAGAGCCTCCTCGGTGGTGACACGCCCTGCCTTGACGTGGTGGAAGAGCGCCTGATCGAAGGTTTGCATGCCGTAGTAGGCACCAGAGGAGATCGCCTCGCCAAGCTGGCCGGTTTGATTGGGGTCGACGATCATGTCGCGCACGCGACCGGTCATGCGCAGGATCTCGCACACCGCCACACGCCCGCCGCCCGCGCCGGGCACGAGCCGCTGGGAGATGACACCCCTGATCGTGCCCGCGATCATCGAGCGGGCTTGGTTGTGTTGATGGGGCGGGAAGAAGTCGAGCAGACGGTTGATCGACTCGGGCGCATCTACGGTGTGCACTGTGGAGAGCACGAGGTGCCCGGTCTCCGCAGCCGACAGTGCAGTGCGCACGGTCTCCTCGTCGCGCATCTCTCCCACGAGGATCACGTCGGGGTCCTGGCGCAACACGCGACGCAGGGCCCGCTCGAAAGACTTGGTGTCCATCCCTACTTCGCGTTGGTTGATAACCGAGTGCTTGTCGCTGTGCACAAACTCGATCGGATCCTCGATCGTGACGATGTGCTTGCTCATGGTGACGTTGATGTGGTCGATCATCGCCGCGAGCGTCGTCGACTTGCCCGAGCCAGTGGTGCCGGTCAGCAGAATGATTCCGCGCTCTTCCTCGGCAAGGTCGCGCACGACGGAAGGCAAGGCAAGCTCGTCGATGCTCGAGATCTTGGCCGGAATGGCACGGCAGGCCAGCGAGGTGAGCCCGCGCTGGCGGAAGGCATTGACGCGGAAGCGCGCCACGTCGACGATTTCAAAGGAGAAGTCCACCTCATGGTCGTCGGTGAACTCCTTCAGCTTGACCTGATCGGTGAGCAGCTCATGTAGAGCGTGTTCGGTGTCATCCGCGCTGAGCGGCTGGGCGCTCGGATCGGGCCCGAGCGCGCCCTGCACGCGATACAGCGGCGGGGAGTCGACCTTCAGGTGGAGGTCGGAGCCCTTGCTGGCCACGAGCTTGCGCAGCGCTGCGTGGACGTCGAACATGCACACTGCATCGGCATGGCAATCCGTCTGCTTGAGCCTCGCCGGGACCGATAGCCTGGCCCGATCGATTTTCCACCCCTCATGCGAGGGTAACGGACCTGGAGAGATGTATACCTATTTTCTGAAATTTTACCAATGTATACACACCTTGTATATACATTCGCAAAATTCTCAAAATAGAGCATCCCTACCCCGCCTCTCGCGCGCGCTGACCAAGCCCACTCACTCCCGTGCACTGGCCCCTACGCACTCCCACTCCCACTCCCACTCACCAGCCAAGCCCCTCTCGCCCTGAACGTGGCGCCCCCGAACGGTCTACGCGACGTCGCGGAGCTTTTGGGCCTCCGCTAGAGACTGCAGCTTCTTCAAGGACTGGTTCTCGATCTGGCGAATGCGCTCGCGCGTAACGTTGAACGTGCGCCCGACCTCATCCAGCGTGCGCGGGTGCTCACCACCAAGCCCATAACGAAGCTCCAGGACACGGCGCTCGCGGTAGGACAGGTTCTCCAGCGCCTCGCGCAGCGCCTCCTTGGTGAGAATCTCGGCGGCGCGCTCATACGGGGACTCGGCGCGCTCATCGGCGATGAACTGGCCGAACTCCGACTCCTCCTCGTCGCCGACCGGCTTCTCGAGCGACACGGGCGCCTGCGCTGAGCGCTTGATCGAGTCCACCTCTTCAGGATCGATGCCGGTGACCTCGGCGATCTCATCGGCGGTGGGCTCGCGGCCTAGCTCGGTAACGAGCTTGCGCTCAGCGCGGCCGATCTTGTTGAGCTTCTCGACGACATGCACAGGGATGCGGATCGTGCGGGCCTTGTCGGCGAGCGCACGGGCAATGGCCTGGCGGATCCACCAAGTGGCGTAGGTGGAGAACTTGAAGCCCTTGCGGTAGTCGAACTTCTCCGCGGCGCGCACGAGCCCGAGCGTGCCCTCCTGGATCAGGTCGAGGAACGGCAGGCCCTGGTTGCGGTAGTTCTTGGCGATCGACACGACCAGGCGCAGGTTGGACTCAACCATCTTCTGCTTTGCATCGAGGTCGCCGCGCTCGATGCGCTTGGCGAGATCGACCTCCTCCTGAGCGGTGAGCAGCCGTACCTTGCCGATGTCCTTGAGGAACAGCTGCAAGGAATCGGTGGTCATGTCGGGCTTGAGGTCGAGCGCCGTCTTGGCCTTGCGCCGACCGCGCTTGTCTGGGGCCCGTTCGACCTGGGAGCCGGCGGCCGTGGCCGGATCGATGTCCTCGACGAGCTCGATCTCCGATTTCTCGAGGTAGCCGTGCAGCTCCTCGACGTCAGACTCGTCCAGATCGAGGTCGGAGGTCGCCGTGGAGATCTCAGCAAATGTGAGCACCCCAACCTGTTGACCCTTGGTCAACAGGTTCTTGACCTCTTCCAGCTCTTGCAGTTCCACCACTGACATGCTTTTCCCGTTTCCGTCGTGAGGCGCCCCGAGGGCGCAGGACCCGCCGACGGGACCCCCCGGAGTGCTGTTAGAGGACTACCTTAGCCGGGGTTGTGGCCGAAACCCTCCCGACAGTACAACTCAGATGTACGTGCCTATCCTAACGCCTCCGCTCACAAGAGCGGTAGAGAATCGCTCGCCGGTGCACGCGACGGGCAGGTGCGCGATGATTGCTAGAGGATGAACCCTGGCGAGAGCCCCAACGGACGCGAGGCCGACTCGATCCCCGAGGGAGGCATCCTCGCGGCACTACCGCGGGCCAGGCCGCAGCGCGCGAGCGCACGTAGAGCTGCCGCTCGAGCCACCACCGCTTCTAAAACGACCACCGCTCCTAGAGCCAGCGCGGCAGGCAAGACCAGCCCGGCAACCAAGACGAAGCCGGCGAGCACCGCCGCCACCAAGAAGTCTGAGCCAACCGCTGAAACCACCAAGGGGTCGAAGTCTGAGGCAACCGCCGAAACCACCAAGGGGTCGGCGACAACTAAGGGGCGTGCCGTGAAGCAAATGGCGAAGCCAGCCGCAAAGCCAATCGCAAAACCAGCCCCAAAACCGACCGAGCCGCCCGCCCCGAAGCAGGGCTATGAGCCCGAGGAAGAGATCGAGCTGGGCAAGACCGTCAACCCGCCAAGCGGTGTGGAGCTCGTGGAGTCGGTGGCGGACATCGTGGGCGAGATCGCCAACTCGAGTATCGCGGCGGGCGGGCGCCTCCTAAAGGACGCCTTCTCGCTTTTGCGCCGCCCCTGAGAGTGCTGCGGCGCCCGAGAGGGCTACGGCCCGCCCTTTGAGAGTGCTGCGCCGCCCGAGAGTGCGGCGGCGCCCGAGAGTGCTGCGGCCCGCCCTTGAGAGTGGCTGCGCCGCCCCTGCGAGCCCCGGGGCACGACCTGTATACTGGCGCCCACGCCGAGTTCACGCGACCCAGGTTGCGAGGAGCGGGGGACCCAATGCGAGCCAGAAGCACGGTTCGCGGGGGCGAATCGGCCTATCTTAGGCCGTAGCGCGGATGTAAAGCGCGAGCCCGTCAGCTCACCCCGTAGGCGTATGCGAAGCGATGAGCCCAATGTTTGCGAAAAGAACGCTGCTTGCTGTAGCCACCGCGCTGTTGTGCACGGCGGCGATGAGCCCTGCCGCGTTCGCGGCAGCAGGTGGGGCGAGCGCTGGTGGGGCAATCGCCCCGGGCGCGACGCCCGCTGGAGCGCCCGCGAAGCCCCGCGCCAAGGCGCAGATCGCCACCTGGTTCGGCCCAGGCTTTTATGGCCAGAAGACCGCGTGTGGACAGACGATGAGCCCCGTGATCGTTGGTGTGGCATCGAGGACGTTGCCATGCGGGACGCTGGTACTGGTCAACTACAAGAGCCACCGCCTGACCGTGCCGGTGATCGACCGCGGCCCGTACGCGAACGGCGCCACGTGGGACCTGACCTGGGGTGCCGCGAGTGCTCTGACCATCAGCGAAACGGTGCGTGTGAAGACGAAGGTTGTGGGCGTTGCTCCAAACAGCCCGCTACTAGGAGTACCTGCCGAAGTAAAGCCAACCGCGGAAGCGGTGGCTAGCGGCGGCACCGGCGCGATTTGAGGTCCGCCACCAAGGTCCGCCACCAAGGCCACCAAGGTCTGCCACAAAAACGGCTTAGCCACCCGAACGGGTTTAGCCAGCACCACTGGCTTAGTCAGCGAAACGGCTTAGCCAGCGGGCGGCGGATCGCTGTGGGCGATGGAGCGCCCGGTGGCACGTGCCGAGTAGACGCCGAGGTCGGCGCGGGCAGCCAGTGCGGGTGCCTCGATGCCGTCGTCGGGACAGACGGCGATGCCAATGGCGACCTCCATGGGCACACCGCGGTGGGAGGCGGAGGTGCGTACGAGTCGAGCTAGGCGCTCGGCGAGCATACGCGCGCCCGTGCCGTTGGTCTCGGGGGCCACGAGCCAGTAGCGGCCAAGTGTCTCTCGCGAAAGCTGGTCGGTTGCACGCATGCCGCGACCCAATGCGCTCTCGACCTGGGCCACGAGGCCGTGGAGGTCGTGGGGAGTCTCTGAGCGCTCCAGACGTGCAACGTCCACGATCTCTACGAGGAGCACGGCAAACGGGAGACCATCTTCAGAGTGACGGGTGAGCAGACGACCCACCGAGGAGACCCACGCGGAGGGCCCCTCCTCGCGGCGAACGTCGCGGATCTCGATCTTGGGCTGGATCGGCTCGACGGAGGCAAGCCGCTCCGCCGGTGCCACAGGCTCTCGCTCGTCGACGAGCTTGGTGTATGTGTATTCGCCGGCTTGAGTTGGGATCGACTGGAGCACGGGAGGCGGAGGATCCGGCCGGGATGGGACAGGTGGGGCACGGCGCTCGAAGTTGGGTGGACGAGAGTCCTCTTCACCGCGCACCGCACTGCTCGACGCCACGCCGTTTGAGGTATCGCCGCCGGCCGAAGCACTCTCGTCAGCCGAAGCGCTCTCGCCAGCCGGAGTACTCTCGCCAGCCGGATCGGAAACGGCCGCTCCCGCGGAAGCGGCATCGACGAGCAGGGCAACTGTGGAGGAGACCTCGACGAGCCGCTCGGAGAGCTCCTTGATGTGCTCCACGTGAGGCCTACGCAGCTCGTCGTGCAAGGACTCCCAGAGCACGTCACATAGCTGCTGGGCGGCCCGAGCGGCACGAGCCAAACGCTCGATGACGGCGCCCTCGGGGACGGGTAGGTCGTGCTGGTCTCTCACAGAAGGTTGATATCACCAACGAAGGACACAACGCGAGCTCATCGGCAATCCAGGTGGAAGCCTTGATGCGGCTATAGCCTTGGGGACATGGCGGGGCAACCACAGATCGCGACGATCTCAGCGCTGGAGGATCGTAGGAGCGAAGACCGCGCGAGCGGGGCAATGCGCTCGGTGCAGGCCGCCGATGTGACGTTGCCGATCGGAGAGCTTGAAAAGTTGTGGACGCCGATGTACTTGGAGCGTCTGGCAAGCACTTACTGGCGGTTCATCACCCGCGTGACGCTTGGGCTCGTGAGAGTGCTCTACAACCAGTCTGAGCGCTCGGTGGTTCTCATCGGTCGACCCTTGAAGCTGCTGACGTTCGAGGCACCGGAATACGAGATGGATGACGAGGGCGGAGTGGTGCGCTGGCGAATCAAGCGAGGGCTACTTGTCGCAAGAAGCGGACATGGAGGTCTCGGTCACCTGCAGATCGACGTGCGGAGGCTGCCGGCACAGACAGGCGACAGCGCGCGCTTGCACGTGGAGGTTGAAGTAGCGAACTTCCATCCGATGATCGCAACCAGACTCGGTAAGCGTGTGTATAACGCCACGCAGGCACGTATCCACGTGTTCGTGACCAACGGTTTCTTGCACTCGCTCGCGCGACTCGACTTGGCGGAGTCGCGAGCGGGAAGGTTCACTTCGGCGGACCAGGCCTAGCCGAATGTCCTAGCCGGAGTACACGAGCCGAAGCCCTAAGCCGAACCCCGCCGAGCCGGACGCCAGCACCGGACCCCAGCACCGGACCGCCAGGGCCGAACCGCCAGGGCCGAACTTCCAGGCCTAGTCCCCGAGCCCGTCTATCCGAAGCGTCCGTCGCCGTCGAGCGCGCGCAGCTTGGCGCGGTCGTGGGTGGCTCGCACGCGTCGCACGGTGCCTGAGCGTGAGCGGGTGACGAGCGATTCGGTGGTGGCGCCGCCGGCGCTCGGATAGCGGACGCCTTGTAGGACGTCGCCGTCGGTGATGCCTGTGGCAGAGAAGAAAACGTCATCGCCGGCGATCAGATCGTCACGGTCGAGTACCCGCTCGAGGTCGTAGCCAGCCTCGAGCGCCGCGCTGCGCTCGTCCTCGTCGCGAGGCCAGAGGCGACCAAGCAGCTGACCACCGAGGCACTTGATGGCGGCCGCGGAGATGACACCCTCTGGCGTTCCCCCGATCCCCCACAGGAGATCGACCGGAGAGCGCTCGGTGACGGCGAGCAGCGAAGCGGAGACGTCGCCGTGGGGAATCAGGCGCACGCGCGCACCCGCTTCACGGATCTCGCGGATGGCGGCCTCGTGGCGGGGACGATCGAGCACCACGACGATGACATCGCCGATCGCCTGGCCCTTGCGAGCGGCGATCAGCTTGACGGTCTCGGCCAGGGGTCTGTCGAGGTCCAGCAGATCGGCGATCTCTGGGCGACCGGCCATCTTCTCCATGTACACGCAAGGGCCCGGGTCGAACATGGTGCCCTTGGCGGAGAGGGCGATGACGGCAAGTGCGCTGGGCATGCCATGGGCGGCTAGCGTAGTGCCCTCCAAGGGATCGACGGCGATATCGACCTCGGGCGGGGAGCCATCGCCGATGCGCTCGCCGTTGTAGAGCATCGGCGCCTCGTCCTTCTCGCCCTCGCCGATGACGACTGTGCCGTCCATCTGGACGGAGTGAAGCGCGTAGCGCATCCCGTCCACGGCGGCTTGATCGGCGGCCTCCTTGTCGCCCCTGCCTACAAGCGGAGCGGCGGCGAGCGCGGCGAACTCGGTGACTCGCACCAACTCGAGCGCGAGATTGCGATCGGGGCGCGTTGGCGTGTTGGAGCTCATCGGGACAGAAACCTACACGAGCAGACCACACTCAGGGATCGCCAATCAGCCACCCATCAGCCGTGTTCACAAACCTACGTGACAGGACAGCTAGGATGCCGACGATGAGCGAAATCGGATTCGTAGGACTGGGCAAGATGGGCGGAAACATGGTTCACCGCATCCGCCGTGACTCCGATCATCAAGTGGTGGCGTTCGACTTCGACAAGGGCGCGGTGGCGGGGGCGGTGAAGAACGGCGCCCACGGGGCAAGCTCGCTGGCGGACCTCGTGAAGAAGCTCGAGGCGCCAAGGATCGTTTGGATCATGGTGCCTGCCGGAGATCCCACCCAGCAGACCGTGGACAAGCTGGCGAAGCTGCTGGAGAAGGGCGACACGATCGTGGATGGGGGCAACTCCAAGTGGAGCGACGACAAGCGCCGCTCCAAGGAATTGGCAAAGCTTGGCATCCGCTACGTCGACGTAGGCGTGTCCGGTGGCGTGTGGGGCTTGGAGGTGGGCTACTGCATGATGGTGGGCGGCCCGCCGGCGGCGGTAAAGGGATTGGCGCCGATCCTCGATGTGCTGGCGCCGAAGACGAGCGCGGACAGCGTGGCGGCCATCGGTGAGCGCGGCTGGATGCGCTTCGGCGGCGCGGGCGCGGGCCACTACGTGAAGATGGTGCACAACGGCGTGGAGTACGGCTTGATGCAAGCATATGCCGAGGGATTCGATGTATTTGACAAGTCTGAGTACGAGCTGGACAACGCGAAGATCGCCCATCTGTGGAACCAAGGATCGGTAGTGCGCTCGTGGCTATGCGAACTAGCGGCACGGGCCTTCGAAGCCGATGGCAACGGGTTGGAGACGATCGAGGGCTGGACAGAGGACTCGGGCGAGGGACGTTGGACGATCGAGGATGCCACCGCTAAAGACGTGCCTACCCCGGTGATCACGGCGTCGCTGTACGAGCGCCTCTCCTCGCGTGGAAACGGCGATTTCGCCCACAGGGTGCTGGCGGGGCTGCGCAACCAGTTCGGCGGCCACGCCGTCAAGGCGGCCCCCCCGGCTGGGAGACCACCGGTGGAGCCCGCCGGACAGGGCTCGAAGCAGACCGGAAAGCGCCGGTAGGCGCCGATGGCGGCCGTCGCGACGACCGCACTGGAGGAGAACCCGCTCACCGCTGGCTTGGAGCGTTTGCCGGTTGCGCCCACGACGCTTGTGATATTCGGAGCGACCGGCGACTTGGCACGACGCAAGCTGTTGCCGGCGCTCTACAACCTGGCCCACGACGGAGCGCTGCCCGAGCGCTTTCACCTGGTGGGTGTGGCGCGGCGCGAAAAGCAGCACGAGGACTATCGCGATGATTGCGAGCAGGCGATCCGCCAGTTCTCGAGGCGCACCCCCGACGAGGACGTGTTGAAGCGGTTGCTCGAGCACGTGAAGTACGTGCCGGGAACCTTCGACGACGAGAAGGTCTATTCCAAGCTCGAGCAGGTGCTCGACCACTTCGAGCAGCACGACGGCGAGCCGCTGAACCGGGCGTTCTACCTTTCGACCGCACCGTCGTTCTTCCCAGTGATCGTCGAGTCGCTGGGCAAACAGGGGCTCGACCAGCACGAGGGAGCCGATGTGCGGGTGGTGATCGAGAAGCCGTTCGGCACGTCCTTGGAGGAGGCGCGCGAGCTCAACAAGAGCGTGCTGGGGGTATTCGAGGAGCAGCAGGTGTTCCGCATCGATCACTACCTGGGCAAGGAGACGGTGCAGAACATGATGGCGTTCCGCTTCGCCAACGGGATGTTCGAGCCGTTGTGGAACCGCAACTACATCGACCAGGTGCAGATCACGGCGGCGGAGGACATCGGGATTGGCACGCGAGCGGGCTACTACGACCACGCGGGAGCGCTGCGAGACTTGATCCAGAACCACATGCTGCAGCTGCTGTGCCATGTGGCGATGGAGCCGCCCGTGAGCTTTACCGCCGATGAGGTACGCAACGAGAAGGTGAAGGTGCTGCAGTCGATCGCCGAGCCGATCGAGCGAGAGATCGAGCAGATGGCGGTACGAGCGCAGTACAGCAAGGGCCACTCTGGTGGCGAGGACGTGGCCGGGTATTTGGAAGAGCCCGGCATCCCCGCTGACTCGAACACCGAGAGCTACGCGGCGTTGCGACTGGAGGTGGACAACTGGCGCTGGGCGGGAGTGCCGTTCTACTTGCGTACGGGCAAGCGACTGGCGCGCAAAGTGACGGAGATCGCGGTCACGCTCAAGCCTGTGCCACATCTCGCGTTCAGTCAGGACGGGTCGCTTGGGGTGCTCCCGAACCAGCTGATCCTCACGTTGCAGCCCAACGAGGGGGTGTCGTTGCGCTTGGGGGCGAAGATTCCGGGCTCACGTATGGTGATACGGCCGGTGCACATGGAGTTCTTGTATGGAACCGCGTTCCTGTCGCAGTCGCCGGAGGCGTATGAGCGCTTGATCACCGATGCGATGAGAGGTGACGCGACGCTGTTCACACGCGATGACGAGGTGGAGGCGCAGTGGCGTATCTGCGATCCGATCCTCAAATATTGGGAGTCCACCCACCCGAGCGCTCCCGGATCGCTGCCGCAATATGAAGCGGGATCGCAAGGGCCCAAAGAGGCGGCTGACATTCTGCTCCCTGAGCAGTCCTGGCGTGCGATCTGAGTCAACGAGTGACGGCCCGGCTTCCCGTTTTGATTCCCACTCCCCTTCCCACTCCCCCTCGCCTTCCCACTCCCCCTCGCCTTCCCCCCCTGCCTCCCCTTCCCCCTCTGCCCGCTTGACCCCACCTCAGCCTTCCAATGCGCTTCTTCGGCCCGACGCGGTGTGGAGCGCCCAGGGGACCACACCGGATGCGATCGAAGCGGCGTTGCGGGAGCTGGTGAAGCAGCGTCACGGTGAAAACGGTGGCTTGGCGCCGGGACGAGCCTTGAACATGATCGCGTTTGTGGAGAGCGGCTTCGGCGGCGAGGTGTCAAACCGTCTGGCGGGCGTTGGCCGCTACCACGCTTCGCGCTTGGTGGTGCTCTCCTATGACCCTCATCGCACGCGCCTGGACGCACGAGCCGTTGTGTCCTCCGATGGAGATCCAGCCGAGGGAGAGCTGGGATTGCTGCACGAGACCGTGACCGTGGAGATCGGCGAGCGCCATCTCGACGATCTCGTGACGATTGTGGACCCGCTGGTGGTGACCGATCTCGCGACGTTGCTGTGGTCGCCGCATGGCTATCCCGATGCGGTAGATACGCTGCTCGAGCTTGCCCAAGCTGTGTTGGTGGACTCGCTGGATGATCCGTCGTGGCGCGAGGCGATTGGGCGTGCGTGCGAGCTACGCAAGAGCGCCTATGTGGTGGACCTTGCGTGGCTGCGCAGCACACCGTGGCGCGAGCGGGTGGCGGCGGCGTTTGACTCGCCGACGATGCGCGCTGAACTTGCGAGCATCGAAACGGTGGCGGTGCGCCATCATCCCGATTCGACGGTCGCGGCAATGCTACTTGTGGGCTGGCTGGCATCGCGACTGGGTTGGAAGCTGAGCCCATTGCATGCGGGCGAGGGTGCTTTGACGGGCACAGCACAGACGGGCGAGCAGAGCGTGACGGTGCGGCTCGAGCAAGCGCCTGAGCAGGAGGTACGCGGCCTCGAGAGCGTGGCGATCGCAACCGCCACGGGTCGGCGACTGGGACTGCGGCGTGGGACGGGCGGGTTGCGCGCTCGCAGCCGCGACGCCAACGGACGCGAACACGAATGGACGATCCTCGGTGCCTCCCGCGGTGAGAGCGGAATTCTCGGCGAGGGCATTCGCCAGTCGCTGCTGCGCGACCCTACATATGGCCCGGCATTGCAGGCAGCCGAGACGATGACGCCGTAACCTTCTACAGTTGGCGAGCGAAGCTATGGCTACGATCGCTCCCCGCGACCCCATCGCTCCCCGACACCCCCTCCATATCGGCTCGGAGGAGGCGCTGGCGGCGCTCGACACCGCCAGAGAGCGGACACTTTCGCTCGTGGGCCATCTGAGCGAGGATCAGCTCAGCAGTGTGCTCTCGCCGATCATGAGCCCGCTCGCATGGGATCTCGCCCACATAGCGGCCTATGAGGATCTGTGGTTGGCTCACCGCTACGGCGGCCTCGAGCTCCTGCACCCAGACCTGGCAGAGCTTTATGACGCGTTTGAGACGCCACGCTCGGTGCGAGGCGAGATCGAGCTGCTGGGACCGGAGCAGGCACGCGCATATATGAGCGACGTGCGCGAGCGCAGCGCACAGGCCCTTGCCCAGCGTGGCGTGGGCGATGGGACCATCTACGAGCTGGTGTTGCGCCACGAGCTGCAGCACACCGAGACGATGCGCCAGACGATGGCGCTCGCGGGATTGTTGCCTGAGGGCGAGCCTAGCCTCGAATCCCTTGGGGTCGGAGACGCCCACACGAGCGCATTCGAGTGGATCGAGGTTCCGAGTGGTCCATCTGAGATGGGCGCGGGCCCCGACGGGTTCGCTTACGACAACGAGCGACCCCGCCACACCGTGGATCTGCCCCTCTTCGAGATCGCCCGCACTCCCGTGAGCAATGCGAGCTGGATGAGCTTTGGCGAGGGCGGCGGATACGAGCGACGCGAGTGGTGGTCAGAGGAAGGATGGGCGTGGAAGCTGAGGGAAGACATCGCTCAGCACCCGAGCGTGGCGGGCGGGCATCCCTATGCCCCCGTCTGCCACGTGAGCTGGTTCGAGGCACAGGCTTTCGCGGCCGCGTCCGGGGCGCGACTGCCGAGCGAGGAGGAGTGGGAGAAGGCCGCAGCTCGCGGGGCTCTCGCCGGAGTAGGTCAGGTGTGGGAGTGGACCGGCAGTCGCTTCGAGGGATACCCGGGATTCGTGGCTCACCCTTACAAGGAGTATTCGGAAGTGTTCTTCGGCGGTGACTACCGCGTGTTGCGCGGCGGCTCATGGGCGACCAGCCCGCGCGTCGGAACTATGACGTTCCGCAACTGGGACCATCCGATACGCCGCCAGATCTTCGCGGGCGTGCGCTTGGCAAGGGATGTCGCGTGATGCCTAGAACCGGCCCTTGCGATCCTGACGGGGAGTTCTGGCAGCCCTCGGCGAATAGGGTCGTGCGATGAAGCCGATAGCGACCCCCAGCGAGGAGACGCTCGACGGACAGGACACGATCACGATCGATTCCTACCTGCACGAGGGCCAGGAACGCTCGCTTGCCGACGACGTGCTCGATGGGCTTACACGACCGTTCAAGGAGTTGCCGCCCAAGCACTTCTACGATGCGCGCGGAGCGGAGCTGTTCGACCGTATATGCGAGCTGCCCGAGTACTACCCCACGCGCACGGAGCGCTCGATCCTGCAAGCGACTGCCGCGCAGCTGGCTAGCACCACCGCCGCCGCGGAGCTGGTGGAGCTCGGCTCGGGCACCGCGGCCAAGACGAGGGTGCTGCTCGACGCGCTGCACGAGGCGGGCACCTTGAAGCTGTACGTACCAGTAGACGTGACCGAGAGCATGGTGCGCGACTGCGCGCAGGAGCTCACGAGCGAGTATCCGGGCCTGCGAGTGCACGGGGTGATCGGCGACTTCGAACGCCACCTCGACCGCGTGCCCGAGGCCGTGGGGCCGCGCCTTGTGGTGTTCCTCGGCGGGACCATCGGTAACTTCCCGCCTGGCAGCCGCCGGCGCTTCTTGCGTGAGATCGCGCGGCTGCTGGGACCTGAGGATCATCTGCTGATGGGCACCGACCTCGTCAAGGATCCACAAGTGCTGACTCGCGCCTACGACGATGCCGAGGGGGTCACGGCGGAATTCAACCGAAACCTGTTGCGCGTGCTCAACCGCGAGCTACAGGCCGACTTCGATCCCGAGGACTTCGACCACGTGGCAATGTTCGACCCCGAGCACGAGTGGATCGAGATGCGTCTGCGCGCGCGCCGCAAGCACACCACGACGGTGAGCGACCTCGGCCTAGCGGTGCACTTCGAGCAGGGCGAGGAGATGCGTACCGAGATCAGCGCTAAGTTCACCCGCGGTCGCGTCGAGGAAGACCTCTCCGCGGCGGGCCTCGAGATCGTGAGCTGGCTGACCGACCCCGAGGAGCTGTTCGCCTTGACGCTCTCTCGACCAGCCTCCCTATAGGCTCCCTCCATGCGGATCGAGGGAAGCTCGGCAATAGTCATCGGTGGAGCGTCGGGTCTCGGTGAGGCCACCGTGCGACGCCTGCACGAGCAGGGAGCGGTGGTTACCGTCGCCGACGTCAATGCCGAGAAGGGTGCCACACTCGCCTCAGAGCTAGGGGTGGAGTTCGTGGCGTGCGACGTGCGCGAGGAGAGCCAGGTGCAGGCCGCGGTCGAGCAGGCCGCCGGGATCGACGGAGGCTTGCGCATTGCCGTCTGTTGCGCCGGCATCGGTTGGGCACAGAAGGTTGCCGGCTCAAAGGGCCCACACGCGCTGATGCCCTTCGAGACCACAATTCAGATCAACCTGATCGGGACGTTCAACGTGTTGCGCTTCGCCGCTACGGCGATGATCGCGACCGACCCTTTGCAGGATGGCGAACGGGGAGTGTGCGTCAACACCGCCTCGGTGGCGGCTTTCGACGGGCAGATAGGGCAGATCGCCTACTCCGCTTCGAAGGGGGGCATCGTGGGCATGACTCTGCCGGCCGCACGCGACCTCGCCGGGCAGGGCATCCGCGTGAACACGATCGCCCCGGGCCTGTTTGACACGCCGCTACTTGCGGCGCTCCCCGAGGAGGCACGCCAGAAACTCGGCGCGGGCGTTCCCTTTCCACAGCGACTCGGCACCCCAGCCGAGTATGCACAGCTTGCGTCTCATATCGTCGAGAACCGGATGCTCAACGGAGAGGTCATCCGCCTCGACGGCGCGCTGCGCATGCCGCCGCGCTGAGCGCAGGCAAGCGCGACGTGGGTTGGATCCCCCAGTGTCCTGAGCCTACCTCTTGCGCGCCAGGCCGAGCAAATCGCGCCGCGAGAGCGAGAGCGTGGGTGGCTGGGCCGGACGGGCTTCCGACCCAGCCACACCATGAACGAACCTGAGAAGCTCGGAGGGGGTGCCTCTCAGGTACAGGGAGAGGTACTTCGGGTAATGCGCACAAAGCTTATCAGGAATATTGAGATTTAGGAGAGCCGTTCCACCAGCATCGCCATGCCCATGCCGCCGGCGACACACATCGACTCGATGCCGTACTTGCCACCCTTGGTTTCCAGGTTGTTGAGCAGGGTGGTCATGATGCGAGCACCGGTCATCCCGAACGGATGGCCGAGGGCGATGGCGCCGCCAAACGGGTTGAGCTGCTCTTCGGTGATACCGAGCTCATCCATGCACGGCACGATCTGAGCGGCAAACGCCTCGTTGATCTCCACCACGTCGATGTCGTCGATCTTCATGCCTGTGTTCTGCAGGAGCTGTTTGATCGCGGGGATCGGACCGAGGCCCATCACCTCCGGGCGAATCGCCGCGACCGTCGAGGCGATGATGCGCGCCTTCGGTTTCAAGCCAAGCGCGGCTGCCTTTTCCTCGGACATCACGAGTACCGCGGCGGCGCCGTCGTTGAGCGGGCAGGCGTTGCCAGCGGTAACGGTTCCATCCGGCTTGAAGACGGGTTTGAGCGCCGCCAGCTTCTCGAGTGTGGTGCCGGCGCGCGGACCGTCATCCTTGGTGACTACCGTCTCGGGCACCTCGATCTCGTTGCCCTCCTTATCCACGTCTTTGTGGGCGGGCACGGTCACGGGAATGATTTCTGCTTCGTAGTGCCCGGACTCTTGGGCGGCCACGGCACGGGTTTGTGAGATGAGCGCCCACTCGTCCTGAGCCTCACGGCTGACTTTGCGTTCCTCGGCCACGTTCTCGGCGGTCATGCCCATCGGGATGTATACGTTGTAGAGGGAGCCCTCGGAGCCGTCCACTAGCGGATGGAACTCGAACTGTGCGCCGCCGCGGCCAGCTCTTGACACGGCCTCGACACCGGCTGAGATGTAGGTGTCGCCCTCGCCCGCTTTGATCGCGTGGAAGGCCATTCGGATCGTTTGCAACGATGAGGCGCAGAAGCGGTTGACGGTGGTGCCGGGCACGCGATAGTCGATGCCGGCTATCAGGCTAGCGATGCGCCCGATGTTGTAGCCCTGCTCGCCCTCTCCGTATCCGCATCCCATCATCACGTCGCCGATCGAGGTCTGCTCGACCTCGGGGTTGCGCTCTACGATCGCCTTCAGTGGGATCGAGGCGAGATCATCGGCGCGAACGGACTTGAGCGACCCCTTCACGGCCCGCCCGATGGGCGTGCGCACGGCGTCGACGATTACGGCTTCAGGCATGTTTACGTTCTCCTTGATTGGTATGGCGGGGACGGACCCTCCACCCGCCCCGCGCGGCGCGGGAGCAGGCGCATCTTATGCGAGATCGGAACAGGCCTACGGGAACGGACTCAGCGGACGGGCCTATAGGTCCAAGCGACTCACGCCGAGCTCGTCAAAGCCGACATGATGGGCGAGCTCGTGGCGCACGGTCTTCGTGACCTGCTCGCGCAGCAGGTCGGGGTCGTGTCCGAAGTCGCGTCTGATGGTGTCGCGGAAGATCACGATCCGGTCGTGGGCATTGCTCCTGGTGGCCCCGTCACCCTGGTAGAGGCCGTAGGCGCCGCGGGCTCGACCGCCATCGGAGATCACCACCGCTACGTGGGCGAGGGCGTTGCGCAGCAGATCGGGCAGATCGTCGAGTGCGTCGCGCACGAGCTCCTCGAAGTCCTCGTCGTTGAGCGGATCGAGCTCCATGAATTCCGCTTCCTCGGGGTCGAGGACAAGCCCTTCGCGGGCGAGCTCCTCGGAGTGACGCACTAGCTCGTCGAACTCCACCTCGGACTCTGGGTCCTGCCAACCGGCCAGCCGCACGGCCACGAACGCCACCGCGCCGGCAATCGCGGCGACGACGATGGCCCCGAGCGCTACCTCCTCGACAGCCCTGACGAAGCCGATCGTGCTGAGCCCCTGTCCGAGGACGAGCACTACGAGGCCGAGCGACAGCGCCACGATTGCCGCTACTGCGACACGACCGGCGTGGCCGGAGGCGCCTGAGAACCTCGACGCACGCATACAACGCCTACTCGCGCGGGCGGCAGACTGGGGAGAGCACGCCCAACCCTGCCTTGCTCGTGCCGGATATTGGCAGGCGCATCTCGCTGCCTACTTCAGCGTGCGGGCAATCACGAGCCTTTGAATCTCGTTCGTGCCCTCATAGATCTGGGTGATCTTCGCGTCTCGCATCATGCGCTCTACCGGATACTCCTTGACATAACCGTAGCCGCCCAGCACCTGTACTGCCTCGACGGTGACAGCCATGGCGGTATCTGAGCAGAACACCTTCGCCATCGAGGAGTACTTCGCGCGCTGCGGATGGCCTTGGTCGGCCATGGCACATGCCTTGTAGAGCAACTCGCGCGCGGCTGCCGTGCGTGTTTCCATGTCGGCTAGCTTGAACTGAATGCCCTGGAACTCGTTGATGGCTTTGCCGAATTGCTTGCGCTCGCGGGCATAGGCGACGGCGTAGTCGGTGGCTCCCTGGGCGATACCCACCGCCTGGGCGGCCGCCCCGAGGCGGGTGCGCTCCAAAGTGCCGAGCGCCACTCGCAGTCCCCTGCCCACCTCACCGATCACATTCTCCTGGGGCACCCTCACATCGTCGAAGATCGGCTGCCCTGTGGGTGAGGCGCGGATACCGAGCTTGTGCTCGAGCTTGCCGACGCTGAACCCAGGGCGGTCAGCCTCCACCACGAACGCGGTGATCCGTTTGCTCTCGCGGTCGGTGACGGCGAATGTGATGTAGAAGTCGGCCACACCGAGGTTTGAGATCCAGTTCTTGGTGCCGTTGATCACCCATTCATCGCCATCCTGCACAGCGGTGGTTTGCATCCCCGCCGGGTCTGACCCAGCTTCGGGCTCTGACAAAGCGAATGCCGGGGACCACTCGCCGCTGGCACACTTGGGCAAGAAGCGCGCCTTCAGCTCCTCTGAACCGAACAATTGAATGGGAAGGGTGCCGAGCTCCTGAACCATCAGGATGAGCGCACACGCGGCATCTACCTTGGCGATCTCCTCCACACCCATGTTGAGCATCAGCGTGCCGGTACCGGTACCGCCGTACTCGGTGGGAAACGGCAACCCGAGGATGTCCTGCTCGGCGAGCACCTTGCGTATGTCCCACGGGTATTCGGCCTGCTCGTCGATCTCCGCCGAGCGCGGCGCGATCTTCTCCTGAGCTATCTGTTTGATCGTGGCGCAGAAGTCAAGATGCTCCTGCGGGATGGTGTAAGTATCGGTGAGGGTCTCTTGCATGTCTCTTGATCCTAATGGCCGCGGGTGGGTGACGCGGCCCGGGCGGGCAACGTGGTCGCGGGTGGGTGACGCGGCCCGGGCGGGCGATGTGGCCGCGGGTGGGCGATGTGGCCGCGGGTGGGTGACGCGGCCCGAGCAGGCGACGTGGCCGCGGGTGGGTGACGCGGCCCGAGCAGGCGACGTGGCCCCTGCGCGGGCGGCGCGCCCACCTCGCCACAGGACCCCAGGGCCGCTACCCTCCCCCCAATGGGCGCCCCGGTGGACTCCACGCAGACCGACATCGACCCCGAGCGGCTCGCCGAATGGATGGTCGAGGAGCCCGATTTGCAGGTGGTGGATGTGCGCGAGGCGTATGAGCGCGAAGCCGGCTACATCGCCGGCTCGCGACACATCCCGCTGGTGGAGCTCTCCTCCAGGGCGCAGGAGCTCGAACGGGAGCGCCCCATCGTTTTCTATTGCAGGGTTGGCGCTCGCTCGGATATGGCTGCCCAGGCACTTCGGGCCGCCGGGGCGCAGGCGCTATCGATGCGCGGCGGGCTGATGCGCTGGGCAAGTGAGAACAGGCCGCTCTCTCCTGAGGGCGGCCTCGTGGCAGACCACTGACGATCACGCGAAGGAGATCCAAAATGGAGGCATCCGAGTACCCGAAGGTGACCAGCGGCGAGGGCTACGCCGTGGCCGAGGATCTCGACGCGCTCGGCGAGGGCTACGGCTTTCGCAAGATGCGAAAGGGGCTGGGCGTGACCGCTTTCGGCGTCAACGTGATCACGATGCCGCCTGGCTATGAAACTGGCAGCCACTTCCACGACGTCCAGGAGGAGCTCTACTTCGTCTACCGCGGGACAATCGAGATGGAGTTCGGCGACGGCAGCACCCACCGCCTCTCCGAGGGTGGCTCGGCGCGCGTGGACGCCGCTACCCTGCGCAAGGTACGCAACGTGGGCGAGGGCGACGCGACCTACCTGTGTGCCGGCGGCAAGGACGGCTATGTGGGACGCGACGGGCGCATGCCCGACGGCGAGCAGCGCCTCAGCGGGCCTCCCGGGGCTGCATGAGAGAACAAGCCACGCATACAGCCGGGGGCGGCAAGCAACGCAGATTCGCCTGTCCCGCGCGCGCACGCGGGCACGCGGGCGCGGGCGCGGACACTGTGTTTCGTTCTCTTGGCCCCACGCTGGGGTCGTTCTCTTGGCCCCACACGCGCGCGGGCACAGGGCCAGCGCTCAGTAGAGAAGTTCCTTGACGTAACGCTGGTGCAATCGCCCCAGAGCCGTCTTTTCCGGGTGAAAGCCGATCGCGTTGAACACGTTCCCGTTGAGCGGCGCCCAGGCCAAGATCATGTAGACGCCGACGAGCAGGGCAGCGAGGCGCAAGCGGCGCGAGCGCGACAGGGCAGCTAGAGGCAGCATCCACAGCACATACCAGGGCAGCACCCAACTGAGCGTGACAAGCAGCGCCACCGAGGCCCAGCCGGCGGCGGTGATCGACTCACGCCGACGCCAGGCAAGCAGTGAGCATGCCGCCAACGCCGCGATCAACACGCCGCTGAGCAACACACGCATCGTGGTGGTCTCCCCTCCCTGACCGAGCGCCAGCCCGAACAGGTTGGGCAGACTCGTCATCGTCACCAGACGCCCCTGCGTGGCGAGGTCGGGGAAGTGGGGGCCAAACGCGATAACGCTGCCGAGGCCCAGCACGACCGCGCCCAACGCCATCCCAAGCACGACCTGTAGGAGATCGCGGCGACGTCCCAACAGCCCCGCAAGGACTACAGGCAGCAGGATGCCGGCCGAGGCCTTGATTGCCACGGCGGCCACGAAGGCCACGCCCGCGCCCATCGGGACCGGCGACCACGGCGCCGCTTGGGCCGTCGTGCCATCAAGAGGGCCAACCTCCCCTCCCCTTGACCGTTCCCCTACATCCTCGAGCGTCTCCCCATCGTTTGAGACTCGCCTGAACGCCCCTGGCATGGAGCCGGCGCGCAGCAACAAATAGAAGCCGAGCACTACGCAGAACATCATCAGGAAGTCGTTGTGGTCGCCGCCAAGTCCCCAAATGAGCACGATTGGGTTCAGGCCGACGAACACGATCGCGGTCACCGGATCGCGATCGAGTAGGCGCGCCGAGTGCCACACGAGCGCCACGATGCCGAGGCTCGCGAACATCAAGAGGCCCTTCAACGTCCAGAATGAGACGGCCACGCCGAGCGGAACCACCGCGAATGTCATCAGCGTGAACAGCGGCCCATATGGGCTAAGCAATCGGTGCCAATTGCTGATCACATAGCTCGGGTCGTTGTGAGGCTCGAGCACGGGGATGGTGGTATAGGGATTGAGGTTGTGAACGACCTCCATGCGCCCGTAGTTGACGTAATTGAAGATGTCTGTGAGCGCTAGCGGCGGTGAGAGAAACATGATCGCGTGGGCTCCGACCACAGCCGCGATCGCCCAGCGAGCGGATAGGCGGGGCACGTATCTCAAGCCCACCAGGTAGCTGACATACATGAGCACGATCGGGGCGGTGAATAGATACTTCAACCCCTGGGTGCTACGCGTGAGCGACGGCCACAGTCCGCCGAGCGGGCCAGCCATCCAGTGCGGGAAGTAGCCCTGCGTGGTGGTAGCCGCGAGGATGCTGGGACGGTCGGCCGCTGTTACCACCACCAGCAGGCAGCCCGTCAGGATCGCGATCAGCGCGCCCGCGCCGAGTGTCACCTCGACATGTCGTCGTCGCGTCTCGGTCTCCGAGAGCGGCCGTCGACGGCTCCTAACGTCGGCGGGGCCCCGCAGGGCCCCGATGACATGCTCACTACTACTTTGGCCATATCCCGTCATGGACACTCGTCCCTGGCGGGATCGGCCCTTGATTCTGTCAGCAGCTCAGACGGTCGTGACGTTCACGGCCTTCGGGCCCTTGTCACCCTGCTCCGCGTCGTAGGACACCTTGGTGCCCTCCTGAAGCGAGCGATAGCCTTCGCCGTTGATCCCTGTGTGGTGGACGAACAGGTCCTTGTCACCATCATCGGGGGTGATGAAGCCGAACCCCTTGTCGTCGCTGAACCACTTCACTGTGCCGGTAGGCATGTGATTTCCTCCACGATATGTGCGTGCTGCTACGCGGAGGATGCTTCTAGAGCTTCGACCTGCGAGCGCTTGCACTGCTTTTCACCGGCCAGATTTGGCCAGCCAGACCGCACGACGGTAGCACGTCGATCTGCGGATGTGTTAGCAAGTGGTATATGACCGATGATCCCCAGGACAGGCCTTCGGAGCCCGCGTTGAGCTTGCGACGCCTGATCCCCGACGGTCCGTTGAGCACCGTCGAGCGGTTCGTCGACGGACTCGAACTGACCGAGGCCAGCGACTCGGTGGGCAGCTCGCGCCCCTATTTGCTGCTCAACATGATCGCCACCGTGGACGGCCGCGCCACCCTCGGCGGGCGCTCGGGACCGCTTGGCGAGCGCGCCGACAAAGAGCTTCTGTACGGGTTGCGCACGGCCGTCGACGCGGTGATGGCCGGCGCCGGCACAATTCGAGCCGAGCGCTACGGGCAACTGATTCGCGACGATGCCCAGCGTCGGATCAGGCGCGCGCGCGGTCTGAGCGCTGAGCCGCTGGCGTGCATCGTCTCGGGACGACTGGCCCTAGATAGCGAGATTCCGTTGCTGGGCGAAGCGAGCGCCCGTGTGGCGATCCTGACCCCGTCGGCGGCAAGTTTGCCTCAGGATTGCCGCGCCCAGATCGACTACGTGCGCTGCGCACGCGATGGTCTTCTCGATCTGGGGGGCGCGATGTCGGAGCTACGTGAGCGCTTCGGGGTGCACACGTTGTTGTGCGAGGGTGGGCCTCACCTGAATGCCCAACTGCTTGCCCACGGCCTTGTCGATGAGCTGTTTCTGACTGTCTCCCCGAAGCTCGCGGGCGGGGACGCGACGAGCGAGACGCTGCGGATCGTGAGCGGCCCAGAGCTCGACCCGCCACTCGAGCTGGAGCTTGCCGGAGCGCTCGAGCACGACTCCTATCTGTTCTTGCGCTACCGGGTGGTGCCTCCAACCT
This sequence comes from uncultured Solirubrobacterales bacterium, assembly GCA_963713015.1. Lineage (GTDB taxonomy): Bacteria > Actinomycetota > Thermoleophilia > Solirubrobacterales > Solirubrobacteraceae > Palsa-744. The sequence goes on along the minus strand of CAVQKC010000001.1, from coordinate 121,884 downwards.
GACTCGAGGCTCACCACATGACTTGGGGGCGCATTTTAGTTATTGGCCGAGATGGGGGTGCATGCTGGCCGATCTTTGATCGGTCCCATGAGTCGGCGCATGCGCCGACTCGGACCATGGCGCATGCGCCATGGTCGCGGGGCCGCACATGTGCGGCCCCGGACAGCGGCACATGTGCCGCTGTCAACCACACATACACACGCGCGAGCCTCAGTCGCGCCCGTCGACTCGTGCGCGTCCCCTGGCGAGCACCGCGACGCTGAGCACCACGCTGTTGGGCACCATGATCGGACCATCGTCGGTGGCGAACGTGGTGTAGAGCAACCCGAGCGTGCTGACCGTGCCCTCGATCTGCCCGGCTAGCGGACCGCCCTGCAGGCGCACGCTGTCACCGACGCGAAACGGTCTTGCGCTCAATAGCACCGTCCCGGCGAACATGTTGCCGAGCGTCTGCTGGGCGGCGAGCCCAAGGATGACGGCCGTGAAGGCACCGCCGAGCGCAAGGGTGCGCGGTTCGATGCCAATGATGCCAAGCGCCACGACGACTGCCACCGCCACCGTCACGAGGCGGATCACGAAGCCCACGGTCCCCGCGGAGGCAGGATCCATGCGCCTGAACAACGCCGGCCCAAACGCGCGGCCGACGTCGCGCGCGATCGCCCAGCCGAGCATCACCAATACGATTACCGTGACGAAGTCCACCGGCGTTTCAAGCCACGCGAGCTGTCCTTGCCGTGCGCGCTCAGTCCGAGCAGGGAGCGACGGTTTTCGTAGAGCATCACCACGCCGACGAACAGCGGCACGAGCAGCAGTGCCTCCCAGCGCGCGCGCCTGACCGCGCCAGGGCTTACCTGCGGGAGCAATCCAGCTTCATCCCAAGCCTGGCTGCGCGTCTCAAACATCTTTGGGGGAGTTCTCGGGCGGGGTGACATCCTTCGCATCATCTACTCTTCAGCGGCGATGAGCGCCACCGTGTACACCCGAGAGGGTTCACGCCTCCCGGGGAGGCGCCGGTTGAGGAGGATGGGAAATGAGCGCCACCACCCTACGCAAGTTGGTGATTCCCGCCGTAGTGCTCGGCATCGTGCTGGTGATTGTGGCGATCATCTATTTCGTGACTCCAGAGCACTCGCTACCCAGCTTCTTCCCCGGCCATGCCTCCGCGTCGAGCCCCGAAGCCAACCATCATCACTCAAAGCACGGCATCGCCGCGATTGTGCTGGCGCTTGCGTGCTTTGCTTTCGCCTGGTTTCAGAGCGGACCGAAGGCCAAGAGCGCTTAGAAGCGCTCGCCGAGAGACAAGGGCTTTGGAGAGGTCCCCGCCGGCAAGGACGCTCGAGCCCGCTCCGCCCCAACCGCCGTGTTCCGGCTCCGTCAGTTGACGGCAAACGCCACCGTGCTGGCGAGGCCGAGCACGATGCAGTAGATGCCGAATGGCGTGAGCCTGTTCGACTGAAACCAGCGCAACAGGAACTTCACCGCCAAGAATGTGGTGAGAGCTGCGCACAGCCCAGCAACGAGCGCGGGTCCGCGTACGCCGTTGCCCTGCGATCCCAGCAGTTCCGGCACCTTCAGGGCCGCGGCAGCGAGGATTACCGGAGTGGCGAGCAGGAAGCTGTAGCGAGCTGCGTCCTCGTTTGAGAGGCCCACGAGCAAACCGCCACCCATCGAGAAGCCCGAGCGCGAGATGCCCGGTATGAGCGCTGCCGCTTGCGAGACGCCCACCGCGCCCGCCTGGCGCCAGCTCAGCTTGGCGATGCGAGCGTCCCCGTCGCCGAGGTAGTCGCCTGTGCTCGGCGGACGCTTGCGCCAACGCTCGAACAGCAGTAGCGCGATCCCGTTGACGATCAGGAAGGCTGCTGCCACCGATGGCGAGGCGAACAGTTTGCGCAGCGGTTCCTGGAGCAGCAAGCCGATGATCCCGACGGGAATCGTGCCCACCACCAGCAGCCAGCCGAGCCGCGCGTCGGCGTCGTCCTCGCGGATCTCGCGCATCGCGAGTGAGCGGAAGATCCCTTTGACGATCCTCACCCAATCCTTCAGGAAGAACAGCAGCAGCACGAGCGCCGTCGCAAGATGGGTTGCCACGAGGAACGTCAGGAAGTAGGGATCGCCCTGGTGCAGGTTCCAACCGGCGAGGCCGGGCAACACCACCGCGTGGCCGAGGCTCGAGACCGGAAACGGCTCGGTAGCGCCCTGGGTGAGGCCGAGGATGATCGCTTGGAGGTAGGAGATGGGACCGTGCATCGCGGCGACAGCTTATGCAAAGCGAGAGACAGTGGCCGCCGTGGAGCGCAAACGTCCACGCTCCACTCGATGGACTCCAGCGGCGGATATTGGCATCCGCACAACTTGGGTCCCTTCACGCCGATTTAACACAATCATTCCCGACTGGTTACAAAGTTGGCCATTTGCAGGGAGAACCTTTCGGTATGGTCACGCGGGTCGACATGCACTGTCACTCCACCGCCTCGCAGCTGTCAAAGCTTGGCGTGCAACGTGCGCTCGGTTTGCCGGAGTGTGCAACGCCTCCCGAGGAGGTGTACGAGCTGGCGAAGCGTCGCGGGATGGACTTCGTGACGATCACCGATCACGACACGATCGACGGGGTGCTTGCCATCGCCGACTACCCCGACGTGTTCGTCTCCGAGGAGCTCACCGCCCACTTCCGCGGCGAGCCACAGGCAGTGCACGTCCTCTGCTACGGGATAACGCCTGAGGATCACGAATGGCTTCAAGCCAACCGCGGCGACGTGGAGCTGTGCGCGATGTATCTCTGCGACCAGGAGATTGCCTGCGCACTGGCCCACCCCTACTACGCGGTGGGAGCGCCCTTGAGCGCACGCCACCGCCGTCGGCTCGCCGAGCTGTTCGAGATATGGGAGACCCGCAATGGCGCACGCGCCCGCGAGCTCAACCGCCCAGCAGCGATGTATGTGGCGACGCTTGACGGCACAGGCATCGGCGGCAGCGACGATCATGCTGGAATTGACATCGGACGCACGTGGACCGAGGCACCGCCAGCAACCACACCGGCTGAGTTCCTCAGGCACATGCGTGCAGGCCGTGTAAGCGCGTGCGGCAAACAGGGCAGCGCCGCCAAGTGGGCGCATGCAGCGATCGCCCTGGCTGCTCGCGCGCTCGGGCACGACGAGAGCGAGGACGCCCTCGCCACACCGGACCCGCGGCGGGTGATGACGATGATGCAGCGCCTGCTGCGCGAGGGCGATGCGCGCGAGGGCACTACCGGCACGGATCTGGCCCCCGCCGACGCTCGCTGTCTACTACGCGCGTGGCTTGTGGCGGTGGAGCTCGACCACCTCGACGAGCGCGGTCTGATCGCTTACATGCAGGAGGAGGGCTTCAGCCACTCCGATCTGCACCGCCGTGCGTGCCGCCTGCATGAGCGCAAGTTGGCCAGCGCCGTCGAGCGCACGGTGAAGGCCATAACCGATGGCCAACCGACCAGCACGACCGCGACGAGCGTGACCGATGCCACCACAACCGGATCTATCGACGATCGCGAGATAGGCGCCGCGACGGCGGCGCTGTTCGAGAGCTGCATCGCGGCGATCCCTTATGCACCGGCAACCGCGTTCCTGGCAAACGAGCAGGCCAAGCTGGCGCGCACCGGTGTGGCCTCTGACGGCGAGCCTCCCCGCGTCGCGATCTTGGCCGACGGAATCGGCTCTACACACGGCGTGAGCCGCACGATCGAGGAGATCCGCCAGCGCGGCGTGGCGGGCTTTGAGATCGAGGTTGTAGCGACCGACCCCGAGGTCGACCGGCGTCTCTCGGCGGTGGCGGAGTTCGACGTGCCCTACTACCCAGGCCTGCGCATCGGCGTACCGAGCCTATCGGCTGCCGTCCAAACACTCACCGAGGGCTCATTCGACGTGATCCACGTGTGCTCGCCCGGCCCAGCCGGCGTGGCGGGAGTCCTGCTTGGGCGCGCGCTTGGGCTCCCGCTGATCGGCAGCTACCACACCGAGCTCACGGCCTATGCGCAACTACGCTCAGACGACCGGCGCGTGGCGGAGGCGATGGAGATCGCAGTTGGCGCCTTCTACAACGCCTGCGATCTCGTTCTCTCTCCCAGCCCGGCCTCCGACGAAGCGCTCGCCTCGATCGGCATGAGCGCGGAGAAGGTGTTGCGCTGGGATCGCGGTGTGGATACATCGCGCTTTGATCCGGCATTGCGCGACGGCTCGATCGCGGCGGGTTGGGCATCGGACCAGGCGGGTTGGGCATCGGACCAGGCGGGTTGGGCATCGGACCAGGCGGGTTGGGCATCGGACCAGGCGGGTTGGGCATCGGACCAGGCGGGTTGGGCATCGGACCAGGTAGATGGCACGCGCGACTCGGGTACGACCTCAGAGGGCGCGGGAGACCGAGACCGGATCAACGTGCTCTATGCGGGCCGGATCACCCGCGAGAAGGGCGCTGAGTTGCTTGCCGAGGCGTTCCTGACAGCACGCGAGCGCGACCCGCGCCTGCATCTCGTGCTGGCAGGCGGGGGACCAGAGCAAGAGCACCTACGCGAACGTGTGGGCGAGAGCGCCACATTCCTCGGCTGGTTGGAGGGAGTGGAGCTGGCAAAGGTGTATGCCTCGGCAGATCTCTTCTTCTTCCCAAGCGTCACGGACACGTTTGGCCAAGTGATCCTCGAGGCGCAAGCCTCCGGGCTGCCTGTGCTCGCGGTTGCCGCGGGCGGACCGCTCGAGCTGATCGAGGATCGCGTGACAGGGCTGCTGCGCGACGCCGACAGCGAGCAGCTGGCGAGCGCGCTGGTAGAGCTAGCGGGGTCGCCGCTACTACGCGAGCGCCTCGCGAGCACCGCAATCGGGTCGGTGCGTGAGCGTACCTGGGAGCGTGCCCTGGAGCGCCTGGCCGCCGGTTACCGTCGTGTACTCAGCGATAGCTTCCCAGGCGCTGCCTCCTCTACCTACTCGCCATCGCCGATGGAGATGGCTCGAGCGCCTCACGCCATCGATACCTCACACAACCCCAATTGCCTAGTCGCATGACCGACAGCAACGGCATCCCAACCGGCAGAGCCCTCCCATGAAGGCTGAGCGCCGCACGATAGCCGTGGCTCTGCACGACATCGAGCCCGCGACATTCGAGCGTTGCGCACTCATCCGCGACTGGCTCGATGACCATGGTGTGGACCATGTGACTTTGCTGGTGATCCCAGCACGAGATCTGCATCCACTCGCCGGACGCTCACCGGAGATGGTGAGTTGGCTGATCGAGCGCCAGCGAGGCGGTGACGCGATCGCCCAGCACGGTTTTCAGCACCTACGTTCACGACGGCCACCGGCACGGGCGGGCGGGCCCTATCAATCGCTGCGCACCCTCAATGCGAACCACGAAAGCGAGTTCGTGGGGCTCGACGCACATGAGACCCGCCGCGCGGTGGACGCCGGACGGCGCGTGCTGAAGCTCGCCGGAATCGAGCCTCAGGGCTTCGTGGCACCCGGCTATGCCTACACCCCCGCGCTGCGTAGGACGCTCAGCGAGCGCTTCCGCTGGTGGGCGGCATTGCTAGGCCTGCACCGCGCCCATCCCGCCATGGCGCCGCCACGGCTCGCCCAAGTCGATGGGCGGGGAGCGTGGACTAGCACTGGCAGAGACGGGAGACGCGACCTGCTCGGACCACCGATTGCCCTATCCAACGCCGGACGGCTCAGACGCGCGGTCTCCCCCACACTGTTGCGCGCCGGAGCGCTCGTGTCGGGGACCACGCTGCGCCTTGACCTGCACCCATCGGATCTAGAGCATCCCAACCACATGCTCGCGCTGGAGTGGGTACTCAAGCGCTCGGCTTGCACACGCCAAGCGGTTACCTACGAGCAGCTAGCGTCCTCGCTCACGTCTTGACGGTCAGTCGATGCTCACTGACTCGGCAATAGGTGCGGCGACGGGCTCAACTGTAGGCGCGATCGCGGAATCGCGGCTTTCCTGCGCGCTGGCGCGCTGGGCAGGACGTACATAGACCACCCATACAGCAGCGCCGACAAGCAGCATCCCGCACAGCAACCACCCCAAAGCTGTGGTTCCAACCCCGACGTACTTCAAACCGGACGCCGCAACCACAAACGTGATCATCGGCCTGATGTACCGGTCTGGAGCGCTCGAGGAGACAAGCGACCCGACGAACACGGCCGGAACGCTGCCGAGGATCAGCGACACCGTAACGCCGAACTCGACGTGACCGAACGTGAGCGCCCCGAGGGCGGCGGCGAGGGTGAGCGGTACCGCTTGGGTCAGATCGGTGCCGACAAGCTGCTTGGCGCCGATCATCGGATAGAGGAACAGCAGCATGACGATCAGCAACGAGCCCGAGCCCACCGAGGTCATTCCGACGATGATCCCACCGATCATGCCGATCGCGATCGTGGGCAGCGGACGGGGGACGATCTCGTGGACTTCAGCTGTGCGGCTCGCGCCGGATCGCCGGTCGAGGAGGTAGCGCAATACCATCGCGATAGCCCCGACGAGCAGCGCCACGCCAAGTGCCACCTCGATGTTCTGCTGAGCGGCTTTGCTGTTTCCCATTATGTGCAGCAGATACGCACCGAAGAACGCCATCGGAGCCGAGCCGAGCACCATCCAGCCGACCAGGCGCAGGTTGACGGTGCCGCGGCGCAGATGCACGCCGGCTCCAATCGGGCGCATTACAACCGCGGCCACAAGGTCGCTCGAGATCGCGGCGGAAGGTGTTACGCCGAAAAGCAGGATCAGCATCGGCGTCATCAGCGCCCCACCGCCCGCGCCGGTCATCCCGACAAGGAAGCCGATGATTGCACTGCCAAGAACGATGTATGGATCGATGTGGATGACGGTCCCTCTCCCTCGCGACGAAGACGCACCTCCCCGGCTAGCTCCCGGGCCGATGGCTTGAGAAGAATCGTAAACGCAATGCGTGCTAACCCAACAGACCTCGTCCTAGCCCAACGAGAACTCTCGCCCCAACCCAACTAGAACCCTCGTCCTGACCCAACGAGAACTCTCGCCCCAACCCAACTAGAACCCTCATCCCGATTCGACGAGAACCTCGTCCTAGCCCAACGATCTCGTGCTAACGCAACCGGACCCTTCACCCGCCGGAGAACAATGAGGCGCTGAACGGCTTTACTTCCGAGAGTCCCGCATAGCCAAGCTTCCCCAAGCCAAATATCTGCTCGACGGTGGCAAGCAGCGAGAAGTGACTATAGGTTTCCTGAGCAAGCCCACCGCCTTTCTTCATGAAGGGCGAGAGCATCAGCAGCCCGACCTGACCGCCCCCAGCAGGCGAGAGTGCGGCTGCACCGGTGGACGTTGGCAGGTTGGGAAAGCGCGGTTGGCCACAGCAGGAGCTCGAGTCTGCGTATTCGCCGCTTGCGGGAGCGTTGTCGGACGTGATTACAAGCAGCCCATCCTTCTTGTAAGCCTTGGAGGAGAGGATGTCGGGGACGATCTTTCTGAGAAAGTCATCCGCCGCCATCATCCCCGATGCCTTTCCGGGAGCACACGGTGTGGGGCCGCCGTCCTCGCATTGCCCGGGGGCGATATAGGTGAAGCTCGCGGTGCTCTTTTCGCTTGCAAGGTTGCCCTTCAGCGCGCTCACCCCCACGTCGTCGGAGGCACACGAGGGGGAGTTGACGATCGAGCTGAAGTAAACAAACGGGTTGCGCCATGTTTGGTAACCGGGAGCCGTCACCCCGTTGGCAAGCGCGACGGCGCTTGGGTCGGCCCCTCCGGAGGCAGGGTGAGCGCAGGCGCCCGGTGTGCTCGGGCTTTCGTCGATCCCTTCGACGTATGCCTTCCAGGTGAGGTGCTTGGCGGTGAGCTGGGTCATCAGTGTTTGCGTCGAGGACGGATAGACGCAACCGTTGCCGAGTACCTGCCCGTCCGAGCCGGCGCTCGCAGGCGATATGGCGCCGTATGTGGAGCAGTTGGAGGCAGTGGCTTCGGTGGGGCCCTGTCCGCTGAGCAGCGCGATCCCATCGGCCAGCGCTTCGTGGGCGACGGCGTAGTAGCGCAGCAGCAGCTCCCCCTGTTTCTCGAGGGTGCCCGTCAGGTAGTGAGCGGGCGAAGCGGGACCGAACGCACTGGCGTAGGGCTCGTCGTCGAGCATCACCACGAATACGTGCTTGATCGCGGGAAGCTTCGTGCTGGGGCCCTTCGGGGAGGAGCCTTCGCCACCGCCCGAGGATTCTTTCGAGCCCGTCGAGGACCCGGAGGAGGAAGAAGAAGACGACACTTTGCTGGTGGCAGCAGGCGTCGAGGATTTCGAGGACGCAGCTGGAGCGGGAAATGGTTCCGGCGTTGTTTGCGCTTCGGGCACCGGCGGAGGCTTCACGGCGACGGGCGTGGCGGAACCGGTATTCCCGACCGCCGCGCTCTGGGCTAGCAGGATCTTCAAGGGCACGCGCGAGGAAGCAAGAGCACCGACGGCATCGGGCCCCGTAGCGCGCCCCATCAGTACGCCGAACCCGAGGAACGCCGCCGCGAGCGCCGCCCATGCCAGCGGCGAGGGTAGCGGCAGCGCGCCGAAGCGCTGCTCCCAGCGACGCATCGGGTTGAGGCTCACGTTCCCGTTTGAACAGGGCGGCCGAGGTCGTGGCCGCTTCGATTGCCACTGCCACCGGCATCGCTACCGCCACGGGCATCGACATCGGCATCGGCATCGGTGCTGCCATCGGCATCGGTGCTGCCATCGCCGTTGATGCTGGCATCGCCGTTAGTGCTGGCATTGGCGGCCAAGCGCTCCATCACCTGTACGCCGCACTGCCAGCAGAAGACCGCACCACGACTACGCATCGCGCCACAGCTCTGACAGTTGCCGGCGGAGCCGCTCTCCTGCATGTGCAGCATCCGCTCTACCTCGGCCAGTTCCGCGTCGCGCTCCTGCAACATCGCGGCGCGGCGGATGAGCACGTCGAGGCGAAAGTGGTCGCGGATCGCCATCTCATACGTGAGCCCGCCGAGGTTCCAGTGCAACTCGGCGACCTGCTCCGCGAGCTCGTCGCGGCGACGGCGCAACTGCGAGTGCGCGTGTTCGGGGTGGAGAGCGCTCATCCCGTTTCGACCACGTCCGGCAGGTTCTTTGATTTCTGCTCGTAGCTCGAGCCGCTCTGGTGCGTATGCACGCTCTGCAGCACGGTTGGGGGTGCGGGTTTGGTGATCGAGGAACCGGTTCCCGAGGAGGAAGCTTTCGCCTTCGCCGCTTTCTTGGTGGAGGAGGCGGCGGGCGCTTGCGTGGTTGTGGGTGTGGTGGGAGTGGTAGCTGTGGCGGTCCCCGTGGCGGTGCCGCCAACTGAGATCACCTGTGCCGGCGGCGCCTTGGAGGAGGCCATGCCGGCGCGTCCGATCAACACCCCGACACCCATCGCCAGCAGCAACACGCCCACGCCGGCAAGCAAAGCGAGGGTGTTGTTGCGCCCGCTGGACGACGTCGAGGGGATCGGGGGCACAGTCGGAGACGCCGGCGTCGATGTCGGCGCCGTAGGCGTGCCGGACGGTGGCCCGCCTATGTGCGGACGAGGCTCGCCGCATTGAAGGCAGTAGCGCTGATCGTCGGCCAGCGGCGCGCTGCACTTGGCGCACTGCTCGGTCACGCTGTGATCGTCCATCCTCGAGCGCCCCCAAGCTGTGACCATCCTGTGAACACCATCCGCTTACCCTTCTTCGGATGTGTTGGCGCCGGGCATCTCGTTGAAAGCACAACGGAAGTTCTCCGGCTGGGAGACGGGCTCGGAACCCGCGAATCCACCCTTCGTGCCGTTTGAGTAAACGGTTACATATTGCAATGTCGAGGGGGACGGCACCGCGGGCAGCGGCACAGGATTGGGTTCGCCCGTACGAGGGTCGCCGGTGGAGCCGACGCTCACGCCCTCAGAGCCCGCGGCGTCCGAGCCGGCGGCTGTGGTGACAAGCGTGGCGCTCATCTCACGCTGGTCTTTCAAGCCCACGCTTGGGTCTAGCGGGACCGTGGCGGTGATCTGCGAGTCATGGATAGTCGACTCGAGCTTTACGCGCGCCGCGGCGCCGATTAGCTGGGCCGCGGTAGGCAGGTAGCCCCCCATCTTCACGCACGACTGGCTCGCCCAAAAGTAGTTGTTCTGGCCGGCCTCGGCATTTGTGAGCGGGTATGGCGAGGTCATCAAGCACCAGGTTCCGAGGTCGACGGTTGACGGTGGGCAGCCCGGTTCGATGTCGGTGAGCGTCTTGCCGTCGATGGTTGTGGCGTCTTTCACTGTTGGGATCGCCGCCGCAGGGAACTTCTTGTTTCCGCCGAGCAGCAAAATGCCACCCGCGCGCGGCTTGGCGCCGATGGGGTGTCCGGCGATCGCGCTGAGCACCGCGTGACGCGCGGCGTCAGCCAGCCCGGTGGTCGAGCTGACGAGCGCGAGAACCGAGATCGCCAGCGCGGCGTGACCACTGTGGCGGGAGATGCGCTCTCTCATGTTCGCCTCCTTGGGCGTTGGTTTGCGTGGGCTGCAAGCTGGACAACCGCAAGCCGCTCCTGGCGGCGTGAGTCGAAGCGGATCGAGGCGCCACAGGCGGCCATCAGCAACGCGAGACCGAGTAGGTAGACAGCCACCGGCGTGGTGCCGCCACCGGAACCGCCACCGGCGTGGACGCGAGCGGCCAACGGCAGGCGGTATTCGACGCGCGAGTGGACACCGAGCGGGGTGATCTGCGCATCGGACCGGTAGCGGGCAAACGCCTGGGACTGCTCGGGCGCCGCCTCCTCTTCGCGTTTTTCTTCAAATACGCGTACGGTGGCACCGCCGGGCGGAATCGGATCGGTAAAGGAAGCGGCAGGCGGCGGCGGGACCGCGGGAACCCCGGCAGTCGCCGGCAGTTTTACGAGCGGCAGCACCGCGAGCGGCAGTGCCACCTTCGGCGCGAGCTTTGACGCGGGCGCTTTCGCAGGCGCCGGAGGAGCCGGTGGCGGGGGTGGCGGCGCGACTGGCGCGGGCGCCGGCGCCGGCGATGGTGGCGGCGGCGCTGGCGTGGCGGCGGTTTCGGAGGCGGCGCGTGTGAAATGGCTCGGGCTCAGCGGTACGGTGCCGCAAGGCTGCTCGACGCTGCCGCCGAGGACGGTGACCTTCGTGGAGTAGGAGAGGCCGCCAGCGGAAATCGTGACGGTGGTTGTGCCTGGGTTGAACGCGCACAGAATGCCCGAGCGCGAGTCGGGGATCACCTGACCAGAGGAGTCCTGCAGCGGCTTGCGCAGGTTCGCCGAGTTGGGGTCCTGCTCAACGAAGTTGGCGATTTCAGGTTCGGAGGAGGTGAACGTGTATTCCGGTTCGATCGCGCTCGAGCAGTCTGATTGGCGACACAACGCCGGCGGGAATTCGGCGTAAGGATCGGCTCCCGGAGGGTTGGGGTTACCACTCGACGCCGAGATCGGCCCCCAGCGGTCGCCTGAGAGCGGGCGGCGTCCGATGCCCTCGAACAGGGCCGGTGCACTACGCCGCAGCAACGTGCCGTCGACCGGGTCGAGCGACACTTCCTGCACGAGCGGGATCAGCCGGGCGCTGACGGGGGCGATATTGGTAGCGGGATTGCGCTTGGCGACTTCGACGCTGACGAGCAAATAGCCGGTGGTGCCAAAGAGCGCGTCGGGCTGACCGGGGGTAAACGAATCGGAGATCGCCGAGCGATAGCCAAGCGCACCGGTGCCGTACTCGGGGATGGTCACCGAGCCACCGGATGGAATCTGGCTGGCGCGGCTTTCTTCTGGGCGCTCGTAGAGGTAAGCGGACGCGCCACCTTGCAGCATGATCTGGGCCTCTTCGGCGGCGTCGGTGGCGACGTTCAGCGCTGGCGGCAAGTTCGGGTTCAGCTCGCGGCTGCCTACCACGATCGCGGGGATGCCACGGGCCTTCGCGTCGGCGAGCATTCGTTCGAGCCACGGCGCCTGCGGTTCGGCGGGATTCTGATAAGGATCGGAGGCGGCAAGCGAGCCACGCGAGTTGTCGATCACGATCACACGCACCGTGCCTGCCGGGCCGGTGCTGTCAAACGCATAGTGCGTGCGCGCCCCGGGTGTGGGAGCGACTGTGCCAGCTGGGATGTTCGCCGTGCTCACCCCGGCCGGGGTGCCCCCTTCCCCGAATGGGGCGTCGAAGCCGGCGAAGGCGGTGTCAAACGCTTGCGCTCCCCCACCTTCGCTATCCCCGACGGACAGCGTCGGGTAGACCGGCATGCTGCCACCGCCTGAGAGCAGCTGCGCATATCGATCCGCCTCGGCGTCGGACTCCGGACCGTCGCCGGGGGTCTCGCGCCCGCCTGTGTAGAGCAGCATGCGCGGGCCGTTCGGCTGCGCGGAGAGGCCATCGATCGCGCCTAGCGCGGCGCTCAGGTTGCGATCGGGCGCGATCCCCTCGTCAGCGAGCGCAGCACATGGTTCTATGCACTCGGCGTGGCCGCCGAGAGCAAACGTCGCGACACCGCTTTGCATTGGGATTGGTGTCGCGGTCTCGCCAGGCGGGCTGGAAGGATTGCCTTCCGCCGCATAGCTGTACACGCCGGCTGTTTGCACATTTTCGCGAACGGTCTGACCGGAGCCACCGCTGGCGTCGGTACCGCGTCCGGCATCGTCCGCCTCTCCGCTCCAGCCGCCAAGCGCCCAACCGGCGCCAGATGTCCCGACGTCGAGCGCAGCGATCGGGTCGGCCTTCAGCGGCTTGTCCTGGCTGTCGCCTGCGTAGGCGGCACGCTCCTCGTCCTCCCAGCCGCCGGCGGTTTCGCGCAGCAAGTAGCCGTCGCCGGGCAGAGGGTTCGGTGGAATCAGGGGCGGCGGCGTGTCGGGTTCGACCGGGGGCAGTACAAGTAGAGGCGGATACTGGAAGTCGGGCACGACCGACAGCAGCGCGCGGACCTTCGAGCCTTCGAGCAGCGGCGCGGCGGCGATGGCGGTCTCGTCGACGATGGGCTGCTCAGAGAAGTGCCACGGCGCCCCCGCGCTGTCGCGCTCGAGCACGACATCGCGCCCGGCGAGCACCGCACCACCGCCCGGCAGTCCTGCGACGACATTCAGGCTCGGCGCTTCCGGCAGGCTTTCGAGCAGGGCGTGGACTTCGGGTTCTACCTTCCAACCCGAGCCTTCGTTGACGAGCAGGTCGTGTTCGGCGACCACCATGGCCTCCGAGCCGGCGAACGCAACCGACGTGAAGTTCGCTTCCTGAAAGCCGGAGGGCAGTTCTTCTTCTTGGGTCCAGCTCTTGCCGTACTCGAGCAGCACACCGCCCTGACCTACTGCGTAGCCGAGCGCAGGGTTGCTCGGGTCGAAGGCGATTCCAAGCAGATTGCCTTGAAAGCCGTTCAGGGGCGCCGCGGGATCTTTCTCCCACAAACCTGTTTCCGCGCGCCAGATCCACATCGCGCCAAGGTCGCCGACGGCGAACGCTCGATTCGGTTCGGGCCACGCTACCGCGCGCAACGTCGGCGAGCTGACGGCACCGCTGCTCGTGAACAGGAACTCACGTTCCCAGCCGCTGCCTGGTGTGTAGCGCGCGACGGCGCCGTCGGCGCCGACGGCCAGCGCTTGGGCTCCGAAGTCGCCCGGTGCACTACCGGGTGCTGGGACAACCCCCGTAAACGGTGCTCGTGCGGATACGGGCCAGCTGACCAGCCGCTCGGGCGGCTGCGTCGTCGTTATCTGGACGGGGCCTTCCAGCCAACCGTCTTGCGGTGTGTAGAAGGCACCCCCGGGAGCGTTGTCGGCACCAGCGCCGGGCATCCACGTGTACGTGGTCCCTTCCAAGCTCAGATAGCTACCCATGTTCGTGCTGTCCCCCCCGCCTGGCTGAAGTGGGTTGGTGATAATCCGTGTGCCGTAGCCGGGGCCTTCGAAGGCAAAGCTGCGGTAACCGACCTCGCGCCCGAAGCGTGCGCCGAGCGGGTGTTCGCAAACCGCTGTGCCTGAGCCGTCGCGGGCGTCGCACCAGCTACCGCTGACTTTGCCTTCGGCGATGTCGTAGTAGAGCGTGAAGTCATAGCCATCGTCGCCGCCGCCTGGCGCTTGCAGGTTGCCGTCGATCCATACGCCTTTTTCGGTAACCGTCAACGGCTGCGCTGCACCGGTCAAAGGCCCAACCTTCGATATGTCACGCGCGGACGTTTCCGCCGAGGCAAATAGCGAAGCGCCGAGCGAGACCGTTTCCCAGCGGAATTCGCCGGCTTTCGCTTCCTTGCGCTCGAACAAGAGGATTCCCAGGCCACTCTTTGGTTCGGCCTCGCCGAGCAGCCAGAGGTTCTTGGGTGAGCTGCCGGCGATGGCGAGGATCGTGAAGCCGCCGGTGTAGCCGGATGGCAGCTCGATTGGCTCGCGCGTCCACTTACTGCCATCCCAACGCACGACGCCGAGATCACGCGAGCGCCCAAGCGCGCCGAAGTAGGCTTCGGTGTGGCCTACGCTCTCGACCGCTGCGTCGGCAACGACACCCGCGCCTTCCTCCTCGGCGAGCACCTCGGCATTTGCGTTGCCGCCTTCGCCCGGTTCTTCGCCTTCCCCGGCGGCGAGGAGCACGCCGGCGGGCGGTTCGGGCAGCACGTGGAACCGCCCACCCGGTTCGCGCGCGAGCACCACCGTCTGCTTGCCGCTCGGCCGCGTGGAGTCCTGGCCGACCAGCAGCCCACCGCCGTGCGGCGTGATCCGTGCCGATAGCCGATTGGGATCCATGCCGCGGTAGGGGTGTTCTTCTTCATCCAACGGCGTTTCGGCGATCGTCCAGTCTGGGTCAGCGTCGGTTGCTCGCTCGAATACGAGCTGTCCGTGGGCGCTGGAGCTCGCTTTACCGGCGGATGCGAACGTAACTTCTCCGGAGCCACTCGGTGGGGGCACGTCGAGCGGGAGCACCCTGTATGCCCAGGCTTCCCCAGGTGCGCCGGCGGTGGCGGCTCCCATCAGCACAGTGCTCGAATCGGCTGTGCCAAGCACAGGCTGTGGCACCGGCTCGGCGCCACCGGGCGAAGCGGCGCGCGCGCCACGGCCCGTCACCTGCGTGGCGCCGAGTGCCACCAACGCCACTATCGCGACAAGCGCAAGGGCAACGGGTGGGCGACGGACTCGCCCTGAACGCAAGCGGCTACCCATGGCGTCGGACACTCGTACTCACCGCCGTGGGCCCCGTGCCCGCGGCTCCTTTCGAGCCGGTTGCCGGCACAGGCTTTGGCTGGGTCAGCTCCTTGGTGACAAAGCCGAGTGCGCTCGGCCAGCGCTTGCGTTCCAAACGCAGCGAGAGCGAGCGCTTACCAGCCTTCAAGCGTTCCTCGCGCGTATGGGCGATCACCTTGCCGTGCAGCTTGGCGACAAGCTGCACGTCGGCTAGGCGGGTTAGATCGAAGCTCACCGTCACGGTCAGCCCGCGACGCGTGACCGTTACATCTTTCAACAGCGCCGGGATCACCTCGGCCACAGGGGCTTCGGTGGCTTTCGTCTCTACCTGCACGGGCGGTGGCGCGAATAGTTCCGAGTCATCTGGCGGCGGCGTGTCGGAGACGAACTGTTCAATCGACTCGTTTGGGCGCACCGTGATCGTTGTGGCCCAGTTCGGGTCGCTGTCTTCGGGAAGAATGGTTCCGTTTGTGTAGTGGAACAACCAACCCGCGGAGGTCACCATCCACGCTTCTTCTGGCCCTGTCGCGGCAACGACCTGGGCGCTGCCGCGCCCGGCCCCGGAGATCGGCAGTGTGTCGATCTCCGCGCCACCGTCTCGTTCGATCAACGCGACCGTGGCCTTGGCAGTGGCGCTTTTGCGCTCGGAGAAAGACTGATCGGCAACCCAAGCCGAAGCTGTGCCTGGCACTGGGGCTACATCGACAAAACGGTCTTCGGCGCCGAACTGCGAGGGTTCGATCGGTGCTTGAATGAAGAACGGTTCGTCGTAATAGACAATGATCGGTGGGCTGGGGACAACGCCACCATGTGGGACATCCGGCCCGGAGGCAGCGCACCCTCCGGAGAACCACAACGCATTTTCGTCGGCTTTCGTGGAGAGCAACTCGACGCCTTCGCTGGGCACGCCGGGGTAGGGATAGGGCACGAAACCGGCATCGGTGAATGTTTCGCCGACGAGCCTGTGGATCAGGCTTGGACCGTCAGGCTCGGGCGTCGCGAGGGTGACTTGATCGCTTGTGTCGCCCTGCTGTGCGCCCACGAAGGTGCTCTCGTAGAAGGTCCCACCGAAGAAGGCCAGTCCGCTTACGCCGCGCCCTTGCGGCTGGTAGGAGCTCGTCAGGTTCGTGCCATCCCAGTGCAGGTGGTATGCACCGATGCGCTGACCCGATGGATCCTCGCTACCGATGCCAGCAAACCAACAGTCATTTGGTCCATCGCAGGCCGCTGCGTCCATCGGTCGAAACGGATCGGGTGACTGAAAGGGGGTCGAGTAGGAACCCACGATCACTCCGTCCTTGAAGTGACACAGACCAAGACCCGAGCCCGAGCGCGGCTCACTGGGTTCGGTGATGACCCAGAAGTCGTCGGGGCCCGCCCACGCGATCCGCGACACTTCGCCCGTGCCGCCGCACACGGTTGCCAGCTGATGCCAGTTGCGCCCGTTCCAGAAGTAGAGCCCGGCCGGCACGACAGCGTTGCCCTCTACGCTCAGAAGCCCCTCGTTGGGCGCGTAGAACTCAATGTCGTCGGGCGTGCCGAGCGGTACCTTGAAGGCGGCTCCGGTTGGAGGCGCGGGCTGTTCCAGGCGCCATGTCGCTTCGGCGCGCGCGGTGGCGGCGCCGGCCGAGGCGATCGCCGCGGCGATCAGAACCCCGGCGGCGAGCGATCTCAAGGCCCGTGCCCCGGGTCCTTTTGGGATGCCCGCCCAGTGATGTCGCGCAACTCGCTCAGGTCCATCTCGTGGACGGTCGAGAGCACAGCGTCGAGCGCGACGCCCGAGAGCGTCTCCTGCTCGAGCAGCGCATGTGCCGTCTCCTCGACCGCCTGCCAGTTGCGATCTAGGATCGCACCCGCCTTCGCCTCTGCGTCGCCAACAAGCCGCTCTACTTCGCGGTCGATTACGTCGAGCGTCGAGGGCCCTACCGAGCCAAGGTCCTGCAACGAGGCGCCGAGGAACACCTCGCCGCCCTTCTCGCCGATCGTGACTGGGCCGAGCGCATCGGACATCCCAAACGAGGTGACCATCGTACGGGCAAGGCTCGTGGCGGCGTGCAGATCGTCGCTGACGCCACTCGATAGATGCCCAAAGGCGATTCGCTCTCCAGCGGTGCCGGACACGATTACCGTCAGCTGGGCCTGCAGGTCTGGTTCGGTCTGGATCAGCTGGTCGCGGTCGGTGAGCATGTGGGCAGCGGTTCCGAGTGTGCGCCCGCGCGCGACGATCGAGAGCTTGCGACTCACCGATGACTGCCCGAGCGCCTCGGCGACGACAGCATGGGCGGCCTCGTGAATCGAGATCAGCCAGCGCTCCTCGGCTGTGAGGATGTGCTTCTTGGCGGGACCCGCGACAACGCGGTCGATCGCCTCCTCGAGTGTGGCCTGCTCGATCAGCTCGTGTGCATCGCGCACGGACAGCAGCGCGGCCTCGTTGATCACATTGGCGAGCTCGGCACCGCTGAAGCCAGGCGTCAGACGCGCTATCTCCTCGAGTGACACGTCAGGTCCCATCGGCCGCTTGTTGCCGTGCAGGCGCAGAATCTCCAGGCGTCCGTGCACGTCGGGAACGTCGATTGTCACCTGGCGGTCAAAGCGTCCGGGGCGCAACAGCGCAGGGTCGAGGATGTCGGGACGATTGGTGGCGCCCATCACAACGAGCCCGCCGTCGCCGCCGAAGCCGTCCATCTCCACAAGCAGCGCGTTGAGTGTCTGCTCGCGCTCGTCGTTGCCTTGCCCGATGCCGGCGCCGCGCTTGCGTCCGGCGGCGTCGAACTCGTCGATGAAGATGATCGCCGGGGCGGTCTTGCGTGCCTTGGCAAACAGGTCGCGTACACGCGCGGCGCCGACGCCGACGAGCGACTCGACGAAGTCCGATCCCGAGAGCGAGAAGAAGGCCGCGTCGGCCTCTCCCGCGACCGCCTTGGCGAGCAGCGTCTTGCCGGTGCCGGGCGGGCCGACGAGCAATACGCCCTTGGGCGCGGCGGCGCCCACCTTCAGGTAACGCGAGGGATCGGCAAGATAATCGCGGATCTCGCGCAGCTCGGCTACGGCCTCGCCTGCTCCGGCCACGTCGGCGAAGGTGATGCGATCGAGCGTGCCCTTGCCCTTGCGCTTGCCCTTGCCTGTGAACTTCGAGAAGCCCGCGATGCCCCCGGCGCCACCGTCGGCGCCAAAGCGCATGAACAGCGCGAACAGGCATACGAGCAGCATGATTGGGATCAGGAACTGCACGAGGATCGCTCGCTGGGCCTTACCGGGCTGCTGGTTGACTGTCACCACGGTCCCAGCCGCGGCGAGGCTTTGCAGCAGTTGCTGGGTCTGCACGCCCGAAGCGGGATAGGCGGCCCAGTATTCGAGCGGTGCGGGAGCCGGGACGCCTGTAGTCGAAGTCGCAGTGGTTGTTCCCGACGCGGTGGTTGTTCCCGACGCAGTGGTTATTCCCGACGCGGTAGTTCCCGACGCAGTGGTAGTTCCCGACGCAGTGGTAGTTCCCGACGCTGTGGTAGTTCCCGACGCGGTAGTTCCCGACGCGGTAGTAGTGCCGGTTGCGGGTGTACCGCCACTCGACTTCGAGCCCGAAGCTTCGCCCGGGGTTGCCTTGAGCGTGACCTCGACGCGGTTGTCGTGGTCGTACAGCGTTGCGGTGGCGATCTGCTTGTGTCGGGCAAGCTCCAGAACGCGGCTGATCGGCAGTTCGGAGCCGTGGCTGGACGGCCCGATCGCTCCGAGCAGCGAGAAGAACGTGATCAACAGCCCCGCTGAGGCGATGACCAGGAACAGCGCAATCTTGTCGCGGAAGATCACGCGGCGCGCTCCCGTTGCAAAGTCGCCGAGCGTGACAAGCGCTGGGTTG
Organism: uncultured Solirubrobacterales bacterium; assembly: GCA_963713015.1. GTDB lineage: Bacteria > Actinomycetota > Thermoleophilia > Solirubrobacterales > Solirubrobacteraceae > Palsa-744. Next base: position 102,913 of record CAVQKC010000001.1, on the reverse strand, counting down.
CGCTTGTGGGCAAGACCAGAGCGCACCTGAGCGCGTTGGGGTGGGCGGACGGGACTCGCGGGGCGGCCGTTGCCCTGGGGAGATGGTGCTGGGTTTGGGTTGTGCTCGTCAGTCATGTGGTGTCAAAAGCCTGTGGTAGTAGACCGTGCCCTCGGCTCAGACCAAAGGCGGCGTCCGGACACACCGCAAAACGGATGCCGGACGCCGCCAGAGGCCCGAAGGTGGGCTATGCGCCTATCGTCCTACTTTTTCTTGCCTTTGCTTGCTTTTTTCTTCGGAGTTACCGCCGCCTGTGTGACGGTCAGTGTCTTGGTCTGAGTGGATGCCGTGCCACCGGTTGGGGTGAACGTCACCGTGATCTTCACGCTGAGCTTGTGCCCCTTGGCTTTGGCGAGCTTCGTCAGCGCGGCTTTTGAGATGGCGAGCGTCACAGTTCCGCTGCCACCGGACACGCTGGCGGTAACGCTCGAGACGGTTACACCGCCACCAATCGCCTTGACCTGGACCTTGCCTGGATCGGGCAACTCCAGCGATAGAACGATCTCCTTGCCCTTGACCTTCGCGCTTGTAATCGAGAAGGCGTTGCTCGGAACGATCGCCGGAACGATCGTCGGCGGCGTGGTTTTCACGATCGTGGTGGCAACGGGGGTTTTGACTTCTTCTTTGACCCCCACCGATCCGGCCGTCTTGTTCCAGCCGATATCCGCCACGCCCATCTGGGCGTCGGCGAGCAGTTCTGGCTTGAGGACGGCGTAGTCGGCTTCTCCAGGCAACTGATCCTGTGCGTACTGAGATACGACCACTGACAGGTAGTCCTTTACCGCGCGCGCCTTTTCCTCTTCGGGAGTGGTGCTTTCATAGGCGGCCGCATCATCATCGAACGCTAGATCGTAAGTGATGGCGCATACAGGATAAGCCGTGGTTGGGTGTTCTGCGATTGCTTTCGCTGTGCCACCGGTCGCAATCGCTTTCGACCAGTCGCCGAGCGTTGGATCCCCGCTTTTGCTTTCGCTTATCTGGGGCAGATTACGGACGTCCGCGCCTTCGCAGTTCGCGCCCTTTTTGTGGCCTTCCAGTTTAGTGAAGTGAGCACCGGGGTCCACCGTGGGCTCAACGAAAACGCCCGTGTCGACTGTGCCTGGGGTGGTGCTTGGGTTTACCGGCTCGAGTGGCAGCCAATAAGCGGTGTCTTCTTCGCCTTCCTTCTTATTGAAGCCTTGTTCGCGAGCGGTAGCCAGGTCCAAGTAGGCGATTGATCCTTCCGTGCCATTTACGGCTTCCGCCAGTCCTTTGCCACCTTTTTTTTCGGCGCTGCAGATCTGGTTTGCTTCAGTGCACCGATTGGAGACAACCTTTTTCGGCACTCCAGTTTCTTTCGCGTTCGCCAGTGGCCAAGCGGTGTTCTTTTTGCCAACTTCGGATTCATCCCACAGTTTTGGTCCGCCTTCACCGGAGGACGGCAGAATGCCAAGGTATGCCTTGAAGTTGTAGCTCGTGCCGGAGGTGTCTTCGCGCACGATCCTGTAGATCGGGAAGCTTGCACAGGTGTAGGCTTCCGCCTGGGCTCCCGTTGGGGAGCCTTCGATCTCTTCCGCGAGCACTTTGCCCCCGGTTGGCGTTGGTATTTCGCCCCACGTTGTGATCTTGTGCTCCCAGATCCCCTCCAGTGCCTGTGCGGGGATATGCACGCGGAGCGTCTGAGCGGTGTATGTATCTCCTGTGGGAGCGCCTGTGGGATCGTTGGGACCGCCAGTGCTCGCATCGTCGTTCAAGCTGGTAGCACCGGTGCCCGGTTCCTTCAGCTTGCAGCCTTGTGGAACATGAACGATGACCGCGATCGCGGCCTCCGCTACGGGGATAACGTGGATTTCGCCGGACTTGGGGTTGCCCGTGCCGTTGGGACCCGCGTCTATGTTGTGCTCTTCTTCAACGCTTGGCGCAAAGTCGCTGGCTCCAAAGCGGACATTTTGATCGCGATAGCCTGGGACTTCCCACTTTTTCTGTTCTGTAGCGGCAAGTTCACAACTGCTTGCGGACGTGCCAGCCCCAACGGAGTCAAGTCCACAACCGCTGCTTGTAGACTTGAATGTCACTTTCGGTGCGTTGGAGCCACAGCCGTGGGCTTCGGAGGCCAAGATAGTCTTCCAAAGGGTCTGGGCACTCGCCTGTAGAGATGACCCATTGCCTTCGACCTGCACGCTGCTGTTGTTGCCAACGGTTCCGCTGTTGCCCAGTGCGGCAGGTAGACAGGAAGGTGCGGACGCATCGAAGCTAGCGGAGGCAGATGTCGGCAAGCCTGCCATGCAACTCAGGAGTCCAACGACCGTCAAAAGCGCCGCGACCGCGCGCGCACGTGAACGGTGATCCGCAGCCAGGAAAAGGCTAGATCGCATGAGGAGGGTAGGTCCTTTCAGGAGCAAAAATGGGAATAAGTAATTGCGATCCGCAGTCTCACAGGGCTACGCGAACCTCGCAATCCCTGTTTACAGAAGCAACACATCCTGGTCACAGCAGTGAAACATGTCGGCCGGCCGTGGTGGGGCAGGTTTCACGACTTAATCTCCGCGTGGTAACAACTTGGTAACGCGAATGACGTTCTTTGCGTGTCTCGCCACCGATACGTCCTTCGCTTTCTTTCTGGTGGCGGAGACTTTCTTTCTGGTGGCGGAGACTTTCTTTCTGGTGGCGGAGATGAACGTCGAAGTCGCTTCCGCCGACAGCGCTTCGCCGGGAGGCGATGGCGTATACGTAACGGTGACGAGCGCCTTGAGTTTGCCGGCGCCGTCGAGGGTCTTGGTGTACTTGGACATCAGATGCAAGACAAGTGTTGTCGTGCCCTCCGCGCGCGCCTGACCGACGCTATGGGCCAGCACGACTTTCTTCTTGCGCGTCTTCTTTGTGTTGGACTTCGTCGTGATTGTCCCGGTTGCCTGCGCTGTGAGCTTGCCCGCCCCCGGCGTCTCGACGAGCAGGATCAAGCCCCCGTCCGCCGCTCGCTTGACGCTGAGGCCAAGTTCGGGAGAGGCGGTGGCTATCAGGGAGAACCCACTTTGCACCGAATTGAAGTTTGCGGGCGCTGGAGCGGTGCCGGCAGGCGTTTGGTGTGTGGCGGTAAAGGCATCGGAGGCATCGTTGGCGTCGCCGGAGATGAGGTTCGACGCCGAAGAGACGAATGCGAGAACCGATCCGTCGGCGGAGAGCGTGGGGTTGTTTGAGGTTGAGCCGTTTGGTTCAGCGCCTTCTACTCCAACAACAGCCCGTTCGACCGTATCGGCTTTCAAATCGATCACGTCTAGTTCGCTCTGCTGGGCTGTGACGCTGAAGCTTCCTACCGGCGCTGGTTCTGGCAGGACAAAGGCATTGCGTTGGGAGACGAAGGCGATATGAGTGCCATCGGAGGAAAGCGCGAGCGATGCGATCGATGCGTTGCCGTCGCCTTGAGCGCCATTGACGGCAAGCGTTAGCTCGCGTGTGGCGGCCTTGCGCGTGAGACCCGACATCATGCTCGTGAGAAATACGTCGAGCGAGTCGGGCTTGAGTGTGTTTGGCCGTAGTGCTCCGGCAGCAAGGAATGCGACCGTGTAGCCGTCTTCACTCAAAGCGGGCACTTGAGAAGAGATGCCGGGGGAACTGGACTCCGGAACGGTGAGCGGGCCATAGCAAGCTCCGGTGGCACTGTGATTCCCATCTTCGACGCTACCTCCCGGTGGGCATTCGGGGTCTTCGGGATCGGCGATCCCTGTTATACGTCTGGTTGGCGCTCGAGGTTCTTGCCAACGCCGCCAGAGGTAATAGGGAAGCGTGTCGTCAAGATCCTCACCCTGCAAGAAGGTGGTTTGAGCTTCCGCGTTGCGGCCAACCCACGCGACCGTGGAGCCATCCGCGCTGAGCGTCGCCGGCCCTTCGTCGCCGCCGGCGGGTTCCCCGGTGGTTGTGCGGGTTACGAGCGTCGTCGTTTTTTCCCACAGGTCGCGCACGAACAGCTGGTTGGGTGGCATGTCGGGCGTTGAGCCTTGTGGAAAGCTCGATGGCACTTCGGCTGTGCGAAACAGCACGTAGCGCCCGTTCTCGCTGATTGCGGTGTTTGGCCATAGTTGAGTACCGGGATCGCCACCGGGAATCGGAGGGCTTATCGACGAGTCGTCGTATACGGGCGGTTCTTCGCTGCCGTTTTGAGCTGAGACGAGCACGAAGGCGCCAGGAACGTTCGCTGCCTTGTCCATGTCACGTACGTAGACATCGAGGTTTTCGTTCTTGTCTTGGGGTACCAACTGCTGTCCGGTGGCAAACGCGACATAACGTCCTTCGGCGCTGACCGAGGGGTTCTGGGCGCCGCGGACCAACACCTTGCCTGCTTCCTTGCCTTCGCTTACGACGAGATTGCCGCTGGCAACGAGTTCGAGCCCTCCGGTTTGTCTGTCGTAGCGGAAGATGCCTCCTTCGCGCAGTGTGCCAGGAGGTTCGGAGAGTTCTTTTTCCTGTTGCGTTTCGCCGTCGTCTTCAAAGAAGTTGGTGGCGCGGGTTTGGAAGACCACATAGCGTCCGTCGGCGGAGAGGTCGGCGTCGGAGGTCGAGGCGTTGGCTTGTTCATCGGAGGCGTTATCGACCGAGACGATGTCCGCTCCGAAACCCCCGCCTCCAGGTCCGTAGGTGGCGTGGGCCGCCGGTGCGAGCGTCAGAGCCCCGAGGGCGAGGAGCGATATGACCACGCGCCTCACGAGACCCGCACCTGCTTGTGAACCGTTGCTTTGTTGCCTGCGTTATCGGAGGCGCTAACGAGGATCGTGTAGGACCCGGCACGGGCATAGGTGTGGGCGAGCGTCAAGCGGCCGTTCTCTGAGCGACCGTCCCCAAAATGCACTTTGACCGAGCCGGGACTCACTCCCGAGACTTCCCCCTTGGCTCCGTCGCTGAGGTGCACAGTGACGCTGGCCCCGCGCACGCGTACGTTCACGCGCGGAGGGGTACGGTCGATCTTGATTGTGGCGGGCACCGAGTCGACGACCTGTCCGAGGGAGTCAGTGGCCTCCACCTGAATCGTATGGATGCCTTCTGTTAGCTGGGCGCGGTTCAGCGTGTATTCGTCACCTGTGATGTTTTCGGCGACTTCTTGGCTTTCGACGAGGATCGAGTAAGTGATCTTGCCGGCGCCGGCAAGCGGGACTTCCCACTGCAAGGGAAGGCTCGCGGTCTTGACCCACGTGAGCGGTGCATCGGTGACGAACTCGCCGGGCGGGGCACGTACGACGACGGCGGCGATCTGAGCACCCGCGCCATTGCCTTGTAGGAAGCCGAAGATGGCGTCGCCGCGATGGGAGCCGCCAACGGAGAGCTGCTGGACGGCACCGCCCTGGGGGGCGGCGACGATCGAGCGGTTGGGAGTGCCGTCGGCACGGCGTTCGAGCACGGCGACGCCGCCGGCGCCATGGACCTGCACCTTCCAGGCAGCGGCTAGCGCGCCATCAGCGGCACGGGTGAGCACTGGGTCACCGGGCACTTCCGAGCCGTTGTCGAGTCTGACCGGGACTCCCACGCCGGCTTCTGAGCCGTTGCCGTCAAAGCTTTCCTCGCCCGAGCCGTAGCCGACGTCGAATCCTCCTTCTCCGTCGACGGCCATGCTGATCGGTCCGAGCGCTTGGCGGGGCCCTTCGCCGTTGGCGAGCCCGTAGACGGGCTTGGCCGGACCGAAGGCCGCTCCCTTTGGATTGAAAGACGAGGGGATCTCGCTCACGAACACGCTCGGGTGGGCGAAGCCCGAGCCGGGCGATGGCTCCTGGCGCCAGGCGACCGAGCCTTGCCCGAAGCCGGCCATGTCGAGCGAGAGCTCGTCGGCGGCCCCGTTGAGGGGATGGCCGTCGAAGGTGGTGGGGCTGACGTCGAGGATGTTGCCGGGCACCATTCCGAAGATGCGCCGCGCGTAGATACGGTTGACGAACGAGTCGTCGGGCTCCTGCCAGGCGATCAGACCCTGCCCTGTCAGGTCGATGGCGACCTGCGGCGAGTTGAGGGCGGTGGGTTGGGGAACGGGCTGGTTGACGTCGCGGTTGAGTGGTTGGCCGAGCGAAGACCAGTATTGCCCGTCGAAGTGGGCCATGCGAATTTCGTCGAGTACATAGCCGGGCGGGATATTTGGCGTCGAGGGACCGCTCACAGCTGTGATTACGCGGTAGGAGACGTAGGCCTCCCCGGAGAGGTCCATCGCGATCGAGGGATAGGTGCCGGTGGCTTGACCGATGTTCAGGTCGACGGGAACGGGGACCTGGAAACCGGAGGAGCCGGGATCGATAGTGGCGGAGAACAGGCCGTCGGCGGTGGAGGAGTAGTGATTGGCCCAGACGACCACGAGTCGTCCACCTTCGCCCGCGGCGATAGCGGGGAATGAGGATTCGAACTTCTCTCCGGTGTCGACGCGTTGGGGGGCGTTCCATTTGCCTTCGACGTATTGGGCTACGAAGATATGGGCGCGCCCTTCCATGCGCTTGCGGTAGACGATCCCCCCGGTGCCGTCGGCGGCCATCGCGGTACCACCGAGTTCGACGATTTCAGAGCTTGGACCGTCGATCGGGGTGACCCCTGAGATGTCGGCGTGGGCGGCGGGCACGGCGGGCACAAGCGCGCATGCGAGCAGCCCGGCGGCAAGCGCCGGCCAAAGATCCGCGCGAGCGCGGGCGGGCCGCGTCCGGAGCAAGCGGCGCCGAACGAAGTTCGCGACATGCGCGCGAGACACCCCGTCAGGCTGACCGCCTCCGGCGTCTGACTTGTGAACGAGCTGAGAAATTCTCGGCCCGGGCACGCGGGCGGGGGCGATGTTCACCAATTCTTCTCAACTTGAAAACGTCCTGTTCACGTGGGGAGGGCAGGAGACCTCGACACTGGCGCTCGACGCCCCGTTGGGCGGGGCACGTCCGGCTGCGGGCGCGCCTGCCGCACACCCCAGCAAAAGGAGCCCCTACGTGCGCACGACTCGCACCCTGACCGTTTCGCTGATTGCAGCCTTCGCGCTAATGGCGCCCGCCACGGCTGGCGCTCGGGCGCTGCTGATGGACGGCTCGACCTCGATGTTCCCGCTTGTGAGCCAGCTGGCGACGGCTTACCACAAGGCGACCAAACAGCCTGCACCCAAAGTTGGGCAAGGCACTTCAGACGCCGGCATAACCGATGTGAATGCCGGCCGCGTGGATATCGCCGACGTCTCGCGCGATCCGATTACCGGTCCGGGCGGGGACCCTAAAGGCCTCGAGTTCACAAAGGTGGCACGCGACGGCGTGTGCATGATCACCAATCCGAAGAATCCGATCTCCAACCTCAACCAGCAGACGGTGCAGGCGATCTTTACAGGCAACGTGCGCGAATGGAGCGAAGTGCCGGGCGCGAAGATCGGTGGGCCGATCGACCTTGTGGACCGAGTGGCTTCCTCGGGCACGCAAGACGCCTTCCAGAACATCTTCCTCGGCGAAGCTCTGAAGATCTCCCCGAGCGCGGAGGCGGAGGAAAGCAACGGCCTCGTGCAGAACAAGGTGCACGTAGACGAACACGCGATTGGATTCGTGTCGTTCGCGTTCACCGCGGGCGTGAACGCGGTTGGCTACCAGGGCATACCGTGCACTCTGCAGAACGCCAAGTCGGGCCAGTACCAGGGCGTGCGTAACTTCTGGATGGTTACCAAGGGCACGCCGAAAGGCGCTGCTGCGAAGTTCATCGAATGGGTGACCAGCTCGAAAAACGCGATTGCGCGCAAGATCATCAACTCCGAGTGGATCGCCATCCACTAGCCGTGGCGGTCGATGTACGAGCCGCGCGCACCCTCCCCATCGACCGGGCCGCCCAGTAGGCGGCCCGGCGCCGTGCTCGAGCGCTTCCTCGGGCCCCTCCTCGGACGGGGAGCGGCCCCCGCCGAGCGGCGCGCCGAGTGGGCACTGCGGATGCTCGCGGTGGGGGTGCTCGTGGTGATAGCGGGGATGGCGGCGACGGTGTTCGCGAAAGCGTGGCCGTCGTTCTCGCATAACGGGCTGGCTTGGTTCGGCGGCGGCGGCGATGTGGACACGCAGCTGAACGCGATGATCAACGGCCCTGCCGACCCGGCTCACTACGTCTACCACTTCAGGGCATGGCCGCTTATCTGGGGCACGCTGCTCACCTCTGGTTTGGCGGTGATCTTCGGCCTGGTGGTGTCGATCTTCGCGGCGGTGTTCATCGTGGAGTTCGCCCCGACGAAGGTGAGGCGCGCGATCGATCCAGTGATCAGGCTGCTGGCGGGCGTGCCGTCGGTGGTGTACGGATTGATTGGGATCCTGGCGATTGCGCCGTGGGTGGAAGACAACCTGATCTCCACCCAGCGCAAGCGGTCGGTTGAGTACGTGGTTCAGCTCACCGGAGCGAACCTGAGCGTGGCGGTGTTGATCTTGACGGTGATGATCCTGCCGATCATGGTGGCGATCGTGGTGAGCGCACTGGAGAGCGTGCCCAAGGCGTGGACGGAGGGCTCAGCGGCGCTCGGGGTCAACCGTTGGCGCACGAGCTGGCGTGTATCGCTGCGGGCGGCGCGACCGGCGATCGTGGCGGCGGCGGTGCTGGCAACGGCGCGGGCGCTGGGCGAGTCGATCATGCTCTCGATGGTGTCGGGGTCGCGTGGCTTCGCGGCCAACCCACTCGACGGTTTTACCTTCTTCTTCGAGCCAGTGAGGCCGCTGGCGGCGACGATCATCGACTACATCGACAGCATCAACGTGGTACCGGTAGAACAGACGTTGTATGCGATGGCGGCGGTATTGCTCGTGTCGTGCGCGCTGCTGTCGCTGGCGGGCTGGGCGGCGAAGCAGCCGATGAAGCGCTACGGAATCAGGACATGAGCACACCATTCTCCCGAACGGCCGTCGCGTCGCCTTATACGCGCGGGCGCGGGGCACGCGGGGCATAGCGATGGCGAGCACACCGGCGATGGCGCGCACACCGCAAGCCCTCACCCAACATCCGCTCGCGCCCCCAGCGGCGAAGCCGCCGGCGAGCTCGATCCGGGCAAGCCGCGGGCGAGACACTGTGGGCAGCTGGCCGTTGGCAGACAGAGTGGCATATGGGTTGTGCTGGACCGTGGGGATCGGTTTGTGTGTAGTGACGGCTGGGATCGTGCTGTTCATGGCGGTGAAGGGCGTTGCCTACCTGCGGCCGAGTTTGTTGCTTGAACACCCAAGCCCGTCACAGAGCCAGGCGAGCTCAGGCGGCTTCTTGGACCCGATCGAGGGCACGCTGTTGCTGACGGCGATTGGGATCGCGATCGCGGCACCCGTGGGCGTGGGGCTGGCGGTGTGGATGTCGGAGTACCAGCGTCCGGCGTGGCTGGCACGGATGGTGGAGTCGGGTGTGGAGATGATCGCGGGCGCGCCGAGCGTGTTGCTCGCGATGTTCGGCCTTGTGGTGTTCGCGCGCCCAGCGCTCGCCTTCCTCTCGCAGACCTCGGCGGGCGGGTCGGTTTATGGCCGCTCGTTCCTGATAGCGGGAGCGATGATGTCGTTGATTGCTCTGCCGCTCGTGGTGGCGTCCACACGCGAGGCGCTGATGGGAGTGTCGGCGCAGGTGCGTGAGGCCTCTTATGCGCTCGGCAAGACGAAGGCGACGACGATCGGAAAAGTGCTCTTGCCCTCGGTGCGGCCTAGCGTGGCGAGCGGCGTGACGCTTGGGATCGGACGCATCATCGGGGACACCGCAATCGTGGTGATTCTGTTGGGGGCGACGATCCGTAACGAAGGCGCCGGTGGCTTGCCCGTGCTTTCGGTATTGCGCGGCACAGGTGGGACCTTGACCAGCTACGTGCGTTACAACTCGCCGGCGGGCGAAGGCAATGCACACGAAAAGGCTTATGCGGCGGCGTTCGTGCTGCTGCTGATGGTGCTGGCGCTGAACGTGGTTGTGATGCGACTGAGCTCGACGCGAAGCAACGACCGGCAGAGCTTGTGGAAGGCGTTGGCGGGGGAGTTGCCGTGGATCCGTTGATGGCCCCACCGGTGCGGCGGATCGTGCTCGAGCGCGAGCCAACCGTTGTGAGCGGTCCGACAAACGGAGCGCGGCCGAGCACGAGCGCGACCGTGGAGAGTGAGGATCGCGGTCGGCGTGCACCCGCAAGCGGCGTGCTCGAGCGCATGCGCATCGAAGGAGTGTGGCTGGCATACGGAGATCGCTGGGTGGTGCGCGACGTGAGCTTGCCGGTGCGACAGGGCGAGGTGCTGGCGCTGATCGGGGCGTCGGGCTCTGGCAAGACGACGCTGCTGCGCTCGCTGAACCGGCTCACGGAGATCACAGCGGGGGCGGCACGCGCGGGGCGTGTGACGCTCGACGGCGAGGAGATCGGCGAGATCGAGGTCAATTCGCTCAGACGACGGGTGTCGATGGTCTTTCAACAGCCCAACCCGTTCCCGATGGGCATCTTCGAGAACGTGGCGTATGCGCTGCGCGAGGAGCACGGCGAGCAGGGAGCGCGCCGGCGCAAACGACGCGGGCGGGCGGAGCTCGAGCCGGCGGTGATCGACGCGCTGTGCCGTGCGGGGTTGTATGAGGAGGTGGCGGGAAACCTCGACCATCCGGCATTGCGCCTATCGGGGGGCCAACAGCAACGGCTGTGTATCGCACGGGCACTGGCGGTAGACCCCGAGGTGCTGCTGCTGGACGAGCCATGCTCGGCGCTCGATCCGATCTCAACGGCGACGATTGAGCAGCTGATAGTTGGCTTGCGCGAGAGCGTGGCGATCGTGATCGTGACGCACAATCTGCAGCAAGCGATGCGGGTGGCAGACCACGTGGCGTTCATGCACCTCGGCGAGCTCGTGGAGTATGGGCCGAGTAGCCAGGTGTTCGACCGTCCGCGCGAGCAGCGCACGCGGGAGTACGTGAGCGGGGCGTTCGGGTGAGATCCCGCTCCGGTGGCGAGCGCCCGCGCATCGGGTGGCTCGGGGGCGTGGCGGTTGCACTGGTGTTGTGCGGCTGTCAGAGCACGCAGGAACGAAGCGCGGAGCTGCAGGGCCAGGCAAAGCGCGAGGTGCTGGCGACGCAGGGGGTTTCGGTGGTGAAGGAGAACCCGAATGTGCAAGTTGTGCGGAGCACCGTTGTTCACTCGCGCGAAGGGGCTGCCGTTGTGGTGGCGCTGCGCAACACCTCCTTGCATGCGCTCGAGAACGCTCCGATCGAGATCGCCATCCGAGACGCGCGTGGAGCGGTGCTCTTCAAGAACAACCAGCCTGGCCTCGAGCCCTCGTTGACCAGAGTGTCGCTGCTGGAGCCGGGAGCGGAGACGATTTGGGTGGACGATCAGGTGCAGGCGCCTGGCGTACCGGCCTCGGCAAGCGCACTCGTGGGAGAAGCGACGGGTGTGTCCGCGGACATCCCGAGCCTCAGCGTGACAGGCGATCGGCTCAGCGCCGAAGCAGGTGCGCAAGCGACGATGACTGGCACTGTGACAAATCGCTCCCAGGTGGCCCAGCAGAACCTGGTGGTGTATGCGGTGGCGGTCCGTGGCTCGAAGGTGGTTGCGGCGGGCAGAGCGGTACTGCCCGAAGTGCGACCGAGCGCGTCTGTTTCATTCCAGATCTACTTCGTGGGAGACCCGCGCGGCGCGAAGCTCGAAACGAGCGTTCCTCCTACGACATTCTGAGAACAAGCCCCCGGCAAGCCCCCAGCCGCAAGTCTCCAGCTGCAAGCTCCCGGCCAGGACCTAACCCCAGCGCAAACCTTGCGCTTCAGTGGCGTTTGCCTCGTTTGAGCATGATCCCCTCGATCACATGGGCGACGGTCTCGCAGGCGTCGACAGCTGCCTCCAGCGACTCGAAGATGTCCTTCCAGCGGATCACGAACATCGGATCGGCTGCACCGCCGGCGAACAGCGAGGCGACGCCGTCGCGCAGCAGGCGGTCGCCTTCGTTCTCCAGGCGATGGATCTCGACCAGGTAGGGACCCGGCTCGGCTCCTAGACAAAGCCGCTCGAGTGCCTTGACGATCTGCTCGTCGGCGCCGACGAGTACGTCCGCTAGCTCGACGGCCTGCTCCATCGGCGCTTCGACCCCATAGAGATGTAGTAGAGCGGCGGTCTGCTCGGTGTGGTCGATGACGTCGTCGAGCGCGGTGGCCAGCGCGTAGCCATCACCCGCGTCGAAGGGCAGGCGCAAACGTCGCCCACCGCCGTTGAGGCGGTGGATGATGTCGTGGGTGATGCGGTCGCCCTCCTGCTCGAAGGCCTTCACCTCATCCGCGAGCCCGGAGCGCTCGGGCAGCTCGGCGAGCAGCTCGCGCAGCAGCAGACCCGAGCGTAGGATGTTGCTGCCAGCGTTCTCGACGAGCATGACGAGGGTGGGGTCGGCTGAGCGGCGCAAGAAGCCCATCCGACAAGGGTATGCACAGCACCGCGATCGCGTCATGCCCTTCACGAGTTCTTCACGAGTCGATCACGACTTTGCAACTCCTTGAAGGCACGTGCGCCGCCAATGTAGGTGGCGGTGGCCGTGCACCAAGACAATGTCAGCACCCTTTATGCGGGCGAGCTCGAGATCAGGCTCGGCGAGGGTCTCGTGCTCGCCAACGGGCGTGCACTGACCCTGTCGGTGCGCGAGTTCGAGCTACTCGGAGCCCTTGCGGGTAGGGCCGGGGCAATCGTCACCCGCGAGGAGCTTTACGCGGCTGTTTGGGACGGGGAACTGCGTGCCGGGGACCGCTCGGTGGACGTCTATGTAAGCAAGTTGAGAGGCAAGCTGGAGGGGGCGATGCCTGACCGACGCTTCATTCACACGCATCCTGGATTTGGCTATCGCTTCCAGCCGCAGCCGACCGTCCAGTCGATCGAGATGTGACGCGATGAGGCATGGACTTGCGGCGTGTGGCATCGATCGCCGAAGTGCGACAAACGCGCCATCTGTTCATCGGCGGGCCTTCACGAGATGTTCACAACGAACGCCCCGCCGATTGAAGAGACTGCGATGGCACTGAGCCGGCGCAGGTGCGTGAATGCCCGTCGCCGTCCAAAAATCCAGTCATAGGAGACGTTGTGAACAAGAATAAGATCGGCGTGTTGGCAAGTTGCGCGCTGCTCGCAATCACCCTCGCCGCGTGCGGGAAATCGAGCTCGACGAGCTCGACCGCCTCGGCGAGCTCCTCGTCCGCGACCATCTCCGGCGCCGGCTCGACGTTTGCCGCCCCGGTCTACCAGCAGTGGGGCTCGGGCATATCGGGCCTGACCGTCAACTACCAGCCCGTCGGCTCGGGCGCGGGCATCACAGCGCTTGAAGGCAAGACCGTCGACTTCGGCGCAAGCGACCCGCCACTGAAGCCCGCTGAATTTGCTTCGCTTGAAAAGGTCGGCCCGGTACAGCAGATCCCGATGTTCCTGGGCGCGATCACTGTCTCCTACAACCTGCCGGGTGTAAAGAGCGGCCTGAAGCTCGATGGCCCGACGATTGCCCAGATCTTCTTGGGCAAGATCAAGACCTGGAACGACCCAGCGATCAAGGCGCTGAACGCGAGGGTATCGCTGCCGAGCACGCCGATCACGGTGATCCATCGCTCTGACTCCTCGGGCACGACGGCCGGCTTCACGGGCTTCCTCGCCAGCGTCGATCCCGAATGGAAGAGCAAGGTCGGCGAAGGCAAGACCGTGCCGTGGCCGACAGGTACGGGTGGCAAGGGCAACGCCGGCGTCGCCGGTGCGGTGCAGCAGACGACTGGTTCCGTGGGCTATGTGGAGCAGGCTTATGCGCTGCAGCACAAGTTCACCTACGCAAGCGTGAAGAACTCCGCGGGTAGCTACGTGGAACCAACGCTCGCCTCGACTAGCGCGGCGGCGGAAGGGATCGAAGTGCCGGCCAATCTCGGCATCAAGATCAAAAACCCCTCCTCTCCGGCGGCCTACCCGATCACCTCGCAGACGTTCGTGGTGGTCTACAAGGACATGTGCAAGGCGGGCGTGCCCGGTGGCGAAGCGGCCGCCAAGGGCGTCGTGCGGTTCCTGGAATACGGTCTGAACTCGGGGCAGAGCATCCTCAGCCAGGCCGATTACGCCGCGCTTCCGTCCGCGATCCTGGCCAAGTCCAAGGAAGCGCTCGCGGGGTTGCAGTGCAACGGAGCCCCGATCTCGGGTTGACATGACACCGAGCCGCCGGCCTACTAGAGTCCAACTCATTGTGGATAAAACGGTGACGATGGGGTCGAGCCGCGTGTGGCGCGGCTCGACAGCCGGCGGCTAGGAGCAGGCACGTGGAGGTGGCATCGCTCTCCGGCGGCGGGCACTCGATACTCGAGCGCTCGCCGCTTGCGCGCCTTCCAGATAGGGCGCTACGCTACGGACTGACGGCTCTGGCGGCCTCGATCCTCGCGCTGATCGTCTACTTCTTTGTGAAGCTCGTCGGAGAAGCGAGCCCGGCGTTTTCGAAGTTCGGTGTGCTTGGGTTCACCTTCGGTAACGAATGGAACGTGAGTGCCAACCACTTCGGCGCGTTGGCGTTGCTGGTGGGGACACTCATCACCTCGGGGCTTGCGCTCGTGATCGGCGTGCCTGTGGCGGTGGCTACGGCGTTGTACATAACCGAGCTGTGCCCGTTGCGCATCCGCGGCCCGGTGACAATCCTCGTTGAGCTGCTGGCGGCCGTGCCTTCCGTGGTTTACGGACTATGGGGAATCTTCTTCCTCGCGCCCAAGCTGCTGCCTGCCGAGCAGTGGGTGGCCGACCGCCTGTCGTTTGTCCCGTTCGTCGGCGGCGGCCTGGCGACGATCCCCAACTACTTCGTCACCGGCCTGGTACTCGCGATCATGATCCTGCCGATCGTGAGCTCGCTCTCGCGTGAGGTTATGAGCACGGTGCCCGCCGATCACAAGGAGGCCGCGCTTGGACTGGGAGCCACCCGTTGGGAGATGATCCGCACAGCGGTGCTCCCCTACTGCCGCAGCGGCATCTCTGGCGCGGCGATGCTCGGCCTCGGGCGGGCGATCGGTGAGACGATCGCCGTGACGATCCTCGTCGGCAACGATCCAAAACTCGGAAGCCACCTGTTCGGCCAGGGGTATAGCCTGGCGGCGGCGATCGCCAACGAGTTCGGCGAAGCCCAGGAACTGCACCGCTCGGCGCTGTTCGCGGCGGGACTCGTACTGTTCGTGCTGACGCTGCTGGTCAATGCGATCGCACGCCTGCTGGTGCTGCGCGCGGCGCGCTCCACCAGACCGAGGCGAACGGCGGCGGATTTCGCCCAGTCGGGTAAGCCACTCGGGTCGGTGCCGGGAACATGAGTACCCCCGCACAGACATTCGAGCGCTTCTCGGTGAGCCCGAGCCGTCGGCGCAAAGACCGCATCGCGCGCGGCGCTGTCGTGGGCGCCACCGTTGTCGCACTGATACCGCTCGTGCTGATCGTGTACTACCTGCTCAGCAAGGGCCTCGGCTCGTGGAGCCCGAGCTTCTTCACCACCGACCCGACCGGCAACACATTCTTCGCTGCCTCCTCGATCGGTGGAATCAAGAGCGCGATCCTCGGGACGATCGAGATCGTGGCAATCGCATCGGTGCTCGCGGTGCCGCTCGGCCTCGGCGTGGCGGTGTGGCTCGTGGAGTACGGCCGCTCGAGCCGCTTCGCTCACACTGTGCGCTTCTTCGTCGACGTGCTCACCGGCGTGCCCTCGATCATGTTTGGTCTGTTCATCTACATCGCGTTGATCGTCGGCACCGGCAGCTCTTACGCCGCCTACAAGGGAGCGTTCGCGCTCGCTTTGCTGATGCTCCCGGTGGTCACGCGCTCAGCCGAGGTGGTGCTATTGCTCGTGCCGGAATCGCTGCGCGAGTCGGCGCTGGCGCTCGGTGCGCCGCGCTGGAAGGTGATCTTCAGGATCGTGCTGCCCACCGCCCTGCCCGGTCTACTCACGGGCGTATTGCTGGCAATCGCGCGTGCCGCCGGTGAGACCGCCCCGCTGCTGTTCACCGCGGGAGTGACTATGAAGACAGAGTTCAAACTGAATGGCTTCATGAACTCCCTACCGATCCAGATATACACGGATGTCACATCTCCGACCACAGCAGTGGTAAACCGTGCTTGGGGAGCGGCTTTGACGCTTGTGGTCATGATCCTCATGCTTAATCTCTTCGCACGGCTACTTGCTCGTAGGAGCAGCCTCGGATGAGCGTGGAGAAGCCTACGATAAGCCTGGAGGAACCCACGATGAGCGCGGATGAGCCTACGATGAGCCCCGACGCACAGCGCACACAGATGCTCGATCCCAGCCGAAGCCAATCTCCCAAGCCTTCATCGGTGGCACCGTCCACCGGCGCCCACCCTCGCGCTGGCCTCCGTGACGGACTCGCCGTGAAGCTTCAGAAGCTGCGTGCCTTCTATGGCGATGTCGAGCAAGTGAAGGGCATCGACCTCGACTTCCACGCGAATGAGGTCACGGCGATCATCGGGCCCTCGGGCTGTGGCAAGTCGACGATGGTGCGTTGCATAAATCGCATGCACGAGGAGGTTCCCGGAGCACGGGCCGAGGGCAAGGTGCTGCTCGACGACTTCGACATCTATGACCCCAGCGTGGATGTGGTGGCTGTCAGACGAGCGATTGGGATGGTGTTTCAGAAGCCCAATCCGTTTCCAACGATGTCGGTGTTCGACAACGTCGCGGCAGGACTGCGCCTGGCTTCGCGAGGACGCGGCGACCTGCACGGCAAAGTGGAGACGGCGTTGCGTGGAGCAGGCCTGTGGGACGAGGTCAAGGACCGCCTCTCAGAGCCCGGCGCGGGCCTCTCGGGCGGCCAACAGCAGCGGCTGTGCATCGCACGCTCGCTGGCTGTGGAACCCGAGGTGATCCTGATGGACGAGCCCTGCTCGGCGCTTGACCCGATCGCCACGCTGAAGATCGAGGAGCTGATCGACCAGCTCAAGTCGAGGGTGACGATCGTGATCGTCACGCACAACATGCAGCAGGCGGCGCGTGTGGCGGACCGCACCGCGTTCATGCTGAGCGGGGAGCTTGTCGAGGTCGCCCCGACACAGAAGATCTTTACAAACCCAGATGATTCGAGAACCGAAGAATATGTCACCGGAAAGTTCGGCTAGCGTCAACGCGGGGCAGGCCTCGCAGCTCACCGCTCAACAGGGCAGACAGCACTTCCAGCAGCAGTTGCAGGAGCTCGAGACGCGAGCCTTGGGCGGACTCGATGTTGTCATCGAACAGCTCGACCGCACGCTCGAGGCGCTCGCCCACCAGGACGTGGAGCTCGCCCAGATGGTGATCGCCGACGACGATCGGGTGGACGGTCGTTACCTGGAGGTCCACCAGGGGATCCTCTCTCTGCTCGCCACCCAAGCCCCGGTAGCAGGCGATTTGCGACTGGTGGCGGCGTTGCTGCACGTAATCGTGCACGTCGAGCGGATGGGCGACCAGTGCGTGAACATCGCCAAGCTGATCCCCCTCTCCGGCTATGAGCCGCCGGTTCGACCGGAGGTGCTGGAGTTGATCTTGAAGATGGGCGCATATGCACGCTCAGAGATCGTGCAGTGCAAGGCAGCCTTCTCCGGACGCGATGTCGGCCTCGCAGAAGACCTCGCCCGCCAAGACCGCGAGATCAATCGCCTGAACCGCGAGATCTTCCGCACGGCGCTTGAGATCGGCGACGATCCGGACACGCGCGAGTGGGCGATGCACATGATCCTCGTGGCCCGAGCGTTGGAGCGCATCGGCGATAACGCGGTGGACGTGGGCGAGCAAGTGGCGTTTGTCGTGACGGGCCTGTTTCGCGAGTTCTCCGATCAGTCGAGCCCACTGGGCAACTAAGCGGTCACTCGTGGCGACCCCCCTTGGAGGGCTGCCACATCGGGCGCGGGAAGACGCCGGGGCCCCGTGAACAGCGCGCCGGGGCCCCGTGAACAGCGCGCCGGGACTCCCGCAAACAGCGGTAACCGCCTGTGAACATCCTGTGACTATCGTCTGCGCCTCTTGCCATTCCGGCGTAAAGCGCCTATACACTGCCCTCAGATGACGATGGGCATCCTCTCCAAGGATGAAGGGGTCGCTTCGAGCGCCGGGGGTACAGCCTCTTTGCGTATCGCGGTGCTCGACCGCGACAGCGGCTTCATCCAGGTGCTAGGCAAGCGCATGGACCGCCTCGGTTGGGAGCACCGTGTGCTCGCGAGCCCTGTGCCTACCGACGCGATTGCCTCGATGCGCTTGAGTGCGCTCGTGGTCGATCTCGCCGTGCTCGGGCCGCCGGCCTGGGAATGGCTGGAGCGCCTGTGTGGCGCGCTACCGGAGCTCGGGATAGTGGTTTGCACAGGTCCTTCGACCGTGGCTCAGCGAGTGCGCGGGCTGCGCCTGGGGGCGGACGACTGGATCACCAAGCCCTGCCATCCCGAGGAGGTGATCGCGCGCGTCCAGGGACTTGTCAGGCGCCGCCGTCGCGCGAGCGCGCGGACCGAGTCAAAGCCGGTGTCCGCTGGCGAGGTTGAGATCCGCTCCGATCGCTTCCAGGCGTTCGTGGCAGGACGCAGTCTGGAGCTTACGCGGCGCGAGTTCGAGCTGATCGAGCTGCTCGCAAACGGCGAAGGCCGCGTGCTCGAGCGCGAGGAGATCTATTCGCGCCTATGGGGTTATGCGATGGTGCGCGGCGACCGCTCGGTTGATGTGTTCGTGCGCAAGCTACGCCAGAAGCTCGAGAAGGCTTCGCCCGAGTGGCGCTATATCCACACCCACTTCGGGATCGGCTACCGCTTCGCCGCGGAGATGGCTGGCGAGACGCTGGACGGCGGAACCGAGGAGGTGGCTGGCGAGGCGACGCTGGAGGGCGGGACCGAGGAGCGCGGCGGCAAGACAGCCGGTTTAGATATCGCCGACGTCGACGTCGGCGATTCGGGCAAGCTCGGCGGGACGCAGCAGCAGTATGAGCTCAGCGCCGCCGGCGCCTAGCCTCACAACCGCCAGGCCACCCTTCTTCAGGTCGACGCGACCGCCGGTGAGTTCAGCGACGATCCCGGAGAGGTCTGGCTCGTGAGCGACGAGCAACAGCGGCCCGTCCTCGCCCACGCCGTCGAGCAGCTCGAGTGCCTCACGCGCGTGCAAGCCGCTCGCAAGCAGCGGGTGCAGCTCGAGCAGCTCGCGTTGGGCCTCACCCATCTCCGCCAATGCAAGCTCGGCGGTTTCGCGAGCGCGCGCCTTGGGGCTCGCGAGGATCGCACCGAACGCGACCTCTATTCGCGCGAGTGCCACACCGGCGATGTGGGCTTGGCGCTCGCCGCGGTCAGTCAGCTGCCGCTCGGCATCGCTCCGCGTACCGTGGGGCTCTGCGTCGGCGTGACGTAGTAGCCAGAGCTGACGGGCCATAGCCATGGTGTTCTGCGAGCATAGAAGAGTTGGGCCATGCGATGAGTGACGACCACAAGCACAACCACCACGAGAGCCACGAGGGCCACGAGGGCCATAAGCATGGTCACCGGTTGCACGATCCGTCGCTGTACATCAACCGCGAGCTCTCCTGGCTGGACTTCAACGAGCGCGTGCTGGAGCTCGGCGAGGACGAGTCGACACCGCTGCTCGAGCGGGTCAAGTTCTGCGCGATTTACACAACCAACCTCGACGAGTACTACATGGTGCGGGTGGCGGGGCTACACGATCAAATCGACGCGGGCGTTGAGAACCCCAGTCAGGACGGGCGCACGCCGACGGAGACGATCGCGGGCATCCGTGAGCGGGTGCTCCAGCTCGGAGGGCGCCTCAGCGACTGCTTTGAAGGGCATCTGCGCCCAGCCCTTGCCGAGCAGGGTGTGAAGGTGGTCGGCTTCGAGCAACTCGACGACGAGCAGCGGACATACCTGGCACAACACTTCCGCCGCGTGATCTTCCCAGCGCTAACTCCACTCGCGGTGGCGCCGGGGAGGCCGTTCCCGTACATCTCGAACCTGTCGCTCAGCCTGGCGGTGCTCGTGCGCGACCCGGCGGGCGGCGAGACGGTGTTCGCCCGCGTGAAGGTGCCCACCGAGATCCTGCCGCGCTTCGTGACGGTGCGCTCCGCCAATCCTCCAGCGATGGCAGGGGCTAATTCGGGCGTGGAGGCGACTGAGTCACAGCCCTCGGGTGTCAGCGGCACCTTGCCAGTGGGCGCGGCTGGCGCGGGCGCGGGCGGCAGCCATGGCGGGCCGCTTACGAGCACGACGCTCGTCCCACTGGAGGACGTGATTGCCCACCATCTCGATGCGTTGTTCCCTGGAATGGAGATCGTCGACTACGACGTCTTCAGGGTTACACGCGACGCCGATTTGGAGGTATCTGACGACGCCGCCGACCTGCTCCAGGCCGTCGAGGACGAGCTGCGCCGCCGCCGCTTCGGCGAGATCGTGCGCGTCGAGATCGGAACGAGCTGCTCGGAGCGTCTGCGCGAGGAGCTGGTGGGCTTGCTTGGCGTGCGCGAGGACGAGGTTTATCCGGTCGATGGGCTGCTCGACATGGGCGCGCTGTGGCAGATCGTGAAGCTCCCAGGGATGCCTGAGCTGCGCAACGCGCCATATGCCCCGGTGACCCATCCGCGCTTGTTGCGCCATGAGGGCGAGCGCCCGGATGTATTCGCGGCGATGCGCGAGGGCGACGTGCTCGTGCACCACCCCTACGACTCGTTCGCCACCTCGGTGGAGCGCTTCGTGGAGCAGGCAGTGGCGGACCCCAACGTGCTCGCGATCAAGCAAACCGTGTACCGCACCAGCGATGACTCGCCGCTGGTGCCCGACCTGATCGCGGCTTCCGAGCGTGGCAAGCAGGCGGTGGCGCTCGTCGAGCTCACGGCGAGGTTCGACGAGCGCATGAATATCCACTGGGCCAAGGCGCTCGAGGAGGCTGGCGTGCACGTGGTGTACGGCCAGCCGGCCCTGAAGACCCACGCCAAGTGCGTGCTGGTGGTGCGTAGAGAGGGAGACGGGGTGCGCAACTACGTGCACGTGGGCACGGGTAACTACCACTCGGCTACGGCACGCTTGTACACCGATTTCGGCCTGTTCACGATCGACGAGGAGATCGGCGCGGATGTGGCGGACATGTTCAACAACCTCACGGGCTATGGCCACCCGCTGCGCAATCGCAAGGTGTTGATAGCCCCCGCTCATTTGCGTGAGGGTCTGATCGCGGAGATAGACGCGACGATCGCGGCCCACTCGCCCGAGTCGCCTGGACGGATCGCGATGAAGATGAACGCACTGGTAGACGGCCACTGCATCCGGGCGCTATACCGCGCGTCGCGGGCGGGTGTGCGGGTTGACCTGAATGTGCGCGGCATCTGTTGCCTACGCCCCGGAGTGCCAGGCATCTCGGAGAACATCAGGGTGGTGTCGGTGGTGGGTCGCCTGCTCGAGCACTCGCGGGTGTACACGTTCGAGCGCAACGGGGAGCGCACGGTGTACATCGCCTCGGCCGACCTGATGCCGCGCAACCTCGACCACCGCGTGGAGCTGGCCGCGCCGATCTCCTCGCCGGAACTACGAGCCGAGCTGATGGACACCCTCGAACGTGCCTTTGCCGACAACCAAAGTTCGTGGGAGCTACACGCGGATGGAACCTGGCGACGGCGCTCGCCGGGACCGGGTGAGCGCCCACGCAACATGCAGCTGGAGCTGATGGAGCTACACGCGCGGCGCGCCGCCGAAGCCCGCCCCGCCGAGCGCGAGCCCACGTCCGCCCCCGCAAGTCACTAAGCGCGACAAACGACTCGAACGCCTCCATGCCAATAAAGCCTCAGCGCGCAACCGGCGGGCCTGCGAGGCTTCCACCCACCGACAGCCTCCCGCGTGCCACGCTACTTTGCTATCCAGGTCAGGAAGGGGGGGTTTGCTTCAGCGGCCCGAGGTCGTAAATAGGATCGAATCTTTCCCCGCTATGACTTAGGCGTCGCCGCACCAGCGAGAGCACGACGATCTCCCCGCGCCAGCCGGGCCGTCGCGCACCCGGCTATCGCAGGCACAGGAGATCTGAGCCTGGACTACACAGCGGCGATCTGATCGAATCGTTCTCAGATCGGGAGTGTTGAAGGGCTAGATGGCGAAGCGAACTCTAGTTCCAGTAGCGTTGGCGGTTCCTTTGTGCACCCTTGCGGCGATGTTGCCGGCCCCCGCTCTCGCGGGAAGCTTTTCAGCACCCGTACGTTTGCCTGGAGGCCAAGACAACGAATGGCGCTTCGCGGTGAACGATCGCGGTGAAGCCGTCGGCGTGCGTGGCTCTGAAAAGGGGGCGCTCTTCTATGCGCTGGAAGCAACAGGAGCGCTCGGCAGTCCGACTGAAATCGGGATTCCCGGCAACTTTGCCTCGACGAAGCAGTCGGTGGCGATCGACCCGCGAGGGAGGGTCGCGGTCGGACTGTTGTACCGCGATGACACTGTTGTGCCCAGCGGCGAATACAAAGAGCACGAAGGCCCTGGATGCTGTGGACGTGTCGCCCTTTCCAGCTGGCAGCTCGGCCAGCAACCCCCGGTTGCCCAGGCGCTCTCAGCCAAGCAAAGCGCGAAGACCGGACCCGATCATCAGGTGTTCGAGGCCCCCTCCATTGTCATTGGACCCTCGGCTATCACGGCGTTGTGGACCAGGGAAGGCCCCCAGGAAGTCGAAAACGGACCGGGTGAACCTCCCGAGGTCAATGAAACCCAGCTCGAGGCGGCTTTCGGCCGCTTCTCAGAACCACTACATGTCGCGCGGGTGATAACGGCCACCAGAGGCATATCCCTCACCCATCTCAGCCTCGTCCCCAACGGCGACCCCGTCGCCAGCTGGCTCCAGGACGGAGACAAACTCCTCGGCGTCAGCGGGTCGCGCACGGGCGCCCTTCATCGGCCGAAGAGTGTCCAGCGGATTCCTCGGCTGAGCGAGCCGGCCGGGTTTGCAACGCAGGCCGGAGGCGACACCGTGTTTGCGTACTTCTGGGACTATCCAGAAGGAGCGTCGCGGCCGCAGACGTGCTCTCGCTGCTCGCGCAGCAGGTTGATGATGACGAGCGCCAGAGCAGGTGGCCCCTTCGGACGCCCGCGCCCAATTTCCTTTATCAACAAAGCGATCGAAGCGACGCTCGCCGGCAGACATCACTTCCTCATGGCCGTTTGGGCGAAGTCCTTCCACTTCGTCGAAGAAGGCCACCTCTACGTCCAGCGCGGGAGCGTATCCGGACGGTTCGGAGCACCCCAGGCACTCGGGTTCGGAAGTCACCCGCAAGCCTTTGTGGACTCTCACGGCGACTCGGTGATCATCTACCGACGTCCCGCCATCCACAACCAGAACACCTACGAAATAGTCGCGGTCACCGCGCGGTCAGGCCATCGCTTCGGACCCCCGCGTCCGCTCGCCCCACACCTTAAAGGCTGCGAACTCGCCAACGGGGGAGAAATCGACCGACAATCCATAGCCACAAGTCCCGCCGGATACGCCGTCCTCTACATCACATGCGAAGAAACAGCTCAATATCTCATCCGCTACACACCATGAAAGCGTGCGACGAAGGTATGACACGGACGCCACGACAGAGGAATAGGATCACGACCCGGGTTCTGGTTGGCGTGCTCAGCGCGATCGTCTGCTTGGTGGCATTCGCGAGCCCGGCGTCAGCCGCCTGGAGCGCTCCACAGCGGATCGTCGACACCACCGGAGGGGACGCGGGGGAACTGGGCGAAGCGAGAGTCGCCAGGGATGCGACCGGGAGCGCCGTGGTGGTGTGGCAACACGCTCTCCACGGGCTCCCACCAGTCTTCGTCGAAACCTCCACCCGCAGCCCGGGAGGGCGGTGGTCGGCGTCGGTGCACCTGACATCGGGGCACTACGGGGTCACGGGACCAAACGTCGTCATGGACACGCATGGAGAAGCGATCGTGGTCTGGTCGCAGTCAACACGCAAGGACAAGAGCGACACCTTGCACACCGCGCTCGATGTCAAGATCCACCGCACGGACGGCCGCTGGGGGCGCACCATCGTGCTCGCCTCCGGTTCGGAAAGCTTCAGAGACGATGGCCGGTTCGCGCCCGATCCAGCGATCGCGTTGAGCGACCGCGGCAACGTGGCGGTCGCCTATAGGGTCAGACACGCTGGCCGGGAGTACCTTGCGCTCGCCACACACCGTCCCGGCGGGCGCTGGCGCCACCCGATCCTCGTGCTCCCGATCGCCCACGGCTCCGAATTGGAGGTGGCCCGGGACGAACGCGGGGAAACCATCCTCGCCTGGATCAACGGTACTCGCAAAGGCGCCCACAAGTGGGTCGAAGCGCTTGTCCTGGGATCTGACGACAAACCCGAGTTTGCTCGACAGGTTCTCTCTCCGACAGGGGGACGCGAAGGCGGCCACGCAGAAAGGCTTGACCTCGCAGCCGACGACCATGGCGATGCGGTGCTCAGCTGGGGCCAAGAGCACGGCGTCCCAAACGGCAACGAGGATCAAGGGCCGGGACCGCTCGAAGCCGCGACGCGTCAGGCGGGGAGCGGCTTCACGGGCCCCACGAAGCTGCTTGGGGACGCTCCCGGGTTACAGGGCTACTCGCCGTCAGTGGCGATCGCTCCCGACGGCGAGGCGACGGCGCTGTTCACACACTACGAACCGCCACTACCAATGAGTGAAACCGCAGACCTGACCGCCGAATTCGCCACCCACCCAGTCGGCGGCGGCTGGAGCCCCCCAGTCAGGCTGTCACCCCAGCAAGGTGGAGGGGCATTGCAATTGGCTTCGGCCCCCGACGGAGATCTGATGGCCCTGTGGAGGACCGGCACGCCGCCCGAATTCAGGCGCATCGTTACATCGCTGGAGCCGGTCGGCGCCACGACGTGGCAGAAACCCGTGCCACTTCTACCCGAACGTTTCTCCGAACGAGCCGCGAGCACCACCCTCGCGCTCGCCGACGGCGACAAAGCCACGGCAGCCTGGACGGGGTACAACAAAAGGAACGGGGAACTGCTCGAAGTCGCGGACTACGAACCCGGTTAGCGCCGGGCGCGGCAGCTCCTACCTCTTGCCTTTCTTGCAGGCGGATCTCGCTCGACGAAGCGTAGCGGTCTTCAGACTTCGCCGAAGAGGTGCAACGACATCGCCGCGAGTTTAGGTCACGCGGCGGCTGGGACACTGCCGCTTTCGCATGAGCGGCGCGAAAAAGGTGTCATATCCCAGTCGGTGAGTTGACGCGACAACCCGCGGTCGTTCCACACGCTCGGCCCATCATCCAGCGTGGTGAATTGAGGCGAAGACTCCTTGTGTGCCCGAGCTGCTGGCTTCGTCCCAGAGGACGACCGCGTCGCCGTTGCGGTCGATGCCGGCCGGGGGTGGGTGGCCGGAGACTTCGCCTGAGACAACGACCTGCGCAGACCCGAGAGCACCCGCGCTGCCGCTCACGGCAACGATGCTTGCCTTACCGGCGGATTCTGACTCCCGAGGTACTCCCACGATCAGGTAGGCGCCTGACGTGTTGGCTACGAGCGTCGAGGGTTCGGGTGCTTCCAGGCCACGCACGACTGTAGGTCGCGTCAGGTGAGTGCCGGTGGCGCGCAGCGTCGAGGTTTCCAGTCGGTTGCCGAGGAAGCGAAGATGGGGTGTCCAGAAGTGATCGAAAAGCACCATCGCGGAGCCTTCGCCGTCAGCCACGACCAGCGGCTCATCGCCGCCACGGGAGAGCTCCTGGGGGGTGCTCCAGCGTTTGCCAGGACGCCGCACCGCGGCCCATAGGCCAAGCGGTGTGTTCGCCGCGGGATGCTTTGGTAGTTGCGAGAAGCAGGCGAGCACCGTCACGGTCCCGTCGTCGGACAGCGCGA
Source organism: uncultured Solirubrobacterales bacterium (assembly GCA_963713015.1). Lineage (GTDB taxonomy): Bacteria > Actinomycetota > Thermoleophilia > Solirubrobacterales > Solirubrobacteraceae > Palsa-744. The sequence goes on along the minus strand of CAVQKC010000001.1, from coordinate 77,161 downwards.
TCGCGTTGTTCTCGTCGGCCTTGGGGGGAATGTGGCCGAAGCGCAGCTCGTGCGGTCGGGAGCAGCGTCCGGCGGCGTTGCAGATGTGCACGAGCGGGGCAGGCGGGACTCTGCCTTCCTCTACTCGGCCGACCACGTCGAGGGCCGCGAATTCGCCGCGGTCGTTCAACGCGAACGGCGTTCCTTCGGCCGAGCCGTTCCACCGGCCCACGGTGATCGTTCGCCCGAGGGTTCCGTCTGGGCGCAACAGTGCGTAACGCAGCAGGGGTGTTTCGCCGATCCAGGCGAACCAGACAGCCGCGACCGGTCCCGCGGGGCTCCGCACCAAGCCCGACAGCTGACCACGCCCTGGCAACAACGCGTGGGGGCCGACGAACGATCCGCCAGAGCTCGCGCTCGAGATCATCCACGAACCGCTCTTTTCTTCCCACGCGGCGTAGGCCACCCCGGCTCCTGAGATCGCGACCTGCAGCCCCTCCGGACCGTCGCTTCCATGCGTGCTCACCACCACCGGCGCACCGAAGCCACCATCAACGGTGCCGTGATCGAGCACCACCTCCGAGCCGCTCCAGGGAGCCGCGGGAGCAGGACAGACCATCCCCGCACAGGGGAGAGGCGGACGCGGACCGCCGAACCAGCCGGCGAGCGTCTGCCCATCCTCGGCTACCGCGAGCTGAGGATCGAACGCATACTGCGACGCTGGCGCCAAGACCTGCAAGCTGCCCCAAGTCGCCGCGCGCGAGCCGCGAGAGAGCGCGCCCGCGCTCTCGCCCACGAAGACCGCGACCAGCACTAGGCCCAGCACGATCAGGATCAAGGCCAGGCGAGCACGGGGCACGATGGCAGTATGCCGAGTCGGCTGCTGCGCCAGGCCCGTCAATACGGGCGACCGTGTCGACCACGAAAACGGAATGTGCCATCCGCGCGCTCGTCAGGCCGGCTGGAGCTTGCCTTCACCAGCTCCTTCAGGCCCTGGCGTACGCTCGGACTCGAACGATCCGCCATGCCTTCGGGGCCAATACGATCCTCAGGCTGCCGCGGCGGGAAGCCGCTCGAGCGCCTCGCGCAGCTCGTCCACCGTCTGGTAGTCGAGTCCTAGGCGATGGTCGTGGCGGTCACGTACGACCCCCTGCTCGTCGATCACGATCACCGCACGTGCGGTGGAGCCGACGCCGGGCATGGTGGCGCTGTAGGCCTTCGCCACTGCCTTGTCGACATCGGCGAGCAGCGGCACGTTGAGGCTGTGCTTGGCGGTGAACTGCTCATGGGAAGCAAGATCCTGGGAGGAGATTCCAACGACTGTGGCGTTCAGTGAGGCGAAGTCATCGGGACGGTCGCGATATGAGCAGAACTGCTTGGTGCACACCATCGTGTTATCCCCCGGATAGAACAGCAGCACGACCCGCTCTCCACGATGCTCTGAGAGCTTGAACGGACCACCCGTGCCCTGAAGCTCGAAGTCCGGCGCCTGCTCCCCCACCCTCGGTGTCTTGGCCATCTTCTTGCTCCTCGCCTTGGCTTGGTTGTGCGTGGAAGTCAGGATAACGGGACGGCACGCCGAGAACCATCGGGGGTGATCGGCACAATCACCTCATGCCCCAACAGACCGCTTGCGCAAGGCTCGCCCACCCCGAGCCCACCCGCCTTGGTAGTACCTCCGGTGCTACCATATCTGATATGGCAAAGATCAGCGTAAGCCTCGAAGACGCTCTCTTTGAGCGTGTGCGCGACGCCGCCGGTTCGGAGGGCGTATCCGGCTGGCTCGCCGCCGCCGCCGCCACGCGCTTGCGTGCCGATGCACTGCTGGCTGTGGCCGATGAGATCGCGCAAGAGACCGGTGGTCCCTTTACCGAGCAGGAGCTCAACGAGGCCCGTCGATGGCTGCCATCGTCTTCGACACCGGCGCACTGATCGCCCTAGAGCGGGGCGATCGCAAGGTCGCCGCACAGCTCGTGGCGGCGGCGAATGGCGGCGTCGAGGTTCTGACTTCATCGACATGTATCGCCCAGGTATGGCGCGACCCCGCTCGACAGGCGAGGCTTGCGCGAGCGCTCGACGGTTTCCTCGAGCGAGACCTGGACTCGAGCCGCGCACGCGACTGCGGCGTGCTGCTGGCGCGCAGCGAAACTCGAGACATCGTAGACGCGGCGGTATCGCTACTAGTCGAGAGCGGCGACACAATCCTCACAAGCGACCCACGGGACATTGAACGCTTGCTCGATGCGACCGGCGTACGAGCACGGGTCCGTGTCGTCTGAGCGAAGCTGAGCGACGTGACCCTCTAGTTCTTGGGGCGTTCGGCTTGTTCGTTGACGGTTTGCTCGATGCGATGGCCGGTGGTGGTGAGTGTCCATGCGTTGGGCGCGCCGCGAGCGGAGCCGTTACCGGCGTTCTCGATCAAGCCGAGATGCTGCAGGCGGGCGAGTAGCCTGGACATCTGGCCTTGGTCTGAGACACCTGCGCTGTCAGCGATTTGTTTATTGGATGCCTGCGGGTGCGCGGCGATAGCCATCAACACGCGCACCGTTCGATACGTGAGGCGCATCTCCAGATCCCGCAGCGGATCGTCGAGCACGCGACGGCTCGCCATGTCACGCTTGGGAACGGGGCGATCGGCCTCCGTCTGAGCAGCCGCGGTGCCGAGATAGGGCAGCACGATCATGCCCATCAACGCTCCCGCGATATCCAACAATGGCCTGGAGCGCTCGTCGGTCATCCGCGTATGGATCACCGAGAACACAGCGCCCACGACACCCTCCCCCGCCAAGAGCGGCGGCTCCCTCCCGGGTTTGGCCTCGGCGCGCCCCTCCTCGACCGCCGCGATGATCTGAGCAAGCACACGCGCGCGACGCTCAAGCGCCTTCGGTCCCGCTCCCAGCACCTCTACAACCAGCAAGCGACCCATCGCCGGCCTGTCGTCGAGGAACTGCAATAGAGCAGCAAGCGAAGCCCTTATGCGCTCACGCCAGCGCCCACCCTTTCCATACGCCTCCAACACACACACCGACACATGAGCGACGGCCTCATCGAACGCCGCCAGAAAGCAGTCCTCGCGATCGTCGAACAGCTCATAGAACGTACGCCGCGACACACCTGAGCGGGCCACCACATGCGCAACAGATACATTCGAGGCGCTGCGCTCAAAGACAACATCGAACATCGCCGAGAGTATCCGCGCGCGCTGAATATCGACAACACGCTCACGCCCCGGGGCGTTATGCGCCCCTACCAGGCCGTCAAGCACAGCCTCCTCGGACGACACCCTTCCTGTGGCGACCATCTCATTTCTTCTTCTTGTGCTTGCTCGTCTTCTTCGCTTTGCTTGTCTTCTTGGTCTTGTGCTTTGGACACCCAGTCGCGGTGATCGGCGTGGACTGTTTGATGCTCATTCCGTTCGCACCGACGAACGTGGTGGGCATGACTAGCTTGCTGGTGCAGAGGTTCCCGTTCGCCGCAAGCGCCGAGTCCGGTCCCTGAGGGAGCTTCAGTTCGAACACTCCGATCGGGACATCGGGGATCGTACGGAACGTGCTGCTCGTGATTCCCTCGGGACTAATGAACGTTTCGCCATGCAAATAGACGGTTACGCCCTCGCCCGACAATGCGACGATGAGTTCGGGGAACTTCGCACCACCATGCGACACGAAATACGCGGGACCTTCCAAATGCACCGGCAACACCGGCGTCGTCGCCGTAGCAGTACCGATCCTCGAATCCGCCGGACACGCCGCCGGGTTAGCATCGAACACCGTATCTGGACACGCCTTCTGCAACGTCGTCAAACGGGATGGGAGCTGCTTTGGTAGATCGACCTTGACCTTGCCAATGTTTGCTTGGGTGCCGAATGCTGCTTTGGGATACGTCAGCTTCACGTCCAAGCTCGCACCCTTCGCCCTAGAGGTCTTCCCGGCCGTAGAAACCGAGAAGATCGGTTTGAACTTCAACACCGCACAATTGGTGACCTGGAACGGGACATGCAGGGTCGAGACCGCACCCTGACTACTGGTCAACCCTCCACCGATTTCCTGTGGAGCACAGTTCGTTGGGTTGAACGTGAAATCGGAACGATCCACACTCACGTTCACATGCTTGATCTGCAAAGGGATGCCATCGAGGATCTGAGGGATCGCATACGGACCCGAACTATCGGACGTGATCGTCAGCGCAGCGTTCGTTGGGTTCACTTCGATCTTCGCCCGCACCACAACCTTCCCCAAATCGAACGGACCGGCCTTCGCGGGATTCACGATCGACAACCCATACGGAGCACCCTCATACGGACCAGTGATGAACACTTCGCCCCCGCTCACGGTGTAGGGATTGCCTCCCAACCCAACACTGACAGTCGTATGCCCGATCAAGCTTTCAGGACCGCACGTACCGGCATCCGCCTGTGCTTCTTCGCACAACTTCACGCTCGATAGCGTCCCTAGCAAGCCCGAAGGCATCTTCAACTGGATCGCATCCAAGTTCTGATTCCCGTCTTCCCTGGACATCGTCATCGTGAACGGCGTGAACGCACCAGCCTGAATATTCAAGCTGCCTGTCGTAAGCGATGGATCGAAGGGGAGCGGGTTAGAGCACGCACTCCCATTCGGACCCGAGGTGATCTTGAATTCAGAAGACGAATCGACCGGGGCGTTACCAGACCACGGCGCGATAGACGCCGTAGTCGTATACCCACCGCACAACGCCGGAGTGCCCAACGGCGCCCTCGACCCACCAAAAAAGTGCAACGCGAGGTCTTCGAAGGGCAACGGCGGGGTTCCGTTGAACGTAGACACCAACTGCCCTGTAACAGGATCGGGTTTTACTTCGCCCGCGACCTTCAAGCGCACACCAGAGACGGGGTCATAAGCAACCAAATACAGTGCCACCAAGCTCCCGAACGGGTTCGCGTTCTGCTCAGCCAAATACGCAGCACCGACAAGCGGGTTGGGCAACAGCGGCGTCCTCACTTCGAGCGTCCCAACCTTCGATGATTCAGGACACGACTGTTCAGCCGGGCTTTCCAACCCAACCTGACTCAAACCGCACGAGGACAATCCGTCCGCGCCGGCGGGATTCAAGCCCACACCCGCGGGCAATGTGACCGTCGTGTTCTTTACAGAGGACTCTGCAAGACCACTCGGATTTAGGCTCGCGTCCTGGGGGACGTGCACCCCGACCGTCAGTCCCGTGGGGGTGCTTGCCTGCTGTCCGTCTGGTGTGACCTCGATCGACGGTTCGAAGTTCAGTCGGTTGCACCCGTCCATCCCCGACGGTTCGCCCATCGCGTTTTCAAACGTGTATTCCTTACTCGTAAACTGGCCTATGTGTGACCACGTGTCACCTTCGATCGTCGTATGCAACGGACCGCTGCATGGTGTCGGCAATACGAGCAACGGCTGCGATTTTTCCTGAAGAGGACACGATAGTTCCCACTGAACGAATGGTTCGTTGAGATGGGCAAGGCATCCCCCGCGTGTAGTGTCGTGCCGTGGATCGCCGGGTACACCCCAGAACGTCACCTGACTACCCATCAACATGACTGCCTGAGTGATATCGGGAACAGTGACCACGACACCGTAATCGCTGCCGGTACGTACCGAAGTCTCGAGGAATACGGCTCCGGCGAGCGATTGGAATCCGAAGCGCGCCGGTTCACCGACGTTGGGTTCCAGACTAATTAGTGGTACGACCTCCTCAAACGGGACGCGCTGATACGATTTTGGGTTCGTGGTGATAGGTGTCGCGACACCGACAACCGTGTTATCCGGACACCGGTTTTCCTCGAATATGTGCAGGTTGCACTTTGGAAGCGGCGTGGGGTTGCCTACCAATCCCGGCGGCAGGGTAAAACGCAGATCCTTCGTGAAATCGGCCGGCTCCCTTTCTGGCACTATTTCACCGAGAATCGTCGTAACCGTTTCCATGTGAGTGGCGATGTGGAACATGGTAGTGAGCTGGAATGGGTGCGAGCCGGCCTGCGAATCGATACCACCACCCTCTTCTTCGGGCGTGATTTCATAGTTTTCAAAACCATACGGTGGCGGAGGGCCATTCAACTCGAGCTGGTGACGAGAAACCAGCGCGGGCGCACCACCACCGGAGATGCTCACTTCGTTCGTACCCCCACCAGAACCCGGTGTTTCTTCCTTCACATCGATCCTGATCAACAAGCGTTCATAGGCCAACAACGGAATACCCGAATACGTACACGTCACCGTCCGTCCCACAGAAGAGCAGTGCAAGAAATACTCTACGTCTGAACCAACACCCGAAGAGTCAGAATTTCCTTCTCCGTAGACAGCCGTCGGTGTCAACCCCGCGGGGAGCGTATCGACGATCGTGACTGGATATTCGATCGAGTTGACCATCGCATCGCCCAGATCGCCCGCTTCCACCAAGATACTCGCCGGCGCCGCCGTAGCCAGGCCAGCCGTCGAAGACACGGTATTCAAGTGCCACCACGGCAACGCCGCCGAAGCACCGCCAGCGCCCACCAATATAAAAACTCCGACCGTCGCAAGCGCGAGGGCACTCCTCTTCAGAACATTGACTCCCATCACCTCACACCCTTCCTGCTTGCCTTGACAGTATGAGACCTGCCCGCCTTCTTACCACGGCGCTTCTTATGCTCAGAATGCCGCTTCGGTTTTGGCTTGGCCTTTATCTTGTGCTTGACAGGCTTGACCGCCTTGGCTTCTTCGATCACATTCCCAATGCCCGAGAAAGTCGCGCTCGGCGCAGGACCAAAGATCGCGGGCTGCGGGGATGGAGCAGCCTTACACGAATCGCCAGAAGAGCACGGCGGAGGCGATACAGGACTGGTGGTACACGGCACCGAGGCTGAGCAGACATGCGCGTCATACATGTCGTAACTCGTGTCGTAATCTTCAGAACTCAAACGAGCCGTCGTGATGAAGAACACGTCGTCACCCGTTTCACTCGCGTCATAAAACGCCGATTCGCTAGAAGATTGACCGGAGGAAATCAAATCCACACAACCACCAGAACGGGCGCTGAACGTCGCCCCTCCCACCGTGCAACCACCCACACCTATGGGCTCATACTCATACACATCCTCGAGCCCATTGGTGTCCTGCGGCACAAGCGCATCGGGACTCATGAAGAACAACCTGCCGCCATCGAGGAGATACCGCGACTGGTACGTTGGAGCACCCTCATCTGACCAGCCCGGAATATTACCCGCCAACCAGCGGTTTTCGGAATACGTCCAATCACCCTCTGGATCTACCAGCAGTGTTTTTTCGAATTCGGTGTTGTGGAGCAGATCGAGCACTCCGTCGGGCCGCGCACCACTGGGATCACACGACGCACACACCAAACGCCCGGTATCGGCGTCATACAGATATACCTCCTCATCCGGCTGACCGCTGTTCGCGTCGATATTGTCATACCCTGTCAACGACCGCTCCGACATAAACGTAAAGTAACGCCCGTCCGGTGACACACGCGAGGTAATCCGTTCCAGTTCAAAATATTGGCTGTTGGATTGACCTTCTGGATCCGGACTCCGCCAGTCTTTTTTGTCTTCGCCCGAGAGCGTCGCGATAAAGCTGGTGAGCCATTGACCGCCCACGTCATGCGACAAATATAGGTTATCCAAGCCACTCACTCCACCCTTCGCCAAAACACCGGTCGCTACGAAATACACATATGAACCATCTTGACTCACATTGACCACGAATTCCCTAACACCGCCGCTCGATTCGCCGGCGCCAAAATCGTTCGTCAAATTCATCTGCACGCCAGTACTCACGTCGTACTCGTACAGATCGTCTTTTTCCAAAAAGAAAATTCGCGATCCGTCACTGCTCATCGTCTGGTATCGCGCGCCGGAGCCACCCACTTGGACAGTCCTCCCCGCCACCATGTCACGAAGATACAGGCCTCTGAATTCATCGCCGGGCCGACCCCATGTCCAAGCGATCCATCGACCGTCAGGTGACATCGCTATGGGGGATTTTGTAGCGTACTGACTACTACCAGCAATCAGGGTGTGGCCAATCGCCTCTTCTCCGTCGGGTAGGATGTTTACAAGTTGGAACCCGCCTCCGTCCCACTCAAACAGCTGTTCCCCACTTCCTTTTATGCTTTCGTACTCGTCGACCGCGTCCCGCGTCAGCGCACTCGGGGAGCTGAAGATGAAATGATTCAAATCAGGAGTTGCTTCCTCGGGGATAGTTTCTGAGTGCGTCCCCGCAGGCACATTTCCCGTCGTGAGGAACGGCATATAACTTTGGGTGATGTTGTTACGCAAGTACCGTGTTGCTTCCAACGCTTCGGGAGGGAACACTGTTGAGTTGCTGGTACCGGCTCCCATCACGGCCTCCGACAAATCCGCCGAGAAAGATTCATAGGACGCACCACCAGATGCCAGGTTCGAGGTAGGTTCTCCAGGTCTTGGAGTGCTCAGAGGCACTTGGAGATCCTGAGAGTGCCAACCATCGGGACCACGCGTCGAAAGAACCTGCTCGGTGCCAACCGCATTACCGCCGGATATCCCTTCGCCGAAAGGCACGCCGTTCACGTGATAAGTAATCCCGGCACCATCGCTGGCTGCCTGTGTTGGCCCGGTCATAAAGATGAATGAACCCTCTTTGTTAGGGGGTGAAACTAGTTCCCAGGCACGCCCGTCGAGCAGCGTTAGCTCACTACCAACCCCCTGAGTCGTGAACGTACGATCCGTGCTTTCCACGGTCCCCACTTCACTCGTAGTCACCAACCGATAATGATAGGTGCCGGGGGCCAATTCCTGCTCGTGATAACTGACGAGCACATAGCCCATGCCTTCGCCCACATTCCCACTCAAGACATGTTCGTACGAAGTGCTCGTCCCGTATTCCAAGCGGTAGGAAGTGCTGGCGCCCAATGGGTCTATCCGGGCGGACAGCGTAGCGCTCGTGCCGGCCACATTTGACGCCCACGGTCCTTCGACTCGGGCCGGGGGCACCGTTTCGAAGGTCTGGTCCACACCCGTGGTCGTATGGTTTCGCGAGTCCGTCGCGACAATTCGATAATGATACGTATCGCCAGGAACCAGGCCCGTCAACTGAGCGCTTGCGGTCTGACTTTCAAAACAACTCGACCCGAGCGAGGGGCACCCGCTGCCGATCGACACACCCAACGTGCGCGTGGCGCCCGCGAATCCCGTGCTCTGATATTGCGCCTCATCGACGTAGTCAAAATCATAAGTCGTTTCGTTACCCTCAGGGTTTACCGTAGCTTCCAGCGTCGCGATACCACGCAAACCAGGGTTAGCCAACTCGCTTTCGACCACCGGACCGGCCGGCGGTGGCGTCAATACCCATATACCGCTATCGCATTCTTCTTCATGCATTCCAATTTCGTGGCAGACGTACTGGGACGCGTACAGCTCTTTAGTCGTTTCTGAAAACGCCATTCCGCTGTTGCCGCCAAGTACGGTGTTCGACCCAAAGCTCTCGAGCTCGTCCCCAGCCGAATCGTACTCCAGCACGTGGAACCCGCCGTTTGAATCCCCGACGAACACTTCACCGGAGGAGCCCAGCGCAAGCGACGTGACAGACGTGCTGCCCACATCGAACTGGAAGCCCTTTTCCGCTCCTCCGGGTTCGATCTCGCGCACACCCGCAACTTCTTCATCCTTCACAAAAACATCACCCGCCGTGTCGACAGCGAGTGCGGCCGGCCTACCCGTAGCAGACAAAGACGCCAACGAAATGTTTTCCTTCCAGACACCCGAGGATTCAAACACCTGCACACGAGCCTGATCGCCCACGTAAATAGCGCCACCTGGACCCACAGCGATGAAACTGCTCATCAAGGAAGGCCAATTCGAGAATTCTCCATCGGCGCTGCCTTGCGTGGCTGACCCTTCACGACACGCTTCCCCGGCGACGCACACATCCCCGCCGGTCGTTGCGTTCACATGCCCACCAAACATCAACAGAAACTTGCCCGTGGAATCATACTTCTCAACACGCTCGTTGTTATGATCGACCACATAGACATCACCATAGGAGCTACTCAAAGGATCGTTGTCGACGGCTACTCCAGTCGGAAATTGAAACGCTCCGGCAGCAAAATTTTGTTCTCCTTGCACACATTCCGTAGTGCATGTCTGAAGCTGGTGCAGTTTGCCGCCGATGACTTCCCAACCCCACGCCAGCGAAAAGTTCCCCGCTCCATCGAACTTGTCGATACGCTCATTGGCAGTGTCCCCGACATACACGTTTCCCGTCGCGTCGACCGCCACACCGACCGGAAACTGAAGCTGTCCAGCTTCGCTTCCAGTGCTACCGAACCGCGTGGCAGCCGACGCAGATCCGACACCAAGCGCTAGTGCACAGAGCAGCCCGCAGAGCGAAGCCACGAACCTCAACCCAAGCCTACGAGTAACCATCAAATCATCCCCTCCTCAAGAGAACCGATACGACGCTTACCCGCCGACGGGCAGCACAAGACCGTCGTGGGCACAGAGCCCACGACGGCAGAAGAACAAGCTGTAGATGCGCTTAACGCGCGTGAGAAACCAAGCCAGGAAGGACGAACCCTGAATCCGGCAAGCCGCGCGCTTTCGCCGCGGCGAGGGTGTCTAGCGCTTAGGCGCCGGCTGGCCCAGAGAGAGAGAGAGAGAGAGAGACGCGTCAGCGACGCTGACGCGTCCTATTACGTCAGCACCGTGAGCACACGGACTCTCGAGCACGTTATCCCCAAATGAATGCACGCGAAATACAACTCCCTCTCAATACGACGACCCGGTCCCTCTCCCGGAACCACTTGCACACAGCGCTGAGAATCTCCACGAGTGGAAAGTCCCCAACCCGATCTATGTCTCAATACCTACCGCGAACCACCACTTGAGAACGCGACACGATCACTATACGCAAGTCAAGGGTGACTTGTCAAGCCCAAACGAACGAGTAGCCCAACCGACAAGCCCCGGGGCACCGTCGAGTTCTCGCGTCGAGCCTTCTAAGCTCTCTTGATGCTCAAATTCGCCCGCTGGTCCACAACCCACCGTCTGTACATCGCGATTGGCTGGGTATTCCTGCTGATCGCCGTCAACGTCGTCTCCCAGTCCGCCGGGGGAGCGGCCTACTCGAACAACTTCACGCTGCCCAACTCCGACGCGCAGCGCGCCTCGGACCTGCTTGCCCACAGCTTCCCCACGCAAGCCGGCGACCGCGACACGATCGTGTTCAAGGTCGAACACGGCACCGTGCGGGAACCGACCGTGCGCGCCCACATGAGCGCGCTGTTCGCCAAGGTGAGCGGCCTGCCGCATGTGTCCGGCGTGATCAGCCCCTACGCCGCCAATCAGGCGGGCAAGGCCATCTCCAGCAACGGGCGCATCGCGTTCGCCACGGTGGTGTTCAACGAAAAGGCCAACAACCTGCCCAAGAGCGCCGGCGAAGGGGTGGTGTCCGCGGCCAAGGCCGCCCGTCAGTCGGGCCTACAGATCGAGCTTGGCGGACAGGCGATCGAGCAGACACAGCAGGAAGGCTTCGGAATCACAACCGCGGTCGGCCTGATGGCGGCGATCGTGGTGCTACTGATCACTTTCGGGTCGCTGATCGCGATGGGCCTACCGATCCTCACGGCGCTGCTTGGCCTCGGCACCGGCCTGGGCCTGATCGCGCTGTTCACGCATGTCGTCGACACGCCCAACTTCTCCTCCGAGCTCGCCGCCATGATCGGGCTCGGCGTGGGGATCGACTACTCGCTGTTCATCGTCACCCGCTTCCGCGAGGCCTATGCCACGCCCGGGCCGAGCTTTGGCAACGTGCGCGAGTCGGTGGTGCAGTCGATGGACACCGCTGGGCGCGCCGTACTGTTCGCCGGCTGCACCGTGGTGATCGCGCTGCTGGGAATGATGCTGCTCGGCGTCGACTTCCTCTATGGCGTGGCCATCTCCGCCTCGATCGGCGTGCTGCTCGTGATGCTCGCCTCGCTCACGCTACTGCCCGCGCTGCTCACCATCGCTGGCAAGCGCGTGGCCCGACCCAGCCGCCGGGCGCGGCGTCGTGGCGTGCAGGCCACCGACGCGCGCCACGGCGAGACGTGGCTGCGCTGGAGCCAGTTCGTGCAGAACCATTCCTGGACCGTCGCTCTGGCGGCGACGCTGGTGCTGTTGTTGATCGCCGCCCCCGCCACCGCTCTGCGGCTGGGATCGAGCGACGCGAGCAACGACCCGGTGAACTCCACCACGTACAAGGCCTACCAGCTGCTCGCCGAGGGCTTCGGCAAGGGATTCAACGGGCCATTGCAGGTCGTGGCTCAGATCCCGAGCAGCGCGAGTCCCAGCAAGGAAGCCACCAAGCAGGGGGTACTGCTGACGGCCCCTAGCTCCAGCGCCGGCAAGGCCTCGGTTGAAAAGCTGCGCGCCGACATGGCCGGCGTGACCGGTGTGGCATCGGTGGCTCCCGCCAAGTTCAACCCCGCCGGTGACGTGGCGACGATCTCGGTGTATCCGACCTCCTCCCCACAGGAATACGCCACGACCCAGCTCGTATCGCGCCTGCGCAACGAAGTTATCCCGCCGGTGGTCTCGAGCACCGGCATGCATGTATATATAGGCGGCGTCACCGCCGGAGCGGTTGACTTCGCCACCGTGCTCGGGAAGAAGCTACCGCTGTTCATCGGCGTGGTGGTGCTGCTCTCGGCGCTGCTGTTGATGATCGTGTTCCGCTCGCTCGTGATCCCAATTCAGGCGGCGTTCATGAACCTGCTCAGCATCGGCGCGTCGCTCGGCGTGATCGTGGTTGTCTTCCAGTGGGGCTGGTTCGACTCGATCATGGGAGTCAAAGGCGGCCCGATCGAGTCGTTCGTGCCGGTGATGTTGTTCGCGATCGTGTTCGGCCTCTCGATGGACTACGAGGTGTTCCTCGTGTCGCGCATCCACGAGCAGTGGACGCGCAGCGGCGAGAGTCGCCGGGCCGTCAGCGAAGGGCTGGCGCTCACCGGGCGCGTGGTGACCGCGGCCGCGGCGATCATGATCTGCGTATTCCTCTCGTTCATGCTCGGCGAAAGCAGAGTCATCAAGGAGTTCGGCATGGCGCTCGCCTCGGCGGTGTTCCTCGACGCGATCATCGTGCGCTGCCTGTTGCTGCCCGCGGTGCTCGACATCATCGGGAGCGCCACCTGGTCGATTCCCACCTGGCTCGACCGGCTGCTGCCTCGCTTGAACATCGAGGGCGGCGCCACTCGCCTCAGCCCAGCCGACGAAGCCGAGCTTGCCGCGTTGGCGGCGGAGGAGAAGCCCGTACCGGCCGGCACTCGCGGGGGGAACGAGGGCTGAGCAGGATGCGCGGGGGGCTGCTTGCAGCCCTCGTGCGCGGGGGGTTGCTTCCCGCACCGGTGGGCGCCGCACTGCCTGCCCGATCGGCGAGCGCCGCACTGCCTGCCCGATCGGCGTGCATCGCACTGCCTGCCGCATTGGCGTGCACGGCGCTGCTCGGCGCGCTGGCGTGCATGGCACTGCTCGGTGCATCGCCGGCTGTTGCGGCAACCGGCGACGGCACGGCGGCGGCGCCATCGGCCTTGGTCGTATTCATCGCTCCCGGACCACTACGCCCGGGCGACTCCGAAGACGACGCGATCGAGGCTGAGCTCAGCTCGATACCGGCGCTCTCCACGGGCATCCTGAGCGCCACGCAGGGCACCTACAAGACCTCCCAGTTGCTGCTCGACATCACCCAGGGAGCCCGGGTCTCCTACTCCGCCTACAGCCCCGCCTACCCTCCCACGCTCGCGCTCGAATCGCTCGGCCACTCCGGCGGCGCGCAAGTCCAGCCTTGGCGGCCTGTGCTCGAGCGCGCCGAAGATGCCCCGCAACTGCTCGACCCGGGCCTGCTCGCCGCCTCGATCCCCGGTGGGGCCGCCTACGCCGACGCGGAAGTCCCGCTCAGCACCGAAACCGTCGGCGCGCACGCGGGGCGCGACGCGACGGAGGAGAGCATCGACGGTACGCGCGCGGCGAGGGTCCCGACGGGCGAGAACATCGACGGCCCGCTCGCGGTCGACCGCTCGGGCAAGATCGCGGCCGACTCGTTCGGACAACGCTCCACCCTGCTCGCCCGCATCGCAAGGCTGCAAGCCGCCCACCGCTTGGTGGTCGCCGACCTGCCCTCCGGCGTCCCCGGCTACGCCGACCTGCGCACGCTGGCGGCCCACCGGCCGCCCAGTGAGTTGCTCATCGCCATCCAGCGCACCCCCGACGTGCCTGGGCACGAACTGCTGTGGAGCGCCTTCGCCGGGCTCGGCGGTGGCGGGCATACGCTCAGCTCGCAAACCACCAACCAGCGCGGCATGATCGCCGCGATCGACATCGCCCCGACAATCCTGAGCCACCTCGGACTGCCGATACCAGCCGACATGCGCGGCAAGCCGGTACGCCTCGATGGCTCCTTCGACGGCGCGAGCCTGCGCGCGTTGAAGGCGCGCCTCGTGGCGATCGACCCGCGTAGGCTGCCCGCGTTTGGGTGGCTGGCGCTTGCCTGGGCGCTGCTACTCGTCAGCGCCCGTCTACCGGTCGCGCGCGACCATCGCCAGCGGCGCGCGGCATGGGCGATGCGAACGGGTGCCCTCGCGATGCTGTGGACGCCGGTTGCCGTGCTGCTCCCGGCTGCCCTGGAGCCGAGCCGCACGGTCGAGTTCGCGCTGATCGTGGCGAGTTGCTTTGTCCTCGGCGCGCTCACCGATCGGCTCCTACCCTGGCCACGGGCCCCGCTCGTGCCGGCGGTGGCGGCGGTGCTCGCCTTGACCGTCGACGCGCTCGCCGGCGCGCAACTGCTGATGCGCTCGCTGCTCGGGCCGAGCCCAGCCTTCGGGGCGCGCTTCTATGGGATCGGCAACGAGCTGAAGTCGGGGCTCGCCGTGCTTGTCTTCAGCGCGGTTGCGGCTGCCCTCTACCCCGCTGTGCGCGGCCGCCGCTCGGCCGGCGCGATGGCGGGCGCGGGCGTCGCGCTCGCGATCGTCGAGGGCTCGGCGCGCATCGGCGCTGGCGTCGGCGGCGTGATTCTCGTCAGCGCCGGCACCGCCGTGGCAACCATGATGCTGCTGCCGGGCTCGTTCAATCGCGGACGCGCGCTCATCGTGATCGCGGCACCGCTGCTCGGTTTGATCGGGCTCGCCGCGATCGACCTCGCCACCGCCCACGGCAGCGGCCACTTCACCGGCAGCGTGCTCGACGCCCGCTCGCCAGGGGACATTCGCGACATCGTCGTGCGCCGCTACTCCGCCGCCTACGACGAGCTGAAGAACCACCTGATGCCGTTTGCCACCGCGCTTGCGCTGCTCGCCTCGGCGCTTGCGATCCGCCGTCGGGATCGACTCTTCGCTCCGGTGTCCTCCGACCCCGCCTGGCTCGCCGCGCTCGCCGGCGGTCTCACCTCCGGGGTGATCGGAGCCCTCACCGAGGACTCCGGCCCCGTCCTGCTGGTGGTTGCCGCCTTCGCGCTCGGCTGTGTGCTCAGCTACCTATGGGGCAAGCCAGAGGTCGCCGTTCAAGCGCTCTCGCTCGACGGTGTCGCGTCGTCCTCGACGATCGCCCGCCGGCGACCGATCAGCAGCACCACCAACACGATGACGATCACCACGATCAGGATCCCGCCGGCGATGTAGCGAAGTTTGTGTTTCACCGCGACGGTTTTCTTGGTTTGGAGCGTGGCAACCTTCACACGCGCGTTGGCTGCCTGCGCCGCCGCCAACAGCTTGGCCTGTTCGGAGGAGGCGTAGGCCACCGTCATGTGGCCGCCGTTGTTCAGGGAGATGTGCAGATGCCCCGTGGATGTCCCCGGGTGAAACGTCAGCGCATGTATCTGACCGTGATGCAGCTGCGCTTCGTATGCCTGCACGCTCTCCTTTTCGAAGTGGATCGCCGCGGCACCGGCCGGCACGGCAAGCACCGCCGTGGCAAGCGTCAAGCACACGGCCACCAGCAGCGCGTTGGGTCCTCTATTCGATCTTCTATTCATGGCCCGCACCCTAGCGTTCGCGGCTGACGGCTGCGCTACCTATCGCCCATCGCTTACACCCACGCCGCTACACACGCCCGGTGTCGCGCCTGTATGCACGGCGGGCAATCGCGGCCAGCACGACCGTCCAGACGACGATCACAATCCACGCCTTGGTGCCCAAGGGGTGGCCGCCAAGCGCGACGTGACTGGCCTGCACCAGCCAGTAGGAAGGCAGCAGTTGGCCCACGTCATGCAAAAAGCCATGACTCGGGATCGGAAACCAGGTTCCCCCGAGAAAGGCGAAGAGCGCGACACCGCCGCCCATCGCGGGGCCGATCGAGTCAGGAGTCAGCATGTGGCCGATGGCGATGCCAAGCGCCGCGAAGGGCACGAGGCAAAGCAGGATCAGCACAGTCATCTCGAGCCAATCGCGAGCCGACATGCTGACACCCAGCGAAGCTCCCGAGACGTACAGGACGAGCATGCTCAACAGCGCCATCAGATACGCGGTGAGCACCTTCGCGCGGAAGTAGGAGCGCGTCGAGAGCGGACTGATCCGCAGCTGACGGTTCCAGCCCACGGCGCGCTCGGCCGCGATGCGCGCGCCGCAGGAGAGCATCGAGCTCATCGTGCCAAACGCCACCATCCCAACCATGAAGTACATCGGCGCCGAGACGCCGGAGCCGTCGAGATTGTGCACGT
Organism: uncultured Solirubrobacterales bacterium; assembly: GCA_963713015.1. Lineage (GTDB taxonomy): Bacteria > Actinomycetota > Thermoleophilia > Solirubrobacterales > Solirubrobacteraceae > Palsa-744. The sequence goes on along the minus strand of CAVQKC010000001.1, from coordinate 60,512 downwards.
TGCGGGTGGGTCCGGCGATCAGGAAATACAACACCAGCGGGAACCCGAGCGAGAGGATGAAGAAGCGTCGATTGCGCATCGTGCGCAGCAGCTCGTAGCGGGTGTAGGCGAGCGCGCTCACGATGGCGCCCCGGCTAGCTGCGCCGCTCCTTCGTCGCCCGTCAACTGCAAGAACGCCTCCTCCAGACCGGCCGCGGCTATCTCGATGTCACGCGCCTGCGGATGAGCGGCGAGCAGCGCGCGGATCGCCACGTCGGAGTCCGCGCACGCCAGCACGACTGCTTCGCCCCGTCGCTCCGCGCCGCTCACGCCCGGCAGGCTCCCAAGCGCGTCGAGGTCGGCGCCGGGTAGCGTCGCGCGGATCGTACGCTAGCCGACCATCGCCTTGATCTCGGTGGGCGGCCCGTCGGCGACAACCAGCCCGTGCGCCATCAGCACCGCGCGATCGGCGTACGCGTCGGCCTCCTCCAAGTAATGAGTGGCAAACAGGATCGTCCTGCCGCGCGCCGCCTGCTCGCGCATGGTGGTCCAAAAGGAGTGTCTGCCCTCGACGTCCATCGCGACCGTCGGCTCGTCGAGCACGAGTAGCTTGGGATTGCTCACGAGCGCCACGGCAAAGCGCACGCGCTGGGTCTGTCCGCCGGAGAGCTTCTGCGTGCGCTGGCCGGCGATCTCCTTCAAGCCCGTCTGCTCGAGTGTGTCCTCTACGTCAAGCGGTTGCGGATACAGCGAGGCCACCATCGCGATCAGCTCTTCTACGGAGAGATCCCGGATGAGCGCCCCGTCTGCAACATCGCGCCTATCCACCCGGCATCGATCGCCGCGCGTCGGAGAGCCGCCCAGCACCGATACCGTGCCCCCGTCGGGCCGCGCTAGGCCGAGGATCATGTCGATCGTGGTCGACTTGCCCGCACCGTTGGGACCCAGCAGCGCAACTGTCTCCCCCGTCTCGATCGAGATGTCGATGCCGCGTACGGCTTCGATCGCTCCGTAGCTCTTGCGCAGGCCCGAGGCCTGAATCGCCTTCGTCACATACCTCACCCTATCTCGCGTCGCAGCGCCCAAACCGAATTCGGACGAAAGATCGGCCTCAACGCCGCTGGCGCGCCGCCTTCAACCGATCGGTCTTGCCAAGCGCGACCTTGCGCATACGCACCGTCTCCGGCGTCACCTCGACGCACTCGTCGTCGCGCACGAACTCGAGCGCCTGGTCGAGCGTGAGGCTTGCGGTGCGGCTGCAGGCGCACGTAGCACCTCCGAGGTGGAGGAGCGGATGTTGGTGAGGTGCTTCTCCTTGACCGCGTTCACATCGAGATCGTCCGCGCGGGAGTTCTCGCCGACGATCATGCCCTCGTACACCTCCTCGCCGGGACCGACGAACATCGTGCCGCGCTCGCCGCAGGCTCATCAGCGAATACGTGGCGGTGCTGCCGGCCCGGTCGGACACGAGCACGCCGGTGGTGCGCGTGCGCAGCTCGCCCGCCCAGCGCTCCCAGCGCTCGAACACGTGGTGCATCAGACCCGTGCCGCGTGTCTCGGTGAGGAACTCGGTGCGAAAGCCGATCAACCCACGGGCAGGCACGATGTACTCCATCCGCACCCAACCGGTGCCGTGGTTGGTCATGTGCTCCATGCGCCCCTTGCGCAATGCCAGCATCTGCGTGACCACGCCCACGTAGTCCTCGGGCACATCGATCGAGAGCCGCTCGAACGGCTCGTTGCGGTGGCCGTCGATCTCGCGAATCAAGACCTTCGGCTGGCCGACGGTCAGCTCGAAGCCTTCGCGGCGCATCATCTCCACGAGCACCGCCAGCTGCAGCTCGCCGCGTCCCTGTACCTCCCACGATTCAGTGCCCACCCGCCCGGTATCGAGCACGCGCAACGACACATTGCCGACCAGCTCGCGGTCCAGGCGATCGCGGACCTGGCGCGCTGTCAGCTTTGAGCCCTCCTCGGCCCGCCATTGGCGAGGTGTTCGATGCCGATCGTGATCGACAGAGAGGGCTCATCCACAGTGATGACGGGCAGCGGACGCGGGTCCTGAGGGTCGGCGAGCGTCTCGCCGATCGTGATCTCAGCGATCCCGGCGACGGCGATGATCTCCCCTGGGCCGGCCTCGGGCGCGTCGACGCGATCAAGCGCGTCGGTGACGTACAGCTCGGACACCTGAGCCCGCTCGATGCTGCCGTCGGCGCGGCACCAGGCCACCTGCTGGCCGCGCTTGATGGAGCCATTGCGCACGCGACAGATCGCCAGGCGTCCCACATACGGTGAGGCGTCGAGGTTCGTGACGAGCGCCTGCAGCGGATGCTCGGGGTCATAGGTAGGGGCGGGAATGCGCTCCACCAGCAGATCGAGCAGCGGCGCGAGCGTGCCCTCGGTGGGCGTCGGCGCGCTCGCGTCGTACTCGAGCGTGGCGATGCCTGCACGCGCGTTGCAGTAGACGATCGGGAACTCGATCTGTTCCTCGTCGGCGTCGAGGTCGAGGAACAGCTCGTACACCTCGTCGATCACCTCAGCCACACGCGCGTCGGGACGGTCCACCTTGTTCACCACGAGGATCACCGGCAGGCGCGACTCCAGAGCCTTGCGCAACACGAAGCGCGTCTGCGGCAACGGACCCTCGGAGGCGTCGACCAGCAGCAGCACACCGTCCACCATCGTCAGTCCCCGCTCCACCTCGCCGCCGAAGTCGGCGTGGCCGGGGGTGTCGACGATGTTGAGCTTCACCCCGTCATGGCGCAGCGAAGTGTTCTTGGCGAGGATCGTGATGCCCTTCTCGCGCTCAAGGTCCATCGAGTCGAGCACCCGGTCGGCTACGTCCTGGCCGGCGCGGAAAGCGCCGGACTGCCACAGCATGGCGTCGACCAGCGTCGTCTTGCCGTGATCTACGTGGGCGACGATCGCGACGTTGCGTATGTCATCTCTGGGAACGAGCATCGGCCGGACAGGCTAGAGGCTCGCCGCCTCCGGAGCCGATCCAAGAGCCGGCGCGGCGTTTCCGGTGGGAGGGAGATGTCTATATACATTTTTTGAAATTTTACGATAGTAGATACCGACGTAGTCACTATGGCAAAATTTCGAAAAAAGACATACAACCCTCGCCCCCAGGCGATGCCGCGATCCATTCACCGCGATCCATTCACCGCGATCCATTCACCGCGATCCATTCACCGCGATCCATTCACCGCGATCCACTTGCCACGATCCCCCTGCCGCGATCCCCCTGTCGCGATCTACTTGCGCGCGGCAAACGCGCGGCGGCTCATGCTCATCGAGAAGCGCAGGAAAGCGCGCGGGACCCGCTCGGCGCGCGCCACCACGTCCTCCAAGGCGGCGGCGAAGCGACGGATCTCATCCTCCTCGACGACAAGCGCCGGCAGCGCCTTTATGACGTTCATGCGGTGTCCGGCCACCTGGCAGAGAATGCGATGCTCGTGAAACAGCGGCTCGACAACCAGTTGCGAGAAGATGCCCGGCTGGGCGCGCTCGGCGGCGTTCCAGATCGAGCGGCGCGCGCCGCTCTCCGGCGGCCCGAACTCGATCGCCCACATCAAACCCGACGCCGCGGACATCGCTGACGACTTCATAGCGCTCTGCAAGCGGCGCCGTCAGCTCGAGTAGCAACGCGCCAAGGCGCTCGGCGCGTGCCACGAGCCCTTCCCTGTCGAGCACACGCAACGTCGCTAGCGCCGCGGCGGCGGCAAGGTCGTTGCCGCCAAAGGTGGAGCCGTGGCGCACGGCCCGCTCCATGCCGTCGAACACACGGTCGAACGCGGTACGCGACACCAGCACCGCCCCGACCGGGACGAGCCCGCCGGAGAGCGCCTTCGACAGGCAGATCAGGTCTGGCTCGAGCTTCCAGTGCTCGAGCGCCAAGAACCGCCCTGTGCGCCCGATGCCGGTTTGAACCTCGTCGCACACCAGCAGCGCACCCGCCTCGTGGCAGAGCCGCTGGGCGGCCTCCAGATAGCCGTCGGGGGGCAGGTTGACACCCTTGCCCTGTATCGGCTCGAGAACGAAAGCGGCCACGTCGCCGCGCTCGAGCTCACCACGCAAAGCGTCCTCGTCGCCGAACGGCACCGCGTGACAGTCGGGCAGCAACGGTCCAAAGCCCTCACGAAAGATGGTGTCCCCATTGAGCGAGAGCGCGCCGAGCGTGAGGCCGTGAAAGGCGTGCTCGGCGTAGAGGATGCGTGGGCGCCCGGTGGCGGCCCGAGCGATCTTGATGGCCGCCTCGACCGCCTCGGTGCCACTGTTGGCGGGCACCATCGCGGCAACCGACCCGGGAGCGCGCGCAAGCAGCTGCTCGGCGAGCACGCCGCTGAGCAACGTCACACCGAGTTGTGGCAGGTTGGCGGTATGGGCGGCCAGCGTGTCGCGCACGGCGGCGATCGTCTCGGGATGGTTGCGCCCGATCGCGAACACCCCATAGCCGCTGAGCAAATCGAGATAGCGATTGCCCTCGGCGTCGATCAGGTGGGCGCCCTCGCCTGCTACCCATTGCTTGTCGAACCCGAGCGTGCGCACCACGCGCCCGAGCTGGGGGTTGAGGTAGGAATCGTTGAGCGCCATCTCCTCGCCCGCCCTGCCCGCGAGGATCTCACGGACGGACGGAAGGAAATCGGCCATGCCTGGAAGGGTACGCCCAGGCGCTAAGAGCCGACTCGCGCGCGTGGACGACGCGAGTTGCGGTTGCGCGAGGGGCGTCCTTGGCCACCACGTCGTGCGGCCTGTGGCGGGCGCGTGGCGTCGCTTGGGAAGCCGCCTAGCTCCAGCTCGCGGTGCAAGCCAAGCTCGCCCACCATGCCGGCGAACTCGCGCGCCTGGTCGTGCAGCACGAACGTGACCCCGACTCCGCTCGCGCCCGCACGGGCGGTGCGGCCCACGCGGTGGACGTAGTCCTCACGCGTGGCGGGCATGTCGTAGTTGATGACGTGGGTGATGCCCGAGACGTCGATGCCGCGGGCGGCGACGTCGGTGGCAACAAGTGTGTTGACGTGGCCCGACTCGAAGCGGGCGAGCGCCTTCTCGCGCTGGGATTGGGACTTGTCGCCGTGCATGGCGACCGCGGGCACACTGCTGGCGGCCAGGCGCTTGACGAGCCTGTCGGCTCCGCGCTTGGTGCGCACGAACACGAGCGTGAGGCCACGCTCGGGCTCTGAGAGCTCGGCGACGAGGCGGTCGACCTTGCCCTCGTGGGAGACCGACACGAAGCGGTGCTCGACGTCGCCCTTGCGCTCCTCGGAGTGGGCGTGCTCGTGGCGAGCGGGGTTGGTGGTGTAGGCGGCTGCGATCTTGCCCACCTCACCCTGGAGGGTGGCTGAGAAGAGCAGCGTTTGGCGCTCGCGGCGAGTCATCTTCACGATCTTGTCGACCACGGGTCGAAAGCCCATGTCGAGCATGCGATCGGCCTCGTCGAGCACGAGCAAGCGAACCTGCTTCAGGGACACGTCACCGCGCTCGATCAGGTCGAGCAGGCGTCCGGGTGTGGCGACGAGGATGTGCGCGCGGGCGGCGATGCGGGCCTGCTTGACGATCCCGGCGCCGCCGTAGACGGCCGCGATCGAGAGCGCGCGGATGTGGGCGATCGAGCGCAGGTCCTCGACGATCTGCAAAGCAAGCTCGCGCGTGGGCGCCAAGACGAGCGCGGAGGGTCGCGGATCGCTGTCGCGCAGGCGCGAGACGAGCGGCACGCCGAAAGCAAGCGTCTTGCCCGAGCCGGTGGGCGACTGGGCGAGCACGTCGCGGCCGGCAAGCACGTCGGGGATGACCATCTTCTGAACGGCAAAGGGCGAGCTGATGCCACGCTCGGCAAGCTCGCGAGAGACGACCTCGGACACGCCGAGGTCGGCGAATGAATCGGACTTCATGTTGTGGTGCTCCTTTAACGCGACCCTGTGGTCGCCATGCGAAGGGAGATTCGTACTGGCCCCATCCGCGCCCTAGAGAGCACCAACAAAGACAAGAACCTCGCGGATGACATTTGTCATCCGTGCCTGCACCGTAGCAGGCCTAAGCAGCGAAGTTCTTCGTTGCCCGGCGCTCGGGCGCTATGCGAACCACGTCCCAAGCGAGCCCAACGCTCTCCATACCGCGAATCACAAGCGCCGAGATATCGAGCTGGCGTGGGCTGAAACCGTGAAAGGCGGAGGTGGGAAAGGCGTGATGGTTGTTATGCCAGGCCTCGCCCAGCGAGAACGGGGCGAGCCAGGCGAGGTTGCGCGAGTGATCGCCGGTGTCATAGGTGCGCCGGCCGAAGAAGTGGCAGAGCGAGTTGATCGAGTAGGTGACGTGGTGGAGCACGAGCATGCGCACGGCGCCACCCCACAACAGGCCGGTTAGCGCGGCGGTGAGGGTGCCACCGATCAGGTAGCCGAGCCCGAAAGCGACGCCCAACCCGCCGATGGCCCACACGAAGAATGTCTTGTCGACGAACGAGACGACCGGATCGGCGATCAGGTCGGGGGCGTAGCGTTCGCGATGACCGCGGGCTGTATGGATGAACAGCCAGCCGACGTGGGCGTGGGCGAGGCCCCGCAACGCGCCGCGCAGACCGGTGCCGTGATCGACGTGGGGGCTGTGCGGATCGCCCTCGCGATCGGAGAAGGCGTGGTGCTTGCGATGGTCGGCGACCCAGGAGATGACGGGACCCTCGATCGCAGCAGAGCCAAGTACGGCGAAGACGAAGCGCAGAGCAGGGGATGTCTTGAACGATCGGTGGGTAAAGAGACGGTGAAAGCCGACCGTGACACCGAGGGCTGTAAAGAGGTACATGATCGCGAACACGATGAGATCCGATCCGTGAAGCAATCCGTCCCACAGCTGCCAGCCGACGACGCCAAGCGCGACGATTGGCCCGACCGTGATCAGCCCGGTGAGGAAGCGGTCGAGGTTTTCGAAGGCGGGGGGCTGGACGTCGTCGGCGGTAGGACCGTCGAGCGCGGGGCCATCGAGCATGGAACGCTGACTAGGGGCGTCATCAGGACCCTGCCGGTGGGCCGCGGGGCGCTGGATAGAATCGGTGCTCATCGGTGTGCTCGCCGCTGGACGCTAGCACGCCGAGGCGACGTTAGATACACCACGCGAGCCGTGGGATATCCCTTTCACACCAAGCTAAACACTCGCTGGAGGATAAATGCCGTTCGCAAAGACTGAGCCACTGCGCCGCGAGTTGGCAAGCGCGCTTCCCGAGCGCGGCTTCACCGTACGCTTCTGGGACGGCACGGAACTGCCGGCAACCATTGAAAACGGCAGTAAAGCCGGACGGGACGCCGGCAATGGCGACGGGCGAAACGGGGCCAACGGGACTCACGGTCCGACGTTCACGGTGCACTCGCCCAAGGCGCTGGCGTATGTGGTGCGGGCTCCGGGCGAGTTGGGCCTCGGCCGGGCGTATGTGACAGGCGAGCTCGAGGTAGACGATTTGGACCAGGCGATCGAGCTGATCGATACTTTCGAGGAGCCAGAGATCGACAGGGCGACACGGGCACGCCTGGCGATTGCAGCGGTGCGAGCGTGCGGGCTGACGATCCCGCCGCGGGCGCCGAAGGGCGAGCTGAGGTTGCGAGGGCGCAGCCACAGCAAGGAACGCGACGCCAAGGCGGTGCGCCACCACTACGACGTGTCGAACGAGTTCTTCGAACTGTTCCTCGACAAGTCGATGACTTACAGCTGCGCGATCTTCTCGCGGGGGGCGAAAACGCTCGAGGAGGCACAGCACGCAAAGCTCGACCTGGTGTGCAAGAAGCTGGCTCTGAAAGAGGGCGAGCGTGTGCTCGACGTGGGCTGCGGGTGGGGGGCATTCGTGATCCACGCGGCACGCGAGTATGGGGTGAAGGCCGTAGGCATCACCCTGTCCCCTCCCCAGGCGCGGCTGGCACGACAGCGGATCGCCGAAGCGGGGCTGAGCGACAGGGTTGAGGTGAGGGTGGCGGACTACAGAGACCTGCACGGGGAGCGCTACGACGCGATCGCGAGCATCGGCATGGTGGAGCACGTGGGCGAAAGCAACATCGACGTGTATGCACAAAAACTCAGGAACCTGATGGGCCCCGACGGGCGCCTACTCAACCACGGGATCGCCCACCTGTATACGGACGTGGGCTACCACGGCGACTTCACCCAGCGCTACGTGTTCCCCGACGGAGATCCCGTACAGCTCTCACGCGTGCAGCTCGCGTTGGAGCGCGCTGGCTTCGTAACAGAGCACGTGGAGGAGTTCGGCACGGACTACTACGACACACTCAGCGAATGGATCGAGCGCTTGGACGAAAACCTGGTGCGGGCCGAGCAGATCGCCGGCAAGGAGCGCTTGCGCGTGTGGCGTTTGTACCTACGCTCGGCGCGCAACATCTTCAAGACGGAGTTCGTGTCGATCTACCAGACCCTCGCAAGACCCCGCCTCGGCTGATCTTCTAAAGCTGGTCCGTTCTCACAATTGGCGTCCAGTAGGTCGAGGGGCAAGCCTGACAAGGATGCAGGCCGCGCAGTGTGCTTGGCACATCAGCGGCCGAAGACGTAGTCAGGCGCAGCTCATCGGCCTACTGGAGTGAGGCCATGACATGCTTGATGACTGTGTAATCGTCGAGCGAGTAGACGCTCAGATCCTTGCCGTAGCCGGACTCCTTGAACCCACCATGAGGCATCTCGGAGACGAGCGGGATGTGATCGTTGATCCAGACGCAGCCGAAGCGCAGGGCCTTGGAGACACGTAGGGCACGGCCAACGTCGCGTGTCCACACCGAGGAGGCGAGGCCATAGCGCGTGGAGTTGGCCCACTCGATGGCTTGGGCCTCGTCTGAGAAGCGTTGCACGGTGATGACGGGGCCGAAGATCTCGCTCTGGACCATCTCGTCCTGCTGTTCGAGGCCGGCGACGACGGTGGGCTCCAAATAGAAGCCTGGACGCGCGGGCTCAGACCCCCCGGTGACGAGCTCGGCGCGGGCGGGGCGGCGCTCGAGGAAGCCCTCGACGCGCCCCCGTTGGCGCTCGGAGTTGAGCGGGCCAAGCGTGGTTTCGGGGGCAAGTGTGTCGCCGATGACGAGACCCTGGGCTTGCTCGGCGAGACCGGCGACGACATCGTCGTAGACAGCGGCGCTGGCGAGCACGCGGGTGGCGGCGGTGCAGTCTTGACCGGCGTTGTAGTAGCCGGTGGCGGCGATGGTTTGCATGGCGCTTGCCATGTGGACGTCGTCGAAGACGATCACGGGGGCCTTGCCGCCGAGCTCCAAGTGCACGCGCTTGAGCGTCTCGGCGGCGGTGCGGGCGACGTGCTTGCCGGTGTCGACGGAGCCGGTGAGTGAGATCATGTCGATGTCGGGATGCTCGAGCAGGGCCTGGCCGGTGGGCTGGCCGGGACCCATGACGACGTTGAACACGCCGATGGGCAGCACGTCGGCTGCCAGTTCGGCGAAGCGCAAAGTGCTCACGGGTGTGGTCTCGGCGGGCTTGAGCACGACCGTGTTGCCGGCGGCCAGCGCGGGGGCGATCTTCCAGATGGCCATCATCAACGGGTAGTTCCAGGGCGTGATCTGCCCGATGACGCCAACGGCTTCGCGGCGGATGAAGGAGGTATAGCCCTGCATGTACTCGCCGGCGGCGCGGCCCTCCATGCAGCGGGCGGCGCCGGCGAAGAAGCGCAAGTTGTCGGCCATCGCGGGCAGCTCGTCGCGGGCGACGGCCACGATCGGCTTGCCCGCGTTCAGGGCCTCCAGGCGGGCGATCTCCTCGCCGTGCTGCTCGAGCGTGGTGGCTAGCGTAAGCAGCGCTTGCGAGCGCTCGGCGGGTGTCCTTTGCGACCAGTCCGCGAAGGCGCGGCGGGCCGCCCGCACCGCACGGTCTACTTCCTGGGCACTGGAGACCGGCGCGCGCCACTGCTCCTCGCCGCTGGCGGGGTTGAGCACGGCCATCGTGTCCTCGCCGTCGCCGACCACCGGGTCTCCGTCGATCAGGTTGTGAAGGATTTGTGTGTCGGTGGCCATGGCGCTTGCCTCCTTGGGATCTAGCCTGGGATTCTCGGGGGGCTGTCGATTGGGGGGATTTGGGGTCTGTCTATGTGGGTTACACGCTCTGGGCGCACGGACACGGGCGTTGCGAGTGCTTGTGCGACAGCCGGGTGGACGATCTCGCCGGCGCGGACGTTGACGCCAAGCCGCAGCGCGGCGCTGTGCCGAATGGCCTGCTCGATGCCGCCGGCTAGCTCGATGACGTAGGGAAGCGTGGCGTTGGTGAGGGCGTAGGTAGAGGTGATGGGCACGGCGCCGGGCATATTGGTGACGCAGTAGTGGGTGATGCCATCGACCTCGAAAGTTGGGTTGGAGTGGGTGGTGGGATGCGAGCTTTGAAAGCAGCCGCCTTGGTCGATCGAGACGTCGACGAGCACGGCGTTGCGCTTCATGCTCGCGAGCTGCTCGCGTGAGATCACATGGGGGGCGCGCCCGCCGTGGATGAGCACGGCGCCGATCACGAGGTCGGCTTGGGGCAGCATCTCCTCGATGGCGAGCGTGGAGGAGTAGACGGTGGAGGCGCGCCCACCGAAGGCGACTTCGAGCTCGCGCAAGCGATCGATGGAGCGGTCGAAGACGAACACGTCGGCTTGCATGCCGATCGCGATGAAGGCGGCGTTCATGCCGACGACGCCGCCGCCGATGACGAGCACGGTGGCGGCGGCGACGCCGGGGACACCGCCGAGCAGGATGCCGCGTCCGCCCATTGGCTTCTCGAGCATGAAGGCGCCGGCTTGGGTGGCGATCTTGCCGGCTACCTCGCTCATCGGGGCGAGCAATGGCAGGCGACCGCCTGAGTCCTCGACGGTCTCATAAGCGATACAGGTGACACCTGAGCGCAGCAGGCCCTCGGCGAGGGTGGGCTCGGCGGCGAGGTGCAGGTAGGTGAAGAGCGTGTGGCCCTCTTTGAGGAGGGTGACCTCCGGGGATTGGGGCTCCTTGACCTTCAGGATCAGCTCGGCGCCGGCGAACACCGCCTGGGCGTCGGGCACGATCGTGGCCCCTTGGGCCTGGAACTGGCGGTCTGTGAGCGCGCTGCCGAGACCGGCTCCGGCCTGGATCAGGACTTCGTGTCCGCGCGAGCACAGCTCACGCACGCCGGCGGGGGTGATGGCGACGCGGTACTCGTCGGGCTTGATCTCGGTGGGCACGCCAACGATCAAGGGAGGTGCCTCCTATCGACGCGGGATCGACCCCATATCCAAAAAAAGGATCCACCCGAGAGGCTCATCTTCCGTGCGGGCCGCCGCTCGGCAGAAGCGAAGATGGATCGATGGGTCATCGCGCAAGCTCCCGTCCGCGCAGGGCAAGCCAGAACTCGATGCGGTCGCGCGCATGGGAGAAGTCGCGTCCGGTGAGGGCCTCGACGCGCTTGATGCGGTAACGCAAAGTGTGGCGGTGGCAGTAGAGCGCTTGCGCGGCGCGCTCCCAGTGACCGTTCTGTTCGATGAATACGTCGAGCGAGCGCAATAGCTCGTCGCCGTACTCGCCCTCGTCGGATTCGACCGGGCCGAGCACGCTCTGGCAGTAGGAGGCGAGCGCGTCGTCGTCTTGTAGGGAGAGCAAGAGCTGGAAAGCGCCGAGGTCCTTGTAGGAGGCGACCTCGGGGGCGGTGCCGTTGGCGAGGCGTACCGCTTCCAGGGCACAGCGGGCCTCGTGGAAGCTGCGCCTGAGCATGTGTGTGGGCCCGGGGCGGGAAGCGGCGGCTCGGACCTCGCCGAAGCGCGTTTGCAGCTCGCGGCGGATGCGCCCAGCCAACTCCAGCGGGTCGCTCTCGCCACTGGGTGGAGAGCTGACGGCGGTGGATGCTTCGTGCGGGACGACGGGGGCCCCTGTAGTTACTTGACCGTCGCAATCGACAACGGCACACAGCAGTCCGTTGCGCAAGGCGACGAGGCTGTGGACTCCCGCGCGCTCGAGGATCGCCTCGAGCGTGGCGGCGGCGGCGGGGGGCTCGCGTAGCGAGAAAGCGAGCACAGCGGCGCTCTCGCCGATCCCGAAGGGATGCAGGCGCGCTTGTAGCTCCTCGGGATAGAGCCTGCCGGTGAGCGCCTCGGCGAGGACGTCGCCGGCCATGTTGCGTTGCAACAGTTCATAGCGCTCGTTGAGCAGCTGCGCGAACACGCGCTCGGTTACCGCGATGAACGGCAGCTCGTAGGGCACCTCGAACAGCGGGAAGCCGCGCTTGCGGGCCGTGTTGAGCATCGCGGCGGGCACCTTCTTGTGCACGAAGCCGGTGCCGAAGCCGAGACCGGCGATCTCGCGCTCGGCAAGACGCTCGACGAACTCGCGCTGGGGCTTTGCGCCCATCAGCTGCAAGCCGGTGGTGAGCAGCAGCTCTCCCCCGCGCAGCCACGGCGTGGGATCGAGCAGCTCGGTGGAGTGCACCCAACGCACGCTGGTTTGCGCGTTCTCCTCACCGGTGAGGAGCGTCAGGTCGAGCTCCGCCACGAGGCTGTTGACGGTCAGCACGGCGGCCCCATCCACGCTCGCTTCGCCAGCGCTCGCTCCATGCTCGATCGCTCCACGCTCGATCGTCCCGCCCGCGCTCGCTCCATGCTCGATCGCTCCACGCTCGATCGTCCCGCCCGCGCTCGCTCCATGCTCGCCCGTCCTACCGCTTGACGATCCGCTCCCACGCCTCGGAGAGCACTGGACGCAGGATTGCCTCGATCTCCGCGAACTGCTCGCCGTCGGCGATCAGCGGTGGAGAGAGCTGGATGACAGGGTCGCCGCGGTCGTCGGTACGACAGATCAGCCCGTGCTCGAAGAGAGCGCCCGAGAGGTAGCCGCGCAGCAGCTCCTCGGACTCCTCGGCGTTGAAGGTTTGCTTGGTGTCCTTGTCCTTCACCAGCTCGATCGCGTGGAAGTAGCCGGCGCCGCGTACGTCACCGACGATCGGCAGGTCGCGCAGGCCCTCGAGCATCGCCCTGAACTCGCCCTCGTGGACGAGCACGTGCTCGTTGATGTGCTCGCGTTCGAGCACATCGAGGTTGGCCATCGCCACCGCACAGGCCATCGGGTGGCCACCGAAAGTGAAGCCGTGGTTGAAGATGGCGCCGGCTTGCAAGAAAGGCTCGGCGATGCGGTCGGAGACGATGACCGCACCCATCGGGGCATATGCCGAGGTCATGCCCTTGGCGACGGTCATGATGTCGGGCTCGCACCCATACCGTTCGCAACCGAACCAGTGCCCGAGGCGGCCAAAGCCGCAGATGACCTCGTCTGAGATGAGCAGCACGCCGTGGCGGTCGCAGATCTCGCGCACGCGCTGGAAGTAGCCTTCCTGCGCGACGAAGCAGCCGCCGCCATTCTGGACGGGCTCCAGGATGACGGCGGCAACCGTGGCGGGCCCCTCGAACAAGATGGCCTCCTCGATGGCGTCGGCCGCCCACAGCGGATCGCGCGCTTCGGTCCAGCGGTAAGAATTGGTGTTCGGCACGTGTATCCCGCCTGGGGTGAGCGGCTCGAACGGCTCGCGCAGCGGCGGCAGCCCGGTGACAGTGAGGGCACCCATCGAGGTGCCGTGGTAAGCGAGGTTGCGCGAGACGATCTTGTGCTTGCGCGGCTCTCCGCGGGCGGCGTGGTAGGCCTTGGCAAGCTTCCACGCCGACTCCACCGCCTCTGAACCGCCGGAGACGAAGAACACTCGGTTCAGCTCACCGGGGGCCAAGTCGGCGAGGCGGGCAGCCAGTTCGATCGACGGTGGGTGAGCATAGCTCCAGTTCGTATAGAAGCCGAGCTGCTTGGCTTGCTCCGCGGCGGCCTCACCCAACTCGGCACGCCCGTGACCGACGTTGACGCAGTAGAGCGCGGAGAGCCCGTCGAGATAGCGCTTGCCGTTGCTGTCGAATACGTAGCAGCCCTCGCCGCGCTCGATGATCGGCACCTCGCCACCGTGCTCGTAGGCGCCCATGCGCGTGAAGTGCATCCACAGATGACGCTTGGCAAGCGTCTGCAGATCGCCTGTGCCGGTCACCGATCGACTCCGCGTCGCAGGCGCGGTCCGCAGAGCGGGGTCGGGCGACATCAAATTTGAGGGATCGCTTGACATAGACACCTTGCACAACGGTACCGCCCGAGCTTGTGCCTCTCAATGCGCCACTCGTTCAACAACATGTCTATCCGTTATACGAGATGTACAAAGGGAGTACGACTTATTGGCGATTGCGCCCCTTGTGTACGAACCGATCCAGTCCTAGCCTTGACCCAGCTGCTTGTAACGATCATAACTTGACCGTCGCGGGCATCCCACCCAGCGGGAACCGGCGACAGAGAGGGTTGCCACCATGGCCAGCATCGGCTCCGCCGCAGAAGGACACCGAAAGGCGTCGGGGGAGGTGGTGGACAAGGGGTTGAAGAAAGACGCGATCGGCTACCTGTCGAACCTCGTGATCGGCGTGGCCTCGACCGCGCCGGCGTACTCGCTGGCGGCGACGCTCGGCTTCATCGTGGCGGTGACCGGCGTGGGAGTGCACGCGCCGGCGGTGCTGCTCGTGTCGTTCGTGCCGATGCTGTTGATCGCGGCCGCCTACAAGTACCTCAACCGCGCCGACCCAGACGCGGGCACCACGTTCGCGTGGACCACGCGAGCGCTCGGCCCGGGCACCGGCTGGGTGAACGGTTGGGCGATCTTCCTCGCCGACGTGCTCGTGATGGCGTCGCTGGCGCAGATAGCTGGCATCTACACCTTCAAGCTGTTCGGGTTCAACGCGGCATCCGAATCGACCGGCGCGGTGATGGCGGCGGCGGTCGTGTGGATCGCGCTGATGACCTGGATTTGCTACCGCGGCATCGAGCTGTCGGCGCGCATCCAGCAGTTCCTGCTCGGCGCGGAGATCGCGATCTTGACGCTGTTCGCGGTTGTGACGTTCGTGAAGGTGTACGCCAATCACCCGGCTGGATCGATCGAGCCCGCTTTCGCGTGGTTCAACCCGTTCGCGCTCAGCTTCAAAGCGCTGATCGACGGGGTGCTGCTGGGAATCTTCATCTACTGGGGCTGGGACTCCGGGGTGGCGGTCAACGAGGAGTCCGAGGACGCCAACGAGGGGCCCGGCCGGGCGGCGGTGATGTCGACGATCCTGCTGGTGTTGATTTATGTGATCGTGAGCGCCGCCGGCCAGGCCTATGGCGGGACTCATCTGCTCACAAACCCGGAAAACCAGAGCGACGTGCTGAGCGTGCTCGGCTCGAAAGTGTTCGGATTCCCGTGGGACAAGCTGCTGATCATCGCGGTGCTCACATCCGCCTCTGCGTCAACGCAGACCACGATCCTGCCGACGGCGCGAACGACGCTGTCGATGGCTTGGTGGAAGTCGATCCCGCAGGCGTTCGGGAATATCCACAAGCGCTACCTGACTCCGGGCTTCTCCACGCTGATGATGGGTGGCGTGTCGATCGTATGGACGCTCGTGATCCTCAACCTCTCAGAAAGCGCGCTGGAAGACTCGATCGTGGCGATCGGTTTCCCGATCTGCTTCTACTACGGCTTCACCGGAATCGCGTGCATCGTGTATTACCGCCACGAACTGACCAAGAGCGTGCGCGACTTCATCCTGCTCGGCATCGCGCCGCTACTGGGCGCTCTGATGCTGTTCGGCGTGGCTGCCTACGCCGCCGTGTACTACGGCCATGCCGAAAACGTTTCCTCCAAACCGATCCTCGGCATCACGCTGCCGCTATGGATGGGGATCGGCGGGATGCTGATTGGGCTGATCTTGATGATCGTCTCGCGACCGTTCTTCAAGGATTTCTTCTCCCGCCGGCTCGAGACGGCAAAGCCGGGGCTACTCGAGGAACCAGTGGAGCACGCCCCCGCGCACTTCTGAGGAACGAACTCCCACCGGGGGGTGAGGGGAGCCAAGGCGCGCGGACCGGGAGGGCCGCGCGCCGGTTACCCATGGAGGCAGAGCGCGTCAGTCTTGCGCGCCGGGCCGCGGTCACAGGCAGCGTTACCGCTCCGTTGTCACTTGTGTGGCGATCGCGGCGTTGATCGCCTCGCCGCGGTCGGTGAGCCTCCACACGTTCGGTGCGCCTCTTCCTGGTCCGAGGCCCGTGTTTTGAACGAGCCCGGAGCGCTCTAGGCGCCACAGAAGCTTGGACATCTGTCCCTGGTCTGCGATGCCCGCTGCTTGGCCGATCTCGCGATTCGATGACCCGGGGTGCTCGGCAACCGAGAGGAGCGCCCGGACCGTGCGATAGGTCAAGCGCAAGCCTAGATCGCGCAACGGGTCACCGGCGACAGGACGAGCGACCAGCGCTGGTTTTGGCGCAGGCCGCTGAAGCTCCCTGTCTGCCACATTCGGTCCAAGGTAGGGCAGCATGATCATGCTCATCAACGAGCCGGTGAGCCCCAGCAGCGAATTGCCTCCGTAGTCGCCGTGCTGGGAGCCATCCACGGTTTGGGGCGGCGGCGAGGCAAGCAGCCGGGCGTGGAGAATCGACAGCACTCCACCGACGACGCCCTCGCCAGTCAGGGGCGGCGGTTGCTTGGCCTTCTTGGACTCTCCGCGTCCTTCATCCACAGCAGCGATGATCTGCGTAAGCACATGCCGGCGGCGCTCGAGCGCCCTGGAGCCTGCCCCAAGTGACCCAACGATCAACAGACGGCCAAGGACTGGCTCCCCGTCCAGGAACTCGAGCAACGCCACGAGAGCGCTCCTGATCCGCTCCAACCAGCGAGCGTCACCCTGATAAGCGGGCAGTACCCGCTCACATGCGCGCCGCAAACCCTCATCCAGTGCCGCCAGCAGACAGTCCTCGCAATCCGCGAAGACCTCATAGAACGTGCGACGCGAGACCCCAGCACGATCCACGACATCCGCGACAGTCACATGTGCGGGATCATGCTCAGCACACACTTCCACCATCGCCGCGAGCATCCGCGCACGCTGAATCTCAATCATGCGCTGCGCCCCGCTTGCCTGCCCATCACCACCGCTTGCCTGCCCATCACGAACTATCGGATGGGAAAACTCGCTACCGACTAGGGCCTGAGCGCCATTGGGTCTTATCAGTCCAATGGGCGCCGCCCCCTCTGACGGCGCCCTTTCCTTGATAGGCATCTCATTTCTTCTTCTTGTTGTGCTTGGCTTTGGCTTTCTTGGCCTTCCTCTTGGGGCAGCCTGTTGCGGTGATCGGCGTTGATTGTTTGATGCTCATGCCGTTCGCACCGACAAACGTGGTTGGCATGACGAGCTTGCTCGTGCAGAGGTTCCCGTTGGCTGCCAGTGCCGAATAGGGGCCCTGGGGGAGCTTCAGTTCAAACACGCCGATCGGAACATCAGGCACCGTTCGGAATGTGCTGCTTGTGATCCCGGCGGGACTGATGAACGTTTCGCCATGTACGTAGACGGTTACGCCCTCGCCCGATAGGGCGAAGATCAGTTCGGGGAACTTCTGATCACCATGACTCACGAAATACGCCGGACCTTCCAAATGCACCGGTAGCACCGGCGTCGTCGCTGTAGCCGTCCCCACACGGGACGCCGCAGGACACGCCGCTGGGTTCGCATTGAACGTGGTGTCTGGGCACGCCTTCTGCAGGGTTGTGAGTCTGGATGGGAGCTGCTTTGGTAGGTCTACCTTGAGCTTGCCAATGTTTGCCTGGGTCCCAAACGCGGCTTTGGGGTAGGTGAGCTTCACGTTCAAGCTCGCACCCTTGGCCCTCGATGTTTTCCCACTGGTGGATACCGAGAAGATCGGTTTGAACTTCAAGGCGGCGCAGTTAGTGACCTGGAAGGGCACATTCAACGCCGACACAGTGCCTTGGCTGCTGGTCAAGCCTCCACCGATGCTCATGGGACTGCAGTTGGTTGGGTTGAACGTGAAGTCATGACGGTCGATTGAGACGTTTACGTGCTTGATCTGCAGGGGGATACCGTCGAGGATCTGCGGGATCGCATATGAACCAGTGCTATCGCTCGTGATCGTCAACGCCGCTGTTTCAGGGTTGACTTCGATCTTCGCCCTGACGATCACCTTCCCGAGGTTGAACGGTCCTGCCTTGGCGGGATTCACGATCGACAGGCCGTAAGGCGCGCCCTCATACGGACCTGTGATGAACACTTCCCCACCAGTCACCGTATAGGGATTGCCACCAAGGCCGACGCTGACTGTGGTGTGCCCGATCAGGCTTTCAGGACCGCATGTGCCCGCATTTCCTTCGGCTTCGCCACACAACTTGACGTCGACAGGGTGCCCAGGAGTCCTGGGGGCATCTTCAACTGGATCGCATCCAAATTCTGATTCCCATCTTCCCGCGACATCGTCATCGTGAATGGCGTGAATGCGCCAGCCTGAATGTTCAAGCTGCCCGTCGTCAACGACGGATCAAACGGCAACGGATTCGAGCACGGGCTCCCGTTGGGACCGCTGGTGATCCTGAATTCGAGGATGATTCCACCGGAGCGTTACCCGACCACGGAGCGATAGAGGCAGTGGTCGTATAGGGCCCACACAATGCCGGGGTGCCCAACGGTGCTCTGGAGCCACCGAAGAAGTGCAGGCTCAATTCTTCAAACGGCAGCTGCGGCGTGTCATCGAACGTCGAGACGAGCTGGCCAGTCACGGGATCGGGTTTGACTTCACCAGCGACCTTGATCCGTACTCCTGAGACTGGGTCGTAAGCGAGAATGTAGAGCGCTACGAGACTCCCGAACGGGTTTGCGTCCTGTTGAGCCAAATACGCCGCTCCCAAAAGCGGGTTGGGCAACAGAGGCGTCTTGATTTCTACCGTCCCAACCTTAGAAGATTCAGGACACGTCTGCGCGCTAGCGCTTTCCAGTCCCACTTGTTCCTCGCTGCATGCTGATAGTCCGTCTGCGCCGGCGGGGTTCAAACCCACACCCGCAGGTAGCGTGACAGTCGTGTTCTTCACTGCGGAGTCCGCTAGACCGGAGGCGTTCAGGCTTGCTTCCTGGGGAACGTGCACGCCAACGGTTAGCCCTGTCGGGGTGCTTGCTTGTTGTCCGTCGGGGGCTACCGTGATCGAAGGTTCGAAGTTTAGTCGGTTACACCCATCCGTCGAGGTGGGTTCGCCTTGACTGTTCTGGAAGGTGTATTCCTCGCTAGCGAATTGTCCGATCCGATCCCACGGGTCGGCTTCGACGGTAGTGTGTGGCGCGGCGCCGCAGGAGGTCGGCATGATTAGGAATGGTTGTGTTTTTTCTTTGGTTGGGCAAGACGGTTCAGGACCACGAGTTTCTTCTTCCCACGGCTTCTCATCAAGGAGGCATTCGTTGCGCTCGTTGTCGTGACTGGAGGCACCGGGGACACCCCAGAATGTAACGACGCTCCCCATGAACCCCGCCTCCTGCGTAAGATTGGACACGGTGACCACGACGCCGTAATCGCCTCCCGTACGCACAGAAGTGTCTAGGATCACTGTGCCGATCAGTGTGTTGAAACCGAACCGTGCGGGCTCCCCCACCGACGGTTCCAGGCTGTACAACGGCTCAGAGGTCGCGTAAGGGATCCACGCCACACCGTCGGAGTTAGTGACGATCGGCGTCGCGACACCCACAACAGTGTTATTTGGACACGAACCTTTACCGGAATATATCAGTGCGAATTCCGCCAGACTACACTTCGGCAACGGCGTTGGGTTACCCACCAGTCCGGGCGGTAGATCGAAGTGCAGATCCTTAGTCATCGCAACCGGTTGCACTTCCTGCTTGACTTCATCGACTTGTCCCTGACCGAAGACGGTGACCGGACCTGTCTGGGAGTTGAATAGTAGTGTAGTGGTTAGCTGGAAAGGATGGGATCCCGCTTGCGTAGCGGGCAACCCACCTTCTTCTTCTGGAGTTATTTCATAAGTCTGCACACCATAAGCAGGGACAGGACCCTCGACGGCTAGCGCATGACGAGAGACCACAGCGGCCGCTTCGCCACCGGAGACCTCTACTTCATTCTCCCCCGTACCGGCACCCTGAGCGACTTTCACCTCGATCGCGATGATGATGTGTTCATACGGACGCACCGGCACAGCATAAGTACAACTCACACTCTGCCCAGAAATCGAGCACAAGCTTTCCCGACCGAAGATTTTGAGTAGCTGTTCGTCGTTACGCTGACCATACCAACCAAGAGAATTACCACCACCTTCAGGATGCACGTTCGTTGGTGTGACACCAGCGGGCAACTTATCAACAACGGTAATTAGATGCTTACGTTCACCCGTTATCGCTTCAATCAAGTTCCCATCGACCGTCCCATATGTAGGGGCATCTCCTAGATTTGCTATATCGAGAACTACGCTCGCTTCGCTACCGTCAGGTCTCGCGGGCGCCGATAGCGTCGCAACATGCCACCACGGCTCAGACGCCACCGCCTGACAAACCCCCACCAGAGACGACACCAACAACACAAGACTAACCATCAACAACATTCTCAGCTTGACTGGTCTCGCGGACATCACTTGCCGCCCTTCCTGATCGCCCTGGCATCACGGGACCGACCGGCCTTCTTCGCCCGCTTGACCTTCCTGGCCTTTCTCTTCTTCTTCTTGACCTTCTTTGGCTTGGCCTTGGTCTTACTAACGGTGCTCCTTGCTTCTTCGACTACGTTGCCCGCGCCGGAGAACGTTGCACTAGGTGGGGAACCAAACAGTGCCGGCTGTGGTGAGGGCGCCGCCTTACACGAATCGCCACTCGAGCATTCAGGCGCCACAATAGGCGCCCTGGTGCACGGTGCCTGTTCTGAGCAAACGTGAGCGTCATACACGTCATACCCACGATCGTAATCTTCGGGCATTAGTTTGCTGGCCGTTATGAAGAACGCGTCATCACCATTTTCACTCGCGTCAAAGAACGCCGATTCAAACGAAGACTGACCAGATGAGATCAACCCCACACAACCACCGGAGTGCTCACTAAACGTCGCGCTCTCACTCGTACAATCACCCAAACCCAAAGGCTCATACTCATACACGTCAGCGAGCCCATTCGTGTCCTGCGGCACAAGCGCATCGCTACTATCAAAGAACAACCGCCCACCGTCTGAGAGGAAGCGCGACTGATAAGAAGTGGAAGCCCCTTCGAAATCCCATGTCGGAGGCGTGATACCCGCCACCCAATGACTCTGACCCATGTTTTCCGCATGACCACTCCACGATTCACTGTGGTCCACCAGCAGCTGTTCACCTGGTGCGTCATCGACACCGACCGGACGCGCGCCACTCGGATTACACGACGCACACACGAGATGATTCGTGACAGCGTCGTACAAGAAAACCTCCTCGTCGGGCTGTCCACTCACGGCATCGCGATTGTCATAACCAGTCAACGGCAAGCTCGACATGAACGTTAGATAACGCCCGTCAGGCGATACCCGCGAGGCCCGTGTCCTCAATTCGCCATTCTGCCCCACCTCAGCCCCTCTCCAGTCTTTCTGATCTTCCCGAGAGAGCACTGTGATGAACGTCGTCGTCCACACGCCCGCGCTTTCATGCAGCACATAGAGATTGTCTTCACCCTCTACAGCACCACTCGCAAGGACGCCCTTCGCCACGAAATACACATACGAGCCGTCTTCGCTAGTACCAACCAATTCGTTCTGCACATGAGCATTCGACGCCAACTCCGTATTCACACCGGTCACCGGATCGAACACGTACAAGTCGCCTTCACGCCCCACCTGTGAACGCGGGGTTGCTTCGTGAGTGGACGGTTCGAGATAGAACACCTTCGAGCCATCGTCATTCATCGATTCAAACGTCGTATACCCATCGAGCGCGCCGAACCTGACCGTCTTTTCATCAACCATGTCGCGTGCGTAATATGTATGGGGTCCCAATTCAAAAAACTTCCCGATCCTAAACACTACCCAGCGCCCATCATTAGAGATCGCATGAGGATTGTTTCCTCCAGGCGTGGCACCGGATAGATAAAAGATGTTGCCGAGCCCCGCCCCCGGCACGGACTTACCATCAGGCAGAATATTGATCAACTGCAGCTTCCCATTATTCCACTCATAAAGATTATCCGCTTCTTCGGTCAAATAGCTTCCTTCTTCGATGGCTCCTTCGGTCAACGCCACCGGACTACTAATAACGACATGCTCGAGATCCGGAGTCGCCGCCGCGAACTCCATCAGATGCGATTTCCCGATAGGACCATATTTAGTGCCCGGCAACACGTTAGCCGCACTTACCAACGGTTGATAGGTTTCGTTCGTGTTATTACGCAGGTAGAGCGTCCTTTCGTTGACACCTTCAGCCTGCGGCTCGACGTCTAGTCCCGGTTGGAAGATGACCGCGGACAAATCCGAGGAAAAATCAAAGAAACCTTCATCGCCGCTCAACAGTTCAGTCGCCGTTTCGCCTTCCGGAGGAAGACTCTGCTTTGGAGAGATATCACGCGTGCGCCAACCACCCGAATCACGCCGAGAGATGACCGTCGCCGCGGAAGTAGCCTCGATGCTTCTCCCCACATGACCGCTTATGCCTTCACCGAAAGGTTGGCTACCGGAATAAACGATTCCGCTACCGTCACTCGCGGCATGAGCCAACGACGTATTTTCAATAAGGGCGCCCTCTTTATTCGGCGGAGACACGAGTTCCCACGCACGACCATCCGGAAGCAGCAACTCCTTTCCACCAGCCGGCTGCGTCATAAACGTGTGATCGGGACTTTCCGTGGTCCCGACTTCGTTGATGGCTACAAGACGATAGTGATAGAGCTCACCAGGCTGTAGTTCTTGCTCGTGATAGCCGACCGTCACATAGCTCGTACCCGCACTAACATTCCCCGTCAGGACCTGTCCATAAGAAGAGCTCGTGCCGTATTCGAAGCGATATTCAGTAGAGGCACCCAGTGGGTCGAGTCTGGCGCCCAGTGTCACACTGGTCGCCGTGACATCCGTCACCCACGGACCTTCGATGAGCGCCGAAGGGACCGTCGTAAACGTCCGATCCGGCCCCATCGTCGTACCGTTCGCGTTCGTCGCGACGATCCGATAATGATATGCGCCACCCACAACCAGTTTCGTCAATTCAGCCTTCAAGGATTGAGCTTCGAAACTCGAACCCGCCGAGACGCTGGACGTACTGGAACCGTAAGACCCCGTGGGACCGTATTCGAAACGGTATCTCGTTTCGGCACCCTCGGGATTGACGCTCGCTTCCAAACTCGCCGTCCCACGTTCACCCGGAACCACAGACTCACTTTCAGCCAACGGACCCGGCAAAGGCAAACCCAACACCCAAACAGTCGATCCGTCAGACACATACAGCTCGTCGAGCGCGTTAGAGAACGCCATTGCAGAAGCGCCCGGTGCGACTCCCGAAGCGAAACTAGCGATCTCACTCCCCGTCGAATCATACTCCAAGACGTGAAACCCACCAGTGGAATCAGCGACTAGCAAATCGCCCGCGCCGTCCGACGCAAGCGCTTCGACGGATTCGCTTCCCCCATCGAGCACAGCACTCTTTTCAGTACCGTCTGCTTCGAACTCGTGCACCCCTGTCACACCTTCGTCCTTGACGAATACGTCGCCTGTTGTATCGACCGCGAGCGCCGTCGCCCTACCGGTGCTGGACAAGCCCGCCAAGGAAATATTTTCCCTCCAGACACCAGATGATTCGAACACCTGCACACGCGCCTCATCGCCCACATACACAGCCCCACCAGGACCAACAGCGATATGACCACATCCAAGAGCCCATTCGAATTCGCCGTCAGCGGTTCCCATGGTGCCACTCTCACACGCTTCGCCGGCTACACACACGTCCTTTTCTGCCTGAGTGGCACCCGCGAGACCATCCTTTACTTCGTTTACGTCACCACCAAACAGCAGCAAGAATTTCCCAGACGAATCGAACTTCTGCACACGATGGTTACAGGAATCCTCAACATACAAATCTTTATAAGAAGTACTGAACTGATCGTTATCCACAGCCACACCCGCAGGACCACACTGAGACGCGAACTCGCCCGCACCAGATCCTTCTTCTCCTTTCCGGCATCCGGTAGTGGTCGTGCACGTCTGAAGTTCTTCGACTGGGTTTTCCGCGTTTACCTTCCATCCCCACGCGAACAGGAAACCCCCGGCCCCATCGAACTTGGAGACACGTTCGTTATAGAACTCTGCGGCATAAACATCGCCCGTTTCCTGATCCAAACCCAAACCCTTCACATTTTCCAGCTGTCCAGCTCCCGTACCTGGACTACCGAACTGCTCAGTGGCGACAGCAGAACTGGCCTCAAAAGCAAGCGCACAAAGCAGCCCACACAACGAAGCCACGACCGTCAACCTGAGCCAGCGAGCACTCATCACATCCATCCCCTCCTCGAGAAATCAACCAAACGACCACCCGAGGAGCCCGGGCAGCACCCCCCATCCAGGGAGCAAGCAAAAACCGCCACAGGCACACAGCCCACGACGGCAGAAGAACAAGCTCTAGATGCGCGTATAACGCGCAAGTGCCCTTTCGAGTGCGAGCACCCTCTTGGGCATACTCCGACAAACCGAGCGCTAAACCCGGTGGCCCGCGGGATTAGTCCGCGGTGTGGGGTACTAGCGCTTAGGCGCCGGCTGGCCCAGAGAGAGAGAGAGAGAGAGAGACGCGTCAGCGACGCTGACGCGTCCTATTAGGGACCCGTCAATGACACACGGACTCTCATGCACGCTATTCATCGAAGAAACCACGCGAACAACAACTCTCTCTCAGTAACGACCCGGTCCCTCTCCCAAGGTCCCCGTCAAAACAAGTTGGGTGTCGACCACAAGAACCGACCCAAAACCCGACCTTATGTTCGTCCGCACACCACATGGCACCCGGACAGAGGCTAGTTATACACGAGCCTGCCGCAGTTGTCAACCGTCACGCTGAAACTTGCGTGAGCCCTAAAGCCAGGCTGCGATAGCGCAGCGGATACCTTGAGCCATGCCACGTGCTTCTAGGTGTCGGAACATGCGCCGGCACGGTTCTAGGCTCAGCTGGCAGAAACTCTCACGAGCTCACCGGAACAAGCAGCTCGGCCAAACGCTCGTGCTGAGCGCTGTCGGCACCGAGCAACTCCTCGATCCATCCCAGCACCATCTCTCCCTCGACTTCGGTCCCCCATCCCACGATCTCTTCGATGTCGACCCAGTCCTTTGGCCTGTCGAAGATCGCCTTGCATACGATCAGGTGCTCGGGGGAGAGAATCGGTATGTGCACCGGTCCGAAAACGACCTCGCGCGAGCGCGTTGCCATCTCGCGATGCAAATCGAGCGTGGCGAAGAAGACGTCTAGATAAGAGCCGTCCCAGTCGAGGCGGGCCTGACCGTCACGCCCGATCGCGGCTCGTTCGGACTCGGCGACGTTCACACCCAGATGCGACAAAGCGCCTAGCACCGGCTCGGCCTCCGACGGGGAGAGCGTGACGTTCAGATCGATGTCCGTGGTAGCGCGGGGACTGCGATACCACGCCAGCGCTATCGCTCCACCGAACTGATGCGGGACCCGCATGGAATCGAGCATCTCGTGCACCGCCACGATCCGCGAGCTGAGACCATCCAGCCTCCTCGCGCCGCTCACGGTCGCAGTGCAACCGCATGGTGGCGAGCAGCGAGCTCAGTCAGAACAGGGAACCCGAGCGGCTCGAAGGGCCGCGGCGGCTGACTGGCCACGACCGTGTCGGCGAAGCCCAAGAGCTCCAGCAACACCGCGCCGGCGTCCGCGGGCGCACCGACCGCCGGCGCACCGAGAGCAGTCGCCATGCGTTTGGAGGCGGCCACAAACCGATCGCTGGTACGACTCGCCCCCGATGTAGCGACACGCACGGGTGCCTTGGCACGTCGAGCCGAGCGAATCACGGCCTCGGCATCAAACGGCCTCTGCGCACGCCGAGCAGCCGCCGTAAGGATGCCCTCGGTCAACACCCCAAAGCCCGCGAGCGTACGCGCGCGCGGTCCCTTTGTCGTATGCAACGACTCCCTGATCTCAAACCGCCCGCCGCGACGGGCCACGACATAGGCCATGCACACTAGATTACCACTAGCCACCCACTAGGCGCTCAGGAGCGACAGGGAGCTCTACTGCGCCACTGTTTCTTTTGTGGTGATCGCCGCGTTGATCGCCTCGCCCCGTGAGGTGAGTGTCCATACGTTTGGTGCGCCGGTGCCTGGTCCAAGTCCTGTGTTTTGTACGAGCCCGGAGCGCTCTAGACGCCACAGTAGCTTTGACATCTGTCCTTGGTCTGTGATGCCGGCGGCTTGTCCTATCTCTCGGTTCGATGAGCCTGGATGCTCAGCGACCGAGACTAGGGCCCGGACTGTGCGGTAGGTCAAACGCAGGCCAAGGTTGCGCAAGGGCTCACCGGCAATACGCGCATTGGTGTGGGCTCGCTTTGGGATAGGTCGCTGTAGCTCCCGGTTCGCGGCTGTGGGGCCCAGGTAGGGCAATACGATCATGCCCATCAGCGACCCCGCCAGCTCTAGTAGCGAATCCCTCTCAGATGGTGCAGAGGACGGGAAGCGTCTCGCTGAACCCCGCGTAGGGGAGACAGATGGGGAGGCAAGCAGGCGAGCATGAAGGATCGAGAGGATTCCACCTACGATGCCCTCGGCCGTCAGGAGCTGGAGTTGCTTACCGGTCTTTGACTCTAGGCGTCCTTCGTCCACCACGGTGATGATTCGCGCGAGTACACATCGGCGACGCTCCAGCACACCCGGGCCAGCTCCCAAAGACCCAACGATCAACAAGCGACCCATGACGGGCTCGGCCTCGAGGAACTCGAGCAACGCCACAAGCGAGGCCCTGACACGATCCAACCAACGACCGCCATCCTGATAAGCGGGTAGCACACGCACAGACACGCGCCGCAAACCATCCTCGAGCGCCGCCAGCAGACAATCCTCACAATCATCGAAGATCTCATAGAACGTACGGCGAGAAACACCCGCACGCTCCAGAACACCAGCAACGGTCACATTCGACGGACCATGCTCAGCGCACTCTTCTACCATCGCCACGAGCATCCTCGCGCGCTGGATCTCAACCATGCCCTGCGCACCAAGATCACCGTACGCCGCCGTCAGCTGACCATTCGCCCCTATCGATCCATCGAGCTCCGTCTGTTCTGACGGTGCCCTTCCGTTAGTGGACATCTCATTTCTTCTTCTTGTGCTTGTTGGTCTTCATCTTCGTCTTCTTGGTTTTCTTGACCGTCTTTTTCTTCTGGCAGCCCGTGGCCGTGATCGGGGTTGATTGTTTGAGGCTCACGCCGTTCGCGCCGACGAAGATCGTGGGCATCACGAGCTTGCTCGTACACAGGTTCCCGTTCGCGGCCAACGCCGAGTCTGGGCCCTGGGGTAGTTTGAGTTCGAACACACCGATCGGGACATCGGGGATAGTTCTGAACGTACTGCTCGTGATCCCCGCGGGATTAATGAACGTTTCGCCATGCAAATAGACGGTGACGCCCTCGCCCGATAGCGCGACGATCAGTTCAGGGAACTTCTGACCACCGTGGGACACGAAATACGCGGGACCTTCCAAATGCACCGGTAGCACCGGCGTCGTCGCCGTAGCGGTACCGATCCTCGAATCCGGTGGACACGACGCCGGGTTAGCATCGAACACCGTGTCTGGACACGCCTTCTGCAACGTCGTCAAACGTGACGGTAGTTGCTTTGGTAGGTCTACCTTGACCTTCCCGATGTTCGCCTGGGTTCCGAACGGGGCTTTGGGATAAGTCAGCTTCACGTTCAGGCTCGCACCGTTAGCGCGCGAGGTTTTCCCGTTCGTGGAGACGCTGAAGATCGGTTTGAACTTCAGGATCGCACAATTGGTGACCTGGAAGGGAACATGCAGGGCCGATACCGTGCCTTGACTGCTTGTGACGCTTCCTCCGATTTCCTGTGGTGCGCAGTCGGTTGGGTTGAACGTAAAGTCGGGCCTGTTGACAGACACGTTCACGTGCTTGATTTGCAAGGGAATACCGTCAAGGATTTGTGGGATGGCATACGGACCAGTGGCATCGCTTGTGATCGTCAATGCGGCGTTTTCAGGGTTGACTTCGATCTTCGCACGGACCACCACCTGTCCGAGGTTGAACGGTCCGGCCTTCGCGGGATTCACGATCGACAGTCCGTATGGTGCTCCCTTGTATGGGCCGGTGATATAGACCTTGCCGCCCTTGACCGTGAAGGGATTCCCCCCCAATCCCACGCTGACTGTTGTTTCGCCGATCAGGCTTTCAGGACCGCATGTGCCGGCGTTGCCTTCCGCTTCCCCACACAACTTCACCGACGATAGTGTTCCCAACAAGCCTGAGGGCATCTTTAGTTGTATGCCGTCGAGGTTCTGATTGCCGTCTTCGCGGCTCATCGTCATCGTAAACGGGGTGAACGCGCCAGCCTGAATGTTCAACGAACCAGTCGTCAGTTCGGGATCGAACGGCAACGGATTAGAGCACGGAGTGTGGTTCGGGCCGCTCGTGATCTGGAACGTCGAGCTCGAGTTGACCGGTTCGCTGCCAGACCACGGAGCGATCGACGCCGTAGTCGTGTAGGGCCCGCAAAGAGCGGGGGTCCCGAGTGGGGCTCGTGACCCGCCGAAGAAGTTCAACCGCAGGTTTTCAAGCGGCAGCTGTGGGGTTTCCTCGAACGTCGAGGTCAACTGGCCTGTAACCGGGTCGGTGGTGACCTGTCCCGCGAGCTTTACGATCACACCGGAATAAGGATCTTTCACGACCAGGTACAACGCGATCAACGAGCCGAACGGGTTCGCGTTCTGTTGCGCCAGGTACGCACCGCCTTCCAAACGGTGCGGCAACAACGGGGATTCTATTTCCACCGTCCCGACCTTCGACGCTTCAGGACATGTTTGTTCGCTTGCGCTTTCGAGACCGACCTGGGCGAGGCTGCAGGCCTGTAGACCATCAGCGCCGGCCGGGTTGACCGCCACCCCGGCAGGCAATGTCACCGTCGTGTCCTTGACGGTCGAGTCAGCCAGGCCCTTCGGGTTCAACTCGGACTCCTGGGGCAAGTGTATCCCGACCGTCAACCCGGTCGGAGTGCTTCCTTCCTGCCCATCGGGAGTAAAGCTCACCGATGGTTCGAAGCTGAGATGGTTGCACCCGTCAAGACCGTAGGGTTCGCCGGCGTTGTTCGCGAACGTGTATTCCCTGGCGGCGAACTGGTCGACGTTTTCCCAGGAGTCTCCTTCGACGGTCGTGTGCAACGGTCCTGTGCACGAGGTCGGCATGATCAAAAACGGTTGCGGTTTTTCCCCCACCGGACAGGATTCTTTTTCGAGCGTCAACGTTTCGGAGTTGATCTTGTACGGTTTCAGGCAGGTCCCACGCGACGTATCGTGACGCGGATCGGCGGGTACCCCCCAGAACGTCACCTGCGTGCCAATGAAGACGGTCACCGAGTTGATGTCCGGTACCGTGATGACGACCCCGTAGTCGCCGCCCGTGCGCACCGAGGCGTCGAGTATCACAGGGCCCAGGGGCGTCTGGAAGCCGAAACGCGCTGGCTCGCCCACAGACGGTTCCAGGATGTAAAGGGGAAATACCGACGCTGCCGGTATGCGGGGCGTGCCAAACCCCGACCCGAGGCCCGCGATTATCGGCGTGGCTGTGCCTATGGCCGTGTTATTCGGGCATGCGTTGCCACTGCCTATGATAGTCAGGAATGCTTGCACAGTGCACTTCGGCAGAGGCGTGGGATTGCCCACCAGACCCGGGGGTAGGTTGAAGCGAAGATCCTTCGTCATCGCGCGAGGTCTCACATCCAGGTAGTCTTCACCGAGACTTTCCTCGAATCCGGTGTTTACGGCATCGGTGTTGAACATTAGCGTCGTCGTCAACTGGTATGGGTGCGAGCCCGCCTGCGTTTCGAGCGCGCCGCCTTCTCCTTCCGGTGTCAATTCATACGTTTCGATGCCATATGACGGCACCGATTCCAGTGCGAGCGAGCGACGCGAGACGACCGGCACCGCGCCACCGCCGGAGATGTCCGCTTCGTTGACACGGCGACCCGTGCCCGGTGTGACCTTGACATGGAAGACCATCTCCAGGCGTTCATAGGCCAACGCAGGCCCGTCGTAGGTGCACGTCGCCGTCTGTCCAGCCAGCGAGCAACTCGAGAAGGCCACGGGAAGCTCGGATTGTCCTGCGTTTTCCAAGTTCACGGTTGTCGGCGTCACCCCCGCCGGCAGCGTGTCCGTGAAGGTCACATACGGTCCGCCGAGGAGCTTAGTAAACAATTTGCATTCATCGACGCATCCTTCGCCGAGATTGCTCGCTTCGACGATCACGACGCTTTCTTCACCGGTCTTCGCGGCCGGCGATGAGACGGTGTCCAGATGCCACCATGGCGCTGCGGCAAGCGACTGGCCGGCGCCCACCACGCCCGAGAGGACGATGGCTACGGTCGTAGCGATGACAATCCTCTTCAGAGTACCCATACCGATCACCCCTGTCCCTTCCTGCTCGTGCTGGCCTTACGCGACCGCTTGGTAGCGGCATAGCGTTTGTGGGCTTGGCGCTCACAACTGCTACGCCTCCTCCCCCTCTTCTTCTGGCACGCTCGCAACGCGATCGCGAGCTTCTGCGTCCTCGAGAGCGATCTCCCCTGCACCACCGGCTTTGACGCTGGCGCTTCCACGAGATTGCCCTGACCGGAGAACGTCGCGCTCGGCGCGGGCCCGAAGATCTCAGGCTGCGGCGATGGAGCCGCCTTGCAGGAATCCCCCGACGTGCACGGCGGCGGCACCACAGGTTCGCTCACGCAGGGCACCGACACAGAGCAGACATGCGCGTCATAGATGTCAAGGCTCGTGTCGTAATCCGCACCGACGAGTTTGCTCGTCGTTATGAAGAACACATCATCGCCCGTTTCACTCGCGTCGAACAGGTCCGATTCTTCACTGGAGGTCCCAGAGCTGATCAGACCGACACACCCGCCCGAGCTCGCACTGAACGTCGCGTCGCCGGTAGTGCAACTCCCAACACCAGCCGGCTCGTACTCGTACACGTCCTCGAGACCATTGCTGTCCTGCGGAACGAGCGCATCAGGACTATTGAAGAACAGGCGTCCACTGTCCGACAGAAAGCGCGGCTGATGCGAACCGACGCCCAAATCGCCGTACCACGGCGGGAGGCTGCCCGCCAACCAGTGGGGATGTCCCGGTTCGGTGTGGCTCCTTCTCTTGCGTCCGCTCCAGGCACCCCCTTCGACGCGATCGACAAGCGGCAATTCGGAGGTGCCCTGAGGGCCCCAGCTGTCGAGCACGCCCACCGACCGTGCGCCCGTCGGGTCGCACGAGACACAAGCGAGCTTGCCCTTGCCGCCTTCCGCGGCCGCTTCATACAGGTACACCTCCTCGTCGGGCTTGCCGCTGACCGCGTCGGTGTTGTCATAGCCGGTCAGCGAGCGTTCCGACATGAACGTCAAGTAGCGTCCGTTGGGCGAGACACGCGAGGTCACTTTCATCAATGTGGGAATTGCTCCGAAGAATTCAGCCCACCAGTCGGGCACGTCTTCGTGCGCGAGCGTGGCGACGTACCCGATAGACCAGCCGCCGGCGCCCTCGTGTGCGACGTACAGGTTGTATTCACCGCTGGTCGCGCCGTTCGCGAGCACTCCCGTCGCTACGAAATAAGCGTATGAGCCGTCTTCGCTTGTGCCGATCACATCTTCCTGCACACCCGCATTGTGTTCGCCTGAACCTAGTTGCGTTTCCGTCAGATCGGTCGTGACGCCGCCGGCGCCAGTCAGCGGTTCGAACACGTACAGGCTGCCGTCTTCCAGATAGAAGATCCGCGAACCGTCGGCGCTCATCGTCTGATAGAGAGCGTGCGGACCACCGACACGATACGTCTTGCCCGCGACCGTGTCGCGCACGTACAATCCCTTGTAGTTTCCCGCTCCCTGATAGGGGTCGCCCCATGTCCACGCGACCCAGCGGCCGTCTTCGGAGACCGCGCGCGCGCCAACCGATCCCGCGGGCGAAATTTCAATACGACTCTGGCCGGCGAGGAGCATACCTTCGGTCGCAGGTTTTGGCACGGCCTGTTCGCCTTTGGGGAGAAAGTTGATCAGCTGCAGGCCCTCTCCTTCATTCCACTCATATATATCCCATTCATGAGAGCCTGTTATTGGTTCCGCGATCGTGCCGGGAGTCAACGCCAAGGGCGAGGCGAACACCACATGGTGCAGATCGGGCGTAGCCCAAAGAACTTTGAGCATCAAATATTCCTGCGTTCTGGGATCCAATCCCTTTTCTTCTCCGCCGAAATACGTTCCGGGCACGACCTCGGTCGGCGTGACGAGCGGCGCGAACGCGCCCGTCAGATCGTTGCGTATGTACGGTGTGCGTTCGGTCGCTTCCGGGGAGAGCGGCGGCGTGCCGACACTGTGAGGTTGAGCGACAGCCGACAAGAGATCCGGCGAGAAGAACGAGTATTCTGGGCTGACGCTTAGTACAGCTCGTATTTTTTCAGACAGACCAGCAAGCGACACCGGCAAAGTCAGGTCTTCCGTGCGCCATCCACCGGCGCTCCGCGTGGAGAGGGCCGGTGAGGTGACGATGTTGGCCTGCGGGTGTTCGCCGATATTGGGCCCAGTCGTATAATATGCGATGCCGTTGCCATCTGCGGCGGCTTGTATCATCGGCACTTCTGCAGCTGAGACGAACGGTTCCACCAACGCGCCTTTTTTGTTCGCGGGAGTCACGAGTTCCCACGCCCGCCCGTCTAGCAGGCTCAGCTCGGTTCCGGCGGTCTGTGTCGTGAACGAATGGTCTGGTCCTTCAACGGTGCCCAGTTCGTTGTGAGCGACGATCCTGTAGTGATAGATGGTGTGCGGCGACAGTTCCTGCAGGTGCACATTTACGTTGCTCGCGCCGAAGCCCGCCGCCACAGAGCCGCCAGATAGCGGCACGCCCGTGCCGTATGAGCTAGTAGGCCCGTATTCAAACCGGTATTCGGTGGCGTACCCGCGCGGATTAACCTGCGCATTGAGCGTCGCGCTCGTCGATGCGGCATTCGAAGACCACACGCTTCCCACCACCGGTGGGGAGGACGGTTCCAGTTCGAAGACATTCACGGTATCGGTCGCCGAGTCCGCCACATACACCAATTCATTCGTGCTGGACGAATCCACAGCAAGACCCGTGCCCGCCTTCAAGCTTTCAGAGCCAAAGCGCTCCAGCAACGTACCCTTCGAGGAGAACACCCCGACGGAAGTCTCATTATCGATGTACGCGTCATTGTCCGACAGGTTCACGGCAACCGCCGTCGAGGGTTCACCGGGATCAACTTCGAACTCCTCAATCGTCCCTGTACTCGATAGCTTTGAGACCACCGGAGGGATTTCATTATTGAAACCAAAACCCACATAGAAGCTTTGTTCCGAATCGACGGCAAACAGGAACCTTTCGCCGATCTGCGCTTCTTTTTCGGACAGAAATTCGTTAGCGACGGCGTCGCTGTAACTATCGATTTGGCTTGGGGCTTGGCCGAAAAATGACCATACAGTTCCGTTTTGATCGACCGCCACTCCGTACAATTTTTCAAAATGTTTGGACCCCGGAGAACCTTCGGTCAGTTGCCCGACATACGCCCCGGTGGAGGTAAACTTGTCGATCGCGCTATGGCCGGCGTCCACCACGTACACATCGCCCGCGGAGGGATCAAGCGGATTGGTGGAGTTATCGACCGCGATACCTTCGGGGGCCGAGAACCGGCCCGTCGGCGCGCCGCTGCCTTCATTTGGGTGCGTCCCGCTGCCGTCGAACTGAGCGACATAGGCGCCCGCGGAGGTGAACTCCTCCACACGGTTGTTACCCTTGTCGACCACGTACACATCGTCCGTCGTTTCATTCACGGCGATCCCGGAAGGTTCGCTGAGCTGCCCGTTGCCGGAGCCCCGCCCGCTGAAGGAGCTGCTGAAGATGTGACCTCGCGCGGCCCACGCCGGGGCATCGCAACACATCGCTGCAAACATCAACGCGCACAACACTGCGAGAGCCGACGACAACCGACGAGCACCCATCACACCCATCCCCTCCTAAGGCGATCCACACGAAACCCGCGGGACCGCAGACAGCACAAAACCGTCGCGGGCACCGAGCCCACGACGGCG
Organism: uncultured Solirubrobacterales bacterium; assembly: GCA_963713015.1. Taxonomy (GTDB): domain Bacteria; phylum Actinomycetota; class Thermoleophilia; order Solirubrobacterales; family Solirubrobacteraceae; genus Palsa-744. The sequence continues at coordinate 26,421 of CAVQKC010000001.1, read as the reverse complement.
GAAGAACAAGAAGCTGTAGGCGCCCCTACAGCGCGCCGGAAATCAAGCCAAGCCTTACGCTCGGCGGGCCGCGGGCTTTCGCCGCGGCGAGAGTGCCTAGCGCTTAGGCGCCGGCTGGCCCAGAGAGAGAGAGAGAGAGAGAGACGCGTCAGCGACGCTGACGCGTCCTATTACGGACCCATCAACACGACACGGACTCTCGAGCACGCTATTCCCCAAAGAAACCACGCGAAAAACAACTCCCTCTCAGTAACGACCCGGTCCCTCTCCCAAGGTCCCCGTCAAAACAAGTTGGGTGTCGACCACAAGAACCGACCCAACCCGACCTTATGTTCGTCCGCGCACCACACGGCACCCGGACAGAGGCTAGTTATACACGAGCCTGCCGCAGTTGTCAACCGTCAGGCTAAAACTCACGAGGTCCCAAACGCCAGACGTCCTGAGGAGGTGGTTTCGGCTACCGTTCGATCACCAACCACGCTGAACCATGGCCACCGAGGCAAACAGCCCTAGCCGCACCGCTCGCAAGAGCACCCAGCGCGAGCGGCTGATCGCCGGGATGATTGCCGCCGCCGAGCGCTACGGATATGCGGCCGCCACCGTCGCCCAGGTGATCGGCCACGCGGGCGTGTCGCGCCCCACCTTCTACGAGTACTTCGCCGACAAGGACGAGTGCTTCCTTGCCGCCCATCGTGAGCTCAGCCAGCTGCTGGTCGAGGAAATACGTCGCGCCGTTGCTGCCTCGCCGCCCGAGCAGGCGATCTATACCGCGATCCGCGCGCTCGTAAGACTCTGCGAAGAGTATCCCGACCGTGCGGGCTTCCTCACGAACGAGGCGATGGCGGCGGGGTGGCGTGGGCTTGACGAACGCGACCGCCTGATCGATGAAATGGGGCAGGTCGTCGAGCATGCGAGCGCCAAGGCTTCGCCGGGGACACCCACGCCAGACCTGCCGATCCAGGTGGTCTTCGGCGCCGGGCGCTGGCTACTCGCCCCTGCGCTACGCCGAGGCGAGCGTGACCTCACCGCCCTCGGGGACGACCTCATCCGTTGGGTGGAAAGCTATGAGGTGCCAAAGGAGGCACATCGCTGGGACACGCTCGAGCCGGGTCCAACACCGCCGCCTTCGCCTCATGTGGCGCAGATATCGATGTACCCTCCGCCAGCCATCCCTCCCGGGCGTTCGAAGCTCTCGAAGGGTGAGATAGCGCGCAACCAGCGTGAACGAATCCTCTACGCCACCGCCAAGGTGGCCTCCGCCAAGGGTTACACGGTGACTACGATCGCTGACATAACCGCAACCGCGGGTGTCGATCGGCGTGTCTTCTACAAGAGCTTCAACGACAAGCAGCATGCTTTCCTCGCTGTCCACGAGTTCTGCGTCCAGCAGCTGGTGGCGGTCACTGCGAGCGCGTTCTTCAGTGTCAGCGCATGGCCCGAGCGCGCTTGGGAAGCGATGCGGGCATGCACTCAATTTCAGGCAACCCACTCGATCGTCACCCATGTCGCTTTGGTGGAGTCGCACGCCGTTGGCGCCTCCGCCATCCAGCGCATCGACGACAGCCGCACCACGTTCACGCTCTTCTTCCAAGAAGGCAACCAACATGCGAGCCAACCGGTATCCAAGGCAGCCATGGAAGCCATCCTGGCTGCCATCTTCGAGGTCTTCTATTACAGAGCCCGTCGCGGCGAAGGCGATCAAATGTCACGCTTCACCTGCAACGGCGTCTACCTCATGCTGGCCCCATTCCTCGGACCGGCCGCCGCCAACGAGTTCATCGATAAAAAGCTGCGCGACGCCGAGGCCGACATCGACGCCGCGGCCAGCACCACTCAGCCCTAATCGGTTTCGTGACCGGCCACTTGCCCCAGAGGCTCTAGAAACCGGCGACCTGCCCGGGTGCTCTAAGCCGGCGGTATCTCCACCTGCCCGTGAGACGAGCCGAGCTCGGCCAGACGCTCGAGGAACGGTTCGGGGGGGAAGGCCTCGGGGCCAAGCACACCCACTCCCTTCCACGCGCCCTCGTCAAGCAACTCGAGCGCCACAACGGGATTGATGGCTGTCTGCCAAACGACGGCCTGGGAGCCGTACTCGCGCATTGTGTACTCGTTATCGACGATGTGGTAGAGGTAGGTAGAGCGTGGGGCACCGTCGGCACCGATGCCCGTCACCCATGTTCCCGCGCATGTGCGGCCCGTCATCCGCTCGCCGAGCGTCGCCGGATCTGGCAGCGCCGCGGCAACCACATCGCGCGGTGCCACCTCGGCGCCACGCACCGAAACCGGCTCGGTGGAGTCGAGACCGAGCTTGTGCAGCGTGCGCAGCGCATCGATGAACTCCTGGCCGAGTCCGTACTTGAACGTGACCCGCTCGCATTGCACCCAGCGGGGGATCAGCACGACCTCCTCGTGCTCGACGTTTACGCACTCCACCCGCCCGATCCCCTCGGGGAACTCGAACACCTCGGGCTCTGAGAACGGAGCCGTCGTATAGAAACCGCGCTCGCGCTCCCAAATCAGAGGCGGGTTCAGGCACTCCTCGATAGTCGTCCAAATCGAGAAGGTAGGTGCGAAGTCATAGCCGTCGACCACGAGATCGGCGCCGTCGCGCACCCCCACCCGATCGACACTCGAGAAGAGCTCGTCGGCCGCGTAACGAGCGAATACGTCGGACAGGCCCGGCTCGACGCCGATGCCCACGAGCGCCAGCACTCCCGCCTGCTCCCACTGCTCGTGGCGGGCGAGTTGCACGTCGCCGAGCATCACCCCAGGCAACTCATGCGGACGCTGGGGATGAGGATGAGAGAGCGTCATCGCCATGTCCAGATATGTGGTGCGCCTCTGGAAGGCAGCATCGAAGATCGGCTCGTTGAAGCGCGGGTCGCAGGCGTTCAATACGGCATCTGGGCGCAGCCGCTCGATCAGCTGCACGAGCGCGGCTCGGTCAGAGGCGTCCACGCGCTCGGCCGAGAAGCGATCGGCTTCGCCAAGCTTTGCCACCACGTCGTGGGCGCGCGCGGCGGACACATCGGCTAGAGAGACCCGCTCGAAAGCGGGACGACGCTGGGCGATCGACGCGAACGCCGCACCGACACCGCCGGCTCCAACCACGAGCACGCGCATAGCTCCAGTGTGACGCAAGACCACCGCTTTGAACAGACCCCCGCTTGCCGATCCCAATCAACCCCGCCATAGGGCGGGCGGCTCACGTATGCTGCCCCGATCCGAGCCGCACAGATACAGACGGCGCGATGAGCATGAGCGTGCCAAGCCCGCCGCGCACAACACCAGAGCACTCCCGCACAAGCAACACTCCCGCGAGCCCCTCGCGCGAGAGCACGGGCGCGCCTAGCGCTGCCCGATGGGCGCCCTCACCGACGATCGGGTCCGGTGAGCTGCTGTCGGTGATCCTTGGCGGGATCGCCCTCGCGATACTGACGACCTGGCCGCTGGTGCTGCACATGAGCAGCCGCATCGCCCCCGATCTCGGCGACCCGATACGCACCGCTTGGGAGATCGCGTGGGTTGGACACGCGATGTTGCACAACCCGCTGCACCTGTTCGACTCCAACGCCTTCTACCCACATCCCCTCAGCCTTGCTTTCTCGGACTCTCTGCTTGGCTACGGGCCCACGGCGTTCTTTGGTTCGGGCACGGTCGCCGCGCTAGTCCGTTACAACCTGCTCTTCCTATTCGCTTGGTCGCTGTGCTTCGTAGGCGCTTGGCTGCTCGCACGCGAGCTCGGCGTCGGCAAGATCGGCGCGGCGGTGGCCGGCGCGGCGTTTGCCTACGCCCCCTACCGAGTGACCGAGGCAGGCCATCTGCACGTGATCTCGAGCGGTGGCATACCGCTTGCGCTGTTCCTGCTGCTACGCGGCTATCGGCGCTCCTCTCGCGTCCTGCTGCTGGCGGGCTGGCTCGTGTCCGCCTGGCAGATCAGCCTTGGCTTCACGCTCGGATTGCAGTACGCCTATCTGCTCGCCGTGCTGACGCTACTGGCCATCGCGTGGTGGTGGCGTGCTCGCCCCAAGCCAAGGCGCACGTCCCGACCGGGACTGGTGGCGAGCGTGCGCAGCCTCCCACGCCAGCTGGTCATCGTGACTTGCGTCGGGATAGCACTCGTCGGCGTGGGGACGGTTTATCAGGCGCGCCCGTATCTGAAGGTTGCGGCCGAGTATCCGACGGCAAAGCGCACTCTCAAGGAAGTCGAGAACTACTCTTCGGGTCCTTGGGCGCTGCTCTCGGCCTCCTCGGAGAATCGCGTCTGGGGCAGCATCACGGCGGGCGCCAGGGCACACGTGCACTCCAAGAACGAGGACGTGTTCTTTCCTGGTGGCGCGATCCTCGTGCTCGCGCTGATCGGGCTTGCCTCCTCGATCTACACGCGCCGCTTTCGCATCGGTCTCGCGTGCGGGATCGCGGTGTGTTCGATCCTGGCGTTCGGCATGGGGCTCACCGGTGCGGGCTATCCCTACCGCCTGTTGTACGACTACGCGCCCGGCTGGGATGGAGTTCGGGTGCCCGGACGTGTGTTCACGCTGGCGACGCTCTTTCTCGCGCTGCTCGCCGGGGCGGGCGCGTGGCGATTGGTCGAGATCGCGCGCCGGTGGGCCGATGGATACGGCTCCACCAACTCGAGAATCGCGAGCGCCATGGTGAGCGTCGTCGGCGCTTTGCTGCTCGTTGGCGTGGTCGGGGAAGGCGCCGGACACCTCGCCCACCCGGTCGTACCACAGCCCGCGAAGGCCGAGATCGGATTGCCGGGACCTGTCATGGATCTGCCAACCGATGGCGCCGCCGACCGCCTGTGGCAGTATTTCTCCACCGACGGCTTCTACGAGATCCCTGTCGGCAACAGCACATTTGACCTGCCCGACGTCGATGACCTGCGCGGCGGCATGGGCGGCTTCCCCGACCGTGCGAGCGTTGAGAAGCTGCGCTACTACGGCATCAAGACCGTGGTCCTGCACACCGTAATGCCAACGTTGCCAGCCATCAAGCTTCCGGAGATCCCCGAGCCACCCGACCCGCAGGCTGCCGCGCGTAAGTCGATCGCGGGACTGGGTATCACCCGTCGCCAGGTCGGATCTATCGTGATTTATGAGATCGGACCGGGGCCAAAGGCCCTGCACGGGAGCGACTAGTGCTCGCCAACGATCGCCCGAGCACTCGATGAATACGCTCAGCACCCGACCGGCCCGCGCCACGAGCGCGCGCCGGGGCTCTCGCGCGGCGGCTTTGTTCACCAAGCGCAACATGGCACTCGCGGCGATCTTGCTCGTGGGGGTGGCCTACGCCACCATGATCCAGAGCTTCTCCTGGAATCAGACTTCCCACTACGACTTGATCCGCGCGCTCGATCAAGACAAGACGACAATCGACCAGTACCAGGAAAACACTGGCGATAAGGCCTTCTACAAGGGCCATTGGTACTCGGCGCGCGCACCTGGCCTGGCTCTGTACTCGCTGCCGTTCTACGACTTCCTGAAGGCCACCGGCGCCGAATCGTGGACCAAGTCGCATGTAGCGCCACCGAACCACCCGGGCGATGAGATGATCTACCTCGTCGGCCTATGGGCAAACGTGCTCCCAGGACTGCTGTTGCTGCTGCTCGTCGGACACCTCGCCGAGCGCCTGCAGCCCGGCTATGGCGCGGCGACCGCCGTGATCCTCGGCCTCGGCACGCTCACGCTGCCGCTATCCACGTTGGTGTTCTCCCACGTGTTCGCCGCGTTCCTCGGCTTTGCCGCGTTCGCGCTGATGTGGCACGAGCGCGACGGGCCGCCGAACCCCTGGTATCTGTGGGTGGCGGGGCTGCTCGTGGGCTATGCCGGCGCCTCGGAGTACCCGCTGTTCTTCGTGGCGCTCGTACTCGGTCTCTACCTGCTCTCACGCCGTGACTCGCTCACGCCGCTCGGCGTGTTCAAGCGTGTGGGCGCCTACGTACTTGGCGGTCTCGTCGGGATCGTGCCGCTGCTGCTCTACAACCACTACGCGTTTCACTCCTGGACGCACCTGGCCTACTCGAACATCCCCCGCCAACAGCAGGGCTTCTTCGGGATCGGGCTGCCCAGCTTCAGGATGCTTGCCACGCTGCTATTCGATTCACGTGGCCTGTTGACGCTCTCGCCGGTGCTGGCGATGGGAGCGGTTGGCACATGGTTGCTCTACCGGCGTGGCAGGCGCGCCGAGGCGCTCACGATCACGGGCGTGTGCATTTGCTACGTGGGCTACAACTCCGGCTATTACCTGCCCTTCGGCGGCGGCTTCATGGGCCCGCGCTTTCTGATGACGATGCTGCCCTTTCTAGCGCTACCGATCGGAATCGCGCTGAAGCGCTATCCGGGTCCCACGATCGCGCTTGCGGGCGTGTCGCTGACCACCATGATCATCGCTACCGTCACCCACCCGCTGATCGGCTATGAGACAGAGGCGATCACCTGGATGCGCTATCTACGCGAGGGCCTCTTCCAGCCAACGATCGCAAGCGCCTACGGCCTAGGACGCGGTTGGGGCGGGATCTGGCCTTTCTTCCTAGCCGCCGGCGGCGCGGTGCTGCTTGCCGTCCTCGCCACCGCCCGCACGTGCATCTCGCGCGCCTCGCTCACCGCCGGCATCGCGATGCTCGCCGGCTGGTGCCTGTTCGCCACGCTCGCCCCGACGCTGCTCGGCATCGACCACCAGGGTCTGCTCGACATCGTCAAAGCCGGCGACAACACCGCCCTACACAAGGGCTTTGGCGACTACCCCCTGCGCACGCTCGCCCCGCTAGCGGCGATCGTCGGCCTCCTCAGCCTGATCTGCGCACGCATCGCGGCAGGCGCCCCGGTCAAGCGCCGCCCAGCCCGCGTGCTCGCAAGCTGAGCTGCTGCCCAGCACACGCCGGGCAGCAGTTCAGTGTTTGGAGACTTTGACGTTGCACTTGGCCGCGTGCACCTGCTTGCACACGACCACATAGCCCGGGCGCGGGTTGTAGTTCGGATCCATCAGCCCCGCGTCGAAGCGAACCGCTTCGGTTGAGCCCGACCACTGGAAGATGTACAGGCGCTTGATGCGCGAGTTGGACCCGGCCAGCCTGAACATGTAGGTAAGTGCCTTGGCCGCACGGGTAAGCCCGGAGCCTTTCTTGTTGGGAAAGGTATTGCCGAACTGGACGATGCCGCCCGTCTCGGTGAGCCATACCTGCCCGGGCACCGCGGCGAGGATCGCACGCGTGCGAATGCTCTGAAAGCGGTTGGTATCGGAGTAGTTGTGCAGGCCCCATAGTTGCGGCATCGGCACTTTCAGGCGCGCGATCGCGTGCTTGTATTCGCCGATGTAGCGCAGCGTCGGGCTCACGCTCGGACCATCGAGGATGTCAAGGCCAGTCATGGCGCAGCCATGACAGACCGCTCTCAGGGCCTTGTAGTACTGGGCAGATTGGCTCGCCGAGGGAGACACGAGCGCGGTGTGGCGTTTGCCTTTGACGATTTCCACGATCGTGCCGCGGTTGGCCTCGTTCCACGCCTGGTATTGCTTGACTTTCCGGAAGAGCGCCAGGAACTTCTTGACGTCGCGCTGATAGACGGTGACGCTTGGCATCTTCGTCGGCGTGTACTCGGAGTGGTAGAAGGCGACAAGTACCTGCTGGTGGGCAGCTTCCGCGTCGGCGATCCATTCCCGCGCGAGCTGTAGCGAGTAGGGGCGCACGGCGGCGTCGTACGGCGCTATATAGCGCGAGATCTTGGTGTGGAGCTGTAGCCAAAGGGGGTTGGTGAACATCTCCGTGCGCTGGTCGCCGATCCCGGTGAGAAAGAAGGAGGCGGTATGCGCGCGGGGCTTGGGCGAGCTCGCGGCAAGGCTCGAGGAGCCGACTACGGCGCCCGCGAGGATCAACGACAAGGCTCCGCCGACAAACAGCGCGAGCAGTGGTGTGCGTGGGCGGAAACGTGTGAGCATGGTCATTGCAACAGCCTATGTGTCGAGACGTTGCGCTGCGCAAGCAATCTTTCGTGGTTAGTCCCGTGTGTCCCTCCTCGCGCAGCGTGGGATCGGCCACGATGCGCACGTCAACGCCCGGGAGCCCCTCCAGCAGACGCATCAACAGTGGCTCGGAGAAGCGCTTGAGCCCGCGACGTGGCGCGGGGCACCCATCAGCACATAGGTGCTGCCGAGCCGCCGCGCCGTCTCGATCGCCGTGGCCGCGACATCTTCGCCCTCTTCGACGAGCAGGCGCGCACCGAGCATCGAGCTCAACCGGCGCAGCGCCTCCAACTGTTCGCGGTCGGCGGCGCTGGGGGCTCTGCCGGGGGGACGCACGACGAGCACGTCCAGGCGCGCACCCAGGCGCTCGGCCGAGCGTGAGGCACGGCGCACGATCCGCTGCGAGTGCGGCGCCAGCGCCACGAGCGCGAGCAACCGCTCGGCGATCGCTTGCGTGCCCGCCCCGGAGGTGGCGGTGCGCGGCGAGATGCCTTCCTCGCGACGCACCACGACCGGCGCGGGCGTGAGGCGCTTGATCTCCACACCCTCGGCAACATGGCGCAGCGCGGTCTCGCGCAGCGCGGACAGGTTCTCGATCTTGAAGAAGTTGTTGAGTGCGGCGGGGACGCGCTCGGGCGAATAGACCTTGCCGGCGCGCAGACGCTCGATCAGCGCCTCGGGGGTGAGATCGATCAGCACGACCTCGTCGGCCGTGGCGAGCACTTCGTCGGGGATCGTCTCGCGTACGCGCGTGCCGGTGAGCTGGATCACCTGGTCGTTGAGGCTCTCCAGGTGCTGGACGTTGACGGTCGAGTACACGTCGATGCCGGCCGCGAGCACGTCCTGGACGTCTTCGTAGCGCTTCTCGTGCTCGATCCCCGGAGCGTTGGTGTGGGCGAGCTCGTCGATCAGGCACAGCTCGGGCTTGCGCGCGAGGACCGCCGGCAGGTCCATCTCCGCCAGCGGCGTGCCGCGGTAGTCGACCATCCGCGGCGGGATCTCCTCCAGGCCCTCGGCCTGAGCGGAGGTCTCCTCGCGCCCGTGGGGCTCCAGATAGCCGATCGCCACGTCGCGCCCGCGGTCGGATTCGGCGCGACCCTCTTGCAGCATGCGGTAGGTCTTGCCAACCCCGGCCGCCATGCCGATGAAGACCTTCAGATGGCCGCGCGAGGATTCGCTAGGTGTGTCTGGCTGGCACGGGAGCATTCTCTCCCACAGTCACCCAGAAGGCGCATACCCCTCAACCAACCTCCGGGGCTCCCGCACAGGAGCCCCGGCCCATCAGGCTCCGAGCAGGTTGTGCACGACCAGATCGATCAGCTTGATGCCGATGAACGGGGCGATGATGCCGCCGAGGCCGTAGATCCACAGATTGCGCCGCAGCAGCGCGCTGGCGCCGATCGGCCGGTAGCGCACGCCGCGCAGGGACAGCGGGATCAAGAGCGGGATGACGAGCGCGTTGAAGATGATCGCCGAGACGATCGCCGATTGGGGCGTGCCGAGGTTCATGATGTTGAGCACGTGCAGCGGACCCTTGCCGCCCGAGCTGGTGGCATAGGTGGTGACGAAGATCGCGGGCAGGATCGCGAAGTACTTGGCGACGTCGTTGGCGATCGAGAAGGTGGTGAGCGCGCCGCGCGTGATCAGCAGCTGCTTGCCGACCTCGACGATCTCGATCAGCTTCGTCGGGTTGGAGTCGAGATCGACCATGTTGCCGGCCTCGCGCGCGGCCTGGGTGCCGGTGTTCATCGCGACGCCGACGTCGGCCTGGGCGAGCGCGGGCGCGTCGTTGGTGCCGTCGCCGGTCATCGCCACCAGCCGCCCGTCCTGCTGCTGCTCGCGGATCAGCGCGAGCTTGGCCTCGGGCGTGGCTTCGGCGAGGAAGTCGTCGACGCCCGACTCCTCGGCGATCTTGGCGGCGGTGAGGCGGTTGTCGCCGGTGACCATCACGGTGCGGATGCCCATCGCGCGCAGCTGGTCGAAGCGCTCCTTCATGCCCTGCTTGATCGTGTCCTTGAGGTAGACGACGCCGAGCACCTGGTTGTCGCGCGCGACCGCCAGCGGCGTGCCGCCCTCGCGCGCGATGCGGTCGAGCTGCTCGCGCAGCTCGGGTGGCGCCTGCCCGCCCTCGTCCTGCACGAACTGCGACGATCGAGTCGCCGGCGCCCTTGCGCAAGCGCCGCCCGTCGATGTCCACGCCGCTCATGCGCGTCTGCGCGGTGAACGGCACGAACTCGGCGTTGAGTGTCGTCATGTCGTGCTCGCGGATGCCGTAGGTCTTGGCGAGCACGACGATCGAGCGCCCCTCGGGCGTCTCGTCGGCCAGCGAGGAGAGCTGCGCGACCTCGGCCAGCTCGGACTCGGGCACGCCGGGCATCGGGATGAACTCGGAGGCCTGGCGGTTGCCGAGCGTGATCGTGCCGGTCTTGTCGAGCAGCAGCACGTCCACGTCGCCGGAGGCCTCGACGGCGCGGCCGGAGAGCGCGAGCACGTTGCGGCGCACGAGACGGTCCATGCCGGCGATGCCGATCGCCGAGAGCAGCGCGCCGATCGTGGTCGGGATCAGCGCGACCAGCAGCGCGATCAGCGTGGTCTCGGAGATCGAGGTGCCGGCGAACAGCCCGAACGGGCGCAGCGTGGCGACGACGATCATGAAGATCAGCGTGAGCGCGGCGAGCAGGATGTTCGAGCGCGATCTCGTTCGGCGTCTTGCGCCGCTCGGCCCCCTCGACCAGCGCGATCATGCGATCGAGGAACGACTTGCCGGGCTCCTGGGTGATTTCGACGACGATCCGGTCGGAGGTGACGCGCGTGCCGCCGGTGACGGCGCTGCGGTCGCCGCCGGACTCGCGGATCACCGGCGCGGACTCGCCCGTGATCGCCGACTCATCGACGGTGGCGATGCCCTCGATCACGCTGCCGTCGCCTGGGATCAACTCGCCAGCGAGGACGACGACGATGTCGCCACGCGTCAAAGCCGAGGCGGCCTTCATCGAGCCGTCGCGCATCGTGGCGACCGTCTCCTTGCGCATATTGCGCAGCGTGTCGGCCTGCGCGCGCCCGCGTCCCTCGGCGAACGCCTCGGCCATGTTGGCGAAAATCACCGTGAGCCACAGCCAGAAGGCGATCGTGAACGTGTACCAGGCGGGCTCGTTACCGCCGCCGAGCGGTTTGCCGCCGAACGCCTGGATCAGCCAGGTGACGGTCGTGATCACCGAGCCGATCTCAACGACGAACATGACCGGGTTGCGGACCTGTACGCGCGGGTCGAGCTTCTTCACGCTGTCGATCAGCGCGCGCTTGACGATGTCGCGCTTGGAACAGCGAGATCGCGCGGCGCTCGGAGGCTGGCATTTACGGCTAGACATCATTCTACCTCCCGCGCTGAGGCGATCGAGGGCGAGGTTGAGTTCGAGCACGTTCACGCCTTCCTCGCCGGAGAAGCCGAGCCCGCGCCCGGATGTGTACTTGGCGATCAGTCCGTTCACCACGCTCAGCGACAGTCCGCGCTTGGCCGCCACGCGGTGTGCCTGAATCCAGGCGTTTGCCGGTGAGATTTCAGGGTCGAGGTTCGAGCCTGAGGTGTTGACGGCGTCGACAGGTATCTTCGCGACCGTCAGGCTCGGGTCGTATGGCTTGTTGAGTTCGAGGTAGGCCTTGATGTTTTCGGCATTGTCTTCCTCGGTCACCTTGTCGTTGGGACCGCGATTGGAGAAGGTGCTCGCCGCGGCGTTGTAGGCGCCGCCTTCGGTCGCCGAGGGACGCGACTGGAAGTAGCGCGGATCGGCTTCGGTGACGAGTTCTTCTTCCTTTTCCTCTGGCTTGCCGTTCTTGCCGATCACCGGCGAGGCGAAGCTCTGCCCGATGATCCTCGAGCCCACGAGCCTGCCGTTCAAGTGGATCTGCTGGCCGTTGGCGTTGCCGGGAAACGCGACCTGGCTGACGCCGGTGATGACCAGCGGATAGACGATGCCGAGCAGGATCGTGAAGACGACGACGGCGATGGCGGATGTGAGAATGTCGCGGCGCATGGCTAGTAGAGGTGTCCTGTCAGCCCCTGGACGATCGGGCCGAGCAAGAGGGCCGGGAAGAAGGTGAGCGCGCCGACGAGGATGATCACGCCGATCAGCAGGATCACGAACGTGGGATTGTCGGTGCGCATCGTGCCGAGGCCGGCCGGGCTGACGCGCTTGCCGGCCAGGGACCCGGCGATCGCCAGCGCGAAGAGGATCGGCGCGTAGCGCGCGAACAACATGTCAAAGCCACCGAGCAGGTTCGCGAAGGTGATCCCGTGAGCGCCGAGATTGCCTGCGTTCGGCTGGATGTAGCCGGTGTAGCCGGCAAACGCGGAGCCGTTGTTGTTGGCCTGGGAGAGGTAGGCGTAGAAGGTCTCGGAGAAGCCCTGCGGCCCCTTGCCCAGTTCTGAGATCGACGCGCGGCCCGCGTGGCTCGCGGTCGCAAGCGCCGTGCAGAACAGGGCCGCCAGAGGCGTGATCAGAATGCCAAGGCCGGCGAGCTTTATCTCGCGAGCCTCGATCTTCTTGCCAAGCCACTCGGGCGTACGCCCCACCATCAGGCCGCCGATGAACACCGCCAAAAGCACGTACATCAGGATCGAGTAGAGACCCGTGCCGACCCCGCCGAAGATCACCTCGGAGGCGGACAGGTTGGCAAACGGGACCGCACCGCCGATGCCGGTGAAGGACTCGAGCGCGCTGTTGACGGCCCCACAGGAGGTGACGGTGGTAATGACGTCGAACAGGGCCGAGCCGGCGATGCCGAAGCGCTGCTCCTTGCCTTCCATGTTGCCGCCGGTGGAGCCGGGTATGACACCGGTATGCAGGCCGGCGGCGTGCTGAGCGGGCGAGCCGTGGGCCTCGGCGATGTAGGCCACCGCGACGGCGCCGAGGAACATGAACATGACGGCGCCGTAGATCGCATAGCCCTGGCGGCGATTGCCGGTCATGCGCCCGTAGGTGAAGATCAGGGCGGCCGGGATGAGCAGCACCAGCAGCATCTCGAAGAAGTTGGTGAACTGAGTCGGGTTCTCAAACGGATGCGCGGAGTTGACGTTGAAGAAGCCACCGCCGTTGGTGCCGATCAACTTGATCGCCTCCTGGGAGGCGACCGGCCCCATCGCAATCGTCTGTGTGAGGCCGGTGATCGTATGAGCGGTGAGGTAGGCGGAGAAGTTCTGGATCACGCCCTGGGAGGCGAGCACGATCGCGGCGATAATCGATAGCGGCGCGAGCACGTAGAGGATCGTGCGCACCAGGTCCTGCCAGAAGTTGCCAAGGCTCTTGCCGCTGCGCCCGATGATCCCGCGAATCAGCGCGACGGCGACGATGATTCCCACCCCGGCCGACAGCCAGTTCTGCACGGTGAGCCCAGCCATCTGGCTGAAGTAGCTCATCGTGGTCTCGCCACTGTAGAACTGCCAGTTGGTGTTCGTCATGAACGACGAGACGGTGTTGAACGTGACGTTCCACGTCCCCGAGTGAAAGCCGGTCGGGTTCAGGCCGGTGAAGTTCCAGACCGTCTGCGTGCGCAGTATCAGGTAGAGGAGAAGCCAACCGGCAAGAGAGAAGATGAGCAGGCTCTTGGCGTATCCCTTCCAGTCCTGCTCGCGCCTGGGATCGACACACAGGAGCCTGTAGAGAAACCGCTCGGGCCCGGCGAGTATCGGTGAGAGAATCACACGCCGGCCGCCGTACACAGCGGCCATGTAGCCGCCGAGCGGGAACGCCAGCGCGGTCAGGATGACCGCGAACAGGACGATCGTGAGCCAGCCCGCGAAGGTCATCGCCTAGAACCTCTCTCCACGTATCAAGGCGTAAAACAGGTACGCGATGATCAGCAGCGTGACGACGAGACCAAATACATCGGCTCCGCTCATGTGGGCGATCAGTGCGCCGGGTAGGAGCGAATCTCTCATATGCGATCGATGCCCTCGATCATGAGCAGCAAGATCGCGAACATTGCGATCCCGAGAATGATGGCGACAGCGTCCATGCCACAACTATTGGCGCCGGCAATCACGCTCGCATGACGATTTGCCCTCCGCGCATAACGATTTTGTGACGGTCGCGCCCGCCGACGCCGGTTATCCCGTTATGTGGAAGTCCCGCCCGCCGACGTCGTTATCGAGTTATGCGGAAAAGCGGTAGCCGACGCCGGGATCGGTGACGATCACGCGCGACTCCTGCCCGTCGGCTTCCACCTTGGCGCGCAAGCGCGCGATGTGGGTGCGAAGCGTTTGCACGTCATCGACGTACTCCGGTCCCCACACCTCGCCGAGCAGCGCGCGATGGGTCATCAGGCGCCCGCGGTTGCGTACGAGCACGCGCAGCAGGTCGAACTCGATCGGCGTGAGGTGAACGTCTGCTCCGCCGCGGCGCACGACGCGCGCCGCGAGATCGATCTCCAGATCGCCGACCGCTATCCGGGGCTCATCCTCGCGAGCGCCCCCCACGACGCAGAGCTGCCTGCAGACGCGCGACCAGCTCGCGCGAGCCAAACGGCTTGGTGATGTAGTCGTCCGCGCCCGCCTGCAGCGCGCGCACCTTCTGCTCCTCCTCGCCGATGGCCGAGAGCACCAGGATCGGCATCTCGCTCCACTCGCGCAGCAGGCGCGTGAGCTCGACGCCGTCCATGTCGGGCAGCATCAGATCGACGATCGCGGCCTGCGGCGGACGCACCGCCGCACGGTCAAGCGCCTCGGCGGCCGTTTCCGCCGGCACCACCTCAAAGCCCGCGTCGCGCAGCACGACGCGCAGCGCGCGCAGGATCTGCGGCTCGTCGTCGACGACGAGGATGCGCTGGGCGATCGGCGCCCGATCGGAGGCGATCAAGGCGCGTGCTCGCGTGCGATCGCCTGGCCGTCCTCGACGCCGCCTCGCCGCTCGCGCGAGTCGCTGCTCGCGCGACGGCTGTTGCGGAGCGAGCGGCAGCTCGAACACGAACGTGGCGCCCTGGCCGGGAAGCGACTCGACGTGCAGCCTGCCGCCGTTTGACTCGGTGAAGCCGCGGGCGATCGCGAGACCCAGCCCCGAGCCTCGATGTCCTCCCTGCGACGTGCCCGCCCGGTAGAAGGGTTCGAACACGCGCTCCAGCTGTGCCGGGGGTATGCCGGGACCGCGATCGACCACGCGTACCACCAGCCTGTCGCCGGCCGGGGCTCCGCTCGGGCCTTCCAGCGGAGCGAGACCGGTGTCGAATGCCGCGCCCGAGTGCTCCTCGTCCGCAATCAACTCCGCCCGGGACGCCTCGGCGGCGGTACCGAGGCTGCGCACCGCGCGTGCTCTGACCGATACCGGATGCCCCCCCGAATGCCGTCGCGCGTTCTCAAGCACGTTCACGAACGCGCGCTCCAGCTGTACGGGATCGACGCTCACGAGCGGCAGGTCGCGGTCGATCGAGAGGCTGAAGTCCTCAGGCGCCGGCGTGAGCTCGGCGAGCGCCGCGCGAATCACCTCGTCGACCGAGGTCAGCGCGCGCGTGGGGCTCGGCGGCGCCAGCTTCCAGGCGCGAGAGGTCGAGCAGGTTGTCCACCAGGCGCGAGAGCCTGCGCGTCTCATGCTGGATGATCCCAGCCATCTCGCGACGCTCCTCCTCGGAGAGCGAGACGGAGTCGATCGCCTCGGCCGCGGCGGAGATCGCGGTCAGCGGCGAGCGCAGATCGTGCGAGACGGCTCGCAACAGAGCGGTCTTGACGACATCGGTGCGCCGCAGCGCGGCCGTCTCGACCACGTCGGCCAAGAGCGAGTCTCGCTCGAGTGCCGCGCCCAGCAGTGACTCGAGCGCCGGCACCACGCGCTCCTGCAGGCGGCGCAGGACAGTCTCGGAGGTATCCGCCGGCACCAGCAGCGTGCCGAGCCGGCGCGGACCATCGCGCAGCGGGAACGCCACCCGCCGCTCGTCGCCCTCGACCGCCTCCAGCTCGATCGCGGCGGAGGGCAGCTCGAGCACCTGCGAGAGGCGCGCGGCGGCCGTCGGCAGATCCTCGGAGAGCCGCCGGCCGCCGAGCAGCAGACGCGCCATCTCCGCGGCGAGATCGGCCTCGCGACGACGCTCGGCCGCCTCGCGCGAGCGTGCGCGCGTGACCTCGGCTACCGAGCTCGCGAGCATCGAGACGACGACGAAGGCGACGAGCGCCACCCAATTGTCGCCGTTTGAGATCGTCAGGCGCCCGACGGGCGGCAGGTGGAAGTAGTTGAAGGCGAGCGCGCTGAGCAGCGAGGTGGCGACGCCCAGCCACAGGCCCCAGGTGACCGAGACGATCACCACCGCGAGCATGTAGACGACGCCGAGAGAGACGACCGGAGCGACCTGCTCCAGCGGATAGATCAGCAGCGTGCAGAGCGCCACGAGCGCGAGCGCGACAAGCACGCCGACGCGTCGCGGCGGCGGCTCGGGCTCAGCAGGAATCCGAACGAGCGGGCCACCTTTTCAGCGTAACGGGCCAGGCGCAGCGGAGTCGGTGCGCGGCGTCAGAGGGCCAAACGAGCGAGGGCGCCCCGCGGGGCGCCCTTGGCTGAGTGGTTGGCTTGTCTGCTGCGAGCGCTACAGGCGAACCGTCTTCGACGTGCTCGTGTCACCGGGTATGTCCACGAACAGGGTGTAGAGACCGTGGAGACCCTTGGTGTGACGTCAACACAATCGCGGCGCCGAGACGACCCTTGCCGCTGGCGACCGTCTTGTGCTTGCGCACGAGCGACACGACCGCCCGCTCGCGTGAGGAGAAGCCCTCCTGCGTGCAGGTGATTTTTATGTTGTCGCCTTTGCCGCTGACCTTGCAGACGATGTTCGGCGTCTTGCCGGGAGGGCCCTGCGGGCCTGCCGGTCCAGCAGGACCCGCCGGCCGCACCCGTGGACCGCGGACCTGCTGACCCGCTGGGCCCTGGCGGCGCCCTGCGGACCCGCCGGAGGGCCCTGTGGCCCGGGTGGTCCCACCGGTCCTTGACCCGCGAGCGATTCCGAGGACGGGATGATGCTCTGGACCTCACCGGTGGTGTCGTTGAGGATCACCGCCGGCGAGCGCGGAGCGCTCGCGTTCGAAGTCGAACATGTTGTCGAGCGTGCCGGCAGTGGCGTCAGCCGACCCGCCGCCGACGCGCCCGAGGTTCCAGTTGTCCTCGATGAACTGCGTGATCGAGGCCTGCTCGGTGAACGTGCCGTCGACGAAGTTCGGGCGTGCCCATGGCGAGATCACCATCAGCGGCATGCGCGGACCGACGCCGCAGCGGTCGTTCTGGGCGGGCGGGCTCGCGGACGTACCGCACTTGCCCGGGGCCATTGAGCGAGTCGATCGTGTCCTGCGGAGGACGCACGATCGGCCCGATCTGGTGGTCATACCACCCGTCGGAGTCGTCGTAGGCGATCACGATCGCCGTGTTCGGCCAGTAGCTGGACTGCTCGATTTCATCGATCGTGTCAACCAGGAAACGCTGTTCGTCCAGCGGATCGGAGTTGCCCGCGTGACCGTTCTCGTACGCGGGAGGCTTCAGGTAGGACACCTGCGGCAGGTCGCCCTGTTGGAGCGCCTGGGAGAACAGCGAGATGTCGTACTGATGGTTGACCGCTTCGTTCGCGGGCGTGCCGGAGGGATCGCTGAGACCGACCTGCGAGACCGAGCTCGGCGCCACGTGGTCGGGGTTGGCGGTGCTGGCGTAGTACTGGAACGGCTCGTGGTGCTCGACGTAGTCGGTCACGGTGGCGCCACCGATGTTCTTGTGGGTGGCAGCCGCAGATCGGCCGCGGCCCGTCCTTGACTTCCGAAGGCGCGAAGCCACCCTGGAACCAGCCCCAGGTGACGCCCTTGGCGTTCATCAGATCGCCGATGTTCTTGCCGGTCATCGAGACCGTCACTCCGCCGGGCGTGCCGTCGGCGTTGAGCGGCGTGCTCGGGTTGCAGCACTGATCGTAGTAGGGCTCGCCGTCGCCGAACAGCGTGCCGTTGGCGATGTTGGTGGACGTGCCGCCATGCGCTTCGGCGCCGTTGGTCTGACCGGAGATCAGGTTGATGGCACCGGGGCTCGACGGCCCGAACTGAGTGCTGTAGGAGTTGTCGTTCAGCGAGAAGTGCTGCGCCAGGTTCCACAGCCCGGTGACCGTGTTGCCGTCGTAGTAGTCCATCACGATCCCGTTCGGCCCGTAGCTGCTGGAGTCGGGGGTCGTGCTCTGGGTGCAGCCGCTGCCCGTCGTCTTCTGGACGAAGTCGTTCATGAGGCCGCCGTCGAAGGCTTCCTGCTCGGCCGAGTAGCCGTGGTTCTGATCGCAGGTGAGAGCCTGGCTCGGATCCAGGCGCTGAGGCTGGTCCTCGTTGGGATTGTTCGGTGAGCAGCCCGTTGTTCAGCCCGTTGACCGCGGGCGTCCCCGGCAGCGCCGTGAACGACGGCTCGCCGGCTGGATTGGTGGCGTGCGGATAGGTGCCGAAGTAGTGGTCGAACGAGATGTTCTCGTCGAAGATGACGACGACGTGCTTGATCGGCGTGGTCGATGCGGGGGTGGTGGGCGGCGGCGATGCGCTCGACATCGAGATGCCGAGCACGGCCGCTCCGGCGGCAAGGACCCCCATGCCGCCCGCGATGAGCTTCTTCCCAGTGCGCAACGGATTTCTCCTTTTCGGACTCGATGGGCGGCGATCGCCTGGCCGCGCGCCCCGGCCACCCGCGTGGAGCGCGCGAGTGCATCGTGGAGTCCCGCGAACAGCGTGGTGTCAACAACAGGTCACAGACCCGTTGCGATTGTGTGACCGCCGAGTCTACGTAGGCGAGCCCTTCAGCCAGCGCGGCGGCCATCATGACTTCTTACGAAATCTAGGCAAAGGGTCCACATTCCGTAACAAGGTCAGCGCGGCCAGTTCTTCACAAAATGAAAGCGAGACGTCCACGTTTTGGTAACAAGCTCACCGCCGACGGTACTTACGGTGAGCGCCGTGACCAGACCCGTCGCACGCTCGCGCACGGCGCGGCGCGCAGTGGCGATCGCGCTTCCCGTGGCGATCCTGCTGCTCGTGGGGGCCGCCCTGACCCCCAGCCGCGGCGGCACGGCGGCCGAGCCGCTTCGGCGTCGCGAAGCTCGCGCGCGCACACGAGCGCCGCCAACACGCTCGGCGTGCGCATCGACCAAGGTATACGGGTCAAACGTCCCAGCCCAGGTCTATGGCACGGAAATAGCCGACCTGGAGGACCAGGGCGAGAACACGCGCGGAGAAATGATCTCCGAGCTCTCACCGCTGCCCGCGCGCGCGTTCGTCGCGCCCGGTCGCCGCCTACAAGGCGTATGCCGAGCGCTGGACGACGACCGCCGAGCGCGACGCGGGCGGCCTGCGCGCGCGCTCGCGGCCGGCACACGCACGAGTGCGCGCCGCGGCATGGGAGGCCACGTGGAGCGCCTACCTGCACCTGGGCGCCGTGTACGGCCTGTTCGGCTCGCTCGACCAGGCGATCGACGGCATGCCCGACGGCCTGCCCGGCGGAGACGCCGACCCTCGCTTCACGGGCTTGCACCGTCTCGAAATGGGTTTGTGGGGCAGCGCCCCGCCACACTCGCTCGTGGCGCTCGCGGACAGGCTCGAGCGCAACCTGAAGCGACCTGCGGAGGATCCTGCCGAGCGTGCAGATCACGCCGCTTGAATACGCGACGCGTGCGCACGAGATCCTCGAGGACGCTCAGCGCGACCTGTTGAGCGGCACACACGTGCCGTGGAGCGGCGAGGGGATCCTGGGAACCGCGGCGGGGCTCGATGCCACCGACGAGGTGTTCCACACGCTCGAGCCGCTGCTGTCCGGACGCGAAAACACCGAGGCCGCCGTGCGCAGCGAGCTCGCGCTGCTCGAGCTCCGCGATCGCGAACGTGCGCCACGACCACGACGGCTGGCCGACGCTCGCCCAGCTCACGATGCGCGAGCGCGAGTCGATCGACGGCACGCTCGCCGGGGCGCTGGGTGCGCTCGAGCTGCTGCCCGGGACACTCGAGACGCAGACGGCGCCGCCCGTCCCCAAGCTCCCCGCGCCATCAGCCGCGGAAGGGCCGCGAGCGAGCGGCCGAAGACGCGTCATGAGCCTCGCCACCACAGGCGATGGCGCGCGCCCGTGGCCCCGGCGACGAGTCGGCCATGAGCTCGCTCGACCGCCGCCAGTTCATGAAGCGCTCGCTGGCCGCTCGCGGGCGCCGGCGGAGTCGGCGCTGCTGGGCGGCGCCCTGGGAGAGGCAGCGCTGCGTCCCGCTCGCGACGCGCCAAGCGCCGGCGAGGAGTCACAGGCGACGCTGCAACGCGAACTGCTCTCGCGGGTCCCCTTCGACGGCCCCCACCAGGCGGGCATCCTCACGCAAAGCCCAGGCGCAGTCGACGTTCGTCGCGCTCGACTCGATCGCCCCCAACCGGCAGTTGCTCGCACAGGCGCTGCAAACGCTCTCCGACCGAGCGCGCGCGCTCACACAAGGCGAAACCGTGGGAGTAGCAAGAGATCGACGATCCGCCGCCGGACTCGGGCATCCTCGGGCCGCTCGACGCGCCCGACGAGCTGACCGTGACGATCGCGTTCGGCGCGTCGCTGTTCGACGATCGCTACGGCCTCGCCGCGCGTAAGCCCAAGCGACTGCGACCGATGCCCAACTTCCCCAACGACGAGCTCGACCCGCTGCGCAGCCACGGCGACCTGCTCGTGCAGGTGTGCGCCGAGCAGCGCGACACCGTGACGCACACGGTGCGCGAGCTGATGCGCGTGGTCGCCGGGCACCTCACGCCGCGCTGGCGCATCGACGGCTTCCAGAGCGCCCGGCGCGGCCCGAGCCCGCACAGCAGCCCGCGCAACCTGTTCGCGTTCCGCGACGGCACCGCCAACCCGGACGTCGGCGACGCCGAGCTGATGGACGGCTGATCTGGGTGCAGCCGGCGATCGGGCGAGCCGCCGTGGGCCGCCGGCGGCACCTACCAGGTGGTGCGCACGATCCGCATGCACGTCGAGTTCTGGGACCGCGTCGGGCATGTTCGAGCAGCAGAACATGATCGGCCGCGACCGCGTCAGCGGCGCGCCGCTGGGCGGCAGCGAAGAGTTCGAGGACCCGCGCTACGACCTCGACCCGCAGGGCAAGCGGATCCCGCTGAACGCCCACATCCGCCTCGCCAACCCGCGCACGCCGCCGACCGCCGACCAGCGCATCCTGCGCCGCGGCTACAACTACGACCGCGGCATCGACGAGGCCGGCGACCTCGACCAGGGTCTCGTGTTCGTGGCCTTCAACCAGGACATCCAACGCCAGTTCGCCACGATCCAGCGACGCCTGGTCGAAGAGCCGATGATCGACTACATCACCCCCGTGGGCGGCGGCTACTTCTTCGCGCCGACCCGGCGCCCGCGGCCCGGGGACTGGGTCGGCTCGACGGCTCTTCGCCTGAAATCGTCCGATTCCTCAAGCAACGCCGGGTTCGAGTCGATTGAGCGCTCATGGCAACGACGATCCACGGACGGACCGAGGACCTTTTCGCGGGGAGCTGGCGCCCGCCGGCATACCTGGCTTCGCGGGCCGGCGGCTCGCTCGCGGCGCTACTTGGACTTTGGCTGACGTGGGCCACATTCGCTCCACCCGCCGTGGCAGCCGACCGACCCGCTCTGGTTGCGCCGATGCCGCAAGTGGCTGTGTGCACCACCCCGGGATCGCGCATGTGAGCGATAGCGAAGGCGAAGAAGCCGAAGAAGAAGAACTGGAAGAAGGCGCGGAAGAAGCAGCGAGCGCCGAAGTCGAAGCCGAAGAAGCGGAAACCGCCACCGGCAACTCGGCGGCCAACGGCTCCAGCGGCGCGGACTCGGTAGTGCTCTCCCATCTGCAGCTCACAACCAAGGCCACCGCCGCCCTGGAGCACCACCTGCCAGCCGCCTCCGCTGTGGGCTTCTCCTTCACGCTGAGCGCCCCCGCGAAAGTGCAGGTGAGGATCGTCCGCGAGTCGAGCACCGCGGGCCACCGGCACTGGACGACGCTGCCCGACTCGCTCACGCTGTCCACAGCCGAGGGCCACACCGCGCTTTCGCTGAAGGGCCACAACCGGTTGTCCGCCGGCCGCTATCGCTTGACGGTGAAGCCCACCGGCGGGCTCTCCCGCTCGATCTATTTGAGCGTGCGACGGTGCCGCGTGACCTCGCGCCGCGGACTGCCAAGATGGGGTGCGTGACACGCTCAGGTCACAGGGCTCAGGCCACGTTCTGGACGCTGATCGCGCTCTGCACGATGTGCAGTGCTGGCAACGCCGCCGCTCGCCTCGGGAGCAGGCGTCTCGCCGCTGCCGGAATCCGATTACACGATGCGCGGGGCCTGCGCCATACCGACCCCTGGGCACGCCGGCTGCATGGCGCTCGAGCTGGTCCCCCAAACCGCCGCCGCCCAGGCGGGCACCGCATCCGCTTGGGACGAGCACGAGGCGCAACCGACTCAAGCGCCAGTCCCACCGAAGGCTCCTACGGCCTGCGTCCCGCAGGATCTGCGCGCCGCCTACTTCCCAGGCACGACGGAACTACCCGACGCTCCGCCTCCCAGCCGCAGACGATCGCGCTCGTGGACGCCTACAACGACCCCAAAGCCGAAGCGGATCTGGGGGTCTATGACAAAGAGTTCGACCTACCCCCGCTGCACGCGTGCAGCGGAAGCGAAAGCGGATGCTTCGAGCAGGTAGGCCAGAGCGGCACGGGCGCGCTCCCGTTCCCCCGCAGCGAAACGGAAAGGGAGGCGAAGGAAGCCATCTGCGTGGCCGAAAAAGCCGGCGAAAGCAAACTGCAGCTCAAGCGCCGCGAAGAAGCGTGCGCGGAATTGGTGGAAGCCGAGGGATGGGCGGTCGAGATCTCAACCGACATCGAGGTGGCCCACGCCGTCTGCCAGAACTGCCGGATCCTGCTCGTGGAGGCGAGCACCGCCGCCTACCCGAACCTCGAAGCGGGCGAGGAAACGGCCGTGAGACTCGGCGCGAGCGAGGTCTCCAACTCGTGGGGAGGCGCACAGGAAGGATCCTCCGGCCAGGCCTTCGACCATCCCGGCATGGTCATCACCGCCGCGGCCGGTGACGACGGCTACCTCAACTGGACCGAAGTCGAAGCGGCCGCGCAAGCACAGAGCAAAGGCGAAGCGCGCGCCTACTTCGTGGGCGCCGACTATCCCGCCGCCTCACCGGATGTCGTCGCCGTGGGAGGCACCAAGCTGCTGCTCAGCGAAGGCATCCGACAGCAGCGAGACCGTCTGGAACGAGGACCCCAGCCCCGAAGGCGAAAACCAAGGCGCCGGTGGGGGCGGGTGCAGCGACTTCTTCAGCGCCCCACCCTGGCAGCAAGCCGTCCCGGACTGGTCCCAGGTGGGCTGCGGATCCAAACGCGCCGTGGCCGACGTCGCCGCGGACGGCGATCCCTACACGGGAGTGGCCGTCTACGACTCGGTCCCAACCGTCCATGAAGAAGCCGGAGGCGAAGTGGTCAACACACCGCTTGAATGGTGGCCCATCGGTGGCACCAGCGTGGCCTCGCCGATCGTCGCGTCGATGTTCGCGCTCGCCGGTGGCGCACACGGAGTCGCATACCCATCGCAGACGCTCTACTCCCACCTTGGCTCCCCCTTGCTCTACGACGTCACCGCTGGGGGCAACGGCGCGTGTGACGACATCTACCGAGCTGCACCGGCTCGCTGAACCCGCTCTCCCCGCTCGACTGCGGCTCAGGGCCCTGATTTGCAACGCCACCACCGGCTACGACGGGCCAACGGGCGTCGGCACCCCGGACGGGATCGGTGCGTTCATCCCCAGCGAAGGCGCTCAAAAGAGCGGCGAAGAACTGGGCAAGTCGAGCGTGAGCGAGGGCAGCGCGACCCGAGCGGGCTCCACGGGAGCCTCGGGCGGCGGCTCGGGCTCAAGCCAAGCCGGCGGTGGATCGGGCTGGAGGATCCCCCGGCACAGGCTCCGGGCGCACCAGCCTCCCGACGGCCCCACGCATATCCGCCCTCGCGCTCACCGCCAACGCACGTGCCGCCCTCAAACGCGGCCTCTCGTGATCTCCGGCCTCGCCTTCTCTTGCACGTTGAGCCGGGCCACGACCGTGCGCGTCACGCTTGCCGTCCAGGTCCGCTCAGGCGGCCACACCCGCTGGCGCACGCTCCCCGCCTCGTTCACGTTCGCCGCGGTCGAGGGCGCCTCCAACCGCCGCCGGCTGCACGGCTCGGACACACTGGAGCCGGGCCTCTACCGCTTGACGCTCACCCCGGCCGACGGCGCGAGCCGGTCGCTCACGATTCGCGTGCCCTGAGGCATCCCCGCTCAACAGGCCAATCCCGGCTAGAGGATCGGCCCATCCGCGATCCAGCTCACCGGCAGGTCAGCCCGACCGGCGCCACGAACTCGAGCCTTTCCCATGCTGGCGCCCGGAATCGTGCTGGCCTGGCGGACGCTCGCGCAGTTCACGCTCGAGCGCTTCGCCGCGCTCGGTGAGCCACCACGAGTTGGGAGTTCCACGCGTGGCACTCGAGCCTCGGCGATTGAGGATGAGACCCTGGAACTCCAGGCGCGTGAGGATCTTCGAGATCTGACCCTGATCGACGACCCCGGCACGTTCGGCCAGCTCGCGATTGCTGGCGGCGGGAAGCTCGGCGATCGCCCTGAGCACACGCACCGTCCTATAAGTCAAGCGGGCCGCCGGTTCCTCTTGTGCCGTGTGTCCTTGGGTAGGGGGCCGCGATGAGGCCGGACGCGGTCGTGGCGGTGGCGCCGGCCTGGTCAGTTCCTTACCCGCCACCGCCGCCCCGAGATAAGGGAGCAGAATCAGGCTCATGAGCTCTCCGTAGAGTTCGATCAGCGCCGACTCCCCCTCCCCCGACTCGACATAGCCATCCGCCAAGCCCGCACCCAGTGCAAGCAGACGCGTGTAGAGCACCGCGAGTACGGCGCCCACGACCCCCTCGGCGACTACGGGGCCGGGCACACGAGCGCCGCGAACCTCCGCGCGACCGCGGTCGATCACCGCGCACAGCTCAACTATCACGCGCGAGCGGCGCTCGAGCACACGCGGCCCGCCACCAGCGGCGTGCACCACACACAGCTGAGCCAACAGCGGCTGCTCGTCAAAGAAGCGGAGCAGGGCCGCCAGGGCGCCGCGAAACTCCTCGCGCCAGCCCTGCTCGGCCTCATAGGCCTCGACCGCGACATCCCGACCTTGCGCGACCGCCCAGTCGAATGTCCCCAGGAAGCAGTCGTCGATATCCGCGAATAGCTCGTAGAAGAGCCTTCGCGACACACGCGCACGCGCGATCACGCGCGCCACCGTGACCGATGACGCGCCGCGGATGGCAACCTCTTCTGCCATCGCCGCCGAGGATCCTTGATCGTTGAATCTCCTCCACGTTTGACCGCGTCGCCCGGTCAGACCCCCTCGTGTGCCCGAGGGCCCCCAATGCCACGCGCGTGCTTGATATTACCCGTGGGCGTGCATCTGCCTACTGTCCAGTGACGCTCGGATGCACCACGCTGTGACGAGTCGCACGGTCCGATTCCCAGGCCGATGCGGCACATCGCCCGCCCACTTGGCGCGTGTGCAAGTCCGCATGCAGACACCCTCGCGGACTTGTGATCGACGAGCTTGCGTGGCTAGCTTGTGGAGGGCACCCACCCACCTGTCGCGAGCAGGGACGACTCGCGACGGTGCACTCTGGCGCGAATGAGCAGATTCGGCCTCCACAGATTCGGATGCGCCACGCGCTCGCGCTGCTCGTGCTGGTGGCCGCCGCGGCGGCCGCTCCGGCACTCGCCGGACAGTCTCAGGGCGCTCTCGAAAGCGCCGTCTCCTCCTCGAAAGCCAAAGCAAGCCCAGCTCAGCGCGGAAATCCAGGCGGACTCCAGCAAGATCGACGGCTTTCAGGGAAGCATCGACGACCTCAAAGCGCGGTTGAACGCACTCGAACACACTCTCGGTGTCGAGAAAGAACTGCTCGACCGGCTCAAGGCGTAGTCTCCTCGGCACGCTCGCATCTGGCGAGGGCTCCGGATCCAGCTCGCCAAGGACCGCAAGGTGCTCGTCGCCCAGGTGATCGCCGCATCGAGGATCCGCCGCCGAGCATCGTGACTGTGATCCTTGGCACACGGCTTCGGCGATCTGATCGAGCGCGTCGATGACCTCAAGTCGATCGGCCAGGAGAACGCCACCGCAACCGTGCAGGTCGCCGACACGCGCAAGGCTGTGGCCACGGAAACCACAGCACCTGACCGTACTTGACCGACAGTTCCCAACGCGAGACGACCGCGGTGCTCGTGCAACGCGACGAGGTCGCCCACCTGCACCTCGCGCTGCTCGACCACCCAACTTGAGTACATCCACGCACGCGACCGCAAGAGCTCGCAACTGGGCGAAATTCGCTCGCGCCAGCACTCGCTGGAAAAAGAACTGGTCGCGATCGCCGTGCGCGAGTACGCCTCACAGAATGAATCGTCAACC